>NZ_JABFCN010000064.1 GCF_013087515.1 Rhizobium sophorae | reverse complement strand
GGTCCTCTCAATGGGCCAGAGCTTACTTCAAAATGGATTATTTCAACGGGGCAAGGTCACTGCTGTCGGACATTTCAGCAGGAGATGGGTCGCGGGAGTTCTCAGCAGGTAAGAAAATACCATCGAGATCTTGCGAGAGCTGCTTGTAGCTGAGGTAGGCTTCCACTTCTCTACGATCAGTCAAGGGACTGCTTCGGAGCTTCGAAGCCGCGTCAACAAAATCCTTGTAGATCGCAAAATAAGCGAGGCTGACACCTGACCGCAGAGCGAACGCAATTGTTTCGTTGGCGCTCTCGGCGCTGTCATGTTGCCCACCGAGGATGAAGTACCCTTTAGTCTTAATTCCTGCGGCTTTGAGGCGTAGAATCAATGCACATATGTCGTCATTACTGAGTGCCGTCGAAGTCTTGTTTGCTTTCAGCTTTTTCCGCTGCGTCTCATTGCCATGTTCGATCCCGAAGGCCAACATGCTACAGCCCGATCTAACAAGTTGGCCGATAAAGTCGGGAACCTGCTTCTCATATTCGATGAAATCCTCAAAGCGGAAGATGCCCCGCCAACCAAAGCCGCAGGGCGCGCCTTCACGAACGTCGACAAGACCCGCCAGGAAGTCCTTTGCCCATTTGAGATCGTGCAACACGGCAAGCTCACTGTCAGGAGGTCGAGCGGCGATCTGGGGCAGAAGATTGTCGTCGATGAACTGGATACGCAGGTCTTGATGCTCTTGTGCCAACGCCATCAGTTCACTCAGTACAGATCCGGTGGAGCGCCTTCTTTCGCCCCCGCTTAGATTCCTGCGTTCGGTGCAAAAAGTACACTTCCATTCGCAGCCTCGCGACATGACGACGTGCGCTTCTTTATAGGTGCGATTCTTCTTGCGGGTGGGCGCTGGCTCGTAAGCGCCATCTGGACCTCGGAAGACGCGCCTGTCGAGCATCGCAATCGGTTCCCAGGCGTCCGGCAAAGCGTTCTCGATTGCTTTAGGATAAAAGTGCCATTTCTCGCAGTGGGTGTCTAAGAGTCGTTGATTCTTTGGATTTGCGATTACGTCGGCGATTTCCGGCCACGCGCCTGCACTACCCGTCAGAGCCACCAGATCGACGAAATTCTGCTCCGCATTTCCCCTGACAATGAAATCCCAGTCAGCTTGGCCTGCTCCTGAAACCGAAGTTTGCCAGACGCCAAGATTTGCTGCCGGTCCGCCTATGGCAATCATGACATCGGGGGATCGAGCCTTGATGTCGGCAACGATTTGCTGAGTGGACTTTACGGTGCTCAAAACAACATTGAACCCTACCCAATCGAACTCGCCCGCTCGATCCGCTAACTCTTTGGTCAGTGATGGAAAGCGATGACAGTCGGCAATCTCGACAAAATGTCCGGCACGACTGAGCGCGCTCGCAATGAGACCGAGGCCCAACGGGGGCGTGGTGGTGCGAGATGCATTTTTTCGTTCGGCGCTACCTGCGATCTCGATCGGCGGTAGCACGAGCAAGATTCGCCTCACATCTGCAGCTGCGGCTTTTCGAACATCTTCGACTTCCGGGTGCAGCTTCGGTCGAGCTTTGTCCGTCGTCCGATAAAAACTCGCGCCCAGCAGCTCACGCGACCTCGGAAAGTCATTCAAAGTGAAAGGCGTGAAGCCGCCGCGCCAACCTTGCTTAACCTCCTCGTGATAGAGCCTAATGAACTCGCGCTGAAGCCACGGATGAGATCCATCGTAGCGTACAGCGGAGTCAATAATTTCGCCCAGACGCGTTGTCAGGTTCGTACCGGCTATGAACGGTCGGCTCTTATACGTAGCCTCGACACGCGAGCGAAACGAGCGCGAGAACGCTACATCGACGCACGCCCAGCGAATAGTCTCGTCTTCATCGGTTGAGAATGCCCCAAGCACGCGAAGCGCTTTGTCGACCGGCAGGGCACTCAGCATTGCCGCCACCGGGAAGCGCTTATCGCCTCGCCAACGTCTAGGAATTGAACCGGTTCCGAGCGCCTCCCTGATGAAGTCCAGCGTGAAGTCAGGGGAGTATATCCCTTGAAGGGCGCTTTCGCTTGCTAGCCACAGGAACGTAGCAAAGTGCTCAGGTTCGACTTCTGCAAAATCCAGCTGCTGAGCCTGAAAGGCAGTTATTACGGCGGCGAACCTAGGCAACTGGCTGTAGTAATCGCTCTGTCTCAACACGTCTAGCAAAACTGAATGCTTAAGGCCCAACCGGGCAAGCCGTGTCTGAAAATCGCCATCCGCCAGTCCCCGTCGAATGACCTCCTCGATTTTTGTGGTCACCTCATAGTCGTGGGACTGGAAGTCGTTGTCAAATCTGCAGAGGTAGAAAAAGAATTCCCGTAGCAGGAAACCATCGCTGCAAATCTGCCGCCAAACATTAGGCCTTACGAGATTGATAAAATCGTTGATCGATCCCGACACGCTTGACGCGGCCGCCAGGAAGCGCCAGATGACATCCAGTTCCCCCGAGCTGCGCAGGGAGAAGGTCACTCCCCGTTGACTTTCCAGCATTGTATCAAGCGTCAGCGACAATTGGTCGAGATATGCAAGAGCTTCAAGCCCGACTACTCCGTGTTCGATCTTTCCTCGCGCACTAAGTATGTTGAGGGCGGTACAAACGCGCTCCCACTCGGCATAGACCAAGCCGTTCGCGACGATTTCCTCCGCTTGGCGTATGAGCCCGTCTTCAGTTTCAGGATCCTGCAGGGTGATCTTGGCGACTGCCTGTCTTTCCTGCCATGCGACTGATGTCGCAAGTGGCCAATCGCACGCGCTCGCGAATGCTTTCGCGCAGGCTGACCATGTATAGTGCGCTCTCAAGAACGATGCGAGTTCCATGGCACCATGCTTGCGTCGGCTATAGTTCCCAGTGAGGCCAAGGATAGCTTTGCTCATGGTCTCAGCATCGACGGCCTTTTCGCCCGTGAGGGAAATTTCAACCACCCCCTCGCTGCTAACACCGACATTTCCGCCCCAAACGTTGGCCTTCAAGAACTGGAAGAGGCCGGAATGGCTGGAACAGATCAGTGGTACGCCGAGACTGAGAGCTTCCCAACCGGAAAGCCCAAAGCCCTCGTGCCAAGATGGCATCAAGGCGAAATGAGAATTCGCGAGTGTCTTAAATAGACGTCCCGCATCAGCTGTGTACGAAACCGGATCGAGTGAGATGTGCTCGCCATACTCAGAGAGGTTTGCCGGCTCGGCTGCTTCGGGACCAGCTCCGAACAACGTCAAGCAACCTCGATTTAGAAAACGGCTATCCCTGCCCTGATGGACCTCTTTCGCCTTTCGATAAGCAATGGCAACCGCAGAAATTGCTAGCTGCGCGTTCTTAACCCGGTCGTCCTGCTGGCCGAGACGGCCGCTCATAAAGATCTGCCAAGCCGGTTCGTTATTTTCCATGGCGGGCTCTAACGGCGGCACACCGGGGATGAGCATGCTTACGCGCTTTTTGCCAGTTGCGCCATAAGAGCTCTCAGCGAGAAGTGGCCCAACCGCCAGGACGAGGTCCGCACGATCAGCCAATTCAGTCTGCCGAGCTTCCTTCTCCCCTCGCTCTTCGAGGGAAAGCCCTTTCTGTAGGTCGTACTGCTTGTAATGCATATGCTTGATTACAGCAGATCGGACCGTCGGAAGCTTAAGCCCCCTCAGATAGCCAACGGTATCGATTGCCAGGAAACCTGTATGCACGTCATGTCCGACTACAATGACGTCGTTCTGTAAGTTATTAGAAGCCGCAAGTGCCGCGTGGATACGGTTCGCGATGGCCTCCGGGCACCCGAGTTCCTCTCCTGTTTCGACAATAACCTGATCCTCGACCGAGCTTGCCCTCGGCCCCATCACGAGACAGTGGCACAACCCGGTCGAGCCCAGCTCCGCGGCTACCGCCTTGGCAAGGTCCTGATTGAAGACGTTGATACCGCCGTGTGCGCGTCCCCAGTGCGTGGCGAGAAAAAATGCAGAATAACTCATCGTTTACCGCCGGCACCTGAACAATCATCGGATTCGCTTTCGATCGTGACTACCACAACCTGACTCGTGCGAAAATCCATTTGGCAAGCGAGTTTAGGCCAGAAGAAGAACCGGCGCATCGCGGAAATTGTGAGTATTTGTCCTCGGGTTGATTAGGGCCTGCCTTTTTTCTGCGCTCGAGTGCATCGACGGAATTTAGCTTCATGTGGTTTTCCGAAGGCGCGGCGGAGTGGATCGAGGAGGTGCTGCACGTAGTGTCGGACATGCGGCAGTGCCAATCCTGCTGAGCACCAAGACGTGCGCTGCGCCGTATGCGCCGTCCACGCCCCATTGATTTTTCAGTTTCCGCTACTGGGTAGTGCTGGCTGAGGGCTGGATGTGAGCTCACCGAATAGTATCTGACGAGCTCATTGTGAGGCTTTGATGCGGGCGTCATAGGCCATGGCATCAGGGCATCGATGTCTTTGGCGAGGTGGCCGTGGCGGCAGGAACTTCTAGGGATGGAAGCGCTCGATCCCGTCCGGCGGTATGTGAGGATCGGTGAACAACCGTCGACGTGGGGTTACTCCCGCCGCCGGCTCTACGCGCATGACGCACTGTTCCGTGAGAACTCCGATGTCTACGAGGTCCTTCACGAATTCGACTTCGTCTACACGGAAGACAAGAGGCTGTTCTTCTTTCTGGCGATCTTTGGAGAAGAATACGGGATCGATATGAGCGATCCCGACGCTGCCAGTTGTTTCGACTTTCTTGAAAAGCAAAATGGCGGAAGCCCGCTTTACCCTTCGACGGGCTAGCAATGGTCTAATTCTGAGAACCGGCGTTTGTATCAAAGGCATCACACGAACTCCAACACGAGGGGTGGGTTGTACTCCTTTTTCATTTTGAATCCTGGCCCTTTGCATCCGTGTCTGTACAGATGGTATAGTTGTGCGTACTCGGATACTGAGCAGGCGATCGATTGCCTGTCGAGCGCCTGGGCTGCCTTTCCCCAAGCTGACCGCCTATGAACACAGAAGCAAAGATGAAGATTACTGAACGTGCCGTCGCTAAGCTTGCCAATTCAATGCGTATCTACGCAGAAGCGAATGCCAGGTTCAACGAGCTAAAAAAAGTAGACCTAGAGGAAGCCATCGATAATCTCGATCGCGCATTCGAGGCGAAGCTAGAAGCTTTTCACAGCGTTTATGACGTAGATCGAGCGGTTTTCAATTATTTTGATCATGCCGACACCGCGCTTATTTTAATGCTTAGAAATGCGATCCATCACAGAGATCACGAACTGTTCTCCAGCTGGAACAATACGATGGCGCAGGATGGAGGCCCCCATCGGTTCAGCGGCGCCGAATTTTTGATCGCGAGCCACACCTTGGTAGGCGAGGCACATGTCGGACGCCAACTCTACAAGGCCGAAGATTTCCTGTTTCGCCTCGACCCCAGTCAAAATTCACCTGCTCTAGAAGGCAAAATGAGTGCTTTGAACAGAAGCAAGCTTCTGGGACAATTGAAAGCTGACCTCAGCTTCAGCGAATTTTTCTCGAAGGCACGGCGAGAGGGCTACCCTGACAAACAGCTCTATTTCAACGTTATACCTCTCTTCATATCGGCAGTTTGCCGCGTGTTTCGAAGCTTACGGGCAAGAGGCGTGCGGTTCGTGGGATACGATGCGAATGCATATGAGATGCATTTCACGGACGAGCTGAAAGTAGACTTGTCATCCCTGTCCTACGCTACCATCAGGATCAACTGAGTTGATTCGATTCATCGGCTCAATGTGGAGGTTATTTCGTTTAGCCACTTCGCTACGAAATCCCCCACGCTCGAAACCTCCCCCTGCCCGTCATCTCACGCAAGCCCAGCTCCAAAACAATCCGCCGCGCCGCCTGCGGCGTGACGTCGAGCGTCTTCGCCACCATCCCGGCCGACACGAGCGGCTTTGCCATGACGAGCTCGACCAGCTCCGGCAGCTTTGAAGACGTCCGGCGCCCGTCCAGCTTTCGGTCCATCATAGTCTTCGCCAGCACCAGCCGGTCATGCTCTTTCATGCCGATCTCGGCCGCCGCCAAAAGACCTCGCGCGATGGCGAGCATTCGAGTTTCCCGGTCGCGATGGCGGCGCCGATCGACGGGAATGGTTTTGAGGCCGAGGTTAATGGCGGCCAGATGGGCGCCGGTGGTGATGCCGGCCTGGCGCAGGATTGAGGCGCAAAACAGCCGGCCGAGCCAGGGCGCGTGCTGAAGGACGGAAAACTCGTTCCAGGCATCGAGGGCGACAATCGCCTGCAGCACCACCGGCAGGTGTTCGGCCTGGCGGAGCACCCCGCGCCATTCGTCGAGCCGGGCATCCTCGTCCCAGTCGAGATCATAGACCAACGCATTGCGTTCGCGGATCTCGGCTCGGCCCGGCTTTTTCGCCACCGTCGGCATCGTCCCCCTCCCCTTCCCGAACCGGAGCAGGCTCCACGTCGGCTTCCCTTTCAACCTCGCCACCGCCACCCAAAGATGGTCCAGGCCACGCCTGGCGCAGCGAGCGGATGCCGTCGGCAGAGAGCGCCCAATCAGGAGATTGGCCGGCAACCCGCCGGCGGGTGCGCAGCACGTCGCGGGCGATGGTCAGCTCATGGGTGGGTGTGCGAATATCGCGGGTGGCGTCATGGAGGACGAGGTCTTCCAAGTGGACGAGTTCACCATCGATCCACAGCGAGGCGCAGGCGTCGGTATAGTGCGATCGTTCGATCCAGCCTTGCCCGACCGGTGAACGGGCGATGCGCTCGTCGAGCCGCACCAACAGGTCGCGTCAGCAACCGGTCGCTGAAGGCTGGTCATGAGGATTTTGGACAAATCATAACGCATTGAATTCATGGTAAATGATTTGTTAAACGGACGCTATTGCGGAGTTAGCATCCGTCACTGGTCGACATCGTTGAGACGACGCCTCACTTCCGATAAGTACTGCTTATCGGAAGTGATTGCTATAACGCCGCAAATCAGCGAAAACGGTATCAATGGAGGGCCAATGCGGCCGTGCTGACACCCGGTTTTCGCGCCTCAGGAGGCATTTTGGACATTCTTGCTGCGAACACGGCACCAGACGCGATCGCCCGGCGGGCCGAAACCCTCGACACCATTGCCGCGGTGCTGCCGATCGACCGGCGCGACAAACTCGCCGAAATCCTGTCCGACCAGGACGTCGAGACGCTCAAACATCTGGTCAACGAAGGCATGGGTGCCAACACGCTTCGGGCGCTGACGTCCGATTTCGCTTACCTCGAGGCCTGGTGCTTAGCGGCGACCGAAAGTCCGCTGCCCTGGCCGGCACCGGAAGCGCTGCTGCTGAAGTTCGTCGCCCATCATCTCTGGGATCCGACGCGGCGCGAAAGCGATCCCCAGCACGGCATGCCGCCCGAGGTGGACCAGTCCTTGCGAGACGGGGGCTTTCTCCGGTCGGCCGGGCCGCATGCGCCGGCGACCGTCGGACGACGGCTCGCCAACTGGTCGACGCTGACCAAGTGGCGCGGCCTCGACGGCGCCTTCGCCTCCCCGACTTTGAAATCCGCCATTCGTCTCGCCGTGCGCGCCGTCCCCCGGACGCGCCGCCGCAAGAGCGCCAAGGCGGTCACCGGCGATGTTTTGGCCAAACTGCTGGCGACCTGCAGCGGCGACAGCCTGCGCGATCTGCGCGACCGGGCCATACTGATGGTCGCCTTCGGCTCCGGCGGCCGCCGGCGCAGCGAGGTGGCCGGCCTGCGGAAAGAACAGCTAACGATCGAGCCGCCGGTGACTGTCGAGGATGGAAGCCCCCTCCCCTCGCTCTCCATCCACCTCGGCCGCACCAAAAATTCCGGCGCCGGCCAGGACGAGGTCGTCTATCTGACCGGCCGGCCGGTGGAGGCGCTGCATGCCTGGCTGGCCGCCGCCAAGATCGACGGCGGCAGTGTGTTCCGGGCGATCGATCGCTGGGGCAATGTGTCTCGCCGGGCGCTCGATCCGAAGGCGGTCAATGATATCGTCAAGTTGCGCGTCGAAATGGCCCGATTGGAGGTGGGGGAGTTTTCGGCGCATGGATTACGGTCGGGGTATCTGACGGAAGCAGCCAACCGCGGCATCCCGTTACCCGAGGCGATGGAGCAGTCGAGGCACCGGTCGCTTCAGCAAGCGTCCAGCTACTACAACAACGCGACGCGGCGAAGTGGGCGGGCGACTCGCATAATGGGATGACGAAACATCCGTCCGACGGGCTTGGACGGGTTTAAGAAGTTCATTCTGCTGCCTCCAAGGCCTAAGCCGGATTATGCGAAGAGGCAGCGTTGGTCGACCGAGTTTAGCCGCCTCGTCTTGACTATGCGTGACTTGAGTCGTTGCGCGTCCAGACCAACAGTCTATGATTCCAACCCGGGGCTGAGTTACGCGATGACGGCCGAAAACTGGTCAGTCTCTACCAACTGCCAGCCCTTGCTCGTTGCGAAGTAAATCTCGCCGGTAAACCCGCCGCTTGAGCGGGTTTTGTCCACCAAACAAGCCGCACACCAGTTGCCAGAAGGTTCTCTTTTGAATGATCCGTCAGCCATATACCTTAGGTGTGCAAATGGGCGACCACAGTAGTCACACCCGGCTGGTAGTTGACCAAGCCAAAACTTGTCCGTTTTTGTCGCGCGAGTGGCCGATATGACCTGTTTGAGAAAGGCCTCAGCCTGAACTATTTTCTGATAGTGGTAACCTGCGATGGCGTTTTCAAACCCGGTGTCGGTCTCATCAAAAAACTGCGCCAATTCGGCGACGGCCTCCTGGGCATATGTGACAAAATCCGGAAGCCCTTCCTTTGCTGATTGTACGACCATTTCTTTGCCTTGCAGGCGAACGCGATGGAAACTTCTTTCGGAGGTCTTTCCGATCGAATAGCGCAGGCCAAGATCCGACATGACATCCATGTTCCGTGGTCGGTGCGAGCCCCAAAATTTCTCCGAAGCATAGTCGCGCGCGTGATCTCCGAAGTGACGACGTATGACGGATCGAACGTCTACCGGTGCTCCATCCCATTCCAGGAAGCCCTGGAACACCTCGCGGCGGGTCACAAACTCGATCTCACATTGGAGTGCAGGGGTGTAGAGGCTAGCCTCGTAGTACTCCGCTGCCAGAACGCGGAGAATATCGTCATTGCTGTAGATTTGAAGGCGTATCACCGCCGGTCCACCTGCACTCGCGTATTCGAAGAGCTCACGCAGGGTCGCATGCCACTCGTTGTTAAATTGAAGCGCACGCTTCACAGATGCGGCCAGCTCTCCCATCTGTGCATTCGATTCGGTCGTGGCAACAATATCGAGATCATTGAACGAATCCGTTACAACGAGTTCTTTGATCAGCTCCGCGTCAGTCATCGATACATCGATGAACCTGCCGTAACGCCTGATCTCGGCCTCGCTAATACGATCAGGCGTGAACCATTCGCCTGCCCGCTCCGGGTACGAGATCGTAGAGCTGATCGATCTCAATCTCGAATGGACAAGTTCGAAACCAGGTTCGTACATCCTATCAGCTGCGACAGCCTCTTGATCGATTTGGAGGACGTGACCCTCTACGTCATCCTTGACTTCTCGAAACGCCGCTCGCGAAAGTCGTCTCTCGAGATCGTTCAGATAGAACTCCTTCGAGTTTTGTTGCTGAGCAAAGTATAGGTAGTGCATGTCATCGGCGGGTATTTTGGAAAAAATCAGAATGAAATCTTCGACACCGCTGGTGTTCATGTGCTTTGCGATGAGCTTTATGGCTCGGTCGATGTCCGGTTGAGACCCAAACCGCCACATGTAGTGCCTTCGAGCAATGCGACGATTGAGAACACGCGGATTCGAAACAACCTTTTCGATGCGAGCCGGAAGTTTATTTTGCCCCAGCACAATTCGTCCAGCCGAAACGTCATAGGGGCAGTTCCGCATCCACTCGGAAAACGGGACATGCAGATCCACCCAGTCCACAGATAGAAGGATAAAGCGGTATTCCCGCTCCTTGACTAGAAGCTTGTGTCGAAGAAGTGCGGCATATTTGATCAGTTCATGCACTGCATCGCGCGATGCACTTCGCGTCCGTTTGATCTCAATGATTACATACTCACCTCCCGGTGCGACCGCGAATATATCGAGGAATCCGTCTGAGCCATTTGGGTTCCTGAGGTGGTGTTCCTTACCTAGAAATTTCAGGTTTGGTTCCACCAGATCCAAATTGTCGATCAAATAATCCCTGATTTGATCCTCATTCACACCAGACATGATCGACTCTCGCGAAACCGCTAAATGCCGATTCATATCGGGACAATTGTTACGATACAGCAAACTCCAGCCCAAAATGCCAAACGACGATCAAGCCGCGGGTGGAAACCGCTAGCCTGGATCGCGGGGAGTTTTCCCCTAATGGATTGCGGGCCGGATGATCACGGTGCCGCCAATCGTGGCTTTTCCTCCTCCCGTAGGCGATCGAGGAGACGCTGCATCGACAAGTGCTGCAAGCCTCAAGCTATTTCAATCACGCTGGCCGGCAGTGGGCAGCTGCCTGAATGCAGATTGCCTATTATTCGAGGCACGTAATCGGCCGCAGCTAAGACGCCTTGCAATTAGGAGTAGGGTAATAGAATTTCGGCTACATAAACTTTGATAGGGTTGCCCGATGTCCGAATCCAATAATTTCCGAGATTTTGTCCTCTACCTTGAAGCGGCATGGGACAATCCAGGAAGAACCGAGCTTCCTCCACCTGCCGTCGCGTTTCGTGACGAGGAGGAGCAACTTAACGCAATGCTAGCAAAAGTTCTTTTGGACGACGGAAGCCCCTTTTCAGTGGCCGACCTGCGAAAGCTTATCCGCTACGCAGCATTGTCAAACGCCCTCACGGGGAGAGACGGCGCGCTGCTCTTCGTGTTGGAAAAGATCGCGCAGCGCTTTCCTGTCTCACAAGGTCTTATCAAACCAAGCCACGAACGATGGCACATTGCGCTTGATGTAGGTAGGCGGTTGTTAGCCTTAAACAACTTCAGAACGCCCGATTCAAAGACGGAAAACATGGTCGCTGCCCTGCAACGCTTGCGTGATGGCGGCCACAGTTTCTCGCTCGACGAGACGGGCATTGACCGCAATTCGGACGGTTTCCTGACCGTCACACAGCAGATCCTTGCGCGATTGACAAGCGTTGGCCGGACAAAAGCTTTTTCCTTCTTGGAAGGCTTAGCAAGGCGCCTTTATGATTATGAGTTCGACCAAGTCCTATACTCACGCAATCCAAAACAGCACCCAAGAGAATCCTCCGTGCCCTTCGGATTTCTCTGGCAGCTGACGGCCCGCGTGGAAGGTTTGACGTCCATCGTAGCTGACCATAATGATGTCCTGCATCAGGCTGTGGCGCTGGCCCGCGATCTTGTAGCCCTGACCGGCATAGAGAGCTACGGCCAGTTTTGGGCGTTGAGCGTGTCGACTAGGGATATCGACCAGTGGCTCGCTGACGCGACGCTGCATGATCACCTATTTTCGCTGCAGCAATGGACGCCGTTCATTACTCCCATATTTCTCCGTAGCTTCTTTGGCACCGATCAGGATTCAAGGCTGCGCGGTCAGTTGGGATGGGGAGTGGAGGACGCAGCAACCGCATCAGAGGCCCTGATAAGAGAGGTAGCAACCAGTCCTGGCGTTTTAACTGAGAGCGCATTGGAGTCCGTTCTTCCTGCAGAAACGGTGTCTGCGTTGCTTCGTGACCTGACGCATCAAGCTCCAACCCCGAACAACAACTACGTATCTCCCTTCTCAGCACCCGAAGCAGATCTCATGTTCAAGCCTTTCTGCAGGGCAGGTTCGACCGCGGACGTGTTTATCCCGACTCGATCGGCATTTGGCCCTGCCTGCTACGAGGCCGTCGCTGCTGGCCTTCGCAAAGTGCTCACAAAAGATGAAATTGGCGCATTGACGGGTGAGGGCCTCGAGCGAACCACCGGCGCAATCCTGAAGTTTCGAGATGTCCATCCGACGATAGAAGCTAAATCGTACCAGATGGCCGGTGCCGATGGAGAGTGCGATCTGGTTCTCGAGGATGACAATACGATCATATTTATCGAGTGCAAAGCCAAACCCATTACGCGCACCGCCATGTCGGGCAACGCAGCCGACGCGATACTTCTTTATCTTGAGGGCATCGTTGCCTCACAAGCGCAAGCCCTCCAGCATCAATCCATGCTTGAGAGCCATGGCCGGATTGTTTTCGAGGACGGTTTCGTTCTGGAGCACCGCGCCAGGAAGATCATTCGTCTTTCCATGACCCTTTTCGACTATGGAACCCTGCAAGATCGATTTGTCTTCGCACAGCTTTCTGCTGCTCTAACAGATAGCGAGCTGGTGGCGAAAGATCCTTCGGCCAAGAAGAGAGTGAAGAAGGCAAACGAAACGCTCGAAAAGCTGCGAAAGACCCTGGCCATCGCTAATAATCTGAATGATGACGTATCGAGGCAGATTTGGATTCGCTCACTCCCTACGGCATCGCTCTCTATTGGGCAATTGGCTGCGCTCCTAGTCGAACAGAACGATGTCGCGAAACTCGCCCGCGTCCTTTCCCGACCGGCGAGTTTCGCAACGGGAAGCGTACTCAAGGAATACCACTACTTGCGAATGCAACAGCTAGTCTAACCATCCCGGTGTATCGCTCCAGTCCTTTCGCTGGTTCATTCACACGAACCCCCACCTCGAGAGTGCCGTATCGGAGTAAATCATACGTCCGTGACCCTGACCCTTTCTCGGCTTTTGCGACGAGCGCTTCATAAGGGGTCGCCGACCCGTAACGCCAGAAGTTCGTAGGTGAACCACGCAGCAAATGACTGCAATGCGACGCTCACGATTTCTCCGAACCGTTGCCATATCGGTGAAGGCCTGCATGTGTATCAGCCCATCACGCATCGCGGATCTTTGCCTTCAATAGGAGCGGGCGAAATGCGCTAACCAAAACCCTGACAGCTGTCAGGGTTTTGTCTGTGGGGGCCTTAGGTGTTTAGTCCCGGCATTTGATGGATGGGATCGATGATGAATCGATCTGGCTCCAAAGTCCATCGTTTGCATATGAACTCGTAAGGCGTGAGGCCCTTTAGCGTCTTGAGCCGGCGCCCGAAATTGTAGGCGTCGATAAAGTCGGCGAGATGTTTTTTTAATTGCGCATGATCGTCGTAGTGGAAGCGCTTGACGGTCGCCTCCTTGATCGTTCGGTTCATCCGCTCGACCTGTCCGTTGGTCCAGGGATGCTTCACCTTTGTCAGGCGATGCTCGATGCTGTGATCGTCGCAGACCCAATCGAAGATGTGCTGGAAGGCATTTCGATCACAAGCTCGGTTAGTGAACTGAATGCCATTGTCGGTCAAAACGGTGTGAATGGTGTAGGGCACTGCCGCGATCAGATTGCGCAAGAACTGGGCGGCATTCATCTTGTCGGCTTTGTTGTAGAGCTCTGCGAACGCGAACTTGGATGTTCGGTCAATTGCGACAAAGAGATAGAGCTTGCCCTCAGCCGTCTGCACCTCGGCAATATCGATGTGGAAGTAGCCGATCGGATAACTTTTGAACTTCTTCTTCGGCTCCTTGTCGCCTCCGACCTCCGGCAGACGTGAAATGCCGTGGCGCTGCAAACACCTGTGCAACGACGAACGCGTCAGATGTGAGATGGTAGGCTGAAGAGCGTAGAGGCAATCATCGAGCGGTAGCAACGTATGCCGGCGGAAGGCGACGATAACGGCCTCTTCTTCGAGGGAAAGGGTCGTCGAGTGCGGGTCCTTCGGACCTGTAGGAAGATCGACCAACGATGTCCGCTTCTTCCATTTCGCCACGGTTTTCTGGTTGATCCCGTATCGCTTCGAAAGCGTTCTCAGGCTCTTCTTCACTATTTTGTATTGCTCGACGGATTGCCTCTGTCGTCGTGGCGCTCCCGTGTAGAACTATGGCCCATAGTGCTTCCCTCCATGCCAAGAAAAATATTGCACCATCAAATGCCGGGTCTAAACAACTAGCCCACTGCGCGCTCGCCTTGTCCGTGAACTCTTAGCAGCGCCATGAGAACCGGCCCTAACGAAAATTCGCCCCGTGCCGCCTTGCGTGTTAAATCTCGGAGATATCCTCCTGGCGCGTTGATGTGCCCTGCCCGCTCGAGGATGCAAGCGATCGCCGTCGCCGCGTTTTCCGGCCCCATCACGTCGCATGCCTCTTGATAGGCCGACGGGCTGACGCCCAGCATCGATCGGGCGACCACCGCTGCAATCATCATTGCGCGCCAGCTGTCGATCGTACCGCCCGGCCCATACATCGAGATCTCGGGGCAAGCCCGCATCACCATGCCAAGCGGAAAATTCCGGACTGGCTCCCGCTTTGGCCGACCATCGTTCACGGCCTTTGCGCCCTGCTCGTTCCTAGAGCTAGGTTCAAATTCACAGCAAGATTCGGTATTTGAATTCTGTATGTGCTGCTCATGATGGTCACCATTGGTGCTAACATTTTCATCTTTTTGATGCATTTCCAGGATGTTGATGATCTCCTGCTGCAGAAGCTCCATCTCGTCCAGGATTGAATTCACATCACTGAGCGTCGGAGAGCGCGGAATCCTGCCCACGAGACCGGTGTAGATCGCTTCGATGCTTTCCCAGTTGCCCGACGCACCTTCCTCGATCGCAGCAGAAATGAGCTTTCGAACGTCGCGCCTGCATATCGTTAAATTTTCCTTCGCCCGACGGAGGGCAAAACGATCGGCAACGACTTGTTGCGCCATCATTGCAAGCTCATCCACCCGCATGAGCAAGGGTGACAGATCAAAGCCGAATGCGCTATCGATCTCACCTGCCTTGTCCTTCCGGGCATAGCGCTTCCCATTCGCGCTGTCCTTGCGAACGATCAGTCCGGCCTCTACGAGAAGAGCCAGATGTCTGCGAAGCGTGGCGCCAGCGATACCGTGCGCCCGAAGTGTCAACTGGGCGTTGGACGGAAAAACGATGAGCTGCGCATCTTGGCGCAATTCGTTGTCGGGATAAAAGCTCAAGAGTGCGTCGAGGACGGCGAGGCTGCGATCCTGCAACCCAAGCAACTCCCTTGCTTCGGAGGCGTCCCTAAAGACCTTCCATTTGTCCGCCGTCTTGCCTGGCTTAATCTCACTCGCCTCAATTTGCCGCTTCACCAAGGCAAGCGTCATCGGCCGTCGCCCAAAGGGCGTCGTCACACTTCCAATCTGCATTTTTTTCACCTTCAAAAAGGCAAAAGAAACCCGCTCACCAAAATTACGGTGCCAAAGACTCTTGACTGGGATTCGGGGAAATGCGATTCTCTAGTTGTCACACATTGAGAGAGGCTTCCACGACGGCAACGTTTGGGGGCCTTTTTCTTTTGCAGCGCTTCCTTTCTTCCGAACCCTGACAACTGTCAGGGTTCCTCGTTTTCTCGCAGGCGGGCAAAGCGCTCAGTCAGCGCTGGGAGCTCCGCCTCAACAAACTTCAAAAATTCAATCCCAAGCGTGCCCTCAGCCGAAATTCGAACCTCTTTCGAGGACATCGACAGGGTGCCGAGCTTCGTTCCGCTTTTGTCTTCAATCGGGATTGGCTCCCGACGACCCGTCGATACCGGCTTGATCGCGTTCAATGCACGCTGAAACCTCTGATCGGAGGTCTCTGCAGCATCGCCTTTTCTATCCAGCGCCGCCCGTAAGGCGTCGAGCGTTCCCGCGTCACCCGCAACCGTCTTGGCAAGATCGAGCCAACGTGGCCGCCCGATCTTTGGAGCCCGCCCAATGGCCTCGATGATATCTGCCGGAACGACCCTGTAGACATTCCGCATCCGAGCCAGTTCTGCGTCTTCGATCGAAAGCGCGGCGTATATGTGCCGAGGCTTGATCCCCGCATCATCCATTCGTGATGCAAATAGCGCGCGCTCGATCCAGGTGAGGTCTTGGCGCGCCGCGTTTTCAATACCTTGTGCGAGAACCAGGTCGAGGTCGGAAATCTCGACTTCGAGCGCGCGAACAGGCCTCTTAAGCTGCATGGCAGCGAGCCAGCGTCGATGCCCGTAGATGATCTGATAGCGACCCGGCGACGAGGGGTGTTTGCGGACTTGGACCGGAACCTTTTGCCCCTCAGTCTCGATCGACCGCTTGAACACCTCGAAGCTCGCCCCGTCATCGTCCGGCAGCCTGTCCGGATAAGGGGAGGGGTCGATGAGTGACGGATCCAACTCGCGAACCGCACCACCGCCCGACTCAACGATAGCCTTCAAGCGATCTCGCTCGGTTCGAATGTCGTCGATCGCTCGATGAGCAGCACCGATCACACCTGCTCCGACACGATTGCCGGGAGCCGGGGCAGGGGTCTGCGACGGCTGCTGTTGATCCGCAGCCTGATCACTCTCCAACTCCGCGGAAAGCAAACCGAAGCTGGCGACAATCGACTTGCGAGGAGATTTACTCATGTCCGCCCCCAGCTGTCATTGACGAGGCGAACAATCGCCTCGTTCACAGCATCTACTGCCTCGCGGGCACGCTTATGAGTATCGCGCCCGATCTGCCCCAATTCGAGCTCGTATACTGAACGTTTCGCCAAGCCGGCTGCCTCAACGGCGGTGCTTTCAATGGCGGTTGGCAATAGTACATCGGAGCCGAACAGGTGCCGAAGCATCGCAACGACTTGCGACTGTGGCGCGTCATTTGTGTCGTGCCGTGTGACCAGATACCGAATGAAGTCCTGGTCCAACTGAGCGCCGCTCTCGTTCAAAACACTAATCAGATCGCCCATCATGAGAAGAAACTGGCTCATTGACGCGACGTCCAGCATGGCCGGGTGGACCGTGATGATCATGCTAGTCGCGGCGTATATCGCGCTCAACGTCAGAAAGCCGAGCGACGGCGGAGTGTCGAGAATCACGATGTCGTAGTCCGCCTCGACTTCCGAAAGGGCGAGTTTCAGTCGCTCAAAGAAGATCGCGCCGGAGCTGGACTTGTTCGCCAATATCCGTGGCGTTTCGTGCTCATACTCCATGACTTCAAGATTGCCAGGAATGAGGTCGATGCCATCGAAATATGTCTTGCGAATTATCTCGCGGATTGGACGACGTTCGGCATCGTCGTAACGCAAAGCGGCATAGATCGTTTCATTCGAGCCGACGTCAACCTCGGGCTGAGCACCGAACAAAGCGGACAAGGATGCCTGCGGGTCTAGGTCGAGCGCGAGGACGCGATACCCATGCAGGGCGAGATAGTGGGCAAGGTGGACGCAGGTTGTCGTTTTCGCGCTGCCGCCCTTGAAGTTGGCTATCGCAAGAACCTGGAGGTGCTCGCCGGCACGACGTCGAGGAAGGAATCGCAAGGCGTCTGCAGGTTTCTGCATCGCGAACAATTCACGCAGTTCATTGATCTGGGCTAGCGTGTAGACGCGATGGTTATTCTCCAGCCTGCTGGGAACCGGACCACGTCCTTCGGTCGACATCAGCTTCAGGGTCGAATCGGGTATAGACGTCAGCTTCGACACTTCATTGGTCAGAAACGGACGCAGAGTCTTTTCTGACTTTGGCGGATACATACGAGTTCTGAGCTGCTGCAATTGCCCGGACAAGAGCCCGGCATGGCGCATGATTTTGCTGCCGGCATCTTCCTTCGAGCCAACAACAGTTTCTACTCGGTTTGCTATCGCCATCTGTCCCTCTTGGCGGCTTTCTACCGGTTTACCGGCCACTGCCCGCCAAAGATAGAACACGATTCTCCGAACCGGTCCAGAAGTTTAGGGTTAACAGAACGTTAACGACTGGGGACAATCTGCATGAAGCTATTCGGGTTTTTGCTTTTTTGCTCCGTAAGTTAGCTCACATCACCGAGTCCTTGATCCCGGATTGTTCTCCTGTGAATCCTACAAATCCGAACAGCATAACAACAAGGAGATTCGGAGGTTCTGTAGCACCACACCCCCCTTGAACCGCGACTCACCTCGCAACGCGCATGTTGAATCCTACAATTGCCCCTCGATTCCAATCTGTGCTGATTTCCGGCCGTCCAACAAACGACGGAGAAAATCATGCAGATTCTCGCGATCTCAACGCCTCGGACGATCCTAGAGGCGCACCTCCTTCACATCCACTATCAGCTACGTGCGCGGGTCTTTTCCGATCGCCTGGGCTGGGAAGTCAACGTGACGGCGGGGTGTGGGTCCGATGATTTTGACGCGCTTCGGCCGACCTACGTTCTCGCCATCGCAGAGACGGGCCAACTGGCGGGGTGCGTGAGGCTCCTTCCCACGCTTGGTCCGACAATGGTAGCCGACGTTTTTCCGTCGCTTCTCCCCGACGGTCGACTCAACGGTCATGCCGCGATGATCGAGAGTTCTCGCTTCTGCGTCGACACGGCTCTCGCGGAGGGGAGGGGGGACGGCTTCGTCCACGAAGCCACGCTGACCATGTTCGCGGGCATCATCGAATGGTGCATGGCGAATGGCTACACCGAGATTGTCACGGTAACCGATATTCGGTTCGAGCGGATCCTCGCTCGCGTCGGATGGCCGCTCAAGCGTTTGGGCGAGCCAAAGAAGATCGGCGTGACGATGGCCGTGGCTGGGGTCCTGCCCGCCAATGCGGCGACGTTCCTCAGCCTCCGCCCTTCCAATTACCGTTCTGAACTCACCCCTCTCAGCCAGGCAGCTTAAGGAGAAATCCGTGAACCAGCTTCGCTCCCACCCGCGGCTTGTCCGCAAACTGCAAGAAGCGCTTGGCGATCAGCTCTGCGTGGCGCTGGACGACGCGAATGTTGTCGAGATCATGCTCAATCCGGACGGAAAGCTGTTCATCGAACGCCTCGGTCACGGCGTTGCGCCCGCCGGCGAGATGTCGTCTGCCGCCGCGGAGATGGTGATCGGGACCGTGGCGCATGCGCTTCAATCCGAAGTGGACACGGAACAGCCGATCATCTCCGGCGAGCTGCCGATCGGCGGCCACCGCTTTGAGGGTCTGTTGCCCCCAATCGTCGCCAAGCCTGCCTTTACCATTCGGCGCCGCGCGTCACGCCTCATTCCGCTCGAAGATTATGTCCGCACCGGCGTCATGAGCGAGTACCAGGCATCGACGATCCGCAGCGCCATTTCCGCGAGGCTTAACATTATCATTTCCGGAGGAACCGGTTCGGGCAAGACGACGCTTGCAAACGCTGTGATCGACGCGATCGTCAAATCTGCGCCGGAGGATCGCCTGGTCATTCTTGAAGACACCGCGGAAATCCAATGCGCGGCCGAAAACGCCGTTCTCCTCCATACCAGCGATACGATCGATATGGCGCGGCTCTTGAAGAGCACCATGCGGCTGCGTCCCGACCGGATCGTCGTTGGCGAAGTCCGCGACGGCGCGGCCCTGACGTTGCTCAAGGCCTGGAACACCGGCCACCCCGGGGGCGTGGCGACCGTTCACTCCAACACTGCCATGTCGGCGCTGCGTCGCCTTGAACAGCTGACGGCCGAAGCAAGCCAGCAGCCGATGCCCGAGGTGATCGGAGAGGCCGTCGACCTGGTTATCTCGATCGAACGGACGCCGCGTGGGCGTCTTGTTCGAGACATCATCCAAGTCGAGCGGTTCATCAACGGACGGTACGAGATCGAATCCGATCAGCTCACCGAAGAACAGGAGGCGCGCCATGTCGCGTAAGCATGCTCTCATCGTTGCCGCGCTCTGGGCGGTGCCAATCGTTCTTGCCTCGGTCGCGCCGGCGCTTGCCAGCTCCGGCGGCAGCCTCCCATGGGAAGGGCCGCTGCAACAGATCCAGGAGTCGATCACAGGTCCGGTCGCGGGTGCGATCGCGCTTGCAGCCGTGGCCATTGCCGGCGGCATGCTCATCTTCGGCGGCGAGCTCAACGATTTCGCGCGGCGACTTGTGTACGTCGTTCTCGTCGCCGGCATCCTGCTCGGCGCCACCAACATCGTCGGCCTGTTCGGTGCGACGGGCGCTTCGATCGGGCTGACGGACGATCAGATCACAATTGTTTCGAACGGAGGAGGGGAGGGCGATCATGGTTGAGTCCCTTTCCGGCCTGCGGCGCAACCGAATCCACCGCGCGCTTTCGCGCCCGAACCTACTGATGGGCGCCGACCGGGAGTTGGTGCTGATCACGGGTCTTGCAGCGGTGATCCTGATCTTCGTCGTCCTCACTGTTTATTCGGCGCTCTTCGGCGTCGCTGTATGGGTCGTGATCGTCGGGCTGCTCAGAATGATGGCGAAGTCCGACCCGCTGACGCGGCAAGTCTATATCAGGCACATTTCCTACAAGCCCTACTACAAGGCGACCACTTCGCCGTGGCGGCGGTATTGAGGAGGCGGCCATGGTAGCTCTCAAACGCTTCCGGGTGACCGGCCCATCCTTTGCCGATCTCGTTCCCTACGCCGGCCTCGTCGACAATGGTGTCCTCCTGTTGAAGGACGGAAGCCTGATGGCCGGCTGGTATTTCGCTGGCCCGGACTCCGAAAGCGCGACCGACCTCGAGCGCAACGAGCTGTCGAGGCAGATCAATGCCGTTCTGTCACGGCTTGGAAGTGGCTGGATGATCCAGGTCGAGGCCATCCGCATTCCGACGGTCGACTATCCCTCGGAAGACCGTTGCCATTTCCCTGACCCGGTGACCCGTGCGATCGATGTCGAGCGCCGGGCGCATTTCGCACGCGAGCAGGGGCATTTCGAGAGCAAGCATGCGCTGATCCTTACCTACCGGCCGCTCGAGTCCAGGAAGACTGCTCTCAGCAAATACATCTACTCGGATGAGGAAAGCCGGAAGAAATCCTACGCGGACACTGTGCTCTTCGTGTTCAAGAACGCGGTGCGAGAGCTTGAGCAGTATTTTGCCAACACACTTTCGATCCGACGAATGGAAACCCGCGAAACGGTCGAAAGGGGAGGGGAGAGGATTGCCCGATATGACGAGCTCCTCCAGTTCGCCCGATTCTGCACCACCGGGGAAAGCCATCCAATCCGGCTTCCCGATGTTCCCATGTATCTCGACTGGATCGCCACCGCAGAGCTCGAACACGGGCTGACGCCAAAAGTCGAAAACCGTTTCCTCGGCGTCGTTGCGATCGATGGTCTGCCGGCCGAAAGCTGGCCGGGCATTCTGAACAGCCTAGACCTGATGCCGCTGACCTACCGATGGTCATCGCGCTTCATCTTTCTCGATGCCGAGGAGGCCCGACAGAAGCTCGAACGCACACGCAAGAAATGGCAACAGAAAGTTCGGCCGTTCTTCGACCAGATATTCCAGACACAAAGTCGATCCGTCGACCAGGACGCCATGACCATGGTGGCCGAGACTGAGGACGCCATCGCGCAGGCCTCATCGCAGCTGGTTGCCTATGGCTATTACACACCGGTCGTCGTGCTGTTCGACAGCGATCGCGAAGCACTCCAGGAGAAGGCCGAAGCGATCCGCCGGCTGATCCAGGCGGAAGGTTTCGGGGCGCGGATCGAAACGCTCAACGCCACTGACGCCTATCTCGGTAGCTTGCCAGGCAACTGGTATTGCAACATCCGTGAGCCGCTGATCAACACCAGCAATCTCGCCGACTTGATTCCGCTGAACTCCGTCTGGTCCGGAAATCCGGTCTCCCCATGCCCCTTTTACCCACCGAATTCCCCGCCCTTGATGCAGGTCGCGAGCGGCTCGACAGCGTTCCGTCTGAACCTGCACGTCGATGATGTCGGCCACACGCTGATCTTCGGGCCGACCGGTTCAGGCAAGTCTACTTTGCTCGCCCTGATCGCGGCACAGTTTCGCCGGTACGAAAATGCGCAGATCTTCGCCTTTGACAAAGGCAGTTCACTTCTGCCCCTGACGCATGCAGCCGGCGGCGATCTCTATGAGATCGGTGGTGACAGTGCGGAGGGAGAAAGGGCGTTGGCCTTTTGCCCCTTGTCCGAACTCAAAAGTGACGCCGACCGGGCGTGGGCGACAGAATGGATCGAGATGCTGGTCGGCCTGCAGGGTGTCACCATCACCCCCGATCATCGTAACGCCATCTCTCGGCAGATCGGCCTGATGGCGAGCGCATCCGGTCGGTCGCTGTCTGATTTCGTCAGCGGCGTGCAGCTGCGCGAGATCAAGGACGCACTGCATCACTACACCGTCGATGGTCCAATGGGCCAGCTTCTCGATGGGGAAGAGGACGGCCTCACGCTCGGCGCCTTCCAGACCTTCGAGACCGAACAACTGATGAACATGGGTGAGCGAAATCTCGTGCCAGTGCTGACCTACCTGTTCCGTCGAATTGAGAAGCGTTTGGATGGGTCCCCCAGTCTGATCGTGCTCGACGAGGCGTGGCTGATGCTCGGCCATCCTGTATTCCGCGACAAGATTCGCGAGTGGCTGAAGGTGCTGCGCAAGGCGAATTGCGCTGTCGTTCTTGCGACCCAATCGATCTCCGATGCCGAACGGTCCGGGATTATCGACGTGCTGAAGGAATCCTGCCCGACCAAGATTTGCCTTCCGAATGGCGCCGCCCGTGAGTCGGGCACGCGAGAATTCTACGAGAGCATCGGCTTCAACGAGCGACAGATCGAGATCGTCGCTACCGCCATGCCGAAGCGCGAATACTACGTCGCCACGCCAGAAGGCCGGCGGCTCTTCGACATGTCGCTTGGGCCAGTCGCCCTGAGCTTCGTCGGCGCGTCGGGCAAAGAGGACCTCAAACGCATCCGCGCGCTGAAATCCGAACATGGCCGCGACTGGCCGATCCACTGGCTTGAAACGAGAGGAGTTCACGATGCCGCATCGCTACTCAAGTACGAATAGATGGCTTGCCCGCTTGGCGGCCGCCGCTCTCGTGATCGGAGCTGCAGGCTCAGTGCAAGCCGGTACAGCCACCGGCGCTGCGACCGAATGGACGCAGCTCGCCAACAATGCGCAGCTCGTGGATCTCATGAAAAGCTCCGGCATCCAGGTCGACAATCAACTGACCCAGATCAGCCAGCTTGCAGAGCAGATCCAGAACCAGCTGAAGATCTACGAGAACATGCTGCAAAACACTGCGCAGCTTCCTCACCATGTCTGGGGTCAGGTCGAAAGCGATCTCAACCAGCTGCGCAGTATCGTCGACCAGGGACAGGGCATCGCCTTTTCGATGGGGAATGCGGACGACGTTCTTCAGCAGCGCTTTCAGAGTTATGCCGATCTCAAGACGAATTTGCCGGACAACGCAACGTTCTCCTCGACCTACCAGTCCTGGTCGAACACCAACCGCGACACAATCGCCAGCTCGCTGAAAGCGGCGAGCCTCACGGCCGACCAGTTCGATAGCGAGGAAGATTCGATGTCGTCGTTGAGGTCGATGTCCGAAACGGCTGACGGGCAGATGAAGGCCTTGCAGGTCGGCCACGAGATCGCCGCCCAGCAAGTCGCGCAAATGCAGAAGCTTCGCGGTCTCGTCTCCCAACAGATGACAATGATGGGAACCTGGCTTCAGACGGAACAGACCGACAAGGACCTGGCGCAGGCGCGGCGGGAAAAGTTCTTCAACGCGGAGGTCAAGAGCGTTCCGGAAGGCCAGAAAATGGAACCGCGATGGTGAGCCGCCCCGTCCTGATTGCCTTGCTGGTGGCTGCCGCCGCTGCATCGTCTGCAGCGACTGTGCTAATCCTCAATTCGCGAAACACAGGAATAACTGCGCTAACCGAGGAGCAGCGCGCCGTCCGGGAAAAATTCTTCGGCTCCGACAAGGAACTGCCGCCGATCAAGGAAGGCCAGGAGATGCGCCCGAGATGGTGAAGGTAACTGTTGCGCGTTCGTTCCTGATTACAGGCCTCTTCTTCCTCGCCTATGCAGTTCCCGCATTTGCGCAGGAGGGACAGGTCCTCACGGAACTGGAAAACCAGGTCTCGTCCGCTGCGAAGGGGTGGGAGACCACCATCATGGAGGCGGCGAAATCCCTATTCTGGATTCTCGCAACGATCGAGATCGGCATTGCCGCCGTCTGGTTGGCGATACAGTCAGCTTCACTGGACAGCTGGTTCGCCGAACTGGTGCGGCGGATCATGTTCATCGGGTTCTTCGCATTCGTTCTGACCCAAGGTCCGACCTTTGCGCGAGCAGTAGTCGACAGCCTTTTCCAGATTGGCGCCGGCGGGGGTTCAGCTTCGCCCGCTGAAGTGTTCGATGCAGGCATCCGCGTCGCCTCCCAAATGTCGCAACAAGCACAGTTCGGGGTGTTCGAAGACAATGCGCTCGCGATTGCCGCCGTTCTCGCCATGGGCATCGTTGTCATCTGCTTCTCGCTGGTTGCGGCTATTTTCGTGTCGGTCATGGTCGAAATGTATGTCGGCTTGCTCGCCGGCATGATCATGCTCGGACTGGGCGGCTCTTCCTTCACGAAAGACTTTGCTGTTCGCTACCTCGTCTATGCCTTCGGCGTCGGCATGAAGCTCATGGCCTTGGTGATGATCGCCAAGATCGGATCGAACGTGCTGCTCGGCCTCGCTCAAGCTCCGACTGCCTCGTCAGATCAGTTCGTCACCACCTTGGCCATCGCCGGTATTTCCGTCGTGGTCTTCATTATCGCCATGTATGTCCCGAACATCATTCAAGGCGTTGTCCAGGGCGCATCGGTTTCCGGAGGAATGGAAGCGATCCGCCACGGCGGGCAGGCGGCCTCTTTCGCCGCGGGCGCTGGCTTCCTCGCTGCCGGCGCTGCCGGCGCGGGCTTTGCGGCCGCTCAAGCCGCACGAGCTGGCGGTTCATCCGTCGCTGGTGCCGCTCTACGGGGGATAGGTGCAGGCTTCGGTTCCGGCGCGCAAGCAGCCGGATCGGCCGCGAAGGAAAAGGCGATCGGTTCGCCCGGCGCCTATGCGGGGTCCATTCTCGGACTGGCCAACGCCAAGCTCGATCAACAGCGCGGCGGTCATAGCGGACCGAAACCTCCTCCCGAACGCAACGACAAACCGTAATCGAGACAAGGGAAGAATAAATGGCAGCGAACCGCGCCCCGGAAAACCCGTATCTTGCCGCCCGCCAGGAATGGAGCGAACGTTATGGCTCCTATGTGAAGGCCGCAGCCGCATGGCGCATTGTCGGTGTCCTCGGCCTGGTCATGGCCGTCATCGGCTTCAGCTACGCGATGTATCTGAGCACGCAAGTGAGGCTCGTGCCTTACATCGTCGAGGTCGACAAGCTCGGAGCCGCAGTCACGGCAGGCTTTCCCGAGCAGATCGAGTATGCCGATGTCCGCGTGGTGCGCGCCACACTCGGCAACTTCGTCACAAGCTTTCGCTCGATCACGCCGGATGCGGTGGTGCAGAAGCAATATATCGACCGCACCTACGCCCTTCTTCGCACCTCCGACCCGTCAACCGAGAAGGTCAACGCCTGGTTTCGAGGCAATTCTCCATTCGAGAAGGCGAAGTCCTCGACCGTTGCCATCGAGGTCAACAACATCGTCGCGCTCTCGAACCAGACCTATCAGATCGACTGGACGGAATACGAGCGGGACCGCAAGGGCAAGGAAACCGGCACACGCCGTTTCCGCGGGATCGCAACGGTGACGCTCACCGCGCCACAGGATGAGGCGACGATTCGCCTCAATCCGATCGGCCTCTACGTCCGGGATTTTGACTGGACGGGACAGCTTTAAGGGCAGGGATTCTTTCAATGAAAAAAACGGGATTGATCGCAGCCGCCGGCTGCATGGCCGGACTCTTGCTTGCGGCGGGCGCGCAGGCGCAAAGCATGACGACGAATGAGGTCAGGGGAACAAATCTTTCCAGAAAGTGGCGTGGCACGCCGGGACTGGTTACGACAGGTCCGGACGGCAAGGTGATCTTTCTGTTCGGCGAGACCCAGCCGTCCGTCGTCTGCTCGCCGCTGCAGGTCTGCGACATCGAACTTCAGGGTGGCGAGATCGTCCGCGACGTCCTCGTCGGCGACACCGTGCGCTGGAAGGTAGAGCCTGCGACGTCGGGAGCGACAGGCGGGCAGGCCATCCACCTGATCGTCAAACCCTCCGAACCTGGGCTCGTTACCTCGATGGTCGTGACGACATCGCGGCGCACCTATCATATCCAGCTCAAGTCCCACCCCAGCCAGTACATGGCGCGCGTTGGGTTCGAATATCCGGAAGACGTGTCGACCAAGCTCGCCGACATCAACGCCCGTCTCGAAACCGGTGGCATTCCGGGCGCCGCGCCGGACAAGCTGAATTTTTCCTATTCGATCAGCGGCAGTGCTTCTTGGAAACCGAAACGGGTCTATTCGGACGGGGTGAAGACCTACATCCAGTTCCCGAAATCGATCTCCGGCGAGGACGCGC
Source organism: Rhizobium sophorae (assembly GCF_013087515.1). Lineage (GTDB taxonomy): Bacteria > Pseudomonadota > Alphaproteobacteria > Rhizobiales > Rhizobiaceae > Rhizobium > Rhizobium sophorae. The sequence continues at coordinate 16,983 of NZ_JABFCN010000064.1, read as the reverse complement.
CGGTGCTCTTCGTCGTCTCCGGCGGTCAAAATCGCATCGTCAATTATCGGATGAAGAACGACGTGATGACCGTCGACTATGCGATCGACAAGGCGATCCTCGTTTCCGGCGTCGGTTGGCGGCAACAGAAGATCAGGATCCGGAGGGGAGGCTGACCATGCGGAGGCTTCTCGCGTTTTTCATCGCGGTCGCGCTGCTCTCCGGCTGCCAAACGGCGGGCGACGCACTGACCACCAGTTCCACGCCTGTGGCCGTCACCGGACCGGCTGCAAGCGCCATCGCCGGCGACATGGCAAGTCGCCTGGCTGAACAGATCGGCCCGGCCGGTGCTACGAACACGATCAAAATGGAAAAGGATACGTCTGAATTCGCGACCGCCCTTGAGGCGGCCCTGAAAGGGTGGGGCTATACAGTCGCCACCGACGGCAAAACGGCCAAAGACGTCAAGCCGGTCGAACTTGATTATGCAATCGAGGGCTTCGACGGGCAGGTGCTGGTGCGGCTCTCGACGCCTTCCATCGCTCTTGGCCGCGCCTATACGCCGACAGAGGCCGGCGCCACGCCGGCCAGTCCGCTTTCGATCATGCAGCGCAATTGACGGAGACAAACATGGTCCAGTCGCTCCAGCTTGGCACGCCCAGCCAAGCCGACGATCAGAATGGCATGCGCCGGCTCAACCGCCTGCCGATCATCGTCGCCATCATCGTCATCGTGCTATTCATCGGCGTCGTCGTGATTGGTCTATCGCTGCGGGGGCTCTCCTTCAATCGTGGCGACATCGAGGGTGCTTCCAACACACCGGCGACGACTTTCGGGGACCAACTCAAGCGGGGTGTCACGGATGGCATTATCGGTGAACCAGAAAAGCAGGAGGTGTTTCAGCCGACACCCGTCGTGGTGGAAAAAAAGGAGACGCAGGAACCGGTCGTCGAGCGCCGACCTGAGGAGAGACAAGACCGTCGCCAAAGGCTCGAGTCAGAGGAAGAGTGGAAGGCTCGCCTGAAACGGGAGGAGGATGAACAATATATGCGCGAGGCCCAGCGCCAACGGATGGCACGTCTCCAGGCTCGCGCGACGGCGCTCGAATCGCCGTTGCAGGTAGACATCTCCGACGTCGAGAAGGCCGCAAACTCCACCAACGACACCGGCCGTCAGCCGACAAATATCGCAGCAAACAGCGCGTCAGACCTTTATGCCGCCGCCATGAAATCCGGCCTGATGGGACAGAACGTCGATCAGAACGGGCAGACGTCGAAGGAGGACTTTTTCAATCAGGACATCAAGGATCTCGGCTACCTGCCGAACCAGGTCGTGCCGCAGATGTCGCCGTATGAGCTGAAGCGTGGCTCAGTCATTCCCGCCACCTTGATCACCGGCCTCAACTCCGACCTGCCGGGGCGCATCAGCGCGCAGGTCAGCCAGAACGTCTATGACAGCGCCACCGGCTATCGGCTCCTGATCCCGCAGGGTGCCAAGCTCTTTGGCCGTTACGATTCCAAAGTCTCGTTCGGCCAGGAGCGTGTCCTCGTGGTCTGGACCGACCTGATCTTTCCTAATGGATCGACCCTGCAGATCGGCGGCATGGCCGGCACGGACGCCGAGGGATATGGCGGCTTCAAGGACAAGGTCGATCGGCATCTCTGGCGCACCTGGAGCTCGGCAGCACTCGTCGCGTTGATCGGAACTGGGATCGACATGTCGATGCCGGAGAGTTCGACGATTGCGACGCAGGACACGGCGTCCGATGCGGCTAGGCGGAATTTCGCGGAAAGCTTCGGGCGCGTCGCGGAGCAGACGATCTCGAAGAACCTCAATGTCCAGCCGACGATCCAAATCCGCCCGGGCTACAAATTCAACGTGCTCGTCGATCAGGATATTATTTTTCCGCAAGCTTATCGACGGTAGCAACTGTGATGAATTCTCTTATCACTGCACATGCTCCAAAAATACTCGCGACGATAGCGGCTTCCACAGTATATGGGCTTTTTCCGCCCTTAGGGGTTGCATTTAGCGACTGGCTCGGCGATTCTGGGGTCACTAACCCGCAAACGATAATGACTGTTACGGAAAGAAGCATGCAGGAAAACGAGCATTCGCCAACCTATCCCAACGCTTTCAGCGCGATGAAAAATGCGGCGACAGTGGCGTCCGCTTTGGATGAATTCCAATCGCACTATCCCATTGATTTCGTCACATTCCATCTTGCGAGGACAATCGTCGATAGCGTTGACGCGCCATTTGTACGAACCACCTATCCCGATAGCTGGGTTTCGCGCTATCTGCTTAACGACTACATAAACGTCGATCCAATCATTCGAGAGGGTTTTTCTCGACAGCTGCCTTTCGATTGGCGCGAGATTGATATTGCCGAGACCGCGCAGGAGTTCATGGTCGATGCCGAGCTGCACGGAATCGGGAGCAACGGGGTCTCTATCCCGATTGTTGACAAATCGCGTCGTTCGCTCCTTTCGATCAACTCCCAGAAGAGCGATGATGAGTGGGCGTTCATCGAGCGCCAATTTTTACCGGAGTGGCTTGAGCTCGGATTCCTTCTGCACCGCAAAGCAGTGTTCGAACTCCACGGAGAGAATGATCCCGTGCCTGCGCTAGGATCACGGGAAATCGAGTGCCTTCATTGGGCCTCGCGCGGTAAAGATAGCAAGGACATTGGCAAGATTCTGGGATTATCCGAGCATACGACGCGCGGCTACCTGAAATCGGCACGCTATAAGCTGGGTTGCCCCACATTGTCGGCCGCCATAGCCCATGCAGTACACCTGAACCTCATCACTCCTCATCTGGGTACCCCAACCTAGGGGTATCAGTCCGGGGGATTTATCTCCGCGCATTCCCGCTGCATGTTCGGACAGCCCGACGAACAGAGGGAGAGTGGGATTGAACGACGCGTTGAGGAATTTGATCGATACGATAGAGGCGTCGCAAGATGAGGTAGCGATCAAAACAGCGTTGCGTAACTACGGCAATGCATTCGGGCTTGAGCGATATGCTTATGTCGACGCGTCAGGCACCGAAATTCGCACCTTCAACAACTATCCAAAAGAATGGCAAGAAACATATTTAGCCAATCATTATTCACGCATCGATCCAGTCGTAACTGAAGCCAGGCGCCGACGCGAGGCCTTTGTCTGGACCGCAGATGATTGGCCGGCTCGAGGCATGTCCCAACTTCGAAAGTTCCGAGATCAGGCGTTCGATCACGGGATCCGTCGCGGCGTCACAATCGGGCTGAACGGCAGTTTCGGTTCACACATGATGCTGACGTTTGCAACATCGGAGGCACGAACAGATTTCCATGAATTGCAGCAAACACTTCCAGCTTTGCAGGCTTTGATGGTCATTCACTACCAATTGAGGTTCATCGCTGCGAAGATGCGCCTCGCCCCAAAGCAAACGCTGTCACCGCGTGAAGTGATGTGCCTTATGTGGGCGACGAAGGGAAAGACCGCACCCGAGACGGCGGTGCTCACCGGCATCAATGCTAGAACCGTGCAACACTATCTCGACAAGGCGCGTGAAAAGTTTGACGCCCAGTCCGTGCCGCAGCTCGTCGCAATTGCCAAGGATCGCGGCTTGGTCTGACGTTTATCCGTCACTCTCAAGTGGCACGTCCGGAACGTAGCCGAGCGCGTCCAGGATTTTCGAGAGTTCCTCTTGCTGGTTCTCGGACTTCTTCTGGCGCGCGATGTGTTCGTTTTGAAGGGCTTGAAGCACCGAACCGGAGATCGACGGGTCGTCACTGGCGAGAACCCACTCGTCATATACGGCTTGATCGGCTGCGAGGAGCCGACGGTGTTCGCGGATCGCCGAAACAGCCAGCGTCTCCAAATCCGATTTTCGCGCTGAACTGTAACGAAGTTGTCTTCCATTTTTGTCGTCTGCGCCGGATGAGCTGGCGTCCTTCATCCCCGTCTCCTCAAATTGCATACTGTGACGTCAAGACCCGAGGCCGCATACGCTCGCGATTAAATACCAGATCGTCACAGGATGGGAGGGAGTTCGTATTTTGAGCGGCTCAGCACTCGCGCGAAACTAACTTTCTGACGCTGCTGCATCATCTTGATTCGTCAACGGAATGTCTTTGTAGAGAATACTCCGTGGTGAAATACTCTACAAGCCGATGCTCTCTCGATCATGGAGATTCGAGAGGTATTTGCACGAAATCTGAAAGCCGCGCGGCTGGCCAAAGGCCTATCGCAAGAAGAGCTTGCTTTTCGAGCAGATATCGATCGCACTTACATCAGCTCCCTCGAGCGCAGCGTCTACAATGCGAGCATCGATGTGGTGGACCGCTTAGCAGCGATTTTGGAAGTAGAAGCATCTGATCTGCTGAAGCGGCCGCCGGAGAAGAAGTGACCCCTCCTTACTGGTCTGACGGGTCCCTGGTATCGAGAAGCTCCGTCAATCTTTACGGGCGATGTCAGCTGCATTATATATTCTCCACAAGGAGAATGATTATGACCGACACCTCACACGCCTACACGCCCGCCGAGGCCGCGGCTGTCAGCGAGATCGCTGTGAAGTCAGTGCACAATGCGATCGACAAGCGGATCATCGCGACGCATCTCATTGGCAGCCGGGGTCGAGCGCTCACCGATGAGGATCTGCTTCGGTTGAAGCTCTGGTACGGCGTCGGATCGATCTTGTCTGCCGAGCGCCGCAAGCGCTTATTCGATACGATCGACCAGAACCCGCATGCCGAAACTGTTAGGGCAGACGACTATCTCATTATCGACGTTGCGCGGGCACGAGAACAATTGGCCGCGCGGGCCGAGGCGCTTCGAGAGGCCGAACGAATGATTGAAAGCGTGAAAGGGGTCGTGGGCGGCGAGCCGGTGTTCAAGCGAACCCGTGTTCCCGTGCGAACGATTGCCGCGATGAAGACCCAGGGCGCAAGTACCGCGGAAATCGTCGAGGGTTATCCTGCGGTCACCGAGCGTATGGTGGACCTTGCCGAGATCTGGGCTGCGGCCCATCCCGGCAGGGGCCGGCCGCGGAAGCTTTCGGAACAGGGCCTGACGGTGAAATCCGTGAAGCGTCTGCGATTTCGAAACGACAGCGCTCCCAAACCCTCCGGCTCGACCTCGTGAAGTTCCTTATCGATGAATGCCTCCACACATCGCTTGTGGCCGTAGCGCAAGCGCATGGCCACGATTGTTTTCATGTGAACTGGCTGGGACTGAGCGGCGAAACCGACTGGGATCTGATGCCTCGGATCATCGAGGAGGATTTCACGTTCGTGACGAACAACGCCCGCGACTTCCGGAAGCTGTACGCGAAAGAGGAATTGCATGCGGGCCTGGTGATCATTGTCCCGCAGGTGCTTCCCGCGCAGCAACGAGAATTGTTTGCCCCTCATACTGCAGGATTTGGCGGGAGAGCAGGCTATGGTCAACGAAGTCATCGAAGTGACCCTCGATGGCGAGGACGCTGTTCTCACGCGCTATTCGCTTCCGGAGGCTTAGCGGCCTTCATTTGGCATCATTTGCCCCCAATCCTCGACAGGTCAATCCGCATCTCCGCTGATCCGACGCTTTCGGCATCTGTATCCGCAGGCGGCAGGTCGACGGTGGCCTTGTCCTGGTGTGCAGGCAACACGTTGTCGATCGTGACGCTTTTCCCAGGATCTTCCGCCTGAAAAACGCTCACCCCCTCGAACTCTCCGGTCTTCCAGGCATAGACCGCATCGTCGAAGATCTGCGGGAAGACATCGTCGTTCTTCGGATTGCCGTACCACTTGGCGACAATCCGCAAGACCTTGGCAAACATAGCCGTTCCCTTGCGGAGGTTTTCGCAAGGATCGACGAGATCGGGCTTCAGATCAGCCGCGTCCTTCACACCGACGCCAGCCGGAAACTGCGTCAGGCCGACACGCACCACCGCCTGGCCGACATACTGCCGGACGATCGCCATCGCCTCATCCTGCGTTGTCGCCTTCGGAACGAGGATCAATCGGCCACCTGATTTGACGGTGACGGCGAGCGGACCATTTGCGCCCGCCGCGGTCACGAACTGCTCGACGATTGCGGGCTTCAAAGAGGGGTCGGCGCATTGTTGGATGAGAGCGGCGTCGAGCATCAGGTCTCCATGGCATTCAGGTGTTGAAGGAGAAAACGACGGGTTTGTCGAACAGACGCGCCCAAGCGTTTGTGCTGGCGCGCTGGATAGCCACGATGGACGTCCCCTTGGTCCACCAACCGTTGCCGACGGCAATGACGACGTCCGGATCGTGGAGCATGGATTGGAGAAGGGGCCAGACGATCAGTTGCTCGTAGCAGATCAGGGGTGCGGCCCGCCTGTAGGCAATTGTCGCGACCGGGTTCGCGAAGAAATGCGCTCGCGCTCCGCCGCTCTGACCGAGGAGGGGCCGCCAAGGCTGCCACATCGAACCTGGCACCGGCATGCGCTCGCGATAAAGGAGGCGAGCCCCGTCGCTGGAGATGGCGATCAGAACATTGTCGTATCCGCCTGCATCTACGACAGCGGCGCCGGCGATAACGGTGGCGTCAGTTGCCTGCAAAGCTCGCACCCATAGCCGCTCGACGGTCGGCGTCCAGAAGCCAAGAGCGCTTTCGGGAAGAACAATCGAGCGGGCGCCGCCCGATGCCCGATCCGTGACCGTGGCAATCAGATCACGGTAACGCTGCAAGCTAGTGTCGCGCCCCAACGACGCTCCCATTTCGAGATCGACCCCCTGCCAACCTTGGGGTAGCGTCGATTCGTCCCAGGTTGCGGCGGACCCGATCCAAAAGCCTGCCAGGACGATCGCGACAGCTCGCCACATGCGGGTTACGAGGCCCATGAGGCCGGCTGTCACGGCAACCAGCCCCCACCATCCCCATCCTGGAAACAGCACGCCCGCGGCCGTGATCGGATGAGCCCAGCCGGTGATGCCGAATGGCGGAATGGCCATCAGAGCCGCTGCCAGGAAATAGTGACACGGACGAGCACCCGTCTCCTTCGTCCAGAGGACGGTGTACACGATGACGAAGCCGGTGGACGCACAGAGCCAGAGCAATAATCCAGGCCAGAGGTCAGACGAATAGAAGGTGGCTACGCCCTGCGGCAGACCGCGTGACGCAGCGAGAAAATAGCCGGCCGAGACAAACGCGGCCGTCAGCCTCGTTCGCGCAAGCGCCCAGAGAACCGGAAACGCGAGCGCGACCGGGAGAAGGAGGACATGTCCACTCCATCCCACCGTCCCGGCGACGATTGAAACGGCCATCAATGCGGTTGGCTGGAGGTGCTCACGGCGCATAGGTGAGCACCGGTTGCGCCAGACCGAGGATTCCGGAGGCGGGCAGGGGGCCGAAATAGCGGGAGTCATAGGAGCTCCTGAACGGTGAATGGAGAAAGACGCTTTCGTCGGGCACGACGCCGCCGGGAAATGGCTTCATCGACCGGCCATTGCCGTCCCGCTCTGCCAGATCGGAAAATGGGATTGGATGCCCATCGATTGTCACTCGGGCGCCGATTTGAACATGCTGCCCGGGGACTGCGACGACGGTCTTGATGAGCGGCGCTACGCCGCCCGGGCAGGTGCCGGAGCGGAGATAACCACGCTCTCTCGCCGCCATCATCACCGCAGTTTGCGGAGGGCAAATGAAGACAAGGTCTCCGGCAGCGGCCGGGCGATCGAGCGCCACGATCCGCCAGAGGCCGAGGGGTTCGCTCGGTGTCAGGTTGATGCGGAAACCGCCGACGATTGCGGCAGCAACACCGCTGCCAACGATGGATGCCGCCAAGGCCAAGAGCACGACTGCATGCGCCCTTTGAGCGCGTCGCGTCCCAAACGCAAACACGGATGTCTTCATTTGAGCGAGAGCCCCTGGCTCTTCGTCTGACGCAGGGTCTCCGCTTGCTTCAGCGCCTCGGTCGTGCGCTCATGAGCGGCGAGTTGCTGCACCGTCCGCATCGAATTCCACGCCGATTGCACCTCCGTCTTCTGTCCGGCCGTCATTCCCGAAGTGACGGCACTGAAGGTCTGTCCATTGGGTTCCTTCGCGGCAAGCGACAGGAAGGTTCGCTCGCCGAACCGCTCCGATACCGCCTTGGCGAAACCCTCCAGTTCCGCCTTCACCATTTTGTCGGCGAGCGCGTATTCGAGACCGGCGGGCAGGTCGTTCCGGTCGATCGCATCGCGAACGCGTTCCAATGTTTGTTTTGCGTTTGGCGACAGTGCGGGAATATCGATCGAGACCTTCAGCCGGACGGCACGTTCTTCGACCTCGAACTTGCGTTCCGCCTCCGCCCGCTGGCGCAGATAGCGCTCCAAATTTCGGGCCAGCGCCGGCGCATTGGTCCCAGCCTTCTCGCGCTCCTGTCTGTCGGAGCGGCTGGCGAGGATCCCGGTCTTGCCCTTCAGCGCGCCGAAGCTTTCGGGCTCCGACCCAAGCTTGGCCAACGTGGATTTCTGGGCGGTCTCGTCCTTCAGCATTGCATCGACATTGACTGCCTTGAACGCGCTTTCCGGCTGGGCGTAAACGAGGTGGAAGCGGGTCGAGACCTCCTCCCATTGCTTCTTCAATCCTGGATCGGCGGCGATCTTGTCCTCGATCGCCTGGTCGACCGATTTGGCGAAGGTTGTGATGCCCGAGACCATCGGCTTTGCCTCCTTGGTGTTGTTTTGGGTTGGGGACTGCGCGGCGCCGCGGATGAGGCCGAGCTTGCCGGCGACGGCGGCAAGGCGAGCGCCGAGATTGGCAAGTTTTTGCTTTTGGCTGACGACCCATTCCAGCCGGTCGCGAACCAGGGTTCGGGCGACGTTGACCAGATGCAGACCGCGTGCTTCGGCAAAACGAAGCGCCTCGCGGTAGAAGTCACTTTTCTCGTAATCGAGAGTCGTTTCCTTCGCGTTCCTTCGCGACAAGATCGGGATCAACCCACCGTTCTTCGCGAAGGATCTACGGCCGTAGTAGACGGTCAGGTCCTCACGATGACGGGTCATGGCGACATAGGTGAGATGGCGATCGAGCGAAAGGGAAGCGAGCACCTTGACCTGGTCGACCGTCGCGCCCTGGCTCTTGTGGATGGTCGTGGCATAGCCGTGATCGAGGTTGTTGTAGAAGCGCTGTTCGACCAGCACCTGGCGAGCATTCTCCCTCTCGCCGATCCGCGCGGTGATGCGTCCTGGTCCCGTCTCGACGACCTTGGCCAGCATGCCGTTCTTGACGCCGAGCGATCCCTCGTTCTTCAGGAAAACGATCTGATCGCCGACGGCGAAGTTGCGTCCGCCATCGGCGGTCTTGAACATGGTTCCCTGGTCGAGAACCCCGCGTTCGATAAGCTTGATGCGCGCCATTTGGTTGAGCATGCGCACGTCGCGGCGCAGATGAGCGAGGATAAGCGACGTCTTTGCCGGATCGTAATCGCGGTCCCAGGCAGCGATCAGGTTGTCGACTGCGTCGGCTTTCAGGTCCGATCCTATTATCTTGCCATTGGCACGGTAGGCGTCGACCGCCCGGCCGACCTTACCGCGCGCGAGATCGAGCGAGGCATAGCGCATCCATTGCTGGCGCTGGCGATAGATCGTTTCGAGTTCGGCATAGCCGATGCGATCGGCGATGGCGCGGAAGGCAGCCCCAGCCTCGATCGGTTGAAGCTGTTCGGGATCGCCGACGAGAACGAGCTTGGCACCGGCTTTCGTCACCGCTTCGACGAACAGCGCCATCTGCCTAGATGACACCATGCCGGCCTCGTCGAGAACGAACACCGTCTTGCCATCGAGCTGGTCACGGCCCTGGTTCCAGCGAAGGTCCCACGATGCAAGGGTCCGAGAGATGATGCCCGCTTCCTTCTCCAGGCCCTCGGCCGCCTTGCCGGCAAGTGCTGCGCCGACGACCCGATAACCGGCCGCTTCCCATGCCTCCCGCGCCGCCTTCATCATCGTCGTCTTGCCGGCGCCGGCGCGGCCGATCACGGCGGCGATCCGCTCAGGTCCCGCCACATGTTCGATCGCGGTCCTCTGCTCGTCAGATAGACGTTCATGACGCTCGAATGTCGCTGCCAGCACTGCGTCGCGAACGCCATGCGAAGAGCGCTGAGACAGCCAGATGGCGCGATTGGCCATCTCGGCTTCGAGCCGGATCATGTCGCGCGTCGTGTACTTGGCGGGCACTCGGATACCGGTGGCAAGGTCGATCCGCTCGCGCTCGATGCGGAAGGTTTCGGGGTGCAGAATGATCCGTACCATAAGGCTTTGGAACAGATCCGCGTCGTCGACGTAGCGGTGGAGGTTCTTAGCCACGTCGCGCTCGTCGAAGACGCTCTTCTCACGCGTGATCAGGTCGAGCACGAGCTTCGGATTATGGTCGATTCGTCTCGCGTTCTCGGCCCTGCGAGCCTCCTGCAGTTCGAGGCGTTCGAGCTCGACCGGGTCGGACGCACCATCTGATTTTCGCTCGATCGCCTTCGTGCCGACGCCGAGATGGATAGTCGGCTCGAGTTCAATCCCTTGCTTCTCGAAGGAGCGGCCATCGACGTAAATGTCGAGGCCGGCGAGCGCCAGGTGCCTGTTCTGGCAGGCAAACCAGCCGTCGCGAAACGCGTTGAAATCGTCGATGCTTCCGGCCCAAAGCTCATAGACGATTTTGCCGGCGTCGTTGCGGATCGGATTGCCGTCCGGTCCTGTTACCGGGACCTTCTTGGCTCCAAAACCGTCCGCGGTCAGCGGCCGCAAGGTCGTCATGAGATGAACATGCGGATTGCCGGGCGCATCATGGTAGACCCAGTCGGCCACCATGCCCTTCGCCGTGATGTACTGCTCGACGAAATCCCGCACCAGCGCGATGTTCTGCTTGGGCGTCAGCTCGACCGGCAAGGCGATCGTCACATCCTTGGCGAGCTGCGCGTCGGAGCGCTTCTCGAAATCTTCGACCTTGTTCCAGAAAGCCTCGGAAGCGCCGGACACCGAACGATCGGCAATCATCGAGCGCAGCCATTGCGGCGCGTCGGCGGGAATGACGAACTCCTCATGGAGCAATCCCTGCTTGCGGGTGTAATCGATCGTGCGGGCCTCGCGCTCGAACTCCATCTTGGCGCAATGCCGGTAGGCCGCTGACAGCACGGCGCTGCGGCCTGAGCCGCGGGCGACGACGCTGACGGAGAAATGGGGGACGGCCACGGCGGAACTCTTTCAACAGGTTCTGTCCAAGAGCGGCAGGCCCGCTAGGGGCCTCAAGCAAGGACGTCGCACCAGCGACGTATAATTGCGCCCTTCGGATCCGCTCCTTCGGAACGGCCGGGATCATTCACGAAAGCATCGCCCTTGGCGATTGTAGGATTCACAGTAGTGCGTTCCGCACTCACCTCCGGGACATTGGGTACGAAAGACAAGCTTTCTCACCCAAGGGAGTTAGACGGAATGAAGAAGCCATCCTCGAAAATCCGCGACGAAATCGCCAAGCTCCAGGAGCAGCTCAAGGCCGCCGAGACCCGTGAGGCAGAGCGCATCGGCCGGATCGCCCTCAAGGCTGGACTTGGCGACATCGAGATCGACGAGGCGGAGCTGCAGGGCGCCTTCGAGGATCTGGCCAAACGGTTTCGCGGAGGAAAGGCCGCGACGACCGGAGGGAAGAGGGGAGCTGACGTCGGCGAAAGCAGCGCACCGTCCACGCAGAACCCGTCTGTCGCGCCTGCGGGCGGGACTGCTGAGGCTTGAGCGGATGGCGCGCACGACAATATCCGACGCCCGCAAGAAGGACACGCGGGAGAAGATCGAGCTTGGCGGTCTGATCGTCAAAGCCGGTCTTCGCTACGAGAAGCGGGCGCTTCTGCTGGGCGCGCTGATCGATTTGAGCGAGCGGCTCAAAACCAATGTACAGGAACGATCGCGGCTTCTGGCAATCGGTGCGGAGGCCTTTGGGAAAGCCGATGAGTAGGATCATGCTCTTCATCGCCCCCGTCGCGCTCATGATTCTCGTCGCCGCTGGTTTGACCGGGATCGAGCACTGGCTGTCCGGGCTCGGAAAAACGGAAGCCGCACGGCAGACGCTTGGTCGGGCCGGGATCGCGCTGCCTTATGTCAGTGCAGGGCTCGTCGGCATCGTCTTCCTGTTTGCCAGCGCCGGCGCGATCAGGATCAAGACGGCTGGATGGGGCGTCGTCGCCGGCGGTGCGGCGACGATCCTGATCGCCGCAATTCGCGAAACGATGAGGTTGTCTGCGCTCACCGATAAGGTTCCGGCCGGTATGTCCATTTTCTCCTATGTCGATCCGGCGACGCTGATCGGAGCGGCGGCGGCGGCGATTGCCGCATGCTTTGCTCTGCGTGTCGCGTTGGCCGGCAATGCGGCATTCGCCAGCGCCGAGCCGAAGCGCGTCCGCGGCAAGCGGGCGCTGCATGGCGAGGCCGAGTGGATGAAGCTGCCGGAAGCGGCAAACCTGTTTTCGGATACCGGCGGAATCGTGATCGGTGAGCGATACCGTGTCGACAAGGACAGCACCGCAGCGCGCTCGTTTCGTGCCGACGAGCCGGAAACATGGGGCGCCGGCGGCAAATCACCGCTGCTCTGCTTCGACGGCTCGTTCGGTTCGTCGCACGGTATCGTGTTCGCCGGTTCGGGCGGTTTCAAAACAACATCGGTGACGATCCCGACCGCTCTGAAATGGGGCGGCTCGCTGATCGTTCTCGATCCATCGAACGAGGTGGCGCCGATGGTCTCAGCCCACCGGACGAGCGCGAACCGGGATCTGTTTGTCCTCGACCCGAAGAACCCGGCAACAGGCTTCAATGCCCTGGACTGGATCGGCAAGTTCGGCGGGACGAAGGAAGAGGATATCGCCTCCGTCGCCTCATGGATCATGAGCGACAGTGGCGGCGCGCGCGGCGTGCGCGATGATTTCTTCCGAGCCTCGGCATTGCAATTGTTGACGGCGATGATCGCCGATGTTTGTCTCTCCGGTCACACGGAGAAGGAAAACCAAACGCTGCGCCAGGTTCGCGCCAATCTCTCTGAGCCCGAACCGAAGTTGCGGCAACGTCTGCAGGAGATCTACGACAATTCGGACTCGGATTTCGTCAAGGAGAACGTCGCGGCCTTCGTCAATATGACACCCGAAACCTTCTCTGGCGTCTATGCCAACGCGATCAAGGAAACCCACTGGCTGTCGTATTCGAACTATGCCGCGCTGGTTTCGGGTAGGACGTTTTCCACGGGCGATCTCGCCGATGGGAACACCGACGTCTTTATCAACATCGATCTGAAAACACTGGAGACGCATGCCGGCCTCGCGCGCGTCATTATCGGCTCGTTCCTCAACGGGATATATAACCGTAATGGGACTATGCCCGGCAGAGCGCTCTTCCTCCTCGATGAGGTGGCGCGGCTCGGATACATGCGGATCCTGGAAACGGCGCGCGATGCCGGCCGAAAGTACGGCATCACGCTCACCATGATCTACCAGTCGATCGGCCAGATGCGCGAAACCTATGGCGGGCGCGACGCCGCCAGCAAGTGGTTCGAGAGCGCGAGCTGGATCAGTTTTGCGGCGATCAACGATCCGGAAACGGCGGATTACATCTCGCGCCGTTGCGGCACGACGACGGTCGAGATCGACCAGGTCAGCCGCAGTTTCCAGGCGAAGGGATCCTCGCGCACGCGATCGAAGCAGCTGGCCGCGCGACCGTTGATCCAGCCGCACGAGGTGCTTCGCATGCGCGCCGATGAGCAGATCGTCTTTACCGCGGGCAATGCGCCGCTCAGATGTGGCCGCGCGATCTGGTTTCGGCGCGACGACATGAAGGCTTGCGTTGGGACGAACAGGTTTCACAGGCTCAGAGGCACGCCGGAAGCCTCTCGGATCGAGCCGGCGCGCAGTGCAACGAGCAAGGCCGATCCAGAACAATGAAGAGTATCGGAGAAATCAGCATAGCGGCCGCACGAAAGGGCGGGATTTCGGGAATTCTCGTCGTGCGAGGAGCGGGAAACAGCGCAGCCGCAGGAGCCTCAACATAGTGGCCCGGAGGGGAGGCGGGACCGACTGCGCCCCGCTCCCGCACACCATATTGCCGGCCCGACTGCAGGTCGAGGCCGTGCGTCTCCGTAAACGCAGATGAAACCGGGGTCGATATAGGATGAGGCAAACAGGAAGGGAGCGGGCAGGTGGCGAAATCGAATGTGGTTCCGTTCAGAAGGCCGCGGAAATCCGGCGGCAAGAACGATCGCCGTAGCCCGCAGAGAAAATCCCGAACGGGATGGAAGGGTCCACGCATATCGCTGATGGCAGTCATCTCAGCTATTGTCATTGCTGCGGCAGGCTGGCTTGCCTTTGGCGGCGCCGGCAGCCTCCCCGGACTGCCGGCCGTGGCCAAGACACCGGCAGCGGACTCATCGTCGGCCGCGTTTTCAATCTGCGGCGACGGCCGTCATGTGAATTGTGTCGTCGACGGCGACACGTTCTGGTTCCAGGGCCAGAAAATCCGCATTGCCGATATCGACACGCCGGAACTCAGCCCGCCGCGCTGCGAGGCGGAACGGATCAAAGGCGAGGCGGCGAAGGCACGCCTGCTGGCGCTGCTGAATGGAGGCAACTTCTCACTGACGGCCGGCTGGCGCGACGAAGACAAGTATGGCCGCAAGCTCCGGACCGTAACGCGATCGGGACACTCGATCGGCGACACACTTATCGATGAGGGTCTCGCCAGACGCTGGGACGGCGCAAGACATGGATGGTGCGGCTGAGTGCCGCGAGAGGATCGTCGCCCATGGGGCGGAGACCGTGTGCGGGCTCCGTGAGCGCCGCGACTAGAGCCGTGCGCCGCAGGCGTCTCGCCCAAACACAATGCGAGTTTTCGCCTATCATCACCGATATGAATCGATCAACGCCGACCGATTCATAACTGTCGTTGGACGCGATTCCGGGGATCGGCGATTCTGGTCTCATGATCGCACAGCCCTATCACCTCTATGTCGAACGCACCGATGTAGCGAAGAACATGGCGCGCTACTATGCCATGTCGATCGAACCGAACCTCTTCGGCGATGTTTGCCTGCTCAGGAAATGGGGGCGCATTGGCGCAAAGGGTCAGACGATGATCCATCATTTCGGACGGGAAGAAGAAGCCGTGCGGCTGTTTCTCGATCTGCTCCGACAAAAGCGAAAACGCGGTTACCGCCCGCGCGCCTCTGTGGCGAGTTGAGAAAGGCCCGTCGAAGCGGGCCATGTGGGCGCCTCATCGGCGCCGGTCCCAATCGGTCTCGAAGGACACCTCGATATCGAGGAAGAACGGGATCTTGATCGCAAGCTTCAGGCCGATTTTCCCCTTGCGGAAGAAGTGGCTGATCACTTTGCCGAGGGCGCGGAGCCGGCGGCCAGTGGCGGCGAGGAATTTGGCGAGCTGTTGCATGGTATTTCTCCTTTCGAATTGCGGTCATCGCGAGGATAAGCGGCGGACCGGAAAGGAGGGGCGCACCCAGAGGGCCGCAACGAACGGACTTGCCGGCGACTGAATTTTGATCGGCGAGGAGCCGCAGAAGGCGGCGGGGAAAATTCTGGCGGCGGCAGGTTGCGTCGCGACGCAGGGGCTGCAGCATCCCCGATGATAGATGACGGCAGGTCGAAAGGAAGAGGCTCAGCTGGCCGTTCTCGCCATCATTGCGATGGTCTCGCAGGCAGCGCAACGAAGGGCCGCTCTCGCCGCCCTCCGGATGGTCGAGCCCGCCGACGGATTGATTATGATGCTGGGCACCTGATGTAGCTGACACGGGAGGCGCTTACAGCGATACCGGTTTCGCGTGTGATATCCTTGATGATCGGCGCAAGTGAGCCGAGTTCGACGTCGGTGAGCGCAATCAGCTTCGGATAGTCGATGTCGACGCCGGTATAGTCAGCCGTCAAAGCGCTGGACCAATCGCCGCCGTTGATGCGGAATTCGTGCGTGTCGAAATCGATGTCGAGCTCATCCATCAGGTTGATGGTGAAGCGCCCGAAGATCTCAGCCTCACCCTCAAGCCGGTACTCCGCGATGAGAACGCTGCGCTCCAGCGCCATGATAATCCGCACGCGCCCAATTGCTGCCTCCAGTCCTTCGAGCAGGCGATCATGAAGCTCTCGCGAGAATTCGCTGTCGCGGCCGAACCGGTTCGCCAGGACGACAAGCCGGAAACCGGAAAGCTTGGTGTAGAGCGCAAGGTTATGGTCAGATGTCATTGTGTGATCTCCTCATCTTGATGACGGAGATCGGCCACTCCGTGGCAAAGAGGGGTCAAGGACCGCGGGACGCGGCTCGCAAGCGGGGGAACCGATTTTTCCGAGAAGCGAAGTGCAACGCAGCGGCGGAAAAATTGGGGGAACCGCGCCGTCCTTGACGCCGGATTTGCTGGAGTAAAATAGGAGGTCAGAGAGAGAAGAGACCCACGGCCCTGGAGGGGACGTGACCGTATCCGGCGCGAGCCGGTGAGAGTGTCGAGGGGAAACTCCTGACAGCCGGGAGGCCGGTCGATCCGGCGGACCGGCTCATGATCCAGCAGAATGAGAGCCGCCTCAGAAGGGCGGCTCGGCTTCGATGATGCCGTCCTGTTCGGCAAGCGCCACGGCCAGATCAGCCTGGGCGAGCTGAAGCTCCGCTTCGACCTGGCGCCGCTCGACGGCGTCGCAGGCGTTCCTCAACTCGGCCCGCAGCTCCTCGATGTGCTGTTCGATGGTCATCGTCTCATCTCCTTGAGTTCGTGAAAGACGAGACGGCGGGGCGGGAAGAGATGACGGGGTCAAGGAGCGCGGAAGCGACCGGCGGAGCCGGCGAGTGGGGGAGCCGATTTTGTCGGAGTGGAGGGCGCACCGGAGCGAAGGCAAAATTGGGGGCACCGCTCGTCCTCGAGGCAGGCATTTCTTCCCGGCACGATAGCCTCCACTGAGCAGACAAATTCCGGTTCCGTATCGCACCGAAAAAGCCGGCGGCAGGCTCGACGCCTGCCGACGGCTTATCTTTGTCGCCGGTTGACCCCGCCTCGGCGGCGGGGCCTGTCC
>NZ_JABFCN010000063.1 GCF_013087515.1 Rhizobium sophorae | reverse complement strand
GAAAAACTTTGTTGTTCCGCGAGGAATGGGCGCACCGCGCTCAGGGGAAGAAAGTTTTGGAAGGCCGTTGCGGGAGGACGATCGAGGCGAAGCCGGTTTTCGATCAGACATGCCTCATCGAGCCCGCGAAGGACGTGGCTCGGCTCAGTGGCGGAAGGTATATGACGATGGCAGCCGCGCTCCGACTGCCTGCCGGATCCTGCCGTCATCAAGGGAACATCCGTAACACGACGCTTGCCGCCCCCGTAGCGAAAATCAGGGATTTCCGCGACACGGGTCTCGTTACCACTCCCGCCATTCGGCGGTGATATCTTCATCATCCGGGAGGCTGAAGCCCGAGGCCCTTACGACCGCCTCGATCAGGACACCAAGTTCGTCGCGCTCCAGTGTTTCGATCATCCCGCTTCTGCCGTGGATCTCATTGATCGCAAGAACGATGTCCTTGACCGCTGCCTGGATTGCCTGCGCATCCCGCTGGCTGGTTGCGGCCTTCACCGTGTCGATGAACCCATTCAGCGCCGTTTCAGCCGTGGCGATATCGGCCGCGTTGAAAAGCTCGTCTCCCTCGGCCATGGACTCCCGCCAGCGCTGCGTCGGCATCTGGACCCGCAATGCTTCGACTTTATCGATATTCCCTGGCATGATCTTCTGCTTGGGCAAGGACGCCTTTCGGCGCGTGGCCTTGAGCATGGTGCGGTCAGCCTGCATCAGATAAACCGCCATCAGCCGCAAGTCGGAGTCATATTTTGCGATCGCGACTATATTGCCGACAGCATATGAGTGAACGAAGCGTTCGGCTGAATATTCCGGCAGCGTGCTGCTCTTGCCTTCTCGAAACGGGCCCGTCCCGAGCTTCTCGGCCACGATGTCGCTGCTGTCTCCGAACGTCAGACCGAATGGCAACGCCGACGAATAGGCGCGTTGCACTGCCCTGATCGCATCCGGCCCGGTAAATGACAGGCGAGAGACAATCCTCTCCTCGCCGTCCGACAGGCGTCTTGACCGCACCTCTTCGAATTCGGCAATGTATGCGGAAAGGCTTTCCACCTGCAGACCGAAACCGCTATCGAAACCGCCGAAAAATCCCATCTCCGCATTCGTACGAAAATCGATAGGGTCAAGCTTCTCGTGATGGGCAAGATAAGACTCGACAACTGGGTCGGCAATGCTGCGGCCAAGTATATCGAAATGATCCATTCTCTGCCTTCCTTTCACAGTATTTCTATCCAACATGACCTTACGTTCATTGTGACGTCGAACGAGTTACGTCCGCTTATGGCAGATACCGTTGAAAAACTCCGACGAGCGGCTGTTGAGATTAGATTGCTATCCGTTAACCTGTACGCGACCGCCTTCGATAACGACATGGCGGCCTTGAAGCTCGACAAAGCGCCAATCCTCACCAAGTGAACCATCCGGGAAAACCTGCAGGCGGTAACCACCTGACAGCAAGAAGTCGGCCCCGCCGTAGTTATCTGTGTTAACGGCTATGACGACGAGTTGCTCTGTGGCGTTCACGAAGGAGTTTGTCTCCGCGTCGTAGCCTTTCAGCAGAGATGCAATTTTGATGAGCTGTAAGTTTCCCGATTTAGGGTCGTCATCGTTTGGCTCCGTTCCTTCAGCCGGCTCGACGAAACGATCTGATGTCCCTGTGACTATTGTCTTCTCGTCAACGAAGCGCCACGGGCATTGAACATGCAGTGCATAGGCCCCGACAGTCCCTCTGCCTGAGGGATGCGGTCGAATGGTACCAAAATGGAAAACCTTCATGTCCGCAGCGTTGCGGGCAATGCTTAATGGCAGCCCTACCAGTAACTGAAGGCAGTTTTCGAGGCTGACTTGAATATCGTTTTCGGCCATCAAATTGAAACTCGGCTAAATCAGAAAAAAGACGCGCTCGTTGACGGCCCTGTTAGGGTGGCTTGCCCTGGGAGCAGCGCATTAAATCAAACGCGCCTCTTCATCTCAAGTTCTGCTTGCCCTTGCTCACATAATCAGACACTTCCGGTCACGCATGGCACCGAAAAAGCCGTCGGCAGGCTCGATGCCTGCCGACGGCTTATCTTTGTCGCCGGTTGACCCCGCCTCGGCGGCGGGGCCTGTCC
>NZ_JABFCN010000062.1 GCF_013087515.1 Rhizobium sophorae | reverse complement strand
CGTATCGAAAACCGCCGAGGCTCTAATCGCCGTTGGATGAAGATTCAGAGGCAGGTCACTGGCTGCTTATGAACTCATGAAGTTTGAGCAGGAGCGCAGTGAGTTTTACATTTACGATCTCGCTGTGCTCGAAAAGAATCGACGCGCTGGAGTCGCGACAAAACTGATTTTCGCCCTGAAACCTATCGCGGCATCCAGAGGCGCGAAGGTCATTTTTGTGCAAGCTGACTATGGCGATGGCCCTGCCATAGCACTCTATACCAAACTCGGACAACGCGAAGACGTTTTGCATTTCGACATATCTACAGACTAGTAAGAGTCGGCCGCCGACCTAGTAGTTCACTCCCGTGCCTTCGCAACATCTTCTGCGGTAACGGCGCCCTTCTTCTCACCAAGGTGGCCAATGACGAAGTTGGCCAACGCTGCGATCTCCGCGTCATTGTAGATCGCCGCAAACGCTGGCATCGTCCGACCCGGCGCTACCATACTGTCTGAAGATCCTTGGAGGACAACTCGGATAAAATTGCTGCCGTCGACATCAGCCAACGCGTGGGCGCCAATAATATTGGCCCGGCTGTTCACCAATCCGTCACCGCCGAGCCCGTGACAGCTCGCGCACGCGCCAGCAAAGATCCGCGAGCCAAGGGTCTCGTCCGAATTTCGGGACGAGGCGTTCTGGATCGAGCTTTTACGCTTCACTCGAACCTTCTCGTCGCTCTCGATTGGAGGAACCGTCCGGAGATAGGCGACAATAGCCTCGATGTCCGACGTTGGGAGCTTGCTCAAGCTCAGGTCGACCGCCTCACGCATCGCACCGCCCGCGGGCCCGTGCCCGTTGGCATGCCCCTTGGATAAGAAGGAAACGATTTCATCGTTCGTCCATAGGCCGATGCCGCTGTCCGGATCGGACGTGATGTTCCAGGCTTTCCAGCCATCCACTTCGCTGCCCGACAACGCTTCGCTCTGTTTGCGCTGGAACATCAGACCTCTAGGCGTATGGCACTCGCCGCAGTGCTCGAGCGCCTCTACAAGATATGCTCCCCTATTCCATTGCTCATCCTTAGATGGGTCATTCTCGAGAGGACGAGACGGGAGAAAGAGGAGGTTCCAACCGCGCATAAGCCAGCGTTGATTAAAGGGAAAGGCAAGCGAGTTTGATGGCGGGTCCTCGCTCACAGGTGCCAGTGTGCGGAGATACGCCCGGACCGCCAGGATGTCGTCAGTCGTCATCAGGGCGTAGGACGCATACGGAAACGCGGGATATAAGTTCTCGCCGTGCGCCCCCACCCCGGTCCGCACCGCACGGACGAACTCGGCATCAGTCCAGGCACCGATACCATGCTCTGGATCTGTCGTTATATTCGATGAGTAGATAGTCCCGAACGGCAGCTTGAAGGGCAAGCCCCCGGCAAACGGTTTCCCGCCTTTCGTCGTGTGACACGCAGCACAATCCGCCGCGAGGGTCAAATGTTCGCCTCGTGCAATTAGTGCTGCGCCGGTCGGCTGAAGTGCACTCGCCGAAACATCTGGCAGGGAATGTGGCCAGAAGAAAAAGAAACCGGCACCCGCCGCACCCAAGCAACCCAGAGCCGCAGCGGCAATTATCAGTTTCTGAAAACGCTTCATTCCAACCGCTCCTGTGGCAATTTACTGCCGCGATTGCTCAGCTTTCAGAGCGTGACTATCGTCGAGTACGGGTGGAGTCCAACCCCGTCGAACCAAGTCGTTGTACGCCGTGCGGTTGCCGAGCATCGCATTTTCGATGACTTTGCCGATGTCATTAAACCCGGCGATGAAGTCAGGATTGTCAGATACGGGCGTGACGCCATCAAAAAGGGGCGCCATCCGCTTCAATCCAGCGAGGTCTTGCTCGATAAACACGTTTCTTCTCTTTTCGACCTCGTAGGGGTGCATTCCCAACGACCGCAATGTCAGGACCGCGGCCTCTAAAGAACTACCGAAAAGCTCCCGAACGATGTGATCCGCGCCAGCATCGGAAAGGCGATAGTAGTGCAGCCGATCGTAAGCCCTGGCGACAATCTTGATATTGGGGTTGGTTCGTCGGGCGTAGGACACGATCTCAACCGCGCGATCTGGATCGTCAATTGCAACAACGATGACGTCCGCTTTCGCGAGGCCCGCCGAGTCAAGGAGGTCTGGCCGCCCCGCGTCTCCAAAATATGACCGGATTCCGAACTTTCGCAGATCATCAACCACTTCTGCGCGGAAATCGAGCACGACCGGCTTGTGTCCGTTCGCCAACAGCATCCGATTTACAATTTGGCCGAAGCGCCCAAGCCCAGCGACGATGACGGTGCCCTCCTCGGGCTCGTCGTCGGCCCGGGTCGCACCGCGACTGTCCAGCAAGGTCACGATGCGGTCAAATAGGATGAATAGACCGGGCGTCAGGACCATCCCCAACGTGATAACAAGTATCGAAATCGAGACCATCTCCTCCGAGAAGATATTTCGTTCTCGTCCCAATGAGAGCAAGACAAAGCCGAATTCTCCCGCTTGGGCGAGGCCGAGAGCAAATAGCCAGGCTGCCGTCGCCCGAAGTCGGAATAGCCATGCCAATGGTAGGAGAACGCCAACCTTGATCAACATCATCGCCAACGTCGCAACGACGACGATCGCCCAATGCTGCAACAGTATCGAAAGGTCGATCTTTGCACCGATCGTCATAAAGAAAAGGCCGAGCAGAAGCCCTTTGAAGGGCTCGATATCGTTTTGAAGTTCGTGCTTAAACTCGCTGTTTGCCAACACGACGCCTGCGAGGAAGGCACCTAAAGCCGGGGAAAGACCCACGGCGGACATCAGGGCCGCTATGGCAACGACCACTAACAGGGCGGCGGCCGTGAAAACTTCCCGAAGGCCTAGTTGTGCTATTACGCGAAAGACGGGCCGCGAAAGGTAGTGTCCAGCTGCTACAACGAAGACAACTGCCCCGAGAGTTAGGAGTGCAGATGCCCAACCCGGAAGCGTCGCGAAAAAAGTTTCTCCATGAGCACTGGAAGCGACACCGGCGACCGAAGAAAGCAAAGGAATGCAGGCCAGCATAGGAATGACTGCCAAATCCTGAAAAAGCAGGACTGCAAAACTCGCCCTTCCCCCGTCGGACTCCAGGAGCCCTTTCTCTTCAAGGGTCTGCAGAACAATTGCCGTAGAAGATAGTGACACCACAAAGCCGAACAATAAGCTTTGCTGCCATGTGAAACCCAGCAACGTTCCGATGACGCCGACCGCCAAGAGCGTCACAACGACTTGCAGGCCGCCCAATCCGATGAGCTTGCCTCTGAGACGCCAAACCATCTGCGGATCGATTTCCAGCCCAATCAGAAAAAGCATCATCACGATGCCGAATTCGGAGAATTGTTCGAGGTAATCAGATCCTGCCCCAGAGACGTGAAGGATTGGGCCGACAATCACTCCCGCGGCGATGTAGCCCACAACTGAACCGAGCCCAAGCCTCCGCGAGATGATGACGGCGAAGACGGCTGCAGCGAGATATGCCAGGGCATAGAACGTTAAACCCTCCATAGCCTAATGCTCCGCCGTGATGTGCAAATCAGCCGGGAATATCGAGTCGCGGGCCAGCGCCTCATCAAGATCAAGCTGGTTGGCTGTTATCGCGCTTAAGAGAGCGCCGTATGATGCAATATGTCGCTGCGCCTCCAGCGTGCCGATGTGATTGGCGGCGTGAAGAACAAATGGAGGCAGGAACTTCATTCCGCAGAGCGTCGCGGTTTGCTGCAGAGGCAGCAGGAACTGGCGCAGTGGGTAATTATTGCCCCCACTGACGGAGTAGTCGATCTCGCGACCGCCTGTGGTGACGCTAATGAGCGCGAATTTGTCAGCCAGCAGCTTCCCCTGTGGACCATAGGCGAACCCGTATTCCAACACGAGATCCTGCCACTCTTTCAGAAGCGAGGGCGTCGAATACCAGTAGATCGGGAATTGGAAGACAATGACATCATGGTCCAGTAAGCGTTTCTGCTCGCGATCAATATTGATCTGAAAACGAGGATATTCCTCATAGAGATCAACGAACGTCAAACCGTCGACTCTACGGGCCACGTCGGCCATTGCGAGATTAATACTCGATTTCCGTTGTGCGGGATGCGCAAACAGAACTAGGACACGCATGCTGGTACCTTCTCTTGTCACACAATTGCGCGAACCGATCCGCCACCACCTCGAAGGTGGTGTTTCATGGTCCTAAAGGGTTGGTCTCTCCAATTATTGGACGATCCGGCAGGAGCGAGCGAAGACATGCGCCGCACTCGATTTTGACAAGAATTCTCCACCCACTTGGTTAGCCTCCAAGGCGTCAAAAAAGGAGGCCACGATGCCCGAAACACTTACAATTACTGAGATGAGGTCAGATCCATTAATCGCGCTGCTGAACCGGGCCGATGGTATCGACCCCGGCAGTTTCGTGAAGCTGCTCGATGAGACTGCGCAAAAATTGAATAAACACGGGGATTCCGGGCGGGTTGGGCCGGTATTATGGCACCGCAAGTAGGAGGCTGGGGATGGAGCATTTCTACCCACCTATCACAGCCGAGTGGGCTTCGCGTTCATCGCCCGCAGTCCTGTTATCTGTTGGCCTTCTAACGCTCTACACAACCTCCGAAAACGCCTGATTTCGGCTGGCACTTCCGAGACCCTACCGACGGCCCGGCGTTTTTTTGGTCATCCGTTTCGCGTGCGTACCGCGCTAATCGCTCGTGGTATGGCTCCAAGTCGATTTTCAGGCATCGATTTAGAGGCGCATAGTTGTAACGGGCCGTTTATGTTTCCACCGCATCGACCTCTGGTGAGCTGGCGAGAAATGAGTCAGTATTCTACCAAGCTGAAGAGGCAAAACTCGCTTCAAACCTGTGAATTAGAACTTCTTGAAAGACCGGCCCAAGACCTGTAAGGGCAGACGCGGCGGTGCAGAACCTGAAACTGAAAAAAGCCAAGCTGAATCTTGGGGGCGGCATGTCAGTCTTATATTTCGATAGCTTCGAGCTAGATATCGAAAATCGGCGGCTGTCTGCGGATGGAAAAGCACTCCGCCTTGGGAGTCGAGCCTTCGATATTCTCGCCGCACTTGCCACGCGGGCCGGACAGGTCGTCAGTAAAGAAGAGCTTATTCGGACGGTTTGGCCAACCACAATCGTGGAAGAAGGAGCGCTGAGAGTCCATCTCGTCTCGCTTCGGAAGTCACTCGGGGATGAAGCTCGGAAATTTATCGAAAATGTGCCTAGTCGAGGATACCAGTTTCTACCGGCAGTCAGAGTAGGTCATCAGGCGGCGACGAACCGTCCATCGAATCCGATCGATAAGTCGACATTGCCGAGAACGGCTACCAAGCTCCTTGGTAGGCAAGATTTTATACGAACGACCGCTGAGTTTTTTAAGACAACGAGGCTCCTAACGATTGCTGGTGCAGGCGGCATAGGCAAAACATCGGTCGCGATAGCGGTGGCCAGATTGCTAAGCGAGCAGTATCGTGTGCTGTTCCTTGATCTCGCTGCCCATTCCACTGGCGAGACATTGCTGCCATCGCTGGCAAGCCAGCTGGGACTAAGTGTGTACGGATCGAATGTTCTCCCAGCGATTGTCGGCGAGTTGCAAAAGAGCGCCACCCTCTTGGTGTTTGATAACTGCGAGCATGTTGTTGACGAAGCCGCTCGCGCCGCCGAGGAAATTTTAAAGGCTTCGCCATTGACCACTATTTTGGCGACAAGCCGGGAGCCATTGCGGGCGTCTCTTGAGCGCGTGCGGCAACTTCCACCTTTGGAGGTTCCCCCTGAGGGTTCATCGGCCGTAAACCCATCAGAATATGCTGGATTAGAACTTTTCATTTCTCTCGCAGGCCTCGTGGCCGATGAAAGTGACTTTGCACGCCCCGAAGCAATGACTTTGGCGGCCGATATCGTCCGCAGGCTCGATGGAATACCCTTGGCTATCGAACTCGCAGCTGCGCGAGCGTTCGATATGGATCTCGAAAGTCTTCATCGCTCGGTCGCGGACCCGCTGGCTCTGTTACGGCGAGGTCGTCGTACCGCACCGCCCCGTCAACAAACGCTAAGAGCCGCTTTGGACTGGAGCTACAACACGCTGGAGCCCACCCAAAAGGACCTGTTAGATCGGCTTTCTGTTTTTGCTGGTACATTCACTGCGGACCACGCAAGGTGGGTTGCTGCGGAGGATGTCTCCGACGAAGAATTCTACGATGCCTTTGACGGGTTGTTTCTAAAGTCTTTGCTCAACGTCTCCGCCGCAGGCGGCAACTATCGGCTCTTGGTCACCACAAGGGAATATGCGGCGACCAAACTCGCCAACTCCGGTTTTGATCAATTCTGCAAATTGGCTCACGCCAAGCTTTGCCGCGCTCGGCTTGCTGAAGCTGAGCGCGATTGGACCGTTCTCGATACGGGTAGTTGGCTCAACGAACACGGAGGCTTGGTTCACGAACTCCGAAATGCACTAGAGTGGGCATTTTCCAAGGGCGGCGAGACGCGGGCCGGAATTGATCTTGTGGCCAGTTCCAACATCATTTGGACCCAGCTTGGCCTGATGGCTGAGCAGCTCACGCACCTCGAACGCGCCCTCGCCTACTTCGATCAGCTAGACGGGGTCGACGCACTTACCGAGATGAACCTACGGGTCTCTCATGGCGGCACCCTATACCACATCAAGAGTTCGGAACGTGACCAGGAAGCAATCGAAGAGTTTTCCAAAGCCAAATCCATTGCCGAGAATTTGCGTGACCATATGAACACACTCCGCGCGGTCGGAGGAATGACGGCAATCCACACTATGAATGGTGACTACGTCGAGGCGATATCACTGGCCCACCGTTTCAACGACCTCTTTGGGAACGTACTGCCGAATGCAGCGAGCCGCCTCCTTGCTCACAACTTCCATTACATCGGAAACTTTGACGCCGGGTTGAAACACGCGCAAACTGCACTCGAACTCGCAAGGGGAGGTGTCCGCGGGACTCTCAACAACGGAGCGAGTTATGATCAGCGCATCAGTGCTTTATCGACGGTCGTCAAGACTCTGTGGGTTCAGGGAAAGCTTTCAGAGGCGAGGACCTTGCTTGCCTCGACATTTGACGAAGCTAGCGCATTAGATCACGCCATCTCGTACTGCCTCTTCCTTTCAGTTTCCGCATGTCCAACTGCGTTTGGCATGGGAGACCATGATCTTGGAGTTCGGCTTCTCAGCCATCTAGCCGAAAAAGCAACGAAGAACTCCCTCCTTCGGTGGCAAGAATGGGCCACGACGTTCCATCATGTCGCTAAAGCCGTCCAGTCGGGCAACTCGGACGAGTTCAATCAAAGCCTTAGGAATGCGAAGGGTGCTCGGTTCGAAAATTGCCTTATGGCAGGCGGTCACCTCGCCGATGACGACACATTGGATCGTGCGCTTTCAAAGAACGCAGGGTGGTGCCGTGCGGAATTGTACCGATTGAAGGGAGAGCGACTTCTTCGTGAAAATGCTCAAGATGGCCGGGACTTAATACGTCGTGGATACGATCTTGCAACGGAACAAGGCGCAAAGTTTTGGGCACTTAGATCTGCGACCAGTCTCGCAAAACACGCGGCGGAACCTCATGGTCAGGCAGAGCGCGAGAGGCTAGCGGAGATACTTTCCTTTTTCGAGGGTGAAGCTTTGTCCTTGGACGTCTCCGAAGCACGTAAATTCGCATAGTCTCCAGCCATCTGTCACAGCCGAAACTTACAAGATCGTATAAGCATCCGCGGCGCATTATCGGATCACACTCGATCAGGATTAGCATATGCGACACGATCAACAGCATAGCTATTCGACAGGGTTGCCACTGCTGGTCATCAAATCAGCAGTGTTCTCAATCGCGCTCTATGCAATCCTCGGAAAGGCAGGTTGCGCACCACACCCAGGTTCGTTCCCGCCCGCTACCGGAACCTTCTTAATTAATCGGCGATTAATTCCAGCGACTTAGAGAGAATTTCGAATGCATATCACCTATCACATTGGCCCCCATGACGGTGGTTTTGCGTACCGTCTTGATGACGTTTGGACAGAGCCCTTCAATACACATGACGATGCCTTGACGGCTGCAAGGATTGCCGCGCAGCGACAGCAGATAGCAGGCCGCGACACCGAAATTGCTTTTGAAACGACCGACGGCGAATGGCATCGCGAATATTCCCTTGGCACCGACAGACCTGAGACTGAGGTCGTCGACGGCTAGTCAGATGCCTGCTCATTCGGAACAAAGAAAGACCAAGAGCTCTGATCCAGCTCGTATCGTCAGCGAGATTGCCCGGGTTAACTCCTTGCAATCGCGTTTCCGCTCGATGTTGAAGGGCCATAACTTTCGTTACTTTCTGTTCGGAACCTTCCCGGCGCCAGGGCGCCCACTGTTTGCCGACAACGTTCTGGCGACCAACTGGCCCACCGATCTGCTGAACGCCTACAAATTTCGCAACCTATTGACTGAAAGTCCGCTTATCAGGAGGCTTGAGCGGACCGTCCTTCCAGTGCCGACGATGCCACTACTTCTGGCCCGAGCCCCTCACCCGGGTCACAGACCTCAAGATGGGATTTTCATCAACGAGGGATTCTCGTTCACGTTTGCGGTTGCACTCTCAGATTCAGAACAGCGACGTTACGTATGTCTAATGTCTGGGCGGCGAAAGGTCGAACGCCACGAAGAGATGGCCATGCTTATGATGGCACTTCTGGGAGCGGTAGACTCATATAGTTCGCGTCCGCGGCCAACTGACGTTTTGACACCTCGCGAGAGAGAATGCCTCCGATGGGCCAGCGCGGGTAAAACGAGCCGCGAAATCGGGCAAATACTTGCGCTGTCCAATCACACAATCGATGGCTATCTCAGGGCCGCCATGGAAAAGCTCGATGCGGTAACGCGCACACAAGCGGTGGCAACGGCGTCTAGGCTTGGCTTGATCTGAAGGCTGATGCATCGCGAGGTGCTTGGCACCTCTGGCAACGGCATAGCAATGGCAAAGCCAGGGTGAGCTAAACGGACAGCTCGGAACGGCATTTTAAGTCTCCATGGGTGGTTAGAAAGGTGATTAAACAGCAAGCGTCGACTAGCGGATTCGCTTGACGAAGGACGCGATCACCTCTGCAGCGTATTCAGGCACCTGATGTTGGGGTGCATGACCGGCCTGCGGTACCGTTACGATGTGAAGCGACTGCCAGAAGGTCGATACCTCGAACCAATTGTCGACCGGACAAGCGATGTCGTGGTCGCCACTGATGACGAGGATCGGATGGCGTCCAGCGGCCATATCCTCCATCTGCTGCCCGTTCGGGTCCGGGAAAATGGTGGTACGGTCCTTTGCTTCACTCAGAAGCTTCATGAACGTTGCCTCCTGAATTATTGGCGAGCGGTCATTTTTTCGAGCAGCCATACGTTCGTGAGACAGTCGCGCAGCCTCTTTGCTCCGAGGAGATTCAGGCTCGAAAAACAAAATTGCTTCGTCGGCAAGGTCGTTTACAGGCTTCATGGCGGTCTTCATGAAGAGTGGGTCTCCGCTGATCTTGGAATGGCCTGGAGGGGCAGTTCCAATCAAAACCAGATGGGAGACCAGCTCCGGATACGTCAGGCTGAAGACTTGAGCTACGACACCTCCGAGCGACCAGCCACCCATCACAACCTTCTTGTATCCAAGGAAATCGATCAGGTCCCTGGCGTCCTTCGCCAGGGAGGCTCGGTCGTAGGTTGGTTCTCCGGTGGATGCACCCAAGCCGGTATAGTCGAAGGTGATAACAGTGAAGTCCTTGGCCAACTCGTCGAGAAACAGGGGATCCCAGGCATCAAGTGTCCCCCTGAAACGGACCGCAAGAACGAGTGGCGTTCCCTGCCCGATCAAACGATAGGCAATGCGTCGCCCGTCCGAGTCTGCGTACTTCGTCTCGGTGTTTGTAGCGTTTTCCAAGGTCATTGATCTGTCCTGTTAAATCGATGTCACGCGGCTTTGCGAACGACAGCTGATGCTGATACGTTCGCAAACAGCATATTCAGACCCTCGGTGATGGTTGGATGGGCGAATATCCCGTCGCGAAGCGTTGTGAAGGGCAGACCACCAAGCATCGCCATTTGAACGACGCTCATTACTTCGCCTGCGTTCACGCCGAGCATGCTGAAACCAAGGATCTTGTCGGAATCGACCGCAACGAGCGCTTTCATGAACCCCTTGCGTTGTGAGAGGGTCCTTGCTCGCGGCACGACATCCATCGGAAGCTTCGCGACGCGGTACTCAATGCCTTCCTTGAGCGCTTCCGCTTCGTTCATCCCGATCCGAGCAAATTCCGGATCGATAAAGACGCAGTACGGGATCATTCGACCCTTTGTGGTTCGGTTGCCGCCCGCCATCGTGCTCTTGACCACACGGTAGTCATCAAGGGACGCGTGGGTGAACATAGGAGTTCCGGCGACTTCACCCATCGCCCAGACGCCGTCGGCTGTCGTCCGAAGATGGTCGTCAACCTTGATGAAACCTCGATCGTCGACCTCGACACCTGCCAGTTCGAGCCCGATCCCCGCTGTTCGGGGACGGCGGCCCGAGGCCACGAGGATGTGCGATCCCTCGAATACTCGACCATCCGCGCTACGGACAGTGACACTCTCGCCTGAGCGCCCGCTAACGGAGAGGTCGTAGGCGCTGAGCGCCACCTCTATCCCCTCGCTTTTGAGGATCTTCAGAATTCCTTCGCTGACGTCTGTGTCTTCCCGCGGAGCAAGCCGAGGTCCCCGCTCGAGTATCGTGACTTCTGAGCCCAGGCGACGGAAGGCCTGGCCCAGCTCCATTCCAATGTAGCCACCGCCGATTACGATCAACTTCGTTGGAAGGTCGCCGAGCTGCAGAGCTTCAACGTGGGTGATCGGAGTTGCGTCCGCGAGACCCGGAAGGTCTGGTACGTCTGCTGTCGTTCCCAAATTGATGAAAACTTGGTCGCCCGAAACAGTTCTCGTTCCAGACGCGGTCTCAACCTGAATTGTTTTCGGGGCGATGAACTTACCCCAGCCCAATACGAGGTCGAACCCGCTTGCGTCGAAACCGGCTTGGTTAGTGGCAACCATCTCTGCCACGACACGCGCGGTGCGATCGCGAACAAGATCGAGACTGCTGCGGACGTTGTCGGCGGTGATCCCGAACTCGGAAATCCCCTTCATGGAATGCGCGACTTCGGCGCTACGGATAAGTGTCTTGCTGGGAATGCAAGCTATGTTGATGCACGAGCCACCGATGAGACCCGCCTCAACGACCGCTACCTTCTTGCCCGCCTTTGCTTGGTCCATGGCCAGCGTCTTGCCAGCTTTGCCACCGCCAAAGATCAAAATGTCGAATTTGTCGACCGAATTCATGGTGCACCTCGTTACGTTGATGCCCCTATGAAGCGGAAATCTCAGAACGCGGTCTTGTAAAATTCGATCTCTAGCCGCGACCAAGCGTTCATAGCCATCAGCGCCGAGACAAGCATACCCTCCTCAAAACAAAAGCCGGATCGTCAAAGAACGGAGCGGGCTCACCTGCGAGTTTGGGGGGAATTCAGTCGCGGCCAAGGCGCCGAAAATGAGGAGTATTCACATGGCTGACGGCATCTTTATCAAAGAGAAGATCGACCACCTGTCCGTCGATGGCGTGTCGGTACGATACGTGAAGGCGGGGAAGGAAAATGGCGTCCCGTTGCTTCTGACGGCTCCCTGGCCGGAGAGTATCTTTGCTTTCAATCTCGTTTGGTCCGACCTCTGCAAGCTCGGACCCGTTATCGCGGTAGATCTCCCGGGATTCGGTCAATCTCAAGCCCGGGAAGATTTGATGTCGCCGGACGCGATGGGTAATTTTGTGATAAAACTCATGGCTGCCTTCGGAATCGAGCGGGCGCACGTTATCGCACCCGACGTGGGTACCTTGACCGCGCTGTTCGCCGCATCCAAACGGCCAGACCTTTTCGAGAGCATCGTTGCAGGCAGCGGCGGCGCCAGCATGACCCTACTGGGCGAGTCGTTGGCACAGGTGGTGGCATCGAAAAAAGCCGCATATGTCGGCTCGGACGGCGGCGAACAGGTCGTGAAATTCGTTTCAGGTTCAGCGAGAGTTACAATTCCAACGGAGATCCTCGAAGACTACCGACTGTCTTCTGAGGGCCAACGCTGGAACGAAGCTGCAGATTTCGTTCGGGCCTATTCCACCGATTTGCCCCGGCTCGAAAAGCTCCTTCCCGACATTCAGACGCCAGTTTTGGTTATTTCCGGCAAAGATGACCCGCTTGTTCCCCCATCAAATGGGGACTTCCTGGCAGGACTTCTTCCCCACAGCCGGGCCGAGATCGTCGAGGCAGGTCATTTCGTTTGGGAAGATGCCTCGGCGGACTATGCACGACTGGTCTCAAGCTGGATCATGGACGGTTACAGGTCGGTATAAATGGAGCGTGCAAGTTTGAGTTGCCGACGTTCTTCACCCACTTTGTGATCCGAATTCCGCGGCGACAGCATCTTACAAGAATGTGGCTCGTGCTCAGTCATTTTGAAGCCAATTGCTCTCAAGGAGAATCCTTATGCAGACTGCGGCAACGCATATTGGCGGAGTTGTGCCAGCGCTAGGCGAGGTACCCGCTTTCGCGCCAGGCGATCGCGTAACGATCGCTACCCGCTCGCCTGTTGGGCACTACCGCATGCCAACTTACCTGCGCGGGAAACTCGGAACCGTAGAGGCAGTCATCCCTACGATGGCCGTCGATAACGAAGAAGAGGCCTATGGACGCAACGCCGGTTCCAAAGGCCACTACTACCGCATCGCCATCCCCATGACGGAGATTTGGTCCGACTATGTCGGCTCGCCCAATGACGGTCTGAGAATTGAGATTTTCGAAAATTGGTTGGAAAGGATTTGAGATGACCGACCACGGCCATGATCATGACCACGATCACGATCACCCTCATGAGGCTATCACAGCGGATGAGCGTCCTGGGTACTACGACATAATGGAAACCGCAGTCAGAGAACTGCTGGTCGAGCGGAAGCTTTTCGGTCCCGACGAGATCAGAAGGCAGATCGAAGTCCTCGACTCTCGAACTCCCGCACTCGGCGCCAAGGTCGTCGCCAGGGCTTGGATGGATTCGGCTTACAAGGAACGGCTCCTGGAAAACGGACGCTCCGCCTGCGAAGAACTGGGCATCACGTTCTACGACGATACCCAACTGATCGTGCTCGAAAACACGGCGGACGTCCACAATCTGATCGTTTGCACCTTGTGCTCCTGCTACCCTCGCCCGGTCCTTGGTCTGCCGCCAGACTGGTACAAACTGAAGCCGTATCGAGCTCGCGCCGTCCATGAACCGAGAGCGGTGCTGGAGGAATTCGGCACTCACATTCCGGATGACGTCGAAATCCGCGTCAGCGACTCGACGGCTGTCATCCGCTACCTGGTCCTGCCCTTGCGCCCAGCGGGGACAGAAGCTCTGACCGAGGAAGAACTTGCCGAACTCGTCACACGCGACGCCATGATTGGCGTGATCCCTGTAAGCTACGAAAAGGAGGCCGCGTGATGGGCTCAGAGCTACTTGTCAAAAAACTGCCGAACGATATCGGCGGCGAGGCGGCCGGAAAAATCGAGCGAATTGAGCACGAGCTTCTTCCCTGGGAGAAGCGTTGCCACGCCCTGGCTGACGTCCTCGACTTTCACAAGATAGTCAATACCGAGGAAAAGCGCCGCGGTGTTGAGGCACTCGGCTCCGAAATGGTCGGCAAGCTCTCCTACTATGAACGATGGATCGCGGCATTTGCCAACATCCTCTTCCAGAAGGGCATTCTGACGCCCGGGGAACTCGCAGTCAAAATGGAAGAGGTCGAAGGGCGTTGGCTCTCAAGTCAGCAATCGGCATCCTGAAATGGCCGAGATCGCTCCCTCCACAGACATCCGGTGCTTTTTCGAGCGCGACCCCGCCCTGTCTCTTTTTAGACGGGCCTTTGTGGAGAGCGTGGGAACCGGGCTTCTTGCGATTGCCATGGTCGGGTCTGGCCTCGCGGTCTCGACGTTCGCGAAAGCTCAGCCGTTGGCAGCATCGCTCATAATTGCGATTGCGATCGCTGGATCCCTGGTTGGCTTGATCGTTGCCCTGGGGAAGGTATCCGGCGGCCATTACAATCCCCTGATATCATTCGCACAGTGGCTTGGCGGTGAGCGCAAGGGCGACTGCACCATAGGCTACGTCATCGCTCAAATTATTGGCGGCTTTGTCGGGGCATTGGTAGCTGGACAGATGTTTGGAAGCCCGTTTCGGACGGTCTCTCCTGAATTTCCCTCCTTCGGGATGCTCCTCAGCGAGTTAGTAGCCTCTGCTGGACTGATGACAATCGTCTTGGGATGCGCTCGCAGCAGCAGATGGGACACCGGCCCCTTCGCCGTCGGCTCTTGGTTGGTCGCCGCGATACTCGCCACTCCATCCACCTCTTATGCCAACCCAGCGGTGACGCTAGCCGCCGCCTTCGCTTCAGGGCCTGTTGCCTTGGCACCCATTACTGCCATCGCTTTCGTCGCAGCCCAGGTGATGGGGATGGTCGTGGCGCTCAGCATCAATAGGATCGCCTTCGGCTCCACCTCTGAGCCTGCAGGAAACGCCGCACTCGCTGGCTCTTCCCAGGAGAAGCTCACATGACGCCCGGGTTGACTGTTCTGAAGGCCCATACTCGCCCAGCTGATACGATGGCGGCATTCGAGCGGGCGATTGTCGCACGAGGGATGAAGGTTTTTGCTCGAATAGACTTCGCTGCCGACGCGGAAGCCGCGGGATTGCAGTTGGGCCCAACTTTGCTGACAATATTTGGCAATCCGAAAATCGGTACCGAATTGCTCCAGCGCAACCAGCGGGCGGGCATCGATCTGCCACTGAAGGCATTGGCTTGGAGCACCCCCGACGGCCATTGGCTTTCGTACAACGAGCCGTCTTTCGTCGCCGAGCGGCACGAATTGGATGCAAAAGCCGTCATCCTCAAAATGAGCCAGGCGCTTGCGGGCGCCGCTGATGAAGCCGTCAACACCGTCCCGCCCGCGTCGGACGAAAGCACCATAGGAGTAAGAAGATGACCACCATCACCGCAACTTCACATGCCTCAACAGCATCCCGTGCAGCCGGTCTGCTCGGTACGGCCTTGCTGGGTGTTCTGCTAATTGCAGGCGTCGGTTTCGCCAGCATGCCCGCGGTGCATGACGCGACGCACGATGTCCGCCACACGCTCAGTTTTCCCTGCCACTGAGAGGTCCCCTCGATGAACTTGTTTCGTTCTCTGGTATTCTCCGCCTTGCTGGCCGGAGCTTTGACCGGAATTTTCGCGTCCGTGCTTCACCTCACGACGACAGTCCCGCTCATTCTGAAGGCGGAGGTTTACGAGAATACGGAGGCAGCCGGACATCACGATGCTGAACACGAGCATGCGGCCGATCACCAAGACGTTGCGCCCTCAGCTCTGAACCGCAACTCGCGCACAGTTGTCGCGATGGTACTCGCCTACGTGGGGTTTGCCTTGCTCATGAATGCATCGGGCGAGTTTTCCGGTGGCTTGGCAACGTGGAAAAGTGGCATTCTCTGGGGGGCGGCAGGGTTCTTGGTTTTCAGTCTTGCCCCGGCCCTTGGGTTGCCACCAGAATTGCCCGGCATGCCTGCTGCGGACCTTGGATCCCGTCAGGTCTGGTGGATTGGAACCGCAGTTATGACCGCCGCAGCAATCGCCACGGTCTACCTTTCAGTGGGAAAGACGAAGTGGTTGATTGCTGCGCCGCTGGTCACAACCCCGTTCCTCGTCGGAGCACCGCACCTGGAGAACGTTAGCACCAAGATTCCCTCTGCTCTTCATCTTCAATTCGTTATCACGACCTTGCTGGTTAGCTGCGCGTCTTGGCTGCTACTTGGAGCAATCCTTGGGCACCTGAGATCGGGTCGAACACCGTACCATCACCGATCGATGTCATCGATCCGATCGGATACCGTTTAGCTCCTGCTTTTGACAAACCGACGAGTGGCATCAGTTTTGACGATCCGCATGGAATTAAAATCGCTCGACAGAACCTTGTAGTCGACGATCAGTTGCCGTGCCTCCAGGTATGCAAGCGCCGGGTTCATGCGGCGGGGTTCCCAGCCGTACCGAGCCGCCACTTCGCCGGTGTCGTGAGGGAATTCCGGGTCATTGATAAGGTCGGCTGCAATGCGCAACGCGTCGTCTTCCGGTGACCATTCCATGAAATGTTTGTCGAACTGCGCGAAAAGGCTCGCTTTGGGAAAAACCCGGCCGAAGCTTTCCTTAACGAAATCGCGCAACTCGTGAACCGCGTCCTCAATATCTTCTTCGGAAGCGTTCACCGCTTGGGCAAGCTCCTCAATCGTCTTTTGAGGGTCCGCAAACATTGCCGTCCTCGTCCCCTCGACGAAGACTTTCGCAACTGCGGTTGCGGTCTTCGAAAAATCGGTCGAGGGAAGCTCGGTCGAACTTGGCGGTGGCCCAAGCTTAGGCTTCTCCGATACGCCATGGATGTCATTGACGAGGTCTCGGATGTTCTTGTCGAGCTGAGATAATTCAACTTCGGGGGAAAGCATCCCAGACAACAGTGGTGGAAGGTCTCGCGTCGAAAGACCGTGGCGCAAGGGAATGAACCGAGCCTGGCCTGTGATGCGACGCACAAGTCCAGCGTCCATCTCCTGTTGAACCCAAGGTCTTTCCATGGCGCTGGGCGTAAGTAAGACGATGAAATGCGTGCACCCACCTAGCCCCTCGTCGATTTTGCGGCGAAGACTATCCCCTGCCCCAATCTCCCATTCAGCCCACCAAGTATCAACGCCATTCGCCATCAGACCCTCTGCGATTTTCTTGGCGGTCTCGCGATCTTCAAACGAATAGCTGAGGAAAGCTTTCGGCGGGCAGCTCGAAACAGGGACGAACGACGTCGCTTTTTGAATTTCGGGGCCCATGCGCTCTCTAACAAATGCAATCAGTTCCGGGGAGCCCTCCACGCTCAAGCGGAGGTCGTCCAGCGCCTCACCGTGCACGATCACCGTCGGAAATTCACCAGTTTCAGGATGCCGTATCGCCGAAAACTGATCTCTTAGCTGCCCCTTGGCGCTCTCAAGAATCATGTTTTCCATCTCGTTGGCGAAACCTCCGGCGCTCAGTGGCCGTCCATTGATGGTAAGCGACATTTGAATCTCCAATCCAAACTGACCCAAATTTGTACAAACAGGGAACATATTTAACAGATTCGGCAGCAGTTACCTTAGCTCCGGACCGATTTGCGCTACGAGATCAAGCACACCGTCAACAATCGTTTTCGCGACTCCGGGGCTAACACCGGTGTTCGTATGGACCGCGTTGTTTCGGATCCTTACCCAATCTTTGATCAGGCTTGGATCCGGTAAATCAATTAACTGCTGGGCCATTGCCAGTTCGAGAAGTTGTGACATGGACATCGGGCGACTAACCCGTGACCAGTCCGGTTTGTCGAGCGCCCGACGCAATGTGCCCTCTAACAAGCTAATCGCAGAAATGACTGCGGCTCGATACTCTTCCGCTTCAAGGAGACGCCCGGGTTCATTCTCTTGCTCTGCCACGGACGGAGCGACATCCCGCAGAGCATCCAACAACCGCTGAAGTCCTTGCTCGTCGTCGGTCACCGTTTCGATGGTCAATAGAGACGACAAGGTTGGTTGAGAAGACAATATGGGAGATCTTGTTTTTCCAACCTGAACAACAAGTGGCGCTCGGCCAGCGGATGGACCAACCTCTTTCGACCGGCTCAGCGCGAGCCGCAGATCCGCTGCAGTCCAACTGCTACCGACTTCAACCACGATCGCGACCGCTCGGTCCATCAAGGCGTCAATTTTTGCGCTTACCGAGTCGCCAGGTGATACGACATCATCTGCAGTCACTGGAACGAGTCCAATTCCCTCGACCGAAGGGAACACCCTTTCGCGATATATAGGGAGGCGATGCAATGGAACGGCGAAGAAAATCAATCGCGAGCTCGCCTCCCTTGGTAGCTTCAGCTCTCGAAGTGGAGCCTCTTCGGTAACCGTGCTGACCTCGAGAACAGTGTTACGCCAATACGCCGCCAACTCATCAAAGGCAGCCGCAAGAACCTCGCCATATTTCTTTTTGCTTTTGGGCAAGTTGATCAGCGTAACGCCGCGGCGTGCATAGCGTGCGACGTCAGCCGACTGTGCGCCGACTGCGATTGCGTAGGCCTGCCGCCTCATTTTCCCCAAGCGTTGGTTCACAACCTGCCAAATCTGGCGAAAGTCAGGATCATCTAAGCTATAGCCAATCAAGACGGCGGTCTTTGTAATCAGTAGGTTGGCAAGATAGGTCGCGATAAGCGGGTATCGGGTCAGGAAGGCATCATAGTCGGCCTCCGTAACCACGAGCCGCGATGGGTGTCGCAAATCGCCGTGAAGCTTCAGCAACACGGTCCCGTCCGCCGTTACGTTCAACGAAAGCTGCTCTTCATCGACGACTGGATTCACGAAACGCGGGATCGACTCGTACTGGCGCTCAAGGAGAAAATCAAAATTCGTGGTGCACACAAGATCGAACTTGATTGAGCAGAATGCTCGATGCCTCACCCGGGGAGTGCGTCGCGAAGATGGAGGAGTTCGGATAGTCGTTCGATGAGACGCGCTCGGCCATACTCGTGTTCGTAGGCGGACATGGCGTCGACTGGTCCGACTGCAGAAAAATCTGCGAGATCGCGCTCAAATGCCTTTCCCAGGTCGCCCCATAGTGGCATGGCCTTTCCCGCCGGGAGCGCGGCATTCAACGACATCCCTGCCCCGATCACAGGCAACCACCTGCCGTTAGCTAAATCGTCAAGCAATGGTTTGGGAAAATGTTGCAGATACTTAGTCATGGGTCCTCCAAATCAAAACGTAATGATGAAGCACCCAAAGCGCAAACGTGGTTTGACCCGGTGGCCCCGCATCCACAGAAGACCGCACAGGAAAACAAAATTAGGATGATGACTTGTGGTTGCGCTGCCTTTCGTTGCAGCTATTCTTATTCAACAGTGAATCGTGCGTCCATTGTTCGCCTGCGAAGCTCAACCAAAACCGGGCAGACAAAACGAGTCCACGGAAGCAAATAAGAGACGAGATTGCCCAAAAAGCCCTCTGAACAAGATGATCTGCAACAGCGATATCGCTGGCTACGTGAGATTACCGATGACGTCATTGCTGAACGAAGCAAGATCGCCGAGTTCCATGGCTTGGAGCAGGAACTGCGTGAGCTTCAGCGTGACGTGCTGACAGCCTATGAGCGCTCTGTCCAACTGAAGCATCCGCGGGACAAGGGTGACTTTCGTGAGGAGATCTTAAAACAATTTCTCGTCAAACATGGCCTGTTGCCCAATCGTTATTCGGTCGCGCAAAACAGGGTTCGAGCCGTCGCTCCAAGTGGCCACATCAGCCCAGAGCTGGATATCGTCATACACGACAGAGATGGCTCAATCGTATTAAGGCGATTGGACGGCACCGTCGATTATCTCCCCATCGAGTGCATACACGGTGCGATCCAGGTGAAATCCAAATTGACGAAGAAGGCCCTGTTGGATGGGCTGGACAATCTGAAACAGTTCAAGAGCCTGGTGCCTTCCAACAAATTGGAACAGAATCTCGGCGGATTCACCTTGGCGACGGGTCTGTTCAGGCGGTTTGGCGTGTTGTTCGCCTACGAAGGATCATTGAAGTGGGAGGCGGTATGTCGAGAGCTGCAAGATTTTGCTCGTCAGAACCCTCCCGAAGTCTGGCCGAACTTGGTCGTTGTCCTCGATAAAGGTTACATGGTTCTGGGTGACGACAAAAGCTATGCGTGGAAGAACCGCGATCAGCTGAAGATTGAAACCCCAATAGTCTATGGGCACCCGGATCTGACTGCGTCTTGCCTACTCGACTTCTATGGCATTCTACTTGAGCTTCTGAAGGACACGCCAGCAGGCTCTCCCGATTTGAACTCATATTGGCGAATGCCGCTTACGAGCGGCTCGCGCTCCTATTCGTTCTCTCATGGGGCAACTGCTGAAATGCTGACATGTCCGAGGCATGGCGCCTATTTGAAACGTATTTCGGAGAGAGATTTGACAAGAATTGCGGAATTCTCCCGTAGCGCCGAACGGATCAACTGGGTCAAAGCAATCGATCTCGCCGGTGGCGGGGAAGGAAATAACGAGGAAGCCTACGAGCGCCAACCAGGTATGGTTCGGATATTCAATCCAGACGGTCTCCCTCTGACCGAATTGCTCATGAAGCCGAACGGTGTATTGAGCTACGACTCGATAGAGATAGATGGGATGACGGTCCTTCTCCCGCACCACTACATCGCAAGGGACGATCTATTCGAAGAATGTCCAATTTGCACCAAAGAAGCCGCACGGACAGCAAAAAAGACACCGACCTCAACGGGATCCGCTAGTGGGACGTGAAGAAGCCCGTTTGCATTTCGACTAACCACTCCATTCCCTCGATGGCTGGTCGGCAGTCTATCCTTCCTCTGAGGTACCGCTCAGCGATCCGTCGCAGCAGACGCGACCCTTCGCTGGGCGGTCCCGAGACATCGACCGGCGGCCCATCACGTTCCGCCCAAGTCATTACCATTCCTGCTTCATTCGTTCTCCAGCTGACGGCGATTCGACCAGCTTCGCTTGAAAGCGCCCCATACTTGATTGAGTTGGTGGCAAACTCGTTCATCAGAAGGCCAATTGCGCCAATCGCATCGCCTTTTAAGGCAACGATCGGTCCATCAAGTGAGATGGGCACATCAGGCCCTCGCTGATAGGGGCTGAGAGCGTTTGCAATACAGGTGCCCAACTGCTGCGGCGCCAGGGCTGAACCGGGTCCATCAATCGCATCGTATGTGGAAACAAGCGCTCGCACCCTTCCCGCATATTTCGATGCCATTTCTGTCGGGAGCGTCAAGGATGCCACTCCGATTGCGCTTGCATAGGCGTTCTTCAGGCGGTGCCGAAGTTCATCACGAGCGAGCTCAGCATCGCGTTGCGCTAGCGCGGCTCGCGTGTTTTCGGTTAGCAGTGAAAGGGTCGTCGATGCAACGCGACCCAAGACCTCCACCATTTCGAGCTCGTTATCAGTTGGGGTATGGGGTTTGGCCCAATAAAAGCCGATTGCGGAAAGGCCCAGCGACGAAAGGGGCACGACCGAGACCGCGCGGACGAAAGTACCTTCGTAGATGGTATTGAGAGTGCGTTCGTCTTGAGAGATGTCGTGGACGATCACCTTTTCATTTGACGCTATGGAAAGGCCGCTCAGACATGCATCAATGGGGAAACTTCGGGCGATCCAGAGCGGGTTGAAGGCGTCCTCATCAATACACAAACAGACGTCCCCTTCTTGGCGGATCAACGCCGCAGAATCCGCTGACAACAGAGCTCTGGCGGCGGAATTCAACCGGCGAAATATTTCCTCGTATGTTCGCGCCGTGGAGATAGACTCCATCGCGCCCAGCAACCGCATGGAAATGATCGCGGGCAAGCTCCCGCTAACTTCATTCCCCATTGTCTCTATCTCCGGATTCGAACCAACGCGTCAGACTTAGCGTCGGCAGACCCGGCGAAATAGGATAATCCGGCACACGAAGCGCGCCATTGGCGTTTCGCTACTTGACCTCGACAGTCGAGGGAGCGTTGTAGCGCCGACGGGCCTCGGCAACGGCAGTGTGATTTTCGATTGCCCAGCTGCTGAGAGCCTCCAGGGCTTTCCACAGCGAATGTCCCAGCGGCGTAAGGCGGTAGTCTACGCGCGGCGGTATCGTCGGCGTCACTATGCGATCGACGATGCCGTCCTTCTCCAGCTCTCGCAGCACGCTGGTTAGCGACTTCTGGGTGATGTCCCCGACCTCCCTCTTCAATTCTGAGAACCGCTTGGGTCGTTCTTGAAGCAGCCCAATGAGCAGGATCGCCCACTTGCTTCCTATGGTCGACAAGAGATCCCTGACAGGCCAGCAAGCAGGATGCTCAGTTAGTATATGCGGTATAGTCAAGGATACCTCCGTAGCCTGAAAGTGCCTTCTTGTGCCGAATTCAAGACGGGCTAAATATGGTTCTAGTTTCCCAGCGATACAATGGGATCATTTGGATACCGACCATCCGAATGTTGGTTGCAGGGGAACTGCACAATCTGATTCAACGACGAAATGAACGGCAGTGAATTTCATGAAAGTCTTCGATCTTCTCGACGATAAAACACGACCCAAGGCCCCACCAATTCCCGGCGGGACGCTCGCACATCGAATGAAAGAAGCTGGCGATGATTCACGAAATGCACGTTGTTGCTCTGGACGAGACCAGGGCAATGATGGACATGGTCGAAGCTGGTGAAATTGCTGCTGGAGAATTGGCCGAGCACATCGGTTCGCTCGAGCTTTTGAAGAACTACAGAGCTTTCGGCAATCTTTGCGGCCGCGAATGCCAGTTCCTGGATTTTCACCACCGAGCAGAGGACGAAGAATTCTTTCCGATTCTCCATGCGAACGGCGACGAGGGACTAAAGCGAGTTGTCGAACGCCTTGCAGACGAGCATCGGATAATTGGCCAGATCCTGGACGAGCACTCGGCCAATGTTGCGCTGATTTTGACGCAACCCGGCCCCGACACCTTCTCCATGGCCAAAACGACGTTTGACGTCCTCGACAAGACAATTCGCTCGCATTTTAGCTACGAACAGACGGAGCTGGAAGAAGCCCTTGGTTTCTACAGGATTCCTCTTTAGCGAGATCACCCTTCAGAAAATCCGAACCGGACTTTAAGGGTCCTTTGACGCCAGAAAGGTAACCACATGGCACTTAAGTTGAACATTATAATCGGCAGCACTCGGCCGGGCCGCAACGGTCCGACGGTGGCAAAATGGGTCGAACAATTCGCCAAGGAACACGGCCAGTTCGACGTCGAGCTGGTGGATCTCGCAGATTTCGCCCTGCCGCTTCTGGATGAACCAGCCCATCCGGCAATGCGAAAGTATGAGCACGAACATACTAAGCGATGGAGCGAAAGCGTAGCCTCAGCTGACGCGTTTTTGTTTGTTGCGCCGGAGTATGACTACTTCGTTTCGGCAGCCCTCGTGAATGCAATCCAGTGCCTATTCCACGAGTGGACCTACAAGCCCGCAGCAATCGTCAGCTATGGCGGCGTTTCCGGCGGCCTACGCGGCTCCCAGGAACTTCGTCAGTTGCTGGGAAACGTGAACGTGGTGGCAATCAACCAGCCGGTTCCGGTGCCTTTCTATACCCAGTTCATCAATGACGAAGGAATTTTCACCCCTAACGAAGCAGTGACCTCTGGAACGACCACGCTCCTGGGGGAACTGCACAAGTGGGCGGTCGCCCTGAAGCCAATGCGTCAGCCCGCTCAGTAGTTCCGGTCGAAGAAGAAGCGTACCGTCAGGGTGCGCTTCTTCACATCATAAAAACGGGCGTTGCACTGCGCGTGGCGTTCG
This sequence comes from Rhizobium sophorae, assembly GCF_013087515.1. GTDB lineage: Bacteria > Pseudomonadota > Alphaproteobacteria > Rhizobiales > Rhizobiaceae > Rhizobium > Rhizobium sophorae. The sequence continues at coordinate 68,272 of NZ_JABFCN010000062.1, read as the reverse complement.
GATCCCGAGCAAAATTCGCCGAATAGTGCTGAACCTCGAAGCCCGCCCGCTGATAATTCCTAAAGCTCGTGCCCAACGGACTATCGACGGTTGCAGGTCGGCCAGTCTCGGCCATTGCGATGACGGCTCCCTTGTCCCCTACATCGCGTAACCGCCGCGCTATCATTGCTGACTGGAGGCCCTTCCCTCTCGCGGTGGCAAGAGTCGCATCGATGCCGAACCATGCCCCAGCAGATCCGAAGAAAGCCGCTCCTGCTGAGCAAGGCTCATCATCGGCATACGCGACATAGCAGGTCCATCTGTCCCGGCTGGCGAGCGCCTTGAACCACTCGAAGGTCGCCATTGGGAAGCCATACGCCGCGTTGATCACGTTGGCGAAGTCGGTCGCCTTGCGGCCGCCGTCCGCTATTTCGATCCTGGGTTCGTTCGGCACAATGCGAGGGACCGTTTTGGAGAAAAATTTTATCCAACCACTGTCCTTCTGTATGATCCCCATCCGGGACAGCGCGGCACTGGAAGGGTTGAAACCCTCCTCGTCAACTTGGATTACCCACGTTTTCGATGCGTTGCGATCCAGCCATCGCAACCCTTCTGCCATCTCCTTGTCGTTAGCCGACCACTGCGGACCAACGGCAAATCCCCGATTGAAGGGGACGGCAGGAAGCTGACGGCAGGCTAGAAAGCACGCATTGTCGCTCCGGAAAGTCTCGATCCCCAACTGCTTCCGAACCGACGGCGGTGCGGCATCCAGCATGTCCATCCATGCTTCGGCCTCGATTGAGCGGATTGTCCTCGAGATGTTTGCCTCAATTTTCGTTGGCTGGATGTTCATACGGTTCTCTCGCGTTCTCTTCTAAGCGAGAAAGAACTATTTCTCAACGAGTTCAAGGCGAAAGGCGGGGCTTCCCGTAAACATGCTGTTTAGAAAAGCGTACTTATCGACGTCGAGCCGACCTCTTATGGTCCGCAAAAATCATGGAGCAATCGATGTCTGAAAAAAGCGCCGCTATCTTTTCAAATCCGCTCGATGGAGTGCGGGTCGAAGCGTTTGGCACCAACATTATAAGGATATCAGGCGAAGCTAGCGGAGCCGTGATGTCGATCATGGAAGTCATACTCCGTCCCGGCGACGCTACGCCTCTCCACCTTCATGAACGGGAAGACGAGACCTTTCGTGTTTTGAGCGGCACCGTCTGCTTCCGGTGCGGTGACAAGCATCAGAGGCTTGCAACGGATGGGATCGCATTTCTGCCCCGCGGAATTCCCCATCGGATAGAGAATGTCGGCGATGACGAGGCTAGGGTTATGGTCATATTGACACCGGGAGGATTTGAGCAATTCTTCGTCGAAATCGCATCAGGTCGCGGTGAAGCGCCCGAAACAATCGCAGAGCGCTTTGGCCTGCGTTTTCTGTAATCGAACTTGCTGCTCCAAAGGACTGAAATGTCGCTTCCACTCATAGGATTCATCGTTGTCGCCTTCTGCTGGAGGATCGCGACAGTCTTCATCTCAGCCCGTCACGAACGAGCCTTGAAAGCTCACGGAGCAATTGAATACGGCGCGTTGAACAGCATCATGCTGGCTGTCTCCCATGTGCTGTATTATCTCTCTGCGATCTTCGAGGCATCGCTGCGGTCGGGCAACATAAACTCGACATTGTCGATTGTTGGGGTAGCCATCTACATCGCAGCGGCGTTGGTGTTGGTGTCTGTCATACGGTCACTCGGCGATCTTTGGACGATCAAGATTATCCTCAGCGGGACACATCGTTTGGTGAAGAGCGGCCTGTTTTCGTTCGTTCGGCATCCGAACTACTTCTTGAACATCCTCCCAGAGCTAGTCGGGTTCGGGCTTGCGCTCAACGCCTTCTGGACGCTCACTATCGGTCTTCCACTTTATCTAATACCACTTACGATCCGCATCCGGCAGGAAGAAGCCGTAATGGCGCAGCGGTTCTCGTCCTACCGTTAGGGCCGTCGCTATAAGCAAACAGGGCACAATGACAGAGAGTGGAGACCCGATAGGCGGTAATACGAATGACGCGGGCGGCAGCGGAGATCTGCCACCTTTGACGTCCGAGAGCACGGGGAAGCTCGCGCAACTGATGACGGACGTTATACAGACGGCCTGTGAACGAGCCTCAGCTTCTGGGCTCATGCCGTCCGACGAGACGAAGAAATTTCTGCTAAAGCGGGTCTCGCCCAATAACGCTCTCAACTTTGATAGCCTCGAGAGATACTGGGTCGTCCTTCTTGATGAACTCTCCCAGATTCTCGACCGAATTCTGGCGTATCAGTACGTTGCTAAATATCGGAAAATCCTTAATTCCGGTCCGCAGGAGCTTGCGATGGCCTGGCAGATCCACAGCCAGAGCCTTCGGTCGGGTGAGCTTTACATCGTCCAAGATCGGACCTGCGAGTTCCTAAAATTTCTAAGCCATGTCGGGAGAGACTGCGGCATCACAATTGCGGATCAGACAAAGACGTTTGAAAAGGCCTTTAAAAAGACCTTCGAGCGTAGGCTTCGTGAGCGCCATCGCGTTGTTCACGCCCACGAACGTCCTTCACGGGAATCGCGAATCATTTCCCTGAGCGGGCAGACGTCCCCCTTGCCGAGGGACGTCATTGACGGGATCCTCCAGGAAACATTTGAAAAGACGATCCCGGTTTTGCAACGCGTTTCTTCTCAGCTAGGCAAGGAGCCGCCCATGTCTGTGGAGGCGGTAGAAAAAATACACGAAGAGGGCGCTGTTAACGAAGCTCGCCTGATGTTGGACTTGGTGGCCAAGGCACTTTTGACGACTATCGGCCTGATGAAATAGTCCTGCATGATCGTCACAAAGGCTCGAATGCATGACGAAGAGCCTTTGAAAGGTGCGCAACAAGCGCTTTCACTTTTGCACTAATGTGCCGATTGGCGGGAAAAACAGCGTTGATCTCTAGTTTGGCGGTCACCCAGTCCTCCAAGATCTCGACCAGTTGGCCGTTACGAAGCTCGTCGGTTACCAAGTATCGAGGCAGTAGGGTTATACCTGCGCCCCGTATCGCTGCTTCTTTCAGTCCAATGCTATCGTTCGCTTCGATTCGAGGCGGGATGGAAACTTTCTCGTGCTGTTCAGATTTTTGAAAGTGCCATTCCCTGCCCCAACGCAAAGGGGAAAAATGGAGAAGCCGGTGGTCTAGAAGATCGGTCGGCACAACAATGTCATGTCGACCCCTGAGATAGCCGGGAGAAGCGCAGACCACCAAGCTCGTCGTCGCGAGCCGACGTACGATCAAGCTCTGCTCATTGGCGATTGTACTCCGAACGGCCAAGTCCATTCCGCGTTCAACCAGATCGACAGGCTCGAGCGAGAAGTCCATAAAAATGTCGATCTCAGGATAAAGCTGAGAAAAATCGGCAACGGCGCCCGATAGATACCTCTGCCCGAGATCAGGTGAGACAGAGAGCCGGATTTGCCCTGACGTCCCGTCTTGCAGAGCCTTTGCATTGATTTCAGCCTCGTTTACCTGTCCAAGCAGGTCACCAAGGGACTGCCGATAGGTGTCCCCCGCTTCAGTGAGAGCCACACTCCTGGTGTTCCTCTGGACGAGGCGCACACCCAATCGCTTCTCCAGCTCTTGCAGCTGCACACTGACCGTCGCCTTTGACATGCCAAGCTGTTCGGCTGCCCGCGAGAAATTGAGTGTTTCGGCAACCTTCAGAAATACCGAAACACCGGCGAGAGGATCGAGTGACTTCATAGCGGATGAGTCTGATAGAAAACCATTCGGTCTCGTACTCTCCTCGCCCGCGAGCGAATTGGCGAATCCCGTCGTGTCGCGCAATTTACGCGCTTGCCGCCTCTTCATCCAGAAAATGAGCGTCTCGAACTGGCTCTTCACGTAGTTGCGGGCGGGCGGAGATTTCCTTGAGCAAACCTCCCACCCCCATTCGACTGATATCCAGGCCATCGAGGTGATCGCCCGCGATCAACCTGTCCAGGACCCAATCCAGTCCGTTTTCAGACGAACTGCGAGCGCAACCAGGCGCACCGATCACAGGAATATCGCCGACCCTGCCGAGAACCAGGAGATTACCTGGGTCTACAGGCATGCCAACGCGTTCGACCGCCCCACCTGCCAAACGTATGGCTTCCGGAATTACATCGTTATTGTCGACAACGGCGGAAGCCCCAAAGATGACAATCATGTGGTCACTGGGCGGGCGCGTCTCGATCTCTACTTTCAACGCCGCGGCAACTGCGTCCGCGGAATGAGCCACCCGTGTTTCAGACAGAAGCAGGCTGTTCCTCTCCATGAGCCGACCACCAAGGATGCGAGCTGTCTTGCTCATCGTTTTTTCGGATAGGCTGGGCAACTGAGTGGCGATCAAACTGACCGTGTGGCGACGGAACGGCATGACCTTGATCATGCACCCTATCTTTGCGACCGACGCTGCAGCTTCGACCGCCGCTCTCGAAACCGCGAGCGGGATGATTTTCACGGTGGCGATCATCTCTCCCGCCTTTACGGAGATGCGATCTGCCAAGGAAGCGAACGTGATGGCGTGGTCAATGCTGTTGAAAATGTCGACTAACTTTTTGTCGGCGATGAATAGTCCATCCACTTGGCTGTAGAAGTTCATCCGACCACCCACGGCCGGGGCAATCCTCATGTGTTCTGCACCAATCGCCCTACCAACAAGATCTGCGGCACTCTCCTCGTCAACCTCGTCAGGTTCAATACGGTGTGCCGTGACCTGTGAGATTCCCAAAGAGCCAAGGAAACTCAGATTTTCGGGGGTAAGCTTGTGTCCCTTTTGAAAAGTTCTGCCTTCCGCACTGACCTTGTGTGCCAAGATAGCTCCGAGAGCTGTTCTGGTTTCCATGATACCGAACATCAGATCAGCTCCCTACCTACCCTGCCCGCCTGAAACGCGATGACTTCGGCGAGGATCGACACAGCGATCTCCGCTGGCGTACGAGCACCGATATCCAAGCCGATGGGCGCCCGGATAGACAGAAGCTGCTCGCGAGAGAACCCGTAACTTTGGAATCGATCAAGACGAGCAGCGTGTGTCTTTCTGCTTCCGAGAGCACCCACATAAAAGCAACCGTGCGAGAGCGCGGCAACAATCGCCGGGTCATCGATTTTCGGATCGTGGGTGACCGCAATGACTGCAGTCGATTTATCGAGTTGAATGGCAGCGAACGCCTCATCCGGCCAAAGCGAATATATCGCCGCATCGGGAAATCTTGCAGCGGAAGCAAACGCTTCACGAGGGTCGATGATTAGAACTTCCAAGCCTGTCGCAGATGCCATCGGAGCGAGGTGCTGGGTTATGTGGACGGCCCCGACGATGACGATGCGCTTTCTGGGGACGTGAACTCTGAGAAAGTAGTTTTCCGTTCCCACTGACACCCGGCGAGAGACCCCGTCATTTAAGGCGATCTCAATCTCGAAGCGAAGGGGATCGTTCTCTGGAATTCGATCCAGATGAAGAGTTTGGTTGCCCGATCTTAGGTCTACAATCTCCACAATCGGCGTACGACCGGCCCTGAGCTTGTTTGCCTTTGTAAGTTCGGAGAATTGCATCAGTCGACCCTCTCCACAAAGACTTCGATTCTGCCCCCGCATGAAAGGCCGACGCGCCATGCCGTTTCGTCCGCAACGCCGAAATCAAGAAGAGTGGGACGGCCGGTCTCAATCACCGACATCGCTTGCGAGATGACCTCGCCCTCAACGCAGCCGCCCGAGACCGACCCCTCAAAGTTGCCCTCCTGATCGATAACCAAACAGCTGCCGACTGGTCTCGGTGCAGATCCCCATGTCTTCAAAACTGTCGCGACAGCAACCTGTCGGCCAGAAAGAAACCACTCCTCCGCCAATCGCAACGGGTCCATTTCCATTCTCCAGAAAGTTCGTCGAGGGGTGTTGCAGGCCGCGCTCCAACGCGCGGCCTGCAGGCTTTGCGGCATTAGCCAAGTGCCCCGGAAAGCGGTAAGGAGCGAATCCGCTTTCCTGTTGCCGCAAAGATCGCGTTGCCAAGTGCCCCAGCTGCAGCGGCCGTTCCTGCCTCGCCGACACCTCCCGGCGCTTCGCCACTATTGATCTGATAGACCTCGACCTTGGGTGCCTCGTTGATACGAAGTACCCGATAGGTGTCGAAGTTTGTCTGATCGACAGCTCCATCAGTGAAGGTGACCTCATTGAACATCGCGCTGCTCAGGCCAAAGATCACTCCGCCCTCCATCTGGGCGACAACGGTGTCTGGGTTGATCACAACGCCGCAATCAACCGCGATGACCGAGCGAACGAGGCGAACCTCCTTTTCGTCGGTGATCTCGATTTCGAGGATGTGCGCGAGATAGCTTCCAAAAGCCACTTGAAGGCTGATGCCCTTACCCCTTCCCGGCGGCAATGCTTGACCCCAGCCTGCTTTCTCGGCAGCAAGGTTCAGTACCGCAAGTGCTCGCGGATTCTTCTTGAGCATCTTCCGGCGAAACTCAAGCGGGTCCTGCTTTGTCGCGGTCGCCATCTCATCCACAAAGCTCTCGACTACAAAGAGATTGTGCGATGCCCCGACACCTCTCCACCAGCTGGTATTAACACCCGCTGGCTCGTCGCGAACATAATCCGCAAAAACGGCCTCTTCATCGTAGGGGGTCTCCGACGCGCAATCGACGGCATCAGGATCGATGCCATTCTTGAAGGCTGCTGGCGCCCACCGTGCGAAAATGGAGGACCCGGTCACCCGATGCGTGCGGCCAATCAAGCGGCCGTCCTTGTCGAGGCCTGCCGCCACCCGGTCGTAGTAATATGGCCGGTAATAGTCGTGCGTCATGTCCTGTTCGCGCGTCCAGACCAGTTTGACCGGGTAGCGGATGTCCTTCAGGAGCTTGGCCGCCAGCTCAATGGTGTCGACGTCCAACCGGCGTCCAAACGCTCCACCCATCAGCTGATTGTTCACGGTGACTTTTTCGACCGGCAGCCCTGTGATGTCGGCGACCGCCTTCTGTGTGCGGACAGGCACCTGTGTGCCTACCCAGACCTCTGCCCGATCATCCTGAATATGCAGGGTGCAATTTAGGGGCTCCATCGGTGAATGGGACAGGAAAGGTGACCGATAAACTGCTGAAAGCTTTGTTGCGGCGTTTGCTATTACGTCTACCGCTTTATTTTCGTCGCGGATGACGACCCCCGGCTGTTGCGATACCTGGTCCATCTTGGCGACAATAGTGTCCACCGTGACGGCGCCGTTTTCACCCGGGTCCCATTCGATATTGAGGGCGTCCAGGCCTTGCTTCGCCGCCCACATGTGTTCGCCGATGACCGCAACGGCCGCATTATCGGCCGTAACGATATCGAGGACGCCCTTCACGGCACGAGCCGCAGCTTCGTCCATTTTTGTGAAACGGCCGCCGGTCACCGGAGATATCGCCAGTGTCGCATATTTCATGCCGGGGACCCTGATATCCATACCGTAGACGACCGAACCGTTGACTTTGCCGGGAGTGTCGAGCCTCTTTGCTCGCGTTCCGATGATTTTAAACTGAGATGGGTCCTTCAACGGAACGTCGACTGGAACGGGCAGCTTTGCCGCCTCGGCCGCAATGTCATAGTAGGTCGACGATTGATTTGAAGCGTCGTGGTAGATCGTCCCCTCATGGACCCGACATTGCGCTGGTTCGACCCGCCACTTGGCGGCCGCCGCTCCAACAAGCATTATACGCGCCGTAGCGGCTGCTTGCCGTAGCCGCATCCAGTCGGAACGAGTTGACGTCGATCCACCAGTCGCTTGGTCGTACAGGATGGGATCCATATATTTCGCAAGGTCCGGTGGTGCGGCTTCCACTTTCAACTGGTCAAGCCGTAGTTCGAGCTCTTCTGCCATCAACATCGCGCTGGATGTATAGATACCCTGCCCCACCTCAGTGTGTGGCATAATCAGGGTGATGCCTCTTTCATCAATTTTCACGAAGGCGTTGGGCGCGAAGGCGGCCTCTTTAGAGGAACTCGCTGGGCCGTTTGCTCGCCCCATCCGTGGCAGTTGAACCGCCAGCACAAGACCTCCGGTCGCCAGGACGGTACCTTTGAGGAAGCCGCGACGGGAATGAAGATTGTTGATCATGTCAGCCCCCTCTATGCCGCTGCAGTGTGGATCGCGTCGCGGATCCGGACATAAGTGCCACAACGGCAAATATTGCCTGCCATTGCCTCATCGATGTCCGAGTCTGTCGGCTTCGCATTGCTATTAAGAAGCGCGGTTGCCGACATGATCTGGCCGGACTGACAGTACCCGCACTGGACGACCTCCTTTTCGAGCCACGCTGTCTGGATTTTGCGCCCGTTTTCGGTCTCACCGACGCCCTCGATCGTGGTGATCTGTTGAGCATCGATCATATCCATGGTCGTCTGACAGGATCGAACTGCCATGTTGTCTATCAGGACGGTACAGGCTCCGCATTGGGCGATGCCGCAGCCGTATTTGGTTCCGGTCATGCCGAGCACGTCTCTCAAAACCCAGAGCAGTGGCATGTCGTCCGGGACATCGACTTCATGTGTTTTGCCGTTGATGGTGATCGTCTTCATCGGTCTAACCTTCCTGGGTCTCTATTGCGCTGTCAGTGTTTTCAGGTAGCTGATGACATCTGCTCGATCCTGGTCTTTCGGGATTGACGCGCTCATGCGGGTCCCCTTGACCACGGCGGCTGGCGCTTTAAGGAAGGCGTCGAGAGTAGGCTCGTCCCAAGTGAGACCAGACCCCCTCAACGCAGCGGAATAGTTGTACCCCGCGATGCTTCCAGCAGGGCGACCTACAACATTCAGAAGGCCCGGACCCACCTTGTTTTGCTCGGTCGTCGCGTGACAGGCACTACAGCGGGCAAAGACCTTTTTGCCCTTGTCTGGATCTCCATCGGCTTGGACCGACGAGGCCCCAAGCACGATCATTCCCACGGCAATCATGACGGCCTGCAACTTTTCCATGGTTCCTCCTTTGGAAAATCGGAATGGCGAAAAGGGCAGCAATCTTGCCACCCTTGTTGAATTCGATTGTTAAGTGACCCTTCTAGGCTGCGTAATCCTCGCACCTGCGTAGGTAGCAATGAGAAGAGCGATACCTTCCCCAATCACGCCGGTAATACCCAGGTCACCGACACCGCCTTGCGAGAGCACGACGGATCCGATGGCGCTGCCCACGGCAAAGCCCAGGTACATGAACGACGTGCTGAGTGAGACTGCGATTGGGACCGCAGGCTGGCCGACCTGAATCAATGTGGCAATTTGTGCTGGATAGAATGCCCAGATCGCGATACCCCAAAAAGCAACCGCAATGACCGTCGGAACAATGGCCTGATCGGGCGTCAGAACTCTTGCAAAGAATATAAGCGAGAGGAAAACTAACACCGCAAGGATCAGGCTTACGGCGACGACCGGTCTTGCTCCCATCAGATCATTCAGGGTGCCACCAAGTACGATGCCGATTGCAGCGCCGATCCCCCATACCGAGACAACGGCGCTAATTCCATTCGGGCCAAGGCCATCGACCTGGTTCAGATACGGAGCGATGTAGGTCCAGACCGAATAGGTCCCGAGCGCCCAGAAGAAGATCACAGCCAGTTCCCGAAAGACCTGGGGCCTTTTAACGATCGCCAGGCGCTCGGCGACCGACGCAACGCGCATTTCGGTACCATCGGTACGAGGCAGCCTTGCAACCAGCGCGACCACTGCGATCATCGACAGGACTGCGACCCCAAGGAAAGTAACCCGCCACCCAAGGGCGTTTCCTACGAGTGAGCCAATAGGCAGCCCGATTGCGATTGCTATAGTCAAACCACCGTTCAAGATGGCAAGGGCCCGTCCCCGTTTCTCGGGTACAACTAAGGCGCCCATCAATGCGTTGGCGTTCGGGGTGTAGAGTCCCGCCGCCATGGCCAATAGGACACGAGCAGAAAAAATTCCCCAGTATCCTTGGGATGCCCAGGCCACCAAATTAGCCAGCGCGAAAGCCGCCATTGTCAGGACGAGCAGACGTTTGCGGTCGACCCGTCCAAACAGGATGGTTAGGAGCGGCGATGTGATCGCCAAGGTAAGCGTGAAGACGGTAACCAAGCTACCCAGTTCCGAAACCGGGAGTGAAAGATCCTCTCCCATTTCCGGCAGAAGGGGAACAATCATGAACCCCTCGGTGCCAATGGCAAATGTACCCAATGCCATGATGTAGGCTGGCGCGAGCGACTGACCTGCCGCGCGTTCGCTTGAAATAGAAGTCATTTGGATCGCCTCTGCGCCAGCCAGCGGTTACGATGCTGCCTTGATGAAAGTCATCACGTCAGCATTGAACTTTTCAGCCTGCGTCTGAGCCAGACCGTGAGGCGCACCCGGATAGACCTTGAGTGTCGCATTCTTGACGATCTTTGCGCTCTTGAGGCCAGCTGCGGCGATCGGCACGATCTGATCGTCGTCCCCATGAATGATGAGGGTCGGCTTGTCGATTTTCCTGAGATCGTCCGTGTAGTCGACCTCCGAAAATTCGCGAATGCAATCGTATTCGCCCTTGATTCCGCCTTCCATTCCCATCAGCCAGAAGGTTTCACGGAGTCCTTCGTTGACCTTGGCGCCCTCGCGATTGAAGCCATAGAAAGGCATCGTCAGATCCTTGTAGAACTGCGAGCGATCGGTCGCAGTGCCCTTTCGGATGCCGTCGAAGGCTTCAATGGGAGTGCCTTCAGGATTGGCATCGGTCTTGAGCATCAGCGGCGGGACTGCGCCGACGAGTACCACTTTAGAAACTCGCTTGGTTCCGTGACGGCCAATGTAATGCGCAACTTCGCCGCCACCGGTGGAGTGGCCGATCATGACCAAATCCTTCAGATCGAGATGCTCGATGACCTCAGCGAGGTCGTCGGCATACTGATCCATATTGTTACCGGTCCAGGGCTGATCAGATTTTCCGTGGCCACGTCGGTCGTGAGCAATGACCCGGAAGCCATTCATGCCGAAATACAGCATCTGTGCGTCCCAGGCGTCACTTGAAAGTGGCCAGCCGTGCGAGAAAAGGATCGGCTGCCCCTTGCCCCAATCCTTGTAAGCGATTTTGGTACCGTCTTTCGTCGTGACAAAGTTCATGTGCTGGTTTCCTTGTTTTACTTTGACTGCAGCTTGAGTCTCGTGCGGCATGCCGACTGCAAATGAAGCGGTTACGGCGGCACCGGCCAGCAGCGTATGGCGGCGGCTGATGAGAAATTCATTGGACATTTTCGTTCCTCTCGTCAGGAGATAAGCGCCTCTAATCAGGCGCTTGCGGATGCGTGTACGTCTGCCGAGCCAAAACGACGCCACGAAGCCGGAGTGTGTTGAGTGGTGCACTTGCCAGCGCTCAGGCGCCGCCACTTGAGCGGGGTGACACCAACCAGACGCTTGAACACCTTCGAGAGGTGCGCTTGGTCACTCAGACCACACGCCTGTGCGATTTGGCTCAGCGGCTCATCGGTCGAAGAAATGAGATATTTCGCGGCATCAACGCGGCGGCTCAAAACGTAGTCATAGGGCGAGCGGCCGAAGGAGACCTTGAAACCCTTCGAGAACCGGCTCGCGCTCAAGCGGACTTGGTCGCCCAGCTCCTGGACACGGATGCAGCCGTCGATGTTTTCATCGATATAGCGGACTACCTTGTTCTTCTGCCAATCGGAAAGGCCCGCAACGGTCTTGTGGGATGTTCGGCGGGGGCTGTACGCCATGTCAGCAGGCCGAACACGACTTTCCGGACGGAGATCGATCGCGGTGTCCTGAGGTCCGAGGCCCCAGACGCGCTCACCGCCCGGGCCTACGAGGAATGGTATGAATGAAACCGTTCGTGTCATGGCAGTGTCCTTTCTGCTTCGATGGCGGAAAGGTAGCTGCAGGCTGCCCCGTAACACGAGCTAAGCGATGTTAAGAGATGTTAGGGCGTTAACGACCCGGAGCGCGTTCCGTTAACAAGGCCGATTTCGTGATCGCGGTAGCCCGCTACTTGAAGGTTCGCGTGGGCGCCCGATGATACAATAATCAGTTCCAGGGCGAGCCTATATGTGGAGCTAGGCGGATAGGGAGCTATAAGCACCAAATGCAACAGGATGACGTCACTTTGGATGGACGGATCGATAGTCTCCGGCCCCTGGCTGGACAAGTAGTGCTTTTGACCCGCGCGGATGAGGGTGTCGGCATGGCCACTGCTGCCGCGCTGGCTGGGTGCGGCGCCAATCTGGCATTGACGCTTCTCGACACGGAAGTTGAGCCTGCTTTGCTAGACGAACTCCGCCGCATCGGCTGTAAGGTCGTCGTGTTTAAAGCACCGACGGATTCGAGCTCAACACAGCATACCCAGCTGGTTCGACAGGTTATGGCGGAATTCGGCAAGATCGACGTCTTGGTCGTTAACTCTGAGTATCGCGTTCAATGGCAAGTTGACGATGATGACCTGGATGAGGACCAAGTTGAGTTCCAATATTCCCTGAACGTGAAATCCAACATTGCTCTCATAAGAGCCGTGATCAGAGTGATGACGGACGGCGGACGCGTTATCGCACTTGGGTCGAGCCTCGCGGATCGCGTTGGAACCCCTGGCCTCGCCGATTTTGCGGCAACGCGTGCGGCGTTGGCCGCCTTCTGCAAGGGTGCGGCCCATGATCTGGGACCACGCGGAATCTCGATCAACGTCGTCCAGATGGGCGCCATCGCGTTCGACGCCGTTGCAGTTTCACCGGACATCATGGAATCCGAACGCGCTTCAACTGCCCTCAAGAGGCTTGGAAAGCCATCGGAAGTTGCAAGTGCAATCACATTTCTTGCGGGGCCGACCGCCTCTTTCATCACAGGCAGCGTGTTGAACGTCGACGGTGGGTATAACGCATAGCCCGCTTGTTCACGCAGAGGTTCATTGAACCCATGAACCAGTTGGTTTATAGACCATTCTGATATCAAGAATGGGCTGAGCATGAGAGTGGCATCCGTACAAGCGTTGGACCTTTCAGCGTCAGCAATAGGTGAAAACGACCGAATTTCTGTAGTTTCTTGGCCGATCAGGTCTAGCGACTAATGACTGTACTGAGATTTGGTCGTTTTGAACTCGATATCGCTCATCGCAGCCTCTCCGAGTCTGGGAAAATCCTTCACCTTGGCGGGCGTGCTTTCGACCTTTTGGCCGTTTTAGTTGCACGAGCTGGCCAGATCATCAGTAAAGATGAACTGATCAAAGCCGTTTGGACGACTACAACCGTCGACGAAGGCGCTCTGCGCGTCCATATGGTGACGCTTCGAAAGCTGTTGGGGGATAGAGAGGCCGGGCGATATATCGAAAATATCCCTGGTCGTGGCTACGCCTTTGTCATGCCGGTCCAATCTGTTGAAGATGGTGAGAGCAGCACTAATGTGCAGCCGGTAGCGGTTCCAAAGGCGAACATCTCAAGCAACTTACCTCGTCTTGCTGGAAGATTGATCGGCCGGGAAACTTTCGTTGAGGAGACCGCCCGACTCATGGCGTCGAACCGCCTCGTCACCATCGCTGGTGCTGGAGGAATTGGAAAAACGTCCGTGGCTCTCGCTATTGGCGAGATCCTGAGCGAGTCACGACCCGTCCTGTTTGTAGATCTTGCTGCACTCACCGACGGGCGGCTCATCATGCCGACACTTGCTTCGCTGCTTGGAGTCACAGTGTTTTCGGACGACGCCGAGCCTGGCGTGTTGCGGGCATTGGAGGATAGCAATGTTCTGCTCGTCTTCGACAATTGCGAGCACCTGATTCTCGAGGCCGCGTCTTCGACCGAAGACATTCTGACTGCTACGCCTAACGTTTCGATCTTGGCTACCAGCCGTGAACCCCTGCGCGTTTCAGGCGAGAGGATCCGGCAACTGCCCTCGCTGGTCACTCCGCCGGAGGACGCCACCAACGCTGATTGGTCCTCGTTTTCAGCGATGGAACTCTTTATCGACAGGATGATGCTTTCATCTGACGTCGAAAGTTTTGATCGGCCTGAGGATTTTGAAACCGCTGCGTCAATCGTCAGGCGGCTTGATGGAATTCCGCTTGCGATCGAATTCGCAGCTTCCCGCGTCGCTCATCTTGGCCTTGTCAATCTTGCCAACTCCCTGGATGACCCGCTGACCGTGTTGCGACGGGGGCGCCGTACCGCCCCACCCCGCCAACAGACCCTGCGAGCCACGCTGGACTGGAGCTTCGATAGCCTGACCCCTACAGAGAAAACGCTTTTCGAATACGTTGCCGTGTTTGCCGGTTCATTCTCGTCGGATGCAGCTCTCTCTGTTAGCGGAGGACGTCTCTCCGAGGACGACTTCTACGAGGCTTTTGACGGTCTGTTCCTGAAGTCTTTTCTATCCGTGAGCGCCGGAGACGGAAGCTATCGACTTCTCGAAACGACCAGGCGTTATGGTCTTGAGAAGCTGGAGAAGAGCGGTCAGTCGGATGCGATCAGAGCCGCGCACGCTGTCTATTGTGAGAAGGAGCTGCAAAGCGCGGAAGCCGATTGGAAGGTTCTGGCCACTCCGCAGTGGATGCGACGCTACTCATCTCTGATTAATGACGTCCGAGCTGCGATACAGTGGAGCTTCGACAATGAACGCGACGCCGATTTCGCGATCCGTCTCTCGGCGAAGTCAACAGTTCTGTGGGCGCAACTCGGCCTCATGAACGAACAATCGAAGGTGGTCGAGCAAGCCTTGGCCAGACTTCCAGGTTCCCAGCACGTAGGGACGCGCATCGAAATGGAGCTTCGGATATCAAGGGGTGGAGCGTTATTCCACGTCCGAGGCTACCCTGCCGACCCTGAAGCCTTGGAGGAATTCGATCGCAGTGCCGAGATTGCGGAATCGCTGGGCGACATGCCCACATTCATAAGAGCTACGGCGGGCCGAGCCTCCATTTGGGTTTCAAACGCGCGATACTCTGAAGCTATTGATATGGCGCTGAAACTTGGAATTCGGTTTCCCCAGATGTCATTGGGATCTTTCAGCCGGATGCTTGAACACGGATACTTCTTCCATGGCCACCTCAAGTTAGCCTCTGAACATGTGAAAGGATCTCTTCGGGATGCTGAAGGGTCTCTGCGGCGGACCTTAAACGATGGTGTCGGTTTCGATCAGCGCATCATTTCCCGAGCGGTGCTCATTTTCGTGAAATTCTTGCAGGGTGAAACCTCTGAAGCATTCGAAGAACTCGACTCCGCCTTGGAAGAGGCCCGCGCTCTCGATTATTCGATATCAACGTGTTTACTTTTGTTTTTGACGGCATCGCCGATCGCGTTCTTGTCTGGCGATCAAAAGCGAGCGGGTGAGTATCTAGATATCGCGGAGACACTCACCAAAAAGCATGACCTCCACAGATGGTCGCTATGGGTGGCTGCCTATCGGTCCTTTATCTCTGATGGCATTCAACAGCCAGAGACCGAAGAAATTTTCCGTTCGGCAGTCGGAATGAGGTTGGAATACCTGCTCGTCCTGGCGGGCGTTCGGGCACCGTTAGAGGCCTTGGATCGAGGCATAAGAGGAGAAGGCGGCTGGTGCCGTCCAGAACTACTCCGGATAAAGGCCAAGGTATTAAACGAGTCCGATCCAATTCAAGCCCAGTCGCTGATCGAAGCTGCCCTGGATGATGCGCGTCGGATGGAAGCCCCCTTCTGGGAACTTAGGGCGGCTAACACAGCCTATGAACTGGCGGGGCCCAATCAGGAGATCACGGCGCGTAACATGATCAAAAGCACTCTCGATAAAGTCGACGGAGCCTATTTGACCGCCGATATTGCGAAGGCACGGGAGATTCTCGACGTCGGTGATCTCTGACGGACGGGTCGACCGCCCGCCAGAAACAGGACGATCAGACTTAGCGCGGAATCGGATTGTCGATCAGGCTTTGGTTGAACTGCGTGAAGAAAACGTGTTCGCCGGAACCGGGGTTGTCGCGCAGCGGTTTGACCATGTCGACGATAATTTCGGGCGACTCGCTCGCAAGCTTCGCCATCGTCTCGTTGATGAAAGCTTCCAACGGCATCGCCCGAGGATCACCGCTCTTCTTGATCAGATCGGTGTCAACCCACGGCGGAGCGATCTCCTGCACCGAGACAGAGGTCTCGCGAAGTGCGAAACGCAGCGACAGCGAATAGGAGTGCAATGCTGCCTTCGTGGAGGAGTAAACGGCATTGTAGGCGATCGGCACGTATGCGAGGACCGACGTGTTGTTGATGATCACGGCGTCTGCCTTGGTCTTGAGATGCTCGACGAGTGCAGACGTCATCCGGATGGGACCGAGAAGGTTGGTGTTTACGATGCTTTGGAGAACTGTCTCCTCGATCGGATGCGCGGCGTCATCAAACGGCATGATGCCAGCATTGTTGACCAGGACGTTGAGGTCTGGGTAGTCCGCAACAATGCGCTTTGTCACCGAGTTAATGCTTTCGACATCGGTTATGTCCAGCTCGTAAGCCGCCATCCCAGGATTGGCGTTGATGACGTCATCGAGATACGATTTTCGGCGCCCTGAAATGATCACCTGGTTCCCGAGTTTGTGGAAAGCTTCAGCGAGCCCCCGACCGATGCCGGAGCCGCCACCAGTGATGAAGATCGTGTTTCCCTTAAGGTTCATTGCTATTCTCCCTGGAAATTAAGCGATGCTGCCCGGCCCTATTCAGGATCGGCGCAGCGATGGGATCGACCAGTCTGGCGGAGAAAAGGCGCTTAGGTCTGCTGGCCCGTGCGCCGTCGCTGCAATCCGTGTTGGCTCGACAACATCAAGATCGAGCAACGGGCGCGAAATTGCGAGTTAAGGCTTGCTAAGAGATATTAGGGTCCTTAACGCCCTACTGAGCATGAACGTGCACAATTTCGGAAGCCGCGGCAGGGTCGCCTGAGGTTGCGATTGGAAGGACGATTTCGAATATCGCGCCACCTTCGCCGTGGTTCCTAGCTGACAACGATCCGCCATGAGCCTCTACGATCGTCTTGCAAATCGCGAGGCCCATCCCCATTCCATCGCCCTTCGTTGTGAAGAATGGAGTGAACAACTTTGTAATATTAGCTTCATCTACGCCAGTGCCACGATCCCTTACCGATAACTTTAAAAACTCTGAGTCATCGCCATGGATTTGCAGGGTGATCTCGCGCGATGCGTCAGGCACATCCTTCATTGCGTGAAGGCCGTTCGTGATCAGATTTGCGACGACCTGCTGTAGCTCGACCTTATCGGCGACCACGCTGCCGCTCCTCGCAAAATCAATCCGAACCGTCGTCGCGCCGCTGGTCGTTTCCCTCTCGAGTAAGCCCACGACATCCAAGACGAGTTCGCCCAGATCAAGGATCTCAGGCCGCTTACCACCACCCTTCAGCCTCTCGCGGGTTCTCTGGATAATCTGGCTAGCCCTGACGCTGTGTTCAACAGCTCTTTCCGCGGCCTTGGTCGCCGCCGCAAGATCGGGCGGGCTCGTTTGAAGCCACCGAACGCACGCTTGGGCAAACATGACAACCGCACCGATCGGCTGATTGACTTCATGAGCAATCGATGCCGAAATTGCGCCGACAGTTGCAACACGGCTGGCGCGTGCGAGTTCGGCTTGGGCAACGATCAGTGCTTCCTTCGCCTGTTCGCGTTGGGTCACGTCGATCATCGCGCAGGCGACACGGTCATATGCCGCGGCATCATCTGGGAAAGCGATGTAGAAAACCACGATAACTTCACGTCCGTCGTGGCGCAAAAGCTTGGTTTCGATCTCGAGATTATGAACCTGGTTCGACATCGCCGTAACGATTGAAACAGCGAGATCATTGCTAGGCGGTAGGAAACGGTCAATTGATCCCAGAACGTCGTGACGGGACGCGCAGCCGAGTAGCGGGACCGTTGCTTCGTTAACGTCAACAAAGCGTATCAGCTGTGAGCATTCATTCCCGAAGCCAGGATCCGACACAAGAAGTGCGGAGATATCAACCCTATCATTACGCAGTTTTTCGATGCGTTGATATAGTTCGGCGAGTTCAACCTCGCCCAGCGAGACGTGCGACTGTTCAAAGATCGAACGATAGCGCTTTTCACTCTGCGCGAGCGCACCAAGGGTACGGCGTCTTGCGCTGGCATCGAACGCGACCCAGCTCATTCCGCCGGTAATGGCGAGATAGAACCCAACGGCCACGAGACCGCTGTAATCAGCGAGCGCCTGGGCCGCCACTGGCGAGAAAGCACCGCCGATAATGCCACCAATGTTAAAAGCGATCGACGTTCCAGTGTACCGAACCCGTGCCGGAAAGAGGCCTGGAAGCCAAGCTCCCAACGGCCCGTTCACGAAGCCCATCGAAAACAGCGAGAACGCAAGGAACAGGAAAATGACGAAAAGCGATCCGCTGCCCAGCATTGGAGACAAGGCAATACCCGAGACAATCGTTCCGAAGCAGCCGTAGATGAGAACGCGCTCAGGCTCCATGCGATCTGACAGCCAACAAGCGAGGATGATGGCGACGGCCATGAAGCCGATTGCGCCCAGCTCGACCATCAGGAAGGTTGGTCGAGAGTAGCCGAGCGTGGATGTCCCGTAGCCAAGCGCGAAGGCTGTTACGGTGTAATACAGCGAAAAGCATGCGACGACGCCGAAAACGCCAGCAACGACGGCGCCCATGTGGTCCCGAAGGACCTCGACCAATGGCACGTTTGCTGGCTGCGCCTCAGCCATTGCCTCCTGGAATTCCGGCGTCTCTACTAGATTGAACCGGACCCAAAGCCCCATTCCGACCAGAGGAGCACTTGCAAGGAAGGGTACTCGCCACCCCCAGTCGACGAACTGCTCCGGTGATAGAGCGAGCGTTAGGCACAGAAACAATCCATTGGCTAGAACGAAGCCGATCGGTGCACCGAGCGGCGCAAACATGGCGAATCGAGCTTTCCAACCAGGAGGCGCGTTCTCCAGCGCGAGCAAAACAGCGCCAGTCCACTCGCCGCCGAGTGCCAGGCCCTGTCCGAATCGAAGCATGCACAAAAGAAGAGGAGCCAGCCAACCAACCACTGCATAAGTCGGCAACAGGCCAATTGCCGCGGTGGAGATCCCCATCATGAGCAGCGATGCCATCAAGGTGGTCTTGCGTCCGACCCGATCGCCGAAATGTCCGAAAACTGCTCCGCCAAGTGGCCGGGCAATAAAGGCGATGCCGAAGCTCGCATAAGCGCCTATTAACTCCAAAGAACTGACGGAAGCTGGGAAAAACAGCGGACCGAAAATCAAGCTGGCAGCAGTGGCGTATATGTAGAAGTCGTAAAATTCGACAGAAGTCCCGATGAGGCTGGATAACAGGACCCGAACCGTCATTGGCCGGTCAATGCTCGGACGAAAACTCCTTGCGGGCGTCAAAATCGCGCTATCGATCATAAAACTGTAAGCCGTCCCTGGAGTTGTCGGCAAAATGCGCCATTCGTTCCCGTAGGCTCACGACTTTTCGTAGTCAATGTTGGACCCTCAAAACCAATACCAATGGATAGGGTTGGCTCGCTACTGTCAGCGACGCATTCATATTGACGGGTTCGATCCGCAAAAGCTATGTGTCGAGTTGGACACGAAATGCTTCTAAAGGGTTTAACCAATGACGACGCGCCCATTCAAATCTGCGGCGGTTAGCCCAGCCGATAGTTCGGCCGCGTTGGTGATTGTCGTCGATGATGACGATGGTATGCGAGAAGGTCTCCGAGAGATCCTGCAATCGGTAGGAATTGAGACCCTTGGCTTTGGATCAACTGCGGAACTACTGGGAGAAGCACTTCCTGATCGTCCAGGCTGCCTCGTCCTCGATGTCAGGTTGCCGGGCCTAAGTGGGCTCGATCTGCAAACCAAGCTCAATGCATTGGGCAATCAGCTGCCGATCATATTCATGACAGGGTATGGGGACGTTCCAATGAGCGTCAGGGCAATGAAAGCTGGTGCAGTCGACTTCCTGACCAAGCCCTTTCGCGACCAAGAAATGCTGGACGCTGTGGCGATTGCCATTGAGAAGGACCGGGTCCGACGCTTGGAGGTTTCGGCGAACTCTGAAGTTACCGCCTTGGCCGCTACGCTTACCCCTCGCGAAAAGCAGGTGATGGCAGCCGTTGCCACGGGCCTTCTAAACAAGCAGATCGCTCACGAGCTGGGACTTAGTGAGATCACGGTCAAGATTCACCGTGGAAACGTCATGCGGAAGATGAAAGCCACATCAATCGCCGATCTGATCCGTAAGGTGGACAGCCTGCAACCTGCCAGCGTCGGTTAGCGAGATCTATCGAGTCGGTTTTCCGCCTGCTTTGAGAATATCTTCTACGGTGTCCACGTCGAGGCTGGCCGCGGCGCCGATCTCAACTTCGATGATCGGGACGCCAGAGCTCTCAATGATCTGACGGGCGCCGATATCGCCTTTCAACTCCATCACCGAGACACGCAGCGACTGCGGGAGAATAGTTGGATTTCCGCGTTTGCCATGAAAAGTTGCGCGGACAATAGCCCTGCCGCCAGAATTCTCAAAAGCCTGGATCAGCATCGCAAGGTGGTCGGCTGTAAGGCCCGGCATGTCCGCTAACATGATGAGAACCCCATCAGCCGACATAACCTCGGAGGCCGAAAATCCGGCGATCAATGAGGTCGCCATACCGCTACGGTAATGTGGATTGTAGACAGTCTCAACTGGGATACCTGATAAGGCGGCAGAGATTTCATCGTGCCGATGACCCACTACCGCAGCAACCGAGCTGGCGCCGCTCTCCAGCGCCGCAATGGCTGAGCGGCGAACGAGGGGAACATCGTCAAACTCTGCCAAGAGCTTGTGCTTTCCGCCCTCGCCCATTCTGCTGGCAGTTCCGGCGGCGAGCAGGACAACCGCGACCGAAGGTAGTTTCGGAGACGTCAGCGCAATGCTCACACCTTCAGCCTTCGATACACTTCACAAGGTCATCTGCGAGGATGGGCTTTTGCAGTAGAGCTTGCGCTCCACCGGCAAGAGCCTTCCGAATGATGCTTTCGTCCTTCAAGGCCGTCATCATCACTATTCGCATGTCGGGGTGTTTTTTTCGAACAATGTCCAAAAGTTCGAAACCGCTCATGCCGGGCATGTTGATGTCTGACAAGAGCAACGTGAGACCCTCTTTTTGATCGAAGGTCAGGAATGACTCACCTGACGGGAATGGCAACGGCTCGTAACCCATCGCCTCCAGGAAGCCGCTTGTTGCCTCAAGGAGCACTTCGTCATCATCGACGATCGCTACGGATTTCTTAACGGCAGACACTGGGCTTTTCCTTTCACGGCTGCCGATGCAGCCTCGCGGCGACAGTAGGACTTTTCCGAGCCCTCCGAAATCATACGATGGTTTGTATTTCATGTACTGCTAATGAAGCGTATTCCCGCCAACGGATACGACCCACTCGCGCCGACGCTGATTTCTGACAGTTGTACCAATCACTTCGCAGCCGACATTGTTCCGAGAGCGGCTTCCGACCCGCATGATCTTGCTTCTCTGGAACGGAGATAGAATGCCCTGATAGACGATCTCGTCGGTGAGGTCTGGAAAATGGATCGGGCTGCGCTCGTATGCAGTCTCCGAGGGCGTATCAAAGACCAAGCCGCTTCCGTACGCTGCAGCTTTCATGATGCCAGAAGAGCGTGTGATGGTGCCGAGATAGACATTCATAATTAAATCCCTTGGGCTGATTTGTGAATGAGCAAGAGATGTCCTGTTCCCGTCCAGGTTTCGATTGAACGGTGGTTTCGGCACCCCAAACCATCGTATGGGGTGATGAAAGCCGATCCTGAGATCTGCGCCTTCATGTCCCCACCTTTGTTCAGAACAACGCTTTGTAATCGCCGCAGAAAAGTCCTGTTGCGGGGGCTCCAAAGCGACGCAGATACCTATACCGGCGTATAGGGTGACTGCACCTTGGTTGTGCTTGAACCATCCCTTCCAACGGGTAGCCTCTCACGTCATCACCGGTACCGTGATCGCCATTTGAAACGGTCGCATATCGACAATGACCTGGGAGAACACAATGAACAGCTCGTCTTTCGGCGAATTCGCATTCGACCTCCAAGCTCGACAGGTCACCCACCTGGGAGAGCGCGTGCACCTGGGGTCACGAGCGTTCGATATCTTCGCTTCGCTTGCGAGCCGCCCGGGCGAGATCGTAACGAAAGACGAGATCATCAAGTCGGTATGGGGCAGCACGCATGTCGACGAGGGAGCGCTGCGCGTTCACCTGGTCGCCCTTAGAAAAGCATTCGACGACAAGGGCGCCACCGGCATTATCCGAAACGTCGCGGGGAAGGGTTACGTTTTTGCCGCCTCTGTGACGCGCAAGCCTCCCTTGGACACACCGGTGCAACAGGCTGAGGAGGGCAATCTGCCCTGGCCACGCCGACCATTGGTCGGTCGCGATGCAGTTTTGGCCCGGTGGGCGCATGAGCGTCACCGTTTGGCGACCATCGTCGGCCCCGGAGGTTCTGGAAAGACTGCACTTGCCATCGCGATTGGGAACCTCCTGCGACTGGAAAAGAAGGTGTTCCATGTCGACCTAACTGAGGCTCGCGACGAAGGAGACTTACTCTCGGCTGTAGGAAAGGCGCTACTGCAGCACTCGCGCACTACATTGACGGTCGCGAGAATCGCTGATGCGGTAGGCGATGACGACATCATGATTATTCTGGATGGCTGCGAACACATCGTGGACGACGTCGCAACGTTCGCCGAAACGTTTGTCGCTAGCACGGGCTCTGCCATGGTTCTCGCGACCAGTCGCGAACCACTACGCAGCCTTGGCGAACGCGTCAGGTACCTAACTGGACTCGACCTCCCAGGAAATGACGATGCGGAATGCTTGGAAGCCTCCCCCGCCCTCTCTTACTTTCTAGAAGAAGCCTTGGCTGCGGGCGCTGAGATCAATACTGCTGACCCACTGACACTCAGACTTGCTGCCAATATTGCCCGTCGATTGGATGGCCTGCCGCTCGCGCTCGAACTCGCAGCGCACCGGGTAAGGGACCTTGGCATTTCTGGTCTCGACGCAGCACTACATGAGCCTCTGGCAGTTCTTCGCTTTGGCCGCCGGACTGCGCCCGAGAGACACAAGTCCCTACGTGCGAATTTGGATTGGAGCTACAGGTCTTTGACTTCAGAAGAACGGGACGCGTTTTGCACGCTTGCGAGCACTGAGAGGACCGGATCGCGCCATCGCCGCATCGATGAAGAGGCGATGGAAGGGTTGATTTCGAAGTCCCTGCTGAAATCTTCCTCTGGGAACCATGCCTGGTTCCTATCTGAGGCATCGGCACAATTCGCCGCCGAATTGGTCGCGAAGCAAGGTCGTGACAACTTCGGAATGCCGGGAATGCCTGGCCGTAGCCCGCATCCAACTCCTGAAATGGGTTCGGAACCAAGGCCTAGCTGATTCAATCGGCTCAGATTCATGAACCTGCACCCCTCAATTTTCAGCTACTATTAGCTCGCGGGGCTTGAAGGCTGACGCCTGCGTTCGTATCCCATTTTGAAAAGGGAGACGACAATGGCACCGTCTGTGAGGGAACGGATCTTGGCGGCTGGTCTGGAGCGCTTTCACGCGCTTG
Organism: Rhizobium sophorae; assembly: GCF_013087515.1. Lineage (GTDB taxonomy): Bacteria > Pseudomonadota > Alphaproteobacteria > Rhizobiales > Rhizobiaceae > Rhizobium > Rhizobium sophorae. The sequence goes on along the minus strand of NZ_JABFCN010000062.1, from coordinate 44,690 downwards.
GATATGACGGTTGTGGCGTCCAAGAAATTTCTGACACCGCCGGAGTTCCAAAAGGAAGCTTCTATAACCATTTCAAATCGAAGGAAGAGCTGGCCATCGCGGTGTTGGAGCAATACGTGGCTTCCTCTCAACGGGAAATTCTCTTCGACGCCAACCTCCCACCCATAGATCGGATACGACGCCACTTCGAATTTTGCCTGGCGCGTCATCAGGAAGCCGGTTTTGACCGCGGTTGCTTGATTGCCAATCTAACCGCGGAGAGCTCGACGGCGGTTCCTCATTTACAAGCAGCTCTGCGGTCTGATCTAGACAGATGGACAGAGAGCTTGGCAGCCGCGGTGAAAGCAGCACAAGAAATCGGACAAGTTCGTTCCGACATCGAGGCTGGTGAACTCGCCCGATTTTTGGTGAGCAGCTGGGAAGGTTGCGAACTTCGCACGAAGCTAACCGGCGACCGTGGTCCGCTGGATGACTTCTTCAAAATGGCCTTTGCATTGCTCAGCAATGTAGGTCCGGATCAACTTTAGAAAGGCCTCGAAAATGTTAAACGGTAGCTTGCTCATCGGTGGAACCGCCCGGATGGGCAAAGGAAAGTCGTTCTTTGCAGTCGAGGCTGCGACCGGCAACAGCTTGCCCGTCGAATTCGCAGGTGCCACGCTCGATGAGGTGAACGAAGCTTCTGCACTGGCATGGGAAGCATTTCCAAGCTTCAGCGAAACTGGCCTCGACACGCGAGCCGCTTTCCTTGACCGTGTTGCTCTAGAAATTGAGGCAATCGGTGACGACTTGATCGTGCGGGCCATGGCCGAGACCGGCCTCCCAAGAGGTCGACTTGAAGGCGAGCGGGCCAGGACCGTCGGTCAACTTCGACTGTTCGCCAAGGAGGTAAGGGCTGGCCGCTTCCAAGAGCTACGATTTGATGCGGGCGATCCGACGCGTAAGCCCGTTCCCAAGCCTGACCTGAGACTTCGAAACGTCGCCTTGGGTCCAGTCGCTGTTTTCGGAGCGTCAAACTTCCCATTGGCGTTCTCTGTTGCAGGCGGCGACACGGCATCCGCGCTGGCGGCTGGCTGCCCGGTTATTGTCAAAGCCCACTCTGCGCACCCAGGAACCTCCGAGCTGGTCGGGCATGCCGTACAAAAGGCCGTGTCCGATAGTGGTCTGCATCCGGGGACCTTCGCGATGCTCTTCGACACCGGCTTTGAAGTCGGACAAGCGCTTGTCGCCGATCATCGGATCAAGGCGGTCGGCTTCACGGGGTCCAGACGCGGTGGTATGGCGTTAGTGAAGATCGCATCAGAGCGCAAGCAGCCGATTCCGGTCTACGCCGAAATGAGCAGCATCAACCCGGTCATCCTATTTCCCAATGCGTTGCAGCGAAGGGGGCCGGACATTGGGAAGGCGTTCGCAGGATCGCTCGTCTTGGGTGCTGGTCAGTTTTGCACGAACCCCGGTTTGTTGATTGCGATTGACAGTCCCGGCCTTGAGGCCTTCAAAGCTGCAGCGCGTGGGGCACTTGCGGAGACACCGGCACAAACAATGCTGACAGGCGGGATCTTCAAAGCTTACTGTGAAGCGGTACAGCGACTGGCGTCTCACTCTTCGGTGGCGGAGCTTGCTCGCGGACAGGATGGCAAGGAATTTCAGGCCGCTACGGCGCTGTTTGAGACCGACGCTTCATCGTTCCTCGCTCACCCCGAATTGCAGGAAGAGGTCTTCGGCGCGGCAGGCTTGATCGTCAAATGCTCGGATGAACGCCAGGTCTTAGAGGTCGTCGATAATCTGGAAGGTCAGCTGACGATTGCGTTGCAAGTTGACGAGGCCGACTATCCCGCGGCTCAAATGATCGTCCCGCGCCTCCAACAATTGGCAGGGAGATTGCTGATCAACGGCTTTGGCACCGGCGTCGAAGTCTCGCCCGCAATGGTCCACGGAGGCCCCTTCCCGGCAACATCCGATGGCCGCTCCACGTCGGTCGGAACACTAGCGATCTATCGCTTCCTGCGCCCGGTTTCCTATCAGGATTTCCCGGACGTCATGCTGCCGTCGGCTCTCCAGAACTCAGGCACAGGAAAGTAACATCCTCGCCTCGAAGGATGCCCATGACGAGCTTGACCGTAGCTTGTTGGGCATCCTTGTTGGAGTCGCGATCGCTGACGAGCTTGGAGCATCCTCGCTCGAAATGAAGCGCTGGCGCACGATCACTTGCAAGGCCCAAACCTCAATCGCCGTCATCCGGACAGCCTCTCCAAGAAAATTCGGCACCTCTTTCGAATAGATCCGAATGCGCCAAGCTGGGTGCCAACGCCTCCCCTTTGTTCCGCAATCAACGGCTGCTCCCAGCTATTTCGGCCTTAACATCACTTAATATGCCTTAACTCGCGTGGTTGGCACCCGGCAGGCAGTATCTCCTCGGAAACACACACGGCTCAGCCGCATCACCGAGGAAGGAATACAGCATGTCCGTCGCATTGGAGACAGCACCTACCGAGTACGTCGAGGCTGGGGGTATACGGTTCGCCTATCGCCGTCTTGGGCCGAAGACCGGCGTCCCGCTGGTCTTTATGCAGCATTTCACCGGAACAATGGACGCTTGGGATCCCATCGTTGCCAATTCACTTGCAGCGGATCGCCCGGTGGTGATCTTCAACAATGCTGGCGTCGGGACATCTGGCGGCAAGACGCCCGACAACGTCGATCAGATGGCGACTGACGCTGAGAACTTCATCAACGCACTTGGCCTCGATGAAGTCGATCTCCTTGGCTTCTCGCTCGGCGGTTTCTTGGCGCAGGTCATGGCCGCCCGTTCCGCCGTCAAGGTCCGCAAAATCATCTTGGCTGGCACCGCACCAAAGGGAGGAGAAGAGCACCTCATGGAGGTCGTCCAGGACGCGTTTTCCAAAAATGCTCCTGATGTGCGCCTCCCCCTCTTCTTCCCGCCGTCAGACGCAAGCCAGGCAGCTGCGAGAGCCTTCGTTGCCCGTGCTACCGTCCGCAAGAACGATCGTGACCCCGAGAGCGGCGAAGACGTCAGCAATCCTCAGGCCGCTTCAATTATCGGCTGGTGCGCTGAGCAAGACCCGGATCACGCCTCCCTGAAGGCAATCAAACAGCCTGCTCTGATCGTCCACGGAAGCGACGACACCATGTTCCCGTCGATCAACGCGTACGAGATGTTCAAGAACATGAGCACGGCCACCCTGATCATCTATCCGGACTCTGGCCACGGTGCGCTATTCCAGTACCCAGAGACCTTCGTCGCGCACGTCAAAACATTCCTGGACGCCTGATCGCGCCACACACAAGGAGAAATACTATGAACGCACTCGCACAGAAGATTATCGACGCCCACGGTGGTCTCGATCAGTGGAAAAAGTTCTCTCAGCTGTCCGCTCACCTCGTCCAAGGCGGCGCCCTTTGGACACTGAAGGGCCAGGCTGGAAAGCTTGATGAAACGAACGTCACCGTCGGTCTCGGCGATGAATGGGCATCGCACTCCCCTCTGGGTCCCGAGGCGAAAGTCACACGCTTCGAACCAGGCAAGGTCACCATCAAGGACAACGGCGGGAATATCGTCGGCGAACTCGAAAGCCCTCGCGCGTCGTTCGCTGGCCACACCTTGGAAACACCCTGGTCTGAGGAGCAGCTTGCCTACTTCGCCGGGATCGCCATGTGGACCTATCTCAATATGCCGTTCCTGCTCGCGGCGCCGGGGGTCGAAACCGAAGAACTCGGTGACTGGACGGAGAAAGGCGAGACCTGGAAGCACCTGAAGGTGACGTTCCCGAAAGAAATCGCGACCCACAGCACCGTCCAGACGCTCTACATCGATGAATCCGGTCTGCTGAAACGTCACGACTACGACGTCGAGATCGCTGGCAACACACCTGGTGCACATTACATCAGCGACTATACCGAAGTTCAGGGGATCAAGTTCCCGACCGTGCGCCGTATCTTTCCACGCCAGCCCGATGGACAATCCATGGCCGAGCCTTTGGTCGTTTCCATCGATCTCTCTGACATCAAACTAAGTTGATCGCCCGGCGGGCGAGGCACCGCCCTCGCCCGCCCTCAACGGTCGCACGCGGTGTTCGACCTGCAATCGGCCGCTCGTCACAAGCCGCACGAGTCATCACCGTACCCGATCTCACAATCGCACTAACTGCACCCAGCCGCTGCTGGGTGCGGTGTCGCCCCGATCCCTCAGCGCACTGGATAACAGCATGAGTGTCCTCGACCTCTCCCTCGCCAGAGCCATGATCGAAAAAGCCGAACATGCGGCCAACCAGATCGGCGTTAAGTCCACAATCGTCATTCTCGATGGTGGTGGAGACCTGGTCGCCATGGCGCGGATGGACATGGCGTGGCCAGGAGCATTCGACCTGGCGATCGGCAAAGCCCGGACTGCCAGGGCGTTTCACGCCCCGTCCGCTGCCTTCGTTCCAATGATCCAGCCAGGACAATCGCTATTCGCTGTCAGCTCGGTCAATGGCGGGGCTTTCGTCATCCTTGGTGGGGGCATTCCGATCCTTCTCGATGGCAACGTGGCCGGAGCCGTTGGCGTCAGCGGTGGCTCCATCGAACAGGACATTGCCGTTGCTGAAGCTGCGCTTCAAGCTCTTCCAAACCCAAACTAGCAGAAGAAATCCAATGACTAGCCTCGTAGACATTGCCGTCGAAGCACACGGTGGAATGGACCGGTTTCCTTGCCGCCAAGCTTCACCAAGGTGGCGTCTTGTGGGGTCTTAAAGGCAAAGCCGACGTCCTCGTTAGAAGGAACGCGTCTCGCACGCGGCTTTTTACTGCCAAAGAATCCGAAGGTTTTGCGGCCCCTCGTTTTGGTTGGGGGATCCAAAACGAGGGGCCGCGACGCGAATGCGGCTTGGAGAGCATTCGCAGCAAGGGGCTTGCCCTCACGACCAGCGGCTAGCGGGAGGGCGGTCCCGGGCGGCTGATGAGACGAATGTACCCAATTGCGCGACCAATTCTTTGACAATCCGATCCTGTCACTACGCTTCCTACCCACTCCCACTCCCACTCAAGCGCTACGCGAGCTGAAGCATCAACGACGCGGCGGCGAAATCATCCAAGATTTGACCCCGTCCGGCGCTTAGAGAAAGAACCTATGAAAAACTTTAGCGAAGCAGTTCTCCCACACCTTCCGTCGTTGAGGCGTTTTGCGCGAGGCCACTGTCCGGACGTGGATGCAGCGGATGTCCTCGTGCTCACCACTCTTAAGAAATTGCGAGCTCGGTGGCTGTGGATGGGACACTCAAATGTACGCCTCAATGCTCTTAGGTTGATGTGTGGCCTGGTGGACGGGAAAGCGTCGGCAACGCCGTCCGCTGACTATCCTGAAAACTATGGGCAAAAGGTCATCGGACCAGCGATCGCTTTGTCAAAACTCGCGCCGGTCCAACGAAGCTCGATCCTTTTGACTTCGGTAGAGCGGCTCTCTCATCGCGAGGCTGCGCAGGTCCTGGATATTTCGGAGGGCGAGCTTCTACGTTTGCTGCCGCAAGCGCGGGAGCAGCTCAGGCTCATCGTTGAAGCCCCAATCCGGCAAACGCTCATCAAAAGGCCTTACCTGCGGAGGGTGAAGTGACAATTCGGGTAATCACAGAAGCAGACCTTCAATGCTTCATCGACCACAGTCTTGCTCCAGAGAAAAAGATTGAAGTCGAGACCTATCTCCATGGCGATCTGAGCGCCGCCCAGCGTGTGGGCGCCTATGAACGTCAGGCCGAGGCTCTTCGTCGAACGCTTGACCCCGTCGGGGCTGAAGACGTACCCGCAAGCTTAAACAATGCACTCCATAACGCGGGATATCAGCTACCGCGTCAGACGGCGCTCGTCCTTGGGACGGTGGCAGGAATTTTTATCGGGGCCTTAGCCGGGTGGATCTCCCGCCCGTTGCTAGAAGCAGGCACTTCGATACAATCTCCCGGTCAATTACAACAACCAATCGGATGGGGGTCCCCATGAGTACGTGCAACCATGGATCTAGCGTATACGGAGTGAAACCTCGCACATTGGGCTGCGAGGAATGCCTGGAGATTGGTCAAGGCTGGGTACACCTCAGGCTCTGCCGGGAATGCGGCCATGTCGGATGTTGCGATGATTCCATCGGTCATCATGCCACCAAGCATTTTCAGGAGACCGGCCACCCGATAATCGAAGGCTACGACCCTCCCGAAGGTTGGGGCTGGTGCTTTGTCGACGAGACCATCGTCGAACTTCCCGATCGGACACCACATCCGGGGCCTATTCCCAAATTCTATTGAAGCCGGAGCGGCGGAGCATTCTCATGGCAAATTCGAATAATCGCGCGGAACAGATGTTTCCAGTCTTGAGCCCGACGCAGATGATATCGGCCCGGAGGTTCGCCAGCGGGGAACCTCACCACTTTTCTGCAGGCGAGATAGTGGTGCATTTCGGCGAAAAAGACGCGCCAGTCTGGCTGGTGCTTGAAGGAAGCTTGGACGTATTTCGACACGACGGCCTTTCGCATGAATTGAACGTGGTGACCCATTCGCCCGGCCAGTTCACAGGCGAGGTCAGTCAACTGGCAGGTCGACCTTCATTGGTGAGAGGCGCCGCCGGTGCGGAGGGGTGCGTTGCGCTACCCTACGACGGATCACACCTCCGGGCGTTGGTTATTGGTTCAGCCGACATTGGCGAATTGGTGATGCGAGCCTTTATCCTTCGTCGAGTTGCTTTGATCGACACCGGAGGTGCTGGTTCCATCCTAATTGGCACCCCTGGAAGCGCCGCAATCACTCGTCTGCAGGGATTTCTCACGCGCAGCGGCTATCCTCACTTGGTTCTCGACGCCTCAGCGGACGAGAGTGGCCGTGAGCTAGTCAAAAAGCTTGGCGTCTCGGCCGACGCCTTGCCTGTCATGGTTTGCCCTAGCGGCAGTGTGCTCAACAATCCAAGCAATCAGGAAGCCGCTCTTTGTCTTGGGATCACACCGGACATCAACACGGACGTCCTGTACGACGTTGCAGTCGTCGGGGCAGGCCCCGCTGGATTGGCTACATCGGTCTACGCCGCATCCGAAGGCTTGAAAGTGATAGTGCTGGATGAACGAGCTGTTGGCGGCCAAGCCGGGGCGTCGGCTCGGATCGAGAACTACCTTGGCTTTCCAACGGGAATATCGGGACAAGCTCTCGCTGGCAGAGCGTTCAACCAAGCCCTCAAGTTTGGTGCAGAGATCGCGCTGCCAATCGAAGTTCGAAAATTCGTGCCCGCATCAGATGGTTATCACTCCTTGGAACTGGATGACGGTCGGTCCGTTCGGGCCAAAACTGTCGTAATCGCGTCAGGTGCTCGGTACCGCCGACCAGCCGTCGCGGACATTGATAAATTCGAGGGATCGGGGATTTGCTACTGGGCCACATCTGTTGAAGCCCGCCTCTGCCAAGGTGAAGAGATCGCGCTTGTTGGCGGCGGCAATTCCGCGGGACAGGCGGTCGCCTACCTGGCGCCGCAGGTAAAGAAGCTGCATCTCGTTGCCCGCCGCCCCCTGGAAGAAACCATGTCTCAGTATTTGGTGGACCGCATCGGGCAGCTACCAAATGTCGAAATACATATGGGCTGCGAGATCGACGCTGTATCCGGCGACACCCGCTCTGAGCTTTCTGGAGCCGTCGTAAGGAACAACGCGACGGGTGAAAAGCGAGATCTCGAGCTGCGCCATATGTTCCTCTTCATCGGCGCGGATCCCAACGCCGGGTGGCTGGTCGAGCATGTGAAGCGCGATCGCTCTGGCTTTATTCTCACAGGCCCCGAGACTACCGGCGCCAACGACGGTCAACGCACATCTCTTGAAACTAGCCTTCGAAATCTTTTCGCGATTGGCGACGTCAGGTCCGGTTCAACGAAGCGCGTCGCTGCCGCTGTCGGTGAAGGCGCAGCCGTCGTATCCCAAATCCATGCTGCATTGAAGGCATTCGCCTAACACACAGGTGGCTCGACGACCATTTTATCTCAGGAGGCCGCTCCGATCGCGGCTGAGAAAAGGCTGGAGCCGTCGACATGAACCGGCGCCATACCCCGTCGATCCGGATGCAGGACCTGGGGTCTTCTTGACTGCATGAAGAGTCGACGCACTTTGTCCTTTGTCTGCTGACGTTCATTGCCGGAGAGGTTCCCGATGCCGAAAAGCACAAAAAAGGAGCTGCCGAAATTTCCTTGGCCGGAGGTCGAAGTGGGAGATTGGGCTGGAGAATTCGCCCAACGCCCATCCGGCTCCATCGGCCAGCACATCCAACCTGGACCTCCGGAGATGTCAGTCGAATTTACATACCTCATAGTGGGCGCGGTCGTGATCTCGCCTCGCACAAAAATGCGGTGGCCTGCGGTCGTTTCGTTCTGGGTACGCACTCCGCTAACGCCGCAGCGCGTCGAAGCTGGGTTTATGTTCAAGTCAGAAAACATGCCGTCCTTCAACCTTGGGCTTGAGGTCACAAGGCAGCAATTTACCGAAATGGTGTGGTTCTTTAGCCAGAAACTCCTGAACAACTTCTATTTCAACGTCGGGCACGGAGCCGAAAACCATTGGCCAGTCAAAAGCTGGGGTGCCAGCTTTCAGCTGTAGCCCTGTAAACACAAGCCCGGAGATAGACCCACACCCGTTGTTGGCGGGTAGTTTTTCCGCTCGTCGCATGGAATACGATCCGACTTCCGAATTCGGGTCCTCTGAAGACTTCGGAAAACACCACATCGGGATTGATGACTGCCGGATCGTACAATACTTCGAGAGACGGCCCGTTACGGATCCATCGATCCCGACAATCGTAGAAACGTTACCTTAGACCACAGTACAGGTGACATCGCCGTTGAGAGTGGTACGATTCTTGCGGATTGGGGGCTTTGCGATCGGGATGACATCAACACACTTTTTCAATGGTCGAACGGACAACGGGTACGGCACCGTCCTTGCTGCTGTGGCGCTGGTTCTTGCTGGGACCATCTTTTACATCGACACATTCACCAAGATTGAAGGCGCAATCGCGGTCCTCTATGTAATCGCTCTCCTTCTACTTGGGGATATCCTAACTGCCCGTGGCCATGTGACCGGGTGCGTGGTGGCGGTCGTGCTTGCTGCCGCGTCCTACGTCTACGCTCACAGCGACGCGCTTATCGACCTGCAATCGTTGCTTCGGCTCAGCGTCGCTCTGGCCGCACTAGTCATCACGACGTCTCTGCTGATGCGAAATGAAGCGTCACGGTCCGAGCTAATCGCCACTAACGCCGCACTTCGCGAGAGCGAGAGTAGATATCGAGCTATCTTTGACCGCACGAAAGTTGCACTCTGGGAACGCGACTACTCCTCTGTTCGAGAGATTTTGCTCTCGCTGAAGGCTCAGGGGGTCGACGACATTCGAGAATATGCGCGACAACAGCCAGAAATCGTCGATAGATGCGTCGCCGCGGTTCGTACCGTGGCGGCGAACGAGGCGGCGGTCGAACTATTGGGTCGAAATGCAATTGATCAAACGCCGGGATCGCTGCGACGGATCCTGCCGCCCGGCGATGAAACCTTTCTTGACCTGCTGGAAGCAATGTTCCAGGGGCGCCGCTCATTTTCCGACAGCGTGACTGTGGTCGGTGACGATGGCGAAAAGAAGCTTGTTCTTCTAACGGTCAGCTTTCCGGAGGATGCCACCGCGTTCAACCGCGTGGTCACGGGCATGGTAGACATCACACAGCGTGAGCTTGCTCAAAAGGCGTTGCAGGATGCGCGAGCAGAACTTGCGGCATCGTCGAGAACAGCCGCGATCGGCGCTCTCTCGACATCGTTGGCCCACGAGCTTAACCAGCCGCTTGGCGCGATCATTGTGAGTGCACAAACGCTGGTCAGATGGCTGGACCGCGATCCACCCGATCTTGCAGCCGCTAAGCGGGCAACGGACCGGATTGTTCGAGATGGCGAGCGAGCAAGCGAGATCATCAAGCAAACACGGAGCAGGATCGAACAGACACAGAGCGAACCAACGAGCGTGGACCTCGTGCATCTAGTCGAAGAGACGTGCGCGATCATGGAAGCAGAGTTTGACGGACATCGGGTGAAGCACAAGATCATCTCTTCCAAGTCCGTCCCGCAGGTCATCGCCATGCGGATCGAGCTCCAGCAGGTTCTGATCAACCTCGTAACGAATGCAATCCAGGCTCTTGCCAACTCCCAGCAGGCGAACCCGCAGGTGAATATCGAGGTCCGCCCCGGGGATGGCGATCAGGTCGTGATCTCAGTTGCCGACAATGGTCCCGGCATCGCGGAAGACGCCGTTGATAAGCTCTTCGCACCTTTCTTCACCACCAAAGAGACGGGGATGGGAATTGGCTTGTCTGTCTGTAAGAGCTTCGTAGAGGCGATAGGCGGAAGATTGACCGCTCGAAACAACGCTTCGGGCGGCGCGGTGTTCGAACTTTCTCTTCCACTGGTCGGAGCTAAAAAGCATGAACCGCAATACGCATGAGCCGGTCGCACCGACGGTCTATTTGTTGGATGACGACCACTCGATACGTGAATCTTTGAGCGATCTGTTTCTATCCGTCGGCATCCCTGCCCGAAGCTTTGGATCTTCTAAGGAATTCCTTGAGGGGGCAGACATCGCAGCGCCTGGCTGCATCCTGCTTGATGTCCGACTTCCTGGGGTGAGCGGGCTGGATTTTTATCGCGAACTCAATCGCATTGGTAGCAAGCTACCCGTGATTTTCCTCACCGGGTACGGCGATATTCCGATGGGCATCCAGGCAATGAAGGACGGAGCAGTAGACTTTCTCACCAAGCCATTCCGCGACCAGGACGTCCTTGACGCGGTGACCGTCGCATTGGCGAGGGATGCGGCGGCTCGAGAAGCCGTCGCCGCCACCCAGGATGTCCGGCGGCTGTTGGAAAGTCTGACACCGCGAGAACGCGAGGTTTTAACAGCAGTGAACAAGGGATTGATGAACAAACAAATCGCATACCAGCTGGGCATCAGTGAGGTGACGGTGAAACTGCATCGCGGTAGCGTTATGAGGAAGATGCAGGTCCGAACGCTCGCAGATCTCCTCAAAAAGATGCACCAAATCACCGGAACCTAGACCCAGGTGTGGTATCGAAGCGCTCGGCGAGAGCGCATAACTCAATTCGTGTCCAACTTTCACATTCAGGCTTCCGAAATTGCCCATTTCCAAGACTATCGCAGTCGTTGACGACGATCTTGCCATCCGCGAGGCACTCGACGACCTCATGGTGTCCTGTGGATACGAGAGCCGTTTATTTTCGTCAGCCGAAGACTATCTTGCGGCGCCTGATCGCGAGAATGTTGATTGTATGCTCCTAGATGTCGACATGCCCGGCGGCTTGAGCGGCCTGGATTTGCAAAAAATCCTGAGCACGGATCAAAAGCGGCCGCCGATCATTTTCGTCACATCGTATCTTGACGGACGTACTAAAGCCCAGGCGATGGAAGGCGGAGCATTTGCATTCCTCGGCAAGCCCGTCGACGTGAAGGCTCTCCTAGCCCATGTGGAATCCGCGCTGCTGTTATAAGAATGCTGATCTGGAAACCTGTTTTCAGGCCTGACAGTGAGGTTCGAGCGGGGGCAGCTTTTGCTGCTCAAGCCGGTAACGCTCACCCCAGTCCCGCAGGCTCAACATTACGGGCGCTAGAGTTCGCGCCAAATCGGTCACCTCGTACTCTACGCGCGGGGGAACAACCGGGAAAACGTGGCGTGTCACCAATCCATCCTCTTCAAGCTCACGCAGTTGAAGTGTGAGCATGCGTTGAGTCGCGCTCGGGATGAGCCTCGTGAGTTCCATAAACCGCTTCTTTCCCATCAGAAGATTGAAGAGGATCAGAGGCTTCCATACACCGCCGATGACAGACAGCGTCAACTCGACCGCACAGTCGCTCTTCGGATTTAGGCGTTTAGGTCTCACAAGATCCTCCGTGGGCGATACTTACAAAAATGGTAGTATGAGCTATAATTGTGGGTTCTTTCAATGATCGCCGCAAGCCCCTAAAAGTCATGGCAATTATCAATCGAAAGGAACGTACCATGACATTTCGGGCTATCCTTGCTAATCGTGCTACCGACGGCGCCGTCACGACCTCGGTCGAAGTCTTGGATGATCGGATACTTAACGATGGGGACGTGAAGGTTGCGGTTGAGTGGTCGAATGTGAACTACAAGGACGCGGTCGCTATCCTGACCCCTCGGATCATCAAGTCCTTTCCACTAGTCCCGGGCATCGATTTTGCTGGCACTGTCGCAAGCTCGCGCGACGGCCGTTTCAAAGTTGGGGACAAGGTTGTCGCGACTGGATGGGGGCTCAGCCAAGATCATCACGGAGGCTATGCGCAGCAAGCAAGCGTCAAGGGCGATTGGCTGGTAAAACTGCCAGGGTCGATCAGCACGCGCGATGCCATGGCAATCGGAACCGCAGGCTTTACGGCCATGTTGAGCGTACTTGTGCTCGAACATAGCGGGATCAATCCCGAGCGTGGAGACATCCTTGTGACTGGCGCGTCCGGTGGCGTCGGTTCTGTTTCGATCGCCATCCTGGCCGAGTTGGGCTATCGGGTGACTGCTTCGAGTGGCAAGTCCGTTGAGGCTGACTACCTGAAGTCGCTCGGTGCTTCCGAAGTTATGGATCGAGCCCTGCTCTCGGAGGACGGTCCGCCACTGGGGGCCGATCGTTGGGCGGGCGCTGTCGATGCGGTCGGTGGCAAGACCCTTGTAAATATCTTGAGCCAGACCAGGTACCGCGGTGCCGTGACAACCTGCGGCTTTGTAGGCGGAATGGAGCTTCCAGCTTCGATATTGCCCTTTATTTTGCGGGGTATCACTCTTTGTGGGATCGATTCCGTCAATGCGCCACAGTCTCTACGTGAGGTAGCGTGGAAACGCTTGGCGACCGATCTGGATCTTAGGAAACTCGGCTCCATGGTGAGCGAGGTCGGGCTTGATGAAGTCAGGGGCGTTGCCGAAAACATGCTTCAAGGCAAGGTTCGCGGCCGTACGCTAGTCGACGTGAACCGCTGAGAGACTCGACAGGTGCACCAGGTTGTGACCATACTCGCCCTCGGGTTGAAATTCACTGAACTTCGTCGGGGGACGTTTTCATGGACCTTCTCATCAACCGCAGGGGGGTGCTGTTAGCGGTGCCCGCCGGATTGTTGTCGAGCTGCGGGCTAGGTGCAAACACCGCAGATGTAAGCCGGACTGTCGCATTCGAGAGCCTTGTGCGGCAGATAAAACATGACATTGGGACCTATATATACCGACACCAAAATGACAAATCAGCAGTGGGAAGCGGGAAAGTTTGCGCTGGCGCGGTGGATTTCATCGTATCGAAAGTAGCGATAACGGTCACTGCTAAAGTCGATCAAACAACGTCCGGAAGTGGTGGACTGCAGGTCCCAGTAAACCTTGCAACATTGGACGGCAGTGTCGGCGTATCTAGGGTGTTGAACGATACGATCACCACGAAGCTTTCAATTTTCCCGTTAACAGCGGCAGCCGATGCCGAGATCGAAGACGAAAGCTCGAAGAAACAGCGCATCATTAACCCACCACCGGCGCCCCCGGAGTTTCGCGGAACGCCAATCGCGGACGCGCTCGACAAGCTTCGGCAGGATCTTATCGCAACTTCTGACACCGCACCGTGCTTCAATTTTGGCCAGGGTGAACAGAACGACAATACGGTTCAGTGGGCCTTCAGCGTTTCCGACAAAATTGAAGGAAGCGGCAAGTTTACCCTCGTCCTATTTTCAGTAGGCGCGGATGGCTCGCGTACAAAGACTTTCGCAAACACGATTGATGTTACCTTTATCGGAACAGGCGAAGGTTTCGGCTGAGAGGCACCGCAATGTTAGGATGTAGATAGGTTATCGCGAGCCAGAAGAGACTCGAACGAGAAGCTTCCCAAAGTTTTTGCCCGAAAGCATCCCGATGAATGCATCGGGCGCGTTCTCCAAGCCGTCAACGATATCTTCGCGGTACTTGATCTTCCCTGACGCAACAAGCGGTCCGATTTCCTGCCGGAAGGCGGTATAGTGTTCCTTGACGAACTCGGTGTTGATGAAGCCTCGCATCAGCAGGCTTCGTCTCAGCACGGCGGACATCGTGGCAGGCAGCTTGTCATGGTCTGATGAGCTCGCACCGTTGTAGTTAGCGATCAACCCGCAAACGGGGACACGTCCATAAAGGTTCATCAGCGGCAGAACGGCGTCCCACACCGGACCTCCAACGTTTTCGAAATAGACGTCAATACCGTCTGGGCATGCGTTTGCGAGATCGGACGCAAAACCCTTAGATCGATGATCGACAACTGCATCGAAGCCGAGCTCGTTTCTCACATAGGCACACTTCTCCTGGCCGCCCGCGATGCCGACGGCCCTTGCACCTGCTAACTTCGCGATTTGCCCCACCAAGGATCCTACCGGCCCTGAGGCCGCGGCGACAACAACCGTCTCGCCCTTTTTGGGCTGCCCAATCACTTTCATGCCGCTATAAGCCGTGAACCCCGGCATTCCGAGCACACCGATGGCCGTGGTCACTGGTGCTCCGTGGGTATCGACATGCTGTATGGACTCCCCGTTTAGAACGGCGTCCGTGCACCATCCAGTCCGAGCACGGACGATTTCACCAGGTTTGAAGTCCTGGTGTCTGGAGCGAGTCACTTCGCACACCGTCTCTCCCTCCATGACGCCGTCGATCGCCACTGGCGCGGCATACGATTTCGCGTCGCTCATGCGGCCGCGCATGTAAGGATCTAAAGAGAGGTAGAGCACGCGAAGTGCCACTTCGCCTTCCTGCACTTCGGGCAACTCGCGGTCTTCAAGCCGGAAGTTCTTCGAGGTTGGGGACCCTGAAGGTCGGCTGGCGAGGACGATCTGTCGTGCAGTGGTCATGGGCATTTCCCTCGTGAACTCGATTACCGACCGATAGATTGCATCATGTCGCCAGAAGGCAAGACCTCAGAATTGAGTTACAGGCCCGCCAGATTTTGCGCTGGCGCTGCGGTGCTGAAACCTTACTTAGGTCAAAGATCAGCGACGAATTCATTAGCGTCAGAAAACACCACCGCAGCAATACCTGGCGGAGAGGTCGACTTTCAACCAGCACGCGACTCTCGCTTTATGGTGATGAAAACGGCACTTATTCGGCCACGGCATATGTAGCCACAATCGTTCCACCCGTGACGAATGCGGACTTACTGTCAGCGGAGAATGACAGGCCTATCGGCCCCCAACCCGGCTGCCGCACTTTCTGAATCACTTTACCAGATGTCATCGAAATCAATGCAAGTGCGGCTCCTTGCTCGTCCGGGAGCGATATCAAACCCCAGCGGCCATCTGGGCTGACGGCCGGATGCAGACTCCGGGAAAAATACGAAGCAGTGCCAGAAATCGTCCATTTCACGAGACCGGTTGGGAGGTCCCGGAATTCAGCGATCATTCCCGATTGTGGTATGGGCTGGGGGCAACGGTCTGATAGTTCACACACCCAACCCGTCGCGCTCAAATTGCCCATCATCAGGACGCTCGAGGCATCGCTCGAAAGAACGAACGGCGACCACTGAGCAGTCTGCGGCAAAGGAACGATTTTCGGTGATTGGCCTTGAACCCAGAGCAACCATTTGCTGGGTCCCCATTTCACGAGGACGTGTGCCCTCCCGGATGGGTCGATCTTGGATTTAACAGCTTCCAGGCTTCTTTGATCGGCTAGCCCTGGCACGTTTGCCTTTTCCACGGCTTGTAAAATCGCTCCCGTATTAGCGTCAACGAAGGCAAGCGTTTGCTTATGCTCTTCTTCCTTTTCGTCGTCACGCTCGTACATCCCAAAGCCCGCGAGTGCTAACCCCGAACCATCGATCCAGTAAAGCTCATCGAGTGCGCCACCTGGATGAGTGAGTTCGGGCAGCTTCGCCTGTGAGCCATCCACGCGAAAGAGATATGGCCGCAGAGAACTATACGTGACGCTGCCTGCCACGGTCGTCTCACGCTTCACGCCGATAACTGACGAGGAGTCATCCAGCCATGTAAAGGGAGCCGTCAGTGTGAAGAGGTCTCCAGGAAGTTTTTCATTCACCGTATGAGCGCGACCACCACGCGTCACATCACCGAGCCACAAACCTTTCCAGGAACCGAACGCGTAAACAAGCTCGCCGTCTGGCGACAGCGCAGGCGGGACCATCCTCGGCCAACCTTCGGGGATCGGCGTGCACCGCAAGGTCTTCAACTTCATCGGACCGGCGGGCGTCGGCTCAAGCATGGCGAGAGTGGGACCCCAATTGTCGCCGTAGCAGCCAATCTGTTCAGGAGCAGCGATGACCCCATCGACAGCCCCAAATGCCGCGATTGCTGATCCTATGGTAACGGCAATTACTGACGCTGCTTTCAAATTCATCCAATCCCCGCTCCAAGCCAATTCGCATACATTCCGCTGTTACCGCTGGTGTTTCAAGGCTTCCTTGCTCGCCGCTAAGCCACTAGCTGTTCCAAATAATTGTTTCCGGGACTTCGCAAAGGCAACCTAGCAGGTCAGCAATCAAATGCCTTCTCAGCTAGCGTCAATAAACCTAGATAGGTGGTTTCCCTGATCTCGGACAATCTTAACGGAGAGGGGCAACGTGGGACGGAACACCGGTTACGAACCTGGAGTTCCGAAGTCCATCAGCCGAACGTGAAGACCTCGATGGGCTTCGTTACACCTCGAAGCTCAAATGATCCCAGCCCCTCCATCCGCGCGTCCTTCCCCACGGCCTCAACGAAATCAGCGGACAGCAGAACCGTCTTCTTGATGGTCTTAGTAAGCTTCTCCAGCCTCGAAGCGATGTTCACGGCGGGTCCGATGACGGTGAAATCCAACCTCTTTCGGGATTCAATATTGCCGTACATGACATCACCAACATGGACCCCCATTCCATACCGCAGCGCCGGATGGCCCTTTTGAACGTGGAGGTCATTCATCGCTGACATGTTCGCTCGCGCCTCGGTAACGGCTGCCAAGAGGGACTCACAAGCCTGCGGATTGCTCAAAGGAAAAATAGCGAGTAGGCCATCACCCATGAACTTAAGAATTTCGCCGCCCTTCTGCTCGATAGGGTCCGATACGGCGTCGAAATAGCTGTTTAGCAATTCGATGACGTCGTCGCGCGGCCACATGTCAGAAATTGACGTGAAGTCGCGCAGATCGCATATCAGGACTGCAGCACGAACGGTTGTGCCGCTCCCTCGCCGGGTCGCACCAGCCAAGATCTGTTCGCTGGCATGCGGGCCGACATAAGTCTCCAAGAGTGTTCGAGCCAACCGGTTCTTGAGCCTGATCTCGCTCACTAGGGCTAGCGCAGGCAAGATATCCTTGAGAAGCTGGATATCTGCCTCCGAGAAACCGCCAGCTCCGTCACTGGCGAATGTCACAGATTGCCTTTTCCCGAGCGTATGCTCCACGCCCAAGGCGAGGTAGTCGGTGAGACCTTCCTCCAGAAGTTCATCGTAGACCGGATACCACGGCGCCTGGCCGCGCCTCTCTGAAATTCGACGGCGGACAACATCGGCACCCTCGTCCAACTCCCGAATTGGACTGTTTTGATAACGGCCGGTGTCTTCGATCCCGTAATCAAAGGTGATGATCGCGGCCTTGCTATCGCCTATCCGCCATAGGATTCGTGCTCCCTGCCACTGCGGATTGTAGGTGTTCAGAAACAATGTAGCTCTAGCGACAGGCGTCCCGGCACTTCGAAGACGCTCGCAGAGTTCCGTGAAGATGTCGTCGATGAAGCGCTCGCGACTGGTGCCGTTGACCAGCCATTCCATTGTTTCATCACGGTTATGTGGCCAACCGATAGGTTTGTATTCCGACATGATGTGGTCATTTCAAATGAGACGAGGAACCAACGAACCCTACTCGCACGCTTCTGCGTCAAGGCCCGCGCCGCATCCCTACCTCGTTTTCCTGACCTCGACAAAGGAGAATTCTGGTGAGCTTTATCCTCTGAAGGCAGGAGATAAACGCGCGGTTTAACATCAAGTGACCTGAGGGTCGCCCGCTCCAAGTAGCCGAAGCAGCCAAGTCCGGAGCGCGTACGTCACCCAATCCGAAATCATCGTCAATCGGGATAAGGGCTTTTCTATCCAAATCCATTGACGGAGAACGTCATCTGGTAGCTGAACAGACCTTCCATCTGGCAAACCTACGGCGGTTCCGGGAAAGGTTCGAGCGGTTGACAATGCTTTCTCCCGTTGACCGGACGGTCGACATTTTCTATGACCCCGCCGCCGTGCTCCTCGAGGCGGCAAAGGGAGGGCCTGGTCTGACGAGGGATCAGGCCTTTGCCACTCGACTTGGGTGACATGACCAAAAAAGGTGCTGCGCCACTACCGCTGGGAACAACTGACGAGCTTGGAGGCTGCCCTCCCCTTAAACCACTTATTCCAATCGGCGCCCCGTCCTCGATCGCGAGGATCAAACCATTCGCCCCCGAACTTCGCCCATGAAGGCTTCGGCGCCGACCTTCGTGGCGAAGCAATGTATGTTGTAATGCTGATCCTCGTGAAAGACTGTGTGACCCCGGCTGCAGCGCATTAGCCGATTGCAGTAGAGAGCCTGTTCCTCGCCAAGTTTGCCTTTAGAGAGCTCAGCTAGGAGCGCCACCTGGAACGGCCATCCTCGGTCAATCGCCGCAGGGGTCAATTCGCCTTTCCGTCGCGCCATGACTGCTTACTCCCTTTCTGAGATGTGCGCGAAGCCATACAGCGACGCCTGTTGACTCCAAAGCGGAAGAGAACATAATGAGAACACTCAAATAGTTCAAAGGGTATGTGGGCGGTTCAATGTCCGTTAAGTTCGCGACTCCATCGGCAGAATTAGACTACGAAGTTGAGGCAGCACTCGCCTTCCATGACGACGATGCAAAAGCGACTGTCGCCACATTGCTCAGCGACATTAAGCATCTGCGATTCCAGCTTGCCCTCGCTCAGAGCGCAATGAGTCGGCATGACTCGGGGCTGGTCGCCCAAATTCGATAGGGAGGCCTAGATGCTGGATAAAACCAGACCATCCCGGCCAAACTTGGAAACCGCCTTCAAGCGATGGTGGGATGGACAGCCTGCTTCATACCGCAACCGCATTGACGCTAGCGCAGCCAGGACAAGCTTCCGCGCAGGATATGCGACTGGCCGGAACGCTGATTTGGACAGGTACGTATTCACCGCCGGACGCCTTCGCATCACGGTGTGGGGTTCAGGTATGCTCGACGCCAAACGAAAAGCATTGGCGGAAGCTGAATTTCGCGCAGCCAAAAATGGATGGCCCACGCCAAAAGGCGGCTGGGTCCTAAAGGAGCTTAGATGAGCGGCACCGATCGTCCCACTCTTCAACGAGCCCCTGTCCTGATCGCGAGGAAGTGTCACTGCGGCGACTGGGCTGGCTTTCGCTTCGGCAAGTCAGAGCAGCAGGAGTGGTGGTGCTGGAAGCACTATCCTTACAAGACGTCTGCTCGGCTGGAGGCAGCTGAGATTGCCGACATGCTTTCAAACAATGGAACGAAGAGCGCCAAAGGCATTCTGACCGGGGACAAATTCGCAACGAAGAAGGCCGAGCTCTTGCCTAAGATTTGATACAGAGCCGGATACTGGCGAGTAATCTTGCTGGGGCGCAAGCCTCGTCCGCTGAGACTGAGATTTTGACGGTCTCGCGCGTAGAGTGACGGCCGTCTTATTGAATTCAGCTTCGGAAATCACGATCTCCAGGTGGTGATTGGAGCCCGACAATGCTTTACCTCTGCCTCGCCATCTGCGCCATGTTTCTGACCTTCGCCATTGGGCGCTACCTCTCCGCGAAAACACGCCTGGTCGAGAAGACCATTGACGAAACGATTGCCCGCAAACTTTCGGCCTCCCCGATTAAAACTGAGCTCTCCCGGTTGAAGGAGGAGAACGGGGTGATGCGCAATCTGCTGACTGACATGGTGGAAAACGAGGCCTCACTTGCCCAGGCGTCGTATATGTCCGAGGCCGACAAGGCCCGTGCGATCGAGGCACGCACGACTCGTCGTCGAGAGATCTTTGGTGAAGCTCTATTAGTGCTACGGCGTCCGAGAGAGCGTAGCGCCTCCCGACAACTCAATATCTAAGGCTGAGGAAGCCTATATGGACAAAAGGCATCCTCGGTCTCAGCCACTTAGGTCGTTTTGCTGCGATTGCTTGTCTTGAACCCTCTTCAAGATCTCATCCGCCACCGAAGTTACGAACTGGTCCTCTTCAGTAGGGTCTGACGGCCATGTCTTGTACAACGTCTCGTTCAGGAGTGGATAATTTTCCTCAATAGAAAAATCTCCATCGCAAATCGGAAGGATTCGCCCTCTGCGATTTACGTTCATCGCTATGGCAGAGTTGAGCTCTTTGTTAGTCCACCCTTTGCTGGAGAACGTCTTGGAAAGGAAAGGGACGAAATAACTCGACTTCAGCAGGCCATGATTGATCTTCTCTACGATCGTATCTCCCCATTCGATGCTGTCGGCGTCAAAGAAAACCTTGATTCCATAATATTCAAGCTTGTTCTTAAGGATGCGTACTTTCGGTTTATCTTCACTCGCATGAGAGAGAAAAACGTCAAATTCCCGCACCATTTCGGCATAGGCCTCAATCCATGTCGTACCTTTGAAGCCGCTCAGGACCGCCATCTTGCATAGTTTCGCAGTAACCGGATCGTCCCCGCCCCGCACCTGAGAGATATATGAGAGCCATCCTTCAATGTGCTGCCAGAAATGCACTGGGCTCTCGGTAGTTTTCAGCCAAAGCTTGGCCGCTTTCTCAGGACCATGAACGCGAGCGGAATGCAATTTCATTCGAAGCAATGAGATGTCACGCCGCCAAACGTTGGCACCGCGATTGACGATCAAGCCGGTTACCTCCTGTCGCTCGCTCGCTAAAAGAATACGCGTCTTCTCATCATTTATCTCAAACCGAGCGGACCGGAATGCTTCCAGAACGGCGCCACCTAGATCCACCGTTCTTGGACCGTGCATCGGTTCCCACCCACGGACGACCGACGGAGGGACTGCCTTCTGGCTCGATGAGAAGGTAATGTCGTCGGCATAGCGCGAATACCGAAGCCGCTCTTTGACGGCGATGGCTAGCAGCTTCTTGTCGAGGTTATGCGCGACGATGTTCGCGATAACAGGCGACGTCGTGGCTCCCTGCGGAAGGCCGTCCTTAAAAGTGGTGATCCTGGCGAGGATCGTCGCTACCCTATCGTTGAAGCCAAAGTAGCTCGACATAAACAGGCCACGAACACGCGCAAACCCGATGGATGGGAAGAAATCCTTGATGTCGATGTTCAACACCCATTTCTGACGCTCGTGATACCGCGCATTTGTTAAGAACGATTGCCCTTTCACATATCCTTTGACGAACGGCTTCGGCTCGTATTTGTCTCGAAGTATCGCCGCCAGTCTGTCCTGGGCCAGCGCCAGGCCTCTAACGGGCTTGGCGATGTGCCTCATGCCGCCTTTCTTTTTTGGAATCTGGAATTCCTTGTAATATCGGCCATTGTCCGCGTTCTGGACCACGTAAAAGAACTTTGAGGGTTCTAGTCCAAGGGAAAAAGCGACATCCGTGACCGAATGGGCCATGCGAAGTTGCAGAAGCGCATTGTTGATTGGTGTTTCCCGCGTTTCCAAGGCTTGGCCCTCGCTCTTTACCATTCCCGTGGTGCACCGTTTGAGCAATCGCCCGGCCCGCGCGGTTGTGTACTGACGTCTCAGCGAGTTGCCGTGAATTCACCGGCACAAATTAGAGGGCCAAGCCTCAATTACATAGGTCTTATGTGCCGCTGGAGCTGTCAAGCCAGGTTCCTCTTTGTGCACGGTGAAATTGTACGTGGCCAGCCACTTTTGGGAAGGCCACCCGGCAGCGAGAGCGGCGGACGAGAATGAACCGCATCCGCGCAATCGGCACAAACGGCTGCACCTTGCCACAGCCCAGTTACAGTTTAAAGTAGTGGCACATCGTCAGCCGCTACCGGCATCATCAGCTGGGAAATATTGCATTTCGACATGTCGGGGCAAATCGAGGACGCAATGTCAGGCCAAAAGAATTTCACGCTGGGACGGCGAGACCTCCTAACGACCACGGATCAGAAGCTTTCCAAGGCGATGGCGGAAGCTAACGCCTCCTCTCGGGCGCTCGCAGTCACCGCCAATACTGCGCCCGCCGTTGAGCCCGCCGAGCGACTTGCAATCCGTCGAGACTTACTGGAGCCACCCCAAGCCGATCCGACCGGCTTTGAGCGTATTATCGGCAAAAGCGATCTCACGTCGATCAACTATCTGGAACGCGGCAAGAGAGCATCCATGGCCGTCTGTCGTATACGGGTGCCCTCGCCGGGTGGCGAATGGTACGGCACTGGTTTCCTCGTCGGTCCAAGGCTGCTGATGACGAATGCCCACGTTCTCGGGAGTGAAATCGAGGCGGGCCAAGCCGAGGCCGAATTCGGATACGAGCATGATGTAGACGGGGTGCTTGGGACGCCAATCCAGTTCAACCTGATGCCGCATGAAATCTTCTTCTCAGACCCGCAGGCCGACGTGACATTTGTCTCAGTGGCGCCAGTGTCCGAGAAAGGCGTTCCTTTGGAGCGCTTCGGCTGGCTCAGCCTTCTGCCCCTTTCCGGGAAAGCGGTTGAAGGAGAATGGGTCACTATAATTCAACATCCTGGCGGCGGACCAAAGCAGATCAGTATCCGCAGCAACCAAGTCGTCAACCTTAAGATACCTGGCCGGAACCTCGACGCCTTCATCCACTACCGAACCGACACAGAGCCAGGATCTTCGGGTTCGCCGGTACTCAATGATCAATGGCAGGTCGTTGCCCTTCACCACAAAGCTGTCGCAGCGCCCAGGGACACTGCAAAACCAGAGGCGCCAATCAAATGGATTGGCAACGAAGGTGTGAGGATAAGCGCAATCTTCCGGCTTCTGGAACGGAGGCGCCTGGAAAACGACCACGCTCTTCGTGTTTTGGACCGGCTGGAGCGAGCATTGGGGTTCACGCCAATGGTGCCGGAGATTTCCACGACCTCATCTGAGGTTTTGGAAGCCGACGGAAAACCATACAAGCCGACGCGCTGGGCAAAGCAGAACACGGTGTATGGATACGACCCGGACTTTCTCTCCGAGCGCTTGTCGTTGGAACAAATTATCGCACCGGTAAAAGCTCAAGCAGCACCACTGCTGAGCGGTACTGGGGTCGAACTCGTTTATAATAAGTTCTCAGTTATCATGCATGCGGACAGAAAGTTCGCATTGATCACTGCAGTGAACATAAACGGGTCGGAGCTTCGCCACCCCGGTGATCGTCCCGGCAGTTTTCGGCGCGATGCGCGGATCGCCGACGAATATCAGCCTGACGGCGAATTCTACGAAAAGGCCAAGGGAAACGACAAGGTACAGTTCAGCCGTGGTCATCTCGTCAGACGTTTCGATCCGGCTTGGGGCGGCTCTCTGGAGGAGGCTCGCAATGGAGATGAGGATTCGTTCCACTACACCAACGCCGCCCCGCAATTTCAGGCGTACAACAATGTCGACTGGGGCGATCTCGAAGATTACGTTCTGAACCAAACGCAGCTTACAGAACGCAAGGTCACCGTCCTTCAGGGCCCGATCTATCGCCCGGACGACCCGCCCTACGGCAAAGAGCGAAAGGGCGGACCGTGGAAGATTCCCCTCTCCTTCTGGAAGATCGCGGTCGTCCAAAAGACCGCGACGAATGTGTCAGCGGCCGCGTTCATTGTCGGCCAGACCCAGTATGTCGATGCTCTCTACGAGGCGAAAGTGTTCAAGGCGCTCGCACCGTACCGGTTCGAGGAACTTCGGACCCGCAAGATCCAGACGACGATCGCGACGATTGAGCGTGAGACGGGGCTGAACTTCGAACGAATTCGTCCTTTCGATGCGCACGACAGTCTGGAGTCGACGCGCCGAACACGCTGGATAAGCTCGGTGAATGATATTTTGATCTGACACGAGGAAGACGTCACTAAGCGACGGGGTGGTTGCCTGGGCAATGGAACAGCAACGTCACGGCGCGGGCACTTGAAAAGTACGCGATTGGATTGTCGTTTCTTGCAAGCGTTCGTGACTTCATGAGGGTCTCAAGCAATGGAGCATCTCATGTCAGAAATTTCGGTTCACTTTTCCTTTCCCAAGATGTTTCGCGCCGATGAAGTCGTCGGCAATCTGACCTCTTTCGACGTCGAGGAAGCAAAGAAGATAGCCAACCGCATGACCTCCCAATGGGGAGACCAGCCTTTTTCGTTTCATTTCGTACGACGCTATCTTAAATCCAATGGCAACCAAAGCTTGGAAGTAAGCCCTACCTACTTCCTTGGTGGCCACGTCCGAACTCTTGAAGACGTCTACTGCGACAAAAGGCCTGACGAGCAGATTTTGGTGGGCAATATGAGAGCGCGAGACTGTCGAAGGGTTATTACAACCCAAACACAGCCTCCCTCCCTTTTCATATTTCCAGACGATGCGGTCCTTGTTGAATGGCAGCCGGACGAGAGCGAATGCGAGATCGTTATGCCGAAATTTTGACCTTCGGCAAATACTTCTGGAGGCGGTTAACGATCGCCTCGTCGGCTTTCCAGCCGTCTTTGCCACCCCACCACTCCGCTCCGGAAATCTTGATGACCTGCCGCTCCGTCCTGTTCCCACTTTTCACCAGGAATGACTCTTCTTCCTTTGTGATCGCAATGCCTTGGCCGGAGATCCTCTTACCTTCGGTTGATCGTTTGAGATCAGTTGCCGCGAGTTCTGGAACTTTCTCGATTAGGATCTTGTCCGCTACTAAAGCCTCCACATGCGACTTTTTCGTCCGGATACCTTCCTTTTTGATCTTTCTGATCACGTTCTGCACCGCCACGATCATTCCTTCGGACGGATCGTCATCGACTACGTGATATTCGAGGTGGTGCAGGCCGTGGAGATCAGTTGGCAGCTGAAGATCATGGCTTTTCGGACATAATGTGATCGTGCGCTCGTCTCCAAGCGCCCCGTATGCCATACCGAGTTCAAATATAACATTGTCTCGCGGGCACGACCCTGGGGCCATCCCTCTTTTTGTTAAAATGTCATCCGCTGCCAAGACGAAGACCGCGAAATCCACTTCGTTGCTCAAATGAAGTAGGTTGCTCAAGAAGCTTTTGCCCGGGGCAAATTTCTTGTCCGTTACACAAGTGGCTACGCCACTGAGCTCGGCACGAAGAGCGTTTACCAGCTCAGTATTCTCGCTGGCTGATCCTATAAAGACTTTTGGAAGCATGCTCATCCCCTGAAGAAAAAACATGCCCTATAAACTACCCCAGGTTTAATAATTTGTATCTTTATGAGGGTATGACGAATTCGATTACACGCGCTGGTTAATTGATGGTTGAGCGATGAAGCTCTTCACGTACTTCTTCATCCAATCCCTCACCGCTATATCTGGTTCGCCTGCCAGCTCTTCAACGACAGCTTCCATAAAGAGCTTGTCGCCAATGTGCTCACCGAGCGAACGATAGGCTTCGAATTGGGTTTCCGAGAAAAATTGATCGGCTGTCGAATGATGCGGAAAAGTTGGTTCGTCGAGACGAAAGCGCCGAAGGAACTCGCCCTCGTTGCCAGTCAAGGAGAGCTTCACATAGAGAAGATATCCGGTCTCCCATGGACGCGCAGCGTCACCAGTCGGATAACGGACCTTGCAAAATCTGAAATGGGACCGGCTAAAACCAGAGTCCATCAACCGCAGCTCATCCAGCTCCGCATCAATGTGAATGCCCATATCAATGTAGGCAAGCCGCTGGAGGTTCGTCAGCCCATGGAAGGTCATCCTGGGATCAGACTCTCCATCGATCGCCAATATGTACCTGCACCGGCGCCGCAGTAGCTCGTAGACCCCAAGATTTTCGATGTGGCCGCCGTCCGAGATGTTGACGAAAGGCAGCTTCTCACTGGCAGTTGGAGTAAATTCGCGGAATAGGTATTGGAGACCAGGACCACGGCTCCACCAGCTCTCTTGGTTCGACATTGGCTCCTTGCTGAGTTCGCTGGGCTTTTTCAGCCAGGCGTTGAGCCGTGCGTTGAACAGCGTCAGCCAGAAACTTCCGTGCCTTGTGGTCCGTAAACCCATTTGCGGCGACACAGCAGCACCTGAAAGGGCCATGGCGGCCGCCAAATCCACTTTGGGATTACTCACCTCCCACAGCTTTGTATCATGATAACCAATCAGATTGCTCCCGGTCATGTGCGGCGTGAATGAGAAGACATCCGCAAGCCGACCTCGCATCTTTGGTTCTTTAGATCCTGGGGCGTTTAACGCGCAGTTGACGATAGGATAAAAGGAAAGTTCGGGCTGAAAGTCGCTAACGCGCGGTGACGGGTTCTCTCCATTGACGCAGATGAAAGCTGTCGCAAGCTTCGACCGGTAATAGCGATAGAGCGAAGTCTCATTCACATCGACCGCGCACCAAAGGATGACTGTCATTCCTGCAATCGCGGCGAATACGAGGGCGGTGTCGAACCGCCCTATGGTTTGGAAAACTACCAAGAATGCATGCTCGACGAAAAGGAGCACAGCGACGGTCACAGCCGAGACGATAACAGACCGGGCGTTCGCGTAAACTGCGAAAGCTGCACCAAGAAGGGCTAACAAAATCGCGCCGATCAGGAGGGTTGCGGAGAGCTCGCTTATTCCCAGGATCCAACCAGGTCCACTGGTAAGCAGTGTCACTCCGTGATGGAATACGCCTAAGGCCTTCCAGATCAGTGGCAAGCAGAACATGGCACCAAGGAAGGAATGCCACCCGTTAAGTTCGTTTAACTGCAACCTTTCTTGCCGTGACACAAAACTAAGTAAAATTAGCGCTGCAACAGGAAAACCCCAGCCAATCCATGTCGGTGCCCCGAGTGATTTCGTGAGTTCCCTACCAAACAATTCGATCGCAGCCACGAAAGCTACGACTCCGAACGCAAGCAAAACGTTGATAAACACACCGTATGTCGACCGCATCACCAAGAGAAGGCGCTCGATGACCCCGGCAGAAAGGAAACTCGCCCGCTGCCGTACGCCCATTAAAAACGGTGACTCTTGTTCTGTCCGCTTAAATGGCACTTGATCCCCGCGAAGCCCCATCCCTTCGTTCAAGCCGCTTTGGCCCAGAAGCGATGTGAGAAAACTGCCGGTATACCCACCGCCAGAAACGGTGGACATGTAATCGAACTCTGGCAGCAAATTCCGCCGCGAGAGCGCGACTAGAACACCAAGGGAGAAAGTGGCGCTCCGTATACCGCCCCCAGAAAGCGCGAGTCCGGCGGCCCAGTTTCTGGGTGAAACCTTATAGGTCTTTCTTCGGCGTTCAATGGCGTCGCGTTCCAGCCCCTCGAAATCCTCATTTCCGCCAGCCGGGCGCCAAGTTACATCCCCTGGCTCCGCTTTTTGGGTGCCCCCCAGGGCAGCTACGCCTGGGTTATAGGAAGCAGTAACCCCCTCAAGCAGCGCCAGTCCTCGCTCAAGCTCCCGCAGCGCGTTTTGAACACGGTATAGTTCAGCACGGAAGTCATCGCTTGCATCAAGCGCATCAAGGACACCCGATTGGCTAAGAGGATGCCATTTCGCAGTAAAGGGTCTCACCACTGCATTCAAAGTATGCCAAACCAGTATCTCGAATGTGCCGCATCCTACGTTCTTCGCGGTAATCGCCCGCGCTATCTTGAATAGCTCAACGATGCTTTCCAACGCTCGTTTTTCAACGCCACTTCCGTATGAAAGACGAGCAGTAGCGACCCTCGAAATCAATTCAGTCCTGAATTGATGAGCAGCGGCCATATTAGGGTTGTCAGCAGTCCAGTCGCGGTCGCCATAGGCGTCGAAGAAACCCGGCCCGAAGACGATGGCATTGGGCGGAGTCGTGAGATTTGACCGAATATTTGTCGTCATCATTCCGATCCCCAGGCTATCGTCGGTCATTTACAATTCGCAATCTGAACTATTCCGAAGTCCACCACCGCTGGATGGTCTAATCTAAAATCTTGTCATCGCTTACCGAATATCGGGCGGCGCTTTGATGAAACTGGAAGGGATCGTCAACCACGCGATTGAGGTTGGCCGACTGAGTTGTCGAGAGCCAATCAAGCAGTCCCTGACACTCGTAATTCCTATAGACCCGGTGTCCCCGGATGTTTTTGTAGCCAATTTCATCAAGAACGGCCTTCGAGACCTCCGGCGCCGCCTTCCCGAAATAAAAGGAAGTGCTCCGAGAGCAATACCCGATTCGTCCCGGTGTCGGTTTTGATGTTGTGAATATCAGGTAAACCATCGGGACGACTATGATGGGAGTCGAGCTGCTGCCATCCATCGTTGCTCTGGTGGTAAATGTTGTCACCGAGCATCATCGTACGACTTCCGTTGCGGACGGGCTTTTTGTCTTTGAATCTTGTATCCGCCCAATACTCGTCGAAGGAGACAGCTTCGGTCACCTGCATCGCAAAAATGCATCGGCTCACCGCGCCAAGCTTACCTCCGCCCATTCCAAAAACCCAGTCGTCGACCTTCGCCATGCGACGGACGATTGGCTTGCAGGTGGCGAGAGTGCAAACCCCGTGAAAAGGGTTCGGCGCGAAGCCAAAATCCCGAGCGACGACGTAGATATAGACGGCCATAGATCAGCAGCGCGATGTGGAGGGATTGTGGACCGGGGCGCGTGAAGAACCGTCAGTGTCACGGAAATTAGGGTCTGCGCCCTCCACGGCATCGATAATTGCCTCCGGATTCCAATTGACTAGATCACTGCCGTAGTCTTCGAAAGCGGGCGGAATATCCGCTTTGGTGCCTCCCCTGGTGAAAACGCCGATGATACGCTTCCCAAGTTCGTGGGCCTTCTTGATCTCCCAGTTAACCCACGGCCTTGCGTGCGTCTCTTTCCCGATAAGTACAATTACCGTCGACGCCCACGACATCTTAATCCTCAACAGGCGCTTGATCGCATTGTCGCTGACCAGGCCTTTGGCGAGACGCTCTTTGTTTGCTGGTTTAGCCCTGATGGAGCTGTTTCGGATCTCGTAGCCCTTCCGGGCCAAGGAATCCGTTAGCTTGGAGACATGCGCGTCATCCGCGTGATGATGACTAATAAAAACATGACGTCGACCAGCCATTTCTCTTCTCCAATTGTTGACGACTCATGTACCATAAGTTGAATTTGTTTTCGACAGTCGCGGGGGAAACTATGGCCGGAAAACTGTTGATATTCGAGGGACCTGACGGGGTCGGGAAATCTTCGATCGTACACGAGCTAAAACAAAGGTTACCTCGGGATTCTTCCGAGTTTCTAAGCTTTCCGGGCCGCGATGACGGCACGCTGGGGAAAGCAATCTACCGTATCCATCATGCGCCGGAGGAATTTGGCATTGCCGGTATGTCCCCGCTCGCAAAGCAGGCGCTGCATGTCGCCGCCCACATAGACGTGATCGAAACCCGTATTAGACCCTGGATTGTAGCGGGTAAGAACGTGGTTCTTGATCGGTTCTGGTGGTCGACATTGGTCTATGGAATGTCAGCGGCGGTGATCAGACGGCGCTGAAACAGCTAGTTGCCGCTGAAGAAACGGTGTGGGGCGACATCAAACCGGCGGCCGCCTTTCTTGTCGATAGGGATAGCCCGATTGACCGTGAGGGAGAAGATCTTACCGGTTGGCAGCGCCTTCGCGAAGAATATGCTCAGCTGGCTGCGGTCGAAAGCGGCAAGTATTCAGTCGTTAAAATCAGCAATATGGGGTCGCTGCCGGATGCTGTTGACTCGACTTTAGCCTCGATCTCGAAAGCTTTAGCTTCGTAAGCGGCAACCAATTCATAGCATTGAAATTTCATCGAGGCTCGCTGGCGATTTTTACGAAGCGAGTTTCAGCTAAAGGTTTTAACAGTGACGAATTTCCTCAAAAACGTCTTCATCAGTCATATCCATGAAGACGATCATGGGCTCCCAAAGCTCAAACAGATCCTGAGTGATCATAATCTTGATGTCCGAGACTCGTCTATCAACTCAAGCAATCCCAACAACGCAAATGACGAGAATTACATCAAGTATTCTATTCTTGCCCCCCAAATTGAGTGGGCCTCGACACTGATTGTCTACATCACTGCCGATACCCGCCACAGCGAGTGGGTGAACTGGGAAATCGAATATGCCGCGAGCCGGGGCAAACGGATCGTCGGCGTGTGGGCGGAGGGCGAAGAAGGTTGCGAACTGCCGGATGCCTTGAAGGAGTATCACGACGCTCTCGTCGGCTGGCACGGCAACTCCATAGTCGAGGCAATCGTAGAAGACCAAGACAAATCGGAATTGCCCGATGGCACCGCTGCGCCTGTCCTTCCGATCAAACGGCATCCTTGCGGAGTGAAATGATGAGCATTTATTCGTATATAGTAAGGTATGACAGCGGCTTCGCTCCCAATCCGTTTTACGGGATCTGTTCATTAGCAACTTGCAAGCCCCTGATCAGACAGCACGCCAAAATCGGAGACTGGGTCGTGGGATGTGGCAGCGATGATCGCACCGTCCGACGCGGTGGCCATCTAGTTTACGCAATGCGTGTCACAGACCACCTGACGTTTGACGGGTACGACTCCGAGCCACGGTTCAAGGCCAAGAAGCCGATAAGAAACGGAAGCCGAAAGCAGAGCGCGGGCGACAATATATACTATCACGCGGCAGGAATTGCTGGCTGGTCTCAGCGGGACTCCTTCCATAGCCAAGTCAGCGGCGGTCCCAACCCCAAGCACGTTGCGAACGACACGCAAGTCGATCGTGTCCTCCTGAGCGACGATTACATCTATTTCGGTGGGCAAGGACCCGAGTTCCCCGCAAACCTCGTGGATAATCGCGGCAGGCACATTTGCAAAAACGGTATTGGCCGCTCGAAATTCAAAGACGAGGTGATGGAAGGTGCATTTGTGGCCTGGATTCGCTCTCTTGGGCCAGGAGGCCTGCGAGGAGCCCCGTTCGAATGGTTGACTCTACGATCGCAAGGAGCCCAGTCATGAATTCATCGCTCGGATTGAACGATTATCAGTTGCTGGCTTCTCGCAGCGACCGGACCCGTAACAAAGGCAATGGTTTTGACCTACCTGTGCTCGGCCTGGTTGGGGAGGTGGGAAGCCTGCTGAGCGAAGTGAAGAAACGCCAGCG
The DNA here is from genome assembly GCF_013087515.1 of Rhizobium sophorae. Taxonomy (GTDB): domain Bacteria; phylum Pseudomonadota; class Alphaproteobacteria; order Rhizobiales; family Rhizobiaceae; genus Rhizobium; species Rhizobium sophorae. The sequence continues at coordinate 13,467 of NZ_JABFCN010000062.1, read as the reverse complement.
CGATTTCGCTGCGATCGTCGGCTATAAGCAAACCGTGCTCGAAGAACTCGGGGATACGCTTTGGTATTTGGCGATTATCGCAGATCATGCCGACATTAAGTTGGCCACGTTGGCAGGCGGTGGTCACGGTTCGGACCTAGCGTTCTCTGCGCTGCAGCCCCAACACACCCTCCCGATGAATACACCCAGCGCTCAATTCGAAAAGACGCTTCTTCGCTTGACGGCTGCGACCGGCGAGCTTGCAAGCACGGTGGATACGTCTCACGGCGATAAATCGCTCCTGCAAACCCGATTGGCTGGCGTGCTAAACCGTCTGGTGCAGGTCGCCAACGAGTCTGACGTCCTGCTCGAAGAGGCAGCTCGCGCAAACCTTCAAAAAACTGAGGATCGCTGGCCGCAGGAACGGGTATACCCTCCACTTTTCGATCAGGACTTTCCGCCTGATGAACAGCTTCCTCGGACGCTCGAAATCGACATCTACGAGCGCGAGGCAAGTAATGACAAACGCTACGTGCTCCAGAGCTGCAGAGGCCTGTTCATAGGAGACCGGCTAACGGACAACATCATGGAGCCCGACGACTACCGCTTCCACGATGTCTTTCACTATGCTTATGCCGCAGTTCTCGGATGGTCACCCGTCACCCGAGCGCTTCTCAAGCGCAAGCGGAAGAGCAAGGTCCGCGTCGACGAAGGCGAAGACGGTGGACGGGCGATCCAGGTTGAAGAAGGTTTGGCGACCTATGTGTTTGGTGTCGCGAAAGAATTCGAATTTTTTGCCGATCAGAAGCCGGGTGACCTCAGTCTCACTCTTTTAAAGAACGTCCGACAATTCGCCAAGGGCTACGAGGTGAACGCCTCACCCCTTTGGCTGTGGGAAGATGCCATCCTTCAAGGAAACCACGCGTTCCGATATCTGAGAGATAATCGTCGCGGCCGGATCAAGCTTGATGTAGAGAAGCGGTCGCTATCGATAGAGGAACTTCCGCAATGAACACCACCGAGTTCGTTGAGACATTGGCCGACCTTTCCTTCAAGGACGCCTTCAATCCGTACTCGGATGCTTGCGGAGATTTCGATCAGGACGACGCTCCGGCTATCCGCCGAATGAACCTCAAGCTCGTCCTGGATGCAGCGATCGATCGCAAAGTCGATTCTATCTGGATTGCTCGCGACCTTGGATATCGAGGCGGACGACGCACCGGCCTCGCATTGACCGATGAAGCTCACCTGACAGACCACTCGGTTCTTTACGGGGACCTCCCTCTCGTCCGCGCGACGAAGGGTCCGGCATTGGCCGAGCGAACCGCGAGCGTCATCTGGCAGACCCTCAACCGGATCCAACGGCCCGTCTTCCTGTGGAACGTGTTTCCCCTCCACCCGCATGAACACGGCGATCCTCAGTCCAATCGGTGCCATACACGCGGCGAGCGGAATGCCTGCCGCCCACTGCTCAGCTGGCTTCTTGACGTGCTCGACCCAAGGGTGGTTGTGGCCGTCGGGCGCGACGCGCAGCTTGCCCTCGCCGATCTCGGCATAGATGCAATGCAAGTTCGTCACCCAAGCTATGGCGGGCAGAGTGATTTCATCTCTGGGATCGAAGGACTCTACGATTTGCCTTCCGCCTCCAAAGCTACCCAGCAGCTGGCCATGTTCTGAACCGCGGCTAGTCGACACCTGTCTAATTTCTTGCACGTCAAGGCGTCGAGCATCTGGACACCCCTTGATATCTATGGAGCAATTTTATGGCGACATTCACAGAAGCTGCGATCAGAGCGCGTGCCCAGGCTACAACGGTACGCGTTCAAAAAACCGCTACGGCAATCCTGGAACAGGCCTCAGTGAGCCTTCCGACCGAATTCGACGTCTTCCTCAGTTACTCGTCGCAAGAGCAGAGCGAAGTGATTTTAGGCGTCAAGGAAACCTTGAAGGATTATGGATTGACGGCTTACGTCGATAAGTTTGACGATCCAAACCTTGCCCCTGACAACGTCACAAAAGCGACCGCCGAAACTCTCCGGAGGCGGCTTCGACAGTCGAAGTCTCTTCTCTTTTTGCACAGCGAGAACTCGAACGTGTCGAAATGGATGCCTTGGGAACTCGGCTACTTCGACGGATACCGTTCGAAGGTGGGCATCTTCCCGGTGACAAAAAACGTACTCAGCAAGTACGTGGGACAAGAGTACCTTGGAATTTACCCATATGTGGGCAATGCGAAGGATAGAAGCGGCCAGGAGCGGCTTTGGATCTGGGAAACCGAGTCAAAATATGCCGTCTATAATGAGTGGGTAAAAGACAATGACAAAATAAACGAGCGGTAGGCCGCCTGAGAGCCTCGCCGCAACCCGCTTGCTTATCTCCACCAAATACCCGTCTTATGTAATCTCAAGGCATACTTGTGACAAAACCCCTTCCTCGCCTGCAATCTGGGCGAACGCGAGATACCGATGGTCGACACGGCACGCCCGTTTCTGGTTGTTTACATTGTCTGGCATCCCAATTTCGATTTGGGGCCAAAGGTGGCGAAAGCACTGTTCGAGCACTTCCGCAGGGAGAACTATGAACGGATTACCGGGGGTACCGGCATCAGCGTCGTCTATCGCTTCGCGATCGCAGACGGGACAAAAAGGCCCTTGCCTATCGATTTCAGTTCCGCCGAAACGTCTGCTGTAATCGTTCTGGCAGATCAACAGTTCTCAAAAGACCCGATATGGACCTCTTACCTTGAGGAGATAGTCGCTCAGACTGCAGCGACCGGCCTCGCGACTAGGCTCTTCCCGGTGGCAATGGACGCCGGAGTGCTTGATGCCCTCAAGCTGGACGAGCAGGCACTTCGGTGGTTCAAATGGAAGGGCAGCCTTGCTGATCTCACTGCCACACTGATCGGCCATTTGACCTACCAGTTCTGCAGGATGCTCCGGCACTACCTGGAGCATCTGAGACGCCCGGGTGAGACCAGAGAGGCTTTGCGCGGGTACCTGAAGAAAGTCGATATATTCCTCAGTCATTCGAAGCATGATCCCAACGACGCCGGGGAGCGCATCGCCAAGGCAATTCGCAAGCAGCTCACGACCCGTGATGGTCTGGACAGTTTCTTCGACGTTTACGACATCCCACCTGGCGTCAAATTTCAGGATGTTCTGCTTTCTCAGATCGAGGTGAGTGCCGTCGTGGCGATACATACGGACTCGTTCTCATCGAGAGAATGGTGTCGCCGTGAGATTATTGAAGCTAAACGCCACCACAGACCTCTCGTCATCGCGAACTGCATTAGCGACAAAGACGAACGCGGCTTTCCCTACCTTGGAAATGTACCAATTATCCGGTTGGATGACCGAAAATTGACGCGTGTTGATGTTGTCATACGCGCGTTGTTGGATGAAATTTTGCGAGACTTCCTTTGGCAGTGTAGAGTCGAGCTCATGCGTCCAAAAGCTTCCCCGGGTGTCACGTTCTTGCCCAGGCCACCTGAACTCATTTCGCTTGCGGCGCTCGTGCCTGCGACTGAGGGAGAGCCTACAATTATCGTGTACCCGGACCCTCCCCTGGGCGCCGAGGAACAACGACTATTTCACGATATCGCCTCGCATATCCAGCTACGTAGTGCCACGGAATGGTTGGCGGGAGCAGTTCGATGACCTACCGGGAAGTTCTGGACAACAAATCGATTGCGGTCTCCACTTCAGAAAGCCCAGACATGCCAGGCTTGGGGCTGCAGGCGGAACATCTTCGCGACGCGATGACTGAGATTGCGCGGCATACACTCGCACTTGGCGCAAAGCTCGTTTACGGCGGGGACCTCCGCACCGACGGTTTTAGCAACCTCCTATTCGAGCTTGCCGCGCGATACCGCCGCGATACGATCAATCCACGCAAACTAGGTGTGACCAACTATCTCGCTTGGCCGGTCCATATTCGGCAAGAACCAGAACAGTTGGACCAAGCATCTGCCGATCTGGAGGGAGTCGCCGAGCTTCGGCTGTTAGACATCAACGGCAAAGACCTCGATCTGAAAGAGCGCCACAATCTGAAAACCCATCAGCCGACGGAGCCAGAATGGGCGCTTGGACTATCCTCAATGCGACACAAGATGCTGGCGGAAACCGATGCCAGGATCATCCTTGGAGGCCGCGTCGACAAGTTTATGGGAGACATGCCGGGAATCGCCGAGGAGGCGCTTCATTCGCTTCAAGCAAAACAGCCGCTTTACGTCATGGGCGGGTTCGGCGGCTGCGCTCGCGATGTTGCCGAGGAAATCGGCGTGCTGGAGCCGAATAGCGTGCGTGAATGGCCCGGCCGAGACAAATTCAACTCGTTCAAGGGCAAGAAGCTAAACAACGGTTTGTCTGCAGAAGAGAACCGGGTTCTCGCGAGCACTCCGCATGTCGACCAGGCCATTGTCTTGATCTTGCGCGGCTTAACAAAGGCTAACCTCGGCTCGCAAGGTGGGATGACCGCTTAGCCATGTGATCGCCCCACTATGTCGGGGCGTCACTCCGAGACGCGGCCGCCCTTAGTAAGATATTCACGGCCCTTGTCGGAAACAGACTCAGAAGAGATCGTCACAGAAAACACGTCTTTGCCCAGCTGCACACGCAAGCCGTTGGCGGCACGCACTTTCTCAAGGAAATCTATGATTTCCTTGTCGCCCTCACCCAGCACAAAAATTTCCTTAGACGGCATTCGCGTGAGTCGTTCCGCATTTCTTGTAAATTTCCTTAGCACGGAATTCCGAGCCTGTAGAGCGACATCCAGCAGCTCCACCGGCGCGGCAAACACACCCCGATATTTCGCAGAAATTGTTATCGATCAATTAACCACACTCTCGGCACCCTTTTTCAGCAGAGAGGACGCGTCATGAAAACAGCATTTCTGCTAGACACGTGCGTGATCAGCGAGACTGCCCTGCCCCGGCCAAGAGAGAGCGTAATCGACTTTCTCGCCACAGCGGACAATTACTTCATACCAGCGGGCGCCCTGATGGAACTGCAGATGGGAATAACCAAAGTCTGCGCCACCAACCCGCTAAAGGCTGTAAAGCTGAGCGCTTGGTATCACGAGCTCGTACGAGCGGGGATCCCGATTATTGAAACCGACCGGGAGGTCAGCGAGACCTGGGGTGTTTTGTCGGCCGATCCACGGCTCCAGCGCCTGACCCAAGGTGGTAATGGAAAGAAGCCGCGAGGTGGCCAAGACCTCCATATCGCTGCTGCCGCGCTGGTTCGGCGATTGCCGATCGCGACAATGAACGTCAGCGACTTCATGCTAATCCATGAATGCTATCCCCTTCCTGGGATCTACGACCCACTTGCAAATCAGTGGCACACCCGCATGGAGCCGTTGGCTGATCTTTATCCGTTGGTGGCCAATGACTCTTTCGAAGAGAACGAAGGCATTGAAACATCGCCCCTATTTGCCCTCTTGAACGGTGCTGACTAATCTGACTCGTGCTTTTGAGCTGGTTAATCGACCGGCCTGACCGATACTTGTGTTCCGCTTTGGTGGACGATCCCAAGGGTGCGGATGAGGTCCGCGGTTTCCAGCAGTGCTTTCGCCTGTTTCTCATGTGAAAGGCGCTCGACACCTTCTGAAGCAAGCTTCAATCGGACTAAGGCATCGTTTGCCGTACCGTCGGAAGGAATTCCCACTGCTTGTCGAAGATCCCGAATGGTTGCGATCGACCTCTGAAGCAACCGCCGCACCTCAGAAATCGAAAGTATCTCGATTTGATTGGCAGCACGAACGAGTTCGGACACGAATCCAGAGGTGAGGTTCATATTCGGCATTGAAGCTGTGCTGCGGGGATGGTGGAAGGTGATTAGCTTTTAACGTCGTACCACATCCCAGACCGTGTGTGACACTGGGCTTCTTTCTTGCGGACGCAGCTTGTAAAACATTCTGAACCAAACCGAGCATCAGTCATGACCGCCGATCACACCATTTACCAGCCTTACAGATTCAACAGGCTAGCCAAAGCCGCGCAGTTGCGTGCAAGCTCCGCAGCGCACGCGGAGCTGGATGAGCATCAGTCTGACGTTTCCGACCTGCTGCTAGCGGACATGCCGCAGATTATGGCCGCCATCAACCGCTTCACAGTGATGTTCAACGCCTGGAATGATCATGGGCGGCAGGTTTTTGATATGGCCGAGCCCATGCAAGCGCTTGCCGGGACGCAGGTGGCGGCGCCCGCACAGATCCCAGATGACGGTTATCCAGAAGCATTCTATGTACACTTCGGCTTGACTGCGGGCCTAAAGACAACAGCAGGCGATTTCATTGATGGCGCCCTGGTCATCCTCTCAAGCAATTCGGGGAAATCCAGCCTACATTGTGCGTTTGTGTGCGGCTCAGATGCTTCGGGAATTACGGATGACGCGTCGCTCGCACGGATCCTGCGCACACAGGGGCGTCTAGCTTTTGCCGCTGCGCCTCTCGCGGATCTATCCGCAATAACCCTGTCGCAGACTGTCGGCGACCCAATGGTCTCTTCTGATGAGGTGATGAGTGAAGCGGTAACACGACTCCTCCTGGCATTATCCTATCTTGCAGAACCGATGCCGAAGGCTCAGATCTCAAACCACGAGACCATCTTCAAACCCTTTTGACAATGCCGCGGCCATGATGTCCCCATTTGGAGCAGGCCGTTGCGGTCAATGCTTGGCGTTAACCATGTTTTTAGAAAGTAAACCATTTCGATACGATCTGAGATCCGCGCCTCTTTCCTATCGTTAAAGCCTGTGTTTCATTGGGACATCGATAACGAAAGCGCTTAGGGGCGAAGGTCGTGCGATACTTAGGACATGCCATAGCAGTTTGGCTATGGGTACACCGTTAGGCCTGTTAGTTCGATCGCGGTCGTTCTAGCTAACGGTTTGCCCTCCAAACAATCCAGTTTGTTATGGAGGCCGAGCATGTCCATCTACCACCCCACGCCTGAATCGTCTGCAAATCCCAATGATTGGACGCCTTCGTTCAAGGCGTTCACAGAGCTGTTCTTCCGGCGCTCGTTCGAACCTCTGGGCTACGATGCGCCCACCTCCAACAATGTGGTCATCTCCCTTGCCGAAGCCGCCACCAAGGCCGTTGTCGACGAATATCACGCACCTGACGGCCCCGATGCCGACCCGCCCGCGTCCCCTGATCGTCCTGTCATAACCGTCCATCGCTGATTCCAGCGAACCAATCACCCCATCTTTATTGATTGGTGGCACAGCCGTGTCCGGAACAGGAATGTGATGACGACCAAGCGGGTTCTTCGCTACATGATCGAATGCGAGCACGGCATCGACAATTACGTCGATGACGAGCCGACGGTATACGACCAAGCTCTCGGGGATTACGCACCTGCAGGTGAGTTCGTAACCGTTCGCTTCTATGACGACGATGGGGTCGCGCACGATGCCGAGCTTTGGACGGGGCATAAGGCTTCCACCGGGACGCGACAGCCACCAAAGCGTACGAAATCGCACGCTCGTGGTTACATCGTAGACCCGCGGACCAATCGCGCCATCGGTTTCAGCAGCACCTACGAACTGACTTGTATCCTTTTTCTGATGGCAAGCAGTGCGGTTGTCGAGATCGAGGACCAGCCACCCGCAGTCACATATTTTGATGCCGACGGCAAGAAGCGCAAGCACATCTATGACCTTCGAGCGAGCCTGAAGAACGGCCTTAAGATCGTTTACCCGATCAAGCCCGTCGACCAGCTCGAGAAGTCCAAAATCAAAGATGTTGTCGAGCGCACTAAGCCCCATTTGGACGGCTTCGCTGACAAGGTTGTCCTCCTGACTGATCGTACTTTGACGCGCGATGTCGCTTGGAACAGCAAGAGCATCGTACATGCTCATAAAGTTCGCGATGAGGCCGACTGCCAGTACATGCTCGACCTCGTAAGAGACATCCGGGGTGAGTTCAGCGCCTACAAGGTTGCCCGGACCTTCAAGCGTTTTGCCGATGGTTTCAATGCCATTTTGTGCCTACTCTACGACGGCGTTCTCGAACTCGTTCAGCCACACCGCAAGCTTATCGACGCACCGTACGTGCGCGTCCGGCAGGAAGAGGAGTGACTCCGATGCGTCAAGTCTCATCGTTGTTGCTGCATCATCATCGGGCTGGTCCAACCGCTGCCCGCCCTCCACCCTAAGCGGCCAGCACCTCTCCACTCTCATACGCGCCAATTGGCGCTCGTCGACGGCCGCATGAGGCTGATCGGGAACGCTTGCCTAAAAGGAACCATGCAATGACCAACACAATCTGCAACGAGCTGCTCGCGAAGCATTCAGGTGATCTGACCGCCTTTGGTACTCGCCAGCGCGTTGAGGTCGACGAGTACGCCTGCGATCTTGCAACATTTTTCTACGCGAGTGGTGCGTGGACTTTTCAAGAGAGCACGGACGAGGTCCTTAGCGACAGCGAAAACCAGTCTTAAACCGCGCTCCCCGCTAAGGTCTCAACCCACAATGACCATCGTTCATCGATCCACGGGGTGCATTCGGAGGCTGCCGTCTTGGTAACGATCTTCCGCACTCGCAGCATTTGCCGGTCCTTGGGAATCTGGCCAGCTGCTCCGCCGTAGCACGGCCGCTCACCTCACTCTTCTGCAGACCAGGGCTCTCAGTGGGTCCTGGCTAAATCGGCCGGAAAGGCCGCGTGAGAATTCTTGTGCGTTTTCAAAGGAGTTAAGCAAAATGGCCGCTGCACTGAACGCCTACCGCTACCGCGAAGAGAACCAATTCGAATACCGCATCTATTCCTTCTACAAAGGCGACCGCGTCGAAGATCGCGACATCATGTACGAGTGGCAGCGCTCCGCTCAGGATGGTCATTGGTTCCTGCGCGTCGGCGATCCCGGTCCCGAGGAGTTCTTCTCACATATCGATTTGCACAAGGGATTCCATCGCCCAAAAAACCCGATGGGTTACATCCCGCGTCGCCGCCCTCAGCACGGCCATTTTGCTTCGACCGATATCTCAAGCCTGCTCAGTCCCCTCAAGCCCGATGAGCAGAAGCACATCCTCTTCTGCGTAGATTGGTGCAAGCGGTTCGCAAACGCCTACGAACGCGGCGAGGTAAAGCGTACCAAAGCAGATGCCGCACGTTGGGCTACCGAACAGCACGCGCTGATCGTCGCGGCGGCGGAGAAGCTGCATGAGGATGAAGGCCGAAAACGCCAGACCATGGAAACCATTCCCGCTGCGCCCAAGGGAGGAACACTTCTCGACTGGGTAACGCGCTACGAGCGTGCGGACTACGATCCCATCGTGTTTTACGACAACACTGGTAAGGGCCGGAGAGAACATTTTACCGCGCCCGAATTGGTGATTATCAATGAGCATGTCGCACTCAAGGCGTCGTCGGATCGAACGGCAATCACCGAGCTCTATGAAATGCTGGGAGCGGCTTTCGATCGAGAGAACGACGCGATCCGAAAGAAGAACAAGGATTTAGGTGCGAAGGTTCATGAAGAACTTCGGGTTCCGAACATCGATACGTTTCGCGAGCGCTGCAATCAGATTCCGAGAGGCCATATTGAGTTAGCTTATCTGGGAAAGGAGGCAGCACGGAATAAGAATGCTGCAGTTCGCTTCGGCATCGACACCGATCGACCACTTGAGCGGATCGAACTTGACGAAAGCCAAGTCGACCTCATGACGATCATGATGCTTGCAGGCTTGTGGAACAAGCTCACGAAAGCAGAGAAAGATGTCGTTTCACGGGTCCGACTTTGGATCACAGCGGCTATCGACACCGCTACAAAAAACCTTCTTGGGCTTCGCTTCCATCCAGAAGAACCGAGCGCTTCGACGGCCGTTGCCACTCTGGGCATGGTCTTTCAAGACAAGTCACAGCTCTCCGAGACCCTTGGTTGCGTAACCAGGTGGAAGCAGCAGGGCAATGCCGAGGAAGTGGTCATTGACTCCGCCACTTGGCTGGCGAGCATGGCAATGCGCGTAGCGGTGCTTGACGCCGGTGCATGCTTCTTCCAGCCGAAAGCGGGCGACCCTCGCTCGAAAGGTACGATCGAACGGTGGTTCCGCACCATCAATCGGGATGCGCTCGCAACCTTTGCCGGACGTACGTGGGGCAGTCCAGATGAGATGGGCGACCTTACTGCGTCAGAGCAGGCCAGCATCGCGTATGATCAGTACGCGGAACTCATGTATCGCTTCCTGATCGATGTCTACCACAACACTGCGCACTACGGGCTTCAGGGGGAAACGCCGCTTGCAGCCTGGGAGCGCCTGAACAAGTTTTACAAGCCTACGCCGCCCATGTCTCAGAACATTCATCGCCACATTTTTGGCGTTAAGGGCACCCGTAAGCTCACAAACGCAGGTATCCGGTTCCTTGGCATCCAGTATTGGTCCAAGGCTCTCCATCACCTCTTCCTGAAGAAGGATATCGAGGTCGAAATCCGAGTAGGTATTTCGGACCTTGGCATGATTTCCGTCAAACATGAGCAAGGCTGGTTGAACGTCCCAGCTCTGCATCAGGAATTCGCGGGCATGAGTGTTTGGAAGTGGATAGCGTTCAACAAACGTCTTCGCATCCTGAACCAGACGACGGCAAAGGTTCACCGTTCGGTTGCTCTCAGGGCCAAGGAATATCTTCGAAATCAAGCTGAGATCGCTCGCGCTGAAGCGCAGCTCGGAACAGCGGTCGTTAACGACGACGACTTTAAGCGCTGGGAAAAGAGCCTCGCTCACACGGTCGAGATCATCGATGACGAAGAGGAAGAAGTGCCTGTACTGCACGATGAGTCGAACCTGATCGACCTCTACAGCGACATGCATGCTGGAATGCTGCTGGCCCGCGAGGAGGCCAAGGCGCAAAAGCGGGCGGCAGAACACGCCAAGACGTCTAAGCGGGGCAATAGCGACCGCTCGAAGCGTCCGTCGGCGAGCGTGGAGGCAGCGCCTGCTACCGATCGCTCCTCATCATCGCTTGACCCCGCACGGGCCATCGCCCCCAGCACCTCCAGCCGCTTCGATCGCTAGCCATGCCGCGCCCGGAAGACCGGGCTCGGCATCCCTTGTTTTCAAAAAGAGGTACCGTTTATGACCACTGCAACGACCATGATTAGCCCCTCCATCGCCCGCATTCGCGCACTGCAACCTGCGCATCGTCTCCTGAAGGCGGATCGTATCGCACATATGAACGGTCGATATATCGGTCTAAAGCGCGACGAAAGCCTTGCATATGATCTCGATGCCCAGGAAACCAGCATTGCTGTTTCCGAAATTGGGAAGTTTTCCCGTCCTGACAAGCGCCGGATCATCGCCGTGTTGGGCGAATCCGGCGCGGGCAAAACCACCGCTTTGTTCGAGCACATCAACCAGCGTCCCGCGATGCTGCCCTACGTTGACGACGACGGCAACGAGTTCGATCCCGTTCTCTCATTTACCAACCCCTCGCCAAACACTCCGTTGCTTTTCGTATTGGAGGGTCTTCACGCACTCAAGTTTCCCATCCGCAAGAAAATGCAAGAAAATGAGGCCTGGCAGGTGTTCCGTTCTGCCTTGAAAGCACGACGGGTTCATTGGGTCTTCGTCGACGAAGCGCAGCACGCCATCGACACCGCCAATGTGATCGAGATCACCAAGATCGCAAATGCTTTCAAGAACCTGGTGCAGATGCCCGACTGGCCGGTGCGCCTGATTTTGGCGGGCGTAGAGCCCCTTGGTTCTTTTCTCACGATAAAGCAGCTCACCAATCGCCATACCGTCGTCCACTTCGAAAAGATGAAAGACGCCGTCGGCATTGCCACCATCCAGCACGCTGCAAAGACGATCATTACCGAGCATGCCTCCCTTAAAACCGCGCTGCATGATGATCCGGAATTCGTCCACCGCCTGGCGCATGCTGGCGAGCACGATTTCGGAACGGTCACCCAGATCATTCGCGCGGCAACTGAAAATGCGATCTGGGACGACGACGTCGTCGTGACCGACGAGCACTTCAAGAAGGCGTACAGCCACTTTTCGGGCTGCGGTCCACTCGATAACATCTTCTCTGTGGCACACTGGAGCGAAATCACCCCACGGCTGGCCAAACTTCGTGAGGCGGACCGCCTCTGGCAGAAAGAGCATCCCCGTCATGCAAAGGTACTCGGCCTGTGAGTACCATCCGACCAGTAGTGAAATTCAATCCGGGAGAACCAGTCGGGAGTTTCTGCTCGCGGTTGGCGGCGGCGTACGGGTTGAGGTCGGCATCTTACTTTGCTGAGCTTTTCGAATTTAGTTTCTGGGGCCTGCTCAATGGCGGGCCCCGGGACATGCGAATTTTCGCCGAGATCACAGGTGTTCCTACGACACGTCTGGATGTCGGGGTCGCTTCGGTCGGACGCGATGTCATGATCAATGGGCACCGCTTCGCGAGGCGGTTCGTGGATCCCCTCCGCTGCAGACTTTGTCCCCAATGTGTGATCGACGGGATGGGACCGCAGCACAACCCCACTCGCTCTTATTCGAAGGTGGAATGGGCGCTCAAGTCGATGCGCTGCTGCCCCATTCATGATCGCGAATTGATGACCTTCAAGGGGCGGACATGGCAAGACAGCGCAGATTTCGCCTGGGTCGTACGCGAGAACCTTAAGCTGATCGAACGCTCCACATCCCAGCTCCGGTCGTCACCATTCGAACCGTACGTGTCGCTGCGCCTCAACGAGGACCTTGTTTCCGACGCGTGGCTCGACGCGCTCCCACTGCAAACAGCGATCCACTTTACAGAAACGCTGGGTGCGGTAATGCGGCATGGAAGCGAACCTGATCTGGAAACACTGACATCGTCGGAATGGGTGGATGCGGGTCGTGAGGGGATCGCAGTCACCAGCGCTGGGCTGGCAGCTGTCAAAGAGGTGCTCCACGAAATCGCTTCGCGTCCGATGCCGCGCGGAAGAAAATCACTGACGATGGTATTCGGCAGACTGGCTGCCGAGGTCTTGGAGTTTGAAAATGATCCAGGCTACCGCGAAGTCATTTCAATTATGAGAGAGGTCGTTGGGGAATGATCGGCGCAGACTGATCAACTAGATCTCTTCTTCGACCTCAACTAGCCAATCGTGCGACCAACGCTCCGCAATCGATCAATCAATGACGATGCGCTTGAGGCTCGCGGCAAACGCCCTGTCTTTTCCTCCCCGCGTTCCTTTAGCTGTTCCGCTTCTCAGCAAATGTCTCGTCAGACGCTGGGCGGTTCCCTCTTTGGCGCTTTAGACGACGCGACGTCGCGTTACCCCCCGAGAAAAGACAATCCGGCAGTTTCACCAAGTTGTCGCCTGGGATCCTGCCTCCTCGAAATCGTAGGAAGTGACTTGCACATGCACGGACTTAATTTTTCAAGCAGCTGGAAATAAATTCCACAAGAACGACTTGAATTGACCCGTTTTTAGGCCGTCAGGATTCAATCCGAGACTAGGAGCTGTGGACACTTATCTGAGCCATAGGATTGTTGCGGCCAAAGCGAGCATGG
>NZ_JABFCN010000061.1 GCF_013087515.1 Rhizobium sophorae | reverse complement strand
CTCAGAGGTGGCTCACTTCTCGGTGGAAAAACCGGCTCAGTTCCGCGTGGAAAACAACATCCAGCCTCCTTTAACACCGCAGAGATAGCGAACGCATTGATCCCGAGGTTATTGTAGTAAGAGCTAAATTTCACTTGTAGCGATCTTTCCAGTTGCTCAGCCAACCGATCACCGGACGATCAGAAAGATCGTAGAAGCCACCATTGCTCATAGTTATGGGAAGCTCCTGCGAGGCGAGTGTCAGCTTCCTTTGCCGCAGATCGCCGACGATTGCCCGGGCAGATGCGCCCTCGTCTCCAGAAGCCTGTTGGCCTGAATATGCCTGCAGGAACCTGCCCTCCCATATGGTCGCGGCCTCCTCCTCCAAATCGTCGATATCAGATTGGGTGATGTCTCCGTCCTGGACAAGCCTCTCCAGGTTATCGCGAAAGTGCAGGCGTCGAGTAGTAAAGCTGGTATGGAACTCGATGTCATCCGGCTTGACATCATCAATATCCACCAGCTGTTTTATGAACGTCTGTCCGAGAAGGTCATCGGGCAAAACAGGCGGGAGTTTCCTGAAGGGTAGAGCGCCACTGCGGGCCTTATCGAAATGCCGACGATAGTAATGCGTGAACTCGTCGAAACTGAATGTGATCTTCTTTCCTGCCTTCACCGTGGCGTACGAGTTTTGCCGCACCTCGGAGTCGACAGCGTGGAAAACGTCGTCGATACGTGACGGATGTATGTATTTTTCCGCGATGGACGCTTTGCAAAGATCGATGATTTCGTCCTTGCCAAGGGCAAACGACAACTGCTGAAAAAACGTCTCTGACACAGCATTGTCGAGTGAGAGCACATCATCGATGTACCCCTGGATGATCAGGTCTTTGGTTTTCGCCTTAAGTGATGTGATATCAGTAATAAGCTCCGCGTGGGTCTTGGTGGCAGACTTGAAAGCATCAATAGATATCAAGAGGGCGTTTTTGCCGTTCTCCGACTTGTTCGATGCGAGCAGAAAGCTGGTTGTTTCAAGAAAAGAGAGCTGAGAGGCCACAGACGCCCGTCCATCCGCCGGGTCGATTATCAATTTGCACCAGTTCGAAATCGATTTCCAAAGATCACCATCCAACGTCGTAAGGTTGATAGGCACCCCTTGTGCGCTCGTCTGAACCGTGTGCTTCAGCTGGACAAGTAAATTCGTGCCATCAGGTCGCTCGACGTGAACGTCATCTAGCACTTCCAAGCCTACAACTTGGCCGCTCTTCAGATTCAACAATTCGTTGAGAAAGTAATAATACTGGTAGTCGAAACCGATTGATTTATCTTCTGCGCTAGTCGTATCGACGCGCGACCGTCCGCTCATGGCCTACCTACAGAATCAGCGAATAAGTACCCTAAGTTGTTTATCACAAATTCAAGCAGTTCTAAAGAAAGCTCGGAAACGGCTTGTTGATCAAATACGCGATGAGATTATGATCCCTTGCCACACTCTCGTACAAAATATGCTCCCAACAATTGAGGGGCCGGTCGGCATGATGTTCCTGAAATTCCACCCTGGAATCTGTCTGATTCAACTAGCACAGCGAAACACGACCGCGCCATCCATGGTGTGTTCTTGGCTGGTCAGAGTAAGAATTGTATAAGTTGTAATTGCGCTATTGAGAATTTGACTTGAGGAGTATCAAGCGAAAATTCAGCTAAATTCAAGCCTTCGTAACAACTCCAGCATCCGCACATCGGTTTTAAAGAAAGGCTCTGCCTCGCCGATACGCTTCAGTGTGCCAGCAGTACCGTATGGCCACGACTTCGCGTTTTCCGGTAAAACCGCATACAACAGTTCCAGCGTCTTCGACGGAAATCGTTCGACAACAGTGTCTTCTAAGCCGCCGACTAAAGGCGAAAACATTTGGTCGCCCTCGATTTTCGAAACCAGCGGCAGGACAGCATCCACCATGACTTCAAAATTGTCTTCTGCCGAGAATGCCAGGTCGCAAAGGCGCGACGAGATAGCGGGAGACTTCGCCGCCTTCTGCTTCGGCCAAACATCTTTTAAGAGCATCACAAGCAGCTCGGACCATTTCAAGCCGGTTTCCGGTTCGAATGCGTCCTTGTCGTCTGCCAAACGCTCCGCTTGCCAGATTACGTTCTGCCGAAGGTCGTCATCAGAAGTGGCAAGAAGATCATGGAGTTCCTGATCACTTACGAGTTTCTCACCGGCTTTGTGGCGGCTGGCCCATCCAGCTAACAGCATGCCAGCAATCACCTGGTTATAGCCGCGCCGTCCGGAGTTCGGCTCATTCGCTCTCTTAAGCAGGTGAGGTTTCAGCAATAGGAAAAGTTCGGTGTTCGGCACCCGTGCGGCCCAGAGGAATCCTGCCCACATTGCATCTTCATCGAGCGAATCCTGTCCTCCCAGCACGGGCAAAATATTTGAGCGCGTCCAATCAGGATCGACAGCATCAAACCAACTGATTTGGTGTGAGAATATCACCAGCGCATGACGGCGTAGGTCGCCCGGCAAATTGAGCAAATCCTCAACGTGGGCAAGCCATTCCGCTGGGAAGCCCTGCTTGGCGATCAGGTCATTCTTCCTTGGGTCTTCGAGCAACGCATCCGCTAGATTTCCGACGGGAGCATTTATTGCCTCCATCGTCCAGTCGGGCTCCGTGTTGCCACGAATAATTGCCGATCCTCCGCTTTCGGGATTCGTCTTGAGGACTTTGACTAAGTTTGAGAATGATTGATCGAACAGGCTGACATTTGAACGCGCTAATTTTCCAGCAACTGTTTCAAACCAGCGAGCTAGCGGCCGAATTATAGAGGAAAGGGAGGCTACCGGATAGCGAATGACCCTCTCTGCAATAAGGCTGATCAAGCGCTCGGTATCTGATTTTCTTGCTTCGGCTGAAAGGAAACGGTCCCACGCCCAGGGTGGGAATTCGTTGTTCCTGGCTGCATGGGTAAGTGCCGCGAAAGCTCGTAAAGGAAATTCCTCGACAAGTCCGGCGAATGGGTCTCGTTCGATGAGAAAATCGCGTCTGCTGCTAGATGCTTCGCGCGAGAATGCAAGGACCTCCGAGGCTGCTTTGTTTTTGAGCGACGTCGCGTCCTTGTCCTTTTGAACAATCCCGCCGCGTCCTTCCAAAGACTCTGTCGCTCGATCCGCATATTCGGGATTCCAATTTGGCGCTGATGTCCGTAGCTCGGCGAGAACGATATCGACGTCAAAGCTTAAACCGCTCGTGTTGGACGCAAGCCACTGGATACGCGAAGCGACAGCCCACGCTCTCCTTTCATCATATTTTTCTTGATCTTCTTTTTCCCATCGAGAAGGTCCTTCGCAAATTCGACGCTCGATCTCCGACCTTTCTGTTGCACCAAGGCCGTCCCACCGAGACCTGATGGACAAAAGCAGGTCGCGTTGATGGTAGGGGGACCAGAACGCCTCACGACTGATCACGTCCAAGGTCTCGGAAATTAAAGGCACAGGCACCAAATCATTGTTCCCGAGAGCCCAAATTCGAAGCCTTGCAAAAATGGTGTCGTCATCTGCAGGCCACGTCATCATCTCTCTACGACAGGCCGTCGCATCGACATCAAGGTGGGCGCTCAGCATCTTTGAGTAGCTGAGGACGAGTCTGCTCAGACCTCGGAAGCGTTCATGTCCGTCAATCTCGGGGTCAGGATCGCGGTTGATCGGACTGATCCGGTCGAGACCAAAGCCCCCGGTCTCCGTTTCAAGGTCAAGAGCGATCTCCAGGTTGCGCCTACATTCCCGTATCAATTGAAGAGAAAGTCCTGCTGGAACTGCAACGTCTATGGCAATATCTGGATATTCCACATCAGCCCGAACAATGCGCTCGACGTTTATTATGGCCTCTGGGTCCGGCGGGATGGGTCCTTCGAGATATGGAGGCTTTGCCACCAGGTATGGTCGAGTTATCGACCCGAGTTCTCTGATTGCTGTCGAAGTCCATCCATCCAGCTTCGTTGCTTCCTGAAGTTCATACCACTCTCGACGCTGTGGTTGATGCCGATGCGCCCAACTTTCGAACAGCAATCGCCAAGACCGGCGAATATCAGGATCGGCTTTATTGCGCCTGAGTTCCCATCTAATCCGCTCGCATAGTGCTGGATAAAGACCGAGTTGCTGCCCAGCCCACCATACCGCTGCCGGTTCATGAGCTACCTTCGTTATCCAATCCCCGATGATTTGAAGTCGAAGCGGGATTCCAGATGGTGCAGTGGAACCATAGCCCCGAAGGGGGGAAAGTAAGTAAGCACCGCTGCCAGAGAGGTCTCCCGAATTGACATCGAAGGCACCCCAGGCTGAACGTGGAACCTCCCTCTTCGGGAAATGATCTTCGGGATCAATCTGTTTAGGCGTTTCGTCGGCGTCCAAGCCATAGAGGTCGAACGGATCAACATAGGGTCCACGCTCATGATTCAACCAGATATGGCTGGGCCGAGCGTAGCGAACAGATTGGTCAAATACACAGAGCCACTCTGCTGGTAGCGTCTTTTCGTAGTTCGCAAACCGCTTTGCGCCCTCGGGGGTACTTACGAGATGAGCGATTTGACCGCGTTCATATGCTGCGAGTTTTCTCGGCCCTTCGAAGGCTTTTCGAAGTACCCCATTATACCAACCGTCAATATCGCGAGCCCTTACGGACCATGCCTCCAACGTATCCCACAGCGCTTTATGATGATCGTTTGGATCATAGGGAATGGCCTGAACGCCTTTGTGTCTCCAGCGTTCGACCGCCTCGTCTTGCCCTCCTGATTGAAAGGCGTACACCCCTTCGAGTGTACCCAGATCAAGGTTTAGTGCTTCCAGAAGATATTGAACGGGTGGATCGTCGGCGGTGTAACCGACGAAAACGACCACAAAACGTTTCAAAATTTCCTTGAAAAATGACGCTGCCCAGCCATCCGACAGATATGCTCGGCCGAAACTTGCGCTCGAAAGCACAAATCCCTCGTTTTCAGCGGCGTCGTATGAAGCCGTGGCCCGGCCATGCAGGTAGACAATCCCGTTGATATCGCCCTGGCGAGCGGGGTCCGGAAGGCGCGGGAACTGTGAGCATTCCACGCCGACCTTGCAGTCATTAAATAAGCGGTCGAAATTCGTCGTTACTAATTGGACTCGCCCATTCGGAGCGGTAGCAAGGTCGAGCATTATCTGGTGTGCCGACAGATCGGCATTGTCTTTCGGGCGAAGGGATTTCGCCACTGCCGCTTCAATGTCACGGCGAAGATAATCTCGTTCGAGAAGGCCGAAGAGCTTATCAGCGGAGATGAGACCGGCGACCCCTGTGCGGTTCTCGATATCCCTTGCCTCAGCAAGAATTTTGTGAGCCGAACTGGTCGCCGGAACCCGAAGTTCTTTGATGACGGCCTCGGCGAGGCCAAAGAAGTCTGGTAAACCGGTCCGTGCTCGGGAAACGCCTGCTCCGCAAAAAAATATGACGCGTCCGTTATCGCGGGCGACGAGAAGCTCGTCGGGAATTGCGGGTCCGTCAGGAAGAAACCTCAAAAATTCATCCTCAGTTAAAACTCCGGCGGTCTGAAAGCGCCTAATTTGATGCTGACCCGAACCGATACTTTCGTCGACGGAGATCAAACGCTGGTTCACCACCTTCCATCACCTGGGTGATGGAAGATTTCACAACTTCTGTTTCGATTGCACCGTCTGTTTCAATGGCCACCCGAGGTTGTTCAGAACCAGGACGCGGATCAATCGGGGTACTCGCCAGCACAACAATCTTGTCTGCGTCGCCGTTGACGACCATATTGGGATTGTGGGTTGCAAATATCAGCTGTCGATTGCTCTTGGACGACCGGATCAGTTCGACAATCCGCATTACGACGTTGTTGTCGAGGTCATCTTCGGGCTGATCAATGATGAGTGTTCCGGCCGATTGGCTCAGCAGCAGTTCCAGAAGCGCGGACGCTTGTTGACCCTCTGAAGCCCTTCCAAATGGTATGTTCTTACCATTTGCGTCGACGTAGGTAAGAACAATGAAATCACGGGGGCAAGCCGCGAGGACTGCGCCGAGGGATGCATCGTTAATTAGGCTATATACCTTGCTCGTCGCAAAAGATGTGAGCCGTTCTTCGCCAAGAAGGAGGTCGCCGATTTTTTCCGACAATGCGGTGCCAGGTTCTTGAGGAGACCCAGCCATAATCTTTTCGCGATAGATTTCAAGAATCTGATCGCCAATGGAAGTCCATCCCCCGGCATTCGACTTCAGGACCTCGGAAATCCACGTTCCCGACTTCTCTGAACTATCAGATATTCGACTACCTACCAGGAGCGCCGAAATTGATGCGATGTATTCCTCGGGAGCGGTGTCGGTTTTAACCCGAGCCTTCAGGACGTTGCTGGAGTGTCCGGCAACTTTTTCGGCTGCTGCAACAAGTATCTGTCGGCGTCGAGATAGGTTGTCCAGAAGAGTGTGCCTTGCCGTCGTCAGTGCCTCGACCGCCCCCGCAGCATCTCGCATAGCTTTTTCCGCAGCGGCCACACTTTTCTTCGCTGCCTCTAATGCTATTACTAAACGGGAGTTTTCGTCGATAATTGCCCTATGCTTTTCCTGTTCAGTAACTGCGCTATCAAACTTCTCTTTGAAAACCCGTTGATGCTCGCCAAATTCTGTCTTGGCTACATCTTTTGTAGCAGCAAGTTTTTCGAGGTCGGCTAGACAATCCTGAAGCCGCTTGTGGATCGCCTCTTTAGTTTCGGCGACTCTTTTTCGAAGGTCGACGACAATCGGTAGCTCCACATCGAGCGTGATCTCGGGAATATCAGCGAGCAGTTTCTGCGACAAATCGGTTATGGTGGTCTTGTCGGAGGCAATTGCAATTTCGACCGACTGCAAAAAGGCAGCGCCACTGGAATATTGAGGCGACTGATCGATTACGTCGAGAGCCTCCTGGCTCACGCCCTCCGTTTTCAGGCGTTCCGCAACGTTATTTGCTCTAAGCTGCGTTTCCTGAAGAAGTGCCGTCTTCCGCTGAACATCAAGCAGTAACTGCCAATAGGCTGCGAGTTGTTGAAGCGCTAAGGTGACGGATCGTCGGGCCGTGTTAATATCCCTCTCTATCTCCCTTCGTTGTTCAACCTCTTCGGCTGCGGCGATACCGGTGATCTGATCCGCCGCACTTGCTGGATCATTCATTGTGGAGGACAGGCCCTTTTGCTCAAAGGCGCGAGCGGGAAATTTCTGTTGGGCATCTGACAATGGCAGCTGTGACGTTCGACCGGTCACATCCGTAACGGTAATCGTACCTCTGCTCGTAAGTTCGCGACGCCATCGCTCGGCGATACCTTCGCGCTCAAGACTGATTTCGACGTAACCTCCATTCGATAATGTATCCTCGATCAGACTCGCACTTCGCTCTTTAGGCTTTGCAGTCTCGGTTGATGGAAGATCGGTGGATGTGCGGCCTAAACCAAAGCGAAGGTATTCCAGTATCGCGCTCTTCCCAGAGCCTCGTCCGCCGATGAGTGCGTTAAAGCCTGGGTTGAACCGAATGCTGATCGGGTCAGAGCCACAGAGAGTGGATTTGATTTCAATCGAAGATATTCGATCCCGGGGCTCATGCGGCGCTGCATGTGCGATCCGCGCCTCGTCTGCGAGGAGGGCTTGTCGCAATCCTTCGATTGTCGGCTCACCTATTTTGATCCAGCATTCGTGAGCACCAAGCCGTTCCCATCCGGCGCTACGGTTATCTCCTGTCGGCAAAAGAGCTTTTCGACGTTTGCCCCAATCGGGAAT
The DNA here is from genome assembly GCF_013087515.1 of Rhizobium sophorae. Taxonomy (GTDB): domain Bacteria; phylum Pseudomonadota; class Alphaproteobacteria; order Rhizobiales; family Rhizobiaceae; genus Rhizobium; species Rhizobium sophorae. Next base: position 3,745 of record NZ_JABFCN010000061.1, on the reverse strand, counting down.
TTCCCCTCTGATCTTCTGCAACGTTACAGGGTCTAATTCGGCAACCGGGCGCTCGATGTACACTCCATCGCATCCCAGAGCGGCGAACCGCAGGGCATGCCCAATCTCGTTCAAACTTTTATGAGAACCTTCAGGATTGCTGAAATGCGGGAACACCAAGCATGCTTCGCGAAGATGCTCTTCCCCAACGATGTCGTCATAAAACGTTGAGATAGTTTGTGAAATCGGGCTGATGACGCATGTCTTTTCGTCACCAGGGTCAGCAGGTAAGACGTTCGTTAGCATGCCGAGAGCTTTGGAATGTACAGCGGTTTTGCTTAACGGATCAAAGATAACGAGGCATTGTGCGTTGTCGCTGCAAGAGACCTCCAAGCCCGGAAAGAAAATTAGATCGTCATCTGCTTCAGCCAATGCCTGCACATAATTTGACAAACATATGTCATGGTGGTCGGTAATCGCAACAATGGATAGACCTTTGCCCTTAGCGGCGGACAGAAAGTCTCCAGCCCAGGTTTTTCTGGCAAGTTCCGCAGCGTCTGACCCTCCAGGCAACGCTTCGCTGCCTGTCCATGATCGATCACGAGGTGTGTGGCACTGCAGATCGGCCTTTCGCCATACCGTGCCCGGGTGCATTCCTCTTGGATAGATCATTCGAATCTCCTCCCCCTAGCATCTTTGCAATCATGGCGAGAACAAGTATGCGTGCAAGCGTTATGTTTCGGATGGGGGAATACTTTGACGATTGGTAGACTGATACAGGTTCCGCTCCGCGAGGTGTGGAAGCATGAGGCATATGACTTCACGCAGTGGCTTCAGGAAAATATTGAAGTCGTGAACGATGCTCTCGGGCTTAATCTAATGAATATCGAGCGTGAGCAGACCGCAGGGCCGTTCAGCATCGATCTTGTCGCTGAAGACGAGAACGGCAACAAGGTCATCATCGAAAACCAACTCGAAAAGAGCAACCATGACCATCTCGGCAAGCTGATCACCTACCTCACGTCGATGGGGGCGCGGACGGCAATATGGATTGTATCCGAGCCTCGCCCCGAGCATGTCGCAGCCATTGCGTGGCTGAACGAGAACAGCAGCGGCACGTTTTATCTGGTGAAAGTCCAAGCGCTGAAAATCGGGGACTCGGCCCCCGCGCCATTGCTAACCGTCATCGTCGCCCCTGCTGAGGACAAATCGGAAGTGGCGCGGACGAATAAGGAGTTTGCTGAACGATACGACATCCGCCTTCACTGGTGGACAATGCTTATCAAACGGCCGGATGCAAAGCTCCATGCACATCTTTCACCCAAGACCTATTCATGGATTGGAACGTCATCCGGTTTCCGTGGCCTCGCTTTCAACTACTCTGTAACCCAGAAGGATTCTACCGCAGAGTTGTACATCGACCGTGGGCTGTCCGCAGGTGATGAGAGCAAGCGAATATTCTACATGCTACAAGAGCGGAAAGAGGAAATCGAGCGGTCGTTTGGTGCACCGTTGATCTGGGAGCCGCTTGATAACGGTACGACGCGGGCCTCTCGCATCAAGTATGTTGTTCAAGGTGGCTACAAATCTGATGAAATCGAGTGGGACAGCATTCAAGCAAAGCTCGTAGACGCGATGAACCGGCTGCATGCGACATTCAAAGAGCCTATTAAGCAGGTTCGCCAGCGGCTAGGGGAGGTTAGCGTCGAAGGATGATTTGCTAACCTCGATACAGGTGTCAGAACCGTTTTAGCGCGGGGATCGTCATATTTGCAACGGAAGCTCTCGACGCTCAGCATCTGGCTGGTCAATGTTCGCAGCGTTGTCCGTGAAAAGCGACGCTGTGCTACCGTGCCATTGGCAGGTTGTTTAGGTTGCGGTTTCTTGTGAAAGTTGCGCTGGCTGTGTGCGAAGGCAGTTGACGGAGAAAAGTTTCGAGGTCATCCCCGAAGACATGGCGCTTATCTTTTAAGGCCCCGGCTAAAGACATCACGACATTCTCATGAGTTTTCAATAATTCGCGGGCTTTATCGAACGCAGCATTCAAGATGTCGTCGACCTCTTGTTGAAGAAACGGGTACTTTTGAAATAGAGCGGCGTCCTTTGTATCGAGAAATCGGACGGGTAGGACGTGCAGTGCCTTGCCCATGCCGAACATGCCGACCATCCGCACGGCCAGCTCGGTAGCGCCGACGAGGTCTCCTTTCTCCAGACCCCCGGAAGCCGTCGACCGATCTCCGAGAAAGACCTCCTCGGCTGCAAGACCACCTAGCTTCATCGCAATATCCGCACGATAGGAACTTTCGGTCTGCAAGGTCGCTTGAGGAACGAAGATTACTGTCTCGCCGTGAATATCATCATCTTGGTCGGCCCGATGGTCGTCCGTGTAAACTTCCACAGATGTGATAACGCCAAGGTCGAAAACCTTCGCGAGAACGGCATGCGCTGCCTCGTGGAGGCATATCCGCCAAAACTCGTCCGGTTTCAGAGGGACGAAGATCGGCACTTCCTTTTCCAGGTCCGCGATCTCCGGTGACCGATTCTCGTTTCGTGCATGCTGCCGGACCTGCCGGGCTATGTATTCAAGATCGGCACCGCTCCTACCATTCAATCGCCTCGCAATCCCTTTTAAGGCAGCATCCTCGGAAAACTCGGGCAGATAGTGTGTGAGAATTGCCTCCCGGCCTGCAACATCCGGTTTCGACAACTCGATGTGCCTTTCGAGCCGACCGGGACGAAGGAAAGCCGGGTCAATTTTTTCCGGCAGATTGCTTGCCGCAACGATAATCACGCCCTCACGGCCCGTAGCCCCGTCGACGGCTTCAAGCATCGCGTTGATGACTTCCAACATGTACTGGGCATTGTCACCAGTGAGTTTTGCCCGGTGGCCGAACGAATCGAACTCGTCCACGAGCAAGATTGAGGGGGCAGACGCTTTTGCTTCCGTAAAGGTCGCGTACATCGATTTGAGCAAATCGCCCATGTGTCCCGAACTCTGCCATTGACCGAGTGAGGACGCGATAAAGTGAGCGTCGCACTCAGCGGCCAAGGATTTCGCGAAAGATGTCTTGCCGGTTCCAGGAGGTCCATAGAGCAGAATTCCTTTATCGACCTGGTGCCACGGCAAAACTCCTTCCCTCCAAGATGCAAGATCGCGTCTGAGGCGGCGTCCCCATTCGCCCGCCGCGCCGAACGACGCCAACGGAAGGATTTGTTTGTTGTTCGTTGCTTGCGAGGTGAGCTTCCTGAGCCGTCCGATAGCTCGTTTTGCGGGCCTACCACGGCGAAACGTGCTGTCGACTAAGCCAACATCCTGTTGCTGAAGGAATTCCCTGTCATCGTCAGACAGCTTTCCGCTTCCTAAGAACCTGCAAAGCCCCTCAATGCAACGGCTGTCGAAAACCTCCAAATCGACTGTCCAGTCGACTGCGGCCTCGAATTCAACATGCAACTCGGCACCTTGCGGGATGAAAACGATTGTCTTCGGCGCGGAAAGGTAACTTTGCGGCCGAAATTCCCATTTGCCTTTTCGGTTCCTGGGGCCATGACAGCATATGCCAACTGTTAGAATGTCGCTATTCTTGCCTCTCCCAAAGCTAAAGTCAGCCAGATGTTCGAAATCTTCCAGCGGCCAATGCGTCGGCACCCGCACAACGAGGACGCCGCCACTTTTCGAGATAAATTCATGTTGCCGCTTTAGAACACGGACTAGGAGCTGTGGACACTTATCTGAGCCATAGGATTGTTGCGGCCAAAGCGAGCATGG
>NZ_JABFCN010000060.1 GCF_013087515.1 Rhizobium sophorae | reverse complement strand
CCATGCTCGCTTTGGCCGCAACAATCCTATGGCTCAGATAAGTGTCCACAGCTCCTAGGGCACGATGACGAACACAGGCGGCTCAAATGTGCCCGGCCCCACTCTTTCGCGACGCGGCTACGTCAATACGGATGGCGCACATCGGCGGGAGATTCTTGTCCTCAAACGTCGCCCGCCGTGGCGTTCCGCTATCCGGCATCCAAGCATCCCAGGCTCTGTTCATTTCCTCGAATGAGGCAAGATCCCTGAGCCAGATGTTGGCGAGAATGATTTCTGACTTGTCGGTACCCTCGCGCAGCAGCATGTCATTGATGCGCTCCAGTATTTCGTTGGTCTGCGCCGTCACGCTCGCTCCCCTCGTCAGGTTTGCGACCTGGCCGGGCAGATAGGCGGCATCCGCAAGGAGAGTTTCGTCAACTTTGGCTTGCCCCATCATCGTATTCGCAGACTTCCATCAATGCTTGAGATTGGGCCGTCGACCCTTCATCCGATCACTGTGGGGCTTCGCTCGCCACTTCGGTAGAGGGAATTAAATTGACCTGATATAATGGAAGCTGAACGCTCCTAGAACAGGATTCAGATTTTAGGTCCGGTCGGCCCAAGTCTGAATCCTGTTCTACATTAAAGAGTTGGAGCATGATGTCGTCCGAAAACCGATCACACTTTTCGGCATCATGCTCTAGCTGGACAATATGGCCGTATGCCGCGAAATGAAGTCCACAAGATAGCGCGCGCCTTCGGCCGTCTCGGGTTGAGCATACAGACCGATCTCGATGCGCACCGGACCGGGCAGATCCGCCGATCGGTCAAGTGTCCGGCAGCCCTCCGGTTTCGTCGTGAGCATCATTGGTGCGATACCGATACCGACGCGAACCGCGGTCGCCATGGCGACCAGCGTCGATGCGACGCACGCCGTCTTCCACTTGATGTTCCGCTGGGACAGAGCCGCAATCGTCGGAAGCGTCCAGGGACACTCCTCCTCGAACATGATGATGGGAAGCGGTTTTTCGGCATCCACCACGAAGTCGGATCTGACCGTCCACATCAAATATTCGGTCCAGATCAGGGTCGGTTTTCGCGAGAGGCAGGTGATGTCGCAAACCACGAGATCCAGCTTCCTGTCTTCAAACAGGCTGGCGAGGCGGCGATTCGGCTCGACGATGATGTCGATCTCGACCTTCGGGTTTTGGGCTCGGAAGTCACTAAGAATGTCGATCAGGTGGCCGGCTGCGAAGTCCTCAACGACGCCGAGGCGAATGCGGTCCTCGATCATCTTGCCTGTCAGCCTTTTCCCGACCTCGTCGCTGAGGGCGACCATTTCGCGGGCATAAGCCAGCATGATCTGCCCATGGCTCGTCAGCTCGAGGCCTTTTGACGAACGCGAAAACAGCGTAACGCCGACAAGCTCCTCCAGCTTGCGGATCTGCATGCTCACGGCCGCCTGTGTTCTGTTCAGCTTGACGGCTGCTCCATTGACTGTGCCGATTCCCGCGACGGTCAGAAATGCACGAAGCAGATAGGAATCAAGATCAAGCATCAGAAGCCGCATTCCATACTTTTTGGCGCTCGAGAGCCGAGGGCCTCTCTGCCCGTAAGTGGATATTGGACGAACCATGTCCTTCCGGCAACTGGTGACCCTTAGCCCCCGGGCGCAGTGCAGGCTGCGGCCCCATCAATGCCAGCTTATCGCGCGAAGAGAACGCATGCCTCGGGCGGAATGGAAACGCTGATCCCCTGCCCGCGAGCGAAGGCTATGTCTGGGCGGTTCGGGTTATGCGGTCGCCACTGACGAGCTCTAGAACGACATGTCTGAAGGCACCGAGTGTCACGACGTCGGCAGACTGCTTGGAGGTTACCAACCGCGGTAGTGGGAAAATTCTCGCCGGGTTATAAAGTTTTCTGAACATATCGATAAACACACAACCCGCATCGCGGAGCCTCGGCGGATCCGAGCTATCAAGAATCGTTATATCCCCTCTCGAATTTTCGCGGTTCCAAGAGAAGCTTGCGGCGCTGATGATGATGGCAGCATCAAGACCGAGGGAGCCTGCCTTGACCATTGACCGGGATTTTCTGGAAGACTTGAGAAAGCGCTTCGGCAGCGCTGCAGGCGGGGAGATGGAAGATCCGCACTTCCGCGCCGTGGCGGCGAGCGTTTTCAAGGACGGCGACAGCCGCAAATGGCCCTTCGCCGATCCTGGGACCTTTCTAGATGCCCGTTTCATCGAGAACGGTTTGCGGCCCGAGGTGCTCGAGGCGCTTGACGTGGCGTTGATCGGCGTGCCGATGGATCTCGGCGTCACCAATCGCGCCGGCGCGCGGCTGGGGCCGCGGGCCGTCCGGGCGGTCGAGCGTATCGGTCCCTACGAACATGTTCTGCGTGTCGCGCCGATGGGAGGGCTAAAGGTCGCCGATGTCGGCGACGTGCCGATGCGCAGCCGGTTCGGCCTGGCCGAGTGCCATGCCGACATCGAGGCCTGCTACCGGATGATCGCGGCAACCGGGGTTATCCCGCTGTCGGTCGGCGGCGACCATTCGATCTCCGGCGCCATTCTCAAGGGCCTGGCGGCCGGCCAGCCCGTAGGCATGATCCACATCGACGCTCATTGCGACACCGCCGGTCCCTATGAGGGCTCTAAGTTCCATCACGGCGCGCCCTTCCGCGAGGCGGTTCTGGCGGGTGTGCTCGATCCGAAGCGTACGATTCAGATCGGCATTCGCGGCGGCGGCGAATATCTCTGGGAGTTCTCCTTTGCCTCCGGCATGACCGTCATCCACGCGGAAGAGGTGGCGGAGATGGGCCTCAAGGCCGTGATCGCAAAGGCTCTGGAGGTTGTCGGCGCCAGTCCGACCTATCTCAGTTTCGACGTGGACAGCCTCGATCCGGCCTTCGCTCCGGGAACCGGCACGCCGGAAGTCGGCGGGCTTCAGCCGAGGGAAGCCCTGACCCTGCTGCGCGGCTTCAAGGGCATCAACCTCATCGGTGGCGACGTCGTGGAAATCGCGCCGCAATACGACAACACCACCAACACCGCGCAGATCGCCGCCCAGGTCCTGTTCGAACTCCTGTGCCTCGCGATGTTCAGTCCCGCGGTCAGGACAAAGCTGACCTGAGAACCAGCTCCACACCGGCAGCGTGCCTCGTGCCCGCTGCCATCCATCACCTGTCGCACAACACATCTCAAAAGGGGAACGACATGACTGCTCTTATGAAATTGCGCTACACTGCCACCGCGGCAATTGCCGTGTTCGGCATCCTGGCAGGGGCCGCGCAGGCCGACGAGCTTGCCGATATCAAAGCCGCAGGCGAGATCAACATCGGCATCTTCTCCGATTTCCCGCCCTTCTCTTCGGCAAGCGCCGATATGAGCATCAAGGGCTATGACGTCGACGTCGCCCAGAAGATCGCCGACGGGCTCGGCGTGAAACTCAATCTCGTCAGTGTTACTGGCCAGAACAGGATCGCCTACCTGAACGACGACCGTGTCGACCTGCTGATGAGCGTCGGCTATTCGAAGGAGCGTGCCGAGGTTATCGACTTTGCCGCCGCGTACGCCCCCTACTATATCGCCGTCATCGGTCCGGCTGCGCTGAAGGTGAGCGGCAAGGAAGACCTCGCCGACAAGACCGTTGCCGTCAATCGTGGGACGCTCGAAGACACGTCGCTGACGGCCGTCGCCCCGGGCTCGGCTGCGATCCAGCGTTTCGAGAACTATAATTCGGTCATCCAGGCCTTCATATCCGGCCAGACCCAGTTGATGGTCGTCGGCAACGATGTCGGTGCGCAGGTTCTGGCACGACAGGACGAGCTGAAGCCGGAGCAGAAGTTCCAGCTCCTCAGTTCCCCCTCGCACATCGCGCTCCGCAAGGGCGAGGAAGGCCTGAAGAAGGCTGTCAATGACAGCGTCGCCGCAATGATCGCCGATGGTTCGCTCGACGCAAGCTCGAAGAGCTGGCTGAAAGCGCCGCTCAACCCTGAAAACCTGAAGGACTGACGAGCACCGCCTCCCACTCACCAGAGCATGATGCCGAAAGCTGCAAGCGATTGCGATGGCATCATGCTTCAATTCTTTGGTTGAGAGGCGGATCGGGATTTCGGACCGACCCGGCCCGGATCATCCGGCTCCAAAGGACAAGCGATGAGATACAGCCTCGATTTCAATTGGCTTTGGGACGGAATGGGAGCTCTGGCTTATGGCGCAGGCACGACGCTTGCACTGACGGTCTCCACATCGGTCCTCGGGATCGTTCTCAGCATTCTCGGCGCGGCTGCGCGCCGGGGACCTTATCCATGGTTGCGCAAGGCCGTCGGCCTGTATGTGGAAATCATGCGCAACACGCCATTCCTGGTGCAGCTGTTCTTCATCTTCTTTGGCTTGCCTAGCCTCGGCATTCGCCTCGATCCGATCACTGCCGCCGTCTTTGCCATGACCCTCAACATGGCGGCCTACACGATCGAGGTGGTCGGAGCCGGGCTCGATGCCATACCGAGAGGCCAGAAGGAAGCGGCGCAGGCACTCGGCCTCAGGCCCCGGCTGGTGTTCTTCAAGATCATCCTGCCGCAGGCGATCGCCATCATTTTTCCGGCGCTGACGAGCCAGATCATCATCATGATGCTGGAATCGGCGGTGGTTTCGCAAATATCCGTCCGCGAGCTGGCGCAGGAGGCCGATCTGCTTCAGTCGCGCACCTTCCGCTCCTTCGAGACCTATCTGGTGGCGACGTTGATCTATCTTTCGATGTCCGCCGCACTTCGCCGGCTCCTTTTCGCCGGGAAGCGCCGTTTTCTGGGAGCCGGTCTGGCATGATTGAGTTCACCTTCTGGGACATTCTGCGCAATCTTGTCTTCGCGACACGCTGGACCCTGCTGCTCTCGCTCGCAGCCTTTGCCGGCGGCGCCATCGTTGGCCTGGCGATCCTGTCTGCGCGGATATCGAAAACACGCTGGCCGCGCAGCTTCGCGTCCGGCTACATTGCCCTGTTTCAGGGAACGCCGCTCCTCATGCAGCTCTTTTTGATGTTCTTCGGCCTGCCGATGCTCGGCTTCCGGATCGAGTCATGGACCGCCGCCGTCTGCGGCCTGACGTTCTACGCCAGCGCTTATCTTGCCGAAATCTGGCGGAGCGGCGTCGAGGCTGTGCCGCGCGGGCAATGGGACGCCGCAGCCAGCCTGGGCTTGCATCGTCTCCTCGAACTTCGTCTTGTCATCTTGCCGCAGGCTTTCCGGATCACGCGCGCGCCGACCGTCGGGTTCTTGGTCCAGTTGATCAAGAGCACCGCACTGGCCTCGATCCTCGGCTTCGACGAACTGCTGAAAACCGCGAACGCCATCAACAACGCGACCTTCGAACCTTTCAAGGTCTACGGTCTCGTCGCAGTGATCTTCTTCGCCCTGTGCTATCCGCTGACGCAATACGCCAGATTTCTGGAGAAGAAAGCGGCGTTTGGCTGAGCGGTGCTCACTCCGCATTCCGATCACAACGAAGCGTCCAAAAAGGGCCGATGCCGGTTGAAAAGCTGGTGCGCCGCGCAGCGGCGACGCGGCTCTCGTTCAATCACACAGAATTCGCCCTATCCAGCAGTCAGAACTTACTGGGAGATCGCTTCAATGACCGACACACAAATCCGTATTCTGGATGCCCGGACAACGGGCGAGCTCCTCCCTTTCGGCCCGCTGGTCGCGACCCTGCGGCAAGCATTTGCCGAAGGCTGCGTTGTGCCGGTACGGCATCACCACACGATAGCCAATAGCGGCGAGCCGGATGCGACGCTGCTTCTAATGCCCGCCTGGCATGAAACGCACCGGTCGGAGCGCTACCTTGGTATCAAGATCGTTACCGTCTTTCCCGGCAACACGCTGCGCGGCATTCCCGGTTTGACCTCGACTTACATGCTCTATGATGGCCGGACCGGGATGCAGCTTGCGCTCCTTGACGGAAACACGATCACGGCGCGCCGTACGGTAGCGGCATCGGCCCTTGCTGCGGATTATCTTGCTCGAAAAGATGCACGCCGTCTGCTGGTGATCGGCGCAGGCCGCGTCGCAAGCCTCATACCCGATGCCTACCGCGCCGTCCGGGCGATCGCCGATGTCGATATCTGGGATATCGATCCCGCCAGTGCGGAACGGCTGGCGCAGAGCCTCCGGCAACGTGGGCTCCAGGCCACTGCCGTCACGGATCTGGAAGCCGCGGCGCGGCAAGCCGATATCGTCAGCGCGGCGACGCTGGCGACCGCACCGCTCATTCGGGGCGAATGGCTGCGGCCAGGCACCCATGTCGATCTGATCGGCGGCTTCACCCCGGCGATGCGCGAGGCCGATGACGAGGCGCTTCGGCGCTCGTCTGTCTATATCGACACGCACGAAGCCCTTCACGAAGCCGGCGATCTGGTTCAGCCGATCAGAGCCGGCGTCATTGCTGCGGATGCGGTGCGCGCGACACTTGACGAGCTGTGTCGCCGGGATGTTCCAGCGCGGGCGTCCAACGGTGAGATCACTCTCTATAAAGCAGTCGGAACGGCATTGGCTGATCTTGCCGCCGCGACGATGGTGTATGAAGCCGCCTCGATCGCCGGCTGACGTCTTTGGGTCCGGCAATCGCGAATGATCGGAACGCGCCTGTCGCCCTGCTCCACTAGTCCTGGACCTGCGCCAGAGACAACGACTATTCGTGCTTCCCACCCCTGACGGCGTTCCTTACAATCTTGCCTGTCCTCCCCGAGCCCTGGAAATGAGGTTTTCATGAGCACGCTTACCCGCTTCTCCGTTCAGCCGCTCTCGACCATGACCCGCCGACTTGCCGATGTCGCCTCCGCTCGTCGCGAACCCGACCTGGTCATCCAGGGCGCACGCGTTTTGTCCACCTATTCGGAGCGCTTTCTCGACGGACGTGAAGTCTGGATTTCGGGGGGCCGCATTGCAGCCGTGAAGCCGGCCGGCAGCTACAGGAGCGGGTGCGCCAAGCTCTACGACGCCAAGGGCGGCATCATCGCGCCAGGTCTGGTCGATCCGCATATCCATATCGAATCCTCGATGGTGACGGCCTGCGCCTATGCCGAAGCGGCGCTCCTCAACGGCACGACGACGATCTTCTGCGACAGCCACGAGATCGGCAATGTCATGGACGTCGCTGGCGTCGAGGCCATGCTCGAGGACGCACGGCAGGCGCCGCTGTCGATCTTCCTGACCGTGCCGAGCACCGTGCCGGCGACGACGCCGGATATGGAAACAGCCGGCGGCGACCTGACGCCGGACAAGATCGCTGCCCTGTTCGACAAATGGCCGGAAGCCGTGGCTCTCGGTGAGAAAATGGACTTTGTCCCCGTTGCGATGGGCGACGAGCGCAGCCATGCGATCCTGGCTGCAGCACTCGGGCGCGGCAAGCCGGTGTCGGGCCATGTTTACGGACGGGAGTTCGTTGCCGCCTATGCCGCATCCGGCGTTACCGACACGCATGAAGCCATCGACCGCGACATTGCCGACGACCTGCTGGAAGCCGGCGTGTGGATCTTCCTGCGCGGCGGCCCGCCGACGACACCCTGGCATTCGCTGCCGCAGGCGATCGAGACGATCACCGAGCTCGGCGCTTCCCACAAGCGCGTCGCCGTCTGCACCGACGACCGTGATGCCGAAGATCTGCTTGCCTTCGGCCTGGACTGGGTAACGCGCGAAGCCGTGAAATACGGCATGAGGCCGGAACAGGCCTGGGCGATGGGTTCGCTGCACGGCGCGACGCGGTTCGGCATGGAAGGCGAAATCGGCGGTCTGGGCGGCGGACGGCGCGCCGACCTGGTGCTTCTCAGCGACGACCTTACGCCGGTCAGTACCTGGTATGGCGGCGAGCTCGTCGTCGACAGCAAGAAGATCATGCCGATCCTCGACGAAGCCCTGTCGAAACCGTACCGCTATCCGGATGCCGCCTATCACACGGTCAAGCTGCCAAAAAATCTCAAGCTGACACCGGACCTGCCGACGGAGACGGTCGTCGCTCATACGATCAGGACGGAGCTGCCTGGCATTACCCTCGGCCATGTCACCGTCACGCTGGAACCGGCCAATGACTGGCAAGCCCATTTCGACAAGCACGACCTCTGCTTCGTGACGGTGGTGGAACGTCACGGCAAGTCTGCCGGCAATGTCGCTCACGGACTGCTCAACGGCTTCGGGCTCAGACAAGGCGCAGTCGCATCCTCGGTCGGCCACGACAGCCACAACATCATCGTCGCCGGCACCAATGCCGCGGACATGCAGATGGCGCTCGACGTGATCGAAGAAAAGCAGGGTGGCGTCTGTGTCGTCATGGACGGCAAGGTGACGGCCATGGTGCCGCTGCCGATCGCCGGGCTTTTGTCCGACAAGCGCGTGCACCAGGTCGCCGACGAGGTAAAGGCCTTGAAGCTCGAATGGGAAAGGGCGGGCTGCACCATCGCCTATATGGGCTTCAACCTTATCCCGCTATCAGTCATCCCTGAAATCCGGATAACCGACAAGGGCCTGGTGCTGGTGCCGGAAATGGTCATCTCGCCGCTCTTCGAAAAGGCCTGAACGCTGCAATCCGATGGTGAAAGAGCTGCCGATCCGCAAGAAAACCTAACTCGTCATAGCGAACCACCATCAATAAAGTTAGGCATCGAGCGCACCTCGTTTGGCAATCGAGATCAGCTCCTTGAAGTGCGTAACAATCCTACCTTCGCGGCTAGCGTCCTCCGCTTCCCAACCGAATTTCCACGCGTCGTGACGCGCAAGCCAATCCCCGAGAGCGCTGGTATCACCAGTCGGCATCCTATGGGCGGCGAGGTATGGGTTTTCGTGAGCCTTCAGGCCGAGCACCCGCGCCCTTGAGCCAGCTTCCTGTAGATCGATCAGCTCTTCAATCGTCATACGCGATCCCCCACGATGTCGGCGACGGTAGCATCGTGGTCCGCGCATGCAAGTGAATGCTAATTAATGGGTTAATTTGGGACAGTTGCGTGACAAGCGGCGCAGCATAACGATCTGATATAGTAACATAACGCTTCCTGATCGAAGACGGTGCTTTACCGATTGAACCCCTGAGAGAGGCCGCACATACTCTTGGTCATAACAATGACAAAGAGGGTAACATGTTAGAATTCAATATCATGCGGGCTCACGCCGGTCGCCTTTCCATGTCCACCATCGCCGGCATCCTGTTGCTTTGCACCGGCCCAGCGAATGCCGAAACTCTTCGGCTAGCCCACGCGTCAAGCTCGAAGAGCCTCATTCAGGAGGCTGTTGTCATGTTCGCCGACAAGCTCGCCGGCGAAACCAAGGGCGGCCTTACCGTCCAGATTTTTCCAGATGGTCAGTTGGGCGATGAGGGACCGATCGCCGATGGTGTCGGCTCCGGCTCCATCGATATCGGCCTAGGAGGCGTTGCGGATGCGATCGATCCGAAACTCAACGTCGTCACCTTGCCGTTCTTGTTTTCCGATGCAAACGCAGCGCACACCTTTCTCGACGGACCAGTCGGGAAGAAGGTCTTCGACACGGGTGCCGACAACGGCTTCAAGATGCTGGGAGCGCTTGATTCCGGTTTCCGTCAATTTGCAACCGTCAGCAAATCAATCGCTACACCGGAGGATATCAAGGGTCTGAAGCTGCGGACGCCGCCGAACCCCGTCATTCTCGCAACCATCGAACAACTGGGCGCCCTGCCGCAATCGATTCCTTTCGGGGAAGTCTATACCTCGCTGCAATCGCATGTGGTCGACGGCGTGGAGCCGGAGATACGCGACTTCGCGGATCAGAAATGGTACGAAAGCGCGAAGTTCCTGTCTGTCTCCAACTATATCTGGACGCCAAATTACTGGTTCATGAACAAGGAGCGCTTCGACGCTCTGAGCCCGGAAAACCAGGCTGCGGTGACCAAGGCAGTGGAAGAGACGACGATCTGGTACCGCGGAAAACTCGACGAGGTCTATGCCCAGGTCATTGAGGACCTCAAGTCGAAGGGCGTTACGGTCACAACTGTGGACACGACACCGTTCCGTGCCATGGTTGATCCTGTTTACGCCAAATTCGGGGCGGAATGGGGCGACGATCTGGTGTCGTCCGTGCGCTCGGCAGCCGGAAAATAGGCAGTGCCTGCGGCGAGGATACGATCGGTCCTCCGACGTGTTCTTGCCGCATTCGTTGCCCGTGCAGCCACGTCCTCCCTTGATGGAAACCTCCATGAAACGCCTGGCTTCTTCAGCGGTCTTCGTAATGACGATCGTTGGTGTCCTCGTTGTCGTCGCCCTAATCCTTTCTACCGGGCTTGGTGCCGTGGGCCGCTATCTCGGTCTTTCCGGAATCACTTGGTCATTTGAAATGGTCGGCATCCTGTTCTTGTGGACGACCGCGATCGGCGCTGTTCTGTCGGAAGTTGCCGGCGAAAACGTTTCCATCGACGGCAACACGTCCACCAGTGGTCGGAACCGCTGGTTTCGCATCTATCACAATCTCATCCTGCTCACCGTTGCTGCCGCCTTTCTGTGGAGCGGCAAGGCCATGCTTGCGCGCACGGCATTTGTTCCCACGCCCGTCATGCGCGCGCCGAGTTGGACCGTTCAGAGCATCATCGTCTTCATGGGCGCCACTCTCGCCGTCATCGCCATTGCTCGCATCGTTTCGGCATTCCGGGAGCGTGGCTAATGACGCTTCTGGTTCTCTTCGGCGTCTTCGCCATCACGCTCTACACTGGCGTGCCGGTCGCATGGTCGATCGCGTTTTCTACCCTTGTCGTCATTTATTTCGGTCTGGTTCCGCTCCCACCCTCCTGGTTTGCGCAACAGGTCTATATGGGAGCCGATTCCATTTCATTGGCGTCCATCCCGCTGTTTCTCGTCGCCGGCGGCATCATGAACGAGGGTGGCCTGACGCGCCGGATCATCGACCTTGCCAACGACATGTTCGGATGGGTGAGGGGTGGACTGGGCGTCGTCAATGTCGCGACCTGCATGATCTATGGCGGTATCACCGGATCGGCCACGGCCGATACGGGTGCTGTCGGCGCCATCATGATCCCGGCGATGGCAGAGCGAGGCTATCCCCGGGATTTCTCAGCTGCGGTCACCGCCGCGGCCGGTACGCTGGGTATCATCCTGCCGCCGAGCGTTGTGATGATCATGTACGGGGTCATAACGGATACGTCGATTGGTGGGCTGTTTGCAGCAGGCATTATTCCGGGCCTTATGTTGGCGGTCACATTCATGCTCACGGCCTGGTGGGTCGGGGTGAAGGAGAACTTTCCAAAGTCAGAGACCCGACCGACCGCAACAAGCTTCAGCAAGCACCTTTTGCGAGCACTCCCTGCATTGATGATGCCGATTGCGGTCCTCAGTTCCATGCTCAGCGGGCTTGCGACAACGACGGAGGCTGCCTTCGTGGCAGTGGTCTGGGCTCTTCTGGTCGGAGGTGTCCTCTACCGCGAAATTACCTTGGCCGGCCTTTGGAAGATCGGGGTGGAGACGGTGCGCATGACCGGCGCAATTATGATCATCATGGCTGTTTCCGTTCCATTTTCCTGGATACTGACCGTCGAGCAGATTCCGCAATGGACCGCCGGGCTCCTTCATGCTTGGGGAGCCGGTCCGACCATCACGATCCTGCTCATCCTGGCGCTTTTGACCTTCGTCGGCACCTGGGCGGACCTTGGGCCTTCGCTGATTATTCTCGCACCGATCGTTCATCCGATCGGCGTCGAAGCAGGGCTTCAGCCATATCAACTTGGTCTGATTTTCACGATGGCGTTGGGTATTGGATTGTTCACGCCGCCGGTGGGCACCAACATCTTCGTCGTCTGCAACGTCGCCAAGGTCGGGGTGAACGCGGTTACGCGCAGGCTTATCCCGTTCTTCATTACCAGCAACATCTGCCTCCTGCTCGTCGCCTTCATTCCGGAGACGACGGAATGGCTTCCGCGTTACTTCGGGTTCTAGCAACCGTCCGTGGCCGCAACGAATGGACAAATACGATGACGACACATCTGGTTGGGGGAATCTCCAGCGCCGGGCGGGCCTTGCCACCCATGGACGGCAAACCCTTTGTCGCCCGACGGTCCCAAGGTGCCTATATCTGGGACGACAGACAGCGCCAGTATATCGATACGGCGCTCGGATTTGGGGCGACGGTGATCGGCCATGCGAATCCGCTGGTTGTGGAGGCAGTCACTGCCGCCCTGCGCAATGGGCCTATGCCGGCCTTTGCCCATGATGGAGAGGAGGAAGCTGCCAGTGTGCTGACCGCTGCGACGCAGCATTTGTCGCGGGCGATCTTTACCAATACCGGTAGCGAGGCTGTTCATCTCGCTTGCCGGCTCGCTCGCGCTGCCACGGGGCGCTCCTATATCGCAAAAATGGCTGCGGGCTATGACGGCTGGTATGACGACGTCACGCTCGGCCAGGCGGGATCCGCCGATGCGGCAATGCTCACAAACGCGCGGCCGGTGCACGAGCGAACCACGCTGCTGCGCTTCAACGACTTCGATGACGTCGATCAACTTTTCGCGGAAAACAGTGGCATCGCTGCCATTATACTGGAACCGATGCTGGCCAATGCGGGATGCATCCCGGCAGCGCCCGGCTATCTTGCGCATGTGGAAGCGACGGCGCGGCGCCATGGCGCGCTTGTCATTCTCGACGAAGTGCTGATGGGATTTCGCACGCGATTCGGGCTGACGGGGCATAGCATGGAGGTGGAAGCAGATCTGGCCACCGTCGGCAAGGCCATCGGCAGTGGCGTCGCAGTGGCCGCTGTCGTCGGTCGACCCGACCTCATGGCGCTTGCAGAAGAGGGCACAGTCAACCGCGCCGGGACTTACAGCGGCAATCCTGTGGCCACAGCCGCCGTCACCGCAACGTTTCAGGTTCTGAGAGACCTCGACTACGCCGCCTTGCTGGCGCGCGGCGAGCGCTTAAGGCATGGCATAAATTTGGCTTTTGCCAGTTGTGGTAGGGCGGTTACAACCTCTGGGGAGGGCTCTGTGTTTACAATCTGGTTTGCCGATAGCCCGCCCTCGAACTACGCAGAGACGCTGGACAGGGCAAATGCCGTCATGACCCTCAAACTTCACGAGGCGCTTCGCCGTCGCGGGCTGTTGATCATGCCGTTTGCCTTCGGACGTCTCTATCTTTCCAATGCCCACACCGATGGCGTTATCGACGAGATGATCGGTATTTTTGAAGACGCCGCAAGAGACATGGCGGCTTAACCAGTTTGCTGTTTTGGGATCCTGAAAACCATATGCCTTGCAACGGGCCGTTCGCCGTATCGCGACCCTGATCACGGCGACAGTGATAGTGTCAAAGCTGCTGAAAATGCGAGCGGACGAAGCTGGCGACCGTGCGAACAGCGGCTCGCGCGCCATGTGGAACGAGAAGGGCGATCTCAAGCGGTTTCAGCGACGGCAGGCCGTCGTCTTCCGCGGTCAGACGGCGGTGTCGCGAAGCGACAACCGAGGCCGGCAAAGCTGTAACCGCGGCACCCGCATCCAGCGCCGCCTGAATCGACGGCAGATGTGAGGATGTCCATGCCGCTCGCCATCCGATGCCGGCCTGGGTGAGAGCGTGGACGATATGGGGCCGTGCTCGACAATCCTTCTCTGGAAACAATGCAAGAGGGAGGGGCCGCTGTCGTTCAATCTGCCCATCTGGAGGTCCGCACCAGACCAGCGGCTCGCGACGCAGCAATTCGCCAACGATTGAATCCGGGGCACGAGTGATGATAGCGAGATTGATAGTGCCGTGTTCGACCATCGCCTCGAGGGAGCGGGAGAAGTCGCACTGGATCTCGACTTGGATACGGGGATTGGCGCGCGAAAACTCTTCGATCAAAGGCTTGCCAAACAGCTCGATGTAGTCGTCCGGCATTCCAAGACGGACATAGCCGCGCATGGCGCCTGGATCGAGCGCTGCCAGCGCCTCGTCCTCGATCGCAATGATACGGCGGGCATAGCCAATCAGGATCTCGCCTGTTTCAGTCAGGTGCACGCCGCGTCTTGTCCGGTCAAACAGCTTCCGCCCGATCTGTTCTTCAAAACGGGCGATGATGAGACTGACGGCCGCTTGCGACTTGCCGATCCTCATCCCTGCTGCAGTAAAGCCACCGGCGTCGGCCACTGCCACAAAGGTCGCGAGCGCATCTGTGTCGAAGTGCTGCATTTTGAACCTTGGAACTCGCTATGGGACGTGCGGCGATCTGATCGTTGCGACTAAGCGAGCTTCACCAAAAGACCGCCGGACTGGAGATATCATTCTCCCTTTCCTCAAGTGAGTAAAGCGCTGGCCATGATGCGAACACGCCGACCTGGCAATTGGTGACACTGCCCGCCGAACCTATATGCCGGCCGGCCCCACAGCATGCCTTGCCTTGCTTGAGAAAACCGTTCGACGGGCGAATGCTTCACCGGATCATTCGCTTGTCCGTCTCACCGTCGATCACCGGGACCGCAAGATCAGCCAATGTCTCAAGGGCATGGACACACACGATGTCGCACAAACCAGCCGTCCCAATGACCACGTCCCAGAATAGCCTGCTGCCACCACGGGCCGGTATCGCCCGCCGCCTCCGCCCCGCATCCAACCCGTCTTGCCGTGACACACAAAAATGCAACTGCAATACTAAAGGTCAGCGACTTGTAGATGCATTCGCGTAAATGCGATTAGGCTTTCGATGTGTTGGGCGACAGCTCGGCGAGTTTCCTCGACATCGCCCCGGTCGATCGCCTCGATGATAACGAGGTGTTCCGTGGAGTCCGGCTTCAGGCGATCTTTCAGGCGGTCGATTTCGAAGAGACGCGTGGTCGCCCGAAGCTCCCGCAGTACCTTGGCCATTACGGCGTTGCCGCAATGATCGATGATCATATTATGGAGATTGTCGTCCGAGAACCAGTGCGCGTCTGTGTGATACGCCGTCGCATCCAAAAGGTCATGGATTTCCTGCCGGACGCTCATCAAAAGCCGCCGCGGAATGGCGTTGATCGACAATACCGCCGCTTCAGGTTCGATCAACAACCTCAATTTCAAACTTTGAAGATACTCGCCGATATCCACCTGTCGCACGACGTAGCTTCGGCCATCGCCCTTGCGAACCAGGCCTTCGCCCTCCAACCTCTGCAGCGCTTCCCGCAGCGGTGTCCTCGAAATCCCAAGTGTCTCGGCAAGCCTTGCCTCAACGATGACATGCCCGCCTTTCAGCCGGCGATGCCGGATCATGTCGGACACCGCCTTGTAGGTCAGCGATGCAAGATTATGCTGCCCTTTCTCCGCAATTTTCCGACCCGGAGCCGCTAAAGCGTCTGTCACCGTTCGCCATTTCCTTGTTCTTTAAGGCGTTGGCCGCTCGACGCGGCAACGCGCTTTCCTTACGCGATCACTTGTTACATATGATAGCCGATTTGGAAAAGGACTGGAACGAGTGCAGATGGACGATGGTCTGAATGAAGGTGGCGACTCCAGCCTTGCTGACGAAACCTACCGTTCCCTGCTGGCCGATATTTTATCAGCCAGGCTCGCGGGGGGATCGGTCGTCCAGCAACGTCGCCTGGCGACGAAACATGCCGTTTCGCGTTCTCCCATGCGCCACGCGCTGGGACGTCTCGAAGGAGAGGGACTACTTGTCAGAAACGAAAAAGGCGTTCTCTCGGTCAGGGTCATCAGTCTCAAGGACTACCTTGACAGCCTCACCATGAGGATGCTGCTCGAACCAACTGCAGCCGCTCTCGCCAGTCCCCACGTTTCGCGACTTGAACTGGACCCTTTGACAAGGATGCTTGACGAGATCGAGGCCGACCCCGAACCTGACCCAGAGGTGGTCTGGGCGTTTGACGATGCGCTTCACAACTATATCGCAAGCGAGAGCCGCAACCCCTTTATGGCAACCACTATCGGGGAGATGCGACGCTACACAACGATCTTCGAGCGACAGCTGCCTGTCGTGCGCGCAAAGCCGGGCGTGCGGGAACATCGAGCGATCCTGCTTGCCTTGGCGGCCAACGATGCCGAGGCGGCTCGCCGCGCCATGACCGATCATCTCGAAGTCGTCCGTCAGGGCGTCCTTGCGAACTACTGAATCCGATAAGTTGAGAATGCACTTGCATCTGCGGCGAACTTTTGTATAAAAGTGGGATCCCACTTGAATGCAGGGTTGGGATCCAACGATAAAGAACCGAACTCCAGAGGCTCTCCATGCTCCGTTCACACTTCTCTCGCAGCGTTCTTGCCGCGTCCTTCCTGTCGGTCACAGCGTCTTTTGCCTTCGCTCAATCCTGCGAACCCAAAGTCGCGGCAGGCGAGTTGATCAAGCCCGGCACGCTCGTCATGTCGACCAATCCAACGCTTCCGCCGCTCCAGTTCATCGACTCCACGGGCGATCTGAAGGGCATGCGCATCGACCTCGGCAAAGAGATCGCCAAGCGCCTTTGCCTTGAACCCGAATATGTCCGCATCGAATTCTCCGCGATGGTTCCGGGCCTGCAGGCTGGCCGCTGGGACATGATCAATACGGGCATCTTCTTCACCGAGGAACGCGCCAAGATCATGCAGATGATCCCCTATGAAGATCAGGCCATCAGCGTCTCCGTGGCACCAGATTCGAAGAAAAACGTCGCCGCAAAAGATGATCTGGCCGGCATGACGATCGGTGTCGAAATCGGTGGTTTCGAGGAAACAAAGACACGCCTTCTCGACAAGGAGCTGCGTGACGCGGGCAAAGAAGGCTTGACCATCCAGACGTTCGATAATTTCGCCCTCGCCTTCCAGGCTCTGCGGGCAGGCCAGGTCCAGGGTGTCGTATCGATCGACGCCGTCGCCAAGGAGTACGATTCTCGCGGGGACTTCAAACGGGCAATCAGCGGCCTCTACCCCGCTCCGGTTTCTGTCGCATTCAAAAGCCCGGCTTTGGCTGATGCCGTGTCTGCGACGTTGAAGGACATGAAGGCGGATGGATCTCTGAAGGCGCTCTTTGACAAATACGGTCTGCCGATGATCGCGGGTGACTATTCGGTCAAAGGCCCCGGCCGCTGAACTGATTTCAAAGATCGTTTAGAGATGAGGCGGGGCGCGACCACGTCGCGCCAGCCCTCTTGCAGAAGGTCGTCTTCATGTCGCTTTGAAACTGGTCTGGCTTCTTCGGTTACCTGTTCAACCCCTTTATACTTGGCGGGGTGTTCACGACCGTCTGGCTCACCGTCGTCTCGTTGGTTGCGGGGCTAATTCTTGGTTTTGCCCTTGCATTGATGCGGCGATCGTCGCGGCGGGTGCCATACTACATTGCCAAGGCGTATATCTGGCTTTTTCGCGGCACGCCGCTTCTTGTACAGTTGATTGCGATCTACACGGCGCTTCCACTGTTCGGCATCAAGTTCACCGTCATAGAGGCGGCGTTGCTCGGATTGGCTCTCAACGAGGCGGCTTATCTCGCGGAGATCATTCGCGCCGGTATCGAAGCCGTGCCGGAAGGCCAGACCAGGGCAGCGCGCGCGCTTGGCATGACGGAGCGTCAGATCATGCGCTACATCGTCATGCCGCAAGCCTTTAAAGTTATCGTTCCGCCTCTCGGCAATTCGGTGAATGGTCTCTTGAAAACGACCTCTGTCACCTCCGTCATCTCGGTCGAAGAACTCCTTCGCCGGACCCAGGTTCTCATCCAGGAGCGGTTCATGGTGCTCGAACTGTTTGCGGTCGCGGCGATTTATTACCTCCTCCTCACAACACTCTGGGACTTCTTCCAGAGCCATATCGAAAAGCGTCTCGGTCAAGCCGGATCTCGGCTCTCCATTGACGAGAAGCGCTAGAACCAGGATTTTCAAATGCAGAAGACGTTCCGCGGTGTCTACACCGTGATGATTACTCCCTTGGATCCCAGTGGCGCGGTCGATCTGAAGGGGCTGGCTGCCTTTACCGACTGGCAGGTCAAGGAAGGTATCCATGGCCTGATTCCTCTTGGATCGACGGGTGAGTTTCTGTCGCTCAGCGAGGAAGAGCGCGATGGTGTGGCGAGGACCGTCATCGAAACTGTCGCGGGACGGGTGCCTGTTCTGATCGGCACGGGAGCGGAAGATACGCGGGAGTCCATTCGCCTTAGCGTCAAGGCCGAGGCAATGGGAGCTGACGGCGTCATGATTATTCCGCCGTTCTATTCCACCCCAACGGATGACGAACTCGTTCACCACTACAAGAGCATTGCGTCTGCCGTGGCCATCCCGATTATGGTCTACAACAATCCCGCGACCGCAAACGTCGATCTGACGCCGGAGTTGGTCAAGCGCATCGCCGAAATCGACGGCTGCGACTACATCAAGGAGTCCACCCTGGAAGTGACGCGCGTGCGCGATATCATCCGGCTGGCCGGCGACGATATGACTGTGTTCGGGGGCATTCTCGGGTTCGAGTCTTTCGTTATGGGTGCGCAGGGATGGGTGGCAGTGGCTTCAAATGTTGCGCCAGGACCGATGGCGCGCCAGGATTTCCGAACTTTTCTCGGTCGCCTGAACGTCGTCGACGGCGGCAAGACCAAGTTGGCCCAGCACCGGAGTGCCGAAAGCGAAGGAATGACGGCTGCCTTCGAGGTCTGCGCTGATGATGGGCGGGACTTTGCTCTTGGCCACGAGGTCAGAGATGACCCGCCGCTCGAACTCGAGGTCAGCCGTGAAGAAGCGGGTTACGCCGCCCGGCCTTAGTGAAGCAATGCGTTTGAAATCCTCCTCATCCGTCCCGATCATGATCAAGGTGAAGAGTTGGCCGATCTTGTCATCAAGATCGAGCGAGGCATAGGTGTCGTGGAGCCAGGATATCGCAGCGTCGTCGAGGTTGAACGGCGCTTTGCGAAGCTCGTCGTAGATCGTCATAAGTTCCCCCGTTGATCAACGCTCTGCGGATAGCCCGTGTGAATATGCACGCTATCCCGTCATAAGCCAGCGCGGTGATGTCAGGCTAAGTTCGTCGGGAACATTTTGGATATCTCGTGCCGAGCGAACCGCCACACTGTCGTCTTCTTGATTTCGCTGTCCTCCAGCGCCCGCGTTACCGGCACCTCATAAACCGCGCAGAATTCCAGCCGATCTCTCGGCAGGTAACTGCGTCCGGGATCGCCGACCAGCACCCACTTGCCGTCGGCTGCGAGCTTTGCGAACCAGGGAACGAGCGCGTCGGCGAAAACGCGGTCGTAGAAGACGTCGCCGGCAAGCACGATATCCGCATCGACGGCCTGCCCGATCAGATCGGCGCCGGTAAATCCGAGTGAAACGCGATTGGCCTCGGCATTCAGCCGGACTGCCGTCTCCGCCCAGGGATCGATATCGGCGGCCATGACCTCCCGGGCACCGGCCATCACAGCCGCAATGCCGACAAGGCCGGAACCGCTGGCGAAATCGAGCACGCGCTTGCCGCGCACCGTTTCCGGATGATCGAGGACGTAGCGTGCCAGTCCCTGGCCGCCCGCCCAGGCAAAAGCCCAGAAGGGCGGCGGCAGGCCGATCGCCTCCAGTTCCTCCTCCGTCTTCAGCCAGAGCTCATGCGCCTCGCTCGCCAGATGGAGCGAAATCTCCGGCACATGCGGCGGCGGCATCAGGCTGGTATTGGCGCGAATGAAGGCTTGCGGATCGGTCTTCAACGCGGCGGATTATCCAATCCGCCCATGCGGCAGACTTCGAGATATTCTTCCTCGGTCACCGGCTGCACCGAAAGCCGCATCGAGGTGACGAGCGCCATCTTGGCGAGCTTCTCGCTCGCCTTGACGTCCTTCAACGTCACCGGCTTCGGCACGTCCATGACGGCGCGGATATCGACGCAATCCCACTTCGGATCGCCCTTGGCGGAAGAATCGGGATGCGACAGGGCGCAGACTTCGACGATGCCGACGATCTCCAGCCCGTCATTGGAATGATAGAAGAACCCTTTGTCGCCGATCTGCATCGCCCGCATGTTGTTGCGCGCCAGATAGTTGCGGACGCCGGTCCATTCCGTGCCCTTTTCGCCGGCAGCCTTCTGCTGCTCCCAGGACCAGGAGGCGGGTTCGGATTTATAGAGCCAGTGCGCCATGCTCACGCCTCCGGTTTGTTGAAGACCCAGTTATAGGCCTTGACGTCGACGCTTTCGAATAGTCCGGCCTTGGCATAGGGATCGGCATCGGCAAGCGCACGCGCCGCCTCTTTCGATTCCGCTTCGACGATGATCAGGCTGCCGCAGGGCTTGCCGTCGTCATCGAGAAACGGGCCGGCGATCTTCAGCGTGCCCTCGGCATTCAGCTTGTTCAGATGCTCGATATGCGTCGGACGCGTATCCATGCGCACGTTCAGATGTCCCGGTTTGTCCTTGCAGAGAAGGGCGAAAAGCATGTCTGTCTCCTATTCGGTGGTGATCGGACGCGTCATCAGCTGCTCTATCGCCTCTGATATATCGAGCTTGCCGTCGATGATGGCGGAAATGGCATCGGTGATCGGCATGCTGACCTTCAACTCCGCCGCAAGCCGCGAGGCGACGGAGGCGGCAAACGCGCCCTCCACCAGCGCACCCTGCAGCAGATCGGTCTTTTCGCCGCGCCCGAGCGCGATGCCGAAACGCAGGTTTCGCGATTGATGGCTCGTTGCCGTCAGCACCAGATCGCCGAGGCCGGAAAGCCCGCGCACCGTGTCCGCCTGCCCGCCCTTGGCGACGACGAAACGGGACATCTCGGCAAGACCGCGTGCAATCAGCGCCGCGCGAGCGGAATCGCCGATGCCACGGCCTTCGACGATGCCGCAAGCGATCGCCAGCACATTCTTCAGCGCACCGCCAAGCTGCACGCCGATCCGGTCGTTGGAAGCGTAGAGCCGGAAGGTCCGCCCGGAAATCGCCTGAGCGAGCCGCTCCGCGGTCTCCATGTCGGCTGCAGCAATCGCCATCGCCGTCGGGAGGCCCTTGGCGATATCGGCGGCAAAACCCGGACCGGAGAGCACGGCGACGGAATGGTCCGGCAGTTCCCGTTCCAGCATGTCGGTCAGAAGATTGCCCGTCGCCCGCTCGATGCCCTTGGCGCAAGTAACGACGACAGCATCCTTGGAAAGATAAGGTCCGTATTGCCGCGCCGCATCGGCCTGCGCCTGCGACGGCATTGCAAAAAGTACGATGGAGGCACCAGTGATTGCATCCGCCTCGGCGGAAAATTCCAGCGTATCGGGCAGGAGAATGCCGGGCAGCACCGCATCATGCAGCCGTTCGGCCTTCAGATCGGCAATCAGTGACGGATCACGCCCAACGAGCGTCACCGCACTTCGCCCGGCAAGCGCGATGACGGCAGCAAGCGCCGTGCCGAAAGCCCCCGATCCGACGACGGCGATGTTTTCGCTCATGCCTTGGCCCCTCGTTTTCCGAAACCGATCAGCGTTTCCGCATTGGAATCGAGCGGCCAGCGCGACCGCGGCTGCACGTCGAGCGCATCCGGTGCGGCACCGGTCGCCATCCGCTCCAGTCCCGCCCAGGCGATCATCACGGCATTGTCGGTGCAAAGACTGAGAGGCGGCGCGACGAAGCGGAAGCCGTTCTTGTCGCACAGCACCTGCAGCGTGCCGCGCAGTTCGAGATTGGCGGCGACACCGCCGGCAACGACGAGCGCCGGCTTTTCGCCGGTCGTTGGAAACTCCGTCTTGAACCGCTGCAGGCCGCGGCCGATACGGTCCTTCAGCGTGCGCGAAACCGCCTTCTGGAACGAGGCGCAGATATCCGCCACGTCGTGATCGCTGAGCGGCGCGATATCCTGCGCCGCCTGCCGCACCGCTGTCTTCAGGCCGGAGAAGGAGAAGTCGAGCCGTGCCTCGCCGACCAGCGGCCGCGGAAAGTCGAAGCGATCAGGATTGCCGGCCTGCGCCATCCGCTCCACCGCCGGCCCGCCGGGATAGGGCAGGCCGAGCAGCTTTGCCGTCTTGTCGAAGGCTTCGCCCAGCGCATCGTCGATCGTCGTGCCCCAGCGCTCATACTGCCCGACACCACGCACCAGGATGAGCTGGGTATGGCCGCCGGAGACGAGCAGCATCAGATAGGGAAAGGACAACCCGTCCGTCAGCCGCGCCGTCAGCGCATGGCCTTCGAGATGGTTGATCGCATAGAGCGGCTTGCCGGCGGCTCTGGCGATCGCCTTGCCGGTCATCAACCCGACCAGCAGCCCGCCGATCAGCCCCGGCCCCGAGGTGGCGGCGATGGCGTCGACATCGTTGAGCGACACATTGGCGCGCTTCAGCGCTTCCTCGATCAGCTCGTCCAGCGCTTCGACATGGGCGCGTGCGGCGATCTCGGGCACCACGCCGCCATAGGCGCTATGCTCGTCGAGCTGGGAAAGCACGACGTCCGACAGCACGTTGGAATGCCCCTCCGCATGGCGCTCGACAACCGCGGCGGCGGTCTCGTCGCAGCTCGTTTCGATGCCAAGGATGCGCAGAAAGGGAACCATAGAGCCTGTTCGTTGATTGCGATGGGATGGAAACCCGTTTACGAGAACTCCGGTAACAACGGAATAGAGCGGATGCAAACAAAACCTTTCCGGATCGGCACGCGGGGCAGCCCGCTTGCGCTTGCCCAGGCGCATGAGGCCCGCGACAGGCTGATGGCGGCGCATCATCTGCCCGAGGACATGTTCGAGATCGTCGTGCTGACGACCAAGGGCGACCGCATCACCGACCGGTCGCTTGCCGAGATCGGCGGCAAGGGCCTGTTCACCGAAGAGCTCGAACAGAAGCTTACCGCCGGCGAGCTCGATTTCGCCGTGCATTCCGCCAAGGACATGGCGACGAAGCTGCCCGAGGGGCTTTATCTGTCTGCCTATCTGCCGCGTGAAGATATCCGCGACGCTGTCATCGGTCGCACCGCGCGCAAACTGATCGACCTGCCTCATGGCGCCACCGTCGGTTCATCCTCGCTCCGCCGCCAGGCACTGATCCGCCGTATGCGGCCTGACATCAACGTCATTACCTTCCGTGGCCTCGTCGAAACCCGCCTGCGCAAGCTCGAAGAGGGCGAGGTGGATGCGACCCTGCTGGCGCTTGCCGGCCTGAAACGCCTCGGCAAGGTCGACGTACTGACCGATATCCTTGATCCCGACACGTTCCCGCCGGCGCCGGCGCAGGGGGCGATCTGCATCGAAAGCCGCATCGGCGATGCCAGGGTCGACGATCTGCTGGCGCCGGTCAACGATATCACGACCTTCGACACCGTCTCCTGCGAACGCGCCTTCCTCGCGGCACTCGACGGGTCTTGCCGTACGCCGATCGGCGGTTATGCCGTCTGCGAAGGCGACCTGATCCGGTTCTCCGGCCTCATCATCACGCCCGACGGACGCAGCCAGCATGCGGTGACGACCGACGGCCACCGCCGCGATGCGGCAGCACTCGGCACCCGCGCCGGCCAGGACGTGCGCGCGAGGGCCGGCAGCGCCTTTTTCGACGACTGGCACTGAAGCAGCCATGCGCGTGCTCGTCACCCGCCCCGCGTATTCGGCGACGAGAACCGCACAACGTCTGCGCGATATGGGTCACGAGCCGCTGCTGCTGCCGCTGCGTCAGCCGCTGCATGACAGCGCCGCCGCCCTAGTCGCGCTTGCAACCACCAGCGGCGCAATCGCGGTGACCAGCGCCGAAGCCGTCAGGGTCCTCTCCGCGCTTGGCGAGCAACTTCGTCCGCATCTTGCCCGCCCGCTTTTTGCGGTCGGGGAAACGACGGCGGAAGAGGCGCGCAGCCTTGGCTTCCGATCGGTCGCCTCATCCCAGGGCAACGGCCGTGATCTTGCCGATCTCGTTGCGGCGCGAGGAACCGACGGGTTACTCTATCTTGCCGGCATGCCGCGCGCCGAAACTTTCGAAGCAGGATTGCGCGAACGCAGCATCCGTTTTTCCGTCGCCGAATGCTATCGCATGCAGCCGGTCGTTCCCGGCCCGGCCGAGATCGAAGCTATTTTCTCTAGGTCTCGCCCTGAGGCCATCCTCTTCTATTCCCGCCAGACAGCAGAGGATTTCTTCCGCGTGCCGGAACTGCGATCGGCCCTGCCGGAACACAGTGCAGCCCGCCTTCTCTGCCTCAGCGAGGCGGTGGCGCAAGCCATCCCGACGGCTCTGAAAAAAAGCGTCGAGATTTCACCGATGGCGGATGAGAAAAGTCTTCTGTCGCTGCTTTGAAGGCTCTAACCGCCCAAATTTGATCTAACCTCTTCCCTTAACTGGCATCACTGTCTAGTTTCTTTGCAATGCAGAATAAAAGAGGACCTCATGGTATCGGGAAACCCGCCACGCCATTCGAAGAGCGCCGACGAGCCGGTCACGATCGACCTCGATGCACAGGAATTCGCCGCTGCAGCCGATACCGAAAAACCGGTAGACAATGAAACCGCCGACGCCACCAGCCCCGCTGCCGCCGATGTCGGCCTGCCGCCCGAAACCGAGACTGCGTCGCATGCCGAATATGAAGAGAAGCCTGCGATGGATGCGCCGGAGGAGGAACCGGTAGCCCCGCAACCTTCCTTTGCCCCTCCTCCTGAACAGCCCGCGCCGAAGAGCGCCGGCACCTCCGGCCTGATTGCCGCCGGCATCTTCGGCGGCCTCGTGGCGCTGCTTGGCGCCGGCGCCATCCAGTATGCCGGTTACCTCCCTGGCTCCTCCACACCGCAGACGACCTCGCCGGAGACGGCCGATCTTGCCGGTGAGATCGACGGCCTGAAACAGACCGTCGCCAGCCTTGCCGCCAATCCGGCGAGCACGGATGACGGCGAGCTTGCGAAACGCGTCGCTGCGCTGGAAACGGCTGCCAAGGCCCCCGCAGTCGCCGCACTGACCGATTCTGGTAACGTCGAGGCACTCAACCAGAAGATTGCGAAACTGACCGGTCAGGTCGACCAGCTGCGCTCGACACTTGCCCAGTCTTCCGAGCAGCAGACCACGAACCGCGCCGATATCGCCAAGCGCCTCGAAGAGGCCGAAAAGAAGCTGAACGAGCCGCGCGAGGACGTCGCCGTTGCCCGGGCGATCGCCGCTGCCGCCTTGAAGGCGGCGATCGATCGCGGTGGCCCGTTCCTGGCCGAACTCGACACCTTCGCCGGCGTCGCGCCCGACGATCCGACAGTCGCTGACCTTAAAGCCTTTGCCGAGACCGGCATTCCCTCCCGCACCGAGCTGGTGGCCGAGGTTCCCGATGTCGCCACCGCGATCGTCGAAGCCGTCAACCAGCCGGATCCGAACCAGAGCTGGTCGGACCGGCTGATGTCGAGCGCCAAATCGCTGGTGAGCGTCCGTCCCGTCGGCAATATCGAGGGCGAAAGCGTCGAAGCCATTGCCGCCCGCATGGAGGAGAAGGTGAAGAGCGGCGACCTGCCCGGCGCTTCCGCCGAATGGAACAGCCTGCCCGCCCTCGGCAAACAGGCGTCCGCCGCCTTCAAGCAATCGCTCGAAGCGCGCATCCGCGTCGAGGAACTGGTCGGCGGCGCGCTGTCGAAAGCCGTCTCCGGCACCGGCAAGGAAGGATAAGACCATGCTGATCCGCCTTGTCGTCTTTGCCCTCTTCGTGCTGCTTCTTGCCTATGGCTTCTCCTGGCTCGCCGATCGTCCCGGTGACCTCTCGCTGATCTGGGAGGGCCAGATCTACCAGACGAAGTTGATCGTCGCTGCCAGCGCGATCATCGCCCTCGTCGCCGCCGTGATGATCGCCTGGTGGTTCGTCCGCCTGGTCTGGACCTCGCCGCATTCGGTGACGCGTTATTTCCGCGCCCGCAAGCGGGACCGCGGTTATCAGGCGCTGTCGACCGGTCTGATCGCCGCCGGCGCCGGCAACGCGCTGCTTGCCCGCAAGATGGCCGCCCGCTCGCGCGGCCTGATCCGCGCCGATCAGGAACCGCTGATCAACCTGCTCGAGGCCCAGGCCGCCCTGATCGAAGGCCGCCATGATGAGGCACGCGCCAAGTTCGAGGCCATGGCCAACGATCCCGAGACGCGCGAACTCGGTCTGCGTGGCCTCTATCTGGAAGCCCGCCGTCTCGGGGCCAACGAGGCCGCCCGCCAATATGCCGAAAAGGCCGCCGACAACGCGCCATATCTGCCCTGGGCCGCACAGGCGACGCTCGAATATCGCAGCCAGGCCGGCCGCTGGGATGATGCGATCCGCCTGCTCGAACAGCAGAAGGCCGCCCGCGTCGTCGAAAAGGCCGAAGCCAACCGTCTGCACGCCGTCCTTCTGACGGCGCGCGCCGGCGAGAAGCTGGAAAGCAACCCGACGGGTGCCCGCGACGACGCTCTGCAGGCGCTGAAGCTTGCCGCCGATTTCATTCCGGCAGCCCTTATTGCCGCAAAGGCGCTGTTTCGCGAAGGCGGCGTGCGCAAGGCCGCCTCGATCCTCGAACAGGCATGGAAATCGGCACCTCATCCCGAGATCGGCCAAGCCTATGTCCGGGCCCGCAGCGGCGATTCCACGCTCGACCGGCTGAAGCGCGCCGAGCGACTGGAAGGGCAGCGCCCGAACAACGTCGAATCCCTTCTCGTCGTCGCCCAGGCAGCACTCGATGCGCAGGAATTCGCCAAGGCTCGTGCCAAGGCGGAAGCGGCGGCGCGCATGCAGCCGCGTGAAGCCGCCTACCTGCTGTTGGCCGACATCGAAGAAGCCGAAACCGGAGACCAGGGCCGTGTGCGCCATTGGCTGGCCCAGGCGCTCAAGGCACCGCGCGATCCGGCCTGGGTGGCAGACGGCTTCGTATCCGACAAGTGGCTGCCGGTATCGCCGGTGACCGGCCGTCTCGACGCCTTCGAATGGAAGGCGCCCTTCGGCCAGATCGAGGGTGCACTCGAAGACGGTTCGGCGCCAGCCTCGATCGAAACGGCTTTGAAGACATTGCCGCCACTGCGTGACGTTAAGCCGGAAAGCCCGGTCAACGACCATCGCATCATTGAGCTGGAACGCGCCGCGACGATTGCCGAGGCTGTGCGCCCCACGCCGGCACCGACACCGGCAAAACCGAAACCCATCGAACCAGCCGCGGGCGATAAAGCGCCCGCACCGAGCGAGGCAAAACCTTTCTTTGGCGGACTGCCGGATGATCCCGGCGTTCGCGATCCCAGGGTGGAACCGGAACCCAAGACACGGCTCCGCCTTTTCTGAAATGGAACGAAAACCGCATGTTCGAACGCTTTCAGGCATTCTTCCAGAAGCTCACCGCCGACAACCCGAAGAAAGGTTTTGCCCCTGATGATCCGCGCATCACAGTGGCAGCGCTCTGCATGCAGGTCATGGAGGCCGACGGCCAGATCAAAGCCAGCGAGAAGAAACGGCTGCGCAAGCTCCTGAAGGAGCAGTATGCGCTCGACGGCAAGCAGCTCGATGCTCTGATGGCCGCCGGCCTCGAGGCCGAAAGCTCCGCCGTCGACTATTATCGCTTTACCGCCGACCTGAAACGCCATCTCAATACCGAGCAACGGCTGGAGCTGATCGGCATCCTCTGGGACATCGTCTATGCCGATGGCGAGCGCAGCGAGATGGAAGACCATGTGATCTGGCGTATCGCCGATCTGCTCGGCGTCTCCTCGCGCGAGCGCATCCAGAAGCGGCAGGAGGCCGCCGCCAGGGTGACCGATGTCCAGGTTGCACAAGATGATACCGACTGAGCAAATCAAGAATCGCGACAGGCGCCCGATCCTCATCGTTCTGCATCAGGAGCGGTCGAGCCCCGGCCGTGTCGGCCAATTGCTCGTCGAAAAGGGCTACCGCCTGGATATCCGTCGCCCGGTTCTCGGCGAGCCGCTTCCGACGACACTGAAAGACCATGCCGGCGTCGTCGTCTTCGGCGGGCCGATGAGCGCCAATGATCCCGATGACTTCGTCAAGAAGGAGATCGACTGGATCGACATTCCGCTGCGGGAGAAACGCCCCTATCTCGGCATCTGCCTCGGCGCGCAGATGCTGGTGCGTCATCTCGGCGGCAAGGTACAGTCGAACGCCGACGGCTCGACGGAGATCGGCTGGTATCCGCTGCACCCGACCGAAAAAGGCCGCCTGCTGATGCACTGGCCGAAGATGGTCTATCATTTCCACCGCGAGGGATTCGAGCTTCCGCGCGGCGCCGACCTGCTGGCCGAAGGCGATGCCTATCCGAACCAGGCCTTCCGCTACGACGGCAACGCCTGGGGCCTGCAGTTCCATGCCGAACTGACCCGGGTGATGATGCATCGCTGGGTCGTGCATGGCGCCCACCGCTTCATCCTGCCGAACGCCCAGCAGGGTCGCGAACATCTCGAAGGCCGCATGCTCTTCGACGCGCCGCTGAAGGGCTGGCTAACCGAATTCCTCGACATCGTCTTCGAGGGAAAGACGGCGAAGGCGGCGTCCTCTATCGCTCTTCGCGCATAACCCGAGAATCGATTCAGATCGCCGTCAGGCTCCGGGCGCGTCGAGCGTATCGATCCTGCGCAATTTGGGGAAACTCGACGCCCAGATCGCCGCCACAACAAGCGTCCCGACTCCCCCGATGACGACTGCCGGCACCGCGCCGAAGATCGCCGCCATCGTGCCCGCCCTGAATTCCCCGAGTTCGTTCGAAGCGCCGACGAAGACCATGTTGACCGCATTGACGCGGCCGCGCAGCTGATCCGGCGTCCAGAGCGCAATCAGGCTCTCGCGCACATAGACCGACACCATGTCGGCCGCTCCCATCAGCGCCAGCGCCGCGATCGAGACCTCGGTGTTGGTCGAGATGCCAAAGATGATCGTTCCGACGCCGAACAGGGCGACGCCGATGAACATGTAGATGCCGGCGCGATGTCTGAGCGGATAGGCGGCAAGAAAGATCGCCATGACGATGGCGCCAAGTCCCGGTGCGGCGCGCAGCAGTCCGAGGCCCCAGGGACCGAGGGTGAGGATATCGCGCGCAAAAATCGGCATCAGCGCCGTGGCCCCGCCGAGCAGTACGGCGAAGAGATCGAGCGAAATCGCCCCGAGCACCACCTTTTCGGCACGGATGAAGCTGAAGCCGCCGAGGATCATCGCCCAGCTCTTGGTCTCGCCGGTCGTCTTCTGCACCGGTTTCGGGATCATGTAGAGAAGGGCGGCACCGAGCACGGAAAAGATCACCGCCACCGTATAGGCGGTCGGCGCACTGACACCGTAAAGCAGACCGCCGAGCACAGGGCCGGTGA
Organism: Rhizobium sophorae; assembly: GCF_013087515.1. Classification (GTDB taxonomy): domain Bacteria; phylum Pseudomonadota; class Alphaproteobacteria; order Rhizobiales; family Rhizobiaceae; genus Rhizobium; species Rhizobium sophorae. The sequence continues at coordinate 10,762 of NZ_JABFCN010000060.1, read as the reverse complement.
TTGCCGCGAGCTGCCAGGACGACGAATTCCAGGCGATCGCATTGGAGAGTGCCTCTTCCGGCACGAGATTGGGGGCCAGCGACTGCACTGCCGGCGACATGAAGGCGCGCTCGATGCCGAAGATCAAAAGCACTGCGAAGACAGGCAGCGGCGTAAAGCTTCCCATCAAAGTCATGACAAGCAATGCCAGCGTGCAGAGCGCGCTCACCAGCGAGCAGAGTGCGGCGATCGCCCGGCGATTGTACCGATCGGCCACCGAACCGGTGACGAGAATGAGCAGCAGCGACGGCAGGAACTGCACGAGACCGATCAAACCGAGATAAATCGCGCTGCCCGTCTGGTCGTACATCTGCCAGCCGACCGCGACGCTGACGATCTGCTGCGAGAAGGAAAGCAGGAAGCGCGCGAAGAAGAACCGCGTGTAGGACGAATGCCGGAACGCGGCAAAACGGTCTCCGGTGGGCGAAAACGACATGGAGGTTTTCCGAGGAGACGGGCGCCGGAAGAGCTGCAAAGCCGCCCGTTAAACATGATTCACCGTGCGTTTCCACACGGCACTTGCCCGTTTAGTCGCCAATGTCTACATGTCTGTCAACAACGAATTGGAGACGATGATGTTTGCGCTTTTTCAAACCATTGATTTGGCTTTGAATATTTACACCTGGATCCTGATTGCCAGTGCCATTTTTTCCTGGCTCTATGCTTTCAATGTTATCAATTCCAGCAATCAGTTCGTCAATTCGGTCGGCACATTCCTCTATAATGTCACCGAACCGGTGCTGAAGCCGATCCGCCGCCTGCTGCCGAACCTTGGCGGCATCGACATTTCGCCGATCATCCTGCTGCTGATCATCTTCTTCCTGCGCACCCTGCTTTGGACCACGCTATACCCGCTGGTCGCTTGAGCCGTCCCTGGAGCGTTTTCGGTGACCATCTGCGCCTCGCTGTCCGGCTGACGCCGAATGGCGGGCGTGACGCTCTCGATGGCATTGAGGCCGACGGCGAGGGCGAAGCTTTCCTGAAGGCACGCGTCACTGCCGTGCCCGAGAAAGGCAAGGCCAACAAGGCACTCATCCTTTTGATCGCAAAATCCCTGCGCATTCCCAAATCCAGCGTCAGCCTCGTCTCGGGTGAGACCGCGCGCAAAAAAATCCTCCGGATCGACGGCGATCCGGAGGATTTGGTAGAAAAGCTCGAGATATTTTTGGGCTGAGCGATCAGCCTTTGGTCTTCTTGGCGCGCTCGACGGCTTCGAGGATGAGTTCGCCTGCTTCCTTGGAGTCGCCCCAGCCGAAGATCTTCACCCACTTGCCGGGTTCCAGATCCTTGTAGTGCTCGAAGAAGTGCTCGATCTGCTTCAGCGTGATCTCGGGAAGATCGGTGTAGTCCTTCACCTTCTCATAGCGCAGCGTCAGCTTCGGCGACGGCACGGCGATGATCTTCTCGTCCTTGCCGGAATTGTCTTCCATCTTCAGGACACCGATCGGGCGCACATTGATGACGCAGCCGGGAACCAGCGGGCGGGTGCTGGCGATCAGCACGTCGATCGGGTCGCCGTCTTCCGACAGCGTGTGCGGCACGAAACCATAATTGCCCGGATAGGTCATCGGCGTATAGAGGAAACGATCGACCACCAGCGTGCCGGCTTCCTTGTCCATCTCATACTTGATGGGATGACCGCCGACCGGAACCTCAACGATAACGTTGACGTCCTCAGGTGGATTGTTACCGATTGAAATGGCGTCGATGCGCATAAGAAACTCCCGCGAGGTTGAATGTGCTGGCAGCCAGATAATCAGTTTCATGTGGCAACGCAACATCGCACAGCGCCAATGCTTGACTGCATTGGCCCACATTCACATCAAAAGTTTCTAAGAGGAGATAGGCGAACGCCGACTCCAGCGCCGCGCGTCTTTTTCAGACGCCAAACGACGCTGTGGCATTTTGAATGGCCGTTCAGCTCCAGATGAAGCCGATCTTCTTCAACTGCCTGTGGTCGAAACTTTCCATGCCTTCGCAGAAATCGACGCCGCCATGATTACGGTAGAAGTGGCTGGCGGTCTCGTTATCCTCGAGGCACCAGACGACCAGCCCGTTGCAGCCGAGCGACTTCAGGAGCCGGCGCGCCTCGCCGAACAGCATCCTGCCAAGGCCGATGCCCTGATACTCAGGTCGAAGATAAAGCTCGTAAATCTCGCCTTCCTGCGGCAGAGCACGGGCGCGGTTGAGGCCGAGCGTCGCATAGCCGGCGACTGTCCCGGCAACATCTAGAACCAGCAGCGTTGCCGGCCCGCGCGTCGCCTTGCGCCACCAGCTTTCGCCGCGCCGCTCGATCATCTGCGTCAGCGCGCGATGCGGAATGATGCCCGCATAGGTGTGTTGCCAGGCAAGCCTGTGTGTTTCCGATATGGCTCGGGCATCTTGCGGCTCGGCCCGCCGGACATCGATCGACAACGTCTTCATAACGTTTACTCTGGTCCCGCCGCAGGCAACTAACCATATGCGCAGAGGCATTGTGATCGATTGCCCACAGACTTGATATGTGGACGATGATCAAAAGTTAACGCTTTTTTAACGATTGTCACAAGACGGAATCGACGCGGCGCACAATAAAAAAACCCGGCACGAGGGCCGGGGTTTTTAAGGATTGCTCTCGAGCGCCGCGCCTCTTTTCGAGAGACCCAAGACGCTGTAGCACTTTGAATGGCTCTCAGAGGGCCGCCTTAGACTTTTCGAAACGCTTGCGATCGTTTGCGTCGAGATACATCTTGCGCAGACGAATATTCTTCGGCGTCACTTCCATCAACTCGTCATCCTGAATCCAGGAGAGCGCGCGATCAAGCGTCATGCGGATCGGCGGCGTCAGCTTCACCGCTTCGTCCTTGCCGGCGGCGCGGATGTTGGTGAGCTGCTTGCCCTTCAGGACGTTGACTTCAAGATCGTTGTCGCGCGAATGGATGCCGATGATCATGCCGGCATAGACCTTTTCGCCCGGCTCGATGATCATCGGGCCACGATCTTCCAAATTGAACATCGCATAGGCGACGGCTTCGCCGGGGGCGTTGGCGAGCAGCACCCCATTGACGCGGCCACCGATCACACCCTTGTAGGGCTGGTAGTCGTGGAACAGGCGGTTCATGATCGCCGTGCCGCGCGTATCCGTCAGCAGTTCCGACTGGTAGCCGATCAGGCCACGGGTCGGCGCGTAGAAACGCAGGCGGAGACGGTTGCCGCCCGACGGACGCAGCTCGACCATTTCGGCCTTGCGCTCGGACATCTTCTGCACGACGACACCGGAATGTTCTTCGTCGACGTCGATGACGACCTCCTCGACCGGCTCAAGAAGCTGGCCGCTTTCGTCCTTGTGCATCACGACGCGCGGACGCGACACGGCAAGCTCGAAGCCTTCGCGACGCATGGTTTCGATGAGAACGGCGAGCTGAAGTTCGCCGCGGCCGGACACATAGAACGAATCCTTGCCTTCGGCTTCTTCGATCTTCAGGGCGACGTTGCCTTCTGCTTCCTTGAAGAGGCGGTCGCGGATGACGCGGCTCGTCACCTTGTCGCCTTCGGTGCCGGCCAGCGGGCTATCGTTGACGATGAACGACATGGTGACAGTCGGCGGATCGATCGGTTGCGCCTGCAGCGGCTCGGTGACCGAGGGATCGCAGAAGGTATCGGCGACCGTGCCCTTGGAAAGGCCGGCGATCGCGACGATGTCGCCCTGATGCGCTTCGTCGATTGCCGTGCGCTCGATGCCGCGGAAAGCGAGGATTTTCGAAATACGGCCGGTTTCGATCGTCTTTCCGTCTGCGTGGAGAACCTTCACAGCCTGGTTCGGCTTGATGGAACCGGAATTGATACGACCGGTGATGATGCGACCGAGGAAGGGGTTGGCTTCGAGGATCGTGCCGATCATCGTGAACGGACCTTCGTGGACGGTCGGCTCCGGAACATGCTTGAGCACCAGGTCGAGAAGCGGCGTAAGACCCTGATCCTTCGGACCTTCCGGATTGACGTTCATCCAGCCATCGCGGCCCGAACCGTAGAGGATCGGGAAGTCGAGCTGCTCGTCGGTCGCGTCGAGGTTCGCAAAGAGGTCGAAGACTTCGTTGATCACTTCTTCGTGGCGGCCATCAGGACGGTCGATCTTGTTGATCGCGACGATTGGACGAAGGCCAACCTTCAGCGCCTTGCCGACCACGAACTTGGTCTGCGGCATCGGGCCTTCGGACGCATCGACGAGAACGATCGCGCCATCCACCATCGAGAGAATGCGCTCGACTTCACCACCGAAGTCGGCGTGGCCGGGGGTGTCGACGATGTTGATGCGGACACCCTTCCATTCCACCGAGGTCGCCTTGGCGAGGATGGTGATGCCGCGTTCCTTTTCGAGATCATTCGAGTCCATCACGCGTTCAGCGACACGCTGATTTTCGCGGAACGAGCCGGACTGCTTGAGAAGCTCATCCACCAGGGTCGTTTTGCCATGGTCAACGTGCGCGATGATCGCGATATTGCGAAGTGCCATATGTGAAATCTCTGAGGCTGGGGCGCACGCTCTAGAGGGCGCGCCTATTAGTTTGGGGCGTCCATACAGTTTTTTTTGCGTTTGCGAAAGGGGGGGAACGCGCAAAAGCTGCGGCAAGGCTGTCGCCCAGCCGCATCATGGCATGTCATCAAATTGTCTTAGGCGTCGCTGCCTGTCAATTCCTCGAAGGTCGAAAGTCCCTTTTTGACAAGCATCGCATCCGGGCTCGGCAGCTTGCCGCGGAAGGCCTTGTAGGCGTCTTCCGGATCGACCGAACCGCCGACGGAATAGATATTGTCCTTGAGCTTGCGCGCCATCTCGCCGTTGAAGGCGTCTCCCGTCTCCTCGAAGGCGGCAAAGGCGTCGGCGTCGAGCACCTCCGACCACATGTATGAGTAATAGCCGGCCGAATAGCCGCCGGAGAAGATGTGCTGGAAGTGCGGTGTCGCATGGCGCATGACGATCGACTTCGGCATGCCGATCTCGGCCAGCACCTCCGCCTGCACCGCCATCGGATCCTCGACGGCCTCGCGCGTGTGAAACGCCATATCGACAAGCGCCGACGAGGTGAACTCGACGGTATTGAAGCCGGCATTGAAGGTGCGGGCGGCAAGTACCTTGTCGAGCAGGGCCTGCGGCATCGGCTCGCCGGTTTCGACATGCACGGCATAGCGCTTCAGAATATCGGGCACCGTCAGCCAGTGCTCATAGAGCTGCGACGGCAGCTCGACGAAATCGCGCGAGACGCCGGTGCCCGCAACCGAGGGATAGGTGACGTTCGAAAGCATGCCGTGAAGCGCATGGCCGAATTCGTGGAATAGCGTGCGGGCATCGTCGAGCGACAGCAGCGCCGGCTTGGCGAAGTTGCAGACATTGTAGATGATCGGCAATTCACCGTGGCGGCCGTTCTTCAGCTCCAGCCTGTGCTGCGATTGCAGCGAGCTCATCCAGGCGCCTGATCGTTTCGAGCTGCGGGCGAAATAATCGCCAAGGAACAGGGCGACGAGCTTGTCCTCGCGATCCCTGATTTCGAACACCCTGACGTCAGGGTGATAGGCGGCCACACCCTTTTTCTCGACGGCCCGGATGCCGAACAGCCGGCCGGCCACGTCGAAGCAGGCTTCGATGATCTTCTCGAGCTGGAGATAAGGCTTGAGCTCGGCCTCGGAGAAATCGAACTTCCGCGCCCGGATCTTTTCGGCATAGTGGCGCCAATCCCAGGGCATCACCTCGTGGTTCCGGCCTTCCTCGGTGATCAGCGCCGCGATATCGGCCTCCTCCTCGCCGGCGCGTTTCACCGCCCGCGCCCAGACGGCCTTGAGCAGGTCGTTCACCGCATCCGCCGTCTTCGCCATCGTATTGTCGAGTTTCAGCTCTGCGAAATTGCCGTAGCCAAGCAGCGTCGCCACCTGATGGCGCAGCGCCAGCATTTCCCTGATGACGGCGCGATTGTCCGTCTCCCCGTCATTTTCGCCGCGCGCCACCCACGCCTTGAAAGCCTGCTCGCGCAGATCGCGGCGCTCCGAGAAGGTGAGGAAGGGCTCGATGATCGAGCGCGACAGCGTCACCGCATATTTGCCCTCCTCGCCGCGCTCGCGCGCTGCTGCCGCCATCGCGTCGCGAAGGAATTCCGGCAGGCCCTCGAGCTCGGCGCTGTCCGAAAGGACCAGCGCCCAGGCCTTTTCGTCGGCCAGCACGTTCTGGCCGAATTGCGTCCCGAGGGCGGCAAGCTTTTCATTGATCGCGGCGAGTTTTTCCTGCTCGGCCTTGTCAAGCTTGGCGCCCGATTTGACGAAACCTTTCCAGTGGCGTTCCAGAACGCGTGTCTGTTCGAGCGTCAGGCCAAGCGTCTCGCGATTCTCCCAGAGCGTGTCGATGCGGGCAAAAAGCGCTGCATTCATGCCGATCTTCGAATAGTGGCGCGACATCTTCGGCGAGATCTCCCGCTCCAGCGCCTGGATCACATCATTGGTATGCGCGCCCGCCTTGTTCCAGAACAGCGCCGAAACACGCGACAGCGCGTCGCCGGCAATCTCCAGCGCCACGACCGTATTGTCGAATGTCGGCGCATCGCCGTTTCCGGCAATCTCGTCGATCTCATTTTCATGCGCGGCAAGTGCGGCTTCGAAGGCGGCGGCGAAATCGCCGTCATCCAGGGCATCGAAACGCGGCAGGCCGTGAAGACCGTCCCAGGTTATCAGCGCCGGATTGAAATCATGTGGAGAAGGCATCGGAGAATTCCTTTTTGGCATGCAAGTGAATCGGCAATATAGGAGACCCGTCATAGAATTGGTATGTTGCCGGGAAGGACCTTTTGCCCCGCCTGCCAAATTTGGCGAGCGCCTGCCAAATCTGGTGGACAACAATTGATACGTGAAAATTAACCAATCGTTAACGATTGACGCGAATCACGCGCAAGCGCTAGTTTCCAGGTGATCTTCTTGTAAGGGGACATGCGCCATGGAAATTTTTTCTGTGCGGTCTTCTCAGAGTTTGCTTTTTAAAAACAATCCTAATAACGCAAAAAGTTCGAAGACCTCTGATATTGAAATTGAGACCAGAGCTCCCGCCCCGGCCTCGTTCCAGATCGAAGACAATGTTGGCGAAGGCCCGGATTTCACCGCGGTCAGCCCTGGAGAGCTGCGCAATTACGCACGCCAGGGTTTCGATAGTGGCCTGATCGATCAAAACACCTACGCCGCGATCTCCGAACCGCTGCCGATGCATGCGATCGATCCGCTCGGCAACATCATCGATCTCTCCAATGTCACTGACGGCACCAGCTTCAATTTCCTCGATTATTACCAGAACCAGCTACAGATCGCCATGTCGATCGGCGATTCTGACGAGGTCCAGACGCTGAAATCGATCGTCAGCTTCCTGAATGCCTGACCTCATGCATGTCGCCCAAAAGTGCGCGGCAGTTTTGGGCGACATGCATAAATCGAAGAACAAGCGCGTCGCATGTTGCACGTTTGGAGCGACGCGCTTTAATCAGGCCTTGCGCCAGCCGAGCAGGCCGGGCGTTGCGTGCCAGAGCGCCTGAGCGGCAAATCCCATGAAAAGCACGCCGGAGCAGCGCACGATCAGCCGTTCATGGGCACGATAGAAGCGGCGCACCGTACCGGCGCCGATGATGCCGATCAGGATGATGTCGGCCGTCACGAAACCGACGAACGACACGCCGAGAAGCACCGGCAGCGCCTCGAAATCGAGCGCGCCGGCCGAGCCTGCAACGAGTGCAGTGAAGGTGGCGAGCGCCACCGGATAACCCTTTGGATTGGTGACGCCGAAGATCAGACCGCGGCGAAACGGCCGCTCGACCACAACAAGCGCCTGCCCTTCCGCTTTCGGCTTGGCATTGACGGCACTCCAGCCGATCCAGGCGAGGTAGAAGCCGCAGGCGAGGCCGAGCAGGTCGAAGACCAAGGTTCCGATCGTCTTTGCGCCGACGATCGCGATCAGCGCCAGCGACGACCAGATAAGATCCCCGACCAGATGCCCCATCATGAAGAAGGCGCCGGCCTTGCGCCCCTGCCCGGCGCCGATGCCGAGCAGTTGCAGGAAGGCGGGTCCCGGAATGAGCACATAAAAGAGCGCCGCCAGAAAGGCGCCGAAGAGCAAAGACTGCGTCATGGAAATGCTCCGGAGGATGATGACAGCAGACTAAGCGATCACGGCCGTCCGTCAAGGGTGGTGCACTGCCACGAAGAGTGGGATCAGGTAGCAAACGCTACCGGAGGCGGCTTTCGACCCGAGGCGGACATCTGTTCGTTGTTGAAGGATGCGGCTGCTTTGCGCGCCCGCAGTTCCGTCATCCAAGAGCCAGATCGTCTACGCCGAAAGCTGCTGCCGGCGGCGGCTCATTCCGGTTTTAGCAGTCGATTGAGCGGCTATGCGCCAAGAGCGGGCATCGGCTTCTGCAGGAGTGCGTGCCAATTTTCCGGCTGGATGACGGGTCTTCGTTGCTGGATGTATCCGTCAGAACCACTCGCCTTCGATGGTTCAAGCCCTCATCCGGGGGGTTTTGGCAAACACACTAAGACCGAGCCATTCCTGCATGTCCCGCGCGAGGACCCTGTCCCCTTCAAGTTTCAACGTTTCTGCATCGGTTTCCTGACGTATGGTCGTGAGGCCCATCCAAATTGCGGTCATCGAACGGAGCGACCCTTCAACGAGAAGGTCTACATCATAGCCCGGATCGAAGTTGCAGAGATCGACTTTTCCGTCTTCGACCACAAGCCACCAGCTCTTTTGCGCGGCCGAAAGTTCCGGGTACAGAAACTGTATCGTACAACGGCGGGTCGGAAGTCTTCTTGTATCGAGGCTCCGCCGCATGTCCCACATGAGCAGAGAAGGGTCGAGATTCTTCAAGGAAAGTCGCGATTCCATCCACCGTTGAGCCCAATTTCCGAGACCGATGATCAGAGGTCTCAATTCTTCGCCCGCTGCCGTGAGTTGGTAATCGGTAATGCCGTTCGCACTCCTTGTCACCGTGATGACGCCCGATTGTTCTAGTTCTTTCAGTCGTTTTGATAGGAGTGCCGGAGACATTTTTGGTAGACCGCGACGCAACTCATTAAAGCGCGTCGATCCGCAAAGAAATTCGCGGACGACCAAGGTCGTCCACCGCGAGCAGAGGATTTCCGACGCCATTGATACTGGACAGAATTGCCCGTAGCCGTCACGCTCTACCATAAGGACCTCCACCGGTCTGGATCAGGCACAATATTGCAAAACAACCGGTCCGCCAAATGCTCCTTGCCTGGCCATACGTCCGGCGGCGTTCAGTACAGTTCGTGTACTAGCCGCAATTGTGAAACGAGCGCAGAGTCTCAATCCTCACGAGATAGGAGGCATTGATATGCTCGGGCTTACAGAACCAAAACAGAACCTTGCCGGCGGTCGGACCATTGTCGAACTAACCAATTCGGTCCTGCCCACCATCGCGCAACGCGCCGCATCGATCGACGAGAGCAACACCTTCGTCGGCGAGAATTATGCACTGCTAAAGGAATCTGGACTCGTGCGGGCAGGCGTTCCAATCGAATTGGGCGGGCTGGGCGCGGAAGTGCCCGAACTTTCTGAGATGCTCAAATCCATTGCTCATGCATGTGGGTCCACTGCGCTTGCCTTTTCCATGCATACCCATCAAGTCGCCATCCCCGCCTGGCGCTGGCGGCATCAAAAGGTGGCCGCGGTGGAGCCGCTCCTGAGACGTGTTGCATCGGAGCAAATCATATTGCTCTCGAGCGGCGGATCGGACTGGATCGGCGGATCGGGCAAGGCCATGAAAGTTGATGGCGGATACCGGATCACCGCGCGTAAACGCTTCACTTCCGGCGCGGCGGCAGGAAACATCCTGATGACCGGTGCCGTTTATGAAGAGCAGGACGGCGCGCGCTCCGTCATTCATTTTGGCGTTCCGATGGCATCGCCAGAGGTTTCGATAGAGGATACTTGGCGAACACTTGGAATGAGGGGAACCGGGTCAAACGATATCATCATCGAAAACCTCTTCGTGCCGGATGCGAGTGTCGCATTTTCCAGAAGCGCGGGGCAATGGCATCCAGTATTTCAAGTCATCGGCGTGATCGCGTTTCCTCTGATCTACGCGGTCTATCTTGGCGTCGCCGAGAGCGCCCGCGACATCGCAGTCAAGATGGTCCGTAGCAAGGCCAACAGCGATCATGTGATCGGGTTGGTCGGGCGCATGGAAACGTCTCTGAGGGCCGCACAGATCGCGCATCGCTGGATGTTAGAGGTAGTTGCTCGAAACGAACCGTCCGCGGAAACCGTCAACGAGGTTATGATCGGCCGTTCCTTGGTCGCACGGCACGCTATCGAGGTGACGGAGCTTGCAATGGAGGTCGCAGGTGGCGCGGCATTCTATCGAGAGAACGGGCTGGAGCGCTGCTTCCGTGACATACAGGGCGCTCGCTATCATCCGATGCAGCCCGGAGCCCAGGCGCAATACGCGGGTTCATTCGCGCTCGGACTTCCCACCGAGAAGATTTTCTAGCGCCTGGCGCAACGACGAACTCCGCGGACTCATAGGCTAGGTGGGTAGTTTGACGTCCAGAATTCGAATGGACGAGCCCCGCCAGCAGGGACGACAGAGCAACCTCTTGTGCGCTTTGGGCCGATATGCGACCTCGACCACGGCAGGATCGCGCCCTCATGCACGAACCCGCTTCGCGGGAGAGAGTGCGCGGCGAGTTTCGCATGATT
>NZ_JABFCN010000006.1 GCF_013087515.1 Rhizobium sophorae | reverse complement strand
TCAACCAGGCCGGGAGCAATCCGGTGATTGTACTGACGAAAGCTGACACCGCGGAAGATTCTGGCATGTTCCAGGCCCAAGCCGAGGCGTTGCAGCGTGACCTGCCTGTCATTGCTTTGAATGGGCGCTCCGCGGACTCCGTTTCCCTGTTAAGGCCATGGTGCGGCGTTGGCCAGACGGTTGCTCTGGTGGGATCCTCTGGTGTCGGAAAATCAACGCTGGTGAATACCATGACCGGGCCTGAATCTGACGCAAAGCAAAAAACAGGCACCATCCGCGAATATGACGCGCAGGGCCGACACACAACCACGGCGCGATCGCTGCATGCAATTGCAGGCGGCGGCTGGGTCATCGATACACCGGGAATAAGAACGCTTTACGTGAGCGATGTTGCCGACGGCATAGATACCCTCTTTGCTGAAATAACCGAACTGGCGCCGCTTTGCCGCTTTCGCGATTGCACCCATGCCCATGAACCTGGGTGCGCGGTCCAGGCAGCTGTCGCAAGCGGTGCTCTGGTCGCCGATCGCCTGGAACGCTGGCGGAACCTGCTTGCAGAAAACCGCGACCGAACACCCATCGTGAGCGGACCCCGCGGCAACAAGATCGTTCGCAAGAAAAAATATTGAAAGTGCTAAACGTTTGCGACGCTGCTCATCGGCGTCAGCCACGATCCACCACCCTGAATTGGCTGGGCTGCGGTGATAGCGTCAGCGCTCAACGAGTTGGATTGCCGTCAAGAAGAAGACCCTGCAAGCGGCCGCTCCCGCTTGTGAGGGATATGTCTTTGAACAACCGCGATATGAGGCGCGGTCGCAATCCTTGCCTCTCATCGATAAGGAGGAACGACATCCTCTTTATCTCGATCGTGATCACGCCTGCATTGTCATGGCGACGATAATTCCTGGAATCCATCGCATGGAATCCATTTTCAACCGCCCAGGCGGCTATCATATCCGCGTTCATCAAGGTCCTGCTTTAGGAGATGCGGACGTGCTGTCTCTAGCTGTCCCGCTCGCGCAAATCGCTTCGCAGTCCTACGGATACCGTAACTGAATCGCTCTAATCCAGCCAAATCCGTCCAAGATTACAGTTCCCGCTCAGGTGTTGCGAGAAAGACTCGAAGCAATCGTTGTAAATCGGTACGATTCAGCCGAGGCCCCGCCCCGTTTAGTGCTCTTGATGTTGGAGTGGACGGCCCCTGAACGGCATCGAAATGTGCCAGAATGAGCTGTTGA
>NZ_JABFCN010000059.1 GCF_013087515.1 Rhizobium sophorae | reverse complement strand
TAGCTCGTCAGGCTCATAACCTGAAGGCCGCAGGTTCAAATCCTGCCCCCGCAACCAACGATACCTGCAAATTTGCCCATGCAAGTCGCTTGACAGAAAGCTTCTCGACATAACCCTTGAGGAGCTTTTTGCGTTTCTGCTGGGTGTCCAGCTCCCCGGACACCAACTGACCTGCCACGGACTTTCATCAGGCGGCGATGAGAGCCGCGGCGGTTTTGATACGCAAGATGGCGCGATGCAACCGGCGGAAACGCGAAGCTTTCATCTTGCACAGCGAAACCACTCGTCTCAAAACGTCCTGAGCCCGGACACATCATAGCCAGCGACGACATAACTGCGACGGCATTGTATGAGGTGCGTCGCCGTTGTACCATGTAGTCTGACAAGTGCGCGCAGTGCTCATTGTATAGCCGGAGCCAAAGTCTGGTCGTGCGCTTCAACCCGATGAATAAGTAGCCGGGATCATGGAACTTATCGTCGCCCTTGGCCTGATCGTCTTGAAGGTCGCGTTGCTGATTGCGATCCTGCTGTTGCTACCCTTGCCGCTAACCTGGCTGGAACGCAAGATCGCCGGGCACATGCAGCAGCGGATGGGGCCGATGCGCGTGGGATGGCACGGACTGTTGCAGCCGGTGGCGGACGGAATCAAGCTCCTGACCAAAGAGGATCACATCCCGGCCGAGGCCGACCGGTTCCTGTTCAAACTGGCGCCAATCCTGGCGCTCGCCCCGCCCTTTGTGGTGTTCGCCGCGATCCCCTTCGGCGACACTGTCTCGGTCCTCGGCCACGAGATCACGCTCTACGTCTCCAACATGAATGTGGCGCTCCTTTTTGTTTTCTCGGTGATCGGGATCGAGGTTTATGGCGTCATCTTCGGCGGCTGGGCCTCCAACAGCAAATACGCTGTTCTGGGCAGCCTCAGGACCTGCGCGCAGATGATCAGCTACGAGATCCCGATGGGGTTCGCGGTCATCGGCGTGGTCATGCTGGCGCAATCCATGAGCCTGGTCGAGATCGTGCGGGCGCAGGCCGATGTCTGGAACATCGTCTACCAACCGGTCGGATTCTTCGTGTTCTTCGTCGCCGGGCTCGCCGAAGCGCAGCGCATTCCCTTCGACCTGGCGGAGGCGGAGGGTGATCTGGGGGCCGGGTTCCATACCGAATACAGCGGTATCCGCTTTGCCTTCTTCATGGTCAGCGAATATGCCATCGTATTGCTTGTGTCGGTCCTGGTGGTGATCCTGTTCTTCGGCGGTTGGAACGGAGTTCTGATTCCCTTGCCACCGCTCCTGTGGTTTGTGCTCAAGATCGCGTTCTTCGTCTATGTGTTTATCTGGTTCCGCTTCACTTTCCCCCGCTACCGCTACGACCAACTGATGGCGATCGGATGGAAAGTCTTGCTTCCTCTTTCAATGGCGAACATAATTATAACCGGTGTACTTTTAGGGGTCGTAGCGGCTCCGTAGCGAGGCGGCGATGTCGCGCGCGCAGGACAGAGTTGGAACATGGATTGGTTGGGCGTTCTTTGCCGATCTGGCGAGCGCCTTGGCTCTGACCTTCGGCTACATGTTCTCCAGATCCGTGACCATGCAGTATCCGGACAAGGAAAAGTGGCTGCCCTACTCCCGCTATCGCGGGCATCACTTCCTGACGCGTGATGAAGAGGGCGAGATCAAGTGCGTGGCCTGCGAACTCTGCGCGCGGATCTGTCCCTGCGACTGTATCGAAGTCGTCCCCTACGAGGACGAGAAGGGCAAGCGGCACCCGGCCAAATTCGAGATCGACACGGCCCGTTGCCTGTTCTGCGGGCTGTGCGAGGACGCCTGCCCGGCGGACGCGATCGCGCTTGGCCAACAATACGAATTCTCGAGTTTTTCCTCAGCTGACCTTGTGATCGGGCGCGATGATCTGCTCGCCAAGCCGGGTAAGGCGGCAACCGGCGGCGGCGTGGTTGCCGCGCGCCTGAATACGAAGAAGGACGTACTTGTCGAGACGAAGGAGACGCAGGGCTACAACTGGTGGCGGAATATCCGGCGAACATGAACGCGCGCCAGCTGTCAAACCGAAGCGCTCGGAAAGGAGGCTCAGATGTTTGTCGGTGAAATCATGAAAAACAAGGGTGTCGGTGTCATCGCAGTTGCACCCGATCAGACGATGGTGGAGGTACTGCGGCTGTTTCGAGACAACAATATCGGCTTCGTCGTCGTCAGGCGATCGAACGGCAAATACCTCGGTACGCTGTCGGAGCGGGACTGCTGCAATGCGGTGGCGGAATACGGGGCCGAGGCGGCGGCAAAGCGGGTCGCGGACATCATGAACCGCAATGTGGCGACGTGTTCGACACAGGATTTGCTGCCCGTCGCGATGGGGATCATGACCCAGCGGCGTACACGCCATGTGCTGGTCACGGATGGAGGCGACGTTGTCGGCGTGGTCAGCATCGGCGACGTGGTTAAACACAGGCTCGACGAAGCGCAGCGTACAGAGCAGGATCTGCAGGATTACATATGCGGGACCAGGTATCACTGACGTCGCCAACTCGATGTGAAGACGCCGGGGCGCGCAGCTTGTCGCGGAGCCTTGCGGTGCCCCGACCCCAAATCTTCAGACCCCACGCCAGATCCGGCCTGGGCGGTCGACCTCAAGAGTGGTATGCGCCTTCTGAACTTCCACCGCGCATGGATATTCGCCCCGCCGCAGCAGGCTGTTGAGACGCAAGGCTCTATAGTTTTCCGGAACGAAGACGAGGCCCTTGGGAAACTGCCTGTCGACCTTGAGCTGTGCCGTCAGTTCGCCTTGGGCTGAACGCACGATTACCTGATCGCCATTCGAAAGGCCAAGCTCCGCGGTATCCTGCGCGCTCATCGCGACATAGGGATCGTTGGCGACCGTGTTCAGGATGTCCGACCGTTCGGAAAGATATCCGTTGTGGAACAGGCAGTCGCCGGTGATCAGCATGAGCCGGTCGGCGGCTATCGGGACGGGCGGCGGCGCAAGGAACACGCCAGTCGGTGGTGTTGGCACCGCCTTGGTGAATGCGCCGTCGGCGCCAAGCCCGTCCCGCGTCAATCCTTGATAGGCCGGAACCAGCCGGGCAATCTCATCGAAAATTTCGCCTTGCGTCGAAGGCTGCAGCACCTGGTTGCGGAGCGCTGCGATGAAGTCGAAGATCGCCAGATTGCCTCGCGCCTCGAAAACCGGCTCACGGAATTTGCGAACATTCTGGATCCGACCCTCGTTGTTGGTGAACGTTCCGGATTCCTCGCCGTAGCCCGCCGCGGGCAAGACGACCTCGGCCATGCCCGCCGTATCCGTGAGGAACGCGTCCTGCACGATCAGGAGATCGGCGGCGCCAAGCGCCCGCTGTACGAGCGCCCGGTCGGGATAGCTGATCAGGGGGTCGGTTCCGGCAATGTAGAGCGCACCCATCCGCCCGCCGACGCAGAGTTCCAGCATGGCGTCGAGACCCGCGCCCGGCTCAGACGGGAATTCGGCGCCCCAGTTCCGTGCAAGAGTTGCGCGCGCCGCATCATCGGCGACCGGCCGCAGCCCCGGCAGAGCCGCTGGCAGACCCCCCATGTCCCAGGCGCCCATCTGGTTGGCACGGTCGAAGAGGAATTGCATCGCCGGGCCTTTGCCGAGCCGGCGGAGAAGCTGCAGCAGGTTGTTGATCTGCTGCAGCGTCACGGGCGCGTCCGGTGATCTCAGGAGATCGACGCTGACAAGCACGGTGACGCTCCCGGCTTCCTTGAGCGCGGTCGCCAGACGACCCGGCCCATCACTGGGGGCATCCGCCGCTGACCTCTCGATTGTTGCTTCAATGGTCGCAAGAGCGCTGGCAGGCAAGGCCTGACCAGCCGCTGTCACGAGTCCGGCTACGACCGCCGCAATACTCGCCGCCTCTCCCCCCGGCAGTACGCGAACCACCTCCCTGGCATCGGCGTCCAGACGGGATGGCCGCGCGGAGAGCATAAGCAATCCAGCCTGCCGCCGCCGCGCGGCATCCCGCAATAGGTATTCGGTGACCGGATTCTCCTCGGTCACATTTCCGCCGACGATGAGGATACAGACGTTGCCGATCACGTCGCCCAGCGGTGCGCGGCTGTAGAACCCTCCCACCAGCGGGCCGAGCGTATCGAAGGGCGCGGACCAGCGAGAAGAGCAGTCAATGTTGTTGGTCCGGAACACCGTCCGCAACAGCTTCTGGAACTGATAGAGCACCTCGTTGGGCAGTCGCGGTGAGGCCAGCCCGCCGGCTGCCTTGCCCTCGACGGCCGACAGCCGCCGGCGCAGATAGTCGCCCGCTTCGTCCCAGGAAACCGGCACCAGGGTGCCGTCACGACGGATCATCGGCCGCTTGATTCGGTCCTGGCTGGTGACGAAATCGAGACCGAAGCGTCCCCGGACGCAGAGCGTTTCGCGGTTCACACCCTCGTCCCACTTCGAGCGCACCCGCATCAACTCACCCTTGCGCGTGCCCACCGTCAGCTGGCAACCGGTGCCACAATGCGGGCAGACCGTGTCGGTCTCGACCAGATCCCAGGGGCGGGCCTTGTAGCGATAGGGGAAGCTCATCAGCGCGCCGACCGGGCAGACCTCGACGCAGTTGCCGCACTGGTCGCAACTTGCGAGACTGCCCTCGAAGCCGGTGACGGCGGTATCCATGCCTTTTTCGACGGTGCCCAGCGCCACTGCGCCGACGACCTCCTCGCACATCCGCACACAGCGCTGGCATTGGATGCAGCGGTTGACGTTCATGATGATGACGGGGCTGAGACGGATGTCCTGCGAGTGGAACACACGCTTGGGGTCGTGGAACTCGCTTTTGCGGGGCCCGTAGGCCATCACCATGTCCTGAAGCTCGCATTCGCCGCCCTTGTCGCAGATCGGGCAGTCGAGGGGGTGGTTGGCGAGCAGCATGTCGAGCATGGAAGAGCGCGTTTCCTCGATCTGAGGCGTGTTCGTCCGCACCACCATGCCGTCGGTGACCGTCGTGGCGCAGGACGGCTGCAACCGCCGAAGCCCCTCGATCTCGACCAGACACATGCGGCAGGAGGCCAGCGCCGGCAGGCGCTTCATATAGCAGAAGGTCGGGATATCGATACTCAAATGCTGGGCAGCCTGCAGCACCGTCGAACCGGGCTCGACTTCCAGTATTTGCCCATCGATCGTAACGCTAACCATACTTCCTCGCAATCTGTGCCACGCAATCCTTCAGTGAAACGGGCACCTTCGTTCCTCGACATGGGCGACGAACTCTTCGCGGAAATGCTTAAGGGCTGCCCGCAATCCCATCGCGGCGCCATCACCCAAAGCACAAAACGTATTGCCGAAAATGCCTTTGCAGAGCATGTCCAACTGCTCCAGATCGCCGGGTGCGCCATCCCCGGCCTCGATCCGGCGCAAGACCTTCACGACCCAGTTCAATCCTTCCCGGCAGGGCGTGCACTTGCCGCAGGACTCATGGTGGAAGAACTCGATGATCCGCGTAGCGACCTTGACCATGCAGGTGGAGTTGTCGATCACGATAACGCCAGCTGAACCGAGCATCGAGCCGGCGGCAGCCAGCGAGTCGAAATCCATACCCACGTCCAGCCCATGCTCCGGGATGACCGGTGCCGATACACCGCCGGGGATCACCGCTTTGATCTTGCGCCCCGGTGGAGGGCCGCCGGCGTGATCGACCAGTTCGCGCAGCGGTATGCCCATCGGCAACTCGTAGAGGCCGGGTTTGCGCACCTGCCCGCTGACGCAGTAGAGCTTCGGGCCGGGGCTCTTATCCGGGCCGATGTCCCGAAACCAGTCCGGCCCCCGCACAACGATATGCGGCACGCAAGCGAGCGTCTCGACATTGTTGATGACTGTGGGGCTGGCGTAGAGCCCGGCCACGGCCGGAAAGGGCGGCTTCAATCGCGGCTGCGCCCGCTTGCCCTCGAGGGACTCGAGCATCGCGGTCTCCTCGCCACAGATATAGGCGCCGGCGCCGCAGTGGATGTGGACGGTGAAATTGAAATCCGAGCCTAGAATGCGCGATCCTAGATAACCCTTCGCGTGAGCCTCGGCGATCGCCTCCTCAAGGTGACGGATCGCCGTCACATATTCTCCGCGGATGTAAACATAGGCGATTTCGGCCCCGATCGCGTAAGCGCTTACCGCCAGTCCCTCGATGAGCTGGTGCGGATCGCGCTCCATGAGGATCCGGTCCTTGAAGGTGCCCGGCTCGCCCTCATCGGCGTTGCAGCAGAGATATTTCGGCTTGCCCGACTGCTTCGGCACGAAACTCCATTTCATGCCCGTCAGGAATCCGGCGCCGCCTCGACCGCGCAGATTGGACCGTTTGACAAGCTCGACGACCTCGTCAGGCGTGTATTCGCGCAGCACCTTGGCCAGCGCCTGGTAGCCTCCGCCGGCTTCGTAGGTTGACAGCAAATGACCGTCCGGCACGTCGATATTCTTGAGAAGAACCGGCTCGAACATGGCGCTACTCTCCGGGCGGTGTGGCGGCGAGATCGACACCTGTCGCTTGCCCCGCCTCAGTCCGCAACCTGTCAAGAAGCGCGTCGATACTCGCGACATCAAGGGCGCCGTGGTAATCGTCGCCGACCTGCATCACCGGAGCCATCTCGCAGGCACCGAGGCACTCCACGGTCGAAAGCGTGAACAGCCTGTCCGGCGTGGTCTCGCCCTTGCTGATCCCGAGCGCCGTTTCCAGATGCTTCAGCAGATTCTCGGCTCCGCACAGCATGCAGGAAACATTGTCACAGAGCTGCAGGTGGAACGTGCCGACCGGCTCGGTATGGAAGAGTGTGTAGAAGGTCGCCAGCTCGTAAACCCAGATCCGTTCGACTCGGAGAATGTCGGCGACCTCTTCCAGCACCTGACCAGGCAGATGCCCATGCTCCCTCTGCGCGATCCGAAGTGCTGGCATGATCGCCGAGCGCTGGTCGGGATACCGCGCTGCTGCCTCTTCGATCTTTTCGCGCATCGTCATCGCGTCCAAATCTCCTGCTATTTGTCCACCTCGGCCATCACGGGGTCGAGGCTGCCGAGCACGGCGATCATGTCCGCCAGATAGCGGGCATTGGTGACCCCGAACAGCCCCTGAAGGTTGACGAACGAGGGTGCCCGCACCTTCATGCGGAACGGTTTTGGCGACCCGTCGCTGATGATGTAGAAGCCAAGCTCGCCCTTTGGCGCCTCGATCGCCGAATAGACCTCACCCTTCTGCACCTTGAAGCCATAGGCTGACAGGTCGAAATGCTGGATCAGTGCTTCCATCGAGCAATGCACCTTGTCCTTGTCCACCGGGAAGGCGATTGTAGGCATGTCGATCTGGAACGGCCCCTCGGGCATCTGGTCGAGGCATTGCTCGATGATCCGGACGCTCTCGCGCATTTCCTCGACCCGACATTTCCAGCGCGCATAGCAGTCGCCCTCGTCGCGCGTGATGACCTTGAAGTCGAGCCGGTCATAGATCTCATAGGGCTCGTCGCGACGGATGTCCCAGTCGACGCCCGAAGCGCGCAAGTTCGGACCGCTCAGGCCAAGATCGATGGCGTCCTCGGCGGAGATCACGCCGATCCCCTGCGTGCGCTTCAGGAATACCCGGTTGTTTTCGAGCAACCGCTCATAGTCGCGGATCCGGTTCGGGAAGATGTCGCAGAACTCCCTGATCTTGGGAAGGAAACCGTCAGGCAGGTCCTCGCGCACTCCGCCGACCCTGCAGAAGGACGTGTGCATGCGCGCACCGCTGATCATTTCCAGGAGGTCCATGATCATTTCACGCTCCCGCATGGCGTAAAGCAAGGCGGTCATGGCGCCGAGGTCCATCGGCAGCGCGCCGGTGATCAAGACATGGCCGGAGATCCGCGCCAGCTCGGCCATCATCACGCGGATATATTGTGCGCGAATCGGTGCTTCTATGCCGAGGAGTTTCTCCACCGCCAGCGCGAAGGCGAGGTTGTTCGACGGTGGACAGAGGTAGTCGAGCCGGTCGGTGAGCGGAAAAATCTGGGTGTAGGTGAAGCTCTCCGCCAGTTTTTCGGTGCCGCGATGGAGGTAGCCGATGTGTGGGTCCACGCGCTTGACGTACTCGCCGTCCAATTCCAGGACGAGCCGAAGAACCCCGTGCGTGCTGGGGTGCTGGGGGCCGAGATTGAGAAGCACCTCCTTGGTGTCGAACGTTTCGCCTTGCGGGCTGATCAGTTCGGTGACTTCGGTCATTTTAAGTTTCCGGCGTGGAGCGGCCTCCCTTATGGAATGTTCTTGGTGGCGAGGTCGGGCTGCGTCGGCGGCGTGCCTTCGGCGCCAAACGGGTTCAGCTTGTCCTTGTAGCCACGGAGCGGAAAATCCTTGCGCTGCGGGAAGCCCTCGAACCCTTCCCACATGTAGATCCGGCGCAAATCGGGGTGGCCCTCGAACCTGATCCCGTACATGTCCCAGGCTTCGCGCTCATGCCAATTGGCGGTTCGCCAGACCCCCGTCACCGACGGGACCCGCGGCGGATCGGCGAGGCGGCATTTGACGCGAACGCGCCATTTGTTCGGTAGCGAATAGAGGTGGTACACCGTCTCGTAGCGTGGCATCTCAGGATAATGATCGACCCCGCAGATGTCCGACAGGAAGTTGAACCGCAACGCCGGGTGTTCCTTCAGAAACCGGCAAAGCTCGACGATCATGTCAGGCGGAGCGGCGAAGGCATGTACACTATGTGCGAAGCCAAGATCGTCGATTGCCTCGCCGAAACGCTCCGTGATCGTAGTGCGGATGAGGGGCGTCTCCACACTCATGACTCTGCAACCCGATCCAGAGGAGTCCTGGTCAGTGCTCGGGATTTTTTGATCTTCTCCTGAAGTAGCAAGAATCCATGCATCAGCGCCTCGGGCCGCGGCGGGCAGCCGGGCACATGCACGTCCACCGGCACGAAGGTCTCCGCTCCCTGCACGACCGCGTAGGTGTTGTAGACCCCGCCCGAGATAGCGCAGGTGCCCATGGCGATGACCCAGCGGGGCTCCGGCATCTGGTCATAGAGGCGGCGCACCACGGGCGCGAACTTCCGCGTTACTGTGCCGGCGATGATCATCACATCGGACTGGCGGGGCGATGGCCGGAACACCACGCCGAACCGGTCGAGATCATAGCGGGCGCACCCCGCCGAGATCATCTCGATGGCGCAGCAGGCAATTCCGAAAGTTTCGGGCCACAGCGCCGAGCTTCGGCTCCAGTTGATAACGCTCTCGGCCGTGGTGAACATCACGCTGTCGCGGATCGCGTTGTTTACGCCTCCCATTCGAGTGCTCCCTTCAGCCAGGCGTAGGCGAAGCCCACAAGAAGCAGCAATATGAAGACGAACATCTCGACAAAGCCGACCAGCCCGATGTCTTTCAGGACGACGGCCCAGGGAAAGAGGAACATCGTCTCGACATCGAAGACGACCAGCAGGATCGCAAGGATAAAAAACGGCACTCTGAAGCGCCCCGCGGCGGCCTCACCCGCGGCGTCCATGCCGCACTCATAGGGCATGTTCTTTTCGGGATAGGGATTGGACGGACGCAGCAGCGAGGAGACAAAAAGCGTCGCCCCCGTCACCAGAACGACTCCGACGATCATAAAAAGAACCGGCAAGAATTCCATCGCAGCCATATCGCACTGCACCGGTTGCCCACTGAGAGCTTTCCTCAGGCCGCGACCGTCCTGTTCAGGACCCTAATGCGGTCGCCCCGGGAAGCAACTTGGGCAATCCTTTCTTGAGCTTTGAGTTTATTCCGTCGGACAGATCATTGCAAATTCAATCGGTCAGCCGCCAACACGGAATGCTGGGCAAGTCTTAAAAACCATGCGGGAAACAGGCCGATGCCGATGGTGCCGGCAGCAGTGAAGGCGAGCGTCGCGCGCACCAAGGGCGTCAGCGCCGGGTCGAACGTCCTTTCCGGCTCGCGCATGTAGATCACCATGACGATGCGGATATAAAAGTAGGCGGCAACAGCACTCAGCAGCACTGCGATCACCGCCAGCATGACGAACCCTCGCTCGACGAGCGCGACCAGCACGTAGAACTTGGCGAAGAACCCGGCCGTTGGCGGAATGCCGGCCAGCGAGAACAGATAGAGCAGCATCAGAAGTGCCAGCCCCGGATGCGACTTGGCGAGACCCGCATAGTCTTCGATAACCTCGCCGGAAAAATCGCCGTTCCGCATCAGGATGACGATGCCGAAAATGCCGAGATTCATGAGCGAGTAGATCAGCAGATAGATCATCACGCTGGCGATCCCGTCCGCCCCGCCGGCTACCACGCCGAAAAGAGCGAACCCGGCATGGGCGATGCTGGAATAGGCCAGCAGGCGCTTGAAATTATCCTGCACCAGTGCAACGAAACTCCCTAGCGCCATCGTCACCACAGCAATGACCGCGACGATGATCCAAACGTTGGAGGTTGCGACCAGAGGGTTGAGGAACACCCGCAGGATCACCGCGAACCCCGCCGCCTTGGGCCCCACGGACATGAAGGCGGTAATCGTCGTCGGCGCGCCTTCATAGACGTCCGGCACCCACATGTGGAACGGCACCGCACCGACCTTGAAGACCAGCCCCGCGACGATGAAGACCAACGCCAGCAGCAAGCCGGGGTCGCGCGGAGCGCCGGTCACGGCCGCAGCCATACCGTCCAATTGCGTCGTGCCGGTGAGCCCGTAGACCAGCGAAACGCCGTAGAGGAAAATTCCGGTCGAGACCGCACCAAGGATTACGTATTTCAGCGCCGCTTCGTTCGATCGCCGCTCACGCCGCAGAAATCCGGTCAGCACGTAGGTGCAAAGCACCATCAGCTCGAGGCCCACGTAGATCGACAGGAGATCGGTCGCCGAGGCCATGATCATCATTCCCGAAAGGGCGAAAAGCAGCAGGACATAGTATTCGCTGCTCCCGATCCCTTCGATTTCGGCATATTTCCGCGAAAGCAGGAATGTCAGAATGGTGGCTATGTAGAACACGAACTTGAAGAAGACCGCGAAGCGGTCGGCGATGAACATGCCCGTATAGGCCGGCCGCACTTCTGCCGCCAGCATCAGTGTCGCTAAGGCGGCAACCAGCACGACCGCGACGGAAGCCCAGACAAGGAAATACTTCTGCCCCTTGCGCAAAAACTGTCCCAGGATCAGCAGGATGCAGGCTCCAGTAATCACCACGATCTCGGGCAGGCTTGCGAGAGCCGACTGGAAAAGTGCGGCGACGATCATTGACCGCTCCCCTTGGCATGCACCTGCACCAGCAGATGTTCCACCGAAGCGTCCATGATATTGAGAAAGGGCTTCGGATAGAGCCCGACCCACAGCACGAAGACGGCCAGCGGCAGGGTCGCTGCCAGCTCGCGGGCGTTCACGTCGCGTATCTTGAACCGGAGGCCGACGCTGGCCGGACCAAGCGCGACTTTCCTATACATGCCAAGCAGATAGGCCGCGCCAAGCAACGCGCCCAAAACGGCGGCCGCGCCGATGGCCAGGTTGGCCGCAAACCCGCCCGACAGCACCAGCAGCTCGCCCACGAACGAATTCGTCCCCGGCAGCGCCATTGACGACAGAGTGAACAGCGCCAGAAACGCGGTATAGACGGGTGCTGCCTTCATCAGCCCGCCATAATCAGCGATGCTGCGGGTATGGGTCCGCTCGTAAATCAAGCCGACGAACAGGAACAGGGCGCCCGTCGTCACGCCATGATTGAACATTTGCAGGATACCTCCTTGGAGTCCGCGGAGGTTCAGCGCAAAAATCCCCATGGTCACGAAGCCCATGTGGCTGATGCTGGAATAGGCCACAAGTTTCTTCAGATCGTCCTGTGCCAGCGCGAGCAACCCGCCATAGACGATCGCAAGCGCTGAAAGCGAAAGCATCAGTGTCGAATAATATACCGACGCCTCTGGCAGCATCGGCAGCGAGAACCGCAGGAACCCATAGGCGCCCATCTTCAAGAGTACGCCCGCGAGGATGATGCTGCCCGCGGTCGGCGCTTGTACATGGGCGTCCGGCAGCCAGGTATGGACCGGGACCATCGGCACCTTGACCGCGAAGGCGATCAGGAAGGCGAAGAACAGCCAGGATTGGACCCGGAATGGCAAATCCTGTGCAGTGAGGGCGAGGATGTCGAAGGTCTCGCCGCCGTTGAAATAGAGCACGATGACACCGACCAGGAACAGGACACTGCCCGCCAGAGTGTAGAGGAAGAACTTGAACGCCGCATAGATCCGGCCGTCGCCGCCCCAGACGCCGATGATCAGGTACATCGGGATCAGCATCGCTTCCCAGAAAACGTAGAACAAGAACAGGTCGAGCGCGCAGAACACCCCCAGCATTAGCGCCTGCATGGAGAGCAGACTGACCATGAACGCCTTCACCTTGCGGTCGATCGCAACCCACGAGGCGAGCACACAGATCGAACCCAGCAACGCGGTCAGGAACACGAAGAGCGCGCTTATCCCGTCGATACCAAGCGCATAAGTGATCCCGAGCGCGGGCACCCAAGGGCGCTTCTCTGTGAACTGCATCTCGTGGGTCGTGGTGTCGAATCCGGCCAGCATGGCGATGCAGAGGGCGAGGTCGAGGATTGTGACACCCAGCGCTGTCCAGCGCACCGCATCGTCGCCGCGGAGAAACATCAGAACCGCTGCCCCGGCGACGGGCGTGAAAATTATGAAGCTCAGAAGCGGCAATCCCATCGCGCCCCCTACCGCCATACCACGGCGAAGACCACGGCGGCTGCGATCACACCAGCGATCATCGCCAGCGCGTAATGGGTCACGACGCCGGTCTGGAGCCGCCGGAGCCGCCCGCCGCCGCGCAGGATCGAGCGGGCGACGCCGTTCACGACGGCGTCCACGCCGGTGAGATCGATCCACAGTCCCGCCCGTGCCGTCCCATGCAGGAAGGGTAGCGCGGCTGTCTCGGACACGTTGCTTACCGCCTTCTCATAGCGCGCCAGCGGTTTTTCGGCGAACCACATGAAGAGCCGCGCGCCCTTGCGGTAGAACCAGTCGGTGTCGATGCTGATCGTGTTCTCGGGGTCGAGCGCCCTGAGGAACAGCACGAATCCCAGTGCGGTGAACATCAACAAGCTGAGGCTCTCGGTGAGATGGACGCCTGTATAGGGTTCGAAGTCGACCGGATAGGGAAGGAGAGCGTAAAGCGGCTGCGGGAATACCCCGATCGCAATGCAGAGCACCGCCGCCATGCCCATCGCAACCAGCATGTTGCGCGGCGGCTCCCGCGCCTCCAGTTTCCGGTCCACGCCGAAAAACATGTAATACGGGAGCTTCAGGCCCGTGTGCAGGAACGTCCCCGACGACGCCATCGTCAACGCCACCACCACCAGCGCCCGATGATCCTGTCCGGCGGCGGCAATCACCATCGATTTGGTGACAAAGCCTGAGAAGAACGGAAACGCCGAGATTGCGAAGGCGCCGACCATATAGAGCGCCACCGTTATCGGCATGGTCCTGTAGAGCCCGCCAAGTTCGGTGAGCTTGCGGCGGCCGGTCACGTGGATCACCGCTCCTGCGCCCATGAATAGCAGTGCCTTGTAGAGGATATGCGCGAAGGCGTGGCTGGAGGCGCCGTTCACTGCCATCTCGGTGCCGATGCCGATACCCGCCACCATGTAGCCCACTTGGCTGACGATATGATAGGCGAGCAGCCGCCGGCAGTCGTTCTCCAGCACCGCGTAGATGACACCGTAAAGCGCCATTGCAGTGCCGAGCCAAACCAGAAGCTCGGTCCCCGGAAACGTCCGCGCCAGGACATAGACGGCGGTCTTCGTGGTGAAGGCGCTCATAAACACCGCCCCGGTGACAGTCGCCTCCGGGTAAGCATCGGTCAGCCAGGCGTTAAGGGGCGGCACCGCGGCGTTGAGCATGAACCCGGCAAGGATCAGGTAGGCGCCGACGCCCATCCCCCCCCCGATCGGGCCGAGGAGCAGCGAACCCGTGGCGAGCCCGTGGAGAATGACGCCACCGAGCAGAACGACGCCGCCGGTGATGTGGACCATGAGATAGCGGAAACCGGCGGCAACCGCCTGCCGGCCGCCCTGGGCGAAAACCAGATAGGCAGAGGCAAACGCCATGCCTTCCCAGAACAGGTACAAGGTCAGGTAGTCGCCGGCGAAAACCACGCCAAGCGCGCTGCCGACATAGACGAACGCAGCGACATGCTGGCCGGGGCGCGTCAGGTGCAGAGCGTAGACCGTTCCGATCAGCGCCATAATGGTGAAGACCGTTGCGAAGACGATGCTCAGCTTGTCGACCTTCGCGATGAGGATTTCCTGCCCGATGAACGATGCCGCGCCGTAGCTGCCTGACTGCATCGTGAGCACGGTAAGGATCGCAAGTATCGGGATCAGCAGCAGATAGGCCTTGCGGATCGACGCGTTCAGAAAGGGGATCGGCAGGGCACCGAGAATGAACAGCAGGGCGGGATGGACGAAGTCAGTCATAATAGTCCTCGCGCCGCATGAGCCCAGCCCGATGGCCGAGGAACTTGGAAACGAAAATCAGCAGCACGCAGGATAAGAAGCCGTAGACGGCCGACCAGCCCGGCAGACGGTCCCACGGGTATTCGGCGTGTTCGCGCGGCACCAGGAAGTCGGCGATGACGATCAGGACGAGCACCAGATAGAAAAGCCGACGCC
Organism: Rhizobium sophorae; assembly: GCF_013087515.1. Taxonomy (GTDB): domain Bacteria; phylum Pseudomonadota; class Alphaproteobacteria; order Rhizobiales; family Rhizobiaceae; genus Rhizobium; species Rhizobium sophorae. The sequence goes on along the minus strand of NZ_JABFCN010000059.1, from coordinate 17,378 downwards.
GTTCGGTCGCATACTTTCCGTCGCCAAAGAAATCGACCAAGCGCTTTATCACCTGACAACTCCTTCCGCCAAGGCGACGAAATAGTCGGGGAAGATGCCCATCGCCACCGACAGGATGGCGGTCGCAACTAGCGGGATCGTCACCATCGGAATTTCACGGACCGTTGCCGGGCTCCCTTGCGCCTCCGTCCCGAAAAAGGCGACATAGCTGACCGGCAGGAAATAAGCGGCGTTGAGGACCGAACTCGCTAGGAGCACGACCAGGAACGCGATTTCCCCCGCCTCCACCGCGCCTCGCGCCAGATACCACTTGCTCACGAACCCCGCAGTCGGTGGCACGCCGATCATGCTGAGTGAGCCGACGAAGAACGCCCCCATCGTCCAGGGCAACCGGCGGCCGATACCAGCCATGTCGCTGATGTTGCGCTTGCCAGACGCGCAATAGATCGACCCGGCGCAGAAAAACAGTGTGATCTTTGAGAATGCATGCGCCGCGATGTGGATGATCCCGCCGACCATCGCGACCGGCGAGAGCAGAACCGCGCCCAGCACGATGTAGGAGAGCTGGCTGACAGTCGAATAGGCGAGCCGAGCCTTCAGGTCGTCCCGCGTCAGGGCGTAGACCGACGCCATAAGAATCGTGAACGAGACCAGATAGGCCGTGGCGATGCCCAGTCCTAGCCCGTCCACCAGCCCCGTGCCGAACACATGGAACACCAACCGCAGCACGCAGAACACGCCCATCTTGACCACGGCCACGGCATGCAGGAGCGCACTGATCGGTGTCGGCGCCACCATCGCGGCAGGCAGCCATGCGTGCATCGGCATCACCGCAGCCTTGGCGAAGCCGAAGAGGTAGCAGAAATAGACGACTGTCAGCAGCGCCGCCGAAGCATCGCTCCCTGCCAGCAGGCCCCCCGTGACAAAGTCGAGCGATCCCGCAATGTGGTAGGTCAGCGCCAGCGCGGCGAGAAGCACGCTCTTTGACGCTCCCATCAAATAGACCAGGTACTTGCGGCTGCCCGTCCATCCCTCTTCGTCTTCGTGGTGGTAAACGAGCGGATAGGTAACGAGGGTGAGCATCTCGTAGAAGATCACCAGCGTGAACAGATTGGCGGCGAAGGCGCCTCCGACCGCTGCCGCGAGACTGGCGGCAAAGCAGGCGAAGAACCGGGTCTGCGCATGCTCGTTCAAGTGCCGCATGTAGCCGATGGAATAGATCGCCGCGACAATCCACAGCAGCGACGAGACGGTGGCAAACACCATGCCGAGTGCATCGACCCGGAAAGCCAAATCAATCCCCGGCAGAACCTCAAACAGGCGCAATTCGACCGTCCCGCCCGCTAGCACCGTGGGCGCCATCGAGACGACAATTGCGAACATGGCGATTGCCGCCAATGGCGAGACGATATCGCGGAGTTTCTCGCGGTTGTTCAGGAGAAGAACTGCAAGGGCCGTCAGGCCCGCGACGGCGACGGCAAGTAGCGGCCGGATCGATACCACCGGGTCCAAGCCTCTATCCTTTCATCATGGTCACTTCGTCGACCTTGAGGGTGGATTTGTTCCTCACGAGGGCGACCAGGATACCGAGGGCGACGGCAACTTCCGCCGCGGTGATTGCGATGACAAAGATCGCGAAAATCTGCCCGCGGAAATCGCCGTAGTAACGCCCGAAAGCGATGAAATTGATGTTGACCGAGTTGAGCAGCAGCTCCAGCGACATCAGCACGACCAGGATATTGCGCCTGACCAGCACGCCCGCTGCTCCGATCACGAACAGGACCACTCCGAGTAGAATGTACCACGAGAGCGGAACCATCATCCCTGTTCCTTCTGCGCCAGCACGATGGCCCCGATCAGGGCGGCCAGCAGGATGACGGACGCAACTTCAAACGGCAGGAGATAGTCGGCGAACAGCGTTGTGCTGAGCTGCCTGACCTGATCGCCACCGCGCACGGTGACGGGCTGCGTGAGCGAAAAGCGGCCGCTCCAGAGCACCAGCGCAACCATCTCGATCCCAAGCAGGACGAGCAACACCAGAGCCGCCATGTTGCCGCCCGGCAAGAACCGTTGCAAGACCGCTTCGCGCACATCGATCATCATGATCACGAAGACGAACAGGACCATAATCGCGCCGACATAGACAAAGATCTGGATGACCGCGAGCAGCGGCGCCTCGAGCAAGACGAAGATTGCCGATATCTGCAGGAAGCACGCCATCAACGCCAATGCGCTGTGAACCGGATTGCGCGCCATGACCAGCGTCAAGGCGGTGATCACGGACACCGTAGCGAACAGAAGAAAGAACCCCTGATCCATCGACGCCGACCCTCCGACGCGAACTGCTACCCGGCGCGAGACGGCCGGATTTGAGATTGCGCCGCAACTTCCGATGCGTTCACAAATTGTGCCCTAAAATCGGATTTTTCACAAGATTATTGTCATTGGCGGAGCAAGACCGGGTCGGTCCGGATGTGGCGAAGGTCGCTTGCGAAGCGCGCGCTTTCGATAGCGCCGTACCGATTTTATTGTTCCATAGGCAAATGGCTTGAGCCGGTCGGTACCGACGTTTTGTTACGGCGTAGTGGGAAATTTCTTCCAAATAACACCGGCTGTTCCGCCGAAGTTACAAGTCTCTGTGGCTTCGGGCCCCCGCAACCAAATTCAAAATAGACCACCATAGACACAAACACCAAAAGCCCACCTCGTGTGGGCTTTTTTGATTCCCGAAGGAATTAAGCCAAGGCCTCATCGCGCAGATCCGTTCCTCAGCCCAATCCGTTCTGGCCAGGAAGTCCGCTGCCTGCATTGTGTCCAAGGCGCCGGCCGTCTCTCTGAAGTAAGGCAGGCCTTCCCAGAGGTTGCGATCGCCGACGATATAGAATCGCCGCTGGGCGCGGGTGAAGGCGACGTTCAAGCGGCAAACCCAGGATGATCGTCAGTGACAACGGCAGCGAGTTCACCAGCAATGCGATCCTGCAATGGACGGACCGGACCAAGGTCGATTGGCATTACATGTCGCCTGGCAAACCGATCCAGAACGCCATCATCGAAAGCTTCAATGGGCGGCTGCGAGATGAGTTCTTGAATGAAGCGCTCTTCTCGTCACTGACCCACGCTCGATCAGCGCTTTCAAACAGGCGAAGCGATTACAACGATCATCGACCGCATTCTGGCCTCGGCTGGTTGACACCTGCTGAGTTCGCTCAGACCATCAATCCGCGGCGAGTTGCGGTGCTGCGCAGCTGAAATGGCTCCGCACCGCAACTCGCCGCTACCGCCATAATGCAGCAACCAAAAACCGCTCGAGCGAACCCAAAATTGGATAAACTTGGGGGCAAGGTCATGATGGCTCCGACAAGCTGTCTGATGCTACCGACACGCATCCAGTTCACAGACGCGGCCAACAAAAAACCTTGTATGCTGCTGACGCCTCTTTCTCTTCAGAGCTTCTCGGCCTGAGGATGACAGGTGACCCAAGTGCGCGACGATCCTCGAAGCGGTGTCCCGGTCGTGACCATAACAAAGATGCCATAAGCAGTTTCGAACGCCGTCACAGTGACGGGAAGTCTAAAAGACCTATCCGCCTTATTGACCGTTCATCGCGCTAGTTTGCTCAAAGCCTCTTCCAAAAGAAGAGCTGGGCTTATGCGCCCCGAACACTGACGTGCGATGTGTGGCCGTCCGCGGATGAATCAGATCACGAAGTTGAACTGTCCAAACATGCCCTCGTTCGTATTCTTCATCTCCATAAGCAGGGTCTCGTGGAAGATGCGGTCTGTAGCGTTTCTTGCCTCATTCGGAAAAAACAATTGGGTCGTGAGAACACTTCCACCCGAGCGTTGAACTTTGAAGTGAAAATGGCGGGTTCGACCGGGGTAGAGCGCAGGCACGATTGTATGGAACCACCACCGTCCTCGCGCGTCAGTGAACTGGTGTCCGCGCAAGCGAAAACTCTCCTGGTCGTATTCGCCATGTTCGTCTGCGTGCCAGATTTCGACAAAGCTGCCGGGCAGGGGCCGGCAGCGATTATCCAGGACGAAACCTGCGACCGTTATTTGTGCGCCTCCAGGCGAGTCTAAGAAGAGGTCACGACTGAGTGGCGAGCTCGGTTTGAAGAACGGGCCGGCCTCCCGCTCAAGGGTTGCGGCCTCTCGATCATCGCAGGCCGCCGTGAGGGGCAGTTGCTGCATCCCTTGCGCGGAAGCGGCGCTATGCATCGCGTCGATAAATGGCAGCGACAAAAACGTTGCCAGAAGGGACCGCCGGCTCGATCGCATGATGTTTTCCCTGGTGTGGTGTGATGGGTGGCGTGTTAGCGGTTGGCCTATTGCAACCGTTTCGCCGCATTCGCTTGCGCTTCCCGGATCAGACCCGAGTACATCTTTTCCTTGCCTGGATACCACGGCATGGCTCCGATCGAGGAAAAACCTGGGATTGTTTCCATGTGTGCGACCATGCGCCTGCGCATCCGCTCATCGGGAAGCGGGCCGATCATCGCCTGGGCGTTATCTCTCATATGGTCGGGATTTGACGTTCCGCAAAGGACGGTCGTGACGGCGGGATGTGCAATGACCCATTTCAGAAAGAACTGGGCCCAACTCGTTGCCGCAAATTCCTGCGCAAACTCTGGGAGACGGTGTCCTTCGACCACCGTCATCAGCCGGGCCTTTTCAAGGGGCAGGTTGATGAGCACGCCTACACCCTTGTCGGCGGCAGCGGGCAGCAGGCGGCGCTCGGCGTCACGATTGAAGATCGAATAATTCGTTTGGACAAAATCGACATCGTCACGTTCCACGATTCTCGTTAGCTGGTCCTGCGCTGTCGACTCGTGATGAGTTACGCCGACATGGCGTATCAGACCATTCTGTTTCCAATCCTTCATCAACGGAATGACGACAGGCGCGTTGGTGATGCTGTGGCACTGCATGAGATTGATTGTGTTGCGCCAGGTGCGCAGGCGTGACTGCCTGAAGCTTTCCTGCGCGTGGCTTTCGTCGCCGAGATACTCTCCTGTCGACCACACCTTGTTGGCAAGGAAGAGTTCACCCGATCCAGCAAACTCTCCCATGAACTGTCCGACGGTGACCTCGGCCGACCCGTAGAGAGGTGATGTGTCGATCACGCGCCCGCCGGCGGCGACATACGTTTCGAACACCTTTCTAAGATCGTCGCGACGGTCGCCGGGTTTTAGATCGAAGGTCAGGAATGTGCCAAGGCCGAGGACCGTCACCCGTTCACCAGAGCGTGGCAAAGTGCGCGTGACGACATCGGGGCTAGATACCATGCCTAGCGCGGTAGAAGCAGCATCTTGGGCCTGCGCTGTCGCGTTCGCGGCGAACGCTATCCCAGTTGCCGCTGCACCGACTGTGCCGAGAAATCCGCGTCGATTGATCTTGGACTGGTCCATGTAAAGTCTCCTGGTTTCTCAAGTATCGGGCTAAAACTGCCAGCTTGCGGGGACCCAGGCGTAGCCGCCATCGGTTTTGAGTATCCGGCCGAGGCCCGGAAATGGAAAGTGGAATCCAAGCACCGGGATGCGATCAGCGGCTGCGCGGTCGAAGATTCGTCGACGAGACGCAAGGGCTGTGTCCTTGTCGCGATCCGGTCCTGGACGCCACGGATTGTTAACGTTGACGACGGGGTGATACGCAAGATCCGCGGTCAGCAACAACTGGTCGTTTCCAGAGTGGACGAGGAAAGTGGCCATGCCCGGCGTGTGGCCGGATGCGACGATCGTCGTCAGCCCCGGTACGATCTCTGCCCCTGCCTCATAGAGTTCGACATCCTTTGCGACCGGTTCGAGGCTGCTCTTGATGGCAGCGGCGAAACGCAGACGGAATTCCTCTGGTACCGGCATGTACGATAGGTCCGGATCTGTCCGAACGAAGAAATCCCAGTCCGCTTTCGGCAGGAAAGCCGTAGCGCGCGGAAAAGCCTTGCCGCCATCCGCGGTTCGGAGGTTGCCGACATGGTCGGGATGAGTATGGGAGATAACGATCGCGTCGATATCATCTGTTCAAACCAATGGCCGCCAAATTTTCGAAAATACGACCGCCGTTCGGGCCCATCGTGGCGCCGGCTCCAGCTTCGATGAGGATCCGCCGGCCACCGGTTTCGATTAGAAGTGTGTTGAGGTTGAGCGTCATATGGTCTGTGGGGAGGAACGCGCGGCGCAAAACCTCATCGAGCTCCGCTTCTGGCGCATCGCTAGCGTAGACGCGCGGCGGACCGCCAATCACGCCGTCGCTCAAGACCGTTGCACCGATTTCCCCGACACGAAAACGATAGTGGCCGGCGTTGCCACTCAGGGGGATATGGCCTGCGCATTCGCACCGCCGCCAAAACCACCGGCTCGGGGGACGAGCATGCTCGAAGCACCAACGACTGCAGAAAGCATCACCGCACGCCTGTTGATCGTGAACGCGTTCATGGGAGTATCCTTTCAAAGTGATTGCGGACGCATCGATGCTTGCGAAAGCCCAATATTAAGGAACATGACATCAGTGTTCTGCGCTGATAAGTGATGCAAATCAGATCAGCTTGATAAGGTAAGCTTTGCAATGAATTCGCTGCGTCTGGACAGCTTCGATGTTTTCGCCGCGATTGTACGTTGCGGTGGTTTTAGGGCTGCGGCCTTGGAGCGTGGCGTTTCTTCGTCGGCGTTGAGCCAGACGATAAATTCACTTGAAGAGGCCCTCGGCATTCGGCTCCTCAACCGTACCACGAGGAGTGTGTTTCCGACCGAAGCCGGACAACGCCTGCTGGACCGCCTTACCCCAGCTCTTACCGACATCAAACTTGCGATCGCTGAGATTGATGAATTGAGGGACAACCCGTCCGGCACTTTGCGCATTAATGCTCCTGCGCCTGCCGTTGATCATCTACTATGTCCTCTAGCCTTCGACTTCATGGAAACCTATCATGAGGTTAAGCTTGAGATCATCAGCGATGCAGCGGTGATCGACATCGTCGGAGAGGGCTTCGACGCCGGTGTCCGATTTGGCAAGCAACTGGCTCAGGACATGATTGCGGTGCCATTTGGGCCGCCCCTGCGATATGCGATTGTTGCGTCCCCTAGCTACATTGAGCAAAGAGGTGTGCCGCAGACACCGCATGATCTTGTGCACCACGAGTGCATAAAGCGCAGGTTCCCCGGCGGTACCCTGGTTTCTTGGCGATTTGCCAATGGATCTGAATCGCTAGAAGTCACCCCTGAGGGGCGCCTCACCCTCAGTTCGGCCCATAACGAACTTCAAGCCGCGCTCGCTGATCGAGGCATTGCGCATGTGTTAGAAGACTACGCACGATCTCATGTCAATGATGGCCGGCTCATTGAACTTCTTCTCGACTGGAGCGCAGCCCTACCTAGCTGGTACCTATATTACCCCAATCGCCGCCTTCCCAGCGCAGCTATGCGAGCATTTCTCGACTACGTAAAAAGCTACAAGTGGGATGTCGTTGGATAGGCACGGAGTGCCTTATCGCTTCCAGAGGGGCGATGTTGCAGTGATCGCTACTTCTCCCGCGCCAGATATCAAGCGCGCAGATACTGGGATGATGAACGATAATGCAATCATCGTATTCACGACGGCAGCAAGCGACCGTTTCGTTATTCTCAAAGCGGTGGGCCTCGGTGGATTGACGGGCGGACTCGAATGCCAGCGGCTTATGAGATTTAGGCCTCTCTTCGCACGGGCTAGTGACGAACCGGCCTTTTTCAATCGGTCTCCGGTGTTTGAACTACCTTACCCGCTCCCACTCGATGATGATCTTCGTGCCCTCTGGACGCTGGAACTGTTCCTTCATGCGGTCACCAGAAACGGTGAGCGTGAGTTCTTTCGTCGTCCGTGTGCTGCCGACCCAATTGGGAAAGGTCGAGCCCTGAACTTGATTTCCACTGAAAGCGCCATTTTCGTCGACAGTGTACGTCCCGAAAAAACCTATACTGCGCGCCATTGCTTCTCGATTTTCATGATCTGTTCCTTCGCCTCGAGCATCTGACGCGAACCGAGGGGTGTTAGCATCCGTCAAGACTTCTACGAAGTGCAAGTCGGGCGTGAATACGAGCATACCGTTTGGCTTCTCGCCGTAGGCAGGCAGATTCCTCCCTTCCGGATCGATCCGAGCCGAAATCATGCGCCACGTCCCAACAACCTGATTGGGCGGCATCGTTTGGGCAATAGGCGTGATTGGCGAAAGTGCAACGAGGAAGATAATAAGTGTTGCGCGAAGCATTTTCATATCCTTCTTGTTTCGTAGCACACGGAGCGATTTAAGTTCCTTACCGTTACAGGATGCCGGGGGCGATTGGTCCCATTCCCGTCCTGCCCGTCAAGGGCCTCGGCGAGCGACGACGGATGCGGTAGACGGCGGCTGGGGGGATATTTGCAAGCGTACTTCCAATATAGGTCGCCTTCTTTTAGCTAAGGCCGCCGTTTGCGAAGACGTTTTGCCCGTTGATCCACGCTCCATCGGTGACGCACAGGCTTGCGATGACGCCGGCGATATCTTCCGGCTGACCAAGCCGGCGAAGCGGCGTCCGTTCTGGAATCCCTTTCAATGCTTCCTCGCCATGCTGGCGCAGAAGCTGAGTATCAACGGCTCCGGGCGAAATGGCGTTCACGGAGATGTTTCGGCCACTCAGTTCTTTAGCTAGGACGCTGGCATAGCTCACTTGCGCTGCCTTACTCGCGGCGTATGCTCCGGTGAACGCTGGATTGGACAGAGTGATGCTCGAGCTCAAGGTGACAATTCTTCCACCGTCTCGAATACGCCGTGCTGCTTCGCGCAGGACGTTGAAGCTGCCCGTCAGGTTGGTAGCGATCATTCTGTTGAAGGCAGCGTCAGTCATCTGGGCGAACGGGCCGACGTTCATAATTCCGGCGTTGCTAATCACGACGTCGACGCCACCGAATGCTTCATCATGGGCATCGAACAAAGCTTTGACTGCCGCAGGATCCGCGACGTCCGCCTGACGAACAATCGCGCGTCCGCCGCCGGCCTCGATTTCCCGGGCGACAGAATCAGCGAGATCCCGGTTGGTTAGGTAGTTCACGGTAATCGAAAAGCCATCACGAGCCAGCCGGCGCGCTGTTGCTGCACCTATCCCCCGTGATGACCCAGTGATGATCGCTGCTCGACCCGCACGCGATTTAGTGGACGATTGCTCATCGTTGCTTTGAGCAGAGGCTGAGTTGGCGAATGCGACCGCTGCGGGAGCCGTTGCAGCGAGAGCGAGAAAGTTGCGGCGGGAATTGCTAAGATCGTTCATGATCTGCTCTCCTAGTTTCCAAAAAGACAAGACAGGGTTGGATCAGCGGCAATCAGCGCTGGACGAGAAACGGGTCGGAGTTGTCGGCTGGGTGATTAGAGGCGGGCTTTGTCCCGCCGATCAGGATCGCCAGCGGCACATTGCCTGCTGCACTGCGCGCGATACCGAAGCGCGTGAGAGTCAAGAACAAGCAACTTGCGGTCAAACCGGCGAGCGCCGTCATGAAACTCCAGAGGAATATGCAGGAGGCTAATATTAGCCGTCCAAGTTCACGATAAGCTGCACCTGCAAGAGGTAACAGGACGAGTAAGTGGCTGGCCCCAAAGACGAGGTTTGGCAGAAGTCCTAATCGAGTCTCGTAGGGGCCGCGATCTGTTCTAATCTTCTCTGTCAAGATGAACAGAAGAATGCGATCGTTTTGCGAGAGATCTCTAATGAGGAAAAGTAGGCTAAAGACTGCACCGACATTCCAGACGTCGGCGTGTTCAACTTTGGATGTGCCAGATCGTGTCTCGAAACTATTGCGAAAATCTATTGACCGATCAGTGATTCCTGTCATGTTGAGCCCGCTCCTCGCTTTGGTTGCCAGCCTCAAGCTAAACGGAGTGTCCAATGACCAAAATGCCCGAATCTTCAAGAAACTTGCCTATTCCTGCGGAAGGGGGAAATATGCCGGCTCATAACCGGGTGCTTCCTTGGCTCCGGAAGCACCCAGAGCCTCGTGTGTCGTCCGCCCTACAATGGGGACAGACGTAGCTGCCGTACTCGACCAGGGTGATTTCGGCACTCGCGCTGCCGAGGATATGGTCCAAGCGCCCGTCGACGGGCCGACCAAGCTTGCCGGAGGCTCCAAGTGGGTCATGGCCTGGTACACCTCATCCCAGATTTCGCCTCTGGTCGCATCAAGTTCATTTCGAGCGACGGCCGACCGAGGGATGCCGCTGCCCTGTACGTTACTGCTGCCTGACCACGGGCGTTGTTAAATGAGGTTAAGTTCCGGAAAAGTGCGCTGCCGTCGCATTCTCTCTTGGATACATTTGAGCGGTTGCGCGCGGCGCGCTGCTGCGTCTTGCGAGGCAAGCCGACCGCTTGACCCGCCGGTCTCTTGCGCTACTGGGCGAGATAGCCGCCGTCGATGTTCAGTTCGGCGCCGGTCACGTAGCTTGCCTCCTCGGAAGCCAAATACAGGCAACCATAGGCAATCTCGATCGGCTTGCCACCGCGCTTCATGGGTGTCATGGCGATGACAGCGTCGTTGAGGTCTGGCGCCTGCGCACCCGTCAGCGGCGTATGTATGAAGCCCGGATGCACGGAGTTAACGCGGATTCCGTCGGATACGTACGTCATCGCCGCGTTCTTGGACATGTTGCGGACAGCGCCTTTTGCGGCGTGGTAGGAATGCGCACCCGCAACGGCTGCACTGCCCCATATCGAGGAGATATTGACGATCGAACCCGCCTGCTGCTTGCGCATGACGCGAACTGCTTCCCGCATGCCGAGGAAGACGCCAGTCTGGTCGACTGCGATCATCTTCAGCCAGTCCTTCATCTCCAGCTTGTCGAGCGGCTCATAGGCAATAATTCCCGCATTGTTTATCAGCACATCAAGGCGGCCATGCTTCTTGACGATCGCGGCGATGACCGATGCCCATTGCTCCTCGCTGGTGACATCGAGCATCATCGCCTCGATAGTCCCAGGATATGGCTGGTCCGGTGGCTTGACGTCGCTAGCGACGACGATGGCACCCTCGCGATCGAACAGTTCTGCAACGGAAAAGCCTATGCCGCCCGCCGCCCCTGTGACCAATGCGACCTTGTCCTTGAGTCTCACGTCGCAACTCCTTCCTGATTTGAGGGTGTGTGTAGAGGGTCTGTTCAACGATCGGCGCTGCGGGCTTCATCGCCTGGGTCGGGCATGCCGCCGATGAGTGCTAGTTTCCGGCCGGGGCGAGGACCTGCATTCGCATCACTTTCACGCCGCCCTCGGCGAGGTCCGGCAACTTGGCAAACCATTCCTGCACATAGGGCATGGCGTTGTGAGCCTCGAAGTCGGCTTCGTTGGCGAAGATCTCGTAGAAAATGAAGTGCCCGGGGGTCTCGCGGTTCTCCTGGAGAAAATAGACGAGATTGGCTGGATCACCGCGGACGAGCTCGATGAGTGGCAGCGTAATGGCACGCAGTTCAGCCTCCTTGCCCGGCTTGGCGCGAACCTCGGCAACGACTGAATAGGCTCCATTGTCGATCTTAGCGTAGCCTTGGCCCGGGCCTTCCTGTGCCATAGCACCGCCGGCATTGAAAATCGAACCTGCAAGCAGGATAGCTGACGTCTGTAGCCTGAGCGTTGTCGTCATGTCGTCTCTCCTTCTCCGTCTGGCGTGATGAGATGGCGGGCAGCCACAGCCGGCTGCCGGCTGGCAAATCTGGCGGTGCTTGCAGGTTGCCTTCAATTGGCGCTGGCAAGTTGCAAATGCGCAGCCAGAGCATCCGCGAACCGCTTTTTCACCGGACCGAGCGCCTTGACGAACTCGAGCTGTTCGCCCTCCGGGCCCTTGCAGTAAATCAGTTCCCAACCATCCGATGGTGCAACCGTCACCTTGTTGGTGTTGGCGCGCAGGGGAGCCGCCTTTCGTTCCTCTTCCGTCGAAACGCGAATGATGCGGTTTGCCCGTACCTGTGTCATGCCACGCTTGGCGGACTCTGCTTCGAGATCGGCGATGAACTGGTTGAAGTCGACATCGTCGCGAACGTAGAAGCAGATGTGCATCATGCGCGGAAAAGCCGGGCTCATGTGCTCCAGTGGCTCGGCGAACGCCTTGGGGCCGCCCATCGGCTGGTCGGCATCGCGATATTGAAGGAGTTCGATCACGACGTTGTCGAACTGGATGAATCGCACATCGAGGCGTTGGGCGCCGTCCCTAAGGTCAGGCACGCCGATCGTCCGCGGATTGACGCCGAGCTGATTGGCCAGGATTTCCTGGTCGGCAAGCAGTGTGTTCTGCACGGCCTCGCCTTGAAAGTCACCATGGCGGAAGACTTCGGTTCCACCGAGTACGGCTGTGTAGAACTCGTACGCGCGTTCCATGTTCTGCACGGTCAGGCCGAAATGCTGTACGCCCTGAAGGCGGGCACCCAGCGAACCTGGATCGCGGGTTGCGACTGGCGTTTCTGCCGACGCAGTTGCATCGACTGCGAGGGCAGCGGCAATTCCGCCGATTGCAACGCCTCCGGCGGCGCGAAGGATGGCGCGGCGCTCCGGGTCGTCCGGTTGGGTAGCTGGCCTTTGATCGCGAGACATCGTTGCCTCCTGTGTTCGTGGGGTGACTGCGCAAATTCTAACGTGTCCGCGCTTGCGAGGCTGGTTAAGATCTGGGAAATTTGGTGAACCTAGCAGTCATCCGGTCAATACGATAACGACGACCTGGTATCTTCCTGCGAGCGGACCGCGGCCCGGACCGGCGCCAACAAAGGCTCATAAGGGATATGGACACAACGGCGGGGCGGACCAGACGGATTGCAATCGTGCTGGGTGCAGGCGCGGGAATGTATTTCAGCATCGGGATCGTGCTGATCTATGGCTTCAGCGTTTTCATCGTCCCAATCACCGAGGATACTGGGTGGGATCGGACCGTGGTGGCCGCCGTCGTCGCACCGATAGCTATCGTAAACGGTCTTATGTCGCCTATAGTAGGAGCGTTGACGGATCGGTTCGGCCCGCGCCGGGTGCTTGCCGTATCGTCCGTGTCGATGGCGATCGGCCTGATCGGGGTCGGCATTGCGTCGCAGAATTTGACCACATTCATCGTGGCCGTCGCCGTGGCAAGCCTTATGGGTGCCGCGCAGACCGGCGTGCCCTACACCTATGTGGTGGTCGGATGGTTCTCCGCGCGACGCGGTCTCGCACTGGGTGTCATGCTTTCCTTCGTGGGGCTTGGGATCGCAACGGTTCCTCCGTTCCTTGCATTCCTGATTTCCGAGTGGGGCTGGCGCTTTGCCTTCATGGCAGCCGGTCTGATATCGATGGCGGTCACGCTTCCCGTCGCACTTTTCGTTATTCGTGATCCACCTGTGCTTCAGCGACCCGACCGCGCAGGGGGCGAGGGCCACACTGTTCGCCAGGCGGTGGAGACGGCAAGCTTCTGGTTGATGCTGGGCGCGTTCTTTCTCAACTACTTCGCCGCTGCGGCCGGGTCTATCTCACTCCCTGTCGTGCTAGCGGATCGCGGAGCCGATCCGGCAACGGCGGCCTTGGTCATGAGCTTTGTGGGTGTGTCCTTCATTGTCATGCGTCTCGGTTTCGGGGCCTTGCTTGATCGATTTCCTCCCGTCCCGTTGACCAGCCTGGCCTTTCTGTCACCCGTTGTCGGCCATCTTGTTCTGTTGAATTCCGACGGCCTGATCCCGGTCTATGTCAGCGCCGTCTTTTTCGGCCTCGCCACTGGAGCGGAGGGCGACGCGATCGGCTATCTTCTGGCGAAACGCTTCGGGATGCGAAGCTTCGGCAAGCTCTTCGGGATCAATTACATGGCTTTGACGTTTGGCGCAGGTCTCGGACCGGCCTTGCTACATATCGCGGCGGCCGATGGCGCCAGCTATTTCAAGGCCTTCACGATCTTTGCAGGCATTGCCGTGATGGCACCGGTGTTGCTGATCCTGGATCGTCGAACGCGATCGCTTACTGCTCGGGACTAGATGTGTTACCGCTCGGAGCGTAGGAGGCGGTGGCGGCGCGTCTCTTGCCGGCGTCTCCCAAACCATTGAGAAGCGTGCGCGCCTTGAGAAGATCGCAGGTGGCGAACCCGTCTTTGAAACGTCGGTAGACCGGCGCCAGAACTCCGGCAGCCTTTGCTCCTTGATCCGTCCGAAGCCAATGCTCGGCCAGAGCCGTTGCTGCGCGCAGTTCCCATGACAGCGCGCCCTGGCGCCGCGCCAGATCGAGTGCTTGCATATAAAGAGCTTCGGCGGCTTCTGTCGTCCGGCGGGTGCTTTCCTTGCTCAACAAATCCGCCTTTATGCGCAACAGTTCCGGCATGCACCAAGTCTCGCCAGTTGATGCCGAAAGTGCGATTGCCTCGTCGATGGCGGTTCTCCCTGCATCAACGTCTCCATGCGTCCCCAGAGCCGCAGCATAAATACCCATGTAGAATGGGCACCGCATGCGGAAATGCACCGCAAGAAGCTCATCGAGCGCGCTTCTCAACATTGGCAGCCCCGATGCATCGTCACCCTGCAGGAGCCACTCCGCGCGTAGGCATCGGCTCATGGCACTCCAAACTGTCATCGCGTGTTCCGCGACATGTGCTTCGATGCCGACAAGCAGGCGCTCCGCGGCGGCGAGGTCTCCCGTCAGTAGCGCGATGGGGCAGGTTGTGTGGACCACGGCATTGCAGAGCGCGAGGGCGTGCTGCGCCGCCCGCGCCTCCTCCAATTGACGCTGCGCCATGGCAACCGCCTTTTCTGGATGCCCCTGCAGCCAGGTGACGTTCGCAAGAGTTCCACGCGCCGCCGATCGCGGGTCCAACTGAAACCGCGCGATGTCCGAGCGAGCCACAGGAGGAATGTATCGGGCGATCATTCGTTCGAGGTGACGCTGCGCCTCAGCAAGCTCGCCCAGGTACCGCAGAGCGGTTCCCGTCTGCCTGTCGACATTATTGCGGGCATCGACGTCGCCACGATCCGTTGCCAGCACTCTGAACTTTTCCGCCATCGCAAGGGCCGAGCGATGGTCGCCCGTCCATGTGAAATAGTCGCACAATCCCCAGAGGCATCTGAGCTGGTAGTCGGTGTCGCGGAGCGACTCCGCGCAGCCCAGCGCTGTGGTCCAAGCTGCCTGGACCTCCAGCAGCGGGCCGCGGGTGTGAAGCAGCGCCGTGCCATATGCAAACTGCAGCTTCATATCGTCACCTGCATTTCGAAGTTTTGTGAAGCGGCTGCTGAGCGCGATTTCCACCGCCGCGCGGCACTCCTCCACGAGTGAAAGATGTTCCCAGAACGGGAGAGCGGCGACCGTGAGCGCCACGCCGAGGGCAGCATTGCGGTTCCCGGAAAGCGCCCAGCGCAAGGCACTGCGGATATCATCCATCTTTCGCCCGTAGTCGGCGAGCCAGTGGGCCGTCGGTCGGATTTTCCATTCGGCCTCGGCGCGTTTGGCGAGTTCGAGGAGGTGTTCGGCGTGGCGATGGCGCAGGCTGTCGTCTTCGCCGCTTTCGGCCAGTTTCTGCTGCACGTATGTGCGGGTCGTATCGAGCAGTCTGTACTGCGTCCCGAATTCTCCTCGTTCTGTCGACACAAGCGATTTCGCAACGAGGTTCGCGACGGCGTGAATGCAATCGGAGCGGGCGCGCCCCTTGTCTACCGCTACGGCGCAGGCGGATTCGATACTGAAGGCGCCGGCAAAAACCGAGAGGCGTCGCAGCAGAACGCGTTCAGGCTCGGCGAGCAGGCCATAACTCCAGCCCAGCGTCGCTGCCAAGGTGTGGTGACGGGAGTCGCCGCACCGCCAATCGGTCAGCACATGAGATTGTTCGGTAAGAAAACCAAGAAGCTCGCTTGCGCTGAACGCATCCAGTCGAGGGGCGGCGAGTTCGATCGCAAGGGCCAACCCGTCGAGCCTGCGGCAGATCTCGGCCACGACCGGCGCATTCCCGTCGTTGAGCATGAAATCGTCGCAACTTCCGGCCGCGCGCTCTACGAAGAGCTCGACTGCAGGGAACGCCAAAGCCTCGGCCGCGGACAGTCTGGACATCTCGGGCGGTGCATCGAGCGGCGGCAGGCGATAGACCTGCTCCCCGGGAACCCGTATCGGTTCGCGGCTTGTGGCGAGAATACGCACCCTTGCTGCAGCGGCCAGCAACGCTTCTGTGCAGGCGGCCACCGATTCGATAACATGTTCACAATTGTCGAGGACAAGCATGAACTCCCGGTCGGCCGCGAAGGCGGCGATCGCCGCCTTGATGTTCGCCGAGTGGACCCTCAACCCCATCGCCGTTGCGATCGACGTCGGTACGAGCGTTGCGTCGTTCACGGCCGCCAGATCAACGAACCATACTCCATGCTCAAAGGCCGCGGTCAGTCGACCAGCGATTGCGAGAGCCAGCCTCGTCTTGCCAACGCCACCCGGGCCAACGATCGTCAGGAGGCGCGATGCCTCAAGAGTGCGGCGGATCGCATCAACAGAATGGTCTCTTCCCACTAAACGGGTTGTTGGAACCGGCAGGTTATGCGCACGGGCATCCTGAGACCTCGCCGTCGCGGAAGCGTCACTCTGCCCGGAAACACTTACGGGAAAGACGAAACGATAGCCCCGACCGCTCACTGTCGCTATGTACTGCGTGCCGTCCGGAGCATCGCCGAGCGCCCGACGAAGAGCTGCAACATTCACCTTCAGATTGCTTTCCTCGACGAAGGTATCCGGCCAGGCGCGCGACACAAGCTCAGCCTTGCCCACCAGTTCGCCCGGACGCTCGATCAGCGCTGCCAAAATTTCGAGCGCGCGGCTACCGACACGAACGGTCGTGTGATCACGCATCAGCGACTGCCGCTCCGGCACAAGCACATACGGACCAAAGGAATATGAAAGCACGGCCGAATCTCCGGACGCAAACTCACGGGCTTTCTGAATACGTGAACGATCGCTTAATGAAACAGCTCACAGCCCCAGGACAATAACCAATATCACATGTGAAATACATCGCAGATCGATCGACAATAGCAGCCGACGTGCAGGCTGCGGGGTCCGCTCCAGGGCCCCGTGACAGCAATGCTGAATGTCTTCTTGAAGCACCGAAGGTACAAGTCCCCAGCCATCAGGCCAGAGCTAAGAACCAGGGATCATTGCGCCTTCCCGGGAATTATTTCCGCTGACTGTCCGAAGATTATGTTCCCACCTCCAATCAACGGCCGTTCTGCGCCCTCGTTGCAGTCCTAGAGAAGGCTTTGATCTTTCTGGAAAGCCGCCATGTTAGGTGCTTAGGGAAGGCGAGCTACCTTGCAGCATTCGCACGGTGTACTTGACCGCCATCAACGGAGGCGCGCCTGGATAGCGGGGACGCTAGAGCGTGAACTCATTAATCCGCTTGTCAGATCAAGCCTTGCAACGCGGGCATCAG
>NZ_JABFCN010000058.1 GCF_013087515.1 Rhizobium sophorae | reverse complement strand
TCGAGGTTCTGGGGCCGAGCCGCCGGAGCGAGGCGCTGCTGCGCCGGCTCGACGATCTCCCCTATAGCGACAAGGCAAAGTTCGTCGAGCAACTGGCGGGGACTCCGGAGGGGCGTCGAGCGCTTGCCGAGGCAAAGGACATCGCTACTGCGATCGAAACGCGCTTCGGTCGCGCCGATCCCTCAGATCTCGCGGATCAGCTGAAGCGAGTGGGACCGGATCGGGATGGTGACGTCGAGCGTATCCGCGAGGTCGTCCGCCTTGCCGACCGTAGCCATCGTGCGGAGCTCACCCAGCAGATGGAGTTGCAGCGGTCGCTTTCGCGCACGAAGAGTTTGGGATTGGGGATGTAGAGTTCCATCTCCGACCGATGGTCTTTTTTGGGCCGGATCGTTCTGCGTGTCGATGATGCAGCGGATCGGCTCGGTCTTCTTGATCTGCTTGCGTTTCACGCGCACAGTTGGGTCAGCCTCCGGTCTTCGCCGACGGCGACGGTGACGAAATAGAAGCCGATTTCCGCACCTCCACGTCAAGCTCTGGCCCCAGCACCAGACCTTGCAGAATAAGCCTTTGCGTGAATGCTCGCCGCCTTCGCCTCCACAGCTCGCTGTAGGGGAGGTCGAAAGGGGGATTTCCGAGCAAGCGGCTTTGTGATAAAACCTCTGCTATATATTCGATGAATAGAGGAATCGTCACAGGCGATGACATTCACTACCGCCCAGAGACTTCGAGCGCTCGACCTCCTGAAAGCGCGGGGGATGCTCCGGCTGAAGGATTTCGTTGCCGAAGGCATTGGACCGGAGACGCTCGCCCGTCTCGTTCGGGAGGAGGCAGTAGTTCGCCCGGCACGAGGCCTGTATCAACTCCCGGACACTCAGGCTGAGGCGGCCCATGCACTCGCTGAAGCGGCTGTTCTGGTTCCAAAGGGCGTTGTCTGCTTGACCTCGGCCCTCCAATACCACGAACTGACGCTGCAGATGCCCTCGGCTGTGTGGATGGCGATCGACCGCACGGCCTGGCGCCCCAAGATCGATTATCCGCCTATCAAGTTCGTACGCTTTAAGGGGTCCGCTCTCATCGAGGGCGTCGAACGGCATCGCATCGAGGGCGTCGAGGTGACGATCACAAATCCGGCGCGTTCGATCGTCGATTGCTTCCGCTATCGGGCGAAAGTCGGCCTCGACGTTGCGATGGAGGGGCTGCGCGAGGGGCTCCGCCGGCGCAAGACCACAAGCGACGACCTCTGGACATATGCGAAAGAGGCCAGGATCTGGTCGATCATGCGACCCTATGTCGAAGCGACGGTGGCCGATGGCGCCTGAACTCAAGAAAAACGTAGGGGCATCGGTGCGCGCCCGGCTGCTGGATCGGTCTCGCGCAGAGCGTACGGACTTTCAGATCCTACTGACGCGCTACGCGCTCGAAAGACTCCTGTACCGGCTGAGCCTATCGGAGCATCGCGACCGCTTTATCCTGAAGGGCGCGATGCTGTTCGTAACCTGGGTCGCCGACCCGTTTCGGCCGACGCGGGACCTCGATCTGCTGGGCTACGGCGAAAACAGCCCGAAGGCCATCGCCGAAACTTTCCATGCCATTTGCACGCAGCCGGTCGACGATGATGGCGTGGTCTTCGACGTGGATGCACTCGACGCCGCGCCGATCCGTGAGGAAGTCGAATATGGCGGCGTTCGTGTCCGTACCACTGCGACCATCGGAGGCGCGCGCATTCCCATTCAGGTGGACATAGGTTTCGGTGACGCCGTCACGCCTGGACCGGTCGACATAGAATATCCGTCGCTGCTCGATGCGCCGGTGCCGCGCCTGCGGGCCTATCCGGTCGCGACCGTGGTCGCCGAGAAATTCGAGGCGCTGGTAACGCTCGGCATGGCAAATAGCCGCCTGAAGGATTTCTATGATCTCTGGCTGATTGCCGAGACGTTCGAGCTGGAGCGGTCCACCCTCGCTGAGGCGGTGCGCCAGACCTTTGCGAGACGAGGGACGGGTATTCCGATGGAGAGGCCAACGGGTCTCAGCGAAGCCTATGCTGAGGCCTGGGATCGGCAATGGCGGGCGTTCCTTGGTCGCGAACGGATGGCGGCCGCACCACCCGCCTTGGGCACGGTGGTCGCTGATCTCGGACGCTTCCTATTGCCGCTGACGCAGCCTGTGGAAGGGGAATGGCGCTGGAAGCCTTATGAGGGCTGGATTCACCTGCAAGTAAAGCAGCTTGGATATCCAAAGCGCTGAAATACGATATGCCGGACGTCAGCGGATGAGCCTTCGCTCGAGAAAGCTTTGCATCTTGCGCCGTCCGTCTACGACGCAGTAGCCGACGACATTGGTGCCCATTCGGCTTATGGTGTAGTTCCCGATATTCGGAAATTCGATCCCCGCCAACTCCTTCGGAATATTTCCGCCGGCGCATGCGCCCTCGATTCCCGTCAGGAAGTGCCCTGGCGTCTCGGTGTCGTCGCGCTGGCGGTGGAGCGATAGCGATCCTCGATCTCGCGTTCCGTGTCCTCGGCGAAATGACACGAGATGGCATCAGGGCTGGCTGTCAGCCAGACGATTTCGGATGCGCGCGAAGCATTCCGAAGCGGGGCGCAGTTTGCCCTCCTCGACCTGCCGGCTGGTGAGCGCCAGCACCTTCAGGAGCGCCAGCGTCTCCTGTGTTTCTTCGTATTGGCCGACATCCTGAAGAATGGCTTTCGCCTCTCCGTGAAGCGTAATGACGACCGGCTGCAGGTTATCCTTCAGCTTTCGGATTATCTCGGGCCATGCGCCTTGAGGTAGCTGATCGGCTTGACCTGTTCTGACAGCTTTATGCGGTTACTCCGTTTTTGGTCAGAATACAGACCATCAAGTGGCGCTTGAAACTGGCGATTGAAAGAAGCCTTTCGATGCCAGTGAGACAAAGTCCCGGCAGGCGATTTTCCATCTTAGGTGCGGCCGCTTTTTTCACTCATCGCGTTCGAAAGAGAATGCCATTTCTTATAATGAAGTTTGTCTACTGATTTTATAGACTAAAGTTTGCAACCAAGGATCGGATCGTGGCGTCATGACCTATCTCCTCAGCCTTCTCGACAAAAGCCCGATCGAACAGGGTCTCACCGCGGCGGACGCGCTTCGGGCGACGGTCAAGATTGCCGCCCGGGCCGAGGAACTCGGTTATCACCGTTTCTGGGTCGCCGAGCATCATGCCATGTCCAATCTGGCGAGCTCGGCGCCGGAGGCGCTGATCGCCTATCTCCTTGCCAGGACATCGAGGATCCGCATCGGCTCCGGCGGCGTCATGCTGCAGCATTACAGCGCGTATAAGGTTGCCGAGACCTTCAATCTTCTGGCATCGCTTGCGCCCGGACGCGTCGATCTCGGTGTCGGCAAGGCGCCGGGCGGCTTTCCGCTCTCGACGCGCGCCCTGCAGCTTGCCGTCGATCCGGCCAGGAAGCCTGATTTCGCGAGCCAACTTTCCGATCTCAACACATATCTCGCTGCCGACCCGAATTACGACGGGGCGCAGGCAACACCTTTCCCGCCGACTGCGCCCGAGCGTTTTCTGCTCGGCGCCAGCGTCGAAAGCGCCGAGCTTGCTGCCGAGAAGGGCTGGGAGCTTGTTTTCGCCGGTCACCTGAATGGCGATCCCGACAATCTGCGCAGGACCTTCGAGGCCTATGAGCGGGCATCCGGCGGCAAGCGCCCGATCCTTGCGCTCGCAGCCTTTGCCGCCGAAAGCGAGGACTATGCCCGCGAGCGCGTCGGCAAGCTGCGCATCGTCAAGATATTTCTGCCGAACGGCCAGACCGTCAATGTCGGCAGCGAGGAGCAGGCGGCCGAATTTGCCCGCCAGGCCGGCGTCACCGATTACCGCATCGAGGAAAAGGTGCCGAGCGTCCTGCACGGCACGGCGAAGCAGATCCGCAAGGAGCTGGACGAATTTCACCGTCGCTACGGGGTCAAGGAGTTCGTGCTCGACACGCCGGCGCTTTCGGTCGCCGAGCGCCTGGCTTCCATCGAGCTGCTCGCCAAGGAGCGGCTTTCCCTCGTCGCCTGACCGTTTCCAAGGAGGATTGATCCCATGGCTCAAAAACACGTCACGTTCGGCATCATGCTGCAGGGTCCCGGCGGTCACATGAACGCCTGGAAGCATCCAAGCGGACCGGCCGATGCCAGCGTCACTTTCGAGTTCTTCGTCAAGACAGCGCGCAAGGCGGAGGCGGCCGGCATCGCGTTCGCCTTCGTTGCCGACGGGCTCTACATCAACGAGCAGTCCATTCCGCATTTCCTCAATCGGTTCGAGCCGATCGCCATTCTCTCGGCGCTCGCCGCCTCGACCTCGAAAATCGGCCTCGTCGGCACGGTCTCGACCTCCTACAGCGATCCCTTCACCATCGCCCGCCAGTTCGCCTCGATCGATCTCATCAGCGGCGGCCGGGCAGGGTGGAATGCGGTGACCTCGCCGCTCGAGGGTTCCGGGCGCAATTACAGCCGCGAACATCCCGAACACGAACTGCGCTACGAGATCGCCGAGGACTATATCGATGCGATCAAGGGCCTGTGGGATTCCTGGGACGACGACGCCTTCGTCCGCAACCGTGAGACCGGCGTCTTTGTCGACAAGACGAAGATGCATCGCCTCAACCACAAGGGTCGCTTCTTCCGCGTCGAGGGGCCGCTCAATATCGGCCGTTCCAAGCAGGGCCAACCCGTCGTTTTCCAGGCGGGCGCCTCGGACTCGGGCATCAGGCTTGCCGGCAAGCATGCCGACGCGGTCTTCACCAATGGCGGGCCGTTCGAGGAGGCGCAGGCCTTCTACCGCCAGCTCAAGGACAGCGTTATTGCCCATGGCCGCAGTGCCGCGGAAGTCGGAATCTATCCTGGTATCGGACCGATCGTCGGAGCGACGCAGGAAGAGGCGGACGCCAAGTATCAGGCGATCCGCAACCTCGTCACCATCGAGGAGGCGCTACTCTATCTCGGTCGCTTCTTCGATCATCATGATTTCAGCGTCTATCCGCTCGACGCGCCGTTCCCCGAGCTCGGTGATATCGGCAGGAACAATTTCCGCGCCACCACCGACCGCATCAAGAAGACCGCGCAGGAGAAGGGCCTGACGCTCCGACAGGTCGCACTCGATTCGGCAACGCCGCGTACGGCCTTCATCGGCACGGCGGAACATATCGCCGACGAGATCATCCGCTGGGTGGATCACGGCGCCGCCGACGGCTTCATCCTCGGTTTCCCTGTCATCGCCGAGGGCTTTGACGATTTCTCCAGATATGTTCTGCCGATCCTCACGGAGCGCGGCTATTTCGATCCCGTCCTGAAGGGAGAGACGCTGCGCGACCATCTGGGTCTGCCCTTCCGGGAAAGCCGGTATGCGGTGGGTGCCGATCTGGTAGAACGCGGAAAGGCTGTCGGCGCCTGAGGCGCCGACGAACCGTCATGAACATCATCGCTCAGAACTCGCGCAGCAATGATCCGGTCGAGAAAGGTATCGCCGCCTATCTCGACGAGATCATCGCGCTTCGCCACGATCTGCACCAATATCCGGAGCTTGCGTTCCAGGAGCTCAGGACCAGCAAGCTTGTGGCATCCCACCTTTCCTGCTGGGGCTATGAGGTGGCGACGGGCATTGCCGGGACCGGCATCGTCGCCACCCTCAGGCGCGGCGATGGCAAAAAGCGGATCGGCATCCGCGCCGACATGGACGCGCTGCCGATCGAGGAGGCGACCGGTCTTGCCTATGCCAGCAGCAATCCTGGTGTCATGCATGCCTGCGGCCATGACGGACATACGTCGATCCTGCTCGCCGCCGCCCGTTATCTCGCCGAAAGCGGCAATTTCAGCGGCACGCTGCGGCTGATCTTCCAGCCCGCCGAGGAAATCGGCGCCGGCGCCCGCAAGATGATCTCGGAAGGCCTGTTCGAACGTTTTCCTGTCGACGCGGTCTTCGGGCTCCACAACTGGCCGGGTGTTCCCGCGGGTCAATTCGGCTTCGTTAGCGGCCCCGCCATGGCTTCGGTCGATCAGGCGGTAATCAAGATCATCGGCAAGGGCGGCCACGGCGCCGAGCCGCACCGCGCCGTCGATCCGGTGCTTGCCTCGGCCTCCTTCATCACCGCCTTGCAGAGCGTCGTTTCCCGCAATGTCGACCCGCAGGATATGGCGGTCGCCACCGTCGGCTCGATCCATGCCGGGTCCGCCTCGAACGTCATCCCTGAGAGCGTCGAGATGAAGCTCACCATGCGGGCCTTCAGCGAGACGGTCCGCCAGCTGTTGCGAGAGCGCATTCCAGCCCTTGCCCGGGCCCAGGCCGAAAGCTTCGGCGCCGAGGCGGATGTGAATTACCGCCTCGGCTTTCCGGCACTGGTCAATCACGCTGGGGAAACGGAGTTTGCCAGGCGCGTCGCCTTTGACGCACTCGGCCCGGCGGCAATCGAGAAGGATTTCCGGCCGAGAACCGCGAGCGAGGATTTTGCCTTTATGCTGCAGGCAAATCCCGGCAGCTACCTCTTCGTCGGGAATGGCGACAGCGCTCCTCTCCACAGTGCCCACTACAATTTCAACGACGCGATCATTGCGCCCGCCGCCCGCTACTGGGTCCGGCTCGCCGAAACCTTCCTCACTGATGACAACGGGTGATGAACGATATGAGCGATACGTTTCTCTATACCAGCCCTCTCGACCCGCGCGCCAAACCGCTGATCGATGAATTGATCCACGAATACGACAGCCGCTACGGCAACTATTTCAATGCCGAAGGTGCTGCGGCCGAGTTGAACCGCTATCCTCCCGAAGCCTTTGCGCCGCCTCACGGCAATTTTCTCCTGTTGATCCGTTGTGGCGAAACCATCGGCGGCGGCGCTTTCAAGAACTATGACGAACGCACGGCCGAGTTCAAACGCATCTGGACGCGCTCCGATCTGCGCCGTCAGGGCCTTGCCCGCCAGGTGCTGGTGGAATTGGAGGCCCAGGCCGCCCGCCAAGGTTATTCCCGCATCTACCTGACGACCGGCTTTCGCCAGCCCGAAGCCGTCGGCCTCTATCTGAACTACGGCTACACCGCTCTCTTCGACACCTCCGTTGATCCCGAGATCTACAAGAGCCTGCCCTTCGAGAAGGACATCACCCATCTCGCTGAGCCTGCTCACGAAGATGCCGAACCGCGCCTGCGGGTGGCCGGCGCAAATTTCTGAAAACGGCAAAGACCGACAATCATAAAAGGGAAGCACAATGGCGCTGACAACGGATTTCGCCGGCATCGACCCCGGCAGCAGGACGGCAGGATCGAAGGAGTATTCCCGTTACCGCATCGTGCCGGCGCGTCATCCGGGCCGCCTGGCAGGCACGATCTTTGCCGCCGTCGTCATCATCGCCGTGCTCTATTCCATCTTCACCAATCCGCGCTGGGGTTGGGGCGTCTTTGCTGAATGGTTCTTTGCCGAACCAGTGCTCGTCGGTCTCGGCAGGACGCTGCTTTTGACCGTGCTTGCCGCCATATCCGGATCCATCCTCGGAACCGCTCTGGCGCTCGCCCGCGTTTCCAAGTCGCCGCTGCTCTCCGGTCTTTCCTGGGGCTATATCTGGCTGCTGCGCTCGATCCCGGTCATCGTGCTGCTGCTGATCCTGAATAATCTCGGCTACCTCTACGAGACGATCAAGATCGGCATTCCCTTCACCGATACCGTCTTCCTCGACTATCCCACAGTGCAGTTGCTGACGCCCTTTGCCGCTGCCTTTCTCGGCCTGACGCTCAACCAGTCGGCCTTCTTCGCCGAGATCGTGCGCGGCGGTATTCTCTCGGTCGATCACGGACAGCTGGAGGCCGCCGCAGCACTCGGTCTGCCGCGCCGCCGCCAGGCCTTCCGCATCGTGTTGCCGCAGGCCATGCGCTCGATCCTGCCGACCGGCTTCAACGAACTCATCGGACTGGCGAAGAGTACCTCCATGGTCTACGTGCTGGCGCTGCCGGAACTCTTCTACACGGTTCAGGTGATCTACCGCCGCAATCTCGAAGTTATTCCGCTGCTGATGGTCGCGACCGTCTGGTATCTGATCATCATGACGGTGCTGTCGATCGCTCAGCGCTATATCGAGCGCTACTTCTCCAAGGGTGCCGTGCGCAACCCGACGCCGTTGCCCTTCCAGGGATTTTTCGAGCGTTTCCGCCGTCCGCTCCCTGTCTTCGATACGGCGACCGACGCCGCGCGCAAGATCGGTTTCCAGGATGCGGCGACGCTGCGGTCCGCAGGCGGCGCGGTCCGCATTCACGGCATTTCCAAAAGCTTCGGCTCGCTGAAAGTGCTCGATGATGTCGAGCTCAGCCTCCCCGCCGGCAGCGTGACCGCCATCCTCGGTCCGTCCGGATCGGGCAAGTCGACGCTTCTGCGCGCCATCAACCACCTGGAGCGTGTCGATGAGGGGTTCATCTCGGTCGACGGCGATTTCGTCGGCTACAGCAGGAAGGGCGATACGCTCTACGAGCTCAAGGAGAAGGATATCCTCAAACGCCGCGCCGATATCGGCATGGTCTTCCAGAGCTTCAATCTCTTCCCGCATCTGACCGTGCTCGAAAACCTCATCGAGGCACCGATCCAGGTGCGCGGCATCGGCCGTGAGGACGCCGTGCAACTGGCTCAGGAGCTGCTGGCACGCATCGGCCTCAGCGACAAGATCAATGCCTATCCGCGCCAGCTTTCCGGCGGCCAGCAGCAGCGTGTGGCGATCGCCCGCGCACTGGCGCTCCGCCCGAAGGTGCTGCTCTTCGACGAGCCGACCTCGGCGCTCGATCCCGAGCTCGTCGGCGAAGTGCTCGACGTCATCAAGGAGCTTGCCCGCACCGGCACGACGCTCGTCATCGTCACCCATGAGGTCGGCTTTGCCCGCGAAGTCGCCGACAGCGTCGTCTTCATGGACAGCGGCCGCATTCTGGAGGCTGGGCCGCCGGCCCGCATCTTCACACAAGCGGAACATCCCCGCACGCGGGAATTCCTCGCCAAGGTTCTCTAGCGCGAAACAGTGCTGGCGAAATGCCGGGCCGCGACGGGCTGCTCCGGCCGAATAACAATAACAACAACCTAAAGATGAAATGGAGAAGGGGCATGACATTTACAGATAGGGCAAGGCTTCTGATAGCGGGAGCCGTCACCATTGCTGCGATCGGTTTCGGTTCCGCTCAGGCGCAGCAGAAGTTCGATCTCAGCCCCGAGCAGCCGAACCGGTTGCGGGTGGAAAAGAACGAGAAGCGCATTGCCGAAGTCAAGGACTTCAAGTTCGTGGAAAACGGCGTCTTCACCGTCGGCATCAGCTCGAGCGGCAATCTGCCGCTGCATGACTATGCCTCCGATTCCAAGACCGTCATCGGCTATGACGTCGATCTGGCGCAGGCCATTGCCGACAGCCTGGGCCTGAAGCTCGAATTGGTTTCCGTCGCCTGGGCCGATTGGCCGCTGGGGCTGACCTCCGGAAAGTTCGACGCGGTGATCTCCAACGTGACGGTCACGGAAGAGCGCAAGGAGAAATTCGACTTCTCCACATACCGCAAGGACGAGCTTGGCTTCTACGTCAAGGCGGATAGCCCGATCACGGCGCTCAAGCAGCCGAAGGATATTGCCGGCCTGAAGGTCATCACCGATGCCGGCACCAACCAGGAGAAAATCCTGCTGGAATGGGACCGGCAGAACGTCGCCGCCGGCCTGAAACCGATCGAGGTGCAATATTATGACGACGACGCGGTCAAGGATCTTGCCGTTCAGTCCGGCAGAGCCGACACCGTCTTCAGCGTGAACGCGACGCAGGCCTATTCGGCAGGGATAAACGGCAAGACCAAGCTCGTCGGCACCGTCAGCGGCGGTTGGCCGATCACGGCAGAAATTGCCGTCACCACACGCAAGGGCAGCGGCCTGGCTGTGCCCTTGACCGATGTCGTCAACGACCTGATCGCCAGCGGCGCCTATCGGAAGATTCTCGATACGTGGAACCTCGGTCCGGAGGCGATCGACAAGGCCCAGACCAACCCGCCCGGCCTGCCGAAGAGCGGCTCCTGATCGATCCTTATTGGGCCGGCGGCAATGCTGCCGGCCATTCCTGCCTGACAATTTGGAGATTGAAGACGATGATTGCCCTTCCGGCATTCCGGACCCTGCTGATCGCCGCCATGGCGTCGGCCCTTTCCTTTGGCGCAGCTCAAGCAGCGGAGGATTTCGACCTCAGCCCGGAACAACTGGGCCGGCTTCATGCGGCCAGGAACGAGGCGGCGATTGCCGCAATCCCGAAGGATTTCAAGTTCGTCACACCAGGCAAGTTCACCATCGCCGTCAGCCCCGGCGGCCCACCGCTTGCCACCTATGCCACGGACGCGAAAACCGTGGTCGGGGCAGATCCCGACTATGCCTATGCCATTGCCGACAGCCTTGGCCTGACGCTGGAGATCGTGCCGGTCGCCTGGATCGACTGGCCGCTCGGCCTCGCGTCGGGTAAATATGATGCCGTCATCTCCAATGTCGGGGTCACCGAGCAGCGCAAGGAAAAATTCGATTTCTCTACCTACCGCCAGGGCCTGCATGGTTTCTTCGTGAAATCCGACAGTCCTGTCACCTCGATCAAGGAACCCAAGGATGCGGCCGGCCTCAGGATCATCGTCGGGGCAGGCACCAATCAGGAGCGCATCCTGGTGAAATGGAGCGACGAGGATGTCGCCGCGGGCCTGAAGCCGATCGAACTGCAATATTACGACGACGAGGCGGCAAGCCTTCTCGCGCTGCGTTCCGGCCGGGCCGATGTCATCGTCCAGCCGCATGCACAGCTTGTCTTCATCGCCGCGCGCGACAAGGACATCAAACGCGTCGGCACGCTGAGCGCCGGCTGGCCGGATCGCTCGGATGTCGCGATTACCACCCGCAAGGGAAGTGGGCTGGCCGATGCGCTGACTGCCGCCACCAACGGCCTGATCAAAGACGGCACCTACGCAAAAATCCTCGACCACTGGCATCTTTCCGAGGAAGCCTTGCCGGCATCCGAGACCAACCCGCCCGGCCTGCCGAAATACTGATCATGGGATGGCACGAGTGGGCAACGTATCCATCAGCCATATCGGCTTCCTCACCCCCGGCAACTATCCCGACGAAGATCCGTTGTCGGGATTGGAGCAGACGCTTGAGCAACTGCAATATGGCGAAGATCTGGGTTTCGACAGCGCCTGGGTCCGCCAGCGGCACCTGGAGCCTGGAATCTCTTCCGCGAGCGCCTTCCTGGCGGCGGCGACGCAGCGAACCAGCCGGATCGAGCTTGGGACCGCGGTCATTCCGATCGGCTATGAAAGCCCTTATCGGCTGGCCGAAGACCTCGCCACCGTCGATGTTCTGTCACGGGGGGGGCTGAATATCGGCGTCAGCGCCGGACGACCGTTGCACGCAGACCTGATCGCCCCGCTCGTCTTCGACGGCGACTGGACGAGCTACGATTTTTCGCATGATCGCGTGCGGCGCTTTGCCGACAATCTGCGCGGCACTTATCTCGGAGACGAGCAGACCTTGATCAAGACACCCTTCGGCCCGCAGCGGCCGCGGCTGCAGCCTTATGCCAAGGGCCTGATCGACCGGATCTGGTATGGCGGCGGGTCGCAGCGCTCGGCCGAATGGGCCGGCCACAATGGCTTCAACCTGTTGACCGGCAATGTGATAACGGGCGAGGGGACCGATGATTTCTTCACCGCGCAATCGCGATTGATCGAAACCTATCGCGCCGCTGGCACGCAGCGCCGGGTGGCGCTCGGCCGCGTCATCGTGCCTTTCGATAGCGCAGATGCGGCAACGCGGCGCCGGTATCGAGACTATGCCGATGGCCGTCATGAGCGAACCCTTTCACCGCAGGGCGAGCGGCGCACTCTGTTTGCCCGTGATGTCGTCGGCACATCGGACGAGATATTGGCGCAACTGTTTGCCGATCCGATCCTGCCCGAGGTCGGCGAGTTGAGGCTGGAGCTTCCTTACGAGTTCGAGCACGAGGAATATCGCCAGATTCTCCACGACTTCGTGACGCGGATCGCACCGGAGCTCGGATGGAAAGCACAATCCGAAGTTAGATCTGCTTCCTGAAAATGCCGCCGATCATTCGACGCCAGAACAATCACCTCGCAGGGAACATGCATCAGTGACCAAATCAGTAGAATATTTCTTTTCGATCGGCTCACCCTGGTCCTACATCGGCTTCGACGCCTTCGCCGAACTTGCAGCGAAGAACGAGGTCGTCATCACGCCTTATCTGACGACGGTGGTCGAGGAAAACGGTGGTATCTTTTCGCGCAACCGCCCGGAGATCCGCCGCGCCTACTGGACGCGGGACCTCAAGCGCTGGGCGCGCGTGCGCGGCAAGGAACTGCGGCTCGAACATCGCCCGGATTTGAGCGATCCGACGCCGGCGTCCCTCTTCGTGATTGCGGCCTATCTCGACGGACAAGATTGGATCGGCGTTGCCCGCGCCCTACAGCATGCCTTCTGGAGCGAGGCGAAGGATATCGGCAAGTCCGATGTGCGCGAGGCGATCGTGACATCAGCAGGTTTCGATGGCGCAGCGCTCCTCAGGCGACAAGCCGACGACGATGTCCAGAACAAGTGGTCGGCGGACCGCGTGCATGCGCGCGACAGCGGCGTCTTCGGCTTTCCTACCTATGTCTTTGACGGCGAGATCTATTGGGGGCAGGACAATTTACCCTTCCTCGAACGTCATCTTCACGGCGACAAGCCTTAGGCTTGGATTAAGCCATGTGACCGCAATGAATTGCAGCGTCCCGCGGTCTGAGATGTCCATGGCGATTGGCTTGCAGCTTATGCGTGCTGAAGAGGCGGTGAACGTTTTTTTCAACCAGGCGAAGAAGGAGAGATGCACGTTCCTTTAATCTATCAATTTTGTAGACAATAGTTGGAGCAACGCAATGAGAGGAAAAACCATGTCAGGTTTCAAACTCGTCGGCATCGCTGGCAGCTTCAACCGTCCATCGAAGACATTGGCACTCGTCCGGCACGTCGCCGAACGTGCGAGCGTTCGCTACGGATTTACCAGCAAGACCTATGACCTGCATGATGTCGGTCCGTCGCTGGGCAGCGCCTTGTGGCGCAAGGATCTCGACGCGCAGGCCAGGCATGTCGTCGACGAGATCGTGCAGGCCGATGCCCTGATCATCGGCTCGCCAACCTACAAGGGTTCCTATCCCGGCCATTTCAAGCACCTCATCGACCTGATCGACCCCCACGAACTTCGGGGCAAGCCGATCATCATCACGGCGACCGGCGGCGGTGACCGGCATGCGTTGATGGTCGAGCATCAGCTTCGGCCGCTGTTTGGTTTTTTCATGGCCCACACCTTGCCGACTGCCGTCTATGCATCCGATCGCGATTTCACAGACTATACGGTTTCATCCGACGCGCTTTTGGCTCGCATCAACGACGTGATTGGCGAATTGGCGGCCTTCTTTCCGGGCGCAAGCCCGGCCCTGGCGGCAGCCGAGTAGGAGTCGCCGCGATGGCTCGATCTCAGGAAGCAACGATCACCGATACGGAAAGGCCGGGGCCAGGTGATCAATTGTGGAGCGTCTTCGAATTTGCCCGACGATATCGTCTCGCCAAACGCGAGGAGAACCGCCTGCTGATGCTCTACGGACCGACGGCATCGCTTCACGTTCTTCTCGCCTATGCACAACGACATTCGCTGATTTTCTAGCTGAAGAACAGCAGTCCCTGACAGGAGGTTCGCATGAGGCTTGATTTTCACTTCTGGCTGAAGCGCGCAATCGGCCGGTTCCTCGGCCTGAAGCCGCCCGCTGAACGGGAGCCTGTAAACGGATTGTTCGCGCGGGACGACGAGCGTGACAGGTCCGCCCGCGAATACGAACTCCATTATTGGGGCGCGATGCCCGGCCTTTGGTATTGAGGAGAACGGCGTGATGGCGATTGTCGTTGAGACCGACCTGCTTCGGGGCGGTGCGAGAAGAGCGGAAGGCAGCGTCATGTCGCATTTCAGGCATGCGGCCGGAGTCTGCACGATCGTCAGCTCCTTCACATTCCTGTTCGCCCTGGTGATCGGGTGGATCTGATGAGTGATGTTCGATGTTTGCCCCGATCGGGAAAAAGACCGACGCGCAGCTTCAGAGAGGAAGCCGTCAGATGATCGACGTACTTATTCTTCCCGGGCTTTTCGGCTCGGGAGAAGGGCATTGGCAACAGCATTGGCTCCAGGATCAGCCGGGCAGTCGTTTAGTCGCTCAGGACGACTGGGATCATCCGAACCTTGACAACTGGCTGCTGCGATTGGAAGGCGCGCTTGAAGAGGCCGGTGAGGCCTATCTGGTTGCCCATAGTCTCGGATGCCTGCTTGCCGCCCGCTTGGCCGGGCGAAGTGCAGCGCGGCGCGTCAAAGGAGCATTGCTCGTTGCTCCATGCGATCTGCCGGTCACGGAAAACCTGCATCCCGGGCATATCACGTTTGGGGCCATGCCGACGGCACCTTTGCCTTTTCCGAGCATCGTCGTCGGCAGCATGAACGATGCCTACATGACGGTCGATCGGTTGGCCCTGTTCGGTCGCCTGTGGAACGCCGAGACCAGGAATATCGGCCTTGCCGGGCACATCAATGTCGCCAGCGGCTTTGGCCGCTGGCGCAACGGCTACCGATTGCTGGAGGGCTTGAAGACGCAAACGCGCGGTCGAAGGCATGTCGTTTCCATGCCGCCGGCATTTGCAATGTGAGTGGAATCGCAATGTCCGACATTGTCGCCGACCTGCTGCGCCTGAGCGAAGATCCGAATGCCGACCCGAGGACCAGGCGCCGCGAAACCATGGAGCGGCTGGTGCAGACGCTGCTCGCCATGGCCGATGCCCAAATGGGATCGGAAGATCCGCAGCATCGCCATTCCATCATTCATTTGACGACGATCATCCGCGAGATGACGGGAAGGATCGCAGAGGCCGATGATGCGACGTTTTCGGCAATAGTCAGGGAGGCCGCGATGTTGATACGCAGCCTGCAGCGGCGCCAGGCCGATGCGGCCAGATTTACGGTGCATTGACGCATGACGGAGATCCGGGAGCATCAACAGTCGGCGGTCCGCGGAAGCAAACTTTTGATGACCGGATCAACAATGGCTTTGACGGACGAGCTCGTATCGCTGAGCCTTCGCCCCGCGATCGATGTCGGCCCAGAGCCACATCGAAAACCGCTGACCGAAGCGGAGGTGGAGATGCTCGCCAACCGGCTTCTTCACGAGTCTACCGGCGCGCCGCTTTGGATCTTCGCCTATGGATCATTGATATGGAAGCCGGACTTCGATGCCGTCGAATCGCAGAATGGCGCAGCAAGAGGGTGGCATCGCTCCTTCTGCCTGCAGATGACCCGCTGGCGGGGAACGCGGTCCCAGCCGGGTCTCATGATGGCACTTGACCGCGGTGGACGTTGCAACGGCGTCGTCTTCAGGCTTGCCGATGATGACCGCCTTGGCCAGATTCGGCGGTTGATCCGCCGTGAAGTCGGCACGATCGAAGACGCCGCGACGGTTCGTTGGATCCCGGTCGCGACCGCGCATGGGGTGGTGCGCGCGCTGGTCTTTTGGGCTGGTCCGAAGGGCGAGCGCGTTTCCCGCAAATTGCCGCTGGAGACGGTGGCACAGGTGCTTGCAAGAGCCTGCGGACATATGGGTTCCTGCGCGGAATATCTGTATCTGACGGTGAAACATCTGGAGGAACGCGGCATCCGGGACCGCAATTTATGGCGGCTTCAGAAGCTGGTCGCAGCCGAGCTTGTCGCCATACACGGGCTGAACGCGGCGGCAGGAAGCCACTGAATATGGCTGCCTGCCGCCATCTGGTCAGAGCTTGCCCTTCCAGGGCACGAGGAACGCCTCCAGAAAACGAATGGCGGCCGAGAAGGTGAAGGCGCAGATCGCGATGATGCCGATGCCGACGAAGACGACGTCGGTCGCCAGGAACTGTGAAGCCGACATGATCATGAAACCGATCCCGCGCGTGGACGCGATCAATTCAGCCGCAACCAGCGTGCCCCAGCCGACGCCGAGCGCAATTCGAATGCCCGTGAGGATCTCGGGCAGGGCGGACGGCAGGACGATGTCCACGAAGAGCTGCAGCCGGCTCGCGCCCAGCGAACGCGCGGCATTGACCCGCTCGATCGGCAGCGAACGAACGCCGGCCTGGGCCGAGAGGCAGATCGGTGCGAACATCGCAAGCACCAGCAGCGTGATCTTCGACGTCTCGCCAATGCCGAGCCAGATGATCATCAGCGGCAGGTAGGAGAGCGGCGGAAGCGGCCAGTAAAACTCGATCGGCGCGTCGAGCACCCCTTTTGCCCAGCGGTTCAGGCCCATGAGCAATCCGAGCGGAATGCCTGCGGAGACGGCGATGAGGGCGGCGACTACGATGCGGAACAGGCTCGCAAAAACATGCTCGGACAGCGACGCTCCGGCGTAACCGTCGCGATAGATAGCGCCGATTTGTGTCAGCACCTCGTCCGGACGCGGCAGAAACAAGTGTGGGACGACACCGAGCGCCGATACGAGCCACCACAGCAGCAGTATGGCCAGCGCCGTGGCAACGCTGATGGCCACCGTCGATTTCTCGCCGGCTCCGAAGCTCGCCATTTTTACCAGCTTGACCTGGCGGTCCTCTCTACCAGCCGCAATCGGCGGGGCCTGCACTATGTCGCTCATGCGGCGCTCCTGAGGTCTTCGGTGCTGTGGAGAATGGCGCGGATCTCCTCGCGCAGCTCGGCAAATTGCGGCGACGCCTTGATCGATCGGGCGTCGCCGGTCTCTGCGAAGCGGCGAACGAAATCCAGATCGAAGCGGGCCACGACGCGTCCCGGTCGAGGTGACATGACCAGGACCTGCGTGCCCAGGAACAAGGCCTCTTCGATCGAGTGCGTGATGAAGAAAACCTTCTTTGCCGTTTTACCCCAGATGGAAACCAGCAGTTCCTGCATCTGCTCGCGCGTCAAGCTGTCGAGCGCGCCGAACGGCTCGTCCATCAGCAGGATGTCGGGATTTGTCGCCAGAGCCCGTGCGATGCCGACACGCTGCCGCATGCCGCCCGACAGCTCGTAGGGAAAAGCGCCGGCGAATTCGTCGAGACCGACGAGACGGAGAAGCTCCAGGGCGCGGGCTTCGCGTTCCTTGCGCTTGACCCCGGCGAATTTCAAACCGAGCGCGACATTGTCGACGACGGATTTCCACGGCAGCAGCGAGTCCTTCTGAAAGACGACGCCGCGATCCGCACCCGGTCGTTCGACCGCGCGACCATCGAGCGTGATCCGGCCATCCGAAAGCGGAAGGAAGCCGGCAATCGCGTTGAGAAGGGTTGATTTGCCGCATCCTGACGCCCCGAGTGCGACGACGAAGCCCCGTTCGGGAATATCGAAGGAAACGCGATCGAGCGCGTGAACGGTCCGCCCGTCGCGGGCTGCGAAGAAAACGCTGGCGTGATCGACTTTAAGCATGTTGCCGCTCGCAGGTTCGACGCCGGCGCGGCAAGCCGCGCCGGCGTTGGGGAGGATCAGTTGCTGACGCCGGTGAGGGCGTCTGCGGTGACGAAGGCGCCGTAATTCGCCAGCACGTCGGAAACCTTGCCCTGTTCCTTTAGAAACGATGCCGTGTCCTTGAGGATCTTGCCGGCACCCGCCTTTTCGCCGCCGCCAAGCCAGGCATCCGATGCCTGGACCTCAGGCGTCAGAAGCGTGAGGTTCTTTAGGGCTGATGCCTGCTGGTCGGCCGTTCCGCCGAGAAGCTTGGCGAGTGACTTGGCGTTGTCGCTGTCGGGACCCCAGGCGGATTTGTCCGAGGCGAAGGATGCGTAGTATTTGTTGATGACCGAAGCGAAGCCCTTCAGAAATGCTGGGTTGTCGGCGGCAAATGTCGAGGTCGCGACCCAGGCGGAGAATGTCGGCGCACCCTTGTCTGCCACCTCTTTGGAGGTCACCAGGACCTTCCCGTTTTTCTTCAGTTCGGTGAGTGCCGGATCCCAGACGAAGCCGCCATCGATATCGCCGCGGTTATAGCTGGCGACGATTTCGGGCTGGGGGATGGCGAAGACCTGAACGTCTTTTTCGGTCAGGCCCAGCGATTTGATGAGCGCCAGAAGCTGATAGTGGTCCGTGGATACCGGCGCGGCTGCAAGCTTCTTGCCCTTCAGATCATTCAGGCTTTCGATGCCGGAGCCGTTGCGGACAACGAGAGCCTCGTCGATGCCCGAGATGGAGGCGAGGTAAAAGGCCTTGACCTCCAGCCCGCGTGATACTGCAGCCGCAAACGGGCTGGAGCCGACATAGCCGACCTGGACGTCGCCGGAGGCAATCGCCGCAAAGATTTCGGCGCCCGAATTGAACCTGCGGAAGTCGATCTCGTATCCGGTTTCCTTGGCGAATTCGCCATTTGCGATCGCCACGGAAGACGGCAAGGCATCGGTTTGATAGGCGACGACGACCTTCTTGTCCGCCGCTTCGGCGACAACTGTTGTTGCAAGAGTGCCGACGCCGACGGCGATTGCGGCAACCAAATTCCTGAAATTCATCTTGAGCCCCCTTTGTTCAGGGCCGCATGGCCCCTGATCTCACCCTCAAAAGCGTAATGGTTGGGAGGGGGCTAGCGGGAGAAATAACAAACTATATTTATAGACTATAGAGATAATTGTTTTCGTGATTCTACTGCTCGTGCGATCCGCAAGGACCGGCGAGCGATACGGAGCTTGAATGACGAAATGCCTCGATGACGTTCTGAGCTTCAGGGAGAATGCATTTGACATATGATATTATCGTGGTCGGTTCCGGTTTTTCGGCGATAGCGGTTACCTGCAATCTCATCGAGCAGCTTCCCGCTTCGGCGAAGGTCGCCGTCGTCGGCGACGATCCTGGCTTCGGCCGCGGGACGGCGTACCGGACGGAGCTCTATCTCCATCGCCTCAATGTTCCCGCCGGCCGCATGAGCCTGCTGCCGCATCAACCCGACGACTTTGTCGACTGGCTGAAAGGCCATGGCCGCCGGTTGCAGGCCGGCGATTTCGCCTCGCGCAGCGATTACGGTCTTTATGTCCGCGATACGCTTGCGCGGCTGCTTCGAAAGCGGGATGGCCGTTGCCGGGTCGATTTCATCAAGGCCAAGGCGGCGGGATGCGTTGAACGTTACAGCAGTACGCTGGCCTTCCATCTCGGCAATGGTGACGAGATTGCCGGGAAGAACGTGGTGCTCTGCCTCGGCGTCGGGAACGCGACCCTGCCGGTCGCTCCGGATGGCGTCCCGGCATCGCTGCGATCGCGGATCATCGAGAACCCGTGGCGGCTTTCGTGGCTGAGGCGCGTCGCATCATCCGATGCGGTGTGTATCCTCGGATCCGGCCTGACGATGATCGATCAGGTTCTCGCGCTTCGCGCCCATGGCCACAGCGGCAAGATCGATGTGCTTTCGCGGCGCGGGCTTGCACCGCTTGGACACGCGTGGAAGCCACCGACGCCTCTGCCGATCGACGTCGAGAGGCTTCCGAATACGATCAGCGGCATATTGAAGACCTTACGGGCGAAGAGCAGGACGGTTGCCGACTGGCGAGCCGTGATGGACGGTCTGAGGCCTGAAACGCAGGCTCTCTGGCAACGGCTTTCGAGCAAAGAGCGGGCGCGCTTCCTCCGGCATGCGCTTCCCTGGTGGAACATCCATCGTCACCGGGTCGCGCCCGACGTGTTCGACAGGTTTGAGAAGCTGGTCCTAGACGGAACCGTTCGTTTCCACGCGGGCTTCCTGAAATCCCTCGGCGCCGAGGAGGGCCGGCTCGTTGCCGGCTTCAGGGTCAGAGCGGCGCGCGAGATTGCCGAGATCAGGGCGGACTGGCTCGTCAACTGCACGGGAATGGAACGGGCCGGGATCAGTCATTCACCGCTTTTGAAGGAAATGAGCCGCTTTGAGTTGATCGTCCCCGATCCTTTTGGCCTCGGGATCCAGGTGGATGCCGCTTCCGAGGTAATAGCCCCGTCCCGGATCTCGCCTGCCCGACTGTTTGCGGTCGGCGCCCTGACGGCGGGGCAATTCTGGGAGATCACGGCCGTTCCGGATATCCGAGTGCAGGCTAAGGCCGTGGTCGAGGAGATTGTTTCAAGAGGCTAGCTCGCGACATGCAGGCAGCAGATCAAAGTGCTACAGCGTCCTTTGCGCGTCTGAAAAACGGGTGGCGCTATAGGTCGGCACGGCGCTTGTTGAATTGCCGGCCGCCGACAGCTACAGTATCTGGTACGCCATAATACGATTCTTGCGTTCGGCTGCCGCGGCGGAAGTTGAGCGTGCAAAGTCCAACACTGAGGTACAGAATGAGCGGTGCTCTGAAGGACGCAATTCGAGTCGAGCGTCCTGCGAAGACCTTGCGGGAATTGGCGCTCGACAAGGTCCGCGAAGCCATCGTCAACGGATATTTCCGTCCCGGAGATCGCCTTGTCGAGCGTGACCTCTGCGCGCAGCTCGGCGTCAGCCGAACAGTCGTGCGCGAGGTTCTGAGGCATTTGGAATCGGAGGGGCTTGTCGCCAATCTGCCGAACAAGGGACCGATCGTCGCGCAGCTCGACATCGAGGAAGCCAAACAGATTTATGAGATCCGTGGCGCACTGGAAGGCATGGCGGCGCGGCTGTGCGCGGAGCGCCGCAGCCCCGAGATCGTCGCCGCGCTGGAGGAATCTCTGGCCGGGATTCGCAACAGTTACCGCGACAACGACATGTCGGCTGTGCTGACGAACACCTCTTCCTTCTATCATACGCTGTTCACGATGGTTGACAGGAACGTTGCCTGGGGTGTCGTCAATCTCCTCACCGTGCGCATAAACCACCTGCGCTCGATGACGATCAAGACGGAGAGGCGCAGCATCGAAGGGCCTCTGCAGATGTCTAAGATTGTAGACGCCATCCGCCGCGGTGACGGCGAGGGGGCTTACCAAGCGGCGATGGATCACGTTGCCGCCGCGAGCGCGATTGCCGAAGCGGTGCTGTCGGCGAAGAAGCCTGCCGACTAGGCAGCCGCTTCTCCGCAGGCCCTGGCAATGCGCTCACCTCGGCTGTCGATATCACTCCATTTGCGATGATGTTCCGCGCAATTCAGCGGAATCCATACTCCGCGCTTGACACCTAACTTTGTCCAATGTGATGGTATGCCATATTAAGTAATATATAAGGCGGCACCATGAACTGGGATGACCGTGGCTTCTGGACTCGGCCTGCCTCCGCGGGGCGCCGCCATGTCGTTTGTCAGCTGACAACGCGCTGACGGGAAGAAAGCGCTGCCTGATGGGTCGAGAGTGCGCGCGCGCCAAATTGAAAATCACCGCCTCGGCCTGAACTGCGTCCTCGTAGGATACCAACTTGACACTCATAATTATGGTATACCATAATACGATATTGAGAAATGAGGTGCTCGATGGCCATTCAAATTCGCAAGACGGGACTGCAGATCGAAACGACGCTGATCGAAGGCGGCAAGGCCGCGGCGGTTCCGCTGAAGCTGTTCACCGCCTTCGCGGTCGTAAAGAATCCCTGGGCGGGTCGCGGCTTTGTCGACGACCTCAAGCCCGAAATTCACGCGGGCGCTCCGGTACTCGGCGAGTTGCTGACCAAGATGATCATCGATGCGGTCGGGTCCGGCGATGCTGTCGAAGGATATGGAAAGTCCGCTGTCGTCGGCCTGGACGGCGAGATCGAACACGGGTCCGCGCTTATCCACACGCTGCGCTTCGGCAATTTTTATCGCCAGGCCGTCGGCGCCAAATCCTATCTCGCCTTCTGCAACACACGCGGTCCGGCCAATGCGCCGATCATGATCCCGCTGATGGACAAGAACGATGAAGGCCGCCGTTCGCACTACCTGACCATCCAGACGTCGATCCCCGACGCGCCTGCTGCCGACGAGATCGTCGTGGCTCTCGGTGCTTCGATAGGCGGGCGTCCGCATCACCGCATCGGCGACCGCTACCAGGATCTGAAAGACCTGGGGCAGGACGTTGCCAATCCTGCGGGCGTTTGAAGGAGCGCTTTGAGATGCTGACAGCCGGATCGACCGCACGCATCGCTGCAGCAACAAAGGCCGCCGGTGCCTTGCCCCGAAAGACGACGGCAAGCGGAACGGCCTATCACGAGGCCGGCAGCGGCGAGCCGCTGGTTCTCATTCATGGCGTCGGCATGCGGCTCGAGGCCTGGGCTCGGCAGATCGCATTTCTGTCTGCAGGCCATCGCGTCATCGCTGTCGATATGCCGGGACATGGCGAGAGCGCAAAGCTGCCGGCGGGCAGTCGGCTCGAGGAGTTCGTCGCCTGGTTCGGACGCTTTCTCGACGAGATGGCAATCGACACGGCAAATGTTGCCGGGCACTCGATGGGCGCACTGGTTTCAGGAGGGGCGGCCGCGACCTTTGGCGAGCGTATCAGCCGTGTCGCTTATCTCAACGGTGTCTACAAGCGTGACCCTGAGGCAAAGGCCGCCGTGCTTTCGCGCGCCGCGGCCATTCCGGTATCCGGCGTCGACAAGGAAGGCCCTCTGGCCCGCTGGTTCGGCGATGATGCAGACAGCGTCGCTGCGCGTGAATTGACGCGAAAATGGCTGAACCTCGTTGATCCCCAGGGATATGCCGTCGCTTACGCCGCCTTCGCGGGAGGAGACGAGACCTATGCTGACGGCTGGAAAGACGTGGCTGGTCCGGCCCTGTTTCTGACGGGGTCCGATGATCCGAACTCGACGCCCTTGATGGCAACGCAAATGGCAGAGCTTGCGCCGCGGGGCTACGCTCGCATCGTCGAAGGTCATCGTCATATGGTGAACCTGACCGCGCCTGATATCGTCAATTCGCTGCTCGCTGAGTGGCTATCGTTCGGGGAGGATGAACGATGACAATCCAGACTGTCGACCCAAGAGCACTGCGAGATGCATTCGGGGCTTTTCCGACCGGGGTGACTGTCGTCACCGCCTGTGACGGAGATGGACATCCGATCGGCTTCACGGCGAACTCCTTCACCTCGGTCTCGCTCAATCCACCGCTTCTCCTCGTCTGCCTTGCCAAGACGTCGCGCAATTTCGCCACCATGACCGGAGCGCAGCATTTTGCGATCAACGTGCTTTCGGAAACGCAGAAAGACGTGTCGAACACTTTTGCGCGCCCGGTCGAGGACAGGTTTGCGGCGGTCGAATGGGCGAGGGGATCGGCAGGCTGCCCGATATTCTCAAGCGTGGCGGCCTGGTTCGAATGTGCCATGGAAGAGGTCATCGAGGCTGGCGACCACGTCATCTTGATGGGGCGCATCGAAGCTTTCGACAATAGCGGCCGCAACGGTCTCGGCTATGCGCGTGGAGGTTATTTCACGCCGACGCTGGCAAGCAAGGCTGTGTCCGCGGCAAGCGAAGGCAATATGGAACTTGCGGCCGTTGTCGAGCGCCGCGGGGAGGTTCTGCTGCTCGGCGAGGATGTGCTCTCCCTGCCAAGCGTCGACGCCCATGATGGCAACCCGACCGAGGCGCTGCAATCATACCTGGAGACATCAACCGGGCTGAAGGTCAGCATCGGCTTTCTCTATTCGGTTTATGAGGGCAAGAGCGACGGCAAGCAGCATATCGTCTATCACGCCGTTGCCGGAGAGGGCGAGCCTGCCGGCGGCAGGTTCCTGAAGCCTGACGCATTGGCTGCGGCAAAATTCAAGACCAGTTCGACTGCCGACATCGTCAACCGTTTTGCGATGGAAAGCTCGATCGGCAATTTCGGCGTCTATTTCGGCGACGAGACCGGCGGCACCGTTCACCCAATTCCAGCCAAGGACGCAAAAGCATGAAGTTCTCCCTCTTCGTCCATATGGAACGGCTTGACGCCAGCCAAAGCCACAAGAGCCTCTACGAGGAATTCGTCGCGCTCTGCGAGATCGCCGACAAAGGCGGCATGCACGCGATCTGGACGGGTGAGCACCATGGCATGGATTTCACCATTGCGCCCAATCCATTCGTGACCATTGCCGATCTGGCGCGCCGCACATCTCGGGCACGGCTTGGGACGGGGACGGTGATTGCCCCCTTCTGGCATCCGATCAAGCTCGCCGGCGAGGCGGCCATGGCCGACATCATCTGCGATGGACGACTCGACATCGGTATCGCGCGCGGTGCCTATTCTTTCGAATATGAACGTCTGCTGCCCGGTCTCGATGCCTGGGGCGCTGGCCAGCGCATGCGCGAACTCATCCCGGCGGTCAAAGGCATATGGGCCGGCGACTACGCGCATGACGGGGAATTCTTCAAGTTTCCGTCGACCACGTCGGCGCCGAAACCGCTGCAGCAGCCGAACCCGCCCATCTGGGTTGCGGCGCGCGATCCGAACTCGCACGAATTTGCCGTCGCCAACGGCTGCAACGTTCAGGTGACGCCGCTCTGGCAGGGCGACGACGAGGTTCAGTCGTTGATGGAGCGCTTCAACGATGCCTGCGCCAAGAATCCGGAGATCGAGCGGCCCAAGATCATGCTGCTGCGCCATACCTATGTCGGCTCGTCGGAGGACGATGTCGCCCAGGCCGCTCATGAGCTCAGCGTCTACTACAATTATTTCTTCGCCTGGTTCAAGAATGAGAAGCCGGTTACCCAGGGTCTGATCGAACGGATCCCTGACGAACAGATCAGAGCAAACGCGATGCTGTCGGACCAGGTCATGCGCACCAACAATGTCGTTGGCGACGCCGAGACCGTCATTGAGCGGCTCAAGGCGTATGAAGCGCTCGGCTACGACGAATATTCCTTCTGGATCGACACCGGCATGAGCTTCGAGCGCAAGAAGGCGTCGCTCAAGCGCTTCATCACCGAGGTCATGCCAGCATTTCAGGAGTGAGACCATGCGGCGTTTCCAGCACTACATCGACGGCGAATTCACAGACGGCGAGGCCAGCTATCCGAGCATCGATCCAGCCTCCGGCGCGGTCTGGGCTGATATGCCCGAAGCGCGCGAAGGGGATGTCGATCGAGCTGTCAACGCGGCCGACAGGGCGCTTTACGAAGGCCCCTGGTCGAAAATGACGGCCACCCAACGCGGTAAGCTGCTCTACAAGCTGGCCGACCTGGTTGCTGCCAACGCGCAGGTGCTGGCTGAACTGGAGACACGCGACACCGGCAAGATCATCCGCGAAACTTCGGCGCAGATCGCTTATGTCGCCGAATACTATCGCTACTATGCCGGCATCGC
Organism: Rhizobium sophorae; assembly: GCF_013087515.1. Lineage (GTDB taxonomy): Bacteria > Pseudomonadota > Alphaproteobacteria > Rhizobiales > Rhizobiaceae > Rhizobium > Rhizobium sophorae. The sequence continues at coordinate 63,078 of NZ_JABFCN010000058.1, read as the reverse complement.
CGACAAGATCGAAGGCGCCTACCTGCCGATCGACAAGCCTGACATGGATGTCTGGCTTCGCCGTGAGCCGATCGGCGTCGTTGCGATTGTCGTACCATGGAACAGCCAGCTCTTCCTGTCGGCGGTGAAGATCGGCCCGGCGCTCGCGGTCGGCTGCACGATGGTGGTCAAGGCCTCGGAAGACGGGCCGGCGCCGCTTCTCGAATTTGCACGGCTCGTGCACGAGGCAGGCTTTCCCGCCGGCGTCGTCAACATCATAACGGGTTTCGGCGCCTCCTGTGGCGCCGCCCTCGGCCGGCACCCGAAGGTCGCGCATGTCGCTTTCACCGGCGGTCCTGAAACCGCCCGGCATGTCGTTCGCAACTCGGCCGAAAACCTCGCCTCCACCTCGCTTGAACTCGGCGGCAAGTCGCCATTCATCGTCTTTGCCGACGCGGATCTCGAAAGCGCGGCCAATGCCCAGGTCGCGGGAATCTTCGCCGCGACAGGGCAGAGCTGCGTTGCCGGATCGCGCCTCATCGTCGAACGCAGCGTCAAGGACAAGTTCGTCGCCCTGCTGCGCGAGAAGGCGGAGGCGATCCGGATCGGCGCGCCGCTCGATATGGCGACTGAAGTCGGCCCGCTTGCCACCAAGCGCCAGCAGGACAATATCGGCGCCCTCGTCACAAGGTCGATTGAAAGCGGCGCCCGTCTTGTCACGGGAGGGCGCAAGATCGACGGCGACGGCTATTATTTCCCGCCGACGATTCTCGACTGCGACGATGTCGCCTCACCCTCGCTGATTGAGGAATTCTTCGGGCCGGTCCTGTCGGTCGTATCATTCGAGACCGAGGCCGAGGCGCTGAGGCTTGCCAACGATACCCGCTATGGCCTGGCTTCCGGCATCTTCACCCAGAATCTCACCCGGGCGCACCGGCTGATGAAGGGGATCCGCGCGGGGATCGTCTGGGTCAACACCTATCGTGCCGTATCGCCGATCGCGCCGTTCGGCGGGTTTGGCCTGTCGGGCCATGGCAGGGAAGGCGGCATGGCCGCGGCTCTCGACTATACCCGAACCAAGACGATCTGGCTCAGGACATCGGACGATCCGATCCCCGATCCCTTCGTGATGAGGTAGCGCCGATGTTTTACGAGATCCGGACCTATCGGCTGAAGAACGGCACGATCCCGCAATATCTTAAGGTCGTCGAGGAGGAGGGGATCGAGATCCAGAAGAGCCATCTCGGCACGCTCGTCGGCTACTACTTTTCGGAGATCGGAACGATCAACGAGATCGTCCACATCTGGGCCTTTGCGAGCCTCGACGACCGGGAAGCGCGGCGCCAGAGGCTTTTGGCCGATCCCCGGTGGCAAGCCTTCCTGCCCAAGATCCGCGATCTGATCGAGGTGGCGGAAAACAAGATTATGAAGCCAGCTAACTTTTCTCCCAGGAGTGAGGCGCGCTGACGGCATAAGGCATACCCGTAGGACAAACCAGAACAAGGATAAGGGAACATGAAAACAACATTTGCTTTCGCGGCGGTTGCCGCATTCGTGGCTGTGTCCGTGCCGGCACACGCCGACAACATGGTCTTCTCGAGCTGGGGGGGAACGACCCAGGACGCGCAGAAGGCAGCGTGGGCCAGCCCGTTCACGGAAAAGACCGGTATCACCGTCGTACAGGACGGGCCGACGGATTACGGCAAGCTCAAGGCGATGGTCGAGGCTGGCCAGGTCACCTGGGACGTTGTCGACGTCGAAGGCGACTATGCCGCCCAGGCCGGCAAGAATGGCCAGCTCGAGAAACTCGATTTCTCGGTCATCGACAAGTCCAAGCTCGATCCGCGCTTCGTGACCGATTATTCGGTCGGCAGCTTCTATTATTCCTTCGTGATCGGCTGCAACGCCGATGCCGTCAGCGCCTGCCCGAAGACATGGGCGGATCTGTTCGATACGGCGAAGTTCCCGGGAAAGCGCACATTCTACAAGTGGTCGGCGCCCGGCGTGATCGAGGCGGCGCTGCTTGCCGACGGCGTGGCCGCCGACAAGCTCTATCCGCTTGATCTCGACCGCGCCTTCAAGAAGCTCGATACGATCAAATCGGATATCGTCTGGTGGTCGGGCGGCGCACAATCGCAGCAGCTTCTGGCATCCGCCGAGGCTCCCTTCGGCAGTGTCTGGAATGGTCGCATGACCGCGCTTGCGGCGAGCGGTATCAAGACCGAGACCTCATGGGAACAGAACATCACCGCTGCGGATTCGCTCGTCGTGCCGAAGGGTTCGCCGAACGTGGAAGCGGCGATGAAGTTCATTGCAATGGCGACCTCGGCCGAACCGCAGGCCGCCCTTGCAAAAGCCACCGGATATGCGCCAATCAACGTTGACTCGGCCAAGCTGATGGATCCGGAGACGGCCAAGACCCTGCCGGATCAGCAGACGGCCAACCAGGTGAATGCCGACATGAATTACTGGGCGGACAATCGCGATGCCATCGGCGAGAAGTGGTACGCCTGGCAGGCGAAATAACCTGAAACGGCAGATGAACGGGCACGGCGAATGTTCGCCGTGCCTCCCACAGCGTCGGTGCCCGTTTGTTGGACCTCGGCGCCTGCGGAAATTGACGGGTGGGAAGGACTGTCATGTCGACATATAGCGATGCCTCCGCTGCAATTGCGCCCCTGCCAAAGGTGCGCAGGGCAACAGGGTTTGGCGGGGTCCTTCCGGCTCTCGCCTTCGTGGCGATTTTTTTCATCGCGCCGGTGGCGGTGCTCTTGTTGCGAAGCGTGCTGGAACCCGTGCCGGGCCTTGGAAACTATGCACAGCTGATCGGGTCCGCGACCTATCTCAAGATTTTCGCCAACACCTTCATCGTGTCGGGACTCGTCACAGTGATTTCGCTGCTGATCGGATTTCCCGTCGCCTGGGCGCTGGCAATCATGCCCGGGCGCCTGACCTCGGTGATCTTTGCAATCCTGCTCCTGTCGATGTGGACCAACCTGCTTGCCCGCACCTATGCCTGGATGGTGCTGCTGCAGCGGACCGGGCTCATCAACAAGATGCTGATCGGAATGGGGCTGATCGACAAACCCCTGGCACTGGTCAACAACCTTACCGGGGTGACGATCGGCATGACCTATATCATGCTGCCCTTCATCATCCTGCCGCTCTACGGCGTGATCAAGAAGATCGACCCATCGACCCTGCAGGCGGCAGCACTTTGCGGCGCCAATCGGTGGCAGTGCCTGACCCGTGTTCTGCTGCCCTTGGCCATGCCGGGCATGGCGGCTGGTGCCCTCATGGTCTTCGTCATGTCGCTTGGTTATTTCGTCACGCCGTCGCTTCTCGGCGGCACCGCGAACATGATGCTCGCAGAGCTGATCGCGCAATTCGTGCAGTCGCTGGTCAACTGGGGCATGGGAGGTGCTGCGGCGCTGGTTCTCCTCGTGGTGACCCTGTCGCTTTATGCCGTGCAGTTGCGCTTCGTCGGCAACCAGAACCTGGGAGGGCGTTGACATGTTGCTCAATTTCGACCGCCTCGGCTGGTGGAAATACATCCTGCTGACGATAACGGTTCTGACTGCAGCCTTTCTGCTGCTGCCGATCGTTTTTATCGCCGCGCTGTCCTTCGGCTCCTCGCAGTGGCTGATCTTTCCGCCGCCCGGCTGGACGCTTCAGTGGTACAGCGAGCTCTTTGCCGATCCGCGCTGGCTGGAATCGGCCTGGACGAGCTTCAAGATCGCGGTCATCGTGACGATCCTGTCGGTGCTGCTCGGACTCGTGACCTCCTTCGGGCTGGTGCGTGGTTCGTTCCTGTTCCGCGATGCGCTGAAAGCGCTGTTCCTGACGCCGATGATCCTTCCCGTCGTGGTCCTTGCGGTCGCCCTTTATGCCTTCTTCCTGAGGATCGGCCTTGGCGGCACATTGGTAGGCTTCGTCATTTCGCACCTCGTTCTTGCGCTGCCCTTCTCGATCCTCTCCATCTCAAGTGCACTGGAGGGCTTCGACAAGTCGATTGAGGATGCGGCGGTTCTGTGCGGGGCATCGCCTCTCGAAGCAAAGATCAGGGTCACCCTGCCGGCGATCAGCCATGGGCTGTTTTCGGCGGCCGTCTTCTCGTTCCTGACATCCTGGGATGAGGTGGTGGTGGCGATCTTCATGTCCAGTCCGACCTTGCAGACGCTGCCGGTCAAGGTATGGGCGACGCTCCGGCAAGACCTGACGCCCGTTGTCGCCGCGGCGTCGACCCTTCTCATCCTTTTGACGATCCTCTTGATGGCGCTGGTTGCCGTCGTGCGTAAGGTACTGAAACAATGAAAGAACCATTCCTTCAGATCCGCGGAATACGCAAGGAATACGGCCCTGTCGTCGCCGTCCACGACGTCAATCTCGACGTACGGCGCGGGGAGTTCCTGACCTTTCTCGGACCGTCAGGATCCGGGAAAAGCACCACCCTCTACATCCTGGCCGGTTTTGAAACTCCGACGAAAGGCGACATCACGCTGGAGGGCAAGACCCTGCTCGACACGCCGTCGCACAAGCGCAACATCGGCATGGTGTTCCAGCGCTACACGCTGTTTCCGCATCTGACGGTGGGCGAAAACATCGCATTCCCGCTGAAGGTCAGGCGCAAGTCCAAGGCCGAGGTCGACAGCAAGGTGAAGGAGATGCTGCGCCTCGTGAGGCTCGAAGGCTTCGAGGATCGCAAGCCCGCACAAATGTCCGGCGGCCAGCAGCAACGCGTCGCCCTTGCCAGAGCCCTTGCCTATGATCCGCCGGTGCTTCTGATGGACGAGCCGCTGTCGGCGCTCGACAAGAAGCTGCGCGAGGAAATCCAGCACGAGATACGCCGGATCCACCAGCAGACCGAAGTGACGATCCTCTACGTCACCCACGACCAGGAGGAAGCGCTCCGGCTCTCCGACCGGATCGCCGTCTTTTCCAAGGGCGTCATCGATCAGATCGGGACGGGCCCGGAACTCTACGCCAATCCGCGGACCCGCTTCGTGGCAGAATTCATCGGCGACAGCGATTTCATTTCATGCGACCTGCTGTCATCCTCCGATGGGCAGGCCACCATTTCGCTTGGCGGCGGGAGCGTCTTCAATCATATTCCGGTGCATGGAAAAGGAACCTCCGGGACGAGGGCAGCCCTGATGCTGAGGCCGGAGCGCATTCGGTTGTCGCGAAACCAGACGGCGGGAGCGGGTCTTGCCGCAACGGTCAGCGACATTACCTTCCTCGGCAACAATATCCACGTCTCCACCGAGACGGCGACGGGCGAGGCGCTGGCGGTTCGCCTGCCATTCGGTCACGAGGCTATCGCGGGGCTCAGTCGTGGCGATATAGTCCATCTGAATTTCGATCCCGGTGCCGCTCACGTATTCTGTTGAAAGTTGTCATATGAAGCTCAATGATCCCTCGCTGTTCCGTCAGGCATGCCCCATCGCCGATCGCTGGATCGAAGCGGAAGGCCGCAACGCGGCGACGGTCCGCAATCCGGCGACAGGCTTGCCGCTGGGGGTGGTCCCTGACCTCGGTGCGGCGGAAACGGAAGATGCGATCCGCGCCTCCGTGATTGCCCAGAAGCTTTGGGCGAAGAAGACCGCCGGGGAGCGCGCCGCCGTTCTGAAGGCTTGGCACCGGCTGATGATCGAAAACCGCGACGATCTGGCGATGATCCTGACGCTGGAGCAGGGAAAACCCCTGGCCGAGGCCAAAGGGGAGATCACCTATGGTGCGAGCTTCATCGAATGGTTCGCGGAAGAGGCGAGACGCATCAACGGCGAGGTCGTACCGGGACATCAGCCGGACAAGCGGATCCTCGTCCTGCGCCAGCCTGCAGGCGTGGTGGCGGCGATCACGCCCTGGAATTTTCCGAACGCGATGATCACCCGCAAAATCGGCCCCGCGCTTGCCGCCGGCTGCGCCGTCGTTCTCAAGCCGGCGCTGCAGACGCCATTCTCCGCCATAGCGATTGCCGTTCTCGCCGAGCGCGCCGGCCTGCCGCCTGGGCTTCTCAACATCGTCACGGGTGATGCAGCGGCAATTGGTGGGGCGTTGACGGCAAGCCGTGACGTTCGAGTCCTGACATTTACCGGCTCCACCCGGACGGGCGAACTGCTTTACCGGCAATGTGCGCCGACGATCAAAAAGCTCGGTCTCGAACTTGGCGGTAATGCACCCTTCATCGTGTTCGACGACGCCGATCTCGACGCTGCGGTCGAAGGCGCGCTCATCGCCAAATTCCGCAACAACGGCCAGACCTGCGTCTGCGCCAACCGGCTCTATGTCCAGGACGGCGTCTACGAGGCCTTTGCCGCCAAGCTCGCCGAGGCCGTTTCGGGTTTGAAGGTGGGTAACGGTCTCGACCGTGACGTCGTGCTTGGCCCGCTTATTGACGACAACGCCGTCGCCAAGGTCGAAAGCCATATCAGCGATGCCGTAGCAAAAGGCGCCGGGATCGTCCTCGGCGGCAAGCGCCACGCGCTTGGCGGCCATTTCTTCGAACCGACGATCCTGCGCGATGTTGCTGCCGGCATGCAGGTCGCGCGCGAGGAAACTTTCGGGCCGCTTGCACCGCTTTTTCGTTTCCGTGACGAGCAGGACGTCATCGAACAGGCAAACGACACCGAGTTCGGGCTTGCGTCGTATTTTTACGCCCGCGACCTGTCGCGGGTATTTCGCGTGGCCGAAGCGCTCGAATATGGGATGGTCGGCGTCAATACCGGTCTCGTCTCGACCGCGGAAGCGCCGTTCGGCGGCGTCAAGATGTCGGGTCTCGGTCGCGAAGGGTCGAGGCACGGATTGGACGAATATACCGAGCTTAAATATGTATGCTTGGGCGGCATTGCCTGAGCTGGTCGGTGCTTGGGCTTTGCAACGGGCCGCGCTTCAAGCGCCATACCCAGTCGACCGTGAAGAATGCCAGCCGCTAAGCGGTGCGGGTGTTTTCTCTGCCGTGGAACCAGGCGAGCATCAGCCACAAAAGCTTCCTGAACCAGTTGAGGAGGAGGGAGAAGTTGTAGCCGGCAGCAGCCAGGATGGCATTGGTGGCATCGCCGTGTTCGCCGGCGAGATAGTTGCGGCCCATGAGGTGCTCGGCCTTGATATGGCCGATGACCGGCTCGACGGCCGCGCGCCGCCGCATCTGGCGCTTGATTGCCGGTGTGACACGGCGGTTCTGGCCGCTGGTGAAAACCCGGAACCTGTAGCTTTCCGGCGCATTGTGGCCGGGGTAGCCGGCGTCGGCGAGGATGCGCTCGATGTCGTTGCCGATGGTCTCTTCCATATCCGGGATCACCGTCGCCAGCGTGTGGCCGTCAGCAGCGTCCCGCTGCCAGTTCGGGCCGCATCCGAACACGAACCGTCGTAGCAGATCGCCGCAAAAGCCAGCAACCGCCGGATCTGATCGGTATCCTTCGTCTGTCGTGCGAGCTGCGAAAAGCAGCTCCGCCGTGTTGTCATCTCACCTCACCGCGATAGAGGAGGAAAAATAAACGACCACTAGATCTGTTGCGCGTTTTTCTGAGATTGGCTGCGATAGAATTGAACGCTGCCGCTACGCGAAATATACAGCACCGATGCTATGCTGAAACCCGCAACACCGATTCCAGCAACCAAATCGACGACATAGTGTCCGCCTTCGGTGATGGCAGCCAGCAGCATTAGCACATTTAAGAAAATCATCGGAAATCTTATCCATCGTATTGTCCATGCGCCCCAACTGCACAACACAGCTACCGCCGCATGGACCGACGGAAATGAGATGATGCCGCTTGCATGCTCCAATTGCAGGACAAAATTTGGGTCATTTCTGACGGCTACAATTTGTGGGACGTATTCAACTCCGAGTATGCCATTAATGTTTTTGAGATCGCCAGGGCGGAGGGAAAAATCTGTGTAGGTTCCGAGCGCTGGATACCAAATGGTGATGATACTCGCGATGACGCAAATGAGGCCATATGTCCCCACGACCTGATACGCGCGAGAGCGATGACCGCACAGGCTCAGCACCACTGGAAGGAATAAGAGCTGATAGTGGAATGTTTGATATGCAGTCATCAGTGACTTTGCGAGCAGCGGATGCGCGTCGAAAAAGGCAATCAAACTCAACCAGTCGATGCCAAGAAGGCGATCCATTTGGAGAAGCTGCTGATCCTGCAGGGGCAGCTTCAGCGCAAAAGCAACGTAGGTGGACACGACGAGCGGACTCGTTAGCAATAAGCCCATGCCAGTGCATTCAACAATGCAGAGCAGTGACGGGATCCCGCGCCAATAACACAGGAGGCCAAAGCCCAAGAGAAAAATCATGGCACCCGCGCTTAGCTGCGTGAAGCCTCTTGCATCCACCGACAGGCCAACGAGCCAAGCCAGTATCGGAACAATCGCGTAGGCACATCCGGTAAGGCCTATCAAAAAGGCTCGCGCTTTGGATGTCTCGGACATGAGATAACCTATTGACGTGTGCGGGACCTATTATCAATCATAAGTTAAGGTTTAGTGGATTTTGTGGCCGTTTGTTGCAACTTGAAAGCGTCACCTTTGAATCGAGCCACGAACGAACAATGCCAGTGAAGGTCCTTATCACTCCGAACCTTGAATGTAAGGAAAAATTCCATTACTTTGGTATTGACTTAAGAAGGAGATTTTCCATGCCTTCCCTTGCCGTCACAATGAAAGGGCAGATCACGCTGAGACGGGATTTGCTGACGCATCTTGGGGTCAAACCGGGGGAGCGGATCGAATTCGACAAGCTCCCCGGCGGCGAACTGCGGGTCAAGGCTGCTCGTCCAACGGGGACGATCGACGATTTTATCGGTCGGCATGCTGGCAAGACGAAAAAGCCGTTGACCATCGAAGAGATGAACGAAATCGCAGCTTCGGGCTGGGCCGGCGAGGAATGAAAGTCACAGTCGATACCAACATTCTTGCTCGGGCAGTCCTGCAGGATGATGCCGAGCAGGGAAGGGCAGCGGCAAAGCTCCTCAGGCAAGCATCGCTGATCGCGGTTTCCCTGCCGAGCTTATGTGAACTGGTCTGGATATTGCGTCGAGGAGCCAGGCTGTCAAAGGAAGATGTTTCACAGACGATCCACGACCTGCTCAACGCGGGCAATGTGGCGATGAACCGCCCTGCGGTCGAAGCAGGACTGGCCATGCTGGAGGCGGGCGGCGATTTCGCGGATGGTGTGATTGCCCATGAAGGAGCATGGCTTGGCGGCGAAAGCTTCGTATCTTTCGACAGGCAGGCGGTGGAACTGCTAATCCGCCAAGGCCAATCCGCGCATCTTCTCGCCTGAAATTCCGCCGGCTCATGAGCGAGACGGCGCGGACGTTAGCTTCAGAACCGATGTTCCGCTCCTTCGACCGGATTTGCCCAGACCGTCATTCCGGGCGCATACGGCGTCTCGCCTTCGGCGCGCACCACCATCTCGCCGAGTTCGGGAACATCGAGGTAGAGGATCGCGTCGGCGCCAAGCCGCTCGAGATGCCGGATCCTGCCCTGCCATTGCCCGACACCTTCCGAAAGCCTGATATGTTCCGGACGAATGCCGTAGGTCGTGCAGTTCAATCGCCGTGCGGTCTCGCCGCCATAGAGGTTCATCTTCGGGCTGCCGATGAAGCCGGCGACGAAGGGTGTTGCCGGATTGCGGTAGAGCTCCATCGGGCTGCCGATCTGTTCGACCACCCCGCCATTCAGGACGACGATCTTGTCCGCCATCGTCATGGCTTCGACCTGGTCGTGGGTGACATAGATCATCGTCGATTTCAGGCGGGCGTGCAGATCTGATATCTCAAGGCGCATCTGGGCTCTGAGCGAAGCGTCGAGATTGGAGAGCGGCTCGTCGAACAGGAAGACCTTGGGATCGCGGATGATCGCCCGGCCGATAGCAACGCGCTGCCTCTGGCCGCCGGAGAGTGCTTTCGGCTTTCTCTCCAGCAGCTGGGTGAGCTGCAGCGTTTCCGCTGTCGCCGCGACCTTGGCGGCGATTTCCGCCTTTGGGCGGCGGGCGAGCGAAAGGCCGAACCCGATGTTCTCGGCGACGGTCATGTGCGGATAGAGCGCATAGCTCTGGAACACCATGGCAATGCCGCGCTCGGAGGGTTCGGAATAGGTCACATCCTTGCCGCCGATGGTCAGCGTGCCGGAGGTCGTTTCTTCCAGGCCGGCGATGATGCGTAGCAGCGTCGACTTTCCGCATCCGGACGGGCCAACGAAAACGACGAACTCGCCGGAGGCAACCTCCAGATCGACTCCCTTGATGACTTCAAGGGCGCCAAAGCTCTTGCGAACCTGTTTGAGAGTGAGTTCAGCCATTTTGCTACCCCTTTACGCCGCCAGCCGTCATGCCCGCGACAATCTGCCGGTTGAAGAAGATGAAGACGATCAGCGGCGGGATCGTCACGAGGAGGATGTTCATGAAGAGGAGATTGTATTGGCTCGAATACATGCTCTGGAAATTATAGAGCGTCAGCTGCACGGTCACGTTCTCCCGGCCAGGAAGGTAATAGAGCGGATTGGTGAAGTCGTTGAAGATCGCGATCGACTGCACGACGATATTGGTCACGGTCACGGGTTTCAGAAGCGGCAGGATCACCCGGAAGAAGATCTGCCGGGGCTTGGCGCCGTCGATCAGCGCTGCCTCATCGAGATCGCGCGGTATGGTCGAGATGAACGACCTATAGAGCAATATCGAAAAGGAGAGATTATAGGCGACCTGGATCAGGATCATCCCGGTCATGGTCTTGAAGAGACCGATCTCCTGCAAGAGGCCGATGGTGGGCACGACGGCCGGCGGCATCATCAGGCCCATGAAAAGCGCAATGGAGGCCACCCTGTTCCAGATGGTCTTGCGGCGCTGCATGACATATCCGACCATCGCCGACAGCAGTATGAGGATCGTGACAGAGACGACGGTGATCACGGTGGAGTTGAAATAGGCGAGCACGAGCTGATAGTCGCGCGCCTTGAAGACGGCCACCAGATTATCCCAGAGCAGCCAATGCTCGGGCAATTCGAAATCCAGGCGAGACGCTTCGGATTTCGATTTGACTGCCTGGAGAGCGACGAAAACGAACGGCATCACGAAGATGACGGCCGCCACTGCAAGCGCTATCGCGCCCGTCACATAAGGGCGGCTGCTTCTCATTCTTCGACCCCGCGCCGGTTGAACCAAAGGGTGAATGGCAGGATGATCACGGCGATCAGCGCAAACAGGATGACGTTGCCGGCCGTCGACAGGCCGTAGAAACCGGCCTGGTACTGTTTGTAGATGACCGAAGCGATCACATCGGAGGAGAAACCAGGCCCGCCGCGGGTCATTGCCCATATCAGGTCGAATGACCGAAGCCCGCCGATCAGCGACAGCGTCACGACGATGACGGTGGCGGGACGCACGAGCGGCAGGGTGATCCGGAAAAATTGCTGAAGGCGCGTGGCGCCGTCAATTCTCGACGCCTCATAATAATCGGGGCTAATGGCGGCAAGGCCGGCGATGAAGATCAGCGTGGCGAGCCCGACACCCTTCCAGACATCGACCAGGGCCACTGAAAAAAGCGCCAGTGCCGGATTGGTCAGCCATCCAGGTCCCGGAATGCCGATCGTCTCGAGCGCGACGTTGATAATGCCCTTCGTGGGATGCATCATCACCGCGAAGGTGATGCCGATGCCGATCGTCGACACCAGGACGGGGAAGAAGACCAGCGTTCGCAGGAAACCGCGGGCAAAAATATTACTGGTCAGAAGCACGGCCAGCAGCAGCCCGCAGACCGTCTTCAGGCCGGACGTCGTCACAGCGTAGATCAGCGTGTTGACGAGCCCCTGGATCAGGAACGGTTCCGAAAAGAACTGCTGGAAGTTCTCAAGCCCGATGAATTCGGCGGTCGACAGATCCCAGCGCGTCATGCTGAACCAGAGAGATGAAATCGTCGGAACCAGAAACAGCACGCCGTAGATGATTGCGGCCGGAATGAAAAACCACAGCGGGTAGGGCGATTTTCGCGAGCGGGGGGGTGTCTCGATCATGACTACCTCTTCGATCGGGTGGAACCTCGCTCCTTCGGGAGCGAGGTTGCCCGCAATTCAAAGTGTTACAGCCTCCTTTGCGCGTCTGAAAAGACGCGCGGCGCTGTAGCCCGAAGGATCGCTACCAGTTCGGCAGACCGAGCTGCTTGGCCTGCTTGCGCACGTCGTCGTCATAGAGCTTTGCCGCGTCGGCCGGCTGGCGAATGCCGGAGCCGACTTCGACGGTAATCTGCTCGAGGGACGGTCCCTTGATCGGCGAAACGAATTCCAGTGCCGGTGTCGTCATGCCTTTGGTTTCGAAATAGGGGAGCATGTCCTTGACCACAGGCGGCACGTCGGCCGGCAGATCGCAGCCCTCGACGAGCGAAGGTCCCTGAACGGTGTTGATTTCCATCATGATCTTGCAGCCCTCGACGCTTCCGGCAAAATCCACGAATTTCTTCGCTTCTTCGATATGCGCGCTGGCGGCGGGAATGTAGAGGGCCGGCGGCATCCAGACGGTCAGGCCGTTGGTTGCGGCGGCGTCGCTCGGCTGGGCGAAGAAGCCGACATCGCTGAGGTTTTCGGGATAATTCTGCTTGAGCACGCCGACTGCAAAGGTCAGCATCGGATAATGCGCTGCCTCGCCCGTCGAAACCATTCTCAGGCCATCATCATAACTTGCCGCGCCGAAGTCCTCATTCATCAGACCGGCGTCGTGAACATCCTTCAGCCGTTCGAAGCCTTTCATGGCCGCAGGCGTCTCGGCATATTTCGCCTTGTTGGCGGTGTAGTCGGCGGCGAAGTTCGGCACGGCGGCATGCAGGTTGTAATAGTCAGCCAGAACGAACAGCTGCGAGGTCCAGGTATCGCGGTAGGTCTGCACCACTGCGACCTTGCCCGATGCCTTAACCTTTTCGTTGTTCGCCATGAAGTCCGCCCATGTCTTCGGGACGGTGAGGCCGAGGTCCTGGTAGATTTTCCTGTTATAGAGGATCCCGCCCGCCATCGCCGTGCCGAAGGGAACGCCGTAGAGTTTGTCGTCGGCGCGGACGACTGACTTGAAACCGTCGTCCACCTTCGCTTGCGACGAGAGGCCACTCAGATCGACAAGCGTCTGTGTCGGCTTCAGCGCCTGCAGCAGCGAACCGGAATTATAGAGGAACACATCGGGCATTTCACCGGTCGCCAGGCGCGTCTTGACGATGTTGTCGCCTTCGCCGCCACCGGGCCGCTGCTCGATTTCGATCGTTACGTCAGGCGCCTTGGCCTGGTAGGCGGCAACCAGCGCTTCGGCGGCCGCGACTGTGTCCGGGCTGTTGTCGATTAGCAAAGACAGCGTGGTGTCCGCATGCGACGGGCCAGCCGCGACCAGTGCCAAAAGCGCGGAGGCGCCCGCAAGAACGAGTTTAATCCGATGTGTCATGACGTTCCTCCTCTGAACGATGTGACGTGTATGCTCCTCAAGAATTGGGTAGGGAAAAGACGAGCCGGTGCGTCCCCGAGGGAAGAATGGCTTCCTCGACGACAGGCTCTCCGTTGAGCGACGGGTTTTGATGCCGTTTTCCGGGCCGGAACCGGCCGATGCAGCCCTCCGGAAGCGTCAGCACGTAGGTGACCTCGTTGCCGGCGCAATGCCAGCCGGCCTCGATGCGTCCCTGGCTGATATCGTGATAGGCCGAAACCGGCGAAAGGGATGGAATCGGTGCGGGATCGACGATCACCTCGATAAATCCGGGCGCGCTCGGGCTTGGCGAAATTCCGGCGACGCTTTCGAACAGCCACTGGCAGACGGCGCCATAGGCATAGTGGTTGTAGCTGTTCATGTCGGGTTCGTAGATGGTGCCGTCGGGCGCCATGGAATCCCAGCGCTCCCAGATCGTCGTCGCTCCCTTCGAGACCTGATAGAGCCAGCCCGGTACATCCTCCTGCAGGAAGACCTTTTCGGCCAGATCGTCCATCCCTAGTTTCGTCAGCGCCGGCAGCAGGGCAGGCGTGCCGATGAAGCCGGTGCCGATTTTGTAGTCGGCATCGATGATCACCTGTCGGAAATGCTGCTGTGCGGCTTGCCTATGCTCGGCCGGTATCAACTCGTGCAGGAAGGCCAGCGCATAGGACGTCTGGTCGTTGTGTGCGAGCCGTCCCGATGGCGTGATGAACTCGTTGGTGAATGCCAGCCGGATTTCGTTGGCGCGCTGTTTCATTCGCTCTTCAAGCGCATGCTCGCCGAGCGTGGCTGCGATCCTTGCCAGAAGGTCGGTCGAGATGAAATGGTAGAGTGTGGCCGCGCAGTCGTCGGCGATCGTCGGGCGAGGCTTCCGGTTGTCGCCGACCGGCTGCAGCCAGTCGCCGAAGGTAAAGCCGCGGTCGCCCCAGCGCGACGGTGGGCGCACCAGCGGACCATCCGAGATCGACCAGACGAAATCGACCCAGCGCACCATCGAATCCAGACATTCCGCCAGGACAGCCCGATCGCCGTAATGGGTGTAGAGAACCCAGGGGATGACGACGATCGCATCGCCCCAGCCGGTCGAGCCGGCATAGCCCGGGAAATTGGCCGGATGCAGACGTGTCGGATCCGGTGAAAAATGCGAGACGGCGCCGTCCTCGCGCTGGTCGGCCATCACGTCGCGCAGATATTTCCTGAGGAAGGATTGGCTGTCGCTCAGCCAGCAGGCGGTTGCGGCAAACACCTGGGCGTCGCCCGTCCAGCCCAAGCGCTCGTCGCGCTGCGGGCAATCGGTCGGCACTTCGACGAAATTGGCGCGCTGCGACCAGATGGTATTCTCGACGAGGCGATTGACCAGCGCATTGCCCGAGGTGAAACCGCCGGCCGGCTCGGGCACCGACGAAATCGGCACGGATGCGATCGCCAGGATCTTCGCGTCGCCCTTGACCGTCACCCTGGCATAGCGGAAGCCGTGGAAGGTGAAATGCGGCGCGTAAGTCTCCTCACCGTCGCCGCGCAGCGTGTAGACTGTATGTGCGGTGGCCGTGCGATAGTTGCGATTGTCGAAGTGACGATCAGGGCCGAGAACTTCCGAATGCTCTACCCGCACTTCGGCGCCGGCAATGCCGCGGACCGTGTATCTGATATAGCCGCCAGCATTCTGGCCGAAATCGTAGACCGTCCTGCCGTCATCGTCGGTCCAGCTTTCCACAGGGGCGAGTGGCCGCAACTCGCGCACCGCAGCAGTTTCATGCGCGACGAGCAATTCCCTGTCGAACGGCAATCTCTCGGTGCCGTGGGTTTCGACGCGGTTTTCCTGCCGGGCATCGTAGACCTCGCCGAAATAGATCCCCGACTTCAGGATCGGCAGAAGACCGCTTCGCCATGTGGTGTCGGTCGAAAGAATGGTGCCATCAGGTCCGATCAGATCGGCGATAGCGCCGATTCTGTCGCCCCAGCAGTTCGGGATCGCTTTAGCGCCCCACATCAAAGGCGACCGGTACCACCCGTCGGCAAGCCAGATCTCGATCCGGTTCTGGCCCGGCTTGAGCAGATTCGAGACATCATATCGCTGATAGGCAAGGCGATCGTCGTAGTTCGTCCAGCCTGGGGTCAACAGGTCGTCGCCGACGCGAATGCCGTTGATGAAGCAGCGATAGAGGCCAAGAGCGGAGATGAAGAGTTCGACCGGAAGCCCCGCGCCATCATGATCGAAGGTGCTGGAGACGAAGCTTGCGACCGTTCCCTGGCCGCCGTCCGACAGCGGCGCGATCATATCCCCGGACCAGGCGCGCGAAACGAGATTGCCGCTGACGGCTGCCGGCTGAAAGTTCATAAAGTCCTCCCGACAATTTGTAGAACGTTCTCCATATAACGTTCTACATTTTCTTCGGAAGCGCAATAGAAATTTCGTTGCCAGTCTGCCATGGTGGTTCAGCGGGCGCTGTTGACGACTCGCAGCCGCAAGCCAGAGATTTCATGCCCATCGAAGACAAACAAAAGCCGCAACGAAACGATCGCGTGACGATCCGGACCGTGGCAACCCATGCAGGCGTATCGGTCGCAGCGGTTTCCAAGGTGATGCGCAACGCCTACGGCGTCAGTGACGCGTTGCGCGCAAGGGTGACGGATGCCATCGAGGTGCTCGCATATCGCCCATCGCGGGCAGCCAGGGGGCTGCGCGGTCGAAGCTTCACCATCGGCGTGCTCCTGATCGACATTCGCAATCCCTTCCTTCCTGAGGTGATTGCCGGCGTGAACGGGGTGCTGGCGCCCTCGCATTATCAGGCGATGATCGGCGTCAGCGATGCGCGCGTGCAACTGGAGACGTCGTTGATCGAGTCGATGATCGACTACAAGATGGACGGCCTGATCCTCGTTGCGCCGCGCTTGCCCTCGGAGATCCTCGCAAAGTTCGCAGTCCAGATACCGATCGTCGCGGTCGGTTACCACGATGCCGGCGCGACGGCCTTCGACACCGTCAACACCGACGATCAGCGCGGCGCGGAGATCGCCGTGGAAGCGCTTCTTGCCTGCGGCTATCGCGACATCGAGATGCTCAGCCTTGGAGAGCGCGAGGGACACGCGGTCTCAGTCGTCCGCCAGCGTGAAATCGGGTTTCGCCGGGCGATGCAGCGCAGCGGGCTCGGCTCGTCTGCAGTGATCGGAAAAATTCCGATAGCCTCGCCAAAGCGGGAAGAGGCAATGCGAAAATTCCTATCGAGGAAGGACAGGCCGCACGCCGTGTTCTGCTGGAGCGATCTCGACGCGATCATCCTTCTGAGCCTGGCCATGGAGATGGGTGTGCGCGTGCCCGAAGACCTCGCCGTCATCGGATACGACAACTCGTCGACCGCGGCACTTGGCCTCGTCAATCTCGCAAGCATCGATCAGTCGGGCAGGGAGCTCGGCCAGGTCGCCACCAGGGCCTTGATTTCCAGAATAGAAGGCCGCACCAGCGCCGAGCATATTCTCCAGACACCGTCGCTGGTCAGCCGCAACAGCCTGATCCGTTCCGGCAATGGCACGGACAAATAATAGCGACGGCGCCGCCTTGTCTCTGTTCTTGCCGTCGTTTTCAGTCGGATCGAAGGGGGCTGCCGCACGATTGCCGCACGACCAGGCGACACGGCAATCTCGTGATGCCGGCAGGGACCGGTTCACCCTTGGAGAGGCTGAGGATTGCCAGGCCGGCGCGATGGCCCAGTTCCTTCAACTCCATGTCGATGGTGGTCAGCGGCGGGCGCGTCTGCCGTGCCACGACCTCCCAATTGTCGAAGCCGACCACGGCGACATCCGTGGGAATCTCCACATTGAGGTCGCGTAGCGCATCGATGACACCTCGGGCGATCTCGTCGCTGCCGCAGAAGATGGCGTCGGGTTTTGCGCCGGGCCGGGCAAACACCGTCTGAACGGCTTCGTGACCCCATTCCTCCGACCAGTCGCCGAACATCGCTTCGGCCCCGTCGCCGCAGGCGTCGAGATAGGATTGGGCACGGATGCGAGCGGCCAGATAATCCCGCGGCCCGGTGATGTGGAGGATCCGCGAGCGACCGAGCTCTTTCAGGTGATCGACGGCGAGGCGGGGGCCCTGTTCGTCATCCGGAAAGAAGGTGACGCTGTCAGCCGGCCCCTCGGCAAAGACGTAGACGACGGGTATCGGCAGGCGGGATAGCTGGACCGGCGGCGTGAGGTCGAGGCGCGTCGCGGTGAATATGATGCCGTCGACCTGCCGGTCGAGAAGCGCCTCCAGGTGCTGCTGGGCGAGCCTTGGATCATTGTTCGTGGCGCAGAGGAAGACGGACACGCCGTGATCGACCAGCACCTCCGATACCCCGGCCGCCATCGGCAGCGTCAGTCGCCCATAGGTATCGTTCGTCAGCATGCCGATCGCATGGCTTCGCTTGCTTAGCAACCCACGAGCGAGTGCATTGGGCCGAAATCCGATCTCCTCCGCCACGCGCCGAACCCGCTCGCGCGTCTCGGCGTTCGTCCGGCCCGTGCCGTTCAGTGCGTTTGACGCCGTCGAAATGCTGACGCCCGCAGCCTTTGCCACGTCGTAAATCGTCCGTCTCCGATCACCCGTATTGTTCAAGATCTGCCTCGTGTTCGATCCCTGATAAAAGCTTTTAGCAGAAAAAAATGAGCTGTTAAAAGGTTTTATCAATCGGACATCAGATTTATGCACACAGACTGTCGACATCAAAAAAAATCTGATCTAACGTCCATTTCGTCCGATGGCCTTGGGCCTGAACGAGAAAAAGGGGAACAAGCATGCTTCGACTGAAAACAACGATCACCGCTCTTGCGCTGCTGGCAAGCTCTTCTCTCGCCGGCGCCGAAGAAATCACCCTATGGGTGCGCACGTCGTCCGGCGCCGTCCTTCAGGGATTGGCCGACAAATACAACGCCTCGCACTCCGACAAGGTCAACGTCACCCAGATCACGGCGGAGCAGATGGTGCCGAAGCTGGGTGCGGCGATTGCCGGCAGCGCGGCTCCTGACGGTGCCGTGCTCGACCTGATCTATCTCCCTACCTTTGCTGCCGCGGACGGTCTCGAGGATATCTCCGACTTCGTGAAGGGCCTGCCTTATTCCGCGGCCATGAGCCCGTCCCACATCCGCCTTGCCACCTATGACGGCAAGATCTACGGCGTGCCGGCCCTGCCGGATGCCTCGATCATTGCTTATAACACCGATCTGTTCACCAAGGCCGGCCTCGATCCGAACAAGGCGCCGGCATCGATGGAGGAGATTGCCGCCGACGCCAAGAAGATCGCCGCGCTCGGCAACGAGACCTATGGCTTCTATTTCGTCGCCAATTCGGGAAGCTGGCTGATCTACGACTTCCTGCCGCATCTCTGGGCCGCCAATGCCGATGTGCTGAGCGATGACGGCCGCAGCGCTACGGTCGACACGCCGGCGCTGCGTGAGACCATTGCTGCCTATCGCGATATGTGGAAGGCCGGCGCGATCCATCCGACCTCGCGTTCCGGCAACGGCAACAATGCCGTCGAAGCCTTCGCCTCGGGCAAGGTCGGCATCCTGATGACCGGCTCTTACATCGTCAATCTGCTGACCAGCAAATATCCCGACGTGAAATTCGCCGTCGCACCGATCCCCGGGCCTAAGGGCGGTGAATCGAGCTTTGCCGGCGGCGATACGCTTTCCCTGATCAAGGGCATCAGCGAAGAGAAGAAGAAAGTCGCGCTCGACTTCGTCAATTTTTACATGCAGCCCGAGCAGCAGGTCTACATCACCCAGGAATCGGGGATGCCGTCGCGTACCGACCTCGCAGCGGAAGCCTATGCGAAGTTCGATCAGCGCAATCTCGTCGCCTACAATATCCTCGCCAAGGCGCGCACGCCCTACACATTTTCGTCCGACGAACTCTTCGTCAGCCGCACCGGACCCTTCCTCAATCTGATCCAGGGCACGATCTTCGGTGACGACGTCGACGCAACGATCGCCAAGACGCAGGCCGACTTCACCCGTATCCTCGAACGCACCAATCCGAACTAAGCCGACGCGTTTCGGCAGGGTATCCGCGGATGCCCTGCCGTCGCCTTCACATCTCGATTTTCAAGCGGAAGGAGGAGTAGCGGTGATATCCTCGACACTTCGCAGCCGGAGGCGCGCGGTCGCGACCGGAGAACCGGAGCCAAAGGGTTGGCTTGGCCTTGCCTTCATCCTGCCGGGCTTGCTGTTCATCGTCGTGCTTTTCCTCGTGCCGCTTGTCATGACGGTCTGGATGAGTTTCTACAACTGGCCGCTTCTTGGCCGGACTAAATTCATCGGCCTCTCCAACTATGCCGAGCTGATCGGCGATACCCAGCTCTGGCATTCTCTGGGTTTCACGCTGCTCTATACGGTGCTCGTCACGGCTGCGATCTTCCTGGTGGCCTTTCCTCTGGCGCTGCTCGTCGACCGGCCGCTGCGCATCGCCGGCTTTTTCCGCACGATCTATTTCATGCCGGTCGTCATCGGCTTCGGGGCGGCCTCGACATTGTGGATGTGGCTGCTCAATCCCGATAGCGGCGTCTTTGCGCAGTTGCTGCGCGGAGCAGGCATCATCGACAGCGCCCCGAGGCCGCTCGAAAGTTTCTGGCCGGCACTCGGCGTCGTCATTCTGATGGTCGTCTGGAAAACAGCCGGCTTCACGATGATCATCCTTCTGACCGGCCTACAGAGCATATCCAACGACGTCATCGAAGCGGCCAGGATCGACGGAGCCAGCGTCTGGAGCCGGTTTCGGCGCATCACGCTGCCCTTGATGAGGAACTCGGTCGTGCTGGCGCTCGTCCTCAACGTCACCTCGTCGATGCTGGCCTTCGACCAGTTCTTCATCATTACCCAGGGCGGCCCTGAGAACAGCACGATCTCCGCGGTCTTCTCGATCTATCTCGCCTCGTTCTCATCCTACCGTCTCGGTTATGGCTCGGCGATCTCCTTTGCCCTGCTCGTCGTCCTGGTGGCGATCAGCGCGATCCAGTTCGTCCTGCTGCGCCAGCGGCCGGAGGAGGGTTGATGGAACGGCTCAACCACAATCTCGCAGTCAAGCCGGCGAGCGAGCGGCTCGGTTATCTCGCCTTCGTTCTGACGGCATGCGTCTTTGCCGTCTTCTTCGTGATGCCGATCGTCTGGTCCTTCGCCAATTCCTTCAAGCCCGCGGCCGCAGCACTTGCCGACCCGGCAGCGCTTTTCTCGAAAGCCTTCTCGCTTGAAAATTACCGCCGCCTCGAACATGTCGGTGCAGGCTGGTACGTCTATGCCGGCAATTCGGTGCTGATCGCCGCCGGAACGGTGATCCTGACGGTGCTCGTCTCGGTGCCGGCGGGATACGGATTTTCGAAATTCCGTTTTCCCGGTCAGTCGCTGCTCTTCGTGCTGATCATGGCGACGATGATGATCCCGTTCCAGTCGATCCTGACGCCGCTTTTCCTGATCCTGAAGGTCTTCCGGCTGCAGAACAGCCTTTTCGGACTGGTGCTGATCTACGTGACCTTCCAGCTTCCTTTTTCCGTTTTCATGATGCGCAACGCCTTCGATGCGGTGCCGAAGGCGCTGATCGAAGCGGCTCGGATAGACGGTGCGTCGCAGGCGACGATCCTGCGCCGGATCATGCTGCCGATCGCGCTTCCCGGTGTCGCCACCGTTGCGATGTTCGCCTTCCTGAATTCCTGGAACGAGTTCCTCGCTGCCCTCATTTTCCTGTCCGACCAGAACAAGTTCACGCTGCCGATCATGCTGGTGAATGTTTCGTCGGGCATCTACGGCATCATCGACTGGGGTGCGCTGCAGGCCGGCATAGCCGTGACCATGGTCCCCTGCATCCTGCTTTTCCTTCTCTTGCAACGATATTACGTGCGCGGCCTGACGGCCGGCGCCGTGAAGTGACAGCGCTCGTTCCGCACAGGAGTCCTCATGACCAGCTCACCTCGTTTTCAACCGGCACGCGCTGCGGGACGGCGGCGATACAGGCCCGCCGATCATTCCAGTGTCGTATTCCATGGCGGTTTCTGGCAGAGCTGGACGGAGACGGTCCGCAACGTCACCATCCCGACGCAGCACAAGCGGTTGGAAGAGGAGGGCTTCCTCGAGGTGCTCGATTTTGACAAGCCGGCCGGGCCGCTGGTGCGCCCGATCCAGCCGAGCGGACTGTCGATGCAGCATTTCTTCGATTCCGATTTCGGCAAATGGATCGAGGCCGCAAGTTACACGCTGAAGGCTCACCCGAATGCGGCGCTCGAGACGAAGATCGATGCTATCGTCGAAAAGCTCGAAAAAGGGCAGATGGCGGATGGCTACCTCAACAGCTGGTTCATTCGCCGCGAGCCGGGCAGGCGCTGGACCAATCTGCGCGACCTGCACGAGATGTATTCGATGGGTCACTTGCTGGAAGGGGCCGTGGCCTATTACGAGGCGACGGGAAAGCGTCGGTTCCTCGATGTGATGGTCCGCGCCGTCGACCATATCATCGCCACCTTCGGCGCGGAGCCCGGAAAGCTTAGAGGTTATGACGCCCATGAGGAAATCGAGCTGGCGCTGGTCAAGCTCTATCGCGTGACGCGCGAGCCGCGGCACCTGAAGCTTGCGACCTACTTCGTCGACGAACGTGGCCGGATGCCCTCATATTACGACGAAGAGGCCCGCAAACGCGGCGAGAGCCCTGATGATTACGTCTACAAGACATATGCCTATAGCCAGGCTCATATGCCGGTGCGCGACCAGCACCAGGTCGTCGGCCATGCGGTCCGCGCCATGTACCTGTTTTCTGCGATGGCGGATCTCTCCCATGAAAACGACGATCCGACATTGAAGGAAGCCTGCGACCGGCTTTTCGACAATCTGGTCAGCCGCCAGCTCTACGTGACCGGCGGCCTTGGCCCGTCGGCATCCAATGAAGGGTTCACCCGGGAATTCGACCTGCCGAATGAGACGGCCTATGCCGAGACATGCGCAGCCGTCGCGCTCGGCTTCTGGAGCCATCGCATGGCGCAGGTCGATCTCGACAGCAAGTTCACCGACAGGCTGGAAACGGTGCTCTACAACGGCGCGCTTTCCGGCATCTCGCGCGACGGCGAGCATTATTTCTATGAGAACGTCCTTGAAAGCCACGGGCAGCACCGCCGGTGGAAATGGCACTACTGCCCCTGCTGCCCGACCAACATTGCCCGTTTCATCACGTCGCTCGGCCAATATTTCTATTCGACTGATGATCATGAGCTCGCTGTTCATCTCTACGGCACCAATTCGGCTGAGCTGACAGTCGGCGAGAATTTCGTGCGCCTGATCCAGGAGACGCAATATCCCTGGGATGGCGACATCAGCCTTCGGTTCGCCGTCGAGCGGCCAAGCCGGTTTCAGCTTCGTCTTCGCATCCCCGGATGGTGCAGGCAGGCGCAGATCTCGGTTAACGGCGTTGCCGTCGATCTCGATCAATGCGTGACGAAGGGTTATGCGGCAATATCAAGAGAATGGCGCAATGGCGACGAGGTCCGCATCGGCTTCTCGATGCCCGTCGAGCGCATCTACGCGCATCCTGCCGTCTCCGAAGACGGTGGACGCGTCGCGCTGCGGCGCGGGCCTGTCGTCTATTGCATCGAGGAGACGGACCTCGGCGGCGAGCCGCAGCGGCTCCGCCTGCCGGCATCTGAGGAAATTTCCGCACGCTACGATGCCGTGCTTCTCGGCGGAGCGACCGTCCTCGAAGGCTCTGCGCTCGAAGCCGATATATCCGATTGGCAGAATGCGCTCTATCGCACCGCGCCTCCCTCGCTGAAGGAGCGGCCCTTCACGGCGATCCCCTATCACCTCTGGGCCAATCGCGAGCCCGGAGCGATGGCGATCTGGTTGCAGGAGGTCTAGGAGAAAACCATGGCACGGCTGGAACTCAAGAGCATCGTCAAATCCTATGGCATCTACGAGGCCGTGCGCGGCATCAGCCTTGACATCGAAGACAATGAATTCGTCGTTTTCGTGGGCCCGTCGGGATGCGGAAAATCGACGACATTGCGCATGATCGCGGGTCTCGAACACATCACCGGCGGTGAGATCGTGATCGGCGATCAGGTCGTCAACCGGCTTGGCCCGGGCAAACGCGATATCGCCATGGTCTTTCAGAACTACGCGCTCTATCCACACATGACGGTGCGGGAGAATATTTCGTTCTGCCTGGAGCAGCAGAAGCTTGCCAAGAGCGAGATTGACGCGCGTATCATCAGGGCGGCGGAAACCCTGCATATCAGCGAGCTGCTCGGCCGGCGTCCGGGCCAGCTTTCAGGCGGCCAGCGCCAGCGCGTCGCGATGGGACGCGCCATCGTGCGGAACCCGAAAGTCTTTCTCTTCGACGAGCCGCTGTCCAACCTTGATGCCAAGCTTCGCGTGCAGATGCGCACGGAGATCAAGCGGTTGCACCAGCTGTTGCCGACGACCACCGTCTACGTCACGCACGACCAGGTTGAGGCGATGACCATGGCGGATCGTGTCGTGGTGATGAATGGTGGCATCATCGAACAGGCGGGGCCGCCACAGGCACTCTATCATCGGCCCGTCAGCCAGTTCGTCGCCGGCTTCATCGGCTCACCGTCGATGAATTTCCTGTCCGCGACGCTGCTATCACGAGAGAAGGGTCTCGTCGTCAAGCTGACCGACGGCAGCGAGCTTCCAGTGCCGGAGATGCGCGCCGGCGACTATGCCAGCCATGCCGGTAAATCAGTGGTGTTCGGGATCAGGCCGGAATCGATCACCGACCGCCAGACCCGCCCTGGTTATGCCAACATCGAAGCGAAGATTGATCTTGTGGAACCACTCGGGCCGGAGACCATGGTCTATTTCGGCATCGGCGAGGCAAGCCTTTGCGCCTGCATCGATCCAGAGAGCGGGCCGAGGCCGATGTCGACGATGCCGCTCTCGTTCAACATGAACCAGATGCATCTGTTCGATCCGGCGAGCGGCCGGTCGCTGGCCCTTGCCTGAAGAGCAAACACGGAAAGGCCGGCAACCGCGGGGTCGCCGGCCTCGTTGATCAGGCAGCCTGGCGGATCTTCGAGGGACGCGTGGCGGCGGCCTTCTCGACCATCGCGGTGACTTCGGCGCGGCGGGCGCCCGAAAGCGGCAGGCGCGGCATGCGAACGCGTTCGGAGCCGCGGCCCATGATCTGCTCGGCGAGCTTGATCGACTGGACGAGGTCGTGCTCGGCATCGAGGTGCAGAAGCGGCATGAACCAGCGATAGATCTTGCGGGCCTCTTCCCAGTCACCGCGTTCGGCGGCGGCGACGAGCTGCACGGATTCCTGCGGGAAGGCGCTGGTCAGGCCGGAGACCCAGCCCTTGGCGCCGAGCATCAGGCCTTCAAGCGCTACGTCGTCGAGACCCGCGAAGATATCGAAACGATCGCCGAATTCATTGATGAGATCGGTGAAGCGGCGTGGATCCGGCGCACTTTCCTTGACCGCCTTGATGTTCGGCACGTCGGCAAGCACCTTCAGCACATCGGCGCCGATATTGACGCGGTAGGCCGGTGGATTGTTGTAGAGCATGATCGGCAGTGAGGTCGCTTCGGCGACGGTGCGGAAATGTGCAATCAGCTCTTCGGGCTTCGGCACATAAACCATGGCCGGCAGCAGCATCAGCCCGTCGGCGCCGAGCTTTTCGGCGTCGCGAGCATAGGCGACGGCACGGCGCGTGTCGAATTCGGAAACGCCGGTGACCACGGGAACGCGGCCGTTGACGACCTCGACGGCCGCTTTCAGGATCGTGCGCTTCTCCTCGGGGTCCAGCGAATTGTTTTCGCCGCATGTGCCCATGACGATCAGTCCGTTGACCCCGTCGCTCACAAGCGCGTCCTGGACACGCTGGGTCGAGGGCAAGTCAACGGAAAGATCTTCGTTGAACTGCGTCGTTACGGCGGGAAATACGCCCTTCCATCCTGTGGTCATCGATCGAGCCTCGTTGAAACTGGTTGCTTTATATACAAACTGTCGACAAGATTCAATGATGTGATCTTGCAAATTTGAACCCCCGAAGACCGACATTGCGAGAATCGGCCGAAACGAAATACAAGGCTCTAACGAAAGAGGGCAGACGGATGCGGAACGACGCGGAAAATGTGCGGGTGCGCGGCTCTGGCACGCAGAGCGTCTATGTGACGCTCAGGCAGGAAATCCTGTCGATGGCGCTGGAACCCGGCAGTCCGCTCGACGAAGTGCGGCTGTCGGAGCGTTTCCGGATGTCGCGGACTCCCATTCGTGAGGCGCTGTTGCGGCTCGCCGCCGACGGGCTCGTCACGACGCTGCCGAACAGGAACACGATCGTCGCGACGATCGATTTCGCAAGCCTGCCCACCTATTTCGAAGCGCTGACGCTGATGTACCGGGTGACGACCCGCGGCGCGGCGCAACGGCGAAACGGCGAGATCATGAAGACCGTCCGCCGGCATCAGAAGGACTTCGCCGAAGCCGTTGCGGCGCGCGATGCCTATGCGATGATCGAGGCTAACCGCGAATTTCACGTCGCGATTGCCGAACTTGCCGGCAATTCCTATTACACGGCCTTCTTCGCCAGGCTGCTCGACGAAGGCCGCCGCATCCTGCGCCTTTACTACTCGACATTCGACGACCGCCTGCCGCGCCAGTATGTCGACGAACATGAGGAGATCATCGCCGCGATTGAGGCCGGTGACGTCGAGCGGGCGGACCGCCTGGCGATCGCCCATGCCGGGCAGATCGTTCGCCAGATCCAGGAATATATCGCCCGCGATCTGGACCGGCCGGTAGCGATCAGCATGTCCTGATGCGACGAGAGCAATGAACCATTCGAGCCTCAGGAGGCGAGGGGGCCGCCCTGTTCCCTGACCAAGGTCATCAGCCTGCGCAGGACAGCCGCCGATTGGCGAACACCGTCGTGCTCGAATTCGTTGGTTACCCATGCCTGCACGTTGGCGACGTGGCGCGCTGTTTCGAGTGAAAGCCCGGCATCCACATACATGTCGTCATGATAGATGACGGCGGCGACCGGCACCTCGTTTGCAGCGAGACGTGCCGGTGCATAGAGCGGCAGGTACCGCTCATGCGTGGCCAGCGCCTCGACACCCGCCCTGAAGGCCCTGAGCGAGCGAATTTCTTCGAACATCCAGGGATACATCATCTCCCCCGTCAACAACAGCGGCCGCCGGTCGCCGGCAAAGGCTGGATGCTCGGCGCGGATGCGTTCGGCCGCCCAGGCAGTCGGCGTCCCGGCCTGGCCATAGATGCTTTCCTGCAGAACGGCGAAGAGCGGATTGTCGTCATAGGAGGTCAGGGACATCACCGACGCGAGGAAGCGATCGGAGAGACGGTCTTCATTGGGACCGGAGAAAGCCTCATCGATCAACCAGTGGATGTTCTCGTAGCCCGGCGCCATACCGAAATCGATGCCGATAGTCTGAAAGCGGCGAACGGAGAGGCGATCGCCATCGGGCAACCGCACCTCATTGGTCTCGATATAGTCGGCAATCCGGCCGATCCGCTCGGCATCCCCGGGGTAGCGGCGGTAATAGGCGGTGTTCTTTTCGGTGACGCGCGGGTAGGTGCGCCGATAGACATCATCGGCCGTCGCCCCAAGGCCGGCAAGGCCGCCGGTGACATAACAGGCGGAAAGTCCCTCCGGCGCCTTCGAGAGATAGGTAAGGGTCAGGAAGCCGCCATAGCTCTGGCCGAGCGTCTGCCAGCGCCCGCCGCCGAAGACGGTTTTCCGCAGATGTTCGCAATCGGCAACGATGCTGTCGGCGCGAAAGAGGGTGAGATAGTCGGCTGCGGCCCTGCCGTCCGCAAAACGCTCCATCGTCGCACTTTCGATCCGGCTGCTGCGCCCGGTGCCGCGCTGGTCGATCAGGATAACGCGGTGCGTCTTCAGGGCTTCGGCAAGCCATGGCGGCCCGCCGTTGCTCGGCCGCGGCGATTTTCCGCCAGGACCGCCTTGAAGGAAAGCCAGCAACGGCAGTGTTTCGCGACGGCGGGCGGATCGCACACTTCACGTGCGAAAATCCGGATCGTCTCCCCCTCCGGCTTGGACCAATCAAGGGGAACGTCGACCATGTGATCGCGTATCAATATGCCCGGTATGGTGTATTCCACTGCCATCGCCATAACCTCATTTTTCATGTCGACATATTGCCTACAGCGGCATTAGTGTCGGTTCAAGATCCTGGCTGCAAGGCCAGGGCTTCATCGATCCGGACGCGCAGGAAAAGCAGGAAAACAACATGTCATGGCAGCACCCCGTACCCCGCATCACCGAGGACGAACGGCAGACCCGCCTCGCCAGGCTTCGGCAAGTGATCGACGCCGAAGGGCTGGTCGGCCTGCTTCTTGGGCCGACCGAAAGCCTGCGTTACTTCACCGGGCTCGTCTGGCATCAGAGCGAAAGGTTCCTCGGCGCGCTCGTCACGCCCACGACCATTTCCTATATCGTTCCGGGGTTCGAGCGCAGCCGTGTCGAAACGCTGCCGCATCTGCCGGGGGAAATCCTGGTCTGGGAAGAGGAGGAGAGCAGTGCCGCTATCATCGCCCGCCTTGTTGCCCAGGGCGGCAGACTTGGCCTCGACGATGGTTTGCCGCTTTTCTTCTATCATGCATTGGCAGCGGAGATGGGCGCGGCGAGGCTTGCCGATGGCGGGCGGCTGATCCGCGACCTGCGTCGGATCAAATCGGCCGCGGAGATTGCCCTCATTCAGTATGCGATGGACCTGACGCTTGACGTCCACAGGCAAGTGCACGGGCTTTTGAAGCCGGGTATCAAATCATCCGAGGTGGTCAATTTCATCGACCGGCAGCATCGCCAGGCCGGGGCCGATGCCGGCTCGACATTCTGCATCGTCTCCTTCGGCGCCGCGACCTCGCTTCCGCATGGCGCCGACGGCGATCAGGTCCTTGGTCGCGACGACGTCATTCTCATCGATACCGGCTGCCGGATCGACGGTTATCATTCCGATATCACCAGGACCTATATGTTGGAGGGCGGCAACAGCGCGTTCGAACGGGCCTGGTGGATCGAGCGCGAGGCACAGCAGGCCGTCTTCGACGTAGCCGGGATCGGCGCCGCCTGCGCGAGTCTCGACGATGCGGCCCGCAAGGTGCTTGCCAAACACTCCCTCGGCCCCGACTATCGCCTGCCAGGTTTGCCGCATCGCGCCGGTCATGGCCTCGGGCTCGAGATCCACGAGGAACCCTACATCGTTCGCGGCAACGACGCGCCGCTTGCCGCCGGCATGTGTTTTTCCAACGAACCGATGATCGTCTTCCCCGGGAAATTCGGGATCCGGCTCGAAGATCATATGTACATGACCGCCGAGGGACCATGCTGGCTGACCAATCCGGCGGCGGGACCGACCGAGCCATTCTCCTGAGCAGGCCCGATCTCCTGCCCGCTCAGACAGCGTCGGTTTTCAACTGCTGTCAGGCTGGACGAGCATGAGGAGATCATCGCCGCGATCAAGGCGCCGAGCGGGCCGACCGGCTGACGAACGCTCACGCCGCGCAGATCGTCCGACAGATACAGGAATATATGGCCCGCGATCTCGACCTGGCCGCTGGCGATCAGCATAGCCTGAAGCGACCGGATTGAAGAGGCGGAGGCTGCCCCGGCCCGGACATTGGCCAGGGTAGCCGGTAATTCGGTCCGTAAAGTATTACCTCGCAAACGTTACTTGCTTTCTGACGTGGTAAAAGGTTGACTATGGTTAACCCTATAGTCTCGAGGATAGGATGATGGATTTGTTCAGAAAGGAGGGGAATGACCGCGCTCAACTGCAGAAAATGACACTGACTGGCAGATATAGAAATATAGCGGCGATGCTTTCGATAGCAGTGGTTGCCCTGTCTATATTCTTGATATCGATTGGTGCTTTAATTGAATTTTTTCAACCTGAGTTTTTGTCAAACGTCATTCTCGATGACGTCCCTTTGCGCTACATCGCCTGGTTCATGATTACCTTCGGGATCACTATCGCCGTCATCAACGTGGTTTTGGCGGCAAGGCGGGAGATCGAGCAGGAGACGGCCGAAAGCATGCTTCCCTCGGACGCAGCCGAGATCAAAAGGCAGGCATTGCGTGACCTTCGAATACATCGAAACGGCTATGCGCGCTCCTCCAAGGTCAATCAATATCTCTGGAATTTTCTCACATTGGGGATCATCGTTTTGAGCGGTCTCTCATCGTTGTTTTCCGCCTATGGCCCGGTTGTCCCCAATTGGCTGCCGATGGCCGCTTCCGCGCTCGTGGCACTTTTCGGCGTGATAATGGTTCAATTTCGCGTCAGGGATGTCTGGCAATTGAGAGAGCAGGGAAGGATTGAAGCGGAGATGCTCGTCGCCGATGCTCACCTCATCGAGACAACAGACAATCTTGCAACACTCAAACAGGCAGCCGCCCTCAGAAAGCGCGCCCATGCGCTCGAGATGAAACAACTCAACCAACTCTTCGTGGAGACCACCGAAGCCAATCCTTGAGCCACTGTCGGTGTATGGCGGGGCTGACGGATCCGTTTATCTGGGCGCGCATATGCCCGCTCAGGCAATCTATCTCAACTGCACAATCATCCGCCGCCCTTTAATCCTGAATGCCAGAGGTGCTTCCCGCCTTGAGCTTAACTTCGATGACCGGGACCACGATCTGAGGCCGGCGCACCGGCAGGACGAATGTCATTTGATCTTCACCGACGGGGAACTGAGTGTTCGCCCACAAGGTATTGGAGGACGGGCGTAGCCAGGTGACCTCGCTGCCATCATGCAGGAACTGCGCGTATTCGACTTTTCCTGCCAGCGCATCGAAATGCAGATGGCGATAGGGCCAGTTGAAGAGGTGGATATAGAGGCGATCGCCATTCTGGGTCAGGCGGCAGTCGGCCGGCGCGGCGAAGTCGGACTGGGTGCAGCCGACGATGCTGCGCTCGTGCAGTGTCATCCACTCCTCGTAAGCGGCAAGGGCTGCAATCGCGCGGTGGTCGAGCGTGCCGCGCGCCGTCGGCCCGACATTCATCAGCAGATTGCCGCCCATGGCAACGGTGCCGACCAGCATCTGCACCAGTTGTTCCGTGCTCTTCCAGGTGTCCTCGTCGCGGTGATAGCCCCAGGAACCGCTGAGCGTATGGCACGCTTCCCAGACGACTCGCCTGCCATCGCGGAGCGGCCGGGCGCGCGGCATGTATTGCTCCGGCGTGACGATGTCGGGCTGCAGGCCGGCGAGATCGAGCCGGTTATTGATGATGATATCGGGGGCGAGTTCACGCACCAGGCGCACGAGTTTCTCGCTTTCCCAATCCTGATGGCCCTTTCCGACCAGCTCCCCAAGCTTCCATTGCGGATAGCTGAAATCGAACCACATGATGTCGATCTGGCCGAAGTCTGTCAGCAACTCGCGGACCTGCTCACGCATGAAGGCGGCGTAACGCTGCATGTCCCGGCCTTCGTTGATTTTCAGCGCATCGGGATGATTGCGCTGCGGGTGGCGCGGATCGACCGTGAAGTCCGGATGATGCCAGTCGATCAGCGAATAGTAGAATCCTATCCTCAGGCCCTCGGCGCGGAAGGCGTCGACGAATGGGCCTAGCAGATCCCGCCCATAAGGCGTGTTGGTCACCTTGAAGTCGGTGGCCTTGGTATCCCAGAGGCAGAAGCCTTCATGGTGTTTGGTCGTCAGCACGACATATTTCATGCCGGCAGCCTTTGCGCGTCTGGCCCATTCACTGGGGTCGTAGAGATCAGGATCGAAATGATCGAAATATTTCTGGTAGTCGGCGTCGTTCAGTTCTTCGCGGCTCTTGACCCATTCATGGCGTGCCGGCAACGCATAAAGCCCCCAGTGCACGAACATGCCGAAGCGGTCGTGGACGAACCAGGCCTTCTTCTCCTCAGGCAGGGCCAGTGACTGCAGATTGTTGATATCCATCGGATATTCCTCCAGTTGATGGGGGAGTTCAGGTTGTTTCGCGGATAATGAGTTCGGGCACGATGACGATGCCGTGCTGGCGGTTTCTGGTGGCGATGCGGCTGAGCAGCAGACGCACGGCTTCCTCACCCATTTCCCGCTTCTGCACCCGCAAGGTGGTTAGTGCCGGAGACAGCAGTTCGGCAGTCGGAATGTCGTCGAAACCGATCAGGGCGATTTGCCCGGGGATCGAAACGCCGGCAGCCCGGCAGGCCTTCATGGCGCCGATCGCATTGAGGTCGTTGTAGCAGACGAGGGCATCGATGCCGGGTGTCTCCGCCAGCAATTGCGCCGCCGCCGTCTGGCCGCCCGCTGCGGTCGGATCGCAATAAACGATGCCCTGTGCCTTGAGCCCGTGGACCGCCAGGGTCTTGCGAAAGCCGACAAGACGGCCCTTGCCACCAAACGAACTGCGCGGCCCGGCGATGATCGCTATCCTGCGGCGCCCGCGCTCGACCAGATGGTCGATGGCACGCGACGCTCCCGTTTCGTAATCGGTGACAATCGTCCCGGCGACCTCGTTGGGCGCCTCGCGATTGATGAGCACCACGGCACGGTGGAGCGCAAGCGCCTTATGCAGTGCGGCATCGGGCAGCCGCGGGCTGCAGACGATGATCCCGTCGACCCGGTGCCGCAGCAGCGTCTCGATGAGTTCTTCCTCCCGCTTGCTGTTTTCGACGACATTGGACAGAAGCAGGTTGTAGCCGGCAGCGCTCGCGGCATCCTCGGCTCCCCTGATGACTTCGGGAAAGAATGGATTGGTGATGTCGGGAACGAGAAGGCCGATGGCCTTCGATCGATCGGACCGCAATCCGCGCGCAAAGGGATTGGGCCGGTAATTGAGTTCGCTCGCCGCTAAAATAATCCGCTGACTGGTCTCCGCACTGGCTCCGCCGCGATCATTGAGCACGCGCGATACCGTCATCGGCGACACCCCTGCGGCGCGGGCGACATCGGCGATGGTTATTTTGGATTCTGGCTCTTTGGCGCGGCTCAATTGGATTGTCTCTTTAGGATGGGCAGGAATTTGCGATAACGATAACTAACACAATTTCCAGGAAAGCCAAGGCTGAGCAGGCCTGGTGCAATGCGCCGAGAATCTCTTTGACAAGATTTAACGGTAACGATAACGTTAGAGAAAGAGGAGATGAGCATCGATCACCCCGTTCCTCCAATTGAAATGTCTTCCAGTAGAGCATGACGCTCTATTCGAACGGTTTCTGCGCGAGATTGGATCCCGGGACTTAAGAAAGCAGCAATTGAGATATTCTTTGAATCAAGCTTCAGCAACCACCGCCAAATCTCGGCAAATATGACTTTCCGCTCCGCGAAGCGGCAACGCAGAATATTTCGATGTGCCTTGGACATACGACACTCCGGATTGAACTGAGGTCGAACTCTAATAGCTGTGTGGAGGTTAAGCGCGGTTAAGGAAGTGTAAAGTTCGGTAAAGGTTCATTCTGCGACGCGGGCGAGGTAGGCTGTTGGCAGAGAAGATGCAGGACGCGCAGGCGGCGCGAGGCCGCCTGCGGGGGAATACGTCCCGCGGTCTCGTTCCGGGGGAGGGAATTCGACCGAAGAGGTTGTCATGAAAGTCGCCAGCGTCGCCCGTATCGGGCGCGGCCATCTTGCGAATAACGTGCCAAAAGCAGTCATCTCTGACCTTGCCCTCGCTTCGAAAGCCCGGGCTTGAAGGTGATCGCCGCGCGATCATTGGATGCCTGCGGTTCCGAGTCGGCGGTATTAGGCCCGGTCGGGCGCACGAGGCGCTTGATTGCCTCGTTGAGGTCGTCGACGAAGGTGAAGATGACAGGGATGACGATGAGGCTGAGCAACGTCGACATCATCACCCCGCCGATCACCACGATCGCCATCGGCTGGCGGAAGCTGGAATCGCCGCCTGTCAGGCTCAGAGCGACCGGAAGCATGCCGAATGCCATGGCGATGGTGGTCATGATGATGGGTCGCGCGCGCTTGTGGCAGGCATCTACAAGGGCGTCGAACCGCGACATGCCCTGGCGACGCGACATGATCGCGTATTCGATGAGAAGGATGGAGTTCTTCGTCACCACGCCCATGAGCATGAGCAGCCCGATGACGGCGGACATCGAGAAGCTGGTTCCGGTCACCACCAGCGGCACCAGCGCACCGCCGAGCGAGAGCGGCAGAGCCATCAAAAGGGTGAGTGGCTGCAGGAAGTCGTGGAAGAGCAGGACGAGGACTGCGTAGATGCAGAACACACCGATCGCCATTGCAAGGCCAAAACTCTGGAACAACTCCGAACTGCGCTGAAGTTCGCCCTGTTCGACGAGGATGACACCTGGCGGCAGACGCTGGAGTGCCGGCAGAGCCTGCGCCTCGCGGTTGACGTCGCCCAGGATGCGGCCGTTGAGCTCGACGGAAAGGGTGACATTGCGCATCCGGTCGATGCGGTCGATCTCCGACGGGCTGCCGCCGATCCGGATATCGGCGATCGATCCGAGATCGACATTGCCGTTCGTTCCTGACACGCGCATGTTCTTGATGTCGTCGAGCTTCGTGCGCGTCTCGGGGCTGAAGCGGACGACGATCGGAACCTGGCGCTGCGGAAGGTTGAGCTTCGGCAGGTCGGCGGAGTATTCCCCGTTCGTGGCCACGCGCACGGCCTCGGCGATGGCGCTCGAGGTCACCCCGAGCGCTGCTGCGCGGGCGAAGTCGGGCGTAATCTGAATCTCCGGCGCCTGTCTGGCCGCGGTCGATGTCACCGCGCCGATGCCCTGCAGCGTGCGGAGCTGTTCTTCGAGCGCCGTGCTTGCGCCGTCAAGCGTGTCGGCATCGTCACTGGCAAGGGTGATCTCCAGCTTCGTGCCGTTGCCGCCGCCGCCGACCGCGACCCGCACGCCGGGAAGGACCGAGAGCGCCTGCCGGATGTCGTTTTCGATTTCCGACTGTTTGCGATCACGCTCGCCGATGGGCGGCAGCACAGCGACGATCGTGGCGGATCCGACGCTGCTCGTGGTGCTGGAGTCGGGGCCGCCGCCCGAGGATGCGGAACCGACCGAGGAAAAGACATGTGTCACGTCCGTGAGCTTGCCGACGATATCGGCGGCCTTCGTGGTCGTGGCGTTCGTCTGCTCGATAGTAGCACCCGGCTGCATGGTGAGCGTGATCTGAGCTCGCGCGTCGTCGGAAGCAGGCAGGAAACCGGATTTCAGGAGTGGGATGGTGGCGAGCGAAAGTGCGACGACGACGGCAGTCACGGCCACCGTGGTCTTCCTGCGGTTCATGGCGGCTTTCACGATTGCCAGATAGGCGCGCATGATGCGGCCGTCCTTTTCCTCGGTCGGATGGGCCTTCATGAAATAGGCGGCCATCATGGGCGTCAGCAGCCGTGCGACGACGAGCGAGACGAGGACCGCCACTGCGGCGGTGATACCGAACTGGCGGAATATAAGTCCCGGTATGCCGCTCATGAAGGCTGTCGGCAGGAAGACCGCGACCAACGTGAAGGTGGTGGCGATGACGGCGAGCCCGATCTCGTTGGCCGCCTCCAGAGCGGCGTCGATCGGCCGCTTGCCCATCTGCAGGTGGCGGGCGATGTTCTCGACCTCGACGATAGCATCATCGACGAGGATGCCGACCACGAGCGACAGCGCCAGCAAAGTGACGATATTCAGGCTGAAGCCGGCCAGGTACATGACAAGGAAGGTTGGTATGACCGACAGCGGCAGCGCCACGGCCGACAGGATCGTCGCACGCCAGTCCCGAAGGAAGAGCCAGACGACGATGATCGCCAGAATCGCGCCTTCGTACAGCATGTGCATCGAACCATCGTAGTTGTCGATGATCGGTCCGATCGTGCTGTAGGCCTCCTCGATCTGGACGTTGGAATGCTTGGCTGCGAACTGTTTCATCGCCT
Organism: Rhizobium sophorae; assembly: GCF_013087515.1. Lineage (GTDB taxonomy): Bacteria > Pseudomonadota > Alphaproteobacteria > Rhizobiales > Rhizobiaceae > Rhizobium > Rhizobium sophorae. The sequence goes on along the minus strand of NZ_JABFCN010000058.1, from coordinate 27,785 downwards.
GGTCGACATCGTCCGCGACACCGCTGTCCGAAAACCCGTTCGAACGCTTGATCTCGACCGCGACCACCGGTTTGCCGTCGAGATAGGCCATCGAGGAGCGCTCCGCGAAGCTGTCCGTGACGGATGCGACATCGTCGAGACGAACCTGCTGCCCGTTGGCGAGGGGAATTCTAAGCTCCTTCAGAGCATCGACCGATGCCACGGCGCCGAGCGTGCGCAATGTCTGACGAGTGCCGCCAATCTCTCCAAGGCCACCTGAAGTATCGGCCTGAACCGACTTCAATTGCGCCGACACAGTGGTCGCCGTGACGCCGAAAGCGGCCATCGTTGTCGGATCGAGGTCGACGTGAACCTCGCGGTCGACACCGCCGATGCGGTTGACCTGTCCGACGCCCGGTACCGACAGGAGCGCCTTGGTCAAATCGTTGTCGATGAACCAGGAGAGCTCGGTTTCATTAAGGGCGGCAGACTGGATGGCATAGGTGACCAGCGCCGAACTCTGCACGGTGACTTTGGTGACGCTTGGCGTTTGCATCTGCGCCGGCAGATCGGCCTTTGCGCTGTCGACGGCGTTGCGAACCTCGTTCAGGGCCGTTTCGCTGTCCTTTTCCAGTTTGAAGGACACGCTGATCGACACAGTGCCGTCGGTGATCGTCGTGGTGACGTGGTCGAGATAGCTCAGCGAGGCAAGATTGTCCTCGATCGTGCGGGCGACCTCCGTTTCGAGCTGCGCCGGTGCTGCGCCATCGAGCGTCGCGGTCACTTTGATGGTCGGGAGGTCCATATCGGGGAAGTTCTGAATCGGTAATTGCTTGAAGGCCAGCAAACCGCCGACGGCAAGCATCGCAAAGAGCAGGATTGCCGGTACGGGATTGCGGATCGAAAATGCGGAAAAATTCATCAGCCTTCTCCCGCAGTCTTCACGAGATCGTTGTCGGACAGAAACGCTCCGCCTGACGTCACCACTCTCGCCGACTTATCTATGCCGGAGATGATCTCGACTTCGCCGTCGTTGCGGCGTCCGGTCTCCACCCGAACCCGCCTTACTCGCTTGTCCTCGCCGGCAGTGAAGACGTAGTTTATGCCGTCACGGAACACGATCGCGGTCTCCGGAACCGTCAGTGCCGGTGTGGTCCTCAGTTCGATGGTGCCGGTGACATAAAGGCCGGTGCGCGGCTGAACATCCTGCGGAAGCGCGACATACACGATTGCCCGGCTTGTATTGGTGTCGATCGAAGGTCCGACGAGCCTTACCTTGCCCTGAACGGGACGTCCGTCCGGCCCGTCGATGTCGACGCTCAATCCCTCCGAGATGCGTGAGAGGTAACGAGCCGAAACCTCGGCCTGCCATTCGACCCGCTGCTGGCGGACCAGGCGAAACAGTTCGGTGCCCGACGAGACGACCGCGCCGAGTTCGGCCGATCGCGAGGTTATCAGGCCGTCGTCGACGGCCGTGACGGTTGTCTGGTCGAGCTTGATCTTCTGGCTGTCGAGCGCCGCCTCTTCAGACGCAAGACTTGCCGTCGCCGTCTGTTCGTCAGCGAGATATTCGACGATCTTTTCATCCGAGAGGGCGCCCGAAGAGCGTAGCTGCCGAGCCCGATCCGCATTGGCCTTCGCCTTTGTCAGGTTTGCCTGAGCGGTGACGACGGCCGCCTCCTGCTTGCGAAGGTCGGCCTGCACGCTGTCCTGCGACAGCCGCACGAGAATCTGCCCCTTCTTAACCACGGAGCCGACGTCGGCCAGGATTTCGGTTACGCGCAGACCGCTCGTCTCGGAAGCGATGATGGCTTCCTGCCAGGGTTTCAGCCAGCCGCTTGCGGGAACGGTTTCCGGCCAGTCTCGCTCAGCCGGGGTCACCAGCGACACGGTAAGGGCGGGTGCGGCGGATTGATCCGCCATGGCATTGCGCAGGGGAAGCAGGAGCGCTGCCGCAACAAGAGCGACAGCGAGTATTCTGGGCGGTTTTCTCAACGATGCACTCCTTGTGGGCAAAGGCATGGGGGCCCTTTCCCGATCCGTGCCAACTCGACGCAGGATTGCGGCTCATGATGAGGCAACCCGATCCTGGCCCGCGTGATGTCATGGAATGATAAGTAACGGGGTGAACGTTAAGTGCGGTCAAGTTAGTGTTAAGTTAGGTAAAACTCGGTCGCGCGACTGCGTTTGTGCTGTATGGCTGCCTGGGATTAATGACGGACGAAGTGAATGAACAAGGTTCTCCTCATCGACGACGATGCCGAGCTGACGACGCTACTGCAGGAATATCTGGTCGAAGAAGGATATGAGGTCGTCACCGATACGGACGGTCGCGCCGCGATTGCCGCTGCTGCCGGCAATACGGTCGATATTATCGTGCTCGACATCATGATGCCCCGGATGAACGGGATCGAGGTTCTGCAGAGGATCAGGAAGCTCAGCCAGGTCCCGGTCCTGATGCTGACCGCAAGGGGCGATGACGTCGACAGGATATCGGGACTCAATCTCGGCGCCGACGACTATGTGCCGAAGCCATGCTCGCCGGGCGAACTTGCGGCGAGGTTGCGCGCCATCCTCCGTCGGGCAGGTCAGCCTGCGGCCGGCGCGACGACCGACACAATAAGGGCGGGAAAACTCGTGATTCATCCGAGCAGCAGGATCGCCGAATGGCGCGGCGAAACCTTGGAACTGACGGGCACGGAATTCAGCCTGCTCGAGGTCCTCGCTCGCAGTGCCGGCCAGCTCGTATCGAAGCAGGACATTTCGAAGCGGGCCTTCGGCAAGCCGCTGACCCCTTTCGATCGGCGTATCGACGTCCATATCAGCAGCGTTCGTCAGAAGCTCGGACTGAGGGAGGATGGACAATCCTGGATCCAGTCCGTTCGCGGCCAGGGCTATCAACTTCTCGTGGACTGACCATGCCTCGGCTTTTCTGGAAATTCTTCACGACGATCTGGCTGACGATGGCGGCGACAGTCGGCGTGATCTTCCTGCTCGTCAATTTTCTCCAGGGGGTTCCTTTTGCGCGCGAACTGGAGGAAGAGCGGCGAGCGATCGCCCTGAACCTGACCGCAAACGTGCTCGCCAGAGATGGCGAAGATGCCGCCAGGTATTTCATCAGCACAAGTGAAGAGACGCTACCGCCTGGTCTGACGATTTCCAAAACTGCGAAAGCCGATGCCTGTGCGGTTCCAAAGACCGTCGATACAAGATCCGTCCTCAAGGACGGGATTTGCTATCAGATTTCCCTGCCGGTTCGGGCGACGTTCACGTTCGAGAACTTCGGCCCGTTCTTGCCGTGGCTCACGATCCTGATTTCGAGCACGATATCGGCAGGCGCGCTCGCCCGCTACCTCATTCGTCCCGTCGTGCACCTGCGCGATGGCTTGAGTGCGCTCGCCAATGGCCGCTTCGATTTCCGCATCGGCGACAAGATGGCCGGCCGAAAGGACGAGGTTACCGCGCTTGCGCATGACTTCGATTCCAGCGCCGCCCGGCTTCAGGAGTTGCAGGAGGCGCAGCAGAGGCTGTTCCATGATGTCTCCCACGAGCTGCGTTCGCCCTTGTCCCGCCTGCAGGCCGCTGTCGGCGTGCTCCGGCAGAGCCCGGCCAAACTCGGCGCCATGCTGGACCGCATGGACCGGGAGGTCGAACGGCTCGATGCACTGGTCGGCGAAGTTCTGACGCTTGCCAGGTTGACTGCCGGATCCAGCCGGCCGCTGAAAACGCACACTCTCGATGTCATCGAGCTGCTGAACGAAATTCTCGGCGATGCGGCATTCGAAGCCCAGGCGCGGGACGTCTCGATCACGACCAGTGTCGAGGGCGTCTTCGCAGCCGAGGTCGAAGGTGAGCTGATCTACAGGGCGCTCGAAAACGTGGTCCGCAACGCCGTCAAATATACCGCCGAGCATTCGCGCATATCCGTGTCCTGCGAGGCGACGGCCGAGCGGCTCAAAATCTATGTCGCCGATCAGGGGCCAGGTGTCAGGCGGGACGAACTCGAACGGATCTTCCAGCCGTTCTCACGCGGGAACGAGGCTGTAACGAGAGGCGGATACGGCTTGGGTCTGGCAATCACCAGGCAGGCGATCGAACGCCATGGCGGGCGTGTGCATGCGTCGTTGCCGGATACGGGTGGCCTGGCAATCACCCTGGAGCTTCCCAGAAAACCGACGCCCTATGGTTCGGCTGACGACCAAGCCTGATCCGGATCCCCGCGATTTTACCTAACTTTACAGTGTCTTTACCGCCATTAACGTTGGCGCCGTTAAGCCTGAACCCACGATCCCGGTTCAGAAAGCTCGCCAGTGAATCCGTCGCTCTGCACGAAAATATCATCGCTCCGCTACGCCGCATCGGCGGTCACGCTTCTGCTGGCAGGCTGCGTCGCCGGCCCGGATCATGTTCCGCCGCAGACGCCGCTTCCTGCTAAATTCAAAGAGGGTGGCAGCAAGAGCAACGGCGATGTCGTGACGGCAGAGTGGTGGACGGCCTATCGCGACAAGCAGCTCGACAGCCTGGTGGCTCATGGCCTTAGCGAGAACCTCGATGTGCTCGAGGCGCTCGAGAGTATCAATTCGGCTTCCGCCAATGTCACGGTTGCCGGCGCCGGCAGTCTGCCGAGGCTCAGTGTCGACGCATCGCACACGGTGTCCGGCGAGAAGGGTTCTGAGCGTACGACGATCGGCACCACGAATACGACAGGCAGCGAGGCCAGCCTTGCCTGGCTGCTCGACTTCTTCGGCCAGTACCGTCGCTCGAAGGAGAGTGCGATTGCCTCGCTGGGGGCCGCCTATGCAACGGCCGACAATGCAAAGCTCACCTTCCTGAAAGATCTGGTCGAGAGCTATATTGACGCCCGTTATTATCAGCAGCGCATCGCGCTTTCACGGACGAATTTGAAATCCCGCCAACAGACTTACGAACTGACGCAGCTGCAGCTCAAGGCAGGTGCGGCCTCCCGTCTCGACGTCGTTCAGGCCGAGGGCCTGGTACAGTCGACAAAATCCGACATTCCTGGCCTCGAACAGAGTTTTGCCGAATCGGCCCATCACATTGCCACTCTGCTCGGGATGCCGGCGGCCTCGCTGATGGGCGAGCTGCAGAAAAGCGCCGGCCAGCCGGTTTTCCGCGGCGACGTTCGCGCCGGCATTCCGGCCGACCTCATCCGCAACCGTCCCGATATCCGCAAGGCAGAACGCGAGCTGGCGGCGGCCGTCGCCGATATCGGTGCTGCCGAAGCCCAGCTTTATCCATCGATCTCGCTATCGGGTTCGATCTCGCCGAGCTGGGTCAAATCATCCGGTGCCAGCGGCGGAACGCTGACCAGCTGGTCCTTCGGACTGACGCTCAACCTGCCGATCTTCGATGGCGGCAAATTGCGGGCGAATGTCGATATCGAAAAATCCGATGCCAGGACCCAGTATCTCGCATGGAAAGCGGCGGTGCTGAACGGGGTCGAAGAGGTGGAAAACGCGCTGTCGGCCGTTCGCCGCGACACGCAGACGCTCGAACCGTTGCGCAGACAGGTGCAGACGGCGCAGGAGTCGCTCGCGCTTTCGACCACGAGCTACAAGGATGGCGCCTCGTCATTGCTCGATGTCCTGGACGCGCAGCGGTCGGTCTCCGATGCCCAGGCAAGCCTTGCAGCCACCGTGCAACAGGTTGCCAAGGACTATGTGGATCTCTACGTCGCCATTGGTGCCGGCTACCTCACCCGAGAGAACGCCGCCTCCAAGCAAACCGCAAAGGCGGGCTAATTGGCGGCGCATTTGCTCTATCGCCCGGCCACATCGAGAATGCGGGTCGCAAGCTTGAGATGCGGCAAATCCAGCATGCGCCCGTCAAGCTGGACGACGCCTGCGTCCGGCCTGGCGGCGAAGGCGGCGGCGACTTTCTCGGCCCAGGCGATCTCGGACGGATCCGGGGTGAAGGCGTGATTGATCACTTCGACCTGGCTTGGATGGATGGCCATCATGCCGGAAAAGCCGTCGCGCCGGGCGCGGCCGACATAGGCCCTGAGACCGCCCAGATCGCGGAAATCGGGATAGACGGTGTCGATGGCCGGAACGGCGGCGGCATGGGCTGCGAATAGCGTGAGCGAACGGGCAAGCTCGTAAGGCGGCGTATAACGGCCATCCGTTCGCCGCGCGGTCGCAGCCCCCATCGCGGCCGGCAGATCCTCAGCCCCCCAGGTCAGGCCGCAGAGGCTGGTCGCGACATCCCGGTAGCTGCCGATCTCGAAGATCGCGGATGGCGTTTCTGTCGCAATCGGCAAGATTGGGATAGCAGATGGAAGAGAGCCTGCGAGTTTCAGCACAGAAGCGGCCCCTTCGGCCTTCGGCAACATGAGCGCGAAAGGATGAAGGCCGCTCAAAGCGGCAAGGTCGTCTTCGAATTCTTGCGAGGCGAGGGGATTGATGCGGATCAGGAGAGCGGTCTCGCCGGCATGATGCAGGACGAACTCGTGCACGCTCTCGCGTGCTCTCGGTTTGTTTGCCGGCGCAACTGAATCCTCCAGGTCGAGAATGACGGCATCGGCGCCTGAGGCGAGCGCTTTTTCGAAACGCTCCGGCCGGTCACCGGGCGCAAAGAGCAGCGAGCGCAGCCTCATGACGGTTTCACCTTGAGCATTGCCGTGCGCAGGCATTGGCAGACGATCTCGCCGCGCTGGTTCAGGGTGATATGCCGGAAGGTGACGATGCCGGCATCGGGGCGGGAGTTCGAGCGACGCAGCTCCATCACCTCCGTTTCCACCCGCAGCGTATCACCGATGAAGACCGGCTTCGGCATCGTCACCTTGTCATAGCCGAGATTGGCGATGAGCGTGCCGAGCGTGGTGTCGCCGACCGAAAGGCCAACGGTGAGCGCGAAGGTGAAGGTGCCGTTGACGACGATCCGGCCGAATTCGGTGCCGGCAGCATAGTCGGCATCGAGATGCAGCGGCTGCGGATTATGGGAGAGCGTCGTGAACAGCAGATTGTCGGTCTCTGTGACAGTGCGGCGGATCTCGTGGGCGATGCGGTCGCTGACCGTCCATTCGTCGAAATAGCGGCCGGCCATCAATCCTGCTCCTTCACAATGCTGACGACCAGCTGGTTTTCCGAGACCCTGATCCCCGAGGAAACCTGCATTTTTTTAACAATCCCGTCGAAAGGCGCACGCAGAGAATGTTCCATTTTCATCGCTTCGACCGTCAGCAGGCGGTCCCCCTTGGCGACACGATCTCCGTCGGCGACATCCACCGAAATGACGAGGCCGGGCATGGGCGAAAGGATCGCGCCATCGCCGGCACCCTGACTTGCTTCGACTTCACTTGCGACGGGCAGGCTGATCGGCCAGGCGTTGCCGGCGTCGAAAAGCACCGTGGTTTCACCGATCGTGACGGTATTTGCCTCAAGCTCCGGACGTGATTGCCCCCAATGGAGGTGATCGCCGATACGGATGCGCACCCTCTTGTCATCCGTGCCGGCGATGCGGAACCCGGTCAGCGCGGTCCAGGGATCACCATCGGTGTTCCTTAAAAGCGCCGTGGCCGCGGTGTCGATTGCGGTGTCGCTCGGCTCCGTCGCCACAAGCCTGTCGTCATGGCGGTCGAGAAAGCCGGTATCGATCCGAGCTGCGCAAAAATCCGGATCGACGGCGATGCGGGAAAGAAGGCCGGCATTGGATTTGACCGGCCAGACCTCGATACCGGCGCAGGCGGCTGCGAGCTTCGAAAGTGCCGCCTCGCGGTTCGGCCCATGGGCGATGATCTTGGCAATCATCGGGTCATAGAAGGCGGTGATTTCATCGCCTTGTTCGGCGCCGCTATCGACGCGGATTGTGTCTGGCAGGCGCAGATGTTCGAGCCGGCCTGTCGAGGGCAGATAGCCGGCGGCAGGATTTTCGGCATAGAGCCGGGCTTCGAAGGCCCAGCCGTTCATGGCGATCTCGTCCTGCATTTTCGGCAAGGGTTCGCCGCAAGCGACCTTCAGCTGCCAGAGCACCAGATCCTCGCCAGTAATTGCCTCGGTGACCGGGTGTTCCACCTGCAGCCGCGTATTCATCTCCATGAACCAGATGCGATCTTCGCGAAGGCCCTCGGAGGCATCGGCGATGAATTCGATGGTGCCGGCGCCGACATAATTCACCGCTCTTGCGGCTTTCACCGCCGCATCGCAGATCGTCGCGCGAGTGGCGGCATCGAGGCCGGGGGCAGGGGCCTCCTCGATGACCTTCTGGTGACGGCGCTGCAGCGAACAATCGCGCTCGAAGAAATGAACGCAGTTTCCAAGCTTGTCGGCGAAAACCTGCACCTCGATATGGCGCGGATTGGCTATATAACGTTCGATCAGTACGCGGTCGTCGCCGAAGGCGGCGGCCGCTTCGCGACGGCAGGAGGCGAGAAGTTCGGCGAAATCCTGCGGGCGCTCGACGCGGCGCATGCCCTTGCCGCCGCCGCCGGCGACCGCCTTGATGAGCACGGGATAACCGATAGTGTCCGCCTCGGCCGCCAGCATCTCTTGGCTCTGGTCCGGCCCGAGATAACCGGGGGTCACAGGCACCCCGGCCGCCTGCATCAATTCTTTCGCAGCATCCTTGAGACCCATCGCCCGGATGGCAGCCGGGGGCGCGCCGACCCAGATGATCCCAGCCTTTTCCACCGCTTCGGCAAATCCGGCATTTTCCGAAAGGAAACCATAGCCGGGATGGATCGCGGCAGCGCCGGTTTTCCGGGCGGCCTCCAGGATGCGTTCCTGCGAGAGATAGCTTTCGCGGGCCGGCGAGGGGCCGATGGCGATCGCCTCGTCCGCCTCGCTTACGAAGGGTAGGCCGGCATCGGCCTCGGAATAGACGGCGATGGTGCGGATGCCGAGTATCTTGGCCGTGCGGATGATGCGGCGGGCGATTTCGCCCCTATTAGCAATGAGAAGACTTTCCATCATCGGCGCCTCACATCCTGAACAGGCCGAAGCGCGGCCCCTTCGGGATCGGCGCGTTCAGGCAGGCGGAAAGGGCAAGGCCCAGCACATCCCGCGTCTGGCGCGGATCGATGATGCCGTCATCCCAGAGGCGGGCGGTGGCATAATAAGGGTTGCCCTCGGCCTCGTAGCCCGCACGGATCGGCGCCTTGAAGGCTTCCTCCTCTTCAATAGGCCAATTCTCCCCACGCGCCTCCATGGAGTCTCGGCGGATGGTGGCAAGCACGGAGGCCGCCTGTTCGCCGCCCATCACGCTGATGCGGCTGTTCGGCCAGGTGAAGAGGAAGCGCGGGCGATAGGCGCGGCCGCACATGCCGTAATTGCCGGCGCCGAAGCTGCCGCCGATGATGACGGTGACTTTCGGCACGGTAGCGGTTGCAACCGCCGTCACCAGCTTTGCCCCATCCTTGGCGATGCCGCCGGCCTCATAGCGGCCGCCGACCATGAAGCCGGAGATATTCTGCAGGAAAAGCAAAGGCACGCGGCGCTGGCAGGCTAGCTCGATGAAATGCGCCCCCTTCAGCGCGCTTTCGGAAAACAACACGCCGTTATTGGCGATGACGGCAACGGGCATGCCCCAGATGCGGGCGAAGCCGCAGACCAGCGTGGTGCCGTAGAGCGGCTTGAACTCATGCAGTTCGGAACCATCGACGATCCGGCCGATGATCTCGCGCACATCATAGGGCGAACGCACATCCTCCGGAATGAGGCCGCAGAGATCCTCGGGATCGAGTTTTGGCGGCCGTGGCGGCTGGAGGTCGATATCGACCGATTTCACGCTGTTGAGGGTGGCTGCGATGTCGCGGACGAGCAGCAGTGCATGTTCGTCGTTTTCGGCGACATGATCAACGACGCCGGAGCGGCGGCCATGGGTCTCGGCGCCGCCGAGTTCTTCGGCCGAAATGATCTCGCCGGTCGCGGCCTTCACCAGCGGCGGGCCGGCCAGGAAGATCGTGCCCTGATTGCGCACGATCACCGTTTCGTCGGACATGGCGGGCACATAGGCGCCGCCGGCGGTGCAGCTTCCCATCACGCAGGCGATCTGTGGGATTCCCTCGGCCGACATCTGCGCCTGGTTGTAGAAGATCGCGCCGAAATGGTCGCGGTCGGGAAAGACTTCGGCCTGGTGCGGAAGATTAGCGCCGCCGCTATCGACGAGATAGAGGCAGGGCAGCCGGTTCTGCAAGGCGATCTCCTGCGCCCGCAGATGTTTCTTCACCGTCATCGGGAAATAGGCGCCGCCCTTCACCGTCGCATCATTGGCGACGATCATCGCCTCGCGGCCGGACACACGGCCGATGCCGGCGATGATGCCGGCGCCGGGCGCCTCGTCATCATACATGCCGTTGGCCGCCAGCGTCCCGATCTCCAGGAACGGGCTGCCGGCATCGAGCAAAAGCTGGATGCGGTCGCGCGGCAGCAGCTTGCCCTTGCCGGTATGGCGCTCGCGCGCTGCCTGCGATCCACCTTCGCGCGCTTTCGCCGAGCGGTCATGGAGCTCGCCGATAAGCGCCTTGTTCTTGCTGGCATTGGCCTTGAAGCTGTCGCTGTCGCGGGCGATCGCAGTCGAAATCACCGTCATGACGCAATGAGCTCCCGGCCGATCAGGTAGCGGCGGATCTCGTTGGTGCCGGCGCCGATATCGTAGAGCTTGGCGTCGCGCAAGTAGCGTTCGACCGGCCATTCCTTGGTATAGCCGGCGCCGCCGAGCGCCTGGATCGCTTCCAGCGAGACCTTTACGGCATTTTCGCTGGCAAAGAGGATCGCAGCAGCTGCATCCGTGCGCGTCGCGCGGCCGGCATCGCAGGCCCGGGCGACGGAATAGACATAGGCACGCGCCGAATTCAGCGCGACATACATATCGGCGATCTTGCCCTGCATCAGCTGGAAATCGCCGATCGCTTTGCCGAATTGTTTGCGATCGCGCACATAGGGCAGCACGACGTCGAGGCAGGCCTGCATGATGCCGAGCGGTCCGGCGGCAAGCACGGCGCGCTCGTAATCGAGGCCGGACATCAGGATTTTCACGCCTTCTCCCTCCCGGCCCATCAGCGCCTCGGCCGGCACCGCACAATCCTCGAAGACCAGTTCGGCCGTGTCGCTGCCGCGCATGCCGAGCTTGGAGAGCTTCTTGGAGACGCTGAAGCCCGGCAGACCCTTTTCGATGATGAAGGTGGAAATGCCTTTCGGGCCGGCTGCGGGATCGGTCTTGGCATAGACAACAAGCACGTCGGCATGCGGCGCGTTGGTGATCCAGAACTTGGTGCCGTTCAGAATATAGCGGTCGCCCTTTTTCTCGGCACGCAACCGCATGGAGACGACATCGGAACCGGCGTCGACCTCCGACATGGCGAGCGAACCGACATGTTCGCCGGAGATCAGCTTCGGCAGATAGCGGCGCTTTTGTTCCGGCGAGGCCCAGCGGCGGATCTGGTTGACGCAGAGATTGGAATGGGCGCCGTAACTGAGCCCCACGGAAGCAGAGGCGCGTGAGACTTCCTCCATGGCGACGACATGATCGAGATAGCCGAGACCGGCGCCGCCGAATTCTTCTTCGACCGTGATCCCATGCAGGCCGAGCGCACCCATCTCGGGCCAGAGCTGGCGTGGAAAGGTGTTGCTTTCGTCGATCTCCGCGGCCAGCGGAGCAATATGATCGGCGGCAAACCGCGCCGTCGTTTCACGGATCGCGTCCGCGGTTTCGCCGAGCGAAAAATCAAACATGGCACTCCTCCCGCTAAAATATGTAGCGCGGGTTGCGGCGGGGTCAAAGTGCCCTTGAATGATACGGCCGAAGAGCCTTGCGAATTCTTGTCGAGCCTGTCCAGTCGGTTGCTCGCGCACCCGGAACTGAGGCCCTCCCGGCTGCATGTCTGCTGCCGCCCCATGACATCGCCGGCCAGGCCGGCCAAGCGGCCCGTGAAGCTGGAAGATCTTCCGCGCCAGTCCGCGAGCAGACCCGAGAAGATCCCCCACCTTCCGCGCCACGCCACTTGACAGTCCCGCCCGCCGCCGTGCGCTTTGGTGTAGTTGTCAGTGGGTAATCCGAGTCCGAAAGATGCCCGGCTGATAAGGCTTACCGTTGCAAGTCAGCGACGGGCGGACTGCCGAACATGCTCTTGTACTCCCGACTGAATTGCGACGGGCTAACGTAGCCGACCTCATAAGCAACACGCGACACGTTGGCGGAACCGGAGGCGAGGAGCTTTCGAGCTTCCAAAAGACGGATATGGCGTTGAAAAGCAAGCGGGCTGAATCCCGTCACACCCTTGAAGTGTCGATGAAACGAAGTGACACTCATTCCCGCGGACGCTGCCAAATCGGGGATATTGATGGGCTCGTTGTGGTTGGAAGCAAGCCAATCGGCCGCCGCCTTGAGTTGCTGGAACCGCTCGTTTCGCTGACCGATCTGACGTAGCGTATCTCCCATCGTACTCTGGAAAAGGCGGTAGTAGAGTTCAGTCTCATAATGCGGCGCAAGCATGCCGATATCGTCCGGAGAGTTCAAAAGCCCAACAAGCCGAGCCAGTGGCTCGCCGACCAGGCCGTTCAGTTCTCCCGCCGCTACCGCGCAGGTCCAGCGGTCGTCGCGTTTGGGCATATTGAGCATGACGCGCGTAAGCATAGTCGTATCAAGATGAAGGCTGATCGCGACGTAAGGCAGATCGGGCGTGGCGTCGGTGAACTGATGGATAAATGGCAGACCAAAGGATGATGCCGCGCACATGCCAGCCGACAGTTCGAAGCGATTGGCGCCCATGATTAATACTTTTGTCCCACGCAGGACTGCGTAAAACATGGGTTCGAACACGGCTGGCGTCGGTAAAGTCGGGACCGTACTCGTCCAGACCGTCAGACGTGGGACAGGTGTCGCAATCCCGACAGTTCCCGTACGGCCGGCAACAACAGGAGCGACGTCGTCCAGCAGGCGACCTGTCACGTTCTCGGAGATGTTCATTGACGACGATATGACAAATTTGGAAGGATCAGGCAAGCATGAGGTGGGATCGGAGATGTTGATTTTCTCGTGACCGCTTATCTAAAGGGCGGAGGGGAGCGGAAATGACGACCTTCCCGGGCCCGAAAGTGGGCCTCCGAAACATGAAGCAAAAGGATGTAAAATGGCTGATCTTATGGGGAAGCGCGCTCTTGTTACCGGAGGGTCTCGGGGGATCGGCGCCGCGATCGCGCTGGTGTTGGCCGAGAAGGGCGCAGACGTGGCAATTACATACAACAAGTCGCCGGAGCGAGCGGACGGCATCGTGTCTTCGATCGAAAAGCTGGGGCGCCGTGCGCTGGCCGTGCAGGCCGACAGTGCCGATCCAGACGCTGCCAAGCGGGCCGTGACTGAGACTGTCGAAAAGCTCGGTGGCCTCGACATTTTGGTGAATAGTGCGGCCATCGGACTGGCCGGACCAATCGCCGACCTCGATCTGACGCAATTTCAGGCCCTCATGGATATCAACGTGCGCGCGCCTGTCGCTTTTTCAAAAGCGGCTATTCCGCACTTTTCCAAGGGTGGGCGTATCATCTCGATCGGATCCGCTCTCGGCGACCGCGTTCCTTTTCCGGGTGTGACAGCCTACGCGATGTCGAAATCGGCATTGCACTCGTTCACACGCGGCCTGTCGCGAGAACTTGGGCCACAAGGCATTACGGTCAACCTGATCTCGCCCGGATCGACCGATACCGAGGCAAATCCGGCAGACGGCGCGACCGCTGATTTCCAACGGAGCCTGTCATCAATCGGGCGCTTTGCGGACCCCCGCGAAATCGCGGGTGTTGTTGCATTTCTGGCAAGCCCCGGCGCAAATATGATCACCGGTACAACCGTTACCGTAGACGGAGGCGCAAATGCTTAAGTCAGGCCGAGACTCAATTCGCTGACCACTTGATCGGGTGCAAGCCCTGGCAACAGAACCTGCCGCCTCGGGGTCAGTCAATGTAGCCTGGTTGTTTCCCGCTTTCGCTCCGCGCGTCCGGTCGGACCGCGCGGAGCGATTTCAGCTTTCACGCGACCATTCTGCGGGGGGGCTGACCCGCTGATCGAGATCATCCCTGCGGATCTGGACGACGAACGCGGACGATCTCCGATAATTTAACTTCTGCGGGCGCTCAGCCGAGATGGATGAGATTGCCTTTGTGTGTTAGCGAACGGCCTCCTCACGCCACGACCGCCGGTACCATTCTATCCACACAGTCTCGCTTGCTGGGGCGCCTTGTTGCGACTGCCGGCCAGGGAATGCGGGTGCGCAAGCTCGGCGGCAACCGGGCTCCTATCCGCCTGGGTCTGCGCCCGCCTCGGCGGGTGGACCGGCTACTACGGCAAGCCAGGCCCGATCGTCATGCTCGACGGCTGGCAACAGTTCCAGGCCGCCAAGCGCGGCGTATCCTCCTCCTCAACGCTTTCGATGATGTGTGAATCTGATAGCCCCGCTGGGGAGAAGAGGGAGCAAGCTTGGCCTACCTAGCGTCGCCCAGCGACCCTGCTTCCTCCCGGCGAAAAACCTCGGGGCTCTTGCCCATCCATTTCCGGAAGGCCCGGAAGAAGGCGCTCGGCTCGGAATAGCCGAGCTGCACGGCAATCTCTCCGATGGTCTTCGATGTGTTCAGCAGCAGTTCGACGGCGAGGTCGCGACGGATGTCGTCCTTGATGGCGGCATAGCTTTGTCCCTCGTCGTGCAGGCGGTGGCGCAGCGTCGAGGGCGGCATGCGCATGTCGGCGGCGAGCTCGGCGAAGCTCCGCCACATGGCAGGTGTTGCCTGGCTCAAGCGCCGGCGCACAGTGGCGGCGATGCCGGCATCATAGCGATAGCGCACCAGAATATTGGCGGGCGCGCCGCGCAGGAACTGTTTGAGCGCCTGTTCGCTACGCGCCACCGGCAGGTCGAGCAAGGCGCTGTCGAAGCCGAGCCGGCTGATGGTTTGCGAGAAACGCACCGGGGCGCCGAAGAAGAGCCGGTAGTCGGCGCCTTGTTTGGGTTCCGCGCAGCGGAAATCGACGAGCCGGATCGGAATGCGCCGGCCGACCAGCCAGCAGATGATGCCGTGCAGGATGATCCAGTAGGTGCGGTAGGCGAAGGCCGAACGTGGGCCGCCGGCGTCG
Source organism: Rhizobium sophorae (assembly GCF_013087515.1). Lineage (GTDB taxonomy): Bacteria > Pseudomonadota > Alphaproteobacteria > Rhizobiales > Rhizobiaceae > Rhizobium > Rhizobium sophorae. The sequence goes on along the minus strand of NZ_JABFCN010000058.1, from coordinate 12,734 downwards.
CTGAGTTCGATCTCGGCCAGACCGTCGCGGATGACGAGCCGTCCCCGGGGATCGTCGAGCACGACATCGAGGAAGCGTAGCGCCCGGCGGAGCGCATGACCCAGTGTCGGCGCATGCAGCACAGAGTGGCACAGCAGCGTGAAGCTGCCGCTGCGCATCGGCCGTGCGCCCATGCCGAAGAATTCATCGTCGAGCTCGGCGGCGATCGCCAGCCAGAGCGCGCCATAGGTCTCTGCCGAAACCGGCTGATCGACGGGGGATGCCAGACCGACGCGGGAAAGGATCGGCGCCGAAGGCTTGCCGAGCCGCCGCAGGCTGTCGAGTGCCTCCTCCACGAAGCCCGGCGCGATCATGCGTCGCTCGATCTCGGCCATTCTATCCTCGCTATGGCAAAACTGGCTGAAATAATGGGGCAGTTCTGTCATCGCTTGCAATAGGTGGAGCGAATAGAATCGTATCCGTCGGTTGCGCTTGGAGGGGGTGCGGCCGACAGGAGGAAGAGATTCATGCTGATCCGTGGAGCAAGTTTCATCGTGACCGGCGGCGGCTCCGGCTTGGGTGCGGCAACAGTGCGCGCGCTTGTAGAAGCCGGCGGGCGCGTCACGATCGCCGATCTCAATACGCAAGCGGGCGAAGAAATCACCCGGGAATTCGGACGCGATGCCTGCTTCGTCAAGGCCGATGTGACCGATGCCGAGCAGGGGGCGGCGGTGGTTGCCGCTGCTGTCGAAGCCTTCGGCGGCTTGCGCGGATTGGTGAATTGCGCGGGCGTGGCGCCGGCCGAAAAGGTGATCGGCCGCGACGGGCCGCACCGGCTGGAGAGTTTTGACCGTACGGTGAGCATCAATCTCATCGGCACATTCAACATGATCCGGCTTGCCGCCGCCGCAATCCAGAAGACCGAGCCGGATGCGGAAGGCGAACGCGGCGTCATCGTCAATACGGCCTCGGTTGCCGCCTTCGATGGCCAGATCGGTCAGGCAGCCTATGCCGCCTCCAAGGGCGGGGTGGCGGCGATGACCTTGCCGATCGCCCGCGAGCTTGCCCGTCACGGCATTCGCGTCGTCGCGATCGCGCCCGGCATTTTCGAGACACCGATGATGGCTGATATGCCGGCCGAGGTTCAGGCAGCACTCGGCAAGAGCGTGCCCTTTCCACCGCGGCTCGGTCGGCCGGCGGAATTTGCCGGGCTGGTACGCCATATCTTCGAAAACAACATGCTGAACGGCGAGGTCATCCGCCTCGACGGCGCATTGCGGATGGGCGCGCGCTGAGCGCTTCGCCCGAAGGAGGAAAGATGGTTTTGCAGGATCCCATCGTGATCGTTGGTGCGGCGCGCACCCCGATCGGCAGCTTTCAGGGAGAGCTGAAGGAGGCGACAGCGCCGGAGCTGGGAGCAACGGTGATCCGCGCGGCACTGCAGCGGAGCCGCGTCGAAGCCGAGGCGATCGAGGAGGTCGTCTTCGGCTGCGTGCTGCCGGCGGGACAGGGGCAGGCGCCGGCGCGCCAGGCGGCGATCCATGCCGGCCTGCCCTTCGCCACCGCGGCAAGCACCGTCAACAAGATGTGCGGCTCAGGCATGAAGGCCGTCATGATGGCGCATGACCTGATCGCCGCCGGCAGCGCCTCGGTGGCGGTTGCAGGTGGCATGGAAAGCATGACCAATGCGCCCTATCTCCTTGACAAGGCCCGTGGCGGCTACAGGCTCGGCCATGGGCGTGTCGTGGATCACATGTTCCTCGACGGGTTGGAGGATGCTTATGACAAGGGGCGCTTGATGGGCAGCTTCGCGGAGGATTGCGCCGAGGCCTATCAGTTCACGCGCGAGGCGCAGGATGCCTACGCCATCGCCTCGCTGACGCGGGCGCAGAAGGCGATTGCTGAGGGCTGTTTCGAAAGCGAGATCGTGCCGGTCACGGTGAAATCCGGCAAGACCGAGCAGGTGGCGAGCCGCGACGAACAGCCCGGAAAGGCGAAGCTCGACAAGATCCCGACGCTGAAGCCCGCCTTCCGCGACGGTGGTACGGTGACCGCCGCCAATTCCAGCTCGATCTCCGATGGTGCGGCAGCCCTGGTGCTGATGCGCCGCACCGAGGCGGAGCATCGCGGCCTGAAGCCGCTTGCCACCATCCTTGGCCATGCCACGCATTCGCAGGCGCCCAATCTTTTCGCCACTGCACCGATCGGTGCGTTGCAGAAACTGTCCGATCGCACCGGCTTATCGTTGTCGGAGGTCGATCTTTTCGAAATCAACGAGGCTTTCGCCGTCGTCGCCATGGCGGCGATGCGCGATCTCAACCTGCCGCATGAAAAAGTGAACGTGCATGGCGGCGCCTGCGCGCTCGGCCATCCGATCGGCGCCTCGGGAGCCCGGATCCTGGTGACGTTGCTTGCAGCACTGGAGCGACACGGTCTGAAGCGCGGCATGGCCGCGCTCTGCATCGGCGGCGGCGAGGCGACCGCCGTTGCCATCGAACGGCAATAGGAGAGGGGAGAACAGATGATCCTTTCCGACCTCCAGCAGCAGATCTCAGATCTCGCCCGCGATTTTGCCCGCGACCGGCTGGCGCCGGGGGCAGCCAAACGCGACCGGGAGCATCTCTTCCCGCGCGAGGAATTGAAGGAAATGGGTGAACTCGGGCTGCTCGGCATGCTGGTGCCGGAAGCCTATGGCGGCTCGGATACCGGTGTTGTCGCTTATGCTGCCGCACTGGAGGAGATTGCCGCCGGCGACGGACCCTGTTCGACGATTATGAGCGTACACAGTTCCGTCGGCTGCGTGCCGATCCTGAAATTCGGCACCGAGGAGCAGCGGCAGCGCTTCCTGCCGAAACTTGCGAGCGGCGAATGGTTTGGCGGCTTTGCGCTGACCGAGCCGCAGGCCGGATCCGATGCCTCGAACCTGAAGACCCGGGCGCGGCGTGACGGTGACCACTATGTGCTCGACGGCTCCAAGCAATTCATCACCTCGGGAAAAAACGGCGATGTCATCATCGTCTTTGCCGTCACCGATCCGGACGCTGGCAAGAAAGGCATTACCGCCTTCATCGTTCCGACGAATACGCCGGGCTATGAAGTGATCCGCGTCGAGGAAAAGCTCGGACTGCATTCCACCGATACCTGTCAGATCGCCTTCAACAACATGCGCATCCCGGCCGAGCTGAGGCTCGGTGCGGAAGGCGAAGGTTACCGCATCGCGCTCGCCAATCTCGAGGGCGGGCGGATCGGCATAGCGGCGCAGGCGGTCGGCATGGCGCGGGCGGCATTCGAGGCGGCGCGCGACTACGCCCGCGAGCGTACGGCCTTCGGCAAGCCGATTTTTGAACATCAGGCCGTTGCCTTCCGCCTTGCCGATATGGGGGTGCAGATCGAGGCGGCGCGGCAGCTCGTCTTTCACGCCGCCTCGCTCAGAGAGGCCGGGCTGCCCTGCCTGTCGGAAGCCTCGATGGCGAAGCTCTTTGCCTCCGAGATGGCCGAGCGCGTCTGCTCCGACGCGATCCAGGTCCATGGAGGTTATGGCTACATGGCCGACTATCCGGTCGAGCGCATCTACCGCGACGTGCGCATCTGCCAGATCTATGAAGGAACGAGCGACGTTCAGCGCATGGTGATTGCCCGCAATCTATAAGAACCACATCCGGCCCTGCTTCCGGAGGAGAGGAGCAAGGCCGGCAAAGGGAGGAAAGAAAAGATATGGTGGATTCCGCTCGTTTGAGCCTGCATGTCCCCGAACCCGCTGTTCGCCCCGGCGGTCAGCCTGATTTTTCCAATGTCAAGATTGCCAAGGCCGGCTCGGTGCCGCGGCCGGAGGTGGATGTCGCATCCGAAGATATCCGTGATCTCGCCTATTCGATCATCCGCGTTTTGAACCGCGACGGCGAGGCGGTCGGCCCCTGGGCAGGCTCGCTTTCCGATGAGGAATTGCTGACCGGGCTTCGCAACATGATGAAGCTGCGGGCCTTCGACGCCCGCATGCTGATGGCGCAGCGGCAGGGCAAGACCTCCTTCTACATGCAGCATCTCGGCGAGGAAGCCGTCAGTTGCGCCTTTCGCAAGGCGCTCGAGAAGGGAGACATGAATTTCCCGACCTATCGCCAGGCGGGCCTTTTGATTGCCGACGACTATCCGATGGTCGAGATGATGAACCAGATCTACTCGAACGAGAGTGATCCCTTACGCGGCCGGCAATTGCCGATCATGTATTCCTCCAAGGAACACGGCTTCTTCACCATCTCGGGCAATCTCGCCACCCAATATGTGCAGGCCGTCGGCTGGGCGATGGCCTCGGCGATCAAGAACGACAGCCGCATTGCCGCGGCCTGGATCGGCGACGGATCGACGGCGGAATCGGATTTCCACTCGGCGCTGGTTTTCGCCTCGACCTATAAGGCGCCCGTGATCCTCAACATCGTCAACAATCAGTGGGCGATCTCGACCTTCCAGGGCATTGCCCGGGGCGGCTCCGGCACTTTCGCGGCGCGGGGCCTCGGCTTCGGCATTCCGGCGCTGCGTGTCGACGGAAACGACTACCTCGCCGTCCATGCCGTCGCCCGCTGGGCGGCCGAGCGCGCGCGGCGCAATCTCGGGCCGACGCTGATCGAATATGTGACCTATCGCGTCGGCGCGCATTCGACCTCCGACGATCCGAGCGCCTATCGGCCCAAGACGGAATCGGAGGCCTGGCCGCTCGGCGATCCCGTGCTGCGGCTGAAGAAACATCTGATCGTCAAGGGCGCTTGGTCGGAGGAGCGGCATGTGCAGGCCGAAGCCGAAATCATGGACGAGGTGATCGAGGCGCAGCGCCAGGCAGAGGCTCATGGCACGCTGCATGCCGGCGGCAGGCCTTCGGTGCGCGACATTTTCGAGGGCGTCTATGCCGAGATGCCGCCGCATATCCGCCGCCAACGGCAGCAGGCGGGGTACTGACATGGCCAGGATGACGATGATCGAGGCCGTGCGCAGCGCCATGGACGTCTCGATGGCGAAGGACGACAATGTTGTCGTTTTCGGTGAGGATGTCGGCTATTTCGGCGGCGTCTTTCGCAGCACACAGGGCCTGCAGGCAAAATACGGCAGAACGCGCTGCTTCGATACGCCAATCAGCGAATCCGGCATCGTCGGCACGGCGATCGGCATGGCGGCCTATGGGCTGAAGCCCTGCGTCGAAATCCAGTTCGCCGATTACATGTATCCGGCCTATGACCAGCTGACGCAGGAGGCGGCGCGCATCCGCTACCGTTCCAACGGCGATTTCACCTGCCCGATCGTCGTGCGCATGCCGACCGGCGGCGGTATCTTCGGCGGCCAGACGCACAGCCAGAGCCCGGAGGCGCTTTTTACCCATGTCTGCGGGCTGAAGGTGATCGTGCCTTCCAATCCCTATGATGCCAAAGGCCTGCTGATCGCGGCGATCGAAGATCCCGACCCGGTCATGTTCCTGGAGCCGAAGCGCCTCTATAATGGCCCCTTCGACGGCCATCACGAGCGGCCGGTGACGCCCTGGTCGAAACACGACCTCGGAGAGGTGCCGGACGGCCACTACACGATCCCGATCGGCAAGGCCGAAGTGCGGCGCGCGGGATCGGCAGTGACGGTCGTTGCCTATGGCACCATGGTGCATGTGGCGCTTGCCGCGGCCGAGGATGCCGGGATTGATGCCGAGGTGATCGATTTGAGAAGCCTGCTGCCACTCGATCTCGATGCCATCGTCAAATCGGTGTCCAAGACCGGCCGCTGCGTCGTCGTGCATGAGGCGACCCTGACATCCGGCTTCGGCGCCGAGGTCACAGCACTGGTGCAGGAACATTGCTTCTATCATCTCGAAGCGCCGGTCGTGCGTGTCGCCGGCTGGGACACGCCCTATCCGCATGCGCAGGAGTGGGATTATTTCCCCGGTCCCGGCCGTGTCGGGCGGGCGCTTGCCGAAGTCGTGGAGGCCTGAGCCATGGGCGAATTCATCATCAAGATGCCCGATGTCGGGGAGGGGGTCGCCGAGGCCGAGATCGTGGAATGGCTCGTGAAGACGGGAGATCCCGTCCGCGAGGACATGGTGATCGCCGCCGTCATGACCGACAAGGCCACCGTGGAAATTCCGTCGCCCGTCCATGGCACCGTCATCTGGCTTGCCGGCGAGGTCGGAGACCGCATCGCGGTCAAGGCCCCGCTGGTGCGGATCGAGACGGCGGGAGATGTCGGCGAGACGCAGCCTGTGGTGATTGGGCAGGCGCCGATTGCCGAATCCCCCAGGGCCGAAATTGTAAAACCTGCCCCGGCAGCGCCAACTCCTGCGCCGGCGCCAGTGCCGGCGGCTGTATCGGCGGAAAAGCCGCTTGCCGCTCCCTCGGTGCGGCTCTTCGCCAGGGAAAGCGGTGTCGATCTCAGGCAGGTGCAGGGGACAGGACCGGCCGGGCGTATCCTGCGTGAGGATATCGAGCAATTCCTGACCCCTGGAGCCGCTCCCGCAGCGGTGAAGAACGGTTTTGCCAGGAAGACGGCGACCGAGGAGATCAAGTTGACCGGCCTGCGCCGCCGCATCGCCGAGAAGATGGTGTTTTCCGCCTCGCGCATCCCTCACATCACCTATGTGGAGGAGGTAGATATGACTGCACTCGAGGAGCTGCGCGCCACGATGAACGGCGATCGCAGGCCTGATCATCCGAAGCTGACGGTTCTGCCCTTCCTGATGCGGGCGCTGGTCAAGGCGATTTCCGAGCAGCCTGACGTCAACGCCACTTTCGACGACGATGCCGGCATCATCACGCGCTACGGTGCCGTGCATATCGGCATCGCCACGCAGACGCCGGCCGGCCTGACCGTGCCGGTGGTACGGCATGCGGAAGCCCGCGGCATCTGGGATTGCGCCGCGGAGATGAACCGGCTGGCGGATGCGGCGCGATCCGGGACGGCGACGCGCGATGAGCTTTCCGGCTCGACCATCACCATCAGTTCGCTCGGCGCGCTCGGCGGCATCGTCTCGACACCCATCATCAACCGTCCCGAGGTGGCGATCATCGGCGTCAACAAGATCGCCACGCGACCGGTCTGGGACGGCGCGCAGTTCGTGCCGCGCAAGATGATGAACCTCTCCTCCAGTTTCGATCATCGCATCATCGATGGCTGGGATGCGGCAAACTTTGTGCAGCGCATCCGCACGCTGCTCGAAACACCGGCGCTCATTTTCATCGAAGGCTGATCCATGAAAGAGATTGTCTGCAAGCTCCTCGTCATCGGCGCCGGCCCGGGCGGTTATGTCTGCGCCATCCGCGCCGGACAGCTCGGCATCGATACCGTCATCGTCGAGGCCGGCAAACCGGGTGGCACCTGCCTGACGGTCGGCTGCATTCCCTCCAAGGCGCTGATCCATGCGGCGGAGGAATTCGACGCGACGCAAAAGATGCTTGCCGGCAAAAACCCGATGGGCATCCGCGTCGAAGGCGCCTCGATCGATCTCGGCAGAACGATTGCCTGGAAAGACGGCATCGTCGGCCGGCTGACCAGCGGGGTCTCGGGGCTGCTGCAGAAGGCGCGCGTCAAGATCGTCCACGGCCGGGCGCGCTTCCGCGACGGCAAGACGGTGGAGGTGGAGACGGAAACCGGCCAGCAGATCATCCGCGCCGAGACCGTGGTGATCGCCACCGGTTCCGATCCGGTGGAGCTTGCCAACCTGCCCTTCGGCGGTCGCGTCATCTCCTCGACGGAGGCGCTGTCGCTGACGGAACTGCCGAACAAGCTCGTCGTGGTCGGCGGCGGTTATATCGGGCTGGAGCTCGGAACGGCCTTTGCCAAGATGGGCTCGGAGGTGACTGTCGTCGAGGCGATGCCGCAGGTGCTGCCGCAATATGATGCCGAACTCGTGCGGCACGTCATGCGCAAGCTGACCGAAGGCGGCATCCGGGTGTTGACCGGCGCCAAGGCGATCGGCCTTGCCGACAATGGCGAGGCATTGATCGTCGAAACGCCGGATGGCCGGCAGCAGAGCCTGCCGGCGGACCGCATCCTCGTCACCGTCGGCCGCCGCCCGAGAACGGCAGGATCGGGTCTCGAAGAGCTCGATCTCGATCGTGCCGGTCCTTACCTCAGGATCGACGATCGCTGCCGCACCTCGATGCGCGCCATCTATGCGATCGGCGACGTGACCGGCGAGCCTATGCTTGCCCATCGGGCCATGGCACAAGGGGAGATGGTGGCTGAGATCATCGCCGGCAAGAAGCGGGCCTGGGACAAAAGATGCATTCCCGCCATCTGCTTCACCGACCCGGAGATCGTCAGCGCCGGCCTGTCGCCGGCAGAGGCGAAGGCGCAAGGCTATGAGATCCGAACTGGCCAATTTCCGTTCAGCGCCAACGGACGGGCGATGACGATGTTATCCGAAGAGGGCTTCGTGCGCGTGGTGGCCCGCGCCGATACCAACCTCGTGCTCGGCCTGCAGGCGGTGGGCGCCGGGGTCTCCGAGCTCTCGGCGGCCTTTGCGCTGGCCATCGAGATGGGTGCACGCCTGGAAGACATCGCCGGCACCATTCACGCGCATCCGACCCGCAGCGAAGCGGTGATGGAGGCGGCGCTGAAAGCTTTGGGAAGCGCCCTGCATATCTGAGCTGAAGTCCAGGTCCGGACATCGACAATGCTGGAAGACATCGATCGCGACTCCAATTCTTGGAGGACAAAGGTTGGCACCGCGGTCCTTCCTATACGAGAAGGCAGCCAGACTTTCCCGCTGGAACCAGGAGCTCAGATAGGCTTCACGCCTTGCTCTTGCGGACGACGTCCGCAATCGTCACCTGCTTGGGAATGAGCTTCAGTTTGAAAAACGTGTCGGCGATGTTCTGCTGCTGCGCGACGACAGTGTCATCCAGGCTCTTGACCCCGTAGGACTGGCGCTCGAGTGCCTTGACGAGCACAGGTTCGGGGATGCCGACCGACGGTGACAGCTCCGCAGCCGCAGCCGCGGTATCGGACTTGGTCCATTCGTCGATCTCGGAAATGGCCTCGATCAAGACATCGATCGCCTCGGCGTGAGCGTCAATCAGCGCCTTGGTGCCGAGATAGAACTGGTGATTGGGAACGATGCCCTCGCCGTTTCTGAGTTCTCGCGCTTCGACCGCCACTTCCGCTGCTGCCTGGAAGGGGTCCCAGATGACCCAAGCATCCACTGCGCCCTTTTCGAAGGCTGCGCGGCCGTCGGCTGGGGCGAGGAAGGATGCTTCCACATCCTCATAGGTCAAGCCGGCTTCTTCGAGCGCCTTGACGAGCAGGTAATGCACGTTTGAGCCCTTGTTGAAGGCGACCTTCTTGCCCTTCAGTTCCGCGACCGACTTGATGGGGCTGTCCTTCGGGACAAGTATGGCTTCGCCGCGCGGGGCAGGGGGCTCGTGCGCAATGTAGACGAGCGGAGCATTGGCGGCCTGGGCAAAGATCGGCGGCGTTTCGCCGGTCGATCCGAAATCGACAGCGCCGGCGTTCAGCGCTTCGAGCAGTTGGGGGCCGCCTGGAAACTCGGTCCACTCAACCGTGTAGCCGATGGTTTCAAGCTTCTTCTCCAGCGTGCCTTTGCCCTTGAGAAGCACCAGAGTTCCATATTTCTGGTAGCCGATACGCACGACCTTGTCAGCTGCGCCAGCCAGTCGAACATGCGTCAAAGGTGTCGCGATGGCGCCTGCCACCACCGCCGTGAAAGCGCGTCTTGTAATCTTCATCATAGCCTCCGGAATAGGATGAGGCTAAATTAAAGCGTCTCTATATTTTTCATAGAATTTACGTGCTCCGGCATCGGCTTCTCCGGGATTGGCTTTTTTGTTCTGTTCCGACAACGAGCAAAAAAGAACCGCGCCGCGAAATAGAAAACGCCAAGGCGATGTTTCAGGGCGCGACGCGCACGATCAGCTTCCCGAAATTCTTCCCTTCCAGAAGACCGAGAAAAGCCTCCGGAGCGTTTTCAAGTCCGTCAACGACATCTTCCTTGTACTTGAGCCGTCCTTCGGAGATCCACGCTCCGGCCTGCTGATAGAAGTCAGGACGCTGTTCGGCAAATTCGCGCTGGATGAAGCCTCGGATGGTGAGGCTTTTCCGCAGGATGGCGCGCATCACCGCAGGAAGCCGATCATGTCCGCTCGAGACAGAGGATGCTTCGTTGTAGTGTGCGATCAGCCCGCAGACCGGTATGCGCGCGAAGTCGTTCAGCAGTGGAAACACAGCGCTCCAGACATGGCCACCGACATTCTCGAAATAGACATCAATGCCCTTCGGACAAGCGGCTGCAAGTTGTGCCGGAAAATCGCTTGCATAATGGTCTATGGCGACATCGAAGCCGAGCGCTTGGCGTATGTAGTCACATTTCTCAGGCCCGCCTGCGATTCCGACGACACGCGCACCGTAAATCTTTGCCATCTGTCCGACTGCCGAGCCAACCGCCCCGCTCGCTGCCGCAACCACAAGCGTTTCGCCTGCTTTGGGTTTGCCGATATTGCGAAGCCCGGCATAGGCCGTGAAGCCGGGCATTCCAAGAGTGCCGAGGGCTGTCGTGATCGGTGCGATTTGCGGATCGAGCTTCCGCAAGTCCCCACCATCTGAAATCGCGTGGCTCTGCCAGCCGGAATGCGAAAGCACGATATCCCCCGCCTTGAACGCCGCGTTGCTGCTGCGTGAAACACGCGCAACCGTGCCTCCTTCCATCACGCCGCCGATGTCGACCGGCTTGGCATAGGATTTGGCGTCGTCCATGCGGCCCCGCATGTAAGGGTCCAGGGAAAGATAAAGCGTCTCAAGAAGAACCTCGCCCTCGGCGAGATCCCGAACCGTCTCCCGCTCGAGCCGGAAATTCGCCGCCACTGGCTTTCCGGATGGGCGCGAAGCGAGAACGATGCGGGTGGCAACGGGTTGACCGGTCATGGATGTATTCCTCTTCGGATTTTTCCTTGGTGTATCAGGAGTTTGCTTCGAAAATTTGGCCTCGCCATCTGGGCCGTGCCTGCTTGGCGACCGTGCGTTGCCGTGACGCCCTCGGTACCGCATCATCGAAGGTCGCCGGCAACTCGTCGCTTGCGGAATATTCCGGTGCCCAATGGGCGGGCGGATCGAGCTGCGTGCCGAGCTGATCTGTAGTCAGCAGGTAGCTCGTCGCTTCGAAACCATGCTTGTCGTAGGTGTAGACGTCGCCCTGCTTGGCGAAGCCTTCCAAATTCGCACCCGCCTTTGCCGGTGCAAAGGTTGAATTGCCGAAGCCCGCCCACACGGGGATTTTCGGGGTGATGGTATGGGTCAGATCCACATATTTCGCGCCCTTGAAGGCGTCGTTATAAACCTTCCAGAGCCCCGGCTCGTCGGCCTGAGCAGCCGCAACGGCCGAGAAAAATGTCATCCCGAAAATCATGGCAAATGCGTGTCGCGAACCGCCTCATTGCTAATCTCCCTTCCACCTCGATGTCATCGATAGTGCGCTCTTGGAATCTCACGACAGCGCCGCGCGTATTTCCAGATACGCAGAGGGCGCTGTCGCACTTTGACATGCTGCATGATGTTATCCTTCAATCGATGCCGATTTAAGGAATTTTGCAGCAACCGACTTCCAGTGGATTCCGGAGCCTGCGCCAGCCGAGGCGATCAGCACGGCAAGCGCATGCGAATTTCATGTCGTTCCGCTGTCCGGCCGCGCTCATGCGGCCTTTGCTTTCAGCCTGGCGGCCTTGACGTGGGTGATGCTGCGGCGACCGTCGACACTGACGGGGACGTCGCCATCGACGGTGGCGCGGCGCACGACCCGGTGCTGGTCGCCATAGTCGTTGACCGCATAGTGCTGGGTCGCACGGTTATCCCAAATTGCGACATCTCCGGCTCTCCAACGCCAGCACACGGTATTTTCCGGGGCGGTCACGTAGGACTGGAACACCTCGTAGAGTTTCGCGGAGTCGCTCTTCGACAGGCCGACCAGACGCTGAACGAAATTGCCGAGCAGCAGCGATCTTTCGCCGGTTTCGGGATGGACACGCACAACTGGATGCTCGGTCTCGTATATGGTCGAGGTGAAAACTTCCTCGAAATGCTTCTTCTCTTCAGCGGTGGCGCGAGGGCGCACGGCTGCGTAGTCATAGGCATTGCTGTGAATGGCCCATAAATTGTCCGCCAGCAATTTGAGCGGTGCCGGCAGACTTTCATATGCGGCATGCGTGTTGGACCAGATCGTATCGCCTCCAGCCGCCGGAATGACGACGCCGCGAAGGTCCGAGAATTTAGGATAGGCATCCACGAAGGTGACATCGGTGTGCCACTGGTCCGCCCTGCCGCCGCCGCGGCTGGAATCGAGATTGAGGATGGAAGCCGTGCCCGCAACCGGGCCCTGGGTTGGATGCGGCACAAGATCGCCCAGGCGGCGTGCGAAGGCTTCCTGTTCGGAATCGTCGAGATGTTGCTGGTCGCGGAAGAAGATGACCTTGTGTTTCAGGAGAAGCTGGTTGATGGCTGCCACCGTCGCGTCCGAAAGCTCTCCGCCAAGGCGGATACCCCTGATTTCGGTGCCGACACGGCCGGTCAGCGGCACGACATCGGACTCGGGAATGATCTGATTTACGAGAACTGGATTGCTCATGGAAATCTCCTGGTTGATCTTGGAAGAAGACGGCAAGTCACATGCACCCGATGTGCATCCACCGGGCGATCGAAAATCTCATCGCTAAACTCGACAGGGCTAGAGCGTGAACTCATTAATCCGCTTGTCAGATCAAGCCTTGCAACGCGGGCATCAG
>NZ_JABFCN010000057.1 GCF_013087515.1 Rhizobium sophorae | reverse complement strand
CTGCGATCAAACTCGCCGCAACACGCATCTGGATCAGGTCGTTATGAGTCTGTGCCCTAATGCATGTCGCCCAAACGTGTGCAGCGGTTTTGGGATAACGACATGCATCAAATAAAGACTGGCTATCAGCCGGTAATCTTGCCGAGAAAAGCGGCGAGGTCATCGGTGACGAAATCGATATGATCCTCTTCGCCGCTGGTCTTTTCCCACCATTCGACCACCGTCTCTTCCAGATTGCGAGGTACGAGCAGCACGGTCTGCATGCCGAGCGCCTTCGGCACCGTCAGGTTGCGCGGCAGATCCTCGAACATGGCCGCCTTGGTGGTTTCGACGCGCTTCAGTGCCGTGAACTTGTCGTAGGTCGCCTGCGCCGGCTTCGGCACGTAGTCGGCGGCGACGATATCGAAGATGTCGTCGAAATGTTCGAGAATGCCGAGCGCCTCCGCCGTCATTTCGGCATGTTTGACGCTGCCATTGGTGAAGATGAACTTGCGCCCCGGCAGCGCCTTGATCGCCTCGCCGAGTTCCGGCTGCGGCGCCAGCGCCGTGTAGTCGATCGCATGCGCCTTTTCGAGAAAGTCGTTCGGATCGATGCCGTGGTGGATCATCAGGCCCTGCAGCGTCGTGCCATGCTCGAGGTAATATTGCTTCTGCAGCTTGCGCGCCTCTTCCCGCTCCATCTGCAAGAGTGCCGCAACATAGGCGGTCATGTTCTTGTCGATCTGCGCGAAGAGATTGACATGATGCGGGTAGAGCGTGTTGTCGAGGTCGAAGACCCAGTCTGTAACGTGCTGGAAATCGGCTTTGTCAGGCATGCGGTCGATCTTGGTCATGGCGGTCTTATGGCACGGCTGCAGCGGGAAACAAAAGGGCTTTTGGCTCCCAGGTTCGCCTGGCTGCAGCTTCCGCAAAAATGCCGTCAGATTTTCACAACTTTAAGAGGATTTTGGCTGAATATTGCCATTGATCGGTGGTGACTTCTGCCTGCGCCAAACAGGGGACCCGCAAGGGGTAAAGTCGCATGAAGATCGTTCTGATCAATCCGCCGCATACGGCGATCGGCAGTCGAATTCCCGATGATCACCTTCCACCGCTCGGCCTTCTTTCGATCGGCGGCCCGCTGATCGACGACGGTCATATCGTCAGTCTCGTCGATGCCGAATTCGGACCGATGACGATAGCGGAGATTGTCAGCCGTGTGGCGGTTAGCGACCCCGATCTGGTGCTGATCGGTCATTCCGGCTCGACCTCGGCCCATCCCACCGCCCGGGCGATCGCAGAGGCGGTCAAGCACAGCGATCCTGCTATCCGCATTGTTTATGGCGGTGTCTTCCCGACCTATCACTGGCGGGAGGTGCTGACCGAGGCCGAGGCATTCGATATCCTCGTGCGCGGCGAAGGCGAGGAAACGATGCGGCGGCTTGCCGGCACCCTGGCGACGGGCCTCCCGCTCGCAACCGTTCCCGGCATCGCCTTTCGCGATGGCGATGGCGACATCCTGGCAACACAGCCGGCGCAGGCGATCGCCGATCTCGATGCCTATCGCGTCGGCTGGGAGCTGATCGATCATCGCCACTACAGTTATTGGGGCGGCAAGCGCGCTGTCGTCATGCAGTTTTCGCGCGGCTGTCCGCATCTTTGCAACTACTGCGGCCAGCGCGGCTTCTGGACCCGCTGGCGTCACCGCTCGCCGGAACTGTTTGCCCGCGAGATCGCCAGGCTTTATCGCGAAGAGGGTGTCGAACTTATCAATCTCGCCGACGAGAATCCGACCTCCTCGCGAAAGGCGTGGCTCGCTTTTCTAGAAGCGATGATCACCGAGAATGTGCCGGTGCAGATCGTCGGATCGACACGGGCCGATGATATCGTCCGCGATGCCGATATCCTGCATCTCTACCGCAAGGCGGGTGTCGTGCGCTGGTTGATCGGTATGGAAAACACCGACGAGGCGACCTTGACGCTGATCAAGAAGGGTGGAGCAAAGACAACCGACAGGGAGGCGATCCGCCTTCTGCGCCAACACGATATCCTGTCCATGGCGACTTGGGTCGTCGGTTTCGAGGAGGAGAAGCTGAGCCATATCTGGCGCGGCTTCCGGCAATTGCTCTCCTATGATCCCGACCAGATCCAGGCGCTCTATGTGACGCCACATCGCTGGACGCCCTTCTTCCGTATCGCTCGCGATCGACAGGTCATCGAAACCGATATCCGCAAATGGGACTATAAGCATCAGGTGCTGAAGATGCGGTATCTCACCCCGATGGTGCTGGTCGCCTGCGTTAAGCTCATCGAGGTGGCGGTCCAGGCGCGGCCGAAGGCACTGCTGCGCATCCTCTTCCATCGCGATCGCGAGCAACGCCATTCCATGCGCTGGTATACGCAAATGGGTCGTCGCGTCTGGTTTCACGAGATCCTCGAATTTCTCTTCCGCCGCCGCCATCTCAAGGATGGCCCGACGCTCGAGAATTTCTGGGGCGCCCCGCAGGATGCAGAGGAGGAATCCATGCTGCGCCCGCAACGACATGTGAAAGGCCTCGACGAGGCGGAATAAAATAGACGCCCGATTTTCGGCGGACGGCGCAGGCACGGAATGCTAGAAAGCGGTCATGCTTTTCGAACGCCCCGATGACGATACGCTCTATGATGCCCTGATCGCGCGCAGTGCCGATTATGAGGGGCAGGCCTATGTCTGCGTGAAGACGACTGGCATCTTCTGCCGCCTGACCTGCCCGGCGCGCAAGCCGAAGCGGGAAAATACGCTCTTTTTCGATACGATCGCCGCCTGTATGCATTCCGGCTTCCGCCCGTGCCAGCGCTGCAAGCCGCTAGAGCAGCCTGGCAGGGAGCCGATCGTCGACGAGTTGCTTGCCGCATTGGACCGTGAGCCGCAACTGCGCTGGACCGAGGATGAGCTCGTACGCCGCGGCCACGATCCTTCGACCGTGCGCCGCGCCTTCAAACGCGGGCTCGGCATGACCTTCCACGATATCGTCCGCTATCGCCGGCTGGGCGAGGCGGCCCGTCAGCTGGCCGATGGCGCGCGCGTCATCGATGCGCAGCTCGATGCGGGTTATGACTCCCCAAGTGGTTTCCGGACGGCTTTCCAGCGGCTGGTCGGCAAGGCGCCGGCGTTGTCGCAGAACCGCGAACTGCTCTTTGCCGACTGGTTCGAGACGCCGCTCGGGCCGATGGTGGCCGTTGCCGACCAAACGCATCTGCATCTTCTCGAATTCCACGACCGTAAGGCGCTGCCGACCGAGCTCGAGGCGCTGCAGAAGCGCGTCCGCTCGTCGGTCGCGATCGGCCGCACGCCGGCGATCGATCAGATCGCGGCGGAGATCCGGGATTATTTCGAAGGGCGGCTCACCGTCTTCAAGACGCCATTGGCGCTCGGCGGCACACCCTTCGAAAAACATGTCTGGGCAAAGCTCATGGAGATTCCTGCCGGCCAGACGCGCGCCTATGGCGATCTTGCAAGGGACATGGAAAGGCCGGAAGTCGTGCGGGCCGTCGGCCGCGCCAATGGCGCCAACCAGCTTGCCATCATCGTGCCTTGCCATCGTATCCTCGGCGCGGATGGTTCGCTGACCGGCTATGGCGGCGGGCTCTGGCGCAAGCAATGGCTGCTGCGGCATGAAGAGAAGATCAGCACGCAAGCAAAGATGGAGGAGACGGTATGAACCAGAGTGAAAAGGCCGAGCTGTTCGGCACGCTGCACCGCAAGGGCGACCCGGTTGTTCTTTACAATATTTGGGATGCTGGGACGGCGAAGGCGGTTGCCGATGCCGGCGCCAAGGCGCTTGCGACGGGAAGCTGGTCGGTCGCCGCGGCCCATGGTTATGCCGACGGCGAAAAACTGCCGATGTCGGTGCTGGTCGACACGGCGAAATCCATCACCTCTGCCGTCGACCTGCCGCTTTCGGTCGATTTCGAAGGCGCCTATTCGGCCGAGCCTGAGGGGGCTGCGGCCAATGTGTCGAAACTGCTGGAGGCCGGCGCCGTCGGCATCAATTTCGAAGATCAGGTGGTCGGCGGTGGCGGGCTTTATCCGGCCGAGAGGCAGGCGGCCCGCATCCGCGCCATTCGGGCCATGGCGGAAGGTAAGGGCGTCCCCTTCTTCATCAACGCACGTACCGATCTCTTCCTGGCCGAGAGCGATCTTTCCAAACATGCCGGTCTGGTTGACGAGGCAATCGAGCGCGGCAAGGCCTATGCGGCCGCCGGCGGCAGCGGTTATTTCGTGCCTGGTTTGATCGATCCCGCCTTGATCGAAAAAATCTGTGCGGCATCGCCGCTGCCGGTCAACATCATGATGCGGACAGGCGCCCCGGACGTGAAGACGCTGGCAAAACTCGGTGTCGGCCGCGTCAGTTATGGTCCGGGGCCTTACCGGTCGATGATGGAAAAGTTGAAACAGGAGGCGGCGGCGATTTATAGCCCGCTCTAACGTCGAATGCCCGAGGGCCGCAGATCTGGTGCGAAAGGCTGCGGCCCGGAATGAAATCCCGTTCCGCTCAGGAACGGAAGCGCAGATTCCGTCGGCTGAGTTGGCTGACCGAGGTGCAGCCCATCAGCTTCATGCCGCGTTCGATCTCGGTGCGCATCGTCTCCAGCGCCCGTTCGACGCCGGGCTGTCCGGCAGCGGCAAGCGGGAAGAGATAGTAGCGCCCGAGCCCGACGGCCTTCGCCCCCAGCGACAATGCTTTGAGAACATGCGTTCCCCGCTGCACGCCGCCATCCATCATCACGTCGATCCGGTCGCCCACGGCGTCGACGATCTCGGCCAGCTGGTCGAATGCGCTGCGCGAGCCGTCAAGCTGGCGCCCGCCATGATTGGAAAGCACGATGCCGCTGCAGCCGATCTCGGCCGCGCGCTTGGCGTCTTCGACCGACATGATGCCCTTCAGGCAGAATGGCCCGCCCCATTCGCGCACCATCTCCGCTACGTCGTCCCATGACATCGAGGGGTCCAGCATCTCGGTGAAGTATCGGCTGATCGACAGCGCGCCGCCATCCATCTTGACGTGGTTTTCGAGCTGCGGCAGGGCGAAGCGCTCGTGCGTCAGCCAGTCGATCGCCCAGGAAGGCTTGATCGCGAACTGGGTCATGCCGGCAAGATTGAGCTTGAAGGGAATGGCAAAACCGGTGCGCTTGTCGCGCTCGCGGTTGCCGCCGGTGATGCTGTCGACCGTCAGCATCATCGCCTGCACGCCTGCATTTTTCGCTCGCGCCATCATCTCGCGGTTGAGGCCGCGGTCCTTGTGAAAATAGAACTGATAGACCTGCGGCCCGTTGCTGATCCGTCTCGCTTCCTCCAGGCTGATCGTGCCGAGCGACGAGACGCCGAACATCGTGCCGTGTTTTGCCGCCGCTGCCGCGACCGCCCGCTCTCCCTGATGGTGGAAAAGGCGCTGCAACGCCGTTGGTGAGCAATAGACCGGCATTGCGAGCTTCTGCCCCATGACGGTCACCGACATGTCGACATCGGCCACACCACGCAAGACGTCAGGCACCAGATCGCAGGCCTCGAAGGCCGCCGTATTGCGCCGGTACGTCACCTCGTCATCGGCGCCGCCGTCTATGTAGTCGAATATTGGCCCGGGAAGACGCCGTTTGGCCATGCGCCGGAAATCGTGAAAATTATAGCAGTCTGTCAGGCGCATTTCTTTCCTCGATACCCTGTTTCCCTGCCAGGAAGATCCGCCCTTCGTAGTGAAGGGCGCAGCCTCGTTCAGGGAACGATCAGCGTTCCGACGCCGTGCTCGGTGAAGATCTCCAGCAGGACGGAATGGGCGGTCTTGCCGTTCAGGATGACGACACCCTGCACGCCGGCCTTGATCGCATCGATGCAGGTCTCGACCTTCGGGATCATGCCGCCGGAAATCGTGCCATCGGCGATCAGCGCATGCGCTTCGGCGACGGAAAGCTCCTTGATCAGTTGGCCGTTCTTGTCAAGCACGCCGGGCACATCGGTCAGGAACAGCAGCCGGGTGGCGTTCAGCGCGCCGGCAATAGCGCCGGCGAACGTGTCGGCATTGATATTGTAGGTGGCGCCGTCGCGGCCAGGCGCCACGGGGGCGATGACCGGGATCATCTCGGAGCGGGCAAGCAGATCGAGCAGCGTGCGGTCGACCTCGACCACTTCGCCGACGAAGCCGAGATCGAGCACGCGCTCGATGTTCGAATCCGGATCCTTGATGGTCTTGCGCGCCTTTTCGGCGAAGACCATGTTGCCGTCCTTGCCGCAAAGGCCGATCGCCCATTCGCCGGTCTGGTTGATGAGCGCGACGATTTCCTTGTTGATCGAGCCGGCGAGCACCATCTCGACGATCTCGACCGTCTTCTGGTCTGTGACGCGAAGCCCGCCCTCGAATTTCGATTCGATGCCCATCTTGCTTAGCATGGCGCCGATCTGCGGGCCGCCGCCGTGAACGACGATCGGGTTGACGCCCGATTGCTTCAAGAGCGCGATGTCGCTGGCAAAGGCCTTGCCGAGCTCGGGATTGCCCATGGCGTGGCCGCCATATTTCACGACAATCGTCTTGTTCTCATAACGCTGCATGAAGGGCAGCGCCTTGGCCAGAAGCCGGGCCTGCAGTTCGCTTTCGGTTTCGTTCATGGGAACCCCGCAGAATTGTTCGCGGCCTTTTATCGCAAGTTTCTGGCAGAGGGAATAATCCAGAGGGCAATAGTTTTTCGTATCTGTCGCGAAGCCGGACGCCGTTACCGTCTGGCGCACGCAAGCTTGAGATGAGGAACGGCATGCAAGGCGATGAGATCGCAGACTTGATCGGCCGCGTCGCACTCGGCGACCGCAGTGCTTTCGTGGCCCTTTACAACCAGACCGGGCCGAAACTTTTCTCGATCTGCCTGCGTATCTTGAAGGATCGCACGGAAGCTGAAGAAGCCCTGCAGGAGGTCTACATCAGCATCTGGCAACGCGCTCGCAGCTTCTCCGTCGCCTCGGGTTCGTCCTCCGCATGGCTGGCCGCAATTGCCCGCAACCGGTCGATCGATGCGCTGCGGGCGCGCAAGCCCGTCGCCGACGAATTAGACACGGTCTACGATCTTGCCGATGCCGGACCCGACCCGGAGATGCAGACGGTGACGAAGGATGAAGGAAGGCGGATTGACACCTGCATGGAAGAGTTGGAAGCTGATCGTGCGGTCGCGGTGAAACGGGCTTATGTCGAAGGGCTGAGCTACCAGGAACTGGCCGATCAGTTTGGTGTCCCGCTGAACACGATGCGGACCTGGCTCAGGCGCAGCCTCTTGAAACTGAGAGAGTGCATGGAACGATGACATCGCCCGACAAAAGCAAGGGAGACCGCTCCCGCGACGAGGTTCTCGCCGGCGAATATGTGCTTGGCGTCCTGTCGTTGCAGGATCGCCGGGTGGTGGAAGAGCGCATGCGCCACGACCGCCCCTTCGCTGCGATCGTCAGCCGCTGGGAAACCAACCTCTCCTCCTTTAACGACGAGTATGAAGGCGTTGCTCCGAACCGGGACACCTTCAAGCAGATCGAGGCGCGGCTGTTCGGCGATGGCCAAAAGCCCCATTCCTTTTCGCAGGGGCTCTGGAATTCCGCCGTTTTCTGGCGCTCGCTGAGCTTCGCCTGCATCGTCGTCGCTGTCAGCGCCGTCATTTTCGCCTCCGGCGTGGTGCCGGAGCCGCAGGGGCCCGCACCGCTTGTAGCCTCGCTTTCGGGCCAGAACAGCACCATCAATCTTCTTGCCTCCTACGAGCTTCAGAGCGGCCGGCTGAAGATCGTGCCGGTTGCCGCCGGCAAGCCGGAGGAGAAGTCGCTGGAACTTTGGCTGGTACCGGGCAGCGGCATGACGAGATCGCTCGGCGTCTTCCAGCCGGGCGAAAGCGGTGAACTTGTCATTCCCGCCGAACTGCGCAGCATGATAGCCGATGGCGCAACGCTTGCCGTCAGTCTCGAACCCTTCGGCGGTTCGCCGACCGGCCAGGCGACTGGTCCGGTGATCGCAAGCGGTCCCCTGCACCGGCCATAATCGTGCCGGCCATAAATCATGTCTCCCCACTGAAACTCTTCGGTACGGCCCTCCGTAGTTCGAACTGTCCGGACGACGCTCAGGCATAAAGCCCCGCGGATGGTGTCCGGTGAGGAGAAAATCATGATCAAGTCCGTATTCCGCGGCTTCGCGCTCGCCACCGCCATGTCCGCCGTCGCCTTTGCCGCTGCGAAAAACCCGACGGTCGGCGGTGCGGCGATGTTCGATAACAAGAACATCATCGAGAACGCCGTGAATTCCAAGGATCACACAACGCTGGTCGCCGCCGTCAAGGCCGCCGGCCTAGTCGGGACGCTCGAGGGTAAGGGCCCCTTCACCGTCTTTGCGCCGACCAACGAAGCTTTTGCGGCGCTGCCGAAGGGCACCGTCGACACGCTGCTGAAGCCGGAAAACAAGGCAACGCTCACCAAGGTTCTGACTTGCCACGTCGTTGCCGCCGATGCGATGGCCAAGACCGTTGCCAAGATGATCAAGGATGACGGCGGCGAGCACGATATCAAGACCGTCGGCGGCTGCGTGCTGAAAGCCAAGGAAAACATGGGCAAGATCACGCTGACCGATGAAAACGGCGGCGTCTCCCATGTGACGATCGCCGACGTCAAGCAATCGAACGGCGTTATCCACGTTGTCGACAAGGTGCTGTTGCCGAAAATGTAAGCCCGCTCGTAGCGACAGACGGATTGGGGCGCTCTTTCGGGCGCCCCAGACACAAATTGATGAGGTGGCTAGCGCATAAGCCCGAAAGTCGGAATCGATTTTCGGAAAGGATTACGCGCAGATTCAAAGTGATAGAGCGTCCTTAGCGCGTCTGAAAAGACGCGCGGCGCTCTATTGGGCCGCTTCGGCTCTCGGGAAGACGAGGGAGACACTCATACCGGTGTCAGGGGACGAGCTCACTTCAACCTCGGCGCGGGCATTCTGTTTCAGCGACTGTACGATCATCGCGCTCAGCTTTCCCGGCTGCGGCCAAGTCACATCCTGGGGAAGGCCGACCCCGTTATCGGCAACGGTGATCCTGCAGCCGGTATCGCCGACGACACAGCGGAGCGTGATTTCGCCGCCATCACGCCCCACGAAGGCATGCTTCAGCGTATTGGTGAGGAGTTCGTTGATGACGAGGCCGGCCGGCATGGCGACATCGACCGAAACCGGCCAGGTATCGACCTTCATGTCCAGCCGGATCCCTTCCACGGCGTGGGCCGCCATCACCGAGGCGGCAATCTGGCTGACATAGGTGCCAAGATCGACTGTGGCGCCTTTCTCTTCGTCTGACAGCGAGCGATAGAGCAGGGCCAAGGCTTCAATCCGCCCGGCAAGCCGTGCAAACCTCTCGCTTTCCTCATTCTGTTGAGCATTGCGCGCCTCCATTCGGATGAGCGCAGTGATCATCTGAAGATTGTTCTTCACGCGATGCTGAAGTTCCCGCAGAAGGACATCTTTCTCCGTCAGCAGTTCGCTGAAGCTCTCAGCGGCCGTCGCCTCATTGCGGGCAGCAAAGGCCACCAGTCGGAAAAGTGGCGTGTCATCATCGGCGACGATCGTATTCGACCAGACATCGATAATGACGGTGCTCTCGGGTTCGGCCACCAGCGAGAAGGCACCAATATACTCTTCTGCAGAGGTCACAGCGGCGGTAAGCGGCACTTCTCCGGAGACGGCGGTAGATTTCAATTCAATGTCCGGCCAGGGCTTTCCCTGGACTTGGGTTGCCTCAAGCGCCGTCAGCCGTTCGAATTCGAGATTGACATAAATCAGCGGCTCGTCGCCACCGAGTTCGGAGACAGCCACAGCGAATGGCACATGGTCGAGAAAGTGTCGAAACCGGTCATCATCAAGGGCTTCGGCAAGATGGGGCAAGTTGCCGACGCCTTCCGGCGAAATCGGCTGGTCTTTGCTATCGGTCATCAAATATTACTCGTGGACGCGGCTGCTCCTGGACAACAGGAGAACTAGGGTTGCTTTAAAAACTGCAGGGACGCAAGCGCAATCAACGCCGGTCAGTCCATGCAAGCCGTTTCCTAACTCGGCGATTATTCGTGATTTAAGCCCGGTCATAGGTAAATGACGTCAGCAGGGTCGTGACAAAATTGCTCGCCCTTTCCTTGATTAGCACTTCCGTCCACTCATCAGTCCCGCGCAGCCGCAAATCCGTGTAAATACTGTCGACGGCTGCTTCTTCGATACGCTTGATATGCGTCTTGAACGAAGCCTCGCCGCCGCCGTGATACATGTCTCTGATCACCATGCGCAGAATTTCCTGAATGGCGATCTGCCAGGCCGTATTGATCGACTGAAGTTCCTGCGGAGTCTCTGCCATTGATGCTTCCTTGATGCGAGTGAATGCCAGCACGCTTTGGGTCGTGCTGTAGCGCGCGATCTGCAAGCCCGTCATTTCAGACGCGTTTTAAATCTCGATCCTTGCCGATCGGTGTGCGATCTCAGCGGGCTCTGGCGCGTTTCGCAATGAGGGCAGAGGTTGCCGACACCCGGTTACTATGCTCCCTCGCAAGCCGGGCCTCCCGAAGCCGCAACGTCTTTGCCTGTTGCGATTGTGCGTCGGATTCGAGCTCTTCGGCCGCCTGGTTCTTGGCGAAGAACTGGGTCTGGACGTTGCCGAAGGCAATCTCCGCCCGCTGGCGAGACTTGCTGTATGTTTCTGTCATGTTGGCTCCGATACGGATGGGCTCGACGCGCGAGCGAAAAAAAAGGCCAGGCAAATCGCCTGGCCTTGGATTGATAACCTGCTTCCGGCAGTGCCAGTACATCCGTGGTCAAAGGGAAGCAGATATCGATTTAAGCATTCTGGAGATTGCAAGCGGACATCTTGCCCGACTTGTTGTCACGCTCGAGGTCGAAGCCGATCTTCTGGCCTTCGACGAGTTCGCGCATTCCGGCGCGCTCGACGGCAGAGATGTGAACGAAGGCGTCGTCGCCGCCATTGTCAGGCTGAATGAAGCCGAAGCCTTTGGTGGAATTGAACCATTTAACTGTGCCAGTGGCCATGATGATGAACCCTTTCATAGCAATATTGAAGAACCGCAACGCCAAGGCGGTGCGGATGGTGATAGCGATTTTTGAAAGGAAGTTCGTTCAGGGCGCGGTGCCAATCGCGCGATAACCAAGCCAGCAAGCAAAATTCGATGGTCGCTATCTAGCTCATCAAGCATGCGACGTCAACCGTTAGTTTTCTGTTGGTGCTACGTTCAACTGTGGGATGCTGCGAAGACATTTACACCGAACATGGCTTCGCGTCCGGGTACTCAGGCCTTCCTACTTCCAGCGGGCGATGCCGACGGTTTCGGCGATCGCTTGCCGCAACTCGTCCAGCCCGTTGCCCTTTTCGGATGAGGTGGAGAGCACGCCGGGATAGGCGGCCGGGCGTTTGCGGATCTTCTCGGCCGTTTCGGCAAGCAGCTTCGGCACACCAGCCGCCTTGATCTTGTCGGTCTTGGTCAGCACGATCTGGTAGGAGACGGCGGCTTTGTCGAGCAGATCAAGCACGTCATCGTCGTTCTTCTTGATGCCGTGGCGGCTGTCGATCAGCACATAGACGCGCTTCAGCGTCGCGCGGCCGCGCAGATAATCGAAGACGAGCTTGGTCCACTTGTCGACCTGCTCCTTCGGCGCCTGCGCATAACCATAGCCCGGCATGTCGACGATCGCCATCGGCGGCAGGTCGCCGCCTTCGCCGGAATAGCCGTCCGGAACGAAATAGTTCAGTTCCTGCGTGCGTCCCGGCGTATTCGACGTGCGCGCCAGACCTTTCTGGCCGACCAGCGCATTGATCAGCGACGACTTGCCCACATTCGAGCGACCGGCAAAGGCCACTTCCAACGGCCCTTCCGGCGGGAGGAAATTCAGGGAGGGCACGCCGCGGATGAAAATCCATGGGTGGCCGAAGAGCGGCTTTTCGATGTCGGACATCCGGGTTCTGCAATCTCTGGGTTCGGTCTTTTACCGGGCTTCGTGGTTTTGTGGGCGGATGTCAAGCTTTGACGGGCGCCTGCGCGGCATGCCTTGTTTCCGTCGTCCGCCGACCGGAAATGAAAAGCCCCGCCGGAGCGGGGCTTGGCAAGCGTCATTTCGACGGTACTTCTTTTCGTCGGAACAGACCCTTCAGATTGTCGAAGAGTTCGACCTTGACGCCGTGGCGCTTCATGATCAGCCCCTGCTGGGCCACCGAGAGCGTGTTGTTCCAGGCCCAGTAGATGACCAGGCCGGCCGGGAAGCTGGCCAGCATGAACATGAACACCAGCGGCATCCAGTTGAAGATCATCGCCTGTGTCGGATCGGGCGGCGTCGGGTTCATGCGCATCTGCACGAACATGGTGATGCCCATGATCAGCGGCCAGACGCCGAGGTGTAGCAGCGCCGGCCCCTCGAAAGGCAGCAGGCCGAACAGATTGACGATCGTCGTCGGATCGGGCGCCGAAAGGTCCTTGATCCAGCCGAAGAAGGGTGCGTGCCGCATTTCGATGGTGATGTAGATCACCTTGTAGAGCGAGAAAAAGATCGGGATCTGCAGCGCCACCGGCCAGCAGCCGGCGATCGGATTGATCTTCTCTTCCTTGTAGAGCTGCATCATCGCCTGTTGCAGCCCCATGCGGTCGTCGCCGAATTTTGCCTTCAACTCCTCCATCTTCGGCTGCATGCGCTTCATGTTCGCCATCGAAGCGTACTGCTTGCTGGCGAGCGGGAAGAACAGGAGCTTGACGACGATGGTCGTGCACAGGATCGCCACGCCAAAATTGCCGAAGTAGCGGAAGAAGAAGTCCATCAGCTTGAACATCGGCTTGGTGATGAAATAGAACCAGCCCCAGTCGATCAGGCGGTCGAACTTCGGGATCGAGTAGCTGGCCTCATAACCGTCGATAACAGGCACTTCCTTGGCGCCGGCGAAGACGAGGTTCTTGAGCTCGATCGACTGGCCCGGCGCAACGGTGAAGGCATCATCCTTGTAATCGGCCTGATAGCGCGGCTGGCCATCGGCAAAGTGGGAGAAGCGCGCCTCATAGGCCGCACTTTGCGGCGGAACGATCGTCGCGGCCCAGTATTTGTCGGTGATGCCAAGCCATCCGCCGGTGGATTTCGCCGGCGTGACGGCTTCCTCCTCAACGGCGCTATATTTTGTTTCGATCAGGCCGTCGCCGATCACGCCGATGAAGCCTTCATGCAGCACGTAGACGGAGGGCGTCGTCGGCTTGTTGTACCGCGTCACCCGGCCGTAGGAAGAAAGCGATGCGGGCGCCTGGCCGGTATTCTCGATCTTGTCGGCGACGGTGAACATATAGCGTTCGTCGACGGAAATGGTGCGAGTGAAGGTCAGGCCCTTGTCATTGGTGTAGGAGAGCGTCACCGGCGTCTTTTCGGTGAGCTTGGCGCCCTCGGGCGCGGTCCAGAGCGTCGCTGCGCCGGGAACGGCGCCTGTCGCGTCGCTGCCGATATAGCCGAGTTCGGTGAAATAGCCGTCCTTGGTCTCGGCCGGGCTGAACAGCGTGATGATCGGGCTCGAGTCGTCGACGGTTTCGTGATAGCCTTTGAGCTTCAGATCGTCGAGGCGGGCGCCGGCAAGGTTGATCGAGCCGGAAAGTGCCGGCGTATCGATGACAACGCGCGGGGACTTCTGCAGCGCCTGCTCGAGCGTCGCCGTCGCGGCTGCCTGGCCGGAAGGGGCCGCGCCGCTCGTCTGGGCCGGTGCCTGACCGCCTGCTGCCGGCTGCTGCACCTGCTCGGTCTGTTGCTGCGCCTTCTGGGCTTCCTGCGCCTTGCGCTGGGCCTCGATGCGCGGATTCATATAGAGAAACTGCCAGCCGAGGACGATCAGCACCGAGAGAGCGATCGCAATGAAATAATTGCGGTTGTTTTCCATCATACGTTCCTGGGGCGTCCGTCTCCGGAGCGCCGGTGTTTCGGCCTGGTTTCCACGCGGGATTTCAGTTCCGCGGCCAATTCCTGGAAGGACGCGTCAAGCACGTCCCTGCGCGCGACAACCACATAGTCGTGTCCGGGCTGCATTGCAAACCCCGCATGAAGCCGCACCGCCTCTTTCAGGCGGCGGCGCATACGGTTCCGTTCGACCGCGTTGCCATGTTTTTTTGTGACTGTAAAACCGACGCGTGCCTGGCTGTCGGGTTCCTTCCGGTCGAGGACTTCGAGAAGGAAAAGGCCGCCTCGGCGTTTTTCGCCCTCGCGCGCGGCAAGAAACTGCGGGCGGCTCTTCAGCCGCCCGACAGTGTGTTTCTTCTCACTGATCGTCAATTCGCCCGCCATCTCTTACCGGGCTACCCGGCTTACGCCGACAGACGATTGCGGCCCTGCGCGCGGCGGGCTGCGATGACCTTGCGGCCACCCTTCGTGGACATGCGGGCACGGAAACCGTGGCGACGCTTGCGAACAAGCTTGGATGGTTGGTAGGTACGCTTCATTTATTTTAAACACCGCGGAGTGCGGCCCTTCTTGAATTTGCATAATGCAAGGAGCGTTGTTTTTCGAACGGGCGGGCCATGAAAGGCTTGAGTGACCGGACGTGCGCGGGCTTATAAGGATGAAGGTCGTAAAAGTCAATTCTGCCGGATAATTTCACTCTGCGCTGCCGGCTCCAAAGTATTTTCGCACTCTGGTGTTAACAAATGAGGCCTGCCCTGACTGGTTGTAGTTTTGCGCTGCGGCAGATCGATCGCCCCGGTTTTCAGGCGTTTACGCCGCCCGACCGCATTCGGCACGGATCAATTCCGAAGCCATAATCGTAAATATTAGAAATCTAACTTTAATAAATTTCGCCGATATTCAACGCATGGACTGGGAATTTGCTTTCCAGGCACTGGCGTAGCTAGGAGGCATTGCATTGAAGATCCGTGGCAAAATTAATCTGTTGGTTTGCGTGATGGGCGCGGTGGCACTTCTGATCGGTGCAACGGCATTGTCCGCCATGCACGAATACAGTCGCAACCTGACGGCTTACGAGCGCGCCGCCAGCCGCGCCTATGCCGGCGAACGCCTCAATCGTTTCGTCACCGCCGTGGTCATGGAATCGCGCGGCATCTATGCCGCCAAAACGATCAAGGATACGCCGAACTTCGCCAAGGGCCTGATGGCCGGCCTCGACGAGATCGACAAGGTCATCTCGGGCTGGGCGCCGCTCGTTCCCGAGAGCCAGAAGGCCGATTTTGCCAAGCTTGTCGCCCGTGCCGCGGAATTCCGTACCTTCCGCACGGAAACGGCCCGCCTCGGCACGGAAGTCGGCCCCGAGGCCGCCGGCCAACAGGGCAACAACGACGCCAACCGCGCCAACCGCAAGGCGTTCCAGGCAGAAATCGATGCCGTCGTCGCCACCGACAAGGCCGCGCTGCAGGCCGTCAACGCCGAGATTGAGAGCTTCCGCTCCTGGGTGCTGATGCTCGTCCTCAGCATCACCGGCATCGGCATTTCGGCCGGCATCGGCATGGGCTTCTATATCGGCACCAGCCATCTGAGCCGTCCGATCAAACGCGTCACCCATGCGATCAAGCAAGTCGCCGACGGCAATTTCGACGCCGAGGTTCCCTTCGCCGGGCGCCAGGACGAAATCGGCGAGATGGCTGCAGCGGTTGCGGTCTTCAAGGCGAACGGCCTCGCCGTCAAGCGCCTGAACGCCCAGGAGGCGGCGATGCGCGCCAAGAGCGACGACTTGCAGTCGAGCATGTCCGTCGTCGTGGCCGCGGCAGCGGCCGGCGATTTCAGCCATCGCATCAGCAAGGACTACGAGGACGACAACCTCAACCAGTTTGCCGGCAACATCAACACGCTGCTGTCGAGCGTCGATGCCGGCATCGGTGAGACCCGCCGCGTCGTCGCAAGCCTTGCCGAAGGCGATCTCACCCAGACGATGAGCGGCAACTTCCAGGGCGCTTTCGCTGAGCTGCAACAGAACGTCAACAATACCTTCGTCACCCTGCAGGCGACGATGCGCGAAGTGCGTGAGACGACGGAAGCGATGAACGGCAACACCGCCGAGCTGCGCAATGCCAGCGACGACCTGTCGAAGCGCACCGAGCAGCAGGCGGCCGCCCTCGAAGAGACATCGGCAGCGCTCGACGAGATCACCGCCGTCGTCCAGAATTCCACCGAGCGGGCGCATGAAGCCACCATCATGGTGTCGGAAGCCAAGGAGAATGCCGGCCGCTCCGGCGTCGTCGTGCGCAATGCCGTCGAGGCGATGGGGCGCATCGAACAGGCCTCGCGCGAAATCAGCCAGATCATCAACGTCATCGATGAGATCGCCTTCCAGACCAACCTGCTGGCGCTGAACGCCGGCGTCGAGGCGGCTCGCGCCGGCGAGGCCGGAAAGGGCTTCGCGGTGGTGGCGCAGGAAGTGCGCGAACTCGCTCAGCGTTCGGCAACGGCTGCCAAGGACATCAAGGCGCTGATCACCAAATCGGGCGACGAGGTGCAGGTCGGCGTCAAGCTCGTCCAGGCGACCGGCGAGGCGCTGGCCGAAATCGGCACCCGCGTGATTGCCATCAACGACCATATCCATTCGATTGCGACGGCTGCGACCGAACAGTCGACCGGCCTCAAGGAAGTCAATACCGCCGTCAACCAGATGGACCAGGTAACCCAGCAGAATGCGGCGATGGTGGAAGAGACTTCCGCCGCCACGCACAGGCTTTCGGCCGAAGCCAATGGGCTGGTGCGCCTCATTGCCCGTTTCAAACTGCCGGATGATGCGCCGGCACCTGTGGCACTCGTCCGCAACGAGCCGCAAAGACCGGTCACCTCGCCGGCCCGCCGGGCGATCGCCAAGGTCGCCCGCGCCTTCGGCGGCAATGCGGCCGCCGCCGAACAGAGCTGGGAAGAGTTCTGATCCTCGGAGCAATTCCAGGAAAAGTGTGAAGCGGCTTTCCGTCTGGAATCGCGTAAAATAAAAGACTCGAGTCAAAGAGCCACTTAACGCCGCCTCCGGGCGGCGTTTTCTTGTGGCGACATGACGCTGCTCGCAAAGATTTGAAAGCGGAGCATCTTGGTCTAATATAGAGCTCAACGGTAAGGGCGGCCTGGGTGCTGCCGATCGGGCGAGACGAGAATGCCGATGAGAGACCAGGGCGACAATCCTTCGGCGGAAAACCCGGCGGCCGGCGAGGGTGCAAGGGCGCCGTGCCCGTCTGCGCGCATGTTCGGCGGCCTCTCCGGCAAGCTGCTCTGGCTGACCGTCTTCTTTATCATGCTGGCCGAAATCCTGATCTTCTTTCCCTCGGTCGCCAGCATGCGGTTGCGCTGGCTGCAGGACAGGCTGAATACGGCCGCTGCTGCCGCCATCGTCATCGATGGGCTGCAGCCGGTCGAACTGCCGCGCGCGCTGCAGAAGGAGACCTTGGAGGCGACCGGCACCAAGGCGATCGTGCTGCGCAAGGAGGGCACCTCGCGGCTCTTGGCGACGACCGATATGCCGGCCTCCGTCGATGAAGCCTATGATCTCACTGACGTGCCGCCGGTGACGGCGATACGCGACGCACTCGACACCTTGATGTTCGGCGGCAGCAGGATAATCCGCGTCTACGGCCCCGTCGGTGACACCAGCACCGGCGTCGAGGTGGTGATGAAGGACCGGCAGCTGCGCACGGCGATGTTCGCCTATTCCCGCAACGTCCTGTTGCTGTCGGTGCTGATCTCGCTGTTCACGGCGACGCTGATCTTCTTTGCGATCAACCGCATCCTCATCGGCCCCATCCGCCGGTTGACCGGCAGTATGCAGCAATTCTCCTCCGATCCCGAGAACCCCGCCCATATCTATATCGGCGACGGCGGCCGCGACGAACTGGCGGTCGCCGGCCGCAACCTCACCTCGATGCAGATGGAGCTGCAGAAGACGCTGAAGCAGCAGAAGAACCTCGCCGCTCTCGGACTTGCGGTCTCCAAGATCAATCACGACATGCGCAATATCCTGGCGTCCGCACAGCTGATGTCGGACCGGCTGGTCGATGTCGATGATCCGATGGTGAAAAGCTTTGCTCCGAAGCTGCTGCGCACCATCGACCGCGCCGTCGGTTATACCACCGAGGTGTTGTCCTACGGCAAGGCGAGTGAATCGGCACCGCGCCGCCGTCCTGTCCGCCTTTTGGAACTGACCCAGGACGTCAAGGACATGCTGGCGATCGATCCGCAAAGCGGCATCGAATTCGCAGAGCAAATCGGCGCCGAGCTTGAGGTCGATGCCGATGGCGAGCAGCTTTTCCGCGTCATCCACAATCTCTGCCGCAATGCGCTGCAGGCGCTGACATCAGGCGAGGGCGCTGCCGGCAGTGCCCGACGCATCACCGTGTCCGCCCAGCGCGTCGGCAGCGTCGTGAGCATCACGGTGGATGATACCGGCCCCGGGATGCCGCTGAAGGCGCGCCAAAACCTCTTTGCCGCCTTCCGCGGCTCCGCCCGCTCCGGCGGCACGGGCCTCGGCCTCACCATCGCCCGCGAACTGGTACTTGCTCATGGCGGCACGATCGCGCTCGTGGAAAAGCCGACGGCCGGCACGCAGTTCCGTATCGAGATCCCCGATCGCCCGGTTTCGCTGGACGATTACCGCAGCCGGACGCACATCGAAAAGTGACGGGGTTTCGCAAGGCGCGGCTGCGGGCAGACAAAGACGCGATTTTTTCAGAAATGCTCTTGCATTGTCCCCAAGGACGTTTTAGAGGATCGCCACGCAAGCGGCACCGCCGCATTTTGCACGCACCCGTAGCTCAGCTGGATAGAGCACCAGACTACGAATCTGGGGGTCAGGAGTTCGAATCTCTTCGGGTGCGCCATTTCCAACTTACCATGCCTTCAGGTTTCGCCCTCGGTCACGAGCTGGTCATTTGGGTCGCATCGCATTTCAGTTCTTTTTCCCATGCACATCCTTGTGCCCACCCAAAGAACATTCTCGGTCATCTAAAGTAAGAGGGATTTCCGGCATGGCGGTAACCTGGTGTGCCGGCGAGCACCAGAGCGGGAGTTCGCGCGCGCTTTGACAGGGGCCGACATCGCTTCAGCATCGAGCGCGACCTCACAATTATGCCCGACATGAGGCGTGTTGCCGTCCTGCTGGATCGGCCGTGGAAGAGCCAATTGCACCCAACGCGGCCACCCAACGGCTCACCTTTAGCATCTGCTATTTTCCCGACATGATTGCGCCGGATTCTAAGCGCTACAATCAGCCTTGCGGTCAACAGGGAGTGGGGGCTTCCAATGCAACGCAGGCTGTCGGCGATCCTCTCGGCTGACATCGTCGGCTACACCCGTTTGATGGAAATCGATGACATCAGCACGCTGAGCCGCCTCAAGTCGCTGCGGCATGACTTGGTCGACCCCTGTATTGCTGCTCACAACGGACGGATCGTCAAGCTGATGGGTGATGGGATGCTGGTGGAGTTCGCCGGCGTTGCCGATGCCGTAAGGTGCGCGACCGAGATTCAAAGCAGGATAGCTAGAATCGAACCCCAGCAGGCCCAGGACCGCCGTCTCGTATATCGCATCGGGGTCAATCTTGGCTACATCATCGTCGATGGTGACGACATCCATGGTGACGGGGTTAACGTCGCGGCGCGCCTGCAATCCCTTGCCGATCCCGGCGGGGTCGCGATCGCTGGCATCGTGCGCGAGCATATCGGTGGCAAGTTGGGGGTCGACGTCGAGGATTTCGGCCAACATTCCGTGAAGAACCATGAGAGGCCCATACAAGTCCACATGGCCCGCTTCGGACACCCATGGCAGGATTCACCGCCGAAGCGGCCTGTGGCGGGGGTCACCGCCGAAGGCGAAGGCGTGTCTATCGCGGTGCTGCCATTCACCAACATGAGCGGCGATCCGGAGCAGGAATACTTCAGTGATGGCATCACCGAGGACATCATTACCGATCTTGCGAAAGTGTCCGCGCTCAGCGTCATCGCCCGCAACTCAAGCTTTATCTACAAAGGTCGCGCCGTGGACATGAAGCAGGTGGGACGCGAACTCGGCGTGCGGTATGTGCTGGAAGGCAGCGTGCGCAAGGCCGGAAACAAAGTGCGCATTGCGGCTCAGCTTATCAACGGAACGGATGGCCGGCACGTGTGGGCGGAGCGGTACGATCGCGACCTTGAAGATATCTTCGCGCTGCAGGACGAAATCTCCAAGCACATTGTCGACGCGCTTAAGGTGCGGCTCCTCGCAAAGGAGCTTGAGACTATCACCAAGCGGGGAACCGACAATCCGGAGGCCTATCAAATTTATCTGATGGGGCGGTCGTGCTTTAACCGCGGACACGAATCGAGAAGCATAAAGGCAGCCCGGCGTCTGTTCGCGAACGCAATCGACGTCGACCCGCTCTATGCGCGGGCTTATGCCGGGCTGGCCGATTGCGACTCCTACCTTCTGCTCGCCAATGATCCGGCTGCCACATATGACAACATCATAGACAACGCCAACCGCGCTCTGGAGCTTGATCCAGGTCTCTCCGACGCCCATGCATCGCGAGGCATCGCAATGTTTACCAAGGGCCTGCGGGCTGAGGCGGAGGCAGAGTTTGAGCTCGCCCTCGAACGAGATCCGACCTCTTTCGAGGCGAACTTCTTCCACGGGCGCAATTGTCACGCGCAGGGCCAGTTCGAAAGGGCGCGCGGCCTTTACGAGCGCACCATCGCCTTGAAGCCGGATGATTATCGGGCCTGGGACCAGCTGCGAGCAGTCCATATATCCCTTGGGCACCATCAAGAGGCAGTTCAGTCGGCACGAGAGTGCCTCCGGCTGATAGAAGGAGAGATTGCCGCACATCCAGACGAGCCGATCCTTATGTGCTACGGCGGCTGTTTGCTGGCGGATCTGGGCGAGATGGAGCGTGGAGCGTCGTGGGCGTCCCGTGCCGCCGCAATCGCTGGGGACGATCTCAGAGTGCTCTATAATCTCGCTTGTTGCTATGCGAAGCTCGGCAAACCTGCCGAGGCCATCGCCTGCCTTGAACGGCAGGCGTCCGGATCGCCCACCTATGTCGCGTCGGTCGTGGCCTGGATGAAAAAGGACAGCGATCTGGATCCTCTCCGGAACCATCCGCACTACCTGGCTCTCGCCGACCGGATGGAAGCTCAGCTCGCAGAGCCGCCTGGCCTTATTCCTTGACGGGACGGCTCCAGACGAAGTAGAGACCGGCGGACCGCCAATTGACGGACCGTCTCAATATTCACGCATTTATGAGCTGTAGTGATTACCGCTTCCCGAATTGCAGGACTAGTCTGAATGATCGCCGCACACTAATTGTTAGCAGTGCCGGCCGTGTGCCAAGCCACTCCGTTGGGAGGCTGAAATGCAACGCAAGCTCGCGGCAATCATGGCCGCTGACATCGTCGACTATAGCCGGCTGATGGCCGAGGACGAGTCTTCCACCTATGTGGAGCTGCGTACCGTTTTTGACCACCTGATCGACCCCACTGTCGCCCGCCATGGCGGAACCACCTTCAAAACGATGGGTGACGGCTTCCTTGCGATGTTCCCGAGCGTCAACGAGGCCGTTGATGCGGCACTTGCCATCCAGCAAGGTTTTGACGACGGGCCTTTCAAGCTGCGGATCGGCATCAACCTCGGTGATGTCATCGAGGATAATGGCGATGTCTATGGGGATGGGGTGAACGTCGCGGCCCGGCTTGAAGCCATGGCCGAGCCCGGCCAGATATTTGTCAGCGGCGCTGTGGTGATGGCCGCCGAGCGCAACCGCGGCGATCTGTTCGCCCGGCTCGGTCGCAGGCGCGCCAAGAATATTCCGGAGCTGCTTGAAGTGTACCGCGTAAGGCGGGCTGGCTCTCCCCGGTCGATCTGGCAGCAGGTGCCACATGTCCTGCGCTGCAGCGCGGCGCGCTGGTCTTATGGCGTTGCTGCCATCGCTCTCATTCTCATCGGCACCCAGATTTCACCCCTTCCGCTGGCAGCGATGGTGAGCGGCATCCCAACTGCACTCTCTCTAGACCAGACCCGTCGAGACCCCAGACCCTCGATCGCCGTCATGCCGTTCGCAACCATGAGCGGCAGCGGTAACCAGCCTTACTTTGCGGACGGACTGACCGAGGACGTGACCACGGCGCTCGCTCGTAATCCCGAGCTTCAGGTCATCGCCCGCGATTCCACTTATGCGGTGCGCGGTCAGGAAACGGATGTACGCAAGCTCGCGGCAAAGCTTGGCGTTGATTACGTGGTTGAAGGCAGCGCGCGCCGGGAAGGCGACCAGCTCCGCGTTTCGGCGCAGCTCATTGATGTAGGCACGGGGGCGCACTTGTGGTCGCACAGCTTCGACAAGAAGGTTGCTGACGTTTTCGCCGTCCAGAGCGAGCTCACCACGGAAATCGTCGCGCAGCTCGCGCCCTATATCGGTCGAAGCGAAGCGGCAGCGGCGGCGCTGCGGCCGACGGATAATCTGCAGGCCTATGATCTCGTCTTGCAGGCCCGCAACCGTTACCGGCACGGCGCCACTGACCATAACGCTATTCTCGATGCCCGTGTCCTGTATCAGCGCGCCCTGGAAATGGACCCGGCTTATGCCGCAGCCCGCGCAGGCCTTGCGCTGACCTATATCGGCGAAGTGGCGCAAAGGCCCGGCGGTCAGGCGGCCGCGCCCGAGCTGGATCTGGGTCTCAGTGAGGCGCGGCAGGCCGTGCGGCTCGATCCCAATCTCGGTTTTGGATATCAGGTCATCAGTTTCGGACTTGCACTGCAGGCGGACTATTCCGGCGGACTGCAGGCGGCGCAGCGCGCGGTCGAACTGAACCCCAACGATCCCGACAGCATGATGGCGCTGGCCAAGGCGCAGGTTCGGTTTGGAGAGTATTCAGACGCTGTCGCCAATGCCGAGCGGGCGCGCCGACTGCACCCTATGGCGCCGGAATATTATGCCTATGTGCATGGTCAGGCGCTTTATGCCGATGGCCGCCGCGAAGAGGCGGCCACGGTCATCAGCGAGTGTCTTGTCAGGGCGCCCCGCGATGCGAATTGCCTTCTCATCCAAGCCGCGTTGCAGGGTGGAAGCGGAGAGCTTGAAAAGGCGCAGGCTACCATGGCGAGCCTTGTTGAAGCCCATCCGGCATTTTCGCTGGAAGCGGAAAGGGCTTATCGCCGGTTCGGCGACAAGCCCTTGATGGAAGAGTTCCTGCAAGACCTGGCGAGAGCCAAAGCCCCGGAGACGGCTTGACGTTCCTGCCAGCGTCGCGGTTTTAGAAGTTCGTGGACTGAAAGCGACATGATCTCTGGGTCGCTGATCTGCACGCCGGCACGGTAGTGCCTCTTCCGTCTCCCAAGTCGGGCTGGCTGAAAGCGGTGACCGACCTTCGCGCGACCGGGTCAATTGTGACGAAGGGCGTCTGCGGAGGCAGCATTGTCTGGCCATTATGATGGCTGATCGCGTATAATCTCTGCGTCATCACGCTGGATGGCGGGCCGAGATGACCGCTCGCCGTCCAGCGCCAAATAGGCGCCGCACGGCGCGTGGCCTCATTCCTTGATCGGGATTCCGGCTTCGATCGCAGCGTCGATGAACGCCTGTCGCGCCTCTTCCCGGTTTCGTTTGCCCGCGGTGCCATAGGCCGTGAGGGAATTCCGATAGAGCAGGTTCATCTGATAGCTGTCGGCAAGGCCCGCAATGCCTTCCGGCAAATCGGCGCTGAGGGACCAGCGGACCCGCATGCCGTCTTCATCCCGCGACAGGACGGTCATAGTCTGGCGAAACGCGCCGCGCGCCGTCACCGGCGGGCGCCTGATTTGTCGAACCAGAATGACATATCGGTCTCGGTCGCTTTTTGAACGCGGTAGCTGCGCTCGACGCCGGTCGCTGGCGCGTAGCCGGGGATCGTGACGCCGCCGGCGGACCATGCCGGATGGG
This sequence comes from Rhizobium sophorae, assembly GCF_013087515.1. Taxonomy (GTDB): domain Bacteria; phylum Pseudomonadota; class Alphaproteobacteria; order Rhizobiales; family Rhizobiaceae; genus Rhizobium; species Rhizobium sophorae. The sequence goes on along the minus strand of NZ_JABFCN010000057.1, from coordinate 67,518 downwards.
AGAGTATGAGGCCACGCAAAACCAGACGAATCTCTTCCAGTGCAGTGATGTCACGCGGGCATGGCCTCCGAACATTGAAGGTTGTGGCGCGCCATCCGGCTGCCGGCCGCGAGCTTATTGGCTGATGAAGAGAATGGGTAGTGCCAACGTTACAATAATCGTTTGCGCGAAATTGCTTCAGGTTTTCAAGATTGAGATCGGGAGATCAAGGTTAAGCACTTCTCATCGGCCGCTCCAATCTCTGCCCCAAGACAGCGAAGCAACTATTGAGCGGTCGGGTGGTCTCTCAAATAGTCTTCCCTTTCTTCCTTCCCGACCAAAGATGAGTAATAGCCGCTGCAAACCAGATATGAGCACTCATCCGGGTTGCCCGTTTGCCATCCCGGCTGGCAGAGTACAACGCGATGGAATTTGGCGTTGCAAAGTCCGTGGTTTGCTAAGAGCCGCGGATCGTTTCCGAAATATGCGCTTATGGCTTTCTCGCGAGTCCAGGCAGGAACGATTTTCCAATCAGCGTCACCGCCCTCATCGCTCACGTTGGCGGTCGCACAGAACGCCCAGTTAGATATCATGATCGGCTGATCGCAGGGAAAGGCTTGGACGGCACTTGCCAGTAAGATCGAAAACAATGCCGGCAATCGCCGGACGCAAACGACCACGCTCTTCTTCCCCATACCGCTTATTCGCATCGCGCTTCTACCCCCCGAGATTCATTGCAGCGATGCTAGCAGAAGGGACTGGATAATAGAAGATTACAACTAAGAATATTTTCCTAGTTCATGGATCGTTCTTGCGCTAGGTTTGCCGCTATTGCAACCACGGGTTGTTAGATGCTGAGCAAATTTTTTCTCAGGAATGAGGCGATGGCCCGGACGAGCTTTGGCCGTCACGCGCTGCATGAACGGAGTTCCCGCAACAGGCTCGGGAGGGCGGGCGGATACCGACCGACAACACGGGCGAGGGGCTGATGGCGGAATTCAACCCTCGCGACAAAAGCCGAACCAGTCAGGGAAAGACGCGGGCGATGGTGCGCAAGCATACCGCCCCGCCGAGCGGCACGGATGACGGCAGTCTTCGCTGGCAATGGTTCACCATTCAGCTGCTGGAATCTGCGGCCTTCACCACATTGAGTGCGAATGCCTGCCGCGCCTTCTTCCGCATCGTCATCGAGCACACGTCGCACGCCGGCTTGGAAAACGGCAAGCTTGTCGTGACCCATCCTCAGTTCGTGTCTTACGGCGTGACCGGCGAATATGTGGCCGATGCGATTGATGAGCTCGAATATAAGGGGCTGATAAAAGTTCGCCGCGGCCGGGCGGGCAGCGGGGTTGCGCATCCCAACCGGTTCAAGCTGACCTTTGTCGGTGACCATGAGGGTGCGCCACCGACGGATGAATGGAAACGATGCACGGTGGAAAGATGCCGGAAATGGTCCGAGACCGACCGCAAGATTGCCGCCGACAAACGCGGGCGCGTCGGCAGGAAGAAAAAAGCCCCACTTCGGAATCCCGAAATCCCCCCGCTTCGGGATTCCGAAATCCGCCGCGCTTCGTGAGCTGTCGACAGGGAGAAACGCTGAATGATTTCAATGCCCAACCAATTTCGGGATTCCGAAGTGCTATATAGATTCTGGTGAGGAGTTACTGTCGGAGGCACTTTGCCACGATCAGAAACTCCGTCTCCCGCCCCCCGATCTTCCCGGCCGAAACCGTGCGAAGCAGAAGGCCGAAAGCTTCATAGAGCCAATAAAGCGGGGGAATTCGGTCCTTGAGCGCATGCACCTGTGTCGACACATACTCGCCGACGAATACGACATCCATGCCGAGTTCTTTCAATGTCCCCGCAATCTCTGAATGGGATGCCTCTGCGGCGTGCTCGACGCGAAAGGGGGCATAACCCGGCTTTCCGGCGTTTTTCTGCCTGAGCACGTAGCGATAGAACAAGACGTGGGTCCACCAGGGCGTCAGATCGGTGAAGATCCCCTTGGCTGAGTTCAAGATCGGGCCCTTGACGAACACCAGTCCACCGGGAGACAGGGTGTCATGGGCTCTCAACAAGGCAGAGCGCGGGCTTTCCAAATGCTCGAGAACGTCCCAGAAGACGCAGGCGTCGAAGTGACGATCTCCATAGTCGATGGTTTGAGCATCGCCGAGGATCCGCTCAGCGGCGTCCTTGTTCTTCTCGAGCTGCTCCTTGGAGATATCGACAACGGTATATCTCGCTCCTTTCAAGGGGATATGCGTGCGGGAGCCGCCTCCGACCTCGAGGATATTTGTGTCTGTCTTGCTGGAAAAAGCTGATTGTGCGTGCGACAGCGCGTCGTTTACCCACGGCGAAACCATAATCTTTCTCTCCCGAAAAGATTAGCGTCTACGACTATAAGTAAGCATTAATATAATATTTAAGCAATATTTAAACTTTCGAGGCGCTGCCGTTCTTAGCCCACATGGCTGACAAGGATGGATATGCTGCTTACCCGTCCGGCCGGAGTTGGCAGGCGAGCGGCGGCTTTTGCCTCGAAGATCGGTTTGCCTAGTTTCGCGCAACCTTGCGCATGTATCCGCAGGTCTGGTGATTCAGAGGCGCTTCAGCCGGAGGAATGCATGACGGTGGGAATTTTTCGGGCTCTGGCTGCCCTGGCGATGATGACGGCCCTTGGCGGCTGCATCGACCATGCCAATGATCCCGTGCTCCTGGCGGTCGGCGTGCCGGTCAATCCGCCTGCTGTTGCGCACGGCCTTTGCATGACCGACGGCAACGCCATGTATGACGAGGCGAGGAAGCAGTATCAGCTGCGCGCCCAGCTGACCGGCTATGCCGGGGCGGATGAGTTGGAAGCCGAAACCACGGCGCGCGCCGCCGCCCATCGCCAATATGTCGCCTGCCTCTCTGGGCAGGGCTACCGGACATTATACGCGAATTGAGAACAGAGAATTCAGGTTCATCACCAGCGCCGTTGGAGCCCTTTCCTGATCGCGACTTTTCACGTTTTTTGGCGATTTAGTCACGCCGGATCGCCTGCAATCACGAGTTTTGGAATTGCGGTCGAGTCGCGGAACTCCGCTGGTCTGAACGGCATTCTACCGAGATAAATCCATAAGGAGGGTTTATCATGAAGATGTTCAGACTTGCCCCATCCACCGCCGCGCTCGGCGCCCTTCTCGCCCTCACGTCGATCATCCCCGCGCAGGCAGCACCCGTTCAGACGGTTCGGCCGCCTGCTGTCTCGGACGTAAAAGTGGTGCAATATAAATCACATGCCGGCACCTGGCATGGCTATCAGGGCTTTCGCACGGAGCGTCCCGGCACTCGCCGCCATTCCGATGGCTACTGGTATCCGCTTGCCGCCTTCGGCGTCGAGGCCGGCACCACGGGCTCTATCGCCCGCCTGCCGGTGAATAGGCCGGCAGCTCCGGAAATGTGCAACCCTACGTTTTCCGGATCGATCGGTCCGGGCAGCATGCCCTGTGATAACGGCTATTGAGCCGGCAAATGAAAAAGGCGGCGACGAGCCGCCCTTTTCTTGATCGGCCCGCCGCTCACATATCCGTGACCTCCGCTTTAGCCCCGTAGTATGTGACAGATCGCCTTCCTAACTCCGGGGCGTAAATTCCCCGAATCCTCCCAAGGAGACGAAAATGACCACGACTTTCAAGAACGGCCTGATCGCCGCTGCCTTCGGCGCAATCCTCGGCCTTTCGGCCTTCTCGGCCACGGCAGCTCCCCTCCAGTCCAGCGCGACAGAGCAGGGTGCAGCCGAGCGTCCAGTGGCCCAACAAGAAACCACGGTGCAGCACGACCGGCGCACGACCGGTTCGATCGGTGAGCGCAGCTCGGAAACTTCAGGTCCGATGACGCCTTACATGATGAACCCGAAGAAGCCGCTCAAGATGGATTGCAAGCTCGGCTTCAACCCGGGGAGCGGCTCCAGCTGCAACTACTGACGAGACGCTTGGCGTTTTCGCGATCATGAGCAGCCCGCGTTGGGCTGAAAGGGCGGCTTCCGAGCCGCCCTCAGTTTATGGACAAACCTCGCTCTCGCCTCGGCGTCATCCTCGGCCTTGTGCCGAGGATCTGCTGCGTATCGACCGGCTGTAGATGCTCGGGACAAGCCCGAGCATGACGAAAGAGAGGTTGTTCGCCTTTGGCCACCCCTTGCGTAGAGGTAGCGGCCAGCCGGAGACGGCATAACCTTCCCTAACTGCAGCGCACAGATGTTGCATCGAATGCAAAAATGCAATAAGTACGAAATCTAACAACTGTTGGCAGCGGTGTTGCGAAAAGCCGCAGCGACGAGCGATTGACGCCTCTGCCTTGGAATTGCCATGCTCGCCGCGATGGTCCTTTTTCAAAATCAATCGAATTTCAGACAGGTGGGATAGTCATGACTGCAAAGGCCGCATGCTCCGATTTCCTGCATTTTTTCCGCTCCTGGGTCAGTAACCCGCTTCGGGTAGCGGCGATCGCGCCGTCGGGGGATTCGCTTGCCAGGATCATGACCAGTGAAATTGCCGCACTCGACGGGCCGATTATCGAGCTCGGCCCGGGAACCGGCGTCTTCACCCGGGCGCTGCTGGCTCGCGGGGTAAGCGAAGCGGATCTGACCCTGATCGAGTACGGTCCGGAATTCATCTCATCGCTGCAGGCGCGTTTTCCGACGGCGCGTGTGTTGCAAATGGATGCCGCCCATCTCGCCCATGCCGATATTTTCGAAGGCGAACCGGTCGGCGCGGTTGTCAGTGGCCTGCCGCTGCTCTCCATGTCGCCGCGCAAGATCGCCTCGATCTTGGCCGGCGCCTTCGCCTATATGCGCCCCGGCGGCGCCGTCTATCAGTTCACCTATGGTCCGCGCTGCCCGGTGCCGCGGCCGATCCTCGACCGTCTCGGTCTGAAGGCGGTGCGCATCGGCGGCACGGTCCGCAACCTGCCGCCGGCCTCGGTCTACCGGATTTCGCGCCGCAAGCCGCTGGAACTGTCGCGCGAGCGCTTCAGCTATCGTGAAAGCGCGGCTGACATCGACGATGTCGCCGCCTTTTCCAACGAAACCGGCGGCTGAAGGATGATGCCGGACCGGAATGGCTGAGAACAAGCGGACGGAAACGACGGAAGGCAGGCGGGAACGCAAGCGGCGGCAGACGCGCGAGCGCATCGAGCAGGCGGCGATGAGCCTCTTCCTGCAGCGCGGCTTCGAGGCCACGACGATCGAGGACATCACCGAGGCGGCCGATGTCTCCAAACGCAGTTTCTTCGATTATTTCCCCTCCAAGGAAGAGGTGGTTTTCGCCTGGCAGGATGCCTTCGCCGATCGCCTGATGGCGGCAATCGCCGCAAGGCCGGCGGACGAATCCTCCGTCACCGCGGTCGAGGCGGCGATCACCGCAACCGTCATCGCGGCCGTCGACGAGCCTGGTCTGGCGCTTGGGGACCTCATCCATCGCACGCCGGCGCTGAAGGCCCGCGACCAGCTGAAATATGCCAAACTCGAACAGAAGCTCGCCGAGGCGCTGCTTCTGCGCAAGGGAGGGGATCCGCTTGAGCGGCCCCGCATGCGCGTGCTTGCGGCAACCGTCATCGGTGCGCTGCGCGTCGGGGCTGAGCTCTGGCAGCAGCGCCCGCCAAGTGCTTCGCCGCAGGATTTCGCCCGGGAGATTTTCGCCGACCTCTGGAAGATGCTGGCGGAATTCGGCGACGAGGCAAAGACCAGGCGTTGACGCGGGCCCGCCTGAGAATCAGTGCGCTCTCCCGACGCGTCGGTTCGATGTCGATGTTTCCGCTCATCCCTGCCATCAGGCCCTGTTATCGGAACCGGGCCGTCCTATATCTGCAAGCGTCGTAGCGGCCGCATTCTGATGATCCCGCGACAGCGGATCATCACCATGCCAGGCATCGCTTTCGATCAGCGCAGACATTCGCGCTCGAAGGCATCTCCGAAAGCCTCGGCATCCGTGCCGCGGCTGCTGGACCCGCCTCCGACCGTTCCGCCGATTTCAATGATTGATTGATAAGAGAGGAAAGACCATGTCCAGTTACAACGCAGCCAAATCAGGTACCTTCAAGATCGGCGGCGATATCGAGATCAATCGTCTCGGTTTCGGCGCCATGCGCGTCACCGGCAAGGGCATCTGGGGCGAGCCTTCCGATCATGCCGAATCCATCCGCACGCTGAAGCGCCTGCCGGAACTCGGCGTCAACTTCATCGATACGGCCGACTCCTACGGCCCCGATGTCTCCGAATGGCTGATCAAGGAAGCGCTGCATCCCTATGGCGGCAAGTCTGTCATCGCCACCAAGGGCGGCCTGACCCGCCACGGCCCCGATATCTGGCTGCCCGTCGGCCGTCCGGAATATCTGATCCAGCAGGCACATAAGAGCCTGCGCAATCTCGGCGTCGAGCAGATCGATCTCTGGCAACTGCATCGGATCGATCAGAAGGTGCCGGCCAAGGAACAGTTCGATGCGATCAAATCGCTGCTTGATACCGGCCTCATCCGCCATGCGGGTCTGAGCGAAGTGTCCGTTGCCGACATCGAAGCCGCCTCGAAGCATTTCAAGGTTGCCACCGTCCAGAACCGCTACAATCTCGTCGATCGCACCAGCGAGGACGTGCTCGATTACTGCGCCAAGCACAATATCGGCTTCATTCCGTGGTATCCGCTCGCTGCCGGCGACCTCGCCAAGCCCGGCTCGCTGCTCGATACCATCGCCAAAAAGCACAATGCAGCACCCAGCCAGATCGCGCTCGCCTGGGTGCTGAAGCGCAGCCCGGTCATGCTGCCGATCCCCGGCACCTCCAAGGTCAAACATCTCGAGGAAAACGTCGCAGCCGTCGACATCACCCTCTCAAACGAGGAATTCTCGGCCCTCGACGCCGAGGGCAGCAAGGTCTTCAAGGCTGCCTGACGAGGCGGGGAACGGAGAGGTCGCGGCATGTCCTCTTCTCCCCGCTGGGGAGAAGAGGAATCGAGAGGGCGCGGCATATCCCCTTCGCCCGTTTGCGGGGGTCCGAACGACGGGTCGAGATCCGTGGCTCGACCCGGTTGGTGCCGGCAGGCGGATAAGGACAAGTCCATCGGCGATCCCCGAGGCTACAATTTTCAGCACAATTTTGACCATCTGGTCAAACATGCTGCAAAATGAGGCGACGACCTGTTATTTTGAGGGCAAGCATTGCGTTCAGCGCATTGCTGCATTGCGGTATTTTCGCTATTCCGATTCAAAAGAATTGGCTATTACTATCTTCGTAAGCAGCGCACTCCTCCTCCCAGCGCTCTTACATCGGACTGACAACACTCCTCCTCCCAGTTGTCAGTCAGGATCAAGAGCCCGGCGCACCTCCTCCCGCGTCGGGCTTTTTTCTTTTTTCCCAAGTCTCTATTTTCTCATGCCCAAAAAGGCTTTCACCTCTCGCGGTTTGACTCGGCAAGCCCCGTCGGACTATTTGAACAGGCGCCGCCTGTCCGGTGCGTGAACCGATTGGAGTTTGGTCATGATCGGCAAAAGAGGCGGCTCGCCCGCGGCTCTGACAGGTCTTCTGGTTGCAACGATGGTGTTCGCCGGCTGCGGCGGCAGGCCGGTCGGTGTCATGCAGGCGGCCGGCATCGCGGCCCCCGGCACCTCCAAGGTCGATCTGCTCGTCGCGACGACGCGTGCTGCCGACGACAATCCTGCCGTGCTATTCTCCGGCGAACGGGGCACCGGGCTCGCCGTCAATGCCGTCGAGGTCTCGATCCCGCCGGAAGCCAATCGCAAGGCCGGCCAGGTGCAATGGCCAAGCCGCTTGCCGGCCGATCCGCTGCGCAATTTCGTCACCGTTTCGGTCGATCCCCTGGAAGGCGAGCGGGCCGGCGAGACCTGGCTGAAGACCCATATGCCGAAGAGCCGCCGCGTGCTGGTCTTCGTCCACGGCTTCAACAACCGTTATGAGGATGCCGTCTACCGCTTCGCGCAGATCGTTCATGATTCGCATGCCGACGTCGCTCCGGTCGTCTTCACCTGGCCGTCGCGCGGCAGCATCTTCGATTATAATTACGACAAGGAAAGCACCAACTATTCCCGCGACGCGCTGGAGGAACTGCTGACCCGCACCGCCGCCAATCCCGCTGTCAGCGACATCACCATCATGGCGCATTCGATGGGCACCTGGCTGACCGTCGAATCGCTCAGACAGATGGCGATCCGCAACGGTCATGTTGCACCGAAGATCAACAATGTCATCCTTGCCTCGCCGGATCTCGATGTTGATGTCTTCGGCCGCCAGTTCGCGAGCCTCGGCAAGGAAAGGCCGCACTTCACCATCTTCGTCTCGCAGGACGATCGGGCTCTGGCGCTGTCGCGGCGCATCTCCGGCAATGTCGACCGGCTCGGCCAGATCGATCCTTCCGTCGAACCTTACCGCAGCAAGCTCGAGGCGGCCGGCATCACCGTGCTCGACCTCACCAAGCTCAAGGGCGGCGACCGGCTGAACCACGGCAAGTTCGCCGAAAGCCCCGAGGTGGTGAAGCTGATCGGCGACCGGCTGATTGCCGGCCAGACGATCACCGATTCTAATGTCGGGCTCGGCGAGGCCGTCGGCGCCGTGGCGATGGGTGCTGCCCAGACCGCCGGAAGTGCGGTCAGTGTTGCCGTCAGCACGCCGATTGCGATCTTCGATCCGCGCACGCGGCGCAACTACGACGCCCAGCTGAAGCGTCTCGGCCAGTCGATGAACAACACCGTCGGTTCGGTCGGCGACAGCGTCGGCGCCGGCCTGCCGGAAAGCCAGTAAAAATTCCACAGAGCAATTCCAGGAAAAGTGCGAAGCGGTTTTCCCAGGCAAAGCGCGAAGCGGTTTTGCCGGGAATTGCGTAAAACTAGAGGTTAGAGCTGTTCTGTGTTTCCATGAAAAGCTGAACCGCTCTAGGCATCACCTCCGTTGTGATATATCAGATTCATCGCGGCAATCCTGTCTGCCGTGCGATGGGTTGATTCATGGCGAATGAGACGAAGAAAAGCGTAGTTGTCGTCGGCGCGGGCGTGATCGGCGCCTCGATCGCCTTCGAGCTGCAGCGGCGCGGCCTTGAGGTGACGCTGATCGACAAGGGGGAGCCGGGCCGCGGCACCTCTTTCGGCAACATGGCGAGCATCGCGCTTGATTTTGCCGCGGGTTCCGGCCCTTCGACCTGGAAGAAGATCCCCGGCTGGCTGCTCGATCCCGAAGGCCCGGTCTGGCTGCGTCCCTCCTATGCCGCCAGGATGCTGCCCTGGTTCCTGCGCTTCCTCGCCGCCGGCCGGCCCTCGCGTCTCCGAGAGATCGAGGATGCCGGCATGAGCCTGTCGCGCCGCGCGCTCGGCGATTTCAGAGAGATGCTCCAGGCGATCGGCGCACCCGAATTGATGACCGAGGAAGGATGTCTGGCGATCTATGAGACGGAGGCGGAATTCGCCGCCGATCGCGGTCATCTCGCCATGATGCAGCGCTACGGCCTCGAATTCGAGGTTTTGAGCAACGGCGCCATCCAATATTACGAGCCCACTTTGTCGCCGGCGATCGCCAAAGCCGTGCTGCTTCCCGACAACAAGTCGATTCGCGACCCCTACAAGCTGGTGGTGAAACTCACCGACGCCGCAAAGGCTGCGGGCACGACCTTCGTCTCCGGCACTGTGCGGAATATCGAGCGCAGGGGTGACGGCACCGCCGTCGTTCTCCTCGCGGATGGCAGGCGCATCGAGGCCGGTTCGGTCGTGCTCGCCGCCGGCGTCCACACCCGTTTCCTTGCCGAAAAGCTCGGCGAGCCGATTCCGCTCGAAACCGAGCGCGGCTATCACACGCAGATCATGAAGCCCGGCATCACGATGCGCTATTCGGTGATCTGGCCGCATCGCGCCTTCATGGTGACGCCGACGGCCGGCGGCATCCGGGTCGGCGGCAATGTCGAGCTCGCCGGCCTCGATGCCGCACCGGATTTCCGCCGTCCGCGGGTGCTGGTGCGCCATGCCCAGCGCGCGCTGCCCGGCCTCAAGGTCGAGGAGACAACGGAATGGATGGGGCATCGTCCGGCGCTGCCCGATACGATCCCGATCATTTCGCCGTCGCGGAAAATGCCCGGCGTTTTTTATGCGACCGGCCATGGCCATCTCGGCCTGACCTTTTCGGCAACGACAGCGCTGGTGATCGCCGATATGGTGACGGGGCTCAAACCATCCCTCGATATAACCCCGTTCCGCATAGACCGATATTAGGAGGCCCCGATGTCCGATACCACCAAACCCGTAGCGCTGATCACCGGCGGCGGCCGCGGCATGGGCGAGGCGATCGCCCGCGAGCTCTCCGCACAGGGCTATCAGCTGGCGCTGATGTCACCTTCGGAAAGCTGCGAGAAGCTGGCGGCCGAACTTGGCGGCGTCGCCGCGCGCGGCGTGGCCGAAAAGGCCGAGGATCTGAAGGCGATCTTCGACCTGACGATGAAGGCCTATGGCCGCATCGACGCCGTCGTCAACCTGAGCGGCCATCCGCCGAAGGGCGACCTGCTCGATATATCGGACGAGAACTGGACGCTCGGTTCCGACATGATGATCCTGTCGCTGGTGCGCATGGCCCGCCTGGTGACGCCGGTCATGCTGAAACAGGGCAAGGGCGCCTTCGTCAACATCACCACTTTCGCCGCTTATGAGCCGACGCTGGTCTTCCCGGTTTCCTGCACCTATCGCGCCGCTGCCGGCGCCTTCACCAAGCTCTATTCCGATCGTTATGCGGCCGACAATATCCGCATGAACTGCATCCTGCCGGGTTATATCGATAGCCTGAACCACAAGCCCGGGACCGCCGAGAAGGTCCCGATGAAGCGCATTGGCCATGTCGAGGAGATCGCCAAGACCGCGGCCTTCCTGCTCTCCGATGGTGCGGGTTATATCACCGGCCAGAATATCCGCGTCGATGGCGGCGTCACCCGTCACGTCTGATATGGAGTTTTCGATATGAGATGGAAGCGCACGATCCAGCTGCTGGATGTCCATGCTGAAGGCGAGATCGGCCGTGTCGCGATCGGCGGCGTGCCGAAGATCCCGGGCGATACCGTGGCCGCCCAGCTGCATTGGCTGAACACCGATCCGAAGGGTGACGAACTGCGCCGCTTCCTTTGCCTGGAACCGCGCGGCGCCCCGATCGGCTCGGTCAACCTGCTGCTGCCGGCACGGCACCCGGAGGCCGACGCCGCCTTCATCATCCTGCAGCCCGACCAGGCGCATGCGAGCTCCGGTTCGAACTCGATCTGCGTCACCACGGCCTTGCTCGAATCCGGCATCGTCGAGATGAAGGAGCCGGAGACGATCGTGAAGCTGGAAACTGCCGCCGGCCTCGTCAAGGCGACGGCGACCTGCCGCGACGGGCGCTGCGAGAAGGTGAAGCTCACCATGGTGCCCTCCTTCGTGCATGAGCTCGATGTCGGGATCGACACGCCGCATTGGGGAAGGATCAAGGCCGATATCTGCTATGGCGGCATTTTCTATGCGCTGGTCGATGTCGGCCAGATCGGTCTGACGATCGAGAAGGCCAATGCCGCCGGCCTCGTCCAGGCCGGCATGATCCTCAAGGAGCTGATCAATCGCGACATCAAGGTCGTCCATCCCGAGATTCCGGCGATCTCGGGCGTCGCCTATGTGATGTTCCGCGATACGGAAGCCGATGGCACGGTGCGCACCTGCACCACCATGTGGCCGGGCCGGGCCGACCGCTCGCCCTGCGGCACCGGCAATTCCGCCAATCTTGCCACGCTTTATGCCCGCGGCAAGGCCAAGGTCGGCGACACCTTCACCTCGAAATCGATCATCGGCTCCGAATTCGAAGTCGGCCTCCAGGCGGTGACCGAAGTGGCCGGCCGCCCCGCCGTCATCCCAACCATCACCGGCCGCGGCTTTACCTTCGGCCTGACCCAGGTAGCGCTCGACCCCTTCGATCCGCATCCGGGTGGTTTTGCGCTGACGGATGTCTGGGGGCCGTCGGCTGGGGAGATTTGACTGCGAGGAGGTGACGCAGGATCCGCGTAACGATATTCGAAACGCGGTCAGCCCTGCCTGCGCTCAGCATCCCCGATTCGAGTGTCCCAACCCAGCATGGCGAGTTCGGCGACGGCCTCCAGTTCGCCGCGGGTCGCTTCGTCGCGGGCCAGGATCGACATGCCGTTCTGAACGGTCTGCACGAAGCGAGCAAGCGCGTGGACGTCGGTCGAGACTGGAATTTCGCCTGCTGATATCGCCTGGTTCAGGCGCGCCTTCAGGCGCTCGAGTGTGACGGCGCGGGCGGCGCGCACGAGTTCGCCGAGTTCCACATGGCCCTCGCTGCCGACCGAAGAGAGCGCCACCATGCAGCCGCGGGGAATATCCACGACACAGCCGGTCAGGGCAGCGGCCGAATCCATCAGAAACGACCTCACCGCCTCACGGGCCGTGCCTGCGGAAAAGAAGCCGGCCCAGACGAGCGCCTCGTTGTTGTCGCGATAGTGGCGCAGCGCCTCGGCATAGAGCGCTTCCTTCGAGCCGAATGCCGCGTAGAGACTCGGCGATCCGATCCCCATCGCCTCGGTGAGGTCGGCGATCGAGGTCGCCTCGAAACCCTTGATCCAGAACAGCCGGGTCGCTTGAGCCAAGGCTGCTTCCCGGTCGAACGCCCGCGGCCGCCCGCGACTGCGGGCAGGGGTTTCGTTGACGTTCGACATCTCATCCGATTTTTGCATCGATCATTATATAAACCCATTGACACCCCATCGCAACGTGCCTAGCTATTTATGTGTCGATCACTACAGAAAGAGAAGATCATGACAGAACTGGCTGGAAAGCGTGCCCTCGTCACAGGGGGCTCGCGTGGCATTGGTGCCGCCATCGCATTGGCGCTTGCCGACAAGGGCGCTGATGTCGCCATCACCTATGAGCGTTCGGCCGATCGCGCCGCCGAAGTCGTCCGGGCGATCGAGGGCAAGGGCCGCAAAGCGCTTGCCATCCAGGCCGACAGCGCCGATCCGGCGGCCGTGAAGCGCTCGGTCGACGAGGCCGCCCAGGCACTTGGCGGTCTCGACATTCTCGTCAACAATGCCGCAATCGCGCTTTACGGTGCGATCGCCGACGTCAGCGTCGAGCAGATCGATGCGCTCCTCGACGTAAATGTGCGGTCGCCCTTGCTCGCTTCGCAGGCCGCCATTCCCTATCTGCAGGCGGGAGGCCGCGTCATCACGATCGGCTCGGTCGGCGCCGAACGCATCGTCGGTGATACCGGTACGGTCTATTTCATGACAAAATCCGCGCTCCACTCGTTTACCCGCGGCCTCGCGCGGGAACTCGGATCTCGCGATATCACCGTAAACCTGGTCCAGCCGGGTTCGACCGACACCGAAATGAATCCCGCCAATGGCGACTTCGCCGACTTCCAGCGTGCCCTGATCCCACTTGGCCGTTACGGCGAGCCGGAAGATGTGGCCGCCGCTGTGGCTTTCCTCGCAAGCCCTGCTGCAAAGCACATCACGGGAACCATCCTCACAGTGGATGGCGGCTTGAACACCTGAATCGGGATATGTTGCCTGCGACTTGCAAAAGACATGAGGGGATCGACGGAGGTCGGTCCCTTCTTTCGGCCCGAGGGACCGCTCGTGCTTCTTACTGAAGCTTTAGGATGATGTTTCGGAGGGCGTGGAACGGCCGGTCGGCCAGGTGGACAGCGCTTGTTCGACAACGGCCTCCAGCATCTCACGGCTGAACCCGGCTTTGGCCTGCACCGCCATGCCATGCGTGAGAGCCATCACGAAAGCTGCAAGGGCATCGGCTTTGGCCGTCTCCGGCAAGTCGCCCTCAGCCTTTGCCCGTTCGAAGCGTTCACGAAGCTGCGCCTGACCAGCCGCACGAAAATCGATCAACACCTGCCGCACAGGTTCGGCTTCATCGGATCCCGCCACGGCGCCATTGATGCCGAGGCATCCCGTATGGTCGGGGTAACGCGTATTGAGATCGGCTGCGTTGAAGAGGATGTGCGCAGCAACCTGGCGCGCCGTGGGCAGCTGAAGCGCCTCCGGAATGTAGTGCAGGAATCGCTCGGAATAGCGATCGAGGGCCAGGCGGAAGAGGGCTTCCTTGTTGCCGAATGCAGAATAGAGGGCGGGTCTCTCGACGCCGGCAGCCTCGGTGAGGTCGGTATAGGAGGCACCCTCGTAGCCCTTGCGCCAGAAGACGCATAAAGCGGCGTCGAGCGCTTTCTCCACATCGAATTCGCGATGGCGTCCCATCAGGTCAATCCAGCTTTTTCGTAATGATCGTTATTAAACCCGTTGACAGCATGTGTCAAATTTCATACCGATCGTTATCGTAATAGACGTTACGAAATAGATCGCTGTCTTTCGTCAAGACAAGACGGCGATAGGATCAAGTACCCGGAAGGATTCTCATGTCGAACATATTGAAGGGCAAAGTCGCCCTCGTGACCGGCGGCTCGCGCGGACTCGGCGCTGCGACGGCCGAGGCGCTCGCCGACCAGGGAGCGGACGTTGCAATCAGCTACGTCGCCTCTGCCGAAAAGGCCGAAACCGTGGTCGAGACGCTGAGGGCGAGGGGCGTGCGGGCTTTGGCGATCAAGAGCGACCAGACCGACATGGCGGCGGCCAGGCCCTTGGTCGACAAGGTGGTGGCCTACTTCGGCAAGCTCGATATCCTCGTCAACAATGCGGCGATTGCCGTGCAGGGCAAGACGGTCGATGACCGCGATCTCGACACGGTCAATCTCGATCGCCAGTGGCAGATCAACGTCATGGGCGCAGTGGCGACCACGCGCGCGGCAGCGCCGGTGCTATCGGATGGCGGCCGGATCATCTTCATCGGCTCGCTGCTCGGCACCCACGTCCCGTTCACCGGCGCTGCCGACTACGCGGGAACCAAGGCGGCGATCGTCGGGTATGCCAAGGGCGTCGCCCGCGATCTCGGTGGACGCAATATCACCGTCAACGTCATCCAGCCGGGCGTCATGTCGACCGACATGGCGGCAGAGGTGCTGGGCGAGGGTGTCCCCGAGGCGCTCATGAACCTGCACGCCATTCGCCGGATTGCGACGCTTGAGGAGGTGTCTGCCCTCATCTGTCATCTGGCAGGGCCGAACGGCGGCTACATCACCGGCGGCGTGATCGACGTGGCCGGTGGCTTGGCAATCTGAACGTCGAAAACCAAGACGAAACTCTTACCCGCGCAATTGAAGGAAAAGAAATGACCGAGAAATTTGGTGCAAAGTCGACCGCCGACGAGGTGCTTGCCGGCGTCGATCTCAAGGGAAAGCGGTTTCTCATTACCGGCGTATCGTCAGGCATTGGGCTTGAGACCGCCCGCGCATTGGCGGCTCACGGCGCAAGCGTCGTCGGCGCGGTCAGGGACCTCGCCAAAGCCGAGCGGGTCACGGCATCGGTGCGTGACGCCGCGTCGCAAGGCGGTGGCAGCCTGGAGCTGATCGAGCTCGATCAGGCATCCCTGCAAAGCGTTCGCGCCTGTGCCGACAGGCTGTTGGCTGACGGCCGGCGGTTCGATTCCATTATTGCCAACGCCGGCGTCATGGCCACGCCGCTCGGCCGGACGGCCGACGGCTTCGAACTCCAGTTCGGGACCAACCATCTCGGTCATTTCGCTTTGGTCACTCGGATCGAGCCGCTGCTTGCCGATAACGGCCGCCTGGTGGTGCTGTCGTCCCAGGCGCATCGCGTCGCCGATGTCGATCTGGACGATCCGAATTTTGAGCGACAGGCCTATGATCCATGGCTCGCCTATGGCCGATCGAAGACGGCAACGTCGCTCTTCGCCGCGGAGTTCGACACGCGGCATCGCGATCGCGGCATTCGAGCCGCCTCGGTGATGCCCGGCAATAGCCTCACCGATCTGCCCCGCCATCTGTCGCAGGAAGACTTGCAGGGCTTGTTCGAGACCGTTGGCAAGGCCCGCGCCGAAGCCGGTCTTCCGCCGGCAGAGCTGAAAGACATCCCGCAGGTAGCGGCAACCTCGGTCTGGGCCGCAGTCGTGGCTGACAAGGACGAAATCGGCGGACACTATCTCGAAGATTGCGCGGTCGCTCCGATCAATGACACGCCCAACCCCTTTGCCGACGGCGTCAGGTCCTATGCGCTCGACGCCGACAAAGCCAAGCAGCTTTGGGCGAGAAGTGAGGCATTGATAAGCGTAACTTGAAGTCGGTAAGCTCGTATCGGCTCTGATTCAGAGCCGACATACCGCGGCCCCCATCAACCGCGTTGCAAAATTCTGGCGCTGACCTGGCCTGTGGTAAGCTTCTCGGCCGGCGCCGGCCTGCCAAGCAGATACCCTTGGCCGATGTCGCAACCCAGGTCCTGAAGCCGCTGAAGCTGGCTCTCCTCTTCGATACCCTCGGCGGTTATCGTCACGCCAAGTCCCACACCGAGAGCGATGATCGCCTTGATCACCTTGTCTTGCTTGTCATTCGTCTCGAATGAGGAGACGAAACTCCTGTCGATCTTGATCTTGTCGAACCGGTAGTTGGATAATTGTGAGAGGCTGGAATAACCTGTTCCAAAGTCGTCGAGAGCAATCCTGACGCCTGCGTTCACCAGATCGTCGAGCACGATTCGTGCCGTGACGGCATCTTGGATGATGGCGCTCTCCGTCACCTCAAGCTCGATCCGATGCGCGGGCAGACCGACATCGCCCAATATCTTGAGAATTCGCAGCCCCAGTAGTCGGTCGCTCAGTTGGATCGGAGAAAGGTTGAATGACAGGACAAGCTCACTTGACCACGATAGCGCATCGGTGCAGGCGTGGCGAAGCAGTTGGTCGGTCAATTCGACGATCAGGCCGGCTTCCTCTGCCACAGGAATGAACTCGTTCGGTGGGATGAATTCGCCGGAGGCCGTCTTCCAGCGTGCCAGGGCCTCGAAGCCGATAATCCTATTCGTCTTCAGGTCTACGAGAGGTTGATAGTAGGGAACGATCTCAGCCTTCTTGATGGCTGCTCTCAGATCCGCTTCCACCCGAACCCGCTTCGCCAACTCGTCCTGCATCGAAGACACGAAGGGCTTCACCAGATTGCGCCCCTGCTTTTTCGCCACATACATCGCACAGTCGGAATGTCGAATGACTTGACTGAGGTCATCGCCGTTTTCCGGGAAAAGCGCGAAGCCGACACTGGCGCCGAGGTCGACGGCGACACCATTGAACGTGAACGGCTTGCCGATCACGGTCACTATGCGGTTCCCCAACGCGACAAGATCGGGATTTCCGGTGCGCCGTGCCAGAACAACAAATTCGTCTCCCCCAAGGCGGAAAACGTGTCCACGCGGAAAGAGGGAAGAGAGCCGCTGAGCGACAGTCTTCAGCACCGCATCACCGTGATCGTGCCCCAGGAGATCATTGATCTTCTTGAAGCCGTCGAGATCGATGCTGAACACGGCGTAGGTTTCTTCCCTTTGATCGGTCATCGCCTGCGCGCATACGGAATCCAGAAATCTGCGGTTGGGCAGCTCGGTCAGCGTGTCGTGACAGGCAATCCAGTCCACGTTCTTTTCGGCCTGCAGCCTGCGATGAACCTCCCTCGAAAGATCCCGGATTCTCAGCGCGGAATAAATGAGCCCGAGAAACCCGGAAATATTCAGGGCGAGGAGCGCGTGATCCAGCGGATAGTCATGATGCTTCTCGATGAACCCATCCAGCTCTTCGTGCCATTGGAGCAGCCAAGATAGGCAGAAGAGAAGCTGGAAGATCGCGAGCCAGGCAACAATCTCCATCTGCGGTCTTGTTGGTTGGATGCGAGGCATATGTACAGGCTCCTGTTGTGTGAAGAGCCGTCATGGCCAGTTTGGTACGCGCGCATCACCGAATGCCGATGACGGATGGCGCAACGTCACGGCATCGGTGGTCCCAGGCCGTGATCGAAGACCGCCTCAATTCATTCGGGCGGAATTAAGATGGCCGATATCGCAGTGGCTGATGAAGCCGCGCGGCACCGACACATCCCAAAGATCGTGCGCTTGGTAGGTTAATGGTGGGTTGCCTTTACGAACGCACGGGAGTTTCGCTGCGCACAATGGATATCTTTGCCGTAAATCGGATGAGGATTCGGTTCCTGTCCATCGGTCGCCGCAAACAGCCATTCTTTCGATCGGCTGAAGAATCCGCCGGAGGGTCGACCGCTGCTAGACCCAATCCAGAGAACAATGCCAACGCGTTTACAGCCCTGCGCGTCCTTTCGCAGGGGACGCTGCCGCACTTTGAGTAGGCAGGAGAGAGGGAAGAAACTCCCTGGCTAGTACACGAAGGGATTGACCCCGGCCGCCAGATGGGTGCAGGGCGCATCCCGGAGCCGATCAACCTGCCAGCATCGTATCCGCCAGGCTATAGCAGTGGCTCGCCTGATAGGCGTTCCGACCTCGGTTCATGTGCGTCACATTGAAAGTCCGAATGGCGCGCAGGATGCGGCGCTCCGCGAGGAATTTACGGATCGAGGCCGAGCCCCGCACAGTGATGCCGAAAATGTCCTCGCCCCGCGGAAAAAAGTAACCGACGTCTCCGGGCGTCGCGACGCAGTTCTCGAGAAAAGGCTTGTCCACATCGCCCTGCGCGGGTGAATGATCCGTGGTGAAATGCGAGAGATGCACCAGGAATCGTGCACGCAGGCCCTCGCCGTCGGCGTAGAGCGTGAAAAGCTCCATCCAGCTCGCATTAACGCGGATGAGCGGCTTGTCGGAGGTCGAGGGCAGACATGAAACTGACCAGTAGTGACGCTCGGTCTTGCGTGGGATGGGGATGCAGGCCTGCCCGTAAACCCCGAGAATTTCCAGAACGTCTTGCGCCTGCGGGCGATGAAGCAGCTTCTCGAACCGGGCGACGTACTTGAACCGCTGTTCCAGGGACTCCAGGCGCTCTTCGGCGTCGATCAAGTCCGCCTCGCCTTCTATCCAATCGCGCTGCTGCTCAGGATCCAGAAACTTGCGCAGACCAGTGGTGCTGCGACGAGGGGTCGTGCTCATGTCAGTGCCATGTGAGATCCGTGTCCTCATCGTTTCACCGGCCTGATCCCGCGCGTGTCTATGCAACCGCTTGACGTCGGCTCCTGCCGGTCGTTTTAAAGTTCCGCCTCTCGCAGCAGCTCGTCCAGGCGGGTGGCCCATTCCTTGTTGCCATCTCTGAACGGACCAAGCGCATCGCCGGCAGCTTCGGGAAGGTCGCCGGCCGCCGCAGCAAAGCGGCGAGCCTGCTCACGATGTCCCACGGCCGTATGGCAGCACGCCTGAATGCGCAGAAGCGCCGGCCAGTCAGGCCGCGCCTTTAACGCCGTACGCCCCGTTTCGAGCGCGCTCTCGACGTCGCCCGAAAACAACAGTGCAAGCATCAAGAGGCTGAACCAAACCGCATTCTGCGGATCATGGGGGTTGAGTTCGAGGCCGCGAGCCAGGGGCTTGCGCGCGCCGGCCGCATCACCCCAAAAAAGACGGGCCATGCCGAGGACGAGATAGCCCAAGGCGAAACTCGAACCGAGTTCGATGGACCGTTCTGCTGCGAGGATCGCCTGGTCAGCCCTGCCTGTATAGGCCGACACAATCGCCAGCGCATAGTGCGAGTACGGGTTTCGCGCGTCGAGATAGATCGCCCGCAGGGCCGCATCCAATCCTTCCTTCCCGTCCGCGGCGGGGTTATCTGTCCAGCCGTAGGCAATGAGGCCCGCATTGACCCGCGCCCGCCAGATCTGTGCCTCTGGCAGCATGGGATCAAGCTCCGTGGCCTCACGGAAAAATCGACGTGCGACAAGGTGGGTGGACTGCGTGACCTTATGGAAATTGAATGTGCCTTGCCGTACAAGATCCCAGGCAGTGATGTTGCCGGTGTGCGGAGCGACCTGAAGCCCATGGCGCAACAGCAGCTCGGGCTCGACCGCCGCGGCAATCCGCTCGGCGATGGCGTCTTGCACCGCAAATATCTCGGCCACCTGAAGATCGTAATGTTCGGACCAGACGGTGGCGCCTTTCGCTGTGTCGGCGAGGTGCACCGATATCCGGATTTGATCGCGGGTATACCGGATAGCTCCATCCACTAGAAAATCGACGCCAAGTTCGCGCGCGATAGATTGCGGATCCCTCAAGCCATTCCTCCTTGTGAAACTCGCCCCACGTGGCGTGACGCGGAACCATCTGAACCGAACGAGCGCCATGATCAGGTCGTCGGTGATGCCGTCGGCCAGATACTGTCTTTCAGCATCGCCGCCGAGATTTTCGAGCGGCAGTACCGCAATCGCCGGGATCGAACCGGTCTGCGCATGCCATCCGCTATCGGCTGCGTCGGTCCGGCTCTCCACTGGGCCGGAGAATCTGTACCCGACCCGCGGAACGGTGACGATCCATTCGCTGCCGTCTGATGCAGGGCCGAGCAGCTTACGAAGGGCAGCAATCTGAACGGAAAGATTGCTTTCCTCGACGGCCAATCCCGGCCAAACGGCATCCATCAGGGCCGACTTGGAGACGACACCCCCCTGTGCCGAAAGCAGAACGGCAAGCAGCGAAGCACCTCGGGCGCCGATAGCGACAGGCCTATTGTCGCGAAACAGGCATCCGTTCTCGGCAATGAACTCGAAGTGGCCGAAGGCAAGGTGCTGGGTGTTCATGGCCGGGAATGATACCCCGATTTCGCAGCTTTTCGGAATTTTTCGGCTCGGCTTCAGGACTTGCGTCGGCTGAGCGCGCAGATTCTGCTTCAGTGCAACGGTTGAAGTGGTGAGAGCGATGAAGAACGAAGCAACGCAACCGAAAAATCCGCATGTTTTAACCGCGAAAGTCGTACGCGGGAGCGGCAGCCATGTCGCCGAGCAGGGGTCAGTCTATCGCTCGGGCGTCTCGGCGGAAAGCGTCGGATCAACCATGCTGTGGCTCGGGACGATTTCGCTACCCGCAGGCAGAAGAACCAGGGCTCATCGCCATGAGGGACACGAGACCGCCCTTCTCATGACCGCGGGCCGGGAGATCGAGATCTGGTCGGGGTCGGAGCTCGAACAGTGCGAATTGGTCCACGCCGGCGACTATCTCTTCATTCCGGCCGGCGTTCCCCATGTGGCCGTCAATCACAGCACCGAAAACGCCGAGTTCCTCGGTGCCCGCAATGACCCGGCAGCCAACGAGAGCGTCGTTCTGATGCCGGAGCTCGACAACATCGTACCTTGATCCATGCCGGGAGGTGCGCCATGGCCGTCATCGAACAACGTCTGGCCGAAATGGGTCTGGAATTGCCCGAACCTTTGAAAGTTCGCGAAGGGCTGCGAATGCCCTTTGTCTGGGTGCGAGTGCGCGGCAACCGCGCCTACATTTCGGGTCACGTCGCGTGCAACCGCGATGGGACATTGGCAACCCCGCTTGGTAAGGTCGGAGGGGAGGTCTCGCCAGAGCAGGGTTACGCGTCGGCCCGGCTCGTTGCCCTGGCCCATCTCGCCAGCCTCAAACGTGCTGTCGGAGACCTTGATCGTGTCACGGCTTGGTTGCGCGTCTTCGCCATGGTGAATGTTGCTCCGGGTTTCGATGAGACGCCGCTGGTCACAAACGGCTATTCCGATCTGATACTGGAGCTGTACGGGCCCAATGTTGGCGCCCATGCCCGCTCGTCCATCGGCATGGCCATCCCTTTGAATGCGCCCGTAAACTGTGAAGCGGAAGTCGAAATCGACGGGTGACCCGCTAATAGACGAATGGATCCACCTCGGCCGCCGCATGGGCGTCCGCTTCCTTGGGATAGATCACGCCCTTTCGCAGGATGATGTTGGCGTAGAGCCTGGGCTCGCCGGTCTGGATCAAGGCATGGGCAGTCTTCACCCTTCCGTAGAAATCCTGGCCGATCAGCGGCACCACCTGCCGGTGCGGCTCGTGGCGCGCACAGCAGTCGATCATCTCCTCATGCACGGGGTCGAGCTTGTCGCGCTCGGCCTTGACGGTCGAGCGGAAGATTGCTTCCGCCACGAAATCGTCGATCGGCAGCACGCTGAGCACGGCGTTGAGAACCGGGATGAGGCGGTGGCCGTCGAGCCGGATCAGCCGGCGGGCATGTTCGACGCCCGGATAATTGCCGTCGACGATGGCGATCTCGTCGCCGTGGCCCATGGCGCGAAGCGTAAAAAGCAGCTCCGGGCTCAACAGCGGATCAAGTCCTTTCAGCATGGTCTACCTCCTTGAAGAGTACGTTCTGGTCGGTGAGGTAACGCGCGA
The DNA here is from genome assembly GCF_013087515.1 of Rhizobium sophorae. Lineage (GTDB taxonomy): Bacteria > Pseudomonadota > Alphaproteobacteria > Rhizobiales > Rhizobiaceae > Rhizobium > Rhizobium sophorae. Next base: position 45,319 of record NZ_JABFCN010000057.1, on the reverse strand, counting down.
AGATCGGCAGGCTGGCGCCGCCGATGGCGCGCGCCTGGGCGCCGACCGCGCCCTCGATGATTTCGGGCATGACGACGCCTTGCAGGTCGAGCTTGGCGGCTTCGTCGATGGTGGCCTGCACCACGCGGCTGCGCACCCAATCGGGAAAGCCGCCGTCGATGACGGCCGCGCTGAAATCGACGATCGAGGCGGCGGCGACGATTGCCTGCGCCAGCGCCTTGGCGCTGTCCTGGATCCAGGCTTCCATCGGCTCGCCGAAATCCACCCAGCCGTCGGCCGAATACCAGAGCGGCTCGGGATCGATGCCGCGCTCGCGCAGCATGTTTTCGAGCACGAAGATCGAGGCGATTTCGAGCAACTGCTTGGTCTCGCCGTCCTTGCCGCGCACTGGCAGCGGCCCGATCGCGCCCGCCGTGCCGGTGCGGCCGGAAAAGATCGCCGAATTGAGCACGATGCCGCCCCCGATGAAGGAACCGATGAAGAAATATACGAAATCCGGATAGGACGGTCCGACGCCGAAGACCAGTTCGGCGCCGCAGGCGCTGGTCGCATCATTCTGCAGAAAGACCGGATGCGAGACGCGCGCGGCGATGTCGGCTTGCAGGTCGATCTCGCGCCAGACCTCCATGGCGCCGGCCGGCGCGCCCACCTCTTCGGCCCAGTTCCAGAGCTCGAAGGGGGCGGCGATGCCGAGGCCGGCAATGCGGCCGCGCTGCTTGTCGTCGAGCCGCTCTTCGAGTTCGCGGATGCCTGAGGTGACGAAGGCAAGGATCTCATCCGGCAGCGGATAGGAATAGGTCCGGTGCAGCTGCATGCGGATGCGGCCGACGAAATCCATCAGCACTAGATCGGCGCTGCGCCGGCCCATCTTCAGGCCGAAAGAATAGACGGCGTCGGGATTGAGATGCATCGGGATCGACGGCTGGCCGACACGGCCGCGCACCGGATCCCCGCGCGACAGCAGCCCTTCCTTCTCCAGCACCCGCATGATGACGGAGACGGTCTGCGCCGACAGTCCGCTGCGGCGCGCGATATCGGCCTTCGACAGCGCGCCGTAGAGACGCACCAACGACAGCACGAGCCGTTCGTTATAGGCTCGCACCCTGACCTGGTTCGCACCGCCGGCCGGATTCAGAATTGGTGGCGGGACCGGTATGTTTGCCGGTCCATCCAAGGACGACATGGCCGCTCCTCCCGATTGTTGGCCTATGCCCTAATTCGATCGAGCATGCCACATCGGATTAATAATTCAATTGGATTTATTTATTGACAAGGCGATTTCTTTTCGCTCTTAATTGCCGTCGTCAAGGGCACGGGACCGGTGGAGGCATTGCCATCCACGGCGACGTGTCGTTCTGTAAATTCCGGCCCCGCAGGGGCGGCGCCGGCAAACTCTGGGAGGAGTTCCATGAAGAAATCTGTTCTCGCTTTCGGCGCGCTCGCGCTTAGTGTCACCTTTTCCGCTCCTGTCATGGCGGCTGACGTTGCTGCCTGCCTTATCACCAAGACCGACACCAACCCCTTCTTCGTCAAGATGAAGGAAGGTGCGACGGCCAAGGCCAAGGAACTCGGCGTTTCGCTGAAGTCCTATGCCGGCAAGGTCGACGGTGACAGCGAAAGCCAGGTGGCCGCGATCGAAAGCTGCATTGCCGATGGCGCAAAGGGCATCCTGATTGCTGCTTCCGACACCAAGGGCATCGTCTCTTCGGTCAAGAAGGCGCGTGAAGCCGGCCTGCTGGTCATCGCTCTCGACACGCCGCTCGAGCCGGCCGATGCCGCCGACGCCACCTTCGCCACCGACAACCTGCTCGCCGGCAAGCTGATCGGCCAGTGGGCCAAGGAAACGATGGGCGACAAGGCCAAGGATGCCAAGGTCGGCTTCCTCGACCTGACCCCGTCGCAGCCGACGGTCGACGTTCTGCGCGACCAGGGCTTCATGATGGGCTTCGGCATCGATCCGAAGGACCCGAACAAGATCGGCGACGAGGACGATGCTCGTATCGTCGGTCATGATGTGACCAACGGCAATGAAGAAGGCGGCCGCAAGGCCATGGAAAACCTTCTGCAGAAAGATCCGAGCATCAACGTCATCCACACGATCAACGAGCCGGCCGCGGTCGGCGCCTATCAGGCGCTGAAGGCCGTCGGCATGGAAAAGAACGTGCTGATCGTCTCGGTCGACGGCGGTTGCCCGGGCGTGAAGTCGGTCAAGGAAGGCGTCATCGGCGCCACCTCGCAGCAATATCCGCTGATGATGGCAGCCCTTGGCGTCGAGGCGATCAAGAAGTTCGCCGACAGCGGCGAAAAGCCGAAGCCGACCGAAGGCAAGTCCTTCTACGACACCGGCGTCTCGCTCGTCACCGACAAGCCGGTTTCCGGCGTCAAGTCGATCGACACCAAGGAAGGCACGGACAAGTGCTGGGGCTGAGCCCTGATTGTTGAAAGCAGATCGGCCGGGGCTTGATCCCCGGCCGTTTTCGACGGACGATGTTCCGTCGCCTCACGAACCGGCTAATCAAAGACCGGATGGATATCGGTGACGGCCCCCGCGCGAGTTCGGCGCGCGGATGCGGAGGAGGAACCATGACCGGAACACAGGAATTCGAACGTGTCCTCGACGGCAGCGACAAGAGCGTTGCCTCCTTCGAGCCCGAGAATGTCTCGCTGATCAAGCGCGCGCAGCATTTTCTCCACTCGACGCCGGCCGCCGTGCCGCTGATCGTGCTGGTGCTGGCGATCATCATTTTCGGGATGACGATCGGCGGACGGTTCTTCTCGTCCTATACGCTGACGCTGATCCTGCAGCAGATCGCCATCGTCGGTATTCTCGGCGCCGCCCAGACGCTGGTCATCCTGACCGCCGGCATCGATCTTTCGATCGGCGTCATCATGGTGATTTCGGCGGTTATCATGGGCAATGTCGCCATCACTTATGGCATACCGACGCCGATTGCAGTGGTCGCCGGGCTTGTCGTCGGCGGCCTTTGCGGATTGCTGAACGGCTTCCTCGTCGCCTACATGAAGCTGCCGCCCTTCATCGTCACGCTCGGCACCTGGAATATCGTCATGGCGACGAATTTCATCTATTCCGCCAATGAGACGATCCGCGACACCGACGTCGACGAAAAGGCGCCGCTGCTGCATCTTTTCGCCGTGAGCTTCAAGCTCGGCAGCGCCGTGCTGACCCTCGGCGTCATCGCCATGGTGCTGCTCGTCCTGGTGCTCTGGTATGTCCTCAATCACACCGCCTGGGGCCGGCATGTCTATGCGGTCGGCGACGATCCGGAGGCGGCCAAGCTCTCGGGTATTCAGACCAAGAAGGTGCTGCTGACCGTTTACGCCATTTCAGGCGTCATTGCCGGATTGGCCGCCTGGGTCTCGATCGGCCGCAATGGCTCGATCTCGCCGTCCTCGGCCGTCACCGATTTTAACCTCCAGGCGATCACTGCGACCGTGATCGGCGGCATCTCGCTGTTCGGCGGCCGCGGCTCCATTCTCGGCACGCTCTTCGGTGCCATGATCGTCGGCGTCGTCTCGATGGGCCTCAACATGCTCGGCGCAGACCCGCAATGGAAAGTCCTTTTGACAGGCGTGCTGATCATCGCCGCTGTCGCCATCGATCAGTGGATCAGAAAGGTTTCGGTGTAATCATGGCTCGCGAACCCCTTCTCACCGCCCGCGGTCTCGTCAAGCGTTATGGACGCGTGACCGCGCTCGACAATGCCGATTTCGACCTCTATCCGGGTGAAATCCTCGCCGTCATCGGCGATAACGGCGCCGGCAAATCCTCGCTCATCAAGGCGATATCGGGCGCCGTCACCCCGGACGAGGGGGTGATCACGCTGGAAGGCCGGCAGGTGCAGTTCCGCTCGCCGATGGAAGCGCGCGAGGCCGGCATCGAGACCGTCTATCAGAATCTCGCTCTTTCGCCGGCGCTGTCGATCGCCGACAACATGTTCCTCGGCCGCGAGATCCGCAAACCCGGCGTGCTCGGTTCGATGTTTCGAATGCTCGACCGGCCGGCGATGGAAAAGCTGGCGCGCAACAAGCTCACCGAACTCGGCCTGATGACCATCCAGAACATCAACCAGGCAGTGGAAACGCTCTCCGGCGGTCAGCGCCAGGGTGTCGCGGTCGCCCGTGCCGCAGCCTTCGGCTCGAAGGTCATCATCATGGACGAACCGACGGCAGCGCTCGGCGTCAAGGAAAGCCGCCGCGTGCTGGAACTGATCCTCGACGTGCGCGCCCGAGGCCTGCCGATCGTGCTGATCTCCCACAACATGCCGCATGTCTTCGAAGTGGCCGACCGGATCCATATCCACCGTCTCGGCCGGCGGCTGACGGTGATCGATCCGAAGGAATACACCATGTCCGACGCCGTCGCCTTCATGACCGGCGCCAAGGCTGTGCCGACGGAGCCCGTCGCGGCATGACGGCGAGCGTAGACGAAATTGCCGGCGAGGTTCTGAACCGCGCCGGCAACTCCAGGCGTTTCCTCGTCGCCATCGCCGGGCCGCCGGGTGCCGGCAAATCGACCATGGCCGACAATCTGGCCAACGCCCTGAAGGCGAAAGGCGAGAGTGTCGCGGTGCTGCCCATGGATGGTTTCCACATGGACAATGCCATTCTCATCGAACGCGGCCTGCTGGCCCGCAAGGGCATTCCGGAAACCTTCGATGTGCGTGGCTTCCTGGATATCGTCCGCGCGGTTCGCCCCGCAGATCAGGAAGTTCTCGTCCCCGTCTTCGACCGCTCGCGCGAGCTTGCGATTGCCTCTGCCCGGCCGATCTCTCCCGAGGATCGTTTCATTATCATCGAAGGCAATTATCTGCTCTTCACGCAGGGCAAATGGGCTGAACTCGACGGCATCTTCGACTACACGATCATGCTCGCCCCACCAATCGAGGTGCTGGAAGAGCGCCTTTGGGATCGCTGGCGCGGTTACAACCTGACCGAAGAGGCCGCCAACGCCAAGGTCTACGGCAACGACCTGCCGAACGGCCGGCTGATCCTCGAAAACCGCCGCCCGGCCGATGTGACGCTGGAGATCGCGCTGGCGTGATGCCGCGGCGATTGTTTTCATGTAAAAGCCAATGCATGTCGCCCGGAAGTGTGCAGCGCTTCCGGGATGACGACATGCATGAAACAAAGAGCTAAAGCGCGTCGCATGAATCGATTTCAATGCGCCGCGCTTTAGTGCTATCGAGGCCGCAGACGCATCGCTTCGGAGGTCTGCCATGCAATCGATCACCATCCGCCGTCCTGATGACTGGCATCTGCATCTGCGCGATGGCGCCATGCTGGAAGGCGTGATCGCCGATACGAGCCGCACCTTCGCCCGCGCCATCATCATGCCCAATCTCGTGCCGCCGGTCGTCACCACTGCTGACGCCAAGGCCTATCGCGAGCGTATCCTCAAGGCCTTGCCGGAGGGTCATCGTTTCCAGCCGCTGATGACGCTTTATCTGACCGAGCATACAAGCCCCGATGACGTGGAGGAGGGGAAGAACAGTGGCCTCATCACCGCCGTCAAGCTTTATCCCGCCGGCGCCACAACCAATTCGCATGGCGGCGTCCGCGACATGGAAAAGGCGATGCCGGTGCTGGAGCGCATGGCAAAGATCGGCCTGCCGCTCTGCGTCCATGGCGAGGTGACGACGCCGGAGGTCGATATCTTCGACCGCGAGGCTGTCTTCATCGAGACCGTGCTCGATCCGCTGCGGCAGCGCCTGCCGGAGCTGAAGGTGACGATGGAGCATGTGACGACATCAGATGGCGTCGATTACATCAAGGCGGCCAAGGGCAATCTTGCCGGCTCGATCACCACCCACCATCTGATCATCAACCGCAACGCCATCCTCGTCGGCGGCATCCGCCCGCATTATTACTGCCTGCCCGTCGCCAAGCGCGAAAACCATCGGCTGGCCTTGCGCGCCGCCGCCACCAGCGGCGATCCGCGCTTCTTCCTCGGCACGGATTCGGCCCCGCATATCGACCCGCTGAAGGAATGCGCCTGCGGCTGCGCCGGCATCTATACCTCGGTCAATACGATGAGCTGCCTCGCCCATGTCTTCGAACAGGAGAGCGCCCTGGAGCGGCTCGAAGCCTTCGTGTCGTTGAACGGACCGGCTTGGTACGGGCTTCAGCCGAACGAAGATCGCATCACCCTGTCACGGCAGGCCGACCCGATCATCTTTCCCGCCAAGATAGAAACCGGCGCAGGCCCGGTGACGGTGTTCGATCCGATGTTTCCCCTGCACTGGCAGGTGATCCAGCAGGCGTAAGCTCGCAGAATTCAATTTTAAATGGATTTTTTATCCTAAATCCCGGCCTAACGTTAAACGCGTAACATTTGTATTGTGCGGTGCATCATTTGTTAACGGATGCATAAGACATTCCTCAGCACCGACCCCATGAGCTGCCGACATCATCCGGCGCGGCTGCAGTCGCGGAGGCTGAGAAGCATGATGCTTGACTATAACTCCCTCTTGCTGGCGCTCGCCGTTTCCGCGGCCTGCCTTGCCGTGACGCTGATGGGCAGCTGGCTTGTCCGCCGGGCGGAAACCGTGCTGCTCACCGCCACCGTCGGCCTGGTCCTCGTCGTCAGCGGCATTTTTGTCTACAGCGCCTATGTGACGACACCTGAGAAGTGGTTCGGCGTCGGCAACTTCGTGCTGTTTCATGCCGGTTTTGCCACCATATGGGGTGCGGGCAGACAGTTCCTCACTGGTCACCTGTCCATCCGAGCCATCGCGATCCGTGCGCTCGCGGCGATGGTCTTTTCCGTGGTGCCGATGTTATCGGGGTATGACGGTCTGGCTTTCATCGTCGACAATCTCGCCATCGCCCTTTTGCTCTTTGCCACCGCCCGGCAATATTGGCTTGCCCGTGCCGAAGCACCGGCGCCGCTCCTCGGCATCACAGCGCTTTATACGTTGACGGCGATCTCCTTCGTGCTTTGCGCCGCCGTGCTGATATCAGACGGCAAGCTGGTGCTCGGCAAGGCCCCCAGCAACTGGGCCGAAGATCTGAGTCTGGCCGTCTGCATCGCCGGCATGACCGGGATCGGCGCGCTGTCGCTGGCGCTGCATCAATGGCGGCTCGCCGCCCGCCATCGCCTCGAGGCAATCACCGATCCGCTGACCGGCCTGCTCAACCGCCGCGCCCTGTTCGACGAGTACGGCACGCGCCCGATGGGCAACACCACCGCCGTCATCGTCTTCGATATCGACCATTTCAAATCCGTCAACGACCGCTTCGGCCATGCCGCCGGCGACAGCGTGATCAAGGCCTTCGCCGGCGAGCTCGCCGCCCATTGCCGCACCGGCGACATCGCCGCCCGGCTCGGCGGCGAGGAATTCGCGCTGGTGCTGAAGGAGATCATGCCCGGCCGGGCTGAACTCGCGGCCGAGCGCATCCGCCGGGCGTTCGAGGCGCGCGAGATCCAGATCGACAACGAAGTGCTGAAATGTACGGTCAGCGTCGGCGTCGCGCCCGGTCGCTCGAAGAGCCTAGATTTCGACGCCATGCTGAGTGCCGCCGACAAGGCGCTCTACGTCGCCAAGCGGGCCGGCCGCAACCGGGTCGAACTTGCCAGCCACCTGCAGGCGGTTCCGCTCGAGGCATCGCGCACCGCGTCTTGATTCCTGAGCGGCCCTCTCATAATATCGCCCTCGGCCGGATGCGGCCAGCCGCCCCGCGACGCCCGACGTTTGACACTTTGGCGTTATGGTGAATGCATCCAGATACCATCCTTCACATCCCTTGCCGTTTGGCGATCGATGGCGAACGGGTCAGCAGACGCGGGCACTGATCTTCCTGTTTGCCGCCAACGGAAGGATGACATCATGCGCGATTTTCGCGATGCCAAGCTCATGGCAAAAACATTGCGGCAGGCTCTCGCCGACCGCGACATTTCGCTGACCCACAGCGAGACCCTCGAAATCGTCGCCCGCCAGTTCGGGCTCGATCAATGGAATATCCTCTCGGCAAAGATCGATGCGGCAGGGGCTAACCCCTCCGCCATCGGCATCGAGCCGCCGATGCCGATTTTCCGCATCTTCTCGGTCGAAAAGGCCATGGAGTTCTATTGCGGCTTCCTCGGCTTCCATCTCGATTGGGAGCACCGTTTCGGCGAAAACTTCCCGCTCTATTGTCAGGTCTCGCGCGACGGCATGGCGCTGCATCTCAGCGAACATTCCGGCGACGCCAGCCCCGGCGCCAAGGCCTTCGCCCGCGTCGCCAATGTGCGGGCCTATCACGCCGAACTCTCAGGCAAGGACTACCGCTACATGAAGCCCGGCGTCGAGGAAGCACCGTGGGGGCTGGAGATGACCGTCATCGACCCCTTCAGCAACCGTATCGCCTTTTGCCAGCAGACGTAGTTGTCAGCGCAGCTTGGCTTATAGGTGACAAATCGGTCAACGACCGCTATCGCCAGGCCGCCGGCGACCGCGTGCTCCAGGTCTTCGCCGATGAACTGACGGCACGTTGCCGCCCCGGCGATACCGCGGCCCGGCTCGGCGGCGAAGAGTTTGCGCTGGTGCCGACGGAGATCATGCCCCGCCGAACTCATCCGGAAAGCCTTCGAGGCGCGGCGTTTCTTCAATCTACCCGGCGCAGACTTTCCACAAAGACACCCCGACTGGTGCCTCGCCCCGAAACGGCGATCCGCTGTCCCGGTCCAAGTTCCCGCCTGATGTTCTCAGGGACACGGCAAATTTCGTCGAATAGCATCGGAACCCCTTCGACCTGAACCGGTGACCGGCATTTTTTGCTACCCCATTCATGGGCGTCGACGACGGTGAAAGAAAGCTCCACCCGATGGCCAGCGATAAAGGCGAATAGCATCGGCACCGCGATGATGACGAGGTGCTTTCCGCAGAAATAACCGGCGATCGGAGCGATTAGCAGGCCGAAACCTCTCCTCACGCCGTCGATCTCGCGCCTGCTCTTCAAAATGAGCCAAAACGGCAATGCCGCAGAGACCACGCCGACGGCGAGAGCAGGAAGGGCCGCCTTGGAGATCCACTCGTTTGACGGCAGAAAGTTAAAGCCGGGTATCTGGACGAAAATGGCAAGTACAGCCGGCAAGAGTAACATGGTCAGAAGGATCCGGCCCAGTTTACCGAGCGGCCACTTGACACTCTCCTTCGACCCCATGGACAACGTACCGCTCTTTACATCGCAACCTGTCAATCACTCTGTGACACATTTCGGCTGGCGGCTTCAAGGGGGCACGATCAGGGCAGTAAAAGCCATTTTGGTTACGTCTAAGTGGTCGCGGAACCACTTTATACACCAACGACAAACTACAAGGATGGCGCTCCTTGGATGTCGGCGCTTGCATCTCCGTCCTTGGAACCTACAGTCACACAATCGATGTTGTTTCAATGGAAATGAGTCCTGGTCGGTAGGATGGGGAACCAGATGAAATATGTTTCGGTGCTGATTTTAGCGCTTCTGTCGATTGTCTTCGGATGGTTATTCTATGAAAGGTACTGGAAGTTCCGAGATTGCATATCGCAGGCCCTATCCAGTTGCCTCACTCCCGACGGTGACAATCTAACGCAAGGCGGCTCTCTGTGGGCTGGTTTGGCAGGGCTGTTCTTGTTGCTCGCTGTGATCTCAGCCTGGCGCTCTTTCCGAAGCCGGGATGCTGGCAAATAAGCTGGAGCGGCCAACTCTCCCGCTTGCTTCTCAAACGATCATCAACGCCCGCACGAAGGCCACCGAGGCAAGCAGCGACGCGATCGTTCTCACATGGTTCCACCAGGTCCAGTCCCTGACATAGGTGGTCCAGAGCTGAACCGCTTCCGTCCCGTTGCCGCCGACCTTTGCCAGCGCATCGTTCATCGGCACGTTGAAGATGATGGTCGAGACGAAGGAGGCGAAGACATAGAGGGCTGCACCCGCCAGCATCAGTGCGGATGCCCCGCCGCGCCAGTTGATCAGGGCGAGCGCGGCGACTACGAGGCAGAGGATCGCCGTCGGCACGAAGAGGCCCATGAAGGGCGAGCGGACGATCGTCACGTTGATCGAGTTCATCGCCGCGATGCCTTGTTCCGCCGGAATGCGCGAGAAGGCGGCCATGATGAAGGCCGAGAAGGCGAAGAAGATGCCGGCGACGAGGCCGCTGCCGATCGCCGCGGCGACGAGGGAGATGATGAGAATGATCTGCATGGTCAACTCCATAGTCCGGTTGCCGCGGTCCGGCGGGCATATTCGCTGAAATCGGTGGCGGGACGGCCGAGAATTTCGGCCACACCGCCCATGGTGCCGGAGTTGCGCCCATCGAGCACCTGGCCGAAGAGTTCCTTCAGAAGATCGATCAGGTCCTGCGGCAGGCCGGCATCCGCAAGCCCGCCGGTGAAATCCGCCATCGACACCTGCTCATATTCGATCGGCCTGCCAGTGGCCGCGGCGATCTCGGCGACCGCCTGGCGGAATGTCAGCGCTCGCGGGCCGGTCAGTTCGTAAGTCTTGTTGCGGTGGTGCGGATCGGTCAAGGCGGCGACGGCGGCATCGGCAATGTCGTCGGCATCGATGAAAGGTTCGCTGATCTCGCCCGCCGGCAATTGCAGGCGGCCGCCCAGGATCTGCTCGACAAAGGCGCCCTCGCTGAAATTCTGGCAGAACCAGGAGGCGCGCAGGATGGTGGTGTTTATGCCGGAGGCCTTGAGTGCCGCCTCGCTGCGCTGCGCGCCCTCTTCGCCCCGGCCGGAGAGCAGCACGATATGCTCAAGGCCGCATTCCCTGGCGACCTTGGCGAGCGCTTCGATCCGGCTGGAAGGCGACATAGGCGCTCGATGCGCCGTCAAGCGCGCCGCGCCAGGTCGACCTGTCCTCCCAGTCGAAGGGACGGGCGCTGGAGCGCGATGCGGCGCGAACGCTGTGCCCGCGCTCTTCCAGGCGCTTGATGATGCGGCCGCCGGTCTTTCCCGATCCACCGACGAGAACGATTTCGGAAGTTTGCATGTCAAAACTCCTCCCAAACATTGCAAACAAGAGAAACTCTCTCATTTGCAAAAAGAGATAATCTCTCTTATTTTGTTTGTCAACGTGGAAAAGGAGAGAGCATGTCGGAACAGCCGGTCGCAACGCGCAGACGCCAGCAGGCGTCTACCGGCCAGCTGCGCCGCATTCCCAGCCAGCAGCGCGGCCGCGAGCGCTTCGAAAAGATCCTCACTGTGGCCGCCGAGCTGATCGAAAGCCATGGCAGCGACGGCTTGAAGATGAGCGAGATCGTCGAAAAGGCTGGTCTCTCCTTCGGCGCCCTCTACCAATATTTCCCCGACAAGACCTCAATCATCCGCACATTGGCCGAGCGCTTCAACGAAGAGGGCAGGCGATGCGTCGAGGAGGAACTGGCGAAGGTGACCGACGCTGCAGCCCTGCAGGGCGCGCTCGCCAATATCGTCGACGAATATTACGCCTTCTTCCGCCGCGAGCCTGTCATGCGCGACATCTGGCATGCGACCCATACCGACAAGCTGCTGCAACAGGTCGATGCCGAGGACATGGAATTCCATGCCCAGGCATTTCTCGCGGTGCTTATCCGCCTATGGCCAGATCGCGACCGGAAGGAGCTGCTCGCGATCGCCCGACTGACGATGCAGCTGCTTGCCGCCGGCGTGCGTTATGCCGTTTCGCTGGATGCGGAGGAGGGCGCTCAGGCAGTCGCCCTGTTCAAGAAGATGCAGATCGTTGATATCGGCCGCCTGCTGCAGCAATAGCCCGCCTTTCGTCTGGAAACGGCGGGCTCTTGCTGCTATTCCCGCAGGGATCCAAGCCGAAGGAGAGCCGCATGATCCAGACCACATTTCCCGACCGTGCCGTGATGGCCGAATTGCTGGCCAAGATGCTCTGGGAAATCAAGGCGGTCCATTTCAATGCCGATCAGCCCTATAAACTTTCCTCCGGCATGGCGAGCCCGGTTTATATCGATTGCCGCAAGCTGCTCTCCTTCCCGCGCATCCGCTCGACGGTGATGGATTTTGCCGCCAGCACCCTGCTGCGCGACGCCGGTTTCGAGCAGTTCGATTGCATCGCCGGCGGCGAGACCGCCGGCATTCCCTTCGCCGCCCTGCTGGCCGATCGTCTCGGCCTGCCGATGATCTATGTTCGCAAGCAGCCGAAGGGCCATGGCCGCAATGCCCAGATCGAAGGCAACATGCCGGAAGGGTCGCGGGTGCTGGTCATCGAAGACCTGACGACGGCAGGCGGCAGCATGTTCAAGTTCATCGATGCCATCCGTGCCGCCGGCGGTATCGTCGATCACGGCATTGCGCTGTTCTTCTACGGCATTTTCGGCGAACAGCGCTTTGGCGACGGCAAGGTCAGGCTGCATCACATCGCCACCTGGCGGAATGTTCTGGCCGTTGCCAAGGAGCAGAAACTCTTCGACGACAAGACGCTGTCGGAGGTCGAGGCCTTCCTCGATGCGCCGCTGGCCTGGTCGGGAAGAAATGGTGGCGTTAGTGAGCTTTCGCTCTAGCCGGTTGACAAAAGCTCGCTTAATCGGTTGATGAACGTATCAGTGCTGTTGGGAGGAATACGATGATTTTGTGCTGCGGCGAAGCCTTGATCGACATGCTGCCAAGGGACACGACCCTCGGTGAAAAGGGCTTTGCGCCCTATGCCGGCGGCGCGATCTTCAACACCGCCATCGCGCTCGGCCGCCTCGGCATCCCCACCGCCTTCTTCACCGGCATTGCCGATGACATGATGGGCGAAATCCTGCTCGAAACGCTGAAGGCGAGCAACGTCGATTACAGCCCCTGCGCCATCACCTCGCGTCCCTCGACCATCGCCTTCGTCAAACTGGTGAACGGCCAGGCGACCTATGCCTTCTATGACGAGGGCACGGCGGGCCGGATGATCACCACCGCCGACCTGCCTGTTCTCGGCGACGATTGCGAAGCCTTACATTTCGGCGCGATCAGCCTGATCCCGAGCCCCTGCGGTGAAACTTACGAAGCCCTGCTCGACCGCGAAGCGGCAAGCCGCGTCATCTCGCTCGATCCGAATATCCGTCCCGGTTTCATCAAGGACAAGCCGTCGCATATGGCCCGCATCAAGCGGATGGCTGCGAAATCCGACATCGTCAAATTCTCCGACGAGGATCTCGACTGGTTCGGCCTGCAGGGCGACCATGATGCGCTCGCCGCCCACTGGCTGGACCACGGCGCCAAGCTCGTCGTCATCACCAAGGGCGCGGAAGGCGCTTCCGGTTATACAAGGGATCGCAAGGTAACGGTGCCGAGTGAGCGGGTCACCGTCGTCGACACGGTCGGCGCCGGCGATACCTTCGATGCCGGCATCCTGGCGTCGCTGAAGATGGATAATCTGCTGACCAAACGCCAAGTCGCTTCGCTGGATGAGCAGGCGCTGCGCAACGCCCTGACCCTCGGCGCCAAAGCCGCCGCCGTCACCGTCTCCCGCGCCGGCGCCAATCCGCCCTGGGCGCGCGAGATCGGACTTTAAGGCTTAAGCCCCGACCTCTCGATTCTCTCTTCTCCCCTCGGGGGATCCGAAGGACGGGTCGGCCCGAAGGGTCGGATGCGCGAGGACGGGTCGATGCCGATCGATCAGGAGGCTATCCGGGAGTCACGCTCCGGTCGAAGCTCGGGAGGAAGCACCAGGTCCCGCAAAAAGTTCTCGCACCAAAGTGAGACGTCGTGGGTTAGCAGATGCTCCATCATCATGCTCCAGCGGTCGCGGCGCTCCTCCAGCGACATGGCAAGACCCCTGGCGAGGGCATTGGCAGTGCCTTCGACATCGTAAGGATTGACCAGCAGCGCGCCCTTCAACTCTCTGGCCGCGCCGGCGAAGCGCGATAGCAACAATACGCCCGGGCGATCGGGATCCTGAGCGGCGACATATTCCTTGGCGACGAGGTTCATGCCGTCGCGCAACGGCGTGACCAGCCCGATCGTCGCCAGCCGGTAGAGGCCGGCAAGCACGTTGCGGCTGATCGATCGGTTGACATAGCGGATCGGCACCCAGTCGACCGTTCCGATGGCACCGTTCACACGGCCTGCCTGTTCGGCGACCATCTTCTGCATATGTTCGTATTCGGGAACTTCCGATCGCGACTTCGGCGTGACCTGCAGATAGGTGACCTTGTTCTGGTAGCCAGGATTGCTGGTGAGGAAGCGTTCGAACGCTTCCAGCCGCTGAATGATGCCCTTTGAATAATCGAGGCGGTCGACCCCGATGATCATGTCCCGGCCTTCAATGCTGCGCCGGGTCTTCTGTACCATGATATTGTTTGCGGCCCTCTCGGCGAACTCGGCGAAGCCCGCGGTTTCGATCCCGATCGGATAGGCACCGGCCTTGAATATCCGCCCATGGGAATCAAACAATCCATTTCCAAGGTCGTCGCCAATTCCCTCCCTCCTGAGATAACCGGCAAAATTCTGGAGGTCGTAATCGGTCTGGAAGCCGACGAGATCATAATGCGAGAGGCCACGCATGATTTCTTCATGAACGGGCATCGTGACCAGAATGTCGGCCGGCGGCCATGGAATGTGCAGGAAGAAGCCGATCCGGTTCTTCAGCCCCATCTGGCGCAGTTCAGCCGCCAGCGGTATGAGGTGGTAATCATGAACCCAGATGGTGTCGTCCGCCTCGATCATCGGCGCCAGCCGGTGAGCTAAGAAGCGGTTGACGCGGAAATAGCCGGCCATTTCCTTCCGGCCATATTCGGCGAGGTCCAGTCGATAATGGCAGATGGGCCAGAGAACACGGTTTGCAAAGCCGCGATAATATTCCTCGACGTCGGTGTCGGTGAGATCGGTCAGCGCATAGGTGATGTTGCCCTTCTGCAGTTGCGACAGCGGGCCAGGTTCCCTGTCCCCGCTCGAGTCTCCCGACCATCCCATCCAGATGCCGCCACGCTCCTGCAGGGCTGCCTGCAGCGCAACGGCCAGACCGCCGGCAGCGGCGCTCCCATCTTTGGCGGGCATGGGAACACGATTGGAAACGACGATAAGACGGCTCATGAGCTTCCTTTAAAGAAGATGGGACATGAAAACGCTGCGTGACGAGCGTCTTGAGACATCTCCTGAACTTGGCGGGGACCATGCAGTAAAGGCGCCGACATCGCCACAGCCGGCCCGCCGCGAGCGGCCCAAGCGGAACAACGAACGGAGCATTTTCTGCACAGATTTTGCTTGAATCTAGGGGGTTTCCCCCGAATTGAAAGAATTCATTCTACAATTTTTGACTAGAAGAACGTTCAATCCGACTCCGCATGACGAAGCCAATCGTGCGGATGCACTGGGGCGCCTGATCAGTTCACCATTTGCGGCCGCGGATGGGGCGTCGCAGGACGGGCACGGATGGTTGCACATCCGTACGGGTTGGGGGGTAAGGCGGCGCCCTAATCCTCAAGAACAGGATGATTTTAGGCGGGGTCCGCCCAAAATCTGAATCCTGTTTTACGTTCCAGAGCTAAGCACGATTTGGTCCGAAACCGCTCACACTTTTCGGCATCATGCCCAAGTGCCTACTTCGCAAGCTTCGCCAGCGCCGCAACCAGGCCCTGCGTCGAGGAGTCGTGCGATGCTGCACTTTCCTTGCCTTCGACGACCGGTAGCAGGCCCGTCGCCAGTTCCTTGCCGAGCTCGACGCCCCACTGGTCGAAGGAGTTGATCCGGAAGAGGACGCCTTCGACAAAGACGCGGTGTTCGTAGAGCGCGATCAGACGGCCGAGCGCATAGGGCGTCAGCTTGTCGTAGACAAATGTGATCGACGGCCGGTTGCCGGTAAAGACGCGGTGCGGCGCGATGAAATCGGCCTTCTTGTCGTCCATGCCCTTGTCGGTCAGCTGCTTCTTGGCTTCTGCAAAGGTGCGGCCCTTCATCAGTGCTTCCGACTGGGCGAGAACATTGGAGATCAGCAGCTGGTGCTGGTGGCGCAGTTCCGGCTCGAAGGCGTTGGCAGCGATCATGAACTCGGCCGGGATGATGCTCGTGCCCTGATGGATCAGCTGATAGAAGGCATGCTGGCCGTTGGTGCCGGGCTCGCCCCAGACGACAGGGCCGGAATTGCCTTCGACCGGCGTGCCGTCGATGGTGACGCCCTTGCCGTTCGATTCCATGTCGAGCTGTTGTAGATAGGCCGGGAAGCGCGACAGGCGCTGGTCATAGGGCAGGATGGCGCGGGTGGGGTAGCCGAGCACATTGCGGTGGTAGAAGCCGATCAGGCCGAGCAGCATCGGCAGGTTCTCGGTAATCGGCGTCTTACGGAAATGATTGTCGATGGCATGGGCGCCGTCGAGGAACTTGCCGAAATTGTCAGGCCCGACGGCGATCATCAGCGGCAGGCCGATCGCCGACCAAATCGAGTAACGACCGCCGACCCAGTCCCAGAAGCCGAAGACGCGGGCGCTGTCGATGCCGAAGGCGGCGACCTTGTCGAGCGCCGTCGACACGGCGGCGAAGTGGTGCTGCACGGCCGCTTCGCCGAGCGCCTTGGCGATGAAATTGCGCGCCGTCTGCGCATTGGTCATCGTCTCCACGGTGGTGAAGGTCTTCGAGGCGACGATGAACAGTGTCGTTTCCGGCTGCACCAGCTTCAGGATATCGGCGATATGGGCGCCGTCGATATTGGAGACGAAATGCGCGCGCGGGCCGTCATGGAAGGGCGCCAGCGCCAGCGTCGCCATCACCGGCCCGAGATCCGAGCCGCCGATGCCGATATTGACGACATCGGTGATCGCCTTGCCGGTGGCGCCCTTCAAGGTGCCGGAGCGGACGTCGTCGGCAAATTTGCCCATGCCGGCAAGCACCGCATTGACGTCGGGCATGACATCCTTGCCGTCGACCAGAACCGGCGTGTTGGAGCGGTTGCGCAGCGCGGTGTGCAGAACGGCGCGATCCTCGGTGAAGTTGATCGCCTTGCCGGAGAACATCTCCTCGCGCTTCTTTTCGACGCCGCCTTCTTCGGCAAGCTTCACCAGCAGTTTGAGGATGTCGTCATTCACCGCCGTCTTGGAAAAATCCATCAGCAGGTCGTCAAGCTCGACGGAAAAGCGCGAAAAGCGCTGCTGATCGGCGGCGAAGGCGGCACGGATGTCGGTTGCCTTGGTGGCGGCCGCGGTGCTTTTCAGCTGTTCGACGATGGCGTTCATGGGAGGCTCCTTTGGAGGCGGAAAGGTTGCGGAAACTATTCGCTTTCTCACCCGCAAATCAAGTTCAGCCACCTGCCGAAATAGAAAAAAGCCACCCGCGGCGAGCGGATGGCTCTAATTTCATCACACTGTCAATTTCAGCCACGCAGGTCCTTGCGCAGGATCTTGCCGACCGGCGACTTCGGCAGCTCGGTGCGGAATTCGATGAAGCGCGGGCGTTTGTAATTGGTGAGGTTGGCGATGCAGTGGGCTTTTACCTCCGCTTCCGTCAGGTTCGGATCCTTCCTGACCACGAAGAGTTTTACCGCCTCGCCCGAATGTCCGTCCGGGACGCCGATGGCCGCGGCCTCGAGGATGCCGGCATGCATGGCGGCGACTTCCTCGATCTCGTTCGGATAGACGTTGAAGCCCGAGACCAGGATCATGTCCTTCTTGCGGTCGACGATCTTGGTATAGCCGCGTTCGTCCATGAAGCCCATGTCGCCCGAGCGGAGGTAGCCGTCGTCGGTCATCACCCGCGCCGTCTCTTCCGGCTTCTGCCAGTAGCCGGCCATCACCTGCGGCCCGCGGATGCAGATTTCACCGACTTGGCCGAGCGGCAGCGAATTGCCCTCGTCGTCGCGGATATCGAGGTCGGTGGAGGGAAGCGGCAGGCCGATCGTGCCGGTGAACTCGGGCGAATCGAAGCGGTTGGCAGTGGCAACAGGCGATGTCTCGGAAAGGCCGTAGCCTTCTGTCACCGCCGTGCCCGTCATCTTCAGCCAGCGTTCGGCGACCGGGCGCTGGACGGCCATGCCGCCGCCGAGCGACATGATCAGCGAGGAGAAATCGAGCTTGGCGAAATCGGCATTGTTCATCAGCGCATTGAACAGCGTGTTGAGGCCGGGGAAGATATGCACCTTCGATTTTTCGAATTCCTTGACGAGACCGGGAATGTCACGCGGATTGGCGATCAGGATATTGTGGGCGCCAAGCGACATGCCCATCAGCGAATTCACCGTCAGCGCGAAGATGTGGTAGAGCGGCAGGGCGCAGAGGAAATTCAGCACCTCCGGCTCTTTCTTGCGCTCGAAGGCCGATCGCAGCCAGAGGGATAGCTGCAGCTTGTTGGCGAGCAGGTTTTCATGCGTCAGCACCGCTCCCTTGGCGACGCCCGTCGTGCCGCCGGTATATTGCAGGAAGGCGATATCGCCGCCTGTTAGGGTGACCGGCCGGAGCTCTTTTCCCGCACCTTCGCGCAGCACCTGACCGAAGCTCTTGCACTGAGGGATCGACCAGGAGGGAACGAGCTTCTTCACCTTGCGCACGACGAAATTGACGATCAGCCCCTTCGGCCCCAGCATTTCCCCGAGCGAGGTGACGACGACATGGCGCAAATCGGTCTTGTTGAGGACCTGCTCCACCGTGCGGGCAAAATTCTCCAGCACGAAGATCGCCTTGGCGCCGGAATCCCGCAACTGGTGTTCGAGCTCGCGCGGCGTATAGAGCGGGTTGACATTCACCACCACCAGGCCGGCGCGCAGAATGGCGTAGGTCGCGATCGGATTCTGCAGCACGTTCGGCATCATCACGGCGACGCGGTCGCCCTTCTGAAGGCCGGTGCTTTGCAGCCAGGCTGCGAGTTTGCGCGTCTGGCTCTCCAGCTCGCGGTAGCGCATCGCCTTGCCCATGCTGGAAAAGGCGGTCCGGTCGGCGTAACGGGCGCAGGATTTTTCGAGCAGTTCGGTAAGCGAAGCATATTCCAGCGGCGGAATCTCTGCCGGAACGATATCGGGATAGGCGGCAAGCCAGGGTTTGTCGGGCTTGGCTCCGTTCGGATGGACGGAAATGCTGTTCATCTTTGTCCTCTCTCCCTTGCTGCCGCCGCCGGCGCCGAGCCGGCAATCGACTAGAAGGATCCTCCATCTTCCAGTCCGGCAGCTTATGCCATTGCTTGAACGGTTCAAGCCGAATGAAGCTATACTAACCTTGACGTAAACGTCAACATTCGGGCGCTGCACGATCGTTGGAAGGATGGGGAACTTTGAGTCCGCCATGACGTTGATCTTGCACACTCATCATCAGAAGCAACAAAGGAGGTGCACAATGTTGAACCAGGATACCGACGCCACCCGCCGTGACCCGAATGTCAAGGACACGCATTCGCTGATCGCCAGCGACCGTGTCGAAGGCACCCGCGTGTATGGTGCGGATGGCAGGCATATCGGCTCGATCGAACGCCTGATCATCGGAAAGCGCGACGGCCGCGTTGCCTATGCCGTGCTGAGCTTCGGCGGCTTCCTGGGCATCGGTCACGATCACTATCCGCTTCCCTGGGAAAAGCTGAACTACGACACCCAGCTGGATGGCTATCGCATCGACCTGACCAAGGAGCAGATCGAAGGCGCCCCGAGCTATTCGGACGATGACGACACCTGGTACAACGATAATGGTCGCCGGGTCTATGATTACTACGGCGTGCCGCCCTACTGGATGTAACGTCGTCCGATAGGCTGAACTGGAAGGGCTCCGCGTGATGCGGGGCCTTTTTAGTGTTTGGCGACGAGATCGTTGGCCGAGCGCAATACGGTGCCGACGCCAATGTCGTCTGCCCCGATCGCCTTTGCCGTCTTGACCACAAACACATGGCTCTCGCCTGGCAGCAGCGTCACCAGCATCGTGTCGACGACGGCATCTGGATCCAGCCGGTCCGCCATCAGGCAAAGATCCTTGAGGAAATTTTGCGCCGTCACCTTCACGGCATACCCGCCCTCGATACTGGCAACATCGATAGCCAGCCGCGGCACTGACAAGCCGAGTTCGATATCCTCGACGAAATAATGAAAAGCCCGCCTGTCGAGCATCTGCACGACAACGATCTCGTCCTTCGGTAAGTCGGGGGTGACGATATCCTCGGGCAGGGGAAATTCCTTTGCCTCGAAACGGTCGCAGAGCAGGCGCCAGAATTCGAATTCGGCAAGCACGGTGCCGTCGAGCTTCATGCGTTTGCCGCTGATCTTCGCCCGCCAGAACAGTGTCCGTTCATTGACGGCGATCGCCGCAAGTCCGCCGCCGCGCGGCTGGATCGTCAGCAGGCGCGGATCATAGGCCGCCTTCAGCGCATACCAGAGCGGCTTGCGGCGCCCGGCTGAATCAAGCGCTGCCCACGAGGTCACCGGCCAGCAATCGTTGAACTGCCAGACCACTGCGCCCTTGCAGATATCCCGATGCGAGCGCATGTGCTCCACGCCGAAGCGGATGGCGCGCGCCTGGTTGAGCTGGGTGGCGAAGTGCCAGTCGTCCATTGTCCGTGGCTCCGGCAGATGGCCAGAGAGGCCGCGGATCAGCTTGTCATTGCCCTCAGTTGCCTTCTGATGGTGGAAGACGCCGTTCGATTGCGGCGTCAGCGGCTGGTCGTGCACACTTTCTTCGATGGTCGCCCAGGCCGCCGGCGCCTGCCAGCCGAATTCGGAGCAGAAGCGCGGAATGTAATTGCGGTAGACCTCGTAGCCGACATCGTTCCACACGTCCCAGATATGTTTGCAGCCATGTGCGTCGGCATTGGGTTCGATCTCCATCGAGCCGGAATAGGGACTGCCGGGATAATAGGGCCGGTCCGGATCAAGTTCGGCGCAGAGTTTCGGCAGCAGGCCGAGATAATAACCGAGGCCCCAGCTTTCGCCCGCCTTGATGATCGGCCGCCAGCCCCATTCGTCGAAGCCCCAGATGTTCTCGTTATTGCCGTTCCAAAGCACCAGCGAGGCATGCGCCATCAGCCGCACGACATTGTCGCGCACCTCCGCCTCGACCTCGCTTCTGAGCGGTTCTTCCTCCGGATAGGCGGCGCAGGCAAAGAGGAAATCCTGCCAGACCAGCATGCCGGCGCGGTCGCAGGCCTCATAGAACTCTTCGGCCTCGACGATGCCGCCGCCCCAGACGCGCAGCATATGAATATTGGCGGCCTTTGCCTCCTCGATCCGCGCGGTATAACGCTCAGCCGTAACCCGCGGCGGAAAACAATCATCCGGTATCCAGTTTGCCCCGCAGATGAAGAGCGGCACATCGTTGATGACGAAGGTGAAGGCCGAGCCATGTTCGTCGGCCGAGGTGTCGAGCCGCAGCGAGCGGAAACCCAGTTCTCGCTCGAGAGCGTCAAGTACATCGTCGCCGGTTTCGTCGACCAACTTCAGCGTCATCGGGTAGAGCGGCTGCGCGCCGAGATGGTGCGGCCACCAGAGCTGCGGCGAGGGCAGGCGTAGCTCGAAGGAAACCTCGTCTTCGTCGGGCCCAACCGCCACCGTCTTGGTCACGCCGCCGATTGCGGCGACGAGCCTCAACGGCGTCTTGTCGCCATGCCGTGCTGATCGGGCATGCACCTTCGCCAGCCCGTCGCCGCCGGCAAGTGTTGCCGACACCCTGGTTTCGGCAAGCCGCGCCCGGTGCCAGCTTTCCAGCCGGACCGGCTTCCAGAGGCCCACTGTTACCAGCGTCGGCCCCCAGTCCCAGCCGAAATTGCAGGCCATCTTGCGCATCAGATTGCCCGGCCCCGGATAGTTGTTGGGACGGTAGCCGTAATGTTTCTCCATCTCCGCGCCATAGGCGTAGGCGGAGCGGAAGGTGACCGTGAGTTCGTTGGCGCCGGCCTTCAGCAGTGCCGAAACATCGAAACGATAGGTGCGGTGCATGTTGAAGGTACGGCCGATCTCTTCGCCGTTCAGGGATATCACTGCGACCGTATCGAGCCCGTCGAAGACCAGTTCCTGCACCCTGCCATCACCAGGCATCGCCTCGAAGCTGCAGCGATAGGTCCAGTCGGTCTTGCCGATCCAGTCATTGGTGATCTCGTTGACGTCGATATAGGGATCGGGGATCAGCCGGTTGGCGAGAAGGTCGAGATGCACGCAGCCCGGCACCGTCGCCGGTATTCCAGCCGGCAGGCCCGGCCTGCATGTATCGTTACAGGACAGCGTCCAGCCGGAATTGAGCGCAGTCTTTTCGATCATGGCGGGCTCCTCATGCATGCCGCTTGAAGCTGTGGGATTATCTGTGGCTTGGAACGTATCGGTGGTTCGGCGTCGGATGCCTTAGAGAAAACGGCCGTGGCGCTGCAGCACTTCGATCTTGTAGCCATCGGGATCGCTGATGAAGAAGAACAGGCCGAAGAGCTTGCCGTCGCGGTTGAGCTCCACCAGTTCACCGGGCTTGAGCCCAAGCTTCGACAGCCGCTCCCGCTCGACCGCCACCTCTTCGACAGAAACGGCGAGATGGCCATAGGCATTGCCCTGATCGTAGGGCGCGGTCCGGCCCTTGTTGACGGTCAGTTCCAGCTCGAAGCCGGTCTCGGCATTGCTCATGTAAGTCAGCGTGAAAGTTTCGAAATCGACGCGGTCGGCGACCGAAAGGCCGAATGCCTTCTCGTAGAATTCGACGGAGCGCGCCTCATCGAGAACGCGGATCATGGAGTGGATCATCTTCGCCAAGTCTGCCTCCCATTGCCCTACCAGCGCCGCAGTCTTGGTACCCGTCCTCTTACGCCGCGCGCAAGCCGATTCTTCGCGTAATCGCTCCTTCGACCAAGCCCATGGCATCATAGATCAGCACCGCCATCAGGCCGACGATCAGGCCGCCCTGCAGGATGAAGGCGGTGTTGTCGGAAATCAGCCCGGCGATGATCACCTCGCCGAGGCCCTTGGCCGCCACCGTCGAGCCGATCGTCGCCGTGCCGATATTGATCACGGTGGCGACCTTCAGCCCCTCGAGGATCAGCGGCAGGGCAAGGGGCAGCTCGACGCGAAACAGCCGCTGCGTGCCGTTCATGCCCATGCCGTCGGCGGCATCGAGCACTTGCGGCGAAACCTGCTTCAAGCCGGCGACGGTGTTTTCAAAGATCGGCAACAGGCCGTAGAGAAAGAGCGCAATCAGCGTCGGCATGGCGCCGAAGCCGGTGGCGGGAACCGCGAGCGCCAGCACCGCGACCGGCGGAAAGGTCTGCCCGGCATTGGCGATGGCGCGCGACAGCGGCAGGAAGTCAGCCCCGCTTTCCCGCGTCACGAAGATGCCGCCTACAACGGCAAGCACGGCGCTGCAGACGATCGATCCGATCACCAGCTGCAGGTGGCCGGCGGCAAGCGAGGCAAGGCTGTTCTGCGTATAGACGGCAGGCGCATTGTTGCTGGTCAGCGGCGTGAGCAGGAAGGAAAGCCACTCCGTCCTGAACAGCAGGATCAGGAGCAGGGCAAACGCCGCCAGGCGGAAGAGATTGGCGACGACGAGCTTCATGCCTTGCGGCCCAGTTCGAGAAGCCGGGTCATCGAGATCGATCCAACCGGCGCCTTCTCGCCGTCCTGCACGGCCGCCTCGTCGACCCCCTGCCAGATCATTTCGGCCAGCGCATCACGCAGGCTGAGCGACTGCGGCAGGGCATAGGCGAGACCGTTCTTTGCCGGCTCCATGCTTTCCTTCAGCGGCAACAGCGACATCAGCTTCAGCGCCCGGTCGGAGGTGCCGGTCAATTGCTGCACGAAGGGATCGGCCGGTTCGGTGAGGATCTTTTCCGGCGTCGAGCATTGCAGCAATCTGCCCTGGCTCATCACCGCGATCTGGTTGCCGAGATGGAAGGCCTCGTCCATGTCATGAGTGACGAGAATAACCGTCGTACCGAACTGTTTCTGAATCGCCAACAGATCGTCCTGCGCCTTGCCGCGGATGACGGGATCGAGCGCCCCGAACGGTTCGTCCATCAACAGCAGTTCTGGTTCGGCCGCCAGCGCCCGGGCGACACCGACGCGCTGCTGCTGGCCGCCGGAGAGCTGATGCGGATATTTGTCGGCAAATGTTGCCGGATCGAGGTTGAAAAGCCCGAGCAGTTCCTCGACCCGTTTGGCGATACGGGCGAAATCCCAATCGAGGAGCTGCGGGACGGTGGCGATATTCTGCGCCACGGTCCGGTGCGGAAAGAGGCCGTGCCCCTGGATGGCATAGCCGATCTTGCGGCGAAGCTCGGTCACCGGCACGTCCATCACATTTTGCCCGCCGACGAAGATCTCGCCTTCGGTAATCGGCACCAGCCGGTTGATCATCCGCATCAGCGTCGATTTGCCGGAGCCCGATGTGCCGACGATGACGGTGATCTCGCCCTTCTCGACGCTCATCGAGACGTCGTCGACGACAGTGGCGGCGCCATAGCGCTTGGTGACGTTCCTGATCTCGATCATGGTCATGCGGCGGATCCCCGGATGCTGTCGATGGCCGCATCGAGGATGACGGCCGATGAGAAGGCAAAGAAGACGGTCGGCACGGCGCCGAGCAGGACGAGGTCCATAGCCGTCTGGCCGAGCCCCTGGAAGATGAAGATGCCGAAGCCGCCGCCGCCGATCAGCGCCGCGATCGTCACCATGCCGATCGCCTGCACCAGCACGATGCGGATGCCGGTGAGGATGACCGGGAAGGCGAGCGGCATGTCGATGCCGGTCAGGATCTGCCAGCGTGTCAGCCCCATGCCGGCCGCAGCATCGCGCACCGAGGGGTCGACCCCTTGAAGGCCGACGACGGTGTTGGCGACGATCGGCAGCAGCGAATAGAGCACCAGCGCAATCAAGGCAGGCGCCGTGCCGATGCCGCGGATGCCGATTGCGGCGGCGAGCGGCACATGGGTGGCGAGATAGCCGAGCGGCAGCATCAGCAGGCCGAAGAGCGCCAGACTCGGGATCGTCTGAATGAGGCTGAGCCCCTGCAGCACAATGGCCCGCAGCTTCGGCACCCAGAAGCAGAGAATGCCGAGCGGCAGGCCGAGAATAATGGCGATGGCAAGCGAGCCGAAGGCCAAGAGCAGATGCGAGATCGCTTCGGTCTCGAATTGCGGGGCCCGCGTTGAGAATTCCTTCATGATCGAAAGGCTGTCGAGCAGGCCGGAGGAGAGCGAGATGAAGAGCAGCGCCGTGTAGGCTGCAAGGGCTGCGACCCGCATCCAGGGCGCCAACCGGATCTTCACCAGCGCATCGGATATGACGAGGCCGATCACGGCAAACAGCACCCAGAAGCCGCCGCCGGGCGTCATGCGCGCCACCGTGCTGCCGGGCGGCGTTGCCGCCGTCGAGACGAGGCCGATCGCCACGATCAGCGCCGCAAGGCAGAGCGTGGCGATAACAAGCCGGGCCACCGAATTGGTGAGGAACAACGTGGCGAAGGCGGTGAGAAGGAGAAGCACGGTCAGGATGATGACGGAAGGCTGGGGAAGAAGCTGCATCAGCAGCATCGGCTTGCCGGCGGCAATGCGGTTCGCCTTCACGTAGATGAAGGGCATCAGTGCTGTCGCCGCGATACCGCCGGCCACCAGAACCACGCCGAGCCGGTCCAGTTTGCGGACCGCTAAGGTTTCTTCCATCAAATCAACCCTGTCTGGCCAACCCTGTCAGCCCAACCCTGTCAGCAAAGGAGGCTCCGCCCTTGATGGGCGGAGCGGGCTATGACTACTTCAGGAAGCCTTTTTCCTTGAGATAGGCTTCGGCAACCGACTTGGCCGGCTCGCCGTCGACCTGGATCTTGGCGTTGAGCTTGCGCAACTCGTCGGCGGTCAAGCTCTTGAAGATCGGCGAGAGCACTTCCTCGATCTTCGGATTGGCCTTCAGCACCTCTTCGCGGATGATCGGCGTCGGGGCATAGACCTGCTGCACATTCTTGTCGTCTTCGAGAACGGTGAGTTCGGCCGCCTCGATCGCGCCGTCAGTGCCGTAGACCATGGCGGTATTGACGCCGTTCGTCTGGTCGGCGGCCGCCTTGATCGTTGCCGCGGTATCGCCGCCGGAAAGAACGACCATCTGGTCGGGCTTCAGCTGGAAGCCGTAGGTCGTCTGGAAGGCGGGAAGCGCGCCGGCCGAATTGACGAATTCGGCGGAGGCGGCAAGCTTGGCAGCGCCGCCTCCGGCAACCCATTTGCCGAAGTCCGTGAGGCTCTTCAAGTTGTTCGGCCCGGCGACGTCGCTGCGCACGGCGAGCGCCCAGGTGTTATTAGCAGGCGACGGCGTCAGCCAGACGATCTTATTGGCGTCGTAATCGAGCTTCTTCGCCAGCTCATAGCCCTGGTCGATGTTCTTCCAGGCGGCGTCATCGGCCTTGTTGAAGAAGAAGCCGGCATTGCCGGTATATTCCGGATAGATGTCGATTTCGCCGGCGGTGATCGCCTTGCGCACGACGGGTGTTGCGCCAAGCGCGATGCGGTCCTGCGTCTTGATGCCGTTCGCTTCGAGAGCGAGCGCGATGACGTTGCCGAGCAGCGTGCCTTCGGTGTCGATCTTCGACGAGACGACGACGTCCGCGGCCTGGGCCGCGCCCACCGCGAAGGCGGAGAGCGAAACGGCAAGTGCGAGTTTCTTCAGCATGGAATATCCCCTTGTTAAACACCGTTGACCTACAGCGCCGCACGTCTTTCAGACGTGCAAGGACGCTGTAGCACTTTGAATTTCTGCATAATTTCTCCTGAAATCAGTTCCGATTTCAGGAATTATGCAGTGGCCCAAGCCCTTGGCGGGAGGCTTGCGCGCAGGAAAATCCGCCGGCGAGGGCGACGACGCCGCCATCATGCCGGAATTGCGTGCGTGATGGAAATAGCGTGCATGCCCGAAAAATCGATGCAAGCCCCCTCCAGTATTTGCGGCCGCGGCACGATTATGGCGGCGAATGCACCTCCGCGCGCGGAAACGCATTCCCTTTTCCAAGGCCGGCGCGATTTGTTTTTGTCCCCTTGCGTGTTTCCACGATATTCCCCGGCTCTTTCGCGGTTTCCCGCCGCCGGGACTTTTTATGACGGGAACGATAGCCCGCCTCTCCGGAGGCAGGGATATCTTTTTTCGTGAACACATCATATCGTCCGGTTTTTCCAGCGCTTTCCGGAGGTGGCCGTTTGCATCTTGGTGCCTTGTTCATTGCCAGCCATGTCCTGACCTCCGGTTCGGTCCGCGAGACCGCGCGGCGCTTCCAGCTGTCGCCCTCCACCGTCTCGACGGCAATCCATAATCTCGAGACCGAACTGGCGATGACGCTGACGGAACGCGCCTCAGGCGAGCTCGCGACGTTGATTGCGAGCGGCAGGGTGCTGGAAGGCCTGGAGCCGATCATGGCTGCGATCGCTGAGCTCGGCCAATGGGCCGGTCACGACGGCGCCGCCGCCGAGATCGACGAGGCCTGGGCATCGCGCATTCCCGTCAAAATCGTCACGATGGAGCGTTTTCTCGAAGTTGCCGACCAGGGCAGCATCAACCGGGCCGCCCGCCGCCTTCGCCTCGGTCAGCCGCAGCTTTCGCTTCAGCTTGCCAATCTTGAGAAATTTCTTAAGCACCGCCTGTTCGAGCGCCAGGCGCAGGGCTCGGTGCTGACGGAGGAGGGCAGGCGCGCCTACCAGATCTTCATGGCGATCAGCCAGGCGTGGAACGACCTGAAATCGTCGGCCGACGAGCGTTATCGGCGCACCGCCCGGTCGCTGCGCATCGGCTCGATCATCCCGACCGGATCGGAAAGCTGGGTGGCGCGCTGCCTGGGCACGCTAGTCTCGGAATGGAATCTCCGCCGCAATAACAATGCGATCTCGCTGGTCTCGATGACCGCCGACGATCTGCGCGAGGCGCTGAAGAGCGGCCGCATCGATGTCGCGATCCTGGATTCGGTCTTCGGGCTGGAAAGCTTCCGCCATCGCGAATTGCTGCAGACCGACATGGTGGTGATCGCCCCGCCTGACAGTACCGAGACCAGTGTCGCCGATCTCGTCGCCGGCCACCCGATCTGCATGCCGAGCCCGCGTACCGGCCTCGGCCATGCTGCCATGGCCTTCAGCTATGAACGCGCGCCCAACCGGCGCCTGCGCGGCCAGGATATTACCGCGGCGGATTCACTGCCTGTCATCGTCGACCTTGTCGCCAATCACGGTTACGTCTCCTTCCTCGGCCGCGTCAGCGCCATGCCGATTGCCGACAAGGTGCGCATCGTCGATCTCGACGAGCATCTGCCGATGTCCTATCACGTCGCCTTCAACCATCGCAAAGCCGCCGCCGATGCCTGCGCAATGATCATCGAGGCGGCGGCGAGGATTACGTCAGAAACCGTCGCGCGCACCATAACGCTGACGGACGCCGGAGCCAGGGAGACTGCAGCGTGACGATCTTGCTGGAAGTGTGCGTCGACAGCGCCGAAGGCCTTGCCGCCGCGATCGAGGGTGGCGCCGGGCGCATCGAGCTCTGCTCGGCGCTGGAACTCGGCGGCCTGACGCCGCTGCCGAGCCTGATGCGGATCGCCGCCCGGGCACCCATTCCGGTCTACGCGATGATCCGCCCGCATGCCGGCCCCTTCATCTTCGACGGGGCAGATGAGGAGGCGATGATGATCGACATCGATGCCGTGCGGGCCGCTGGCCTTGCCGGTGTGGTCATCGGCGCCAACCGGCCGGATGGCACTCTCGACATGCCGTTGATCCACCGTTTGAAGGCGCATGCCGCTGGCCTCGGCTCGACGCTGCATCGCGCTTTCGATCTGGTGCCGGATGCCGACCAGGCGCTGGAACAGGCGGTCGAGCTCGGCTGCGAACGCATTTTGACCTCCGGCTGCTCGCTGAAGGCTACCGACGGTCTCGAAACGCTGAAGCGCCTCTCGGCAAAGGCGGCCGGGCGCATTTCGATCATGCCTGGCAGCGGCATCCGCCCCGCCAATGTCGGCGAAATATTACGGGCGACCGGCGCCCGCGAGGTCCACGGTTCCTGCAGCTCACCGGTTGAAAGCCGCGATCCGCGCGCCGTGGCTTTCGGTTTCGAGGCGAGGAGAATGAACCGGACCGATGTTACGGTGGTCAGGGAGATGCATCGGACAATCAAGGCCGCGATTTAATTCCCGATAGTGATTACCGCTTTGATCAGGCCATTCTTTTCGTGCGCCCAGCGCGCGAGGTCGCGCGGCGCATCGGCAAGCGTCGTGCGGTGGGTGATGAGTTTGTCCACCGGCACCAGGCCTTTGGCGATTGAATCCGCCACATGTTCGAAATCGACGCGAGTGGCATTGCGGCTGCCGATCACCATCATCTCGCGCTTGTGGAATTCGGGGTCGGAGAAGCGGATATTGTCCTTGACGACGCTGACCAGCACCAGCGCGCCGCCATGGGCGACGAAGGAGAAGGCCTTTTCCATCGAAGGCCCGTAACCCGTCGCGTCGAAGACCACGTCGAAACCGTCGCCATTGGTCTTTTCCCGTACGGCCTCCGCTGTCGCCTCGTTGGCAACGATGCCGGAAGTGAAGCCGAAGCGTTCCGACGCCATCTGCAGCCGCTCGGTGCTGGTATCGAGCAGCGTCACCTCATGTCCTGCAATGCGCGAGAAGATCGCCGCCCCGAGCCCGATCGGCCCGGCGCCGATGACCAGCGCCCGCGCGCCGGCGCCGGTCATCGAACGGCGCACCGCATGGGCGCCGATCGCCAGGAACTCGGTCGTCGCCGCCGCTTCGAGGCTTACACCTTTGGCGGCATAAAGGTTCTCGGCCGGGACTGAAATCTCCTCGCAGAAGGCGCCATCCGTATGGACGCCGAGCACCTTGATGTTGGTGCAGCAATTCGGCTTGCCCTGTCGGCAGGCGATACATTGCCCGCAGGAGAGATAGGGATTGACGATGACCGGCGTGCCGACCGCCATGACAACGCCGTCGCCCGCTTCCAGCACCGTCGCCGAGATCTCATGCCCCATCACCCGCGGATATTCGAGGAAGGGATGTTTGCCCTCGAAGATGTGGTAGTCGGTGCCGCAAATGCCGACATGGCTGACGGCAAGCCGCACCCAGCCGGCGGCGGGAGCCGCAGGCGAAGGACGCTCGACGATCTCGAGCACGCCGGGCTCCCGGCAAAGAACTGCTTTCATGACGGATCTCGCATTCCTGGAATGGAAGAAGCCGGCTTGTTCAGGCCGGCTGTCTTTTGTCGCTCAATTGCTCCGGCGGCGGCGCAGCTGGTCGAAGAACACGATCACGATGATCAGCAGACCGGTGATGATGCGCTGCCAGAAGGAGTTGACGTTCAGAAGGTTCGCGCCGTTGTTGATGGTGGCGAGAATGAAGGCGCCGATCAGCGGGCCATGCACCGAGCCGACCGCGCCAAACAGGCTGGTGCCGCCGATGACGGAGGAGGCGATCGCCTGCAGTTCCCAGCCGTCCGCCTGTGTCGCATTGCCGATGGCGATGCGCGAGGCAAGCAGCACGCCGACGAAGGCGGCGAAGGAGGCAGACAGGATATAGGCGAGGTAGATCATGCCCTTGACATTGACGCCGGAAAGGCGCGCCGCCTCGGCGTTCGAACCGACCGCGAAGAGATAGCGGCCCCAGCGGCTCAGATGCAGGAAGATGAAGGATGGGACCGCCACCAGGATGACCATCCAGAACAGGCTCGGAATACTGAGCAAATCGGCGCGGGCGAAATTGCTGAAACCTTCATTGGTGATGTTGATCGTCGAGCCGTTGGTGATCAGCAGACCGATGCCGCGCAGGGATGTCAGGGTTGCCAGCGTGATGATGAACGGCGGCAGGCCCATATGCACGATGCCGAAGCCATGAAAGGCGCCGATCGCCACACCCATCAGCAGCGTCAGCGCTATCGCACCCCAGACCGGCACGCCCGCCTGCAGCAGCCAGGCGATGATCACGGTGCAGAAGCCGACGATGGCGCCGACCGAAAGGTCGATGCCGGCGGTGATGATGACAAAGGTCTGACCGAGCGCCAGGATTGCCGTCATCGCGCCCTGACGCAGCAGGTTCGAGATATTGAGCGGCGTCCAGAAGCTCGGGGTGACAACGCCAAGCACGATCCAGAGGAAGATCAGCAGGCCGATCAGCGTCAGGCCGAACAGGATGTTCATTTTCCGGCGCGGCGGCGGCGCGACGATTTCGGTGGGGGTGGCAGTCATGAATTTTCTCCCTCTTAGAGAATTTCCGCTTTTCTCCGAAGCGCGGGAATTCTCCATCTATTTGTTTTACGCAATTTCCGGACGCAAAACCGCAGCGCACTTTTGCTGGAATTGCTTGTGCTCAGACGCCGATCGCTTCGCTGAGCACTTCTTCATGCGTCGCCGCGTGATAATCATGGCTCGCGACGATTTTGCCGGCGCGGAAGACGTGCAGCCGGTCGGCCAGTTCGTAGACCTCCGGCAGGTAGGAGGAGATCAGGATGATACCGGCGCCGTCCTTCAGAAGCTGGGCGAACAGCCGGTAGATTTCCGCCTTGGTGCCGACGTCGACGCCGACGGTCGGCTCGTCGAAGATGAAAAGTCGGGCGCCATGGCTCAGCCACTTGCCGATGACGATCTTCTGCTGGTTGCCGCCCGACATGCTGGAGGCCGGAACGCGCCGGCTCGGTGTCTTGATGCTGAGATTGCGGATCTGCTGGTCGGCATTGGCCGATTCGCGCGCGTGGTTGATCACCGGCCCGTGGCTCAGCCGCCCGAACACCGGCAGGTTGATGTTGAGGCCGATCGGCAGGTTGAGGCAAAGCCCCTGGTCGCGCCGGCTTTCCGGCGCCAGTGCAATGCCGAGCTCCATGGCGGTGCGTTCGTTGCGGATGTCGACATGCTTGCCCATCCATTCGACATCGCCGGATGTCGTCGGCTGGCGGCCGTAGAGCCCGAGCGCGAATTCGCTGCGCCCGGCGCCGATCAGGCCGTAAAGGCCGACGATCTGTCCTGCCTTGACGCTCAGCGACACATCTTCGAAGCCCGGGCCGGAGAGGCCGTTGACCGTGAGGATCGTCTCGCCGATCGCGATTTCTTCCTTGTGGTAGATCTGTTCAATCGAGCGGTTGATCATCAGCGAGATCAGTTCGGCATCGTTGGTCTCGCCGATCAGGCGCGTGCCGACATGCGTGCCGTCGCGCAGCACCGAGACACGGTCGGCAAGCTCGAAGACTTCCTCCATGCGGTGGCTGATATAGACGATGGTGACGCCTTCCCCCTGCAAGCGTCGGATCAGCTTGAAGAGCTGCGCCGATTCCTGGCGGGTGAGATAGGCGGTGGGTTCATCGAAGATCAGGAATTGCGTGCCGCGCATCGCCGCGCGCGCGGTTGCCACCAGCTGCTGCTGGCCGATGGTCAGCTCGCTTAGCAGTGCACCCGCCGGCAGGCCGAAGCCGAGATCGTCGAGCACGGCCTGTGCCATCTTCTCCATCTGCTTCTTGCGCATCAGGCCGAAGCGGTTGACCTCGTCTCCGAGGAAGAGATTGGCGGCGACCGTCAGGTGCCGGCAGAGCACGACCTCCTGGTGCACGGCGTTGATGCCGCGCGCAATTGTCTCGTTCGGCGTCGCCAGTGCCACTGGTTGGCCGCACCACAGCACTTCGCCGGCGGTGCGGGTAATGACGCCGGTCAGCAATTTGATGAGGGTGGATTTGCCGGCGCCGTTTTCGCCGACGATCGCGTGGATTTCGCCGGCAAGAAAGGTCAGCGTCGCGGGCTTCAGCGCCTGCACATGACCGTAATTCTTCTGCAGGCCCTTGAGTTCGAGGATAGGCGATCCGGCGGGAATTCGATTGGCTTCTTTCAGCGTCGCGCTGTCATCATGGCGATGACTGACCTCTTCCAGTCCGATCATGGGACCTCTCCTCCTTGTGTCGCGTCTGCTCTCCATCCCCTGCAAAACATAGCACGGATGGAAAAGGCCGCGCCGGTTTTTGAGCCAGCGCGGCCTCTCTCGTCTTACTTGATCTTCGGGTTCAGGAGCGCGTCGATCTTCGGATCGGCCATATTCGCCTTGGTCACGAGGTTGGCGCCGGTATCGACATTCTCCGGAACCTTCTCGCCCTTGGAGACGGCAAGCGCGGTCTTGATGCCGTCATAGCCCATGCGGTAGGGGTCCTGAACAACGAGGCCGGCAATCGCGCCGTCCTTGAGGAAGCCGACCGTCTTGTCGTCGCTGTCGAAGCCGATGACTTTGATCTTGTCGCCCAGCTTGTTTTCAGCGATCGCCTGGCCGACGCCCTGCGCCAGGATCAGGTTCGAGGCGAAGACACCGACGAGGTTCGGGTTGGCCGTGATCAGGTCAGTCATCATGTTGAGGCCGGTCGTCGCCTGGCCGTCACCGTACTTGTCGGCGATCACCTTCAGACCCGGATATTTGGTCTTCACCTGATCCAGGAAGCCTTCGCGGCGCTGCTCCAGCGAGCCGACGCCCGGAAGGTTGGTGAGGATGACGATTTCGCCTTCTTCCTTGCCCGTCATCTCCTTGATGGCGGCGGCAAGACCGTCGGCGGCGATGCGGCCGCCCTGGACGTTGTCGGTCGTCAGGAACGACTTGAATGCCTTGGAGTCAGCACCCGAGTCGATGCCGATGATCGGAACCGACTTGGCGGCTTCGTCGATCGGCTTGCCGAGCGCCTTGAATTCGGTCGGCGAGATGACGATGGCGGCCGGCTTGCCGGCTACGGCATTCTCGAGAATGCTGATCTGGCCGTTGATGTCGGATTCTGCCTGGGCGCCGAGCTCTGGCACATTGACGCCGAGATCCTTGCCGGCCTTGCGGGCGCCGGCCAGAACGATCTGCCAGTAGAAGGACGTCGTGTCCTTGACGATGATCGGGATCGTCACGTCGGCTGCAAACGACGGTGCCGGCATCGCCGTGGCGATAACTGCGGCGCCCGCAAGCGCGGTAAAGGCGCGGCGGGACAGAAGGGATTTCACGAAACTCATAAGGGTTCTCCTCTCAGGGTGCGTTCTCCTCCGAATAAATCGACCGCTGAACGCGGGCGGACGATTTTTATCGATAAAAAACATTTGCCAGGTGAAGCTAGCCGAGGCGCAATCAAATTGCAAGAGCGCCAAACAGGCTTTTTTTCTCCACTAAACTCCCGCCAAGCAACTGATTTTATTCCAATACCACGATGCCCTAAAATAGGGATCAGGCCATGTTGACCTCGTGCGGATGCACGACGCCCTTTTTCAAAATCAGGTTGCCGTACAGCCGGAATTCCGTCGTCGCGACGATGTAGGTGGCCTTGCGAGCCATCGCGTAAAACGCAAAACGCTCCACCGGCACGATGCGGAAATCGCCGGCGTGCTTGGAAACGATCTGCTGGAATTCGGTGCAGACCTCCGGCATTGCATCGGGATCGCCGACCACCTCCATCCGCCACGCCGCTTCCGGCACGAAGGTGTCGAGCGGCATATGCGTCAGGATGGCCTCGGCCATGTCAGTGGCGCTGACGCCGTCGGCGCGAATGACCGGCGGGCCCATCGAGCCCGAGGGAAAATTGGCGTCCGATATGACGATGTCGTCGCCATGTCCCATGGTCTTCAATGCATGGAGCAGGTCGGGGCCAAGCAGCGGATGAATACCCTTGAGCATAGTCTCTCCTCAGACTCGGACGGCTTCGGCGCCGAGCGGCGGCGCAACCAGCGTATAGGGTTCGAATTCGGCATAGATCTCGTCGGCAAGCCGCGGCTCGACGATCTCCATATTGCGCGTCAGGCTCGAGGGCTTGGCCGTGCCGATCAGCACCGATGCGACGATCGCCTCGCGCAGCGGAAACTGCAGGGCGGGCGCCGCCAGCGGCACGCCGTGGCTCTTGGCGATCGCCTCCATGGCGCCGACCTTGGCAAGCACCTCGTCATCAGCCGGCATATAGTCGAAATGCGAACCCGGCACCGGGCCGGTGGCGAGGATGCCGGAGTTGAAGACGCCGCCGACGACGAGCGAGGTGCCCTTCTCTCGGCAAAGCGGCAGCAGTTCGGCAACCGCAGAGCGGTCGAGCAGCGTGTAGCGGCCGGCGAGCAGGATGCAGTCGAGATCGGAATGACGCATGACGTCGAGGCAGACGGGCACTTCGTTGACGCCGAGGCCGAAGGCGGAGATCGCGCCAGATGACTTCAGCTCCTCCAGCGCCTTCACGCCGGAATCGAGAAACTGCTTCTGGTGGACCGCATTCTTCGCCGCGCCATGGGTGTAGACGCCGAGGTCGTGCACATAGAGGATATCGATGCGGTTGAGGCCGAGCCGCGCATAGCTGAACTCGACCGAGCGCATGATGCCGTCATAGGAATAGTCGTAATCGGCATCGAAGGAGAGCGGATCAACATAGCTGTAATCAGGCACGGTGCCGGTCGGCACCGGCCGAAGCAGCCGGCCGACCTTGGTAGACAGCACGTAAGAGCCGTCCGGCTGGTCGCGCAGGAAATCGCCGACCCGCCGCTCGGCAAGGCCGAGCCCATACCAGGGCGCCACGTCGAAATAGCGGATGCCGCCGTCCCAGGCTGCCTGCAGCGTGTCCATCGCCTGCTCGCGCGGGCAGGCGCGGTAGAGGCCGCCGAGAGCGGCCGCGCCGAAACTGATTTCGGTCACCTCCAGCTTGGTCTTGCCGATCTTTCTCGTCTTCATCACGCCTCCTCGCGAAGAACTGTCTATTTAAAGCGTCGCGCGCAGATTTCAGAGCGTCGCACCGAGATGCCACGGCACGAATTCATTGTCGCCGTAGCCGAAGATCTCGCTCTTGGTCTTCTTGCCCGAGGCCGTATCGATGATGAGGTCGAAGATCTCGCGGCCCTTGCCGCTGATTGTCGCATCGCCGGTGGCGATGGTGCCGCAATCGATGTCCATATCCTCTTCCATCGAGGCATAGAGCGCCGAATTGCTGGAAAGCTTCAGCGACGGCGCCGGCCGACAGCCGAAGCAGCTGCCGCGGCCTGTGGTAAAGGCGATCATGTTTGCCCCGCCCGCCACCTGGCCGGTTGCCGAGACGGGGTCGTAGCCGGGCGTGTCCATGAAGACGAGGCCGGGGGCCGTGACCCGTTCGGCATAACCATAGACCGCCGTCAGCGGCGAACGCCCGCCCTTGGCGACGGCGCCGAGCGACTTTTCGAGAATAGTGGTGAGACCGCCGCGCTTGTTGCCGGGCGAGGGGTTGTTGTCGAGCGAGGCGCCGTGCAGGGCGACATAATCTTCCCACCAGGCGATTTTATCGTCGAGCTTCTTTGCCACCTCGTCGCTGACGGCGCGGCTGCGCAGCAGATGTTCCGCACCATAGATTTCCGAGGTCTCCGACAGGATCGCCGTGCCGCCGGCCGCCGCCAGCAGATCGGCCGCGACCCCCAGTGCCGGATTGGCGGTGATGCCGGAAAAGCCGTCCGAGCCGCCGCATTGCAGGCCGATGATGATCTCGCCGATTGACATCGGCACGCGCTTTTCTTTGCCTACATCGGCGGCGATTTCGCGCAGCATGCCCATGGCGCGTTCCACCGCGCGGCGCGAGCCGCCGGCATCCTGAATGTTGAAATGCCGCTTCGAGGCGCCCGCACCACTCTGGCCATACAGCGTCAGCTGATTGACCTCGCAGCCGAGGCCGATCATCAGCACGCCGCCGAAATTCACATGTCGTGTATAGCCGGCGAGCGTCCGGTGCAGCACGTTCATGCCGTCGCCGGTCGAGCTCATGCCGCAGCCCTGGTCATGCACGATCGGCACGAAACCGTCGATGCCCTCGTAATGCGGCAGGATCGTCCGGTTCGCCTCGTCGGCGATTGCCCGGCAGACCGTGGTGGAACAGTTCACGCTGGCGATGATGCCGATATAGTTGCGGGTTGCCGCCCGCCCGTCGGCGCGGCGATAGCCCATGAAGGTGCGCCCGACGTCGTCGGCTGTCGCCGCTTCCGGCGCCGAATTGGCGGTCGCTGCCAGCCGGTCGTTTTCGAAATGCAGGTTGTGGCTGTGCACATGGTCGCCGGCCTTGACCTCGGCGGTCGTGCGGCCGATCGCCTGTCCGTATTTGACCACCGGTGACCCGAGCGGAATATCCGCTATCGCCACCTTGTGGCCGGGGTCGATCTTCTCACGGGTCTGAATGCCGGCAACCGTCGAACCCGGGGCGATTGCCGCCGTTGCGACAGCGACATTGTCGCCGGCCGAAAGGATGATCCAAGGCAATTTATCCAATGTCGTCTCCCTGGGAAACGCTCGCTGCATCGGCGAAAGCGCATTGATTTTGTTTTTTATCTACAATAAACATTTTCAAGTCAACGGGAATATTGATCCTGTGGACGAGGGAGGCAATGAGCCGCAGGCGACCGGAAATAAGCTAAAGGTCGTTTGAACAAGCCCCGGTCCGCTCCGTCCTGCTTTGAAGCAGGGCGACGGTCACGAGGGCGGAAAGCGGGGTCTGGTGGCAAGGCAGAATACGGTCTTCAAGGAAGCGTACAACAGGTATGCCGCAGCCCTGCGCACGGATACGGCGCTGCCCTCGGAACCGGAGATCGCCGCCCAGCTCGGCGTCAGCCGTTCGACGGCGCGCGCCATCCTGACGCGGCTCAGCGAAGAGGGCATCATCCGCTGGAACAAACGCCAGAAGATCGTGCTGCGCCAGCCGACCGACCACGACCTCTTTCCCTCCGAAGAAACCGACTCCCTGCATGATATCATCGAGCGCAGCTTCATGCAGCGCATCCTTGCCGATGATGCAGCACCCGGCATGCAGATCAACGAATTGGAGCTTGCCCGCGAGATCGGCACCGGCACGACCAGCGTGCGCGAGTTCCTGATCCGCTTCTCCCGCTTCGGCCTCATCGAGAAACGCCCGAACAGCCACTGGACGCTCAAAGGCTTCACCCGCGAATTCGCCCTCGAACTTGCCGATGTGCGCGAAATGTTCGAGCTGCATTCCGCCGCCGAATTCGGCCGGCTTCCAAGGGATAATCAGAGCTGGGCCGATCTTGCCGCCATCCGCGACGAACATCACGCCATGCTTGCCGACATCAACCACCGCTTCAAGGATTTCTCCGTCCTCGACGAGCGCTTCCACCTGCTGATCCACCGAGCCTCGAAGAACCGCTTCATCGCCGATTTCTACGACGCTATCGCCATCGTCTTCCACTATCATTACCAGTGGAACAAGACCGCCGCGCGCCAGCGCAACGAGCGCGCCATCCACGAACATCTGGATTATATCGCAGCGCTGGAATCCGGCGACCAGGCGGCGATCGAAACCGCCTGCCGCGCGCATCTGCACTCCGCCCGCCAGACCCTGCTGCAATCCTTGCCGCAGATCGCCACCGAAACCGCCTGAGGGCGAGCAACTCCAGACACCGCTTCGATGTGCTCGCCAGCGGCATTCGGGAGGAATGAGGCTATGCCTTGCCCAGATGCTTCGGCCAGAATTCCTGATGGACCTCGGCGGCTTCGTCTTCGAGATTCGGGTCCGGGCCAACCACAGTGACGATGCGTGCGCCGGTTTGCAACACCGCCCGGCTCGGCACGTTCAACCCGATCCCGGCGATCTCGCCAAGCCGCGTTTCGGAGCATGCAAACACCATACGCCCGATGCCCGACCAGTAAATCGCCCCGGAGCACATCGCGCACGGCTCGGTGCTGGTGTAGAGCGTGCAGCCCGCGAGAAAAGCGGTGTCGTAGTGTTGTGCCGCCAGTTTAACCAGATTCATCTCGGCGTGGTTCGTCATATCGTGGCCGGTGAAGACGCTGTTTTCGGCGCGGAGAATGACTTCGCCGTCCTTCACCAGCACCGACCCAAACGGTTCGTCGCCGTTTTCCACCGCAGATTTCGAGAGCGCAATCGCCTCGCGCAAAAACGGCTCGTGGTTTTCCATCAGGATTTCCCCAGACACTAGAGCGGGCTGATCTTGTCTGGAATCGAAGGGTTTTCCAAGAGGGTGCAAATCAGATTTAAGATGCTGGCTGGGGGAAAGGCGGCCAGCATGGACGGGTAAATCCGTCACGATATGTCGGCAAATCCTCGGGGCTGATCCGGGTGCTGCATCAAAGCGGTTGAAATAACCTCTTCGATGCATGCCTCGACCTGTCCTTCTGACCCCGTAAACGGGGCGAAGGGGATATGCCGCACTCTCCCCGTTTTTACGGGGAGAGGGTTAGGGTGAGGGGCAGATGTTTTCGATACGGCGGATGGCAGCCATCATGAAACCTTTTGATTTGTAAGCCGTTATCGTGCTCATGACGGCCGCCAAACTCAATCCGAAATCGGTCGATGGCACCGAACCGCACGGTGCCGAGAAGTCGCGCCAGGAGAAGGCGTCGACTGCCGAAGTCATGCTGCCGCCAGATGCCATCCCACCCGATCCGGAGTTGACGCCTGAGGAGGCCGAGCAGGCGCGCAAACGGTATTTGCTGAGGCGTTTCTGGATCAGCGCGCGCCGCTATTGGGGCCGTGGTGGTGACAAACTCGCCTGGCCGTGCACCATCGGCCTATTGACCCTGATCTGCATGAATGTCGGTTTCCAGTATGGAATCAATCTCTGGAACCGCGCGATTTTTGACGCCCTTGAGCAACATAACGCCCGCACCGTCTATGTCTTGAGCGTCGTATTCCTGCCACTGGCGCTCGGAACTGCAGCCCTTGTTACGACACAAGTCGCCCTTCGCATGATGATTCAACGCCGTTGGCGTTCCTGGCTGACGACCGCCGTCATCGCGCGCTGGCTCGCAAGCGGTCGTTACTATCAGCTGAACCTCATCGGCGGCGACCATAAGAACCCCGAAGCGCGCATCGCGGAGGATTTGCGGATTGCCACCGAAGCACCTGTCGATTTCATCTCCGGTGTCATTGCCGCCTTTCTGTCGGCCTCGACCTTCATCCTAGTGCTCTGGACGATCGGCGGAGCACTCACTCTGACGATCGCAGGTTCGACCGTCACTGTTCCCGGCTTTCTCGTGATCACTGCGGTCCTCTATGCCGCGATCACATCAAGTTCGATGACGGTCATCGGCCGCCATTTCGTCCGCGTCTCCGAGGCTAAAAACCAAGCGGAAGCCGAATTTCGCTATACGCTGACGCATGTGCGGGAAAACGGCGAGAGCATCGCATTGCTCGGCGGTGAAGAGGAGGAGCGGAACGACCTCGGCAAGACCTTCGCCAATGTGCTTAGGCAATGGGCGTTGCTTGCACGCCAGCACATGCGCACAGCGCTTGTGTCGCAGGGATCGAGCCTGTTTGCGCCAGTCGTCCCGGTTTTGCTGTGCGCTCCCAAGTATCTCGAAGGCAGCATGACGCTTGGGCAGGTCATGCAGGCTGCCTCTGCCTTCGCCATCGTTCAGAGCGCGTTCGGATGGCTGGTCGACAACTACCCCCGTCTTGCCGATTGGAACGCCTGTGCACGGCGCATCGCTTCGCTGATGATGTCGCTCGATGGGCTCGAGCGCGCCGAACAGAGCGACTCTCTGGGGCGCATCAAGCATGGTGAAACCGAAGGCGATGCGATGCTCAGCCTGAACGATCTCTCCGTATCGCTTGACGATGGCACCGCCGTGGTCAAGGAAACCCAGGTCGTGATCGAAGCGGGCGAGCGGGTGCTCGTCGCCGGCGAATCCGGGTCCGGCAAGAGCACGCTGGTGCGGGCCATCGCAGGTCTTTGGCCGTGGGGTGAGGGCAGCGTCAATTTCCACGCCGACAGACGATTGTTCATGTTGCCGCAACGGCCCTATATCCCTTCGGGCACGCTTCGCCGTGCCGTCGCCTATCCCGGCGCCGCCGATAGCTGGACACTGGATAAGATCAAGGCGGCGCTCGACAAGGTGGGGCTGGATTATCTGAACGACAAGATCGAGGAAGATGCGCCCTGGGACCAGACCTTGTCTGGCGGTGAAAAGCAGCGGCTCGCCTTCGCGCGTCTGCTGCTCCACCATCCCGATATCATCGTGCTGGATGAAGCAACCTCAGCACTCGATGAGAAGAGCCAGGATAAGATGATGCAGATGGTGATCGATGAATTGCCTGACGTGACCATCATCAGCGTCGCGCATCGGGCTGAGCTCGAAGCCTTCCATAGCCGCAAGATCACGCTGGAGCGGCGCGAGGGCGGCGCAAAGCTTGTCAGCGACATTGATCTTGCCCCGCGCAAGAGAAAACGGAACTTGCTGTCACGCGTTTTGAAGAACCCCTCACTGCCGAAAGGCAGCACGACCTCGAATGAAGGCGGCACAGTTCCAGAATAGAAATTGTCCGCTTGGCCACGGAACCATCAATCGCCTGACGAAGCCTCTGCGTTCGCAATCTGATCCAGGTTTTCGATCAGCCGCTTGAGCAAATCGACCAGTTGTCCCGCTTCCGCATCCGTGAACCCGGTCAATGCCTCACGATTCCCTTGGAACAACGCCGCAATGGCC
Source organism: Rhizobium sophorae (assembly GCF_013087515.1). GTDB lineage: Bacteria > Pseudomonadota > Alphaproteobacteria > Rhizobiales > Rhizobiaceae > Rhizobium > Rhizobium sophorae. The sequence continues at coordinate 4,083 of NZ_JABFCN010000057.1, read as the reverse complement.
TCAGGCATGCCCTCCCGTGCAACCTTCGTCAGCACGATGCGGCTGCTGCGACCGTCAGCCGGGTCGGGTGTCCGCTCAATCAATCCATCCCTCTCCATGCGAGCGAGCATCTGCGCCATCGGCGGTTGCTCGACCCTGGCAAAGCGGGCGAGGTCGCGTTGCGTGCTGGCCTTGCCATTTTGCAGCGCCACCAGCACAGGCAACTGGCCGACACCGAAGCCGAGCGGTTTAAGGCGTGACTCGCTGAGACGGGCGAACCCCCGCGCCGCAAGACTGATGAGATGCCCCGGCGTAGAAAGCACGTCTTCATCCATTCCGCTTGACCCCTTGTCTGCGCTTGACCGCAAGATATATATGTACGTATGTATATTGACGTGCGGCGTGAGGCAAGGCCGTTTCGATGCCGCGCAGCGAATGTTTCAATCCCATCGAGAGGAAATGACATGTCTCAAAATGACGTCGAAATGATCAAGCGCATCTATGCCAGCTTCAACGCCAGAGACATCGACGCTGTCCTTGCCGTCCTGTCCGATGATGTCGCCTGGGCCAACGGCATGGATGGCGGCCACGTTCATGGCCGTCAGGCCGTACGCGACTATTGGACACGGCAGTGGGCCGTCATCAGTCCCCATGTCGAGCCGGTCGCATTTGAAGAAACGCCAGATGGCGCTATCGCTGTCGAGGTGATCCAGTCGGTATTCGACCTCGATGGCCGGCCGCTGGAAGGGCAGGCCCATGGCCTGAAGGACAAGACGGTGACGCATATCTTCCGCATGCAAGGCGACAAGATCGTCCGTTTTGATATCCGGGATGCCCACTAAGCTTGCACCTCACTAAGCTGGGGGTAATTTCCTCGCGATAACGGCCAAGGCAAGCATTCTTGGTGGGAAGAAATTCAACATTATATTCAGAACATCGAGGTGCTTCGGAAGGTTGCTTTGCGCCGTGACGGAAGAAAAACCAACAATTGTTCACCGCTTGATCTCATTGGTCAAAATTATGTGGACCGTTTCGATTGTCATAACGGCTGCAGCCGTGGGTGCCCATATCGGCTGGCAAAGTCACGGCGTTGCCGGAGCGTTGGGTCTGGGTTTTGTCGGCCTTGTCGCCGGAGGCTTCCTCAGCTCGCCGTCGATTCTTTTGGAAGTGCTGGCAGGGCTGATTTAAACGCCTTTCGAGCCTGAACCGCTGCATTTCGAGACAATCTCATCGACAACGACGGCGAGCGGGAGAGTGGCGTCGATGACGACACCGCCCTTCGGGATATCCTCTTTCGTTGCATGCAATCGCACAATCAGCTCCCGTTCCGCAGGTCTTCCGCCAAACTCGTCTTCCGGTCTTAAGGCAAGCCGCCGGTTCAACGTGTCGAGATCGACGTCGAGAACGAAAACCCCGTCAAATAAATCGATAAAGCGGGAGAGATTTCGAGAGCCGCCGCAGAAGAAGGAGATCGCGTTGCGGTGATCGGCGATGACGGATTTGACTTTGCCGACATCCCAAATGTGATGCTCATGCACCCATGTGACACTGTCCGTCACGCTCTCATGGGCAAGCCCATCGAGCGGTTCACCAGTCTCGGCGTCGCCGATATAAGACAACTCCCGGTCCCCGTGGATGACGTGGTAGCCGCGCCGCTGCAGTTCCTCCGCCACCGTGGTTTTACCGGTGCCGGAAACGCCTTCGATCAAATAGTTTTTGACGCCCATTTTCGCTCTGCTTTTCGGTCGCTTAATGCGAGGCCGCCTCGCTTGCGACAGCCGCCCCTTCGCGCTTCTGGCTCGGCCCGACCGGGATTAGCCAGGTGGTGAAGAAGGTCAGCACCGCGACGACGACCACGCCCCAGAAGCTCCAGTGCAGGGCCGCATTGAAGACGGCGCGGATCGCCGGATCGGCGGCGAGTGTTGAAAGCCCGGTCGGCTGGTTCAGCGCCGCGTGCAGGCCTGCCGCCGCCGCGCCGCTCGCATAGTGGTTGATGCCGGCATTGAGGATGGCGCCGAGCACGGTGGCGCCGAGCGTATTGCCGAGGCTGCGGGCAAAGATGATCGAGGCGGTGGCGCTGCCGCGCATCGACCATTCGACGCTGTCCTGCACCAGCACGATGCTGGTGAGGCTGATGAGGCCCATGCCGAAGCCCATGAAGAACGAGCCGGCGCCGGCAACGACCGGCGAGCTTTCCGGCGTCAGGAACAACAGGAAACAGGCGCCGAAAGGAAACATCAGGCTGCCGACGCGCAGCGTGCGGCGGATGCCGAAGGCCTTGTAGAAGCGGCTGGAGAGCATCACCGCCAAGGGCCAGCCGACGACGAGCATGGTGAGCGTGAACCCCGCGACAAGAGGTGAGCGGCCAAGGACGCCCTGCACATAGAGCGGCAGGATTGTCGAAAGCCCGATGAGCGCCATGCCGGCCAGCAGCGTCGCTGCATTGCTGGTCGCAATCAGCCTTCGGCTCCAGAGCGGGATCGAGATGATCGGCTCCGGCGCCCGCTTTTCCTGGGCGAGAAAGAGCAGGCCCGTGACCACGAAGACGGCGAAAAGCGAAAGCAGTACCCAGGCGCTCGCACCGGTTTCCGTCAGCATGACGAGCAGTGCCACGATCGAGATCGAAAACAGCACCGACCCGAGGTAATCGATCTTTGCCTGCTTGTGCGCCACATCCTCCTTGAGGAAGACCATGAAGGCGATGATCGAGATGACGCCGATCGGCAGGTTGATCCAGAAGATCCAGGCCCAGGAGATATTGTCGACGATGATGCCGCCGGCGAGCGGCCCGACGACGGCCGAGGTCGCCCAGACGGTCGCCATCGCGCCCTGCACGCGGCCGCGTTCCTCCAGCTTGAAGAGATCGCCGATGATCGTCATCGTCACCGGCTGGATGGCGCCGGCGCCCAGCCCCTGCAGCAGCCGGAACAGCACCAGCGACATCATCGACCAGGCAAGCCCGCAGAGCAAAGAGCCGACGAGGAAGATCAGGATGCCGCCGATCAGCACCGGCTTGCGCCCGAAGATGTCGGAGAGCTTGCCGTAGATGACCGTCGTCGTCGACTGCGCCAGCAGGAATGCCGAAAACACCCAGCTGTAATAGGAAAAGCCGCCGAGCTCCCCGACGATGCGCGGCATCGCAGTCGCCACGATCGTCGCCTCGATCGCCACCATGAAGGTCGCGAGCATGATGGTGGCGACGATAAGCACGCGGTTCGAGCGTTGCGCTACATTCGACATGACGATCCTCTTCGGGTGCTCCGCAGATGCCGGAAATATCGGCAGGCTGGCGAGATGTGGGGCGATGCGCCGCTTGCGGAGTGATGCCGTCCTTTTACGACCTCAAGCCCGGCCGGTAAAGCAGGCCGCGTCCGCTTTCTGACGGAACCATTGTTTTCTCGCATTTCGGCGAAGTGGCGGGCGAAAGAGAAAGCCCGGCACCATTCCGCTCCGGGCCTTCGTTTTGTCAGAAGGAAACGCGAACGATCACCTCATGCTATTGCGGGCATGCCTCGCCGAGCGAGCCGGTGTCCGCATTTCCGCTGGTGCAACCCGGCGTCTGCTGCAGATTGGGATTGACCCCGCCGGGATTGATCGTGCTGCGACCGCTGTTGAGATTGACGCCGCCATTGCCGGTCGTGCTGCCAGTGGTGCCGGAATCGGTGCCGACAGACCCGGTGCCCGTCGAGCCGGTGCCAATAGACCCGGTGCCCGTTGCGCCGCCGCCGACTGAACCAGTGCCAGCCGACCCGGCGCCTGCGGAACCGGCGCCCGAACTCCCCGATCCGCCGATAACCGGCGCCACCGAAAGCCGCCCATTGGCATCCGCACCCCCGGCCGTCTGCGCCAGCGCTGGGCCGACCAGACCGATCGAAAGCAGTGATATCGCGATGAACTTGCAGGACATGATTTTCTCCATGCTTGTTGTCTCAGGGAGAAAACCTGCACGGCGGGGGCATTGTTCCTGTGGTGGGTGTGGTTTTCACGGTGGTTTGATTGGTCGAAGTCGGGGCCGAGCAAACTCCATCTGACACCACAGTGGTTTGCTAGAGCGTGAACTCATTAATCCGCTTGTCAGATCAAGCCTTGCAACGCGGGCATCAG
>NZ_JABFCN010000056.1 GCF_013087515.1 Rhizobium sophorae | reverse complement strand
TGCGAAACTCGCCGCGCACTCTCTCCCGCGAAGCGGGTTCGTGCATGAGGGCGCAAAGCGGAAATTATTTCCAACTTGGGGCCGTCAGCCATCCCTCGGCGTCTAAAGCGCCAGTCGCAGCTGCGGCGTCGTTTCGGACCTTCGCCGTTCCAGGGAAGACAGCGACACGCCGAGCAGGCGTATGCCTTTTCGCGGCGGGAAGAGCGGCGCGAGAAGCAGAGCGACCACCTCCTCAAGATCGGTGATCGCCGGCAGAGGTGCCGGAACGGTTTTGCTGCGGGTGATCTGGCTGAAGTCGGCATATTTGACCTTGAGGGTCACCGTCTTGGCGCCGATCTCATTGGCCTCGCAGTAGCTCCAGACTTTTTCGATTAGCGGCTGAAGCCCTTCGCGCGCGGGTTCATAGGAATGGATGTCCTCCGCGAATGTGTCTTCAGCGCCGACTGATTTCCGCACACGGTCAGGCTTAACCTGGCGATTGTCGATCCCGCGAGCAATCCCATAGAAATACGGTCCTGACTTCCCGAAATGTTCGACGAGGAAGTCGAGTGTTTTCTCCTTCAGGTCCGCTCCTGTTTCGATCCCGAGCCGATGCATCTTCTCGGCCGTTGCCGGTCCCACGCCATGGAATTTCTTGACGGGAAGCCGTTCGACGAAGGCGGGTCCGTTCTTTGGCGTGATGACGGCCTGTCCGTTCGGCTTGTTGAGGTCGCTTGCCATCTTGGCCAGGAATTTATTGTACGAGATTCCCGCCGACGCGTTGAGCCCCGTCGCCGCCTTGATCCTCGCTCGGATCTCTTCGGCGATCTCGGTCGCAATCTCTATGCCCTTCAGGTTTTCGGTGACGTCAAGATAGGCCTCGTCGAGCGACAACGGCTCGATCATCGGCGTGTATTCGGCGAAGATCGCCCGGATCTGCAGCGAGACGGCCTTGTAGACGTCGAAGCGCGGCTTGACGAAGACAAGATCCGGGCATTTCCGCTGCGCAGTCACCGACGGCATGGCGGAATGGACGCCGAAGGCTCTGGCCTCGTAGCTAGCGGCCGCCACGACGCCTCGGGCGGCAGGACTGCCGACGGCAACCGGCACGCCACGCAGTTCCGGATTGTCGCGCTGCTCGACCGAGGCGTAGAAAGCGTCCATGTCGACATGCACGATCTTGCGCGGGCGTGCGTGGTTGCCTTCGCCTGTCATCATCTAGCTTCCATCAGCGAGACCATTACTCAAACATGGGAAGTGTGCCCCACACTTGTCACCCTTGGTCGACTGCATCCGCTCGCAGCCCATGGCCATGCGTCGGCGGATTTCCGCGAAGCTGACACTTGCGCCAAACGCTCTCACCAACGTTTTGCGCTCATGTGCACAATGGCGATCGCAGATACGGCAGATGAGTTCGACCACCGGGACCTGGTGATCTTTCAGTCTGGGGCTCGCATCGTCCACAAGACGCGTTCGGCGCATCCGAAAATATTCCTTCCTCGCCATCCGATTGAATCCGCTGGCGATTTTTCTGCTTTGCATCCGTGCTCAACTTCAGCGGGTTACATGCGCATTGACTCATTTGCGCCATAGGAACAAATACAGAACATATTGCTGTTACTCAAGCCGAAAACGGGTTGCCCGAGATCATGAAGTCAGCCGTCGCCCCAAACGCCGTCCTCGACGGGCTGCGTGAGCAGATCGCGCACCTGGAAAGCGCCGGTCGGCGCAGCCGAGGCGTTTTGCCCTTCGGTATCGCGCAGATCGACGAGCGGCTTCCGGGCGGTGGGTTGGCCTATGGGGCGCTGCACGAGTGCGCCGGCGGCGGTACCGGCACTGTCGACGGGGCGGCCGCCGCCCTGTTCGTGGCCGGGATTGCCGCCCGTACCAAAGGCAAGGTCGTCTGGTGCCTGACACGTCCCGACCTGTTCTTCCCGGCCTTGGCGCAGGGGGGTCTTCATCCGAACCGTGTCGTCTTTGTCGAGTCTGACAAGGAGGAGGACGTCCTTGCGAACATGGAGGAGGGCCTTTCATACGGCGGCCTCGGGGCGGTGATCGGCGAGATCGTCCGTCTGCCGATGGCCGCGTCTCGGCGGCTGCAACTCGCAGCCGAGAAGAGCGGCACGATGGCGCTTGCAGTGCGGCGGTGGCGACGGCAGACCGAGGCCAGCGACTTCGGCCAGCCGACGGCGTCGACGACGCGCTGGAGGGTGAGCGCCATCCCGAGCCAGGATCTGCCGGTTCCCGGCGTCGGGCGGGCGAGATGGCTTCTGGAACTGATGAGGGTGAAAGCGGGTGAGTGCGCCGAGTTCGAAGTAGGAGCCTGCGATGCCGAGGGTCGTATCGATATTTTTTCCCGATCTGCCGACGGACAGGATCAGGCGGGCCGATCCCGCTATTCCCGCTGAGGAGGCGATCGCCGTCATTTCGAAGAGCGGTTCCAAACGCTGGGTGTCGGCCGCCGATCCTGCAGCCAGGAAGGCCGGCATCCATGTAGGCATGGCGGCCGCCAAGGCGCAGGCGCTCTTCCAGGGTCTCCGGATGATCGATGCCGATGCCGCCGCCGATGCAGCGGCGCTCGAGCGCATCACCATATGGGCATTGAGTCAGTATTCGCCGATTGTCGCCATCGACGCGACAGACGGCATCGTCATGGATACAGAGGGCGCGGACCATCTACAGGGTGGCGAGGAGCGCATGTTGACGAGCATCGCCAACCGCTTCCGCGCCAAGGGCCTGACAACACGGGTCGCCATCGCCGACACGTGGGGTGCCGCCCACGCATGCGCCCGTGCCATCAACCGGGAAACCGTCGTCGTCCCGAGTGGGGAGACTATCCGGGCCGTCGAACGCCTTCCGATCTCGCTGCTGCGGCTGCCCGAGAAAATCGTCGGCGACCTGCGCACGCTAGGCTTTCGGACAATAGGGGAGCTTTCGGCGACGCCGCGCGCGCCCTTGGCGCTTCGCTTCGGACCGGAAGTGGGCCGCCGTCTCGATCAGATGTTCGGTCGCGTCTGCCAACCAATAGATCCCATCCGTAGCCCGGAACTCGTCGAGGTCAGCCGGGCGTTCGCCGAACCGATCGGCGCGCCGGAGACGATCAACAAGTATGTCGGACGGCTGGTTGTTCAACTCGTCGCCGAACTTCAGCGGAAGGGTCTTGGCGTCCGTCGCACCGACCTCATCGTCGAGAAGGTGGACGGTACTCGCCAAGCGATCAGAGCGGGAACCGCCAAGCCAGTGCGAGATGTCGCGTGGCTGACGAAGCTGTTCCGCGACCGGACGGAGAAGATCGAGCCGGGTTTCGGGATCGAAATGCTGACCCTCGTCGCGGTGATGTCGGAACCGCTCGAGGAGAAGCAGAAGACGTCTTCGCTTGTCGACGACGAGGACGCCGACATCACCCCGCTGATCGACGTCCTCGGCAATCGAGGCCAGCGCGTCTTCCGGGTCGCGCCAGTCGCTTCCGACGTTCCAGAGCGTAGCGTCCAGCGGATCGCCGCCGTCGGCGAGGAGGTGACGGAGGGTTGGGTCCACCATTGGCGGCGGCCTGTGCGGCTGTTTGCGCGTCCGAATCCGATCGAGGCGATAGCTCTGCTGCCGGACCATCCGCCTGCCAGCATCACCTGGCGCGGCAAGCGCCATCGCGTCAAACGCGCGGACGGGCCGGAGCGTGTGTTCGGCGAATGGTGGAAGCGCGACAGCGAATTCGAGGCTGTGCGCGACTACTTCGTCGTCGAAAACGAGATCGGCGAACGATATTGGATCTTTCGCTCCGGCGACGGCATCGATCCCGAAACGGGCTCCCATAAGTGGTTCATGCACGGGATATTCGGATGAGATACGCCGAGCTCCAGGTCACGACGCATTTCAGCTTCCTTCGCGGCGCGTCCTCGGCCGACGAGCTCTTCGCGACCGCCAAGAAACTCGGCATCGACGCTTTGGGCGTCGTCGACCGAAACTCTCTGGCAGGCATCGTGCGAGCGCTGGAAGCATCCCGCGCGACGGGCGTCCGCCTCGTCGTCGGCTGCCGGCTCGATCTGCAGGACGGCATGTCGATCCTCGTCTATCCCACGGATCGTTCGGCTTATTCGCGCCTGACCCGCTTGCTGACGCTCGGCAAGGGCAGAGGCGGCAAGGCGAACTGCATCCTAAACCTCGACGACGTCGCCCTTTATTCCGAAGGCCTCCTTGGTATCCTTGTGCCCGACCTCCCGGATGAAGCCTGCGCCGCCCAACTTCGCAAGATGGCGGAGATCTTCGGAGACGGGGCATACGTCTCGCTCTGTCTCCGGCGCCGTCCAAACGACCAGCTAAGGCTGCACGCGTTGGCGAATATGGCCGTCAAACATCGGGTGAAGACGGTTGTCACCAATGACATTCTTTTCCATGAGCCGGGCCGGCGGCAGCTTCAGGACATCGTTACCTGCATCCGCAACAACACCACGATCGACGACGTCGGCTTTCAGCGCGAGCGACATGCCGACCGCTACGTCAAGCCACCCGATGAGATGGAGAGACTGTTTCCAAGTTACCGCGAGGCGCTGGCGAGAACGATTGAGATCGTCGGCCGCTGCCGGTTCTCCCTGGAGGAGCTGACCTACCAGTATCCCGAAGAGGCGATCCTTCCAGACAAGACGCCGCAGGAATCCCTCGAGCACTATGTCTGGGAATGCGTGCCCAACCGCTATCCGGAAGGCCTGCCGCCGGAGGTTCTCAAGATCGTCCGTCACGAGTTCGATCTCATCCGGACAATGAAGTACGCCCCATACTTCCTGACCGTTTTTTCGATCGTCCGCTTCGCCCGGTCTCAAGGCATCCTCTGTCAGGGGCGGGGGTCGGCGGCGAACTCGGCCGTCTGCTACATCCTCGGCATCACCAGCATCGACCCTTCGACCAACGACCTTCTATTTGAACGCTTCGTCTCCCAGGAGCGCGATGAGCCGCCGGACATCGACGTTGATTTCGAACATGAGAGGCGCGAAGAGGTCATCCAATGGATCTACAAGACCTACGGCAAGGATAAGGCCGCGCTTTGTTCGACGGTCACGCGATATCGAGCCAAGGGCGCGATCAGGGATGTCGGAAAGGCGTTGGGGCTGCCCGAGGACCTCATCAAGGCCCTGTCCTCGGGCATGTGGGCGTGGTCGGAAGAGCTGGTCAGCGACCGCAGTCTTCGAGAGCAGGGCTTGAATCCGGAAGACCGCCGTCTCGCATTGACCCTCAAGCTTGCACAGCAGCTCATGGGGGCTCCTCGGCATCTGGGGCAACATCCAGGCGGCTTCGTCTTGACGCATGACCGTCTCGACGATCTCGTTCCGATCGAACCCGCCGCAATGGTCGATCGGCAGGTGATCGAATGGGACAAGGACGACGTCGAGGCGCTCAAATTCATGAAGGTCGACGTGCTGGCGCTCGGGATGCTGACCTGCATGGCGAAGGCCTTCGACCTCATCCGAGAACACAAGGGCGAACATCTTGATCTGGCGAAGATCCCCCAGGAGGATCCGACGACATATGCGATGATCCGGAAAGCCGACACTTTGGGGACGTTCCAGATCGAGTCCCGAGCGCAAATGGCGATGCTGCCGCGGCTCAAGCCACGGACGTTTTATGACTTGGTCATTCAGGTCGCAATCGTGCGACCTGGTCCGATCCAGGGCGACATGGTGCATCCCTATCTCCGCCGCCGGGAAGGCAAGGAGGCGGTCGTCTATCCGACGCCGGAACTGGAGGCCGTTCTCGGCAAGACCCTCGGTGTTCCGCTCTTCCAGGAGTCTGCGATGAAGGTCGCGATGGTCTGTGCGGGCTTCACCGGCGGCGAGGCCGACCAGCTTCGCAAGTCGATGGCGACCTTCAAGTTCACCGGCGGCGTCTCGCGCTTCAAGGACAAGCTCGTATCCGGCATGATCAAAAACGGCTACACGGCCGAGTTTGCAGAGAAGACCTTCAGCCAGCTCGAAGGATTCGGCAGCTATGGATTCCCCGAATCTCATGCGGCGTCCTTCGCCTTGATCGCCTACGCATCCAACTATGTGAAATGCCACCACCCGGACGTCTTCTGCGCGGCGCTGCTGAACTCGCAGCCGATGGGATTTTACGCGCCGGCCCAGATCGTCGGTGACGCTCGGAACCACGGGGTCGAAGTCCGTCCCGTCTGCATCAACCGCTCCCGCTGGGACTGCACGCTTGAGCGTATCGGAGATACCGACCGTCACGCGGTCCGCCTCGGGATGCGCATGGTGCGCGGACTTGCCGCTGCCGATGCCGCGCGCGTCGTGGCTGCCCGCATCGATCAGCCATTTGAAAGCATCGATGACATGTGGCGGCGGTCCGGCATCCCGGCGGCCTCTCTGGTCGAGCTCGCCGAGGCCGACGCCTTCCTGCCGTCTCTGGGACTGCAGCGGCGAGACGCCTTGTGGGCGATCAAGGCCCTGCGGGACGAACCACTTCCGCTTTTTGCAGCCGCCTCCGAACGCGAGGCGAGGGCGATCGCCGAGCAGAAGGAACCTGCGGTTGCTCTCCGTCAGATGACGGAAGGGCACAACGTTGTCCAGGATTACAGTCACATCGGGTTGACGCTACGCGAACACCCTGTCGCCTTCTTGCGGGAGGCCTTGATGGGACGTCAGATCGTCACCTGCGCGGAAGCCATGAACGCGCGGGATGGTCGCTGGTTGATGACTGCTGGCCTTGTCCTTGTTCGACAGAGACCCGGCAGCGCGAAGGGCGTCATCTTCATGACGATCGAAGACGAGACTGGTCCGGCCAACGTGGTCGTCTGGCCCAAGCTCTTCGAGCAGCGCCGTCGCATTGTCCTCGGGGCATCGATGATAGCGATCAACGGGAGAATTCAGCGCGAAGGCGACGTCGTTCATCTTGTGGCCCAGCAGGCATTCGATCTGTCCGCCGATCTTTCCGGGCTGGCTGACCGCGATGCCGAATTCCGGCTGCCGACGGGCAGGGGAGACGAGTTCGCGCATGGGTCGCCCGGAAGTTCGGATTCGCGGGACAGGATGGCGGCTGCAAAGCCGAAGGACATCTTCATTCCGGATCTCCACATCCACACCTTGAAGGTGAAAAGCCGGAACTTCCACTGATCGAAGGAGGTCGCCGTCCTTTCCGGAACTTGCCGGCATTCACCACGTTCACAAGCGAAGAGGAGGAATGCCAGATGTCAGTTCCATTCGAGCCAGTCGTGCCGCCGCCATCCCCGCCACCACTCGACAATCCACCAGACCCCGATCGCCTCCCTGGCGAAGAACCGCTCCCCGATCCCGAACCGGACGAGGGCGCCGCCCGGCTCACCCGGACGTCAACCCATTGCCCGACCTGGGGGGCTATGCCGAGGGATTCGCCCGCAGCCGGAGGATCAAGCATGAGCGGCACCTGGAAAGATGTTCTTCGTGACCGTCTGCCCTATGTCGTTCTTCGTGTTTCGGCATGAGCGCTAGATGGGAAGGGGGCTTCGACGTCAACGACAGTGACAGTTTGAACCCGCCCGCAAACCTTCGTGGAACCTTGGTCATCATCGGAGGTTACAGATTTCGAGACCGCGGCGTGTCAAGCGGACATGACGGAGATGGTGGACGCACCGGTTTTTCCGGTTTCTCGGTGCGGGCGACGAACCGCCAGGCGAGCACCCAACCCGTCGGCAGCGATTTCATTTCTCTCCGCACAAGGATCTTGACATGATCGATCCCCTGACCGCCCGTCCAGAGACCCCTGAAAGAAAGGTCGAACTCGACCAGACCGTTGATTTCGCCATCCAGCTTCTCGTGGAAGAGGCGCATCTCGTCGGATGGACGGATCGCAACCTACAACGTCATCATATTGGCGGTGTGGCAGGCTGGCTCGCAGAGATGTTCATGAAGTCCAACTTGGTGAAGCGGTCGTCGATCCATGTCGGGCGTCGCTTCTTACGAACAAAGGGCGCTATTCGTGCAAACCGTCGGTATAGTGGATTGGCATAGAAGCGAAGACCTCGCTGCTCTCACTCTGTGACGTTGCTGAGGCTCTTGTCGCCGTATGGCCGACCGACGACGGCAAGGAATACATCGCGGCGCTGTGTCGATGCCATTCAAGGCAATATCCCAGCAAAGGCGCGTAGAAGCCGAAAACGAGTAATTTTTTTCTGCCGCTACTCTTGAATCCGAAATTCTCGAAAACCAAATCGATTGCCGGCAGCCGCTAATGAGGGCTGGCCTTGCTTTCCTATCCATGTTGCTCAAGGAGGATATGGCTATGGCAACATCTTACGACTATGCACCGCTCTACCGTTCGAGCGTCGGCTTTGACCGGGTTTTCAATCTTCTGGAAAACGCCCAGCGCGCCCGTTCGATCAGCGACTGGCCGCCCTATGACATTGTCAAGACCGGCGACGACACTTACCGGATTTCAATCGCGGTCGCTGGCTTCACCCAGGACGAACTCGACGTCACCTTCCAATCCAATCTACTGACGGTCACCGGCAAGAAGCAGGAAGCGGCTGCCGAGGGCTACCTGCATCGCGGCATTGCCGGCCGGCCGTTCGAGCACCGGTTCGAACTCGCCGACCATGTCAGCGTGAACGGGGCGGACCTCAGCAACGGACTCCTGTCGATCGATCTGGTTCGGGAGATCCCCGAGGCACTGAAGCCGCGCAAGATCTCGATCGAGAGCGCTCCTGGTTTGATGTCTGCTGCTTCCGCGCAGATCGAAGAGCACAAGGCGGCTTAACCTGCATTGTCCGCAGGGCGCCGTCACTACGGCGCCCATCAACATTCCGGGTTGGGAAGGAGTGAGCGATGAAACCCGATATGTTTAGACAGCCTGTTTCCATTCTCGTCGGCCTTGGTTTCCCCGCAGAGGTTGGCAGCGTCATGGATGCCTACCGGCATCTTTCCGAGTGGCCGACGTCACTCAGGGACAGCGCGCATGCGATTGCCCTCAAGGCCTGCAGCGCGGCATTGCGTGGCGAGATTGAGGCAGAAACCGCGCGTGGTCTGTTTGCGGCCTTCGCCGAGAAACACGATCTGCTGGCGCCGGAAACCAATATGATCGCGGCCTCACGCCTGCGGCGTGACCGGGATCCACACGTGCAGTGAGGTGGGCCGATGACGCACGACATGTTGCAACAGGCCGCCAGCAATGCGATGGCGATAGGACCAGCGGTCCTGCTTCAGGGTATACAGGTTCAGCGGCCAATCGACGTGGTGAGAGCACCGGCTCTTTCCGTCGATGATAAGCGGGCGATCCTCGCGGCCTGGGCCTCGGACTTTTACGCTGTCGATTCGCAGCCGGCGCTCCGGCAGTTGCCGGGAACCCCAGAGCCAGTTTGGATCGATGACGTGCAGTCCGCGCGCAGAGAACTCGATCGGCGCTATGGTGTCTGACGGATCGTGCGTTAAGGCGGCCTGCTTTATAGACTTGGCGAGCCGCCTGATGGCCTGCTCGAGCGAGCGCTGCCGTCGCAATAATCTTGCCAGGCGCTCGTCTTCTGAAGAAGCGCAGGCACCGTGCGGATCTTAAACCGCTTCGGATCTATATCCGTCTTGACCTGGCTCTATTTGAGCGGCGTCGACACCGTGGCGCCGGGACGGGCCCGCGGCGATCGCGGCAGGACGGAGCTTTGCAATCAGGTTATTCCTCGGCGTCGGAATAGTTTTTATATTGCAGCTTCTGAAGTGGCGCATCCAGCCTCAAGATGAGCCCTGCCGGCGCGAAATCAAGCGAGACCTCCCCGAAGGCGGACAGGCTCGAGTTGACGAGCCGGGAGCCGAACCCCTTTTTGCTCGGAGCTTTTACCGCCGGCCCTCCGACCTCCTGCCAACTGAAGTTCAGGCGCTTGTGGGCCGCCTCGTCGCGCACCGACCACTTGATTTCGACATACCCGGTATCTCCAGATAGAGCACCATACTTGTTGGCATTGGTGACAAGTTCGTGCAGCACGAGGGAGAAGCAAAGAGCCGCCTGAGGACCCAATTCAACAGCAGGGCCGCTTGCTTTGAACCGTTCCGACGTCTCCAGCCCGAGATTGATAGCCGTCGCCTCGACAATCGCCGCCATGGTGGCGCCCAGCCAATTCCGCTGTAGCAAGATTTCGTGCGCTTTGGCATATGCATTGATCCGTGCCGAGATCGCCTGTTCCGCATCCTCTATAGAGCTCGCGTTTCGGAAGGATTGGCTGGTGATAGCCTGAATGACGGTGAGCGTATTCTTCATTCGGTGCGAGAGTTCGTGCATCAGAACGCGCTGTCGTTCCTCGTTCTCTCTTTGCTCTGTCTGATCTCTCAGAATCTTCACGAAGCCCTCGACTTCGCCGTCATCCGTCGTCAATGCCATCATCTGACCCGATGCCCAAAACAACGAGCCGTCCTTGCGAACGTGCCAGCGCTCGTCATTGCCATGACCTTCAGTCAAAGCAGCGGTCATTTCCCGTTGAAGAATCCCCGCCTGCCGGTCTTCCTCGGTGAAAATCACGGCCGCAGGCCGGCCGACCATCTCGGCCTCATCCCATCCGAGGATCCGTCGCGCGCCCTCATTCCAGGTGGTCACCAGGCCATCCAGATCTGTCGAGATGATCGCATATTCGATCGCGCTTTGGAGGATGGCTTCGAGAAAGCGCTCTCGGGAGCGGCTGGAGTTGGAAAAGAGTTTCATAATCATATGGTGCGCCTGATCCTTCCCAGGGTCTACAGGGAAAAGGGCATCATCCTGTTTCTAGGACCCGTCCGCCCGCGGGGACGCGCTGTGATTTCCAATCGGGCTGCGGAGGAGTGGGGATGCCGGAAGCCTCTCCCGTTGCTGGCAAACGGCGCCGTGGAATCCCGCCGCTCCTTCCGGCCGTCCGATAGTACATATCAGCCATATTCCGGGGGCCGACGGCTCCGCGAAAAGTGACGTGGCGCGGTCGGATCCGGCGCGGCACGTGACCGCGGCGCGAGCGCGGGCGAGATTATGCGGTTAGTCCACGATGGGCCGCTTCTAAGGACTCATTTGCGGATATGAGTTACCGCCATTACAAGCGGATTGCTGACGCTACCCCAATCTCGGATCGTTTGCACTAGAGCGTATCCGGATTTAGTTGAATCGGAGGGGATTCCGTTTTTGGCTGTTTTGTGA
>NZ_JABFCN010000055.1 GCF_013087515.1 Rhizobium sophorae | reverse complement strand
ATGCCTGGGACGCGCTGACGCCGATCGAGGAGACGCTGCGTTTCCTCGACGATGCGGTTTCCTCCGGCAAGATCGGCTATTACGGCTTCTCCAATTATGTCGGCTGGCACATCGCCAAGGCCTCGGAGATCGCCAAGGCGCGCGGCTATACCCGCCCGGTGACGCTGCAGCCGCAATATAACCTGCTGGTGCGCGACATCGAGCTTGAGATTGTTGCGGCCTGCCAGGATGCCGGCATGGGTCTGTTGCCGTGGTCACCGCTCGGCGGCGGCTGGCTGACCGGCAAGTACAAGCGCGACGAGATGCCGACGGGCGCCACCCGCCTCGGCGAAAACCCCAATCGCGGCGGCGAATCCTATGCGCCACGCAATGCGCTGGAGAGAACCTGGGCAATCATCGCTGTCGTCGAGGAGATCGCCAAGGCGCATGGCGTCAGCATGGCGCAGGTGGCGCTCGCCTGGACGGCGGCGCAGCCGGCAATCACCTCCGTTATCCTCGGCGCCCGCACGCCGGAGCAACTCGCCGACAATTTGGGCGCCATGAAGCTCAAACTCTCCGACGACGACATGGCCCGGCTCAACGAAGTGAGTGCACCCCAGCCTTTCGACTACCCCTACGGCAAGGGCGGTATCAACCAACGCCATCGCAAGATCGAGGGCGGCCGCTGAGCCTTTCGGCTGCAAGCAAACGAAGCCTGTCCGCTTCTCGCCGAGGCGGACAGGGATATCCAGGTCTAGGATGATCGGCCGGCGCTTTGGGGCGCCGGTCGGTCGCCCGCGCTGCCGAATGTCTTCAGGTAGATCGACAGAAGCTGCGTCTGCGAGGAGATGCCGAGCTTGCGGTAGACGTTGCGGCGGTGGACCTTCACCGTGCCCGTCGAGATGTTGAGCCTGAGGCCGATCGATTCCGAGGAATGTCCCTGCAATACCAGATCGACGATGGCGGTCTCGCGGCTCGTCAGCTTGAGGTCGTGCCAGACAGTGTCGGCCGGCTGCAGCGCCTGCGCCGCCGCACCGCGTTTCCTCCCCGTCCTCATGCCGGCATCGCGTTGCGCGTCGAAGCGGGCGCCGAGTCCCGGCCAGAAATGACGGACCAGGCTCGTGACCAGTGGCTCCGCCTTTTTCAGAAGCGCGAATTCAGCCGGCGGAAACGGGCCGGTCTTTTCCCGGCGCATCAGCGACAACACGACGGTGATGTCGTCGTCGAGCGTCACGAAGAAGCCGATCTCCTCGGCAAGCCCGGTCTGTACATAGTAGCTTCTATAATATTCGCTGGAGAAGAAGCGGTCGGGCGCCAGCTCGCGCATGCGGAAGACGCCAGGGCGACGCGCGCGGGCGGTGTGGTAGAACGGGTCGAGCAGATAGGGACCGACCTGGTAGAGGGTAACGAAAACGACGTTCTCTTGCGGGTCGAAAGTGCTGTAGAGATCGATCGGCCGCTCCTTGCCGCGATAGGCAAAAACCACGACATAGTCGAAGCGTACCAGCGCCACCATCATCCGGCGGAACGTCTCTCCAAACTCTGCATCCGCCATGGCGGGCTTTCCGACAGTGGCGTCGAAAGCCTGAAACAGCGCCTCGAGATCAATGCTCATCGATAGCCTCCCTCAACCGTCTCATCAGGAATGCCTGCAATTTCATATACACCTTCCACGAAGAGATGTGAGGCAGAATACCTCTTTCGGGGTATATACCGCGTGGGAGACCCGGGCTTAGTCTTTCCTTAACGACGGTGGCAAAAAGGCAGCGGTAGACTGCCCGTACCAACCAACCGCAGGGAACAGACGTGGCATCCGCTTCGACGAACGATATCGAATTCCGTTCGGTCACCAAGAATTATGGCGCGGTGACCGCCGTGACGGACATAAACCTGAATGTACCGAAGGGTGCTTTCCTAGCTTTGCTCGGCCCCTCCGGCTGCGGCAAGACGACATGCCTTCGCATGATCGGCGGCTTCGAGCAGCCGAGCGAGGGCGCCGTGCTGATCGACGGGCGGGAGATGAACGGCGTTCCGGCCTATCGCCGCCCCGTCAACATGGTCTTCCAGCATTACGCGCTGTTTCCGCATTTCAATGTCGAACAAAACGTCGCCTATGGCCTGAGACAGATGCGGCCGAGGATCGCGGCCGCCGAGATCAACCGTCGCGCGGCCGAAGCGCTCGAGATGGTGCGGCTCGGCGGGTTTGCCAAACGGCGCATCCATGAAATGTCCGGCGGCCAGCAGCAGCGCGTGGCCTTGGCGCGGGCGATCGTCAACCGGCCATCGGTGCTGCTGCTCGACGAGCCGCTGGCAGCACTCGACAAGAAGCTGCGCTCGGCCATGCAGATCGAATTGCAGACGCTGCAGCGCGAGCTCGGCATCACCTTCGTGCTCGTCACTCATGATCAGGAAGAAGCGCTGTCGATGGCCGATGTCGTCTGCGTCATGAGCGCCGGGCGGATTCGCCAGCTCGGCACGCCGCAGGAGGTCTACGACCGCCCGGCCGATCTCTTCGTCGCCGATTTCGTCGGCAAGACCAACAGGATCGGTGCGACGATGGAAGCCGACGGCAAAACGCTGCGCCTGGCCGACGGCTCGGCGCTCGCGGCGGGCGCCCGGTCCGGCCTTGTCCCAGGCGAGGTCATCGTTGCGATCCGCCCGGAAGCGATCCGGCTGACGCGGGCTGCCGTCGGCAGCACGTCCTTTGCCGGCACGGTCACGCACCGCATCTTCCTCGGCTCTTCGGCCGAATATGCTGTCACTGTTCCGGGGCTGGGCGATTTCCTCGTCACCGCCGACCGGCGCAGCATGAAGGAGAGCGATCTGGTCGAGCCGGGCGAAGCGGTCTTCCTCGGCTTCGATCCCGGTATGGCCCACGTCTTTCCAGCCCACGTCTTTTCAGCCCAAGTTTCTCCGGAATCCAGTGCATAAACCAGAACAAGGGAACAGATCATGTGCAAGGACTACAAGGATAATCTACCCATTACCCCTGAAGGCTTCATGGACGAGTTCATGCGCCTGAAGCGCGGCTCCGTCAGTCGCCGCCACTTCCTCGGCATCACCGGCCTCGGGCTTGCGGCCGCCGTGCTTTCGCGTTTCCCCGGCGCGCTGTCGACACCCGCCTATGCCGAGGATCTCGGCACCCAGATGTCGATCGCCACATGGCCGAACTACCACGACCCGGCGACCTTCGAGAACTTCAAGGCGGCGACCGGCGTCGCCGTCGAGGTCAACGTTTTCGGCTCCAACGAGGAAATGCTGGCCAAGCTCCAGGCGGGTGCCTCCGGGTGGTCGCTCTTCGTGCCGACCAATTACACGATCTCCACTCACCACAAGCTCGGCCTGATCGACGAACTCGACCTGTCGAAGATCCCGAATTTCAGCCAGGCGACGGAGAATCCGCGCTTCACCAAGGAAGGCATGATCGACGGCAAGACCTATGCCGTGCCGAAGAACTGGGGCACGACAGGGTTCTCGGTCAATACCTCGAAGATCAAGACCAAGCTGTCGAGCTGGAAGGACTTCTTCGAGATCGTCCAGACCGAGGCCGACGGCCGCGCCATGGTGCACGACTATCAGCTGACGACGATCGGCAGCGCGCTGGTCTCGCTCGGCTACGGTTTCAACTCGATCAAGGCGGACGAACTCGCCAAGGCGGAGGAACTGCTGATCAAGGTCAAGCCGCACCTTTTCGCCATCAACAGCGACTACCAGCCGGCCATGCGCGCCACCGACGCCTGGCTCACCATGTGCTGGACCAATGACGGCGCGCAGCTGAACCGCGACGTTCCCGAGATCGCCTACGTGCTCGGCACCGATGGCGGCGAGATCTGGACCGATTATTACGCCATCCCGAAGGATGCACCGAACAAGGCGGCGGGTTATGCGCTGCTCAACTACCTGATGGACCCGGCCAATGCCGTCAAGGAGCACATCGCCAACGGTGCGCCGACGACAGACAGCCGCGTCATCGCGCTGCTGCCGAAGGAGATCACCACCAACAAGATCGTCTATCCCGACGAGGCGCAGCTGACGCCGCTGGAATTCGGCGCGGCGGTAACGCTGACCGATCCCGGCCGCGCGGAGCTAATGGCGCGCTTCAAGTCGGCTTGATCCGATCTCGCCTTCTCCGCAGCGGGGAGAAGGTGGCCCGAAGGGTCGGATGAGGGGGCGACAGATGCTGCCTTTCGCTTGAGCTCAAGGCATTCGTCGCTTCGCTCCTCATCCCCTCATCGCCTCGCTTTGCTCGGCACTTCTCCCCGCTGGGGAGAAGAGGGAGAGTGGGGCGCCGACAGTTGCTCTTTCAAAAAGTCGCGTGGACTGAAATGCCCTTTGCACCGAACACGAAAAAACGCCTCGTCACGGTCGCGCTCGTCGCGCCGGCCAGCATCTGGCTGTTCGTGTTCCTGGTGCTGCCCTTCATCGCCATCATCGTCTTTGCCTTCGGCGAGCGGGCGCCCGAGGGTGGTTATCAGGCGGCCTTCACCTTTGCGCAGTTCGCCAATCTCGGTTCGCGCGCCGCAGCCTTCAAGAACACGCTGATCCTTGCGCCGATCGGCGCCTTCGCCTGCCTGCTGGTCGCCTATCCGGTTGCCTATTACCTGGCCGTCAAGGCAAGCGCCAAATACCGGCTGCTGCTGGTCTCCCTCGTCGTCGTGCCCTTCTGGACCAGCCTTCTGGTGCGCACCTATGCCTGGATGTACATTCTCGGTGCCCGCGGCATTCCGCATCTCTTGGAGATGGTCGGCATCGAAAATGTCAGGCTGCTGAACACGCCGGGCGCCGTGCTGCTCGGCATCGTCTACGGCTACCTGCCGCTAATGATCATGCCGATCTATGTCAGCCTCGAAAAGCTCGACCGCCGCCTGCTGGAGGCTTCTGCCGATCTCGGCGCGCGGCCGCTTTCGACCTTCTTCGGCATCACGCTGCCGCTGTCGCTTCCAGGCGTGATGACCGGCATCGCCCTTGTCACCATCCTGCTGCTCGGCGAATATCTGATCCCGCAGCTGCTTGGTGGCGGCAAGGTCTTCTTCATCGGCAATGCGTTGGTCGACCTCTTCCTGCAATCGCGCAACTGGCCGTTCGGCTCTGCAATCGCCGTCACCCTCGTCGTCGTTGTCGTCATCGTGCTTTTGATCGCCATGCGCATTGCCTGGCGCGTTGCCGGTACCCGCCAGGTGGATCTCGTCTGATGCGCGCGCTGGTCACCGCAGTCTACCTGTTCCTCTACACGCCGATCGCGCTTGTCGTGCTGTTCTCTTTCAATGCCGGCCGCAATGCCAGCGAGTTCACCGGCTTCTCGACACAATGGTATGGCAAGGCGCTCGCCAACACCTTCCTGATGGAAGCGCTGCAGAACAGCCTGATCATCGCCTCTACCAGCGCCGGGCTGGCGGCCATTTTCGGCACGATGGCGGCGATCGGCATGGAGCGGCTCGGCGCCCGCACGCGAGCGGTCTTCGACGGGCTGTTCGCTGCGGCGATCGTTGTTCCCGGCGTCGTCATCGGCATTGCGACGCTGGTGGCGCTGGTCGAAGTCTTCGGCTTCGTCAATCCACTGATCGCCGCCGTCTGGCAAGGCGAACAGGCGCCGAAGCTTTCGCTCGGCTACGGCTCGATCATCGCCGCCCACGGCCTCTTCACCATGGCGCTGGTGACGATGATCGTCAAAGCGCGAATCGCCGGCCTCGGTCGCGACATCGTCGAGGCGTCGAGCGATCTTTACGCCACGCCCTTCACCACCTTCCGCCAGATCGTGCTGCCGCAGATCCTGCCGTCGATCCTTGCCGGTTTCCTGCTCGCCTTCACCTTCTCCTTCGACGATTTCATCATTGCCTTCTTTGTTGCGGGCTCGAACACGACACTGCCGATCTATGTCTTCGCCTCGATCCGACGTGGCGTGACGCCGGAGATCAACGCCATTGCCACCATGGTGCTCGTCGCATCGCTGGGACTGATCCTCATCGCGCGCTTTCTGATGCGCGAGAAAACAACAAACTGAACGGGAAACACCGATGATTCTTGAAAATCGCATCGCGATCGTCACCGGAGCGGGGTCGGGCATCGGCCAGGCGGGTGCCTTGATCATGGCAGGGGAAGGCGCGTTCGTTGTGGTGGCCGACCTGAATGCCGCCAATGCCGCGGAGACCGTCGGTCGGATCGAGGCCGCCGGCGGCAGGGCCGAGAGCCTTATTCTCGACGTCACCGACGACGTGGCACTCGAAGCCGGCATCGCCGCGGTCGCCGAACGTCACGGCCGGATCGACATCCTCCACAATCATGCCGGCGCACAGGTGGCGGGCGATCTGGAACAGGTGGCCGTCGAGGGGTTCGACAGGTCGTGGAGCCTGAATGTCCGAGCGCATTTCATGGCGGCTCGCTTCGTCATGCCGCTGATGAAGAAGGCCGGCCGCGGCGTCATCCTCAACACCTCCTCCTCGTCTGGCGTGCTCTACGATCGCGAGATGATCGCCTATACGACGACGAAACATGCCGTCATCGCTATGACACGGCAGATGGCGGGCGACTACGCCAGGTTCGGCATCCGCGTCAACGCGCTCTGCCCAGGCTGGGTGGATACGCCCTTCAACGAACCGTTCATCGCCCAGATGGGCGGGCGCGACGCGATCGAGGCCTATATCGCCGAGAAGGTGCCGCTCGGACGCTGGGCTAATGTCTCGGAGATTGCGGAGCCCATTCTCTTCCTCGTCTCGGACCGCTCGTCCTACGTGACCGGGCAGATCCTCGTCGTCGACGGCGGCGAGACCATCGTATGACCGTGGTGAAACGGGTTTGCACCATTGCATCCGGGTGATTTTAGGTCGGTTCGGCTTATAGTCATCCGGATCTAAATCAAAGAAATCTGAGCGCGAAAAAGCCGCCATGTTTCCATGGCGGCTTGGCGGCCTGTCTGCTTGGGAGGCGATTTTAGGCCGGAAGCTGGAAGATGACGTTGGCGATCAGGACGATCGCCAGGCCGCCGGCGAGTGCGAGATAGGGCAGCATGCCGGCTTTCTTGACGCCGAGGTCCTGGCCGACCAGGCCGAGATCCTCCATCGCACCGGCCGGGAACTTGCCGCCGTCGCGCACATAATGGCGATAGGCGAAGACCGGCAGGATCAGGGCGGCGAAGATGAAGCCGACCCAGAGCGCATTGGAATAACCCCAGACCTTGGCACCCGCACCGAGGAACAGCGCATTGACGAAGGCCAGCACGGTATTGAGGCCGATCAGCCAGGTCGGCGCCTTCCAGGGGCGTTCGATATGGCCGGAATCCATCCGGTGGATCCAGCCGGAATTGAGGTTCAGGAAGTTGAAGATGATGTAGCCGACATTCGAGACGGCGAGCACGAAGAAATAGCCGCCGACATCCGAGGCGATCGCCAGCAGGAAGAGATTGAAGGCGAAATCGGTCCACATCGCCCTGGTCGGCGCGCCGTGTTCGTTGACGTGGTCGAGATATTTCGGCAGCCAGCCATCTTTCGAGCCCTGGTAGAGCGTGCGCGAGGAGCCTGCCATCGCCGTCATGATGGCGAGGAAGAGCGCCATGATCATCAGTACGACGAGCAACTGGGTGATGACCCTGCCGGCGCCGATCAGGCCGCCGAGCGCTTCGGCAACGCCGGTGCCGTCGACGATGCCGGGGGCCAGCATGCCTGCATGGCCGAGAACGCCCTGGAAGGCGAAGGGCACGAGGAAGAAGAACAGGCAGCAGGCAAGGCCGGAATAAAAGATCGCCTTGAAGGTGTCGGTCTTCGGGTTCTTGAGTTCGCGGGTGTAGCAGACCGCCGTCTCGAAGCCGTAGGTCGACCAGGCGGCGATATAGAGACCGCCGAGGAAGAGCGTCCAGCCGCCATTGCTCCAGGTGCCGTCGGTAGCGGCATAGGCGGCTGTCGGCGGCACGAGACCGGTGACGTTGGTGGCAAGGATCTGGCCGCTGACGATCGGGTAAAGGCCGATGATCAGCAGCGGCACCAGCACGATGATTGCCAGCCACTTCTGCACGCTTGCCGTTTCCGAAATGCCGCGATGCTGGATGGCGAAGATGATCAGCATCAGGATGCCGCCGATGAAGAAGGTGGCGTTGATATTGGCGGTGGCAAGGAAGGGAATATTGAAGCTCAACAGCGACCAGCTGCGGATCGCCGGCGTCAGGGCGGCGACGCCGTCGGTGCCGAGCAATGCCTTGACGGCGTCATCCGGCGTGGTGCCGGCATGGGCCGCGATATATTCGGCGACGCGGGGGCTGTCGGCCGTGACGGAAGCGGCATGCGTTGAGATCCAGTCGAGGACCATCTGCGAATCCGCTGCCGGAATCGGGTAGAATGCGTTGAGGATGTAACCGGCGGCGATGGCGCAGCCGAGCGATAGCACCGGCGACCAGGCAAACCAGTTGCACCAGACGGAGAGCGGCGCGATGAATTTCGAATAACGAAGCCAGGCCGTGGCGCCGTAGACCGAGGCGCCGCCGGATTTGTTGGCGAACATGCCGGCGATTTCGGCATAGGTGAAGGATTGCAGGAAACCCATCACCATCGAGATGATCCAGACGACGAAGGCGAGCTTGCCCGTCGTGCCTGCGATGCCGCCGATAGAGAATAGGACGAGCGGCGGCACGCCCGCAGCCACCCAGAATGCGCCCTTCCAATCGAGGGCGCGTATAAGCTTACCTTCGGTGCCGGACGAAATCCCGGCCTCCACAGCGTCTGTCATCGTTGAAATTCCCCATTATATCTGTTCCGGACGTATCTTTTGTACGTCTCCCTGAACGTGTCTCCCTCATTGTCTCAAGTCCGCCCGGATGATTTTGGCGATCCGTGTTCCCGACGGATTCCCGAGTCTGAACTCTTTATGCATAGTGAAGATATTTTCTTTTTAGTCAACATCGCTTTACTTTCTCCACCCATTTTGTAACCTGTGTTGGCGTGCCCGAGGGCACGCCCGATACCCATGAGGGCAGCATGCGAGAACTTCATCCTGCTATGAGCGGCCTGCGCCCGGCGACTGCGAGCCTCGTGCATTATCCCGGCATTCCCGCCCTGCCGGAAGGAACCGAGCGCTACCGGGCAAAGGGCGGCGGATCTGTCGTCATGCGCGTCGAGCCGGGCGACCGCGTCAGCGTCATTGACAGCGAGGGCGGGCAGGTCTGCGAGATCTCTTTCCTCGACGAAAAGGGACGCTTCCGGGCGGCCGGTCTTGGAGCGGCATTCAGCAATTCAGCCGAAGGTTTGAAGGCGATTCTTCAGGCAGAGGATGAGAGTGCTGCCCGCATGCGTGCAGCACTTCAGCGGCGTGGCGCCGATCTGGCTTCGGCCGCAGCGCTCCGCATTTTCGGGGCAGGATCGACCTCAGGCAGCCAGGCGGATTTCACGATTGCCATGAAGGGTCTGCTGATTGTCGCCGCACCCGCCGCCGCCATGTCGCCGGAGGCGCAGGATACAGCGACGCCGATCGAGGTCAGGATCAGGCGCAGCCAGCTGATCCGCGACTATGCCGCCGCCCTGCCGGAGCCGGCGGCCGATCCGGTCGAGGATATCCGCATCCGGGCGGCGACCGCCGCGGCCTATTTCGTGCGGGCCGGCGAATTCATCCAGATCATCGACGTCTATGGACGCCAGTGCACTGATTTCCAGGCTTTTGCCGCCCGCAAGGTCGACAAGGGTCTCGACCTCGCGCTGGATTCCACCGTCACCCGCACGCTGCTCGGCCGCAGCTATCCGATGCCGGGTCTGCCCTCCAAGGCCTTCGACCGCGACTTCGAGCCGCTGGTCGAAATCGTCCAGGATACGGTCGGGCGCCACGATGCTTTCGCGACCGCCTGCAATTCACGCTATTACGACGACATGGGTTATCCCGGCCACGTCAACTGCACGGATAATTTCAACGCTGCGCTGGCGCCCTACGGCATTGCCAGCCGCAAGGGCTGGGAAGCGCTGAACTATTTCTACAACACCAATATCGACCACAACAACCAGCTCTATCTCGACGAGCCCTGGTCGCGTCCCGGCGATTACGTGCTGATGCGGGCGCTGACCGATCTCGTCTGCGTCTCCTCGTCCTGCCCTGACGATATCGACGCCGCGAACGGCTGGGATCCGACGGATATCCACGTCCGCACCTTTTCCGGAAAAGAGAAATTCTCACGAGCGGTAGCCTATCGCATGACCCCAGATGCAGACGCCGAACTGACGCGCGAAACCGCCTTCCATCCCCGCCTCTCCGCCTCGACGCGGGATTACACCGAATATCGCGGCTACTGGCTGCCGAACCGCTTTTCCAGCGAAGGGCCGGTGGAGGAATACTGGGCCTGCCGCGAGCGCGCCGCCGTCATCGACCTATCGCCGTTGCGGAAATTCGAGGTGACGGGGCCGGATGCCGAGGAACTGCTGCAATATTGCCTGACGCGCGACGTGCGCAAACTCTCGACCGGCCAGGTCGTCTATTCCGCCATGTGCTATGAAAACGGCGGCATGATCGATGACGGCACCCTCTTCCGGCTTGGCGACAAAAACTTCCGCTGGATCGGCGGCGATGATTTCAGCGGCATATGGCTGCGCCAGCAGGCCGAGAAAAAGGGCTTCAAGGCCTGGGTGCGCTCCTCGACCGATCAGATGCACAATATCGCCCTGCAGGGTCCGAAGAGCCGCGATATCCTCAAGGAAATCATCTGGACGGCGCCGCGCCAGCCGACGATCGGCGAGCTCGAATGGTTCCGCTTCACCGTCGGCCGCATCGGCGGCTTCGAGGGTACCCCGATCGTCGTCTCGCGCACCGGTTACACCGGCGAGCTCGGCTACGAGATCTTCTGCCATCCGAAGGATGCGCTGACCGTGTTCGACGCCGTCTGGGAGGCCGGGCAGCCGCATGGGTTGAAGCCGATGGGGCTGGAGGCGCTCGACATGGTCCGCATCGAGGCGGGCCTGATCTTCGCCCATCACGAATTCACCGACCAGACGGACCCGTTCGAGGCCGGGATCGGCTTCACGGTGCCGCTGAAATCCAAACAGGACGATTTCATCGGCCGCGAGGCGCTGATCCGGCGCAAGGAGCATCCGCGCCATATGCTCGTTGGCCTCGACATCAAGGCCAACGAAGCCGTCGGCCATGGCGATTGCATCCATATTGGCCGCGCCCAAGTGGGCGTTATCACCAGCGCCACGCGCTCGCCGATCCTCGGCAAGACGATCGCGCTCGCCCGCATCGACGTGATGCATGCAAGCCCCGGCACCGAGGTCGAAATCGGCAAGCTCGACGGCCACCAGAAGCGCCTGCCGGCGACGGTCGTGCCCCTTTCGCATTACGATCCGCAGAAAACGCGGCCGCGCTCGTAATGCCTGCTTTTGAGGGCGAGGACGTTGATCGGCTTCTTGCGCTGTTGCTGAAGCGCACGTTTTAGCGGCGGCATGCAAACCGACTGAGATGCAACCTCATATTGAGTGTGCGACCCTCAAAAACTAAAAGTTGACAAATTTGGATTGAATGACTATATCTCGATTGTCGATATTGCTTGTTTGACTTTTGTTATCGCACGCTGGCAACGTGCCCTGGACGAACTTCCCTCTTCAAAATCGAGATCATCATCCGTCGTGCTTCCGCACGTGCGGTCGTTCAATTGCTATGAAAGGGTTTGTTATGACCACTGGCACAGTTAAATGGTTCAATTCCACCAAGGGCTTCGGCTTCATTCAGCCTGACGATGGCGGCGCTGACGCCTTCGTCCACATCTCTGCCGTCGAACGCGCTGGAATGCGTGAAATCGTCGAAGGCCAGAAGATCGGCTACGAGCTTGAGCGCGATAACAAGTCGGGCAAAATGTCCGCTTGCAATCTCCAAGCTGCTTAAACTGAAATCTGCTTCCCTTTGACCGCGGATGTACCGGCACTGTCGAAAGCATGATATTATTGAGGTCAGGCACGTTGCCTGGCCTTTTTGCTGCGTCGGCCAGCGGGCTGCTGCGTAATTCCTTAAGCGCGGAATCGATTTAAGGAATTATGCAGGAATTCAAAGCGTTACAGCGTCTTTTGCGCTTCTGAGAGACGCGTGGCGCTGTAATAGAATCCGGGATGAATATGACAGAGACACACAGCAAATCACGCAAGCAGGCGGAGATTGCCTTCGGAAACGTGCAATCGCAGTTCTTGGAGCGAAGCCGCGCGGTCGAAGAGATCGACTCGACAGTGCGGGCTCGCGAGGAAAAAACCTTGCGGTTACGCGAGGCCCGTGAGGCCAAGGAATTGCAGGATCGCTTGACAGCGACGACTGCGCCTGCCGCGAAGCGGAAAAAGAAAATCTGACCTTGCCGCATAATTCCTTAAATCGGATTCGATTTCAGGATAAAATGATGCGGCAGTTCAACGTATTGCAGCGTCCTTTGCGCGTCTGAAGACGCGCGGCGCCCTAGAACAGGATGATTTTAGGCCGGATCGGCCTAAACTCTGAATCCTGTTCTAGATTAAAGAGTTAGAGCATGATGTCGTCCGAAAACCGCGCATACTTTTCGGCATCATGGTCTAAGGTCGAAATCCAACAGTCAGGAAACAGATTTGAAAAACGCCAGAAACAACGAGCTTTCCGATCGCCGCAGCGCAGCTGCCGAAGCCAAGGCCGCTCTCCTCAATGCGTATCGCAACGCCAAGGATACAGCCGAGCCCACAAGGCTGGCAAAGCAGGCGGAGCGTCAAGCCATTGCCGCGGCCAGGGAAGAACGTCGCGCCCAGAGAGAACGTGTCAAGCTCGAGGAGCTGGAGCGGGCTCAGGCCGCCGAAGCAGAACGTCAGGCTGCCGCCGAGGCTGCAGCGCGCGCTGAAATCGACGCGCGCGAAGCTGCTGACAAAGACCGGATCGCTCGTGTGATTGCCGACGAAGCCGCCCGAAAGGCCGAACGCGACCTGCGTTACGCCAATCGCAAAGCCAGAAAGTCCTGATCGTCAGCGCCGCCTGTCGTCACGACAGGCAGCGCTCTCTTTCAAGCGGCCTGCACGGCTGCATTCAGCGGGATTTCGACGTCGATCTCGAGGGTCGAGACGTATTCGTTGCGATCGATCGTCACCTGCACCTTGTCGTGGTCGAGCTGCACGTGCTTTGCGATCACCGCAAGGATTTCCTCGCGCAGCAGGGAGACCAGGTCCGACCCCGCCGAGGAACGTTCATGGGCGAGAAGGACCTGCAGCCGTTCGCGGGCGGCCGGTGCGGTTCTCTGCTTATTGAAAAGACGGAAAATATTCATGCCGCCCTCCGTCCGAAGATCTTGCCGAAAATGTTCCTCTTTTCCTCTGGGATCGCGATCGGCACCGTCTCGCCGGCGAGCCGGCGAGCGGCATCGAAATAGGCCATGGCAGCCGCGCTGCGACTGTCTGCCAGCGTGACCGGCGCACCGATGTTGGATGCCCGCAGAACATCCATGCTTTCGGGTATGATGCCGAGCAGCGGGATGGACAGGATCTCCAGGACATCGTCGACCTTGAGCATGTCGCCGCGTTCGGCGCGGTTGGCGTCGTAGCGGGTGAGCAGCAGGTGCTTTTCCATCCGCTCGCCGCGCTCGGCCTTGGCGGTCTTGGCATCCAGCAGGCCGATGATGCGATCCGAATCGCGTACCGACGAGACCTCGGGGTTGGTGACGACCACGGCAACATCGGCGTGGCGCATGGCGAGCGTTGCGCCGCGCTCGATCCCGGCGGGGCTGTCGCAGATGATCCAGTCGAAATAGCGCTTCAGGTCGTTGATGACGCGCTCGACACCCTCGGCCGTCAGATTGTCCTTGTCGCGCGTCTGCGAGGCCGGCAGCAGGAACAGCGTTTCCAGCCGCTTGTCGCGGATCAGTGCCTGGGTAAGTTTGGCGTCGCCCTGAATGACATTGATCAGGTCGTAGACGACCCTGCGTTCGGCACCCATCACGAGGTCGAGATTGCGCAGGCCCACGTCGAAATCGACGACGACGACTTTTTCATTGCGTTGCGCCAGCGCCGCTCCCAATGCGGCGGTCGAGGTCGTCTTGCCAACCCCGCCCTTGCCCGACGTGACGACGATCACTTTCCCCATCATTGTCTCTCCTTTGCCGTGGCCCCAGTAATTCAAAGTGTTAAAGCGTCCTTTGCGGCTCTCGAAGAGACGCGCGCGCTGTCGTCAGATCAGTTTTTCCGCCATGATCGCGTCGTCTTCGAGCCAGAGCTGAACGGCCTGTCCGCGAAGATTGGGCGCCATGTCTTCCGCCATTTTGTAGATCCCGTCGATTGCAACCAGCTCGGCCTCGAGCTTGCGGCAAAAGATCCGCGCCGATGCGTTGCCGATAGATCCCGCCATGGCTCGGCCACGCAAGGCGCCATAGATATGGACGGACCCGCCGGCGATGACCTCGGCACCCGAGGCGACCGATCCGATGACGGTGACGTCGCCTTCCGGAAAGATCACCGATTGGCCGGAGCGCACCGGCTCCCGGATGACGATCGATTGCATGGCCGGACGCGCCTCCGCCGCTGCCGGTTTGACCGGCGTATCGACGCTCGCTTTGGCTGGAACCTCGATGTCGGAAACCGACCGGCCGCCTTTGAGCGCCGGCGGCATGCCGGATCCGAGGATCGAAGGCCGCGCGCCCTCGATGCCCATGATGCTGACATTGCGCTTGGCAAGTTCGGCAATCAGGTCCTTCAGCTGCGGCCGGTCGATTTGCAGGTCCGTCAGGTCGAGCACGACAGGCCGCCCGAGGAAGAAGCCGGCCGAACGCGCGGCCAGATCGTCCAGCCGGATCAACCAATCATCGATCGGAAGATCCGGGGACAGCATGACCGCGAGGAAAGAGCGGCCCTTGATGCGGATAGAGCGAGCGTCTGTTAGCACTTTGGTCATCTATGTGAAGAAATCGTTGACCATGTCTACCGCTGCTATGGTTAACAAAAAGTTAACGCGGCCTTAATAACATCCACAATCACCTGAGATTTTTTAAGCGCATAATTACCCCAAGCTATTGGAAAAGCGTTGCAATCGCCGGAAGCGCTGCA
Organism: Rhizobium sophorae; assembly: GCF_013087515.1. Taxonomy (GTDB): domain Bacteria; phylum Pseudomonadota; class Alphaproteobacteria; order Rhizobiales; family Rhizobiaceae; genus Rhizobium; species Rhizobium sophorae. Next base: position 191,731 of record NZ_JABFCN010000055.1, on the reverse strand, counting down.
CGGTTAATATTGCCGCTTTCAACCTGAGCCGCAAATCTGCCGCTGCGTGGGGTAAAGCTCAGCCTTCGGCCTTGCGTTGTGCGTTGGAAATGGCGCGTGCGGCCTCTTCCGAGGAGTTGGCAAGCGTGCGCATTTCCGCTGCCAGCACGGCAAAGCCCGATCCGGCCGTGCCGGCACGGGCGGCCTCGATGCCGGCATTGACTGCGAGCAGCTTGAGGTAACGCAGCGATTGCAGGATCTCATTGGTCTTCGAGGCGGTGACGCGCATGTCGGCGGTCTGGTCATCGATTCGCTGATAGAGCGATTCGATGTTGATGATGCTGCCTTCGAGGTAGAGAAGTTCACCCTTCCCGTCCCAGATGCCGCCGCCGGTCTCGGTGACCCAGATCAGATGGCCCATGGCGTGGCGGATGCGGTATTCCATCGTCCAGTCTGTGTGCTTCTCCAGCGCCCGCCCGACGATCTCGTCCATCAGCGGCACGTCTTCCTCGTACATGATCGAAGTGAAGGTCCGCGTGCGGTTGCCGATGATTTCGTCGGCCGGATAACCGAAGATGCGCTCGATGCCGTCGGTCATCTCAAGCATCGTGTAGTTTTCATCGGCTCGGCAGCGGTAGAGAAAACCGCTCATGCGCCCGAGAATGCTCGTTTGAAAATCCATGAAGGCGACATCCGGAGAGAAGAGTTGCAGTCGTCTCGCTCAAAGGCGCGGCTCACAATATGCCGGGGGAGAGTGCACGAGCACCTTCCTCCGGCAATGCAGGCCCGCCTCATCAGTTGCGAAGATATTCTTCCATGGAATCGTCGAGCGCCTCGATCCAGGGCGTATGGTGCGTGGGCGACATGTTGCCGGTCATCAGCGACCGGTAGGCATGGTCACGGAAGCCCATGATGTTGTGGGCCTTGTGATGTTCCCACTCCATGAAGGTCCGGTTGGTGCCCTCGATGTCGAAGCTGGGATAATCGGTTTCGGCAAGCAGTTCCTTCACATAGTCGCCCTGATACCAGATCATCTGCTCCGCATCTTCGAGCGTCTCCTCGCGGGCGCGCCACATGTCGAAATTGGCCTTCAGCTCCTCTTCCGGCGGCAGCGTGATGCGGCCCATCATCACGTCGCGCGCCCACCAGGCCTGCACGTCGAACATGTTGAAGGTGTAGAACTGATCCTGCATGCCGATATAGAAAAGCTGTGGGTTCTTGTCGAAGATCACCCCCTTGTAGAGGCTGTCGGCCCAGAGGCGATTGGCGGTCTTCAGCCGGAGGTCGTCGGGCAGGAAGGGGAAGTGGTGCTGGTATCCGGTGCAGAGGATCAGGGCGTCGACCTCCTTCGTCGAGCCGTCGAGGAAATGCGCCGTGCGGTTTTCGAGCTTCACCAGCAGCGGCCGCTCCTCGAAATTCTCCGGCCATTTGAAGCCCATCGGCTTCGAGCGGTAGCTCGTCGTCACCGATTTCGCGCCGTATTTCCAGCATTGCGAGCCGATGTCTTCGGCCGAATAGCTGCGGCCGACGATCAGGATGTCCTTGCCCTTGAACTCAAGCGCGTCGCGGAAGTCGTGGGCATGCAGCACGCGGCCGTTGAAGGTTTTGACGCCTTCGAAATAGGGCACGTTCGGCGTCGAGAAGTGACCGGATGCCACGACCACATAGTCGAATTCCTCATCATACATCCGGTCCTCGACGCGGTTATGCGCCGTCACCGTGAACTTCTTCGTCTGATCGTCGAAGCGGACCATGCGCACCGGCGTGCTGAAACGCACCCAGTGGCGGACGTTCGCCTTCTCGACGCGCCCCTTGATATAATCCCAGAGCACGGCGCGCGGCGGATAGGAGGCGATCGGCTTGCCGAAATGCTCCTCGAAGGAATAATCGGCGAATTCGAGGCATTCCTTCGGGCCGTTCGACCAGAGGTAACGATACATGCTGCCGTGGACCGGCTCGCCATATTCGTCGAGCCCGGTGCGCCAGGTATAGTTCCAGAGCCCGCCCCAGTCCGACTGCTTTTCGAAGCAGACGATCTCCGGGATCTCGGCGCCCTTCTGGGCGGCCGATTGAAAGGCGCGCAGCTGCGCCAGTCCGGAAGGACCGGCACCGATGACGGCTACTCTTGTCATGAAGCATTCCCCTCTTGATTATATCGTATTGTCCTGCGTGTCAGTCCGGATAGATGCCGGGGCTGGTCGGTGCCCCATCGTCATATTTGGCAAGCCAGTCGATCGTCGTCTCGCGGAAGCGGGTGAGGCCCTTGTAGTCGATGAGCTCAGGCGGCAGCGTCTTCAGTACGCGCGGAAAGCGTCGCGCCCATTTCGGCACGGTGACGAGCTCTTCCATGTTCATCAGGTAGCAGCGGATGACGAAGAGGATGGCGTTCGAGCGCGGCAGGCGCCAGAGGCTCTGCAATTCGACACGCAGATGCACCTTCTCACCGACATTGTCCGGCGTCACCGTGGTGCGGTCGGGCCCCCATTTGTGATAATTCTCCGGGCTGGTGTCGAGCCGCGGATTGATCGTCATCGTCCAGTTGAAGCGTCGCGTCGGCTTGCCCTGCTGCAGGTTCAGCAGGAATTTCAGCGCCCTGTCGAAGACGCCGATCTGGTGGGCGAGCGGCACCGGCCCGTGCCATTCCATGAAGTTCATGCCGATATCGAAATCGAGCGACCAGTCGGCCTGAGTCGTCACCATGCCGGCATCCATCCAGAGATTGCTGTCGCGCTGGTCGACGATGCAGAAATCGCCCTGGGCCTGGCGGGTGATATATTCGAAGGGCTCATAGGGCAGCGTCGAGGCATCGCCGAAGGTGAAGCTGTCGTCGATGCCGAGTGGGCGGTTGATCCAGCGCCACTGGTCGCCGTTGCGGATCAGCGTGAAATGGTCGGGGTATCCTGCCGCCTGCTGTTCCATCAATAGTTCGAGCGTGTCCCACTGCGCGCTCATCATGTGCGGCAGCGCCTGGTAGCGCAGCGGATCTTCCTTCAGCACCAGCGCCCGGTCGTGCATCTCGGCGACATAATGCTCGTCGACGTCGATCAGGCTTTCGTAGACGGTTCCCGGCCGGCCGTGCACATGCGGCTCCATATTGACCGAATACATGTATTCGTCGCGGTCGAAGGGAAACGGGAAACGCCGGATGTTTTCGGGGCTGTTGCGGTAGCTGAAGTCGTTCCGGAAGGTTTCCTGCTTGAAGGCGATTGCCATGTTCGGTCTCCTTGTTCCGCTTTTCCCGATGCCGCTAGAGATCAAGATGAAGCGTGTTTCCCTCGAAGCGGGAAACGCAGATCATCACCTTGCGGCCGGATGCTTTTTCTTCGCTCGTCAGATAGACGTCATGGTGCAGCAGCTTGCCGTCGCAGGTGACGACCCCGGTCTCGCATTGACCGCAGGCGCCGCCGCGACAGAGGAAGGGCGCGTCGACGCCCGCCGCCTCGATCGCCTCCAGCATGCTTTCGTGATGGCCGACCTTCACGGTCTTGCCGGACCGCAGGAGCTCGATCGCGAAGGGCTTGCCGGGCAGCGACGACAGGAACCGTTCCGAATGCAGGTTCTGTTCCGGCCAGCCGGCGTTGAGGCCGGCTTTCAACACGCCGTCGATCATGCCGGACGGGCCGCAGACATAGAGATGTGTGCCGAGCGGCTGGCTGTCGAGCAGCCGCGTCAGGGGGATGGCGCCGCCTTCGGCATCGCAATAGATCTTGATGCGATGTCCGCCGTAACGCTCCTGGAGTTCCCGCCAGTAGGCGCCGCGGTCGCGCGTGCGGATGGCATAATGCAGCTCGAAATTGGCGCCTTCGCGGGAGAACTGCTCCATCATCGCGATGAAGGGCGTAATGCCGATGCCGCCGGCGATCAGAAGATGCTTGCGCCCGCGCCAGTCCGGCTGGAACAGGTTGACGGGATAGCTGACCTTCAGCTCGTCGCCTTGGCGGACTTTCTCATGCATGAAGGTGGAGCCGCCGCGTGAATCCTCGACATGCAGCACGCTGATCTCATAGGCTGCGCAATCATGCGGCGGCGACATCAGCGAATAGGCGTTGCGGCGCATATGGCCGCCATCGTTCATCGAGACGATGACATGGGCACCGCCGGAGAAATAAGGCATCGGTTTGCCATCCAAGCGCTCGAAGCGAAAGCGCTTGACGCGCTCGGCGATCGGCGTGATCCGCGCCACGCGGACAGGAATTTCAGTACCACCGCTCAAAGGAACAACTCCTCCGGATCAGGCGCGCTGCCCGGTTCTTCCGCATCGATATTGACGCCCTGGAAGGCCGCGAGCCGACGCGAATAATGGTCGCGCACCAGAAGCGGCAGCCGGCAATGGCTGCAGGCAAACGGGCTGGTGGTGACGTCGTCGGTGATGCCCTTGCAATGGACGCATTGCACACGCCGGGCCAGCGAGCCGCGATGCTCGGTGATGACGGACGCATGGTCCATACCGTAATCGAGCGCCACGAGCATTGCCTGGCCGATAAAGCCTTCCGTGCCCGAAAGATAAAGCCGCGTGCCCATATGAGCAGTGGCAAGCGAACCCTTCAATCGGAAGAGCAGCGTTGCGATTGTCGGCGCCGTGAAGAACATGTCGGCGCCGAGGCGGCGCAGCGTCTCGTCCAGGCCGGATCCTTGCGAGCCGCGGGCGACATAGAGGATCTCGCTGCGGGAAAGAGCCGTTTCTTCAAGCGCCGGCTGCTGATCGAGCAGAGCCCTGGCACCCTCCCCTTCGAGCGCGAAAATGTGCCGCCGGGCGTTGGGCTGGATGGTCAGGCCCGTGTAGACTGGTCGGCTCTTGATGCCTGCAACGAGCATTCGCGTGCTCCTTAACCTACGGCAGTCCTCTTCTTCTTCTCCGGATCGTCGAAGGGAAGCGTATGGGCGGTGGCGCCTGCCTTCACGGTCTTGCCGCGGACTTCGAGTTTCGTCCCATGCACCGCCTTGTCAACGTCCAGACGGGCAATCGCCATGGATTTCTTCGTCAGCGACGAATAGCTCGGGCAGGTAATGACGCCGACCTTTTTGCCGTCGGCAAAGACTTCGTCGCCGAGATCGGCCGGTCCGTCGGCATCGATCAGCATGCCGAAGATCTTGAAGCGTTCCTTGCCCTTGAGGCGCGCATGTTCCTCGGCGCCACGGAAGCCCGTCTTGCCGGGGCTGACGGTGAAGTCGAGGCCGAGTTCCCAGAGGCTGTCGCCGGGCGGCTGATCGGCGAAGGGGTACATCTGCGAATTGTCGTAGGGATAGAAGAGCAGGTAGCTTTCGACCCGCAGCATGTCGAGAACGGAGAAGCAGCAGGGGATGATGCCCATCTCCTTGCCTTCCTCGACGATTCGGTCCCAGACCATGACGGCGTCCTGGCCGCGCACGAAGATCTCGTAGCCGCGTTCGCCGGTATAACCGGTGCGCGAGATCATAACCGGCGCGCCGAACAGCGTCGTCTGCATATGGTGGAAATATTTGAGGTCGCGGATGCCGGGCACATATTTGGCGAGATAGTCGACCGCGATCGGACCCTGCAGCGACAGGTCGTGCAGGTCGTCGTCGAAGAGCACGGCGCAATTGCGGCCCGCAGCCTGCTTGACGAGTTCCTCGTGGCCGGAGCCCGAACCATGCACCAGCATCCAGGAATTCGGGCCGGTGCGATAGACGATGCAGTCGTCGGTGAAGTGGCCGCGGTCGTTCAGCATGGTCGCATAGACCGAGCGGCCGGGGTAGATCTTCGTCATGTCACGGGTGGTGATGGAGTCAAGCACGGCGATGGCGTGCGGGCCGACCAGGTGCACCTTCTTCAGGCCCGAGACATCCATGATGCCGGCCTTGGTGCGGACGGCGACATGTTCTTCCGACATGTCCTTGTCGTAGGTCCAGGCGGTGCCCATGCCGCTCCAGTCCTCGAGCTTCGATCCCAGAGCGCGATGCCGATCCGCCAAGACGGAGAAACGCCATGATAAAGCCATTGTCCGTTCCCTTATGTTTCCTCTACGGAATATTTATTTCCTGACTATATTCGTCTTTCGCGCCGTGGCAAGCCCGCCCGACATGCATTTCCCAAAACTTTCGGCGCCCCTGCTGCATCCTTCACCGAATGAATGAGGGATGCGGCTACGCTTTTGCCGTCCCTCAACCCTTCTCTAACCCATGCGTTCGGAGGCGTAGCTGCCGGGGCTTGCCGGGAAGACCACGGTGCGGTTGCCGTTGATGAAGGTGCGGTGATGGATATGGGCGTGGATGGCGCGCGCCAGCACCTGGCTTTCGACGTCGCGGCCGATCGAGACATAGTCGTCGGGCGACTGCGCATGGGTGATGCGCGCCGTGTCCTGCTCGATGATCGGGCCTTCGTCGAGATCGGCGGTGACGTAATGCGCGGTTGCCCCGATCAGCTTCACGCCGCGGCCGTAGGCCTGCTTGTAAGGATTGGCGCCCTTGAAGCTCGGCAGGAAGGAATGGTGGATGTTGATGATCTTCCCCGACATTTTCTGGCACATCTCGTCCGACAGGATCTGCATGTAGCGGGCGAGTACGATCAGCTCCGTGCCGGTTTGCTCGACCACTTCCATGATATGGGCCTCGGCCTGTGCCTTGTTGGCCTTGGTGACCGGAATGTGGTGGAAGGGGATGTCGTGGTTGACCACGACCTTCTGGTAGTCGAAATGGTTGGAGACGACACCGACGATATCGATCGGCAGGGCGCCGATCTTCCAGCGATAGAGCAGGTCGTTCAGACAATGGCCGAAGCGCGACACCATCAGCAGCACCTTCATGCGCTTCTCGCTGTCGTGAAAATCGTAATCCATCGCGAAGGGCGCGGCGACGGCCGCGAAACCGGCGTCGATATCGGCGCCCGATAGCCCCTCTTCCGAAATGAAGCTGACGCGCATGAAGAACTTGCCGGTATCGAGATCGTCGAACTGCGAGCTGTCGATGATGTTGCAGCCTCTGTCGGCCAGATAGCTCGAAATCGCCGCGACAATGCCGCGTGTCGACTTGCAGGATACGGTGAGTACGAAGTTCTTCATGCTGTCACTTTCTTCGCCATAGCAAGTGCAGAAGGTCCGATCACGCCGGAGCTTGTTTGCCCCGGCGCGTCAGGTCATTGGGGGCATCCAGCCACTCAGATGTCGAGTGTGCTGTCGCGCTCCCACTGGGTGAAATGCGAGCAATAGGCATTCCATTCCTGATGTTTGAGCTTGAGATAGGCGGCGGAAAACTCGGCTCCGATCGCTGCCTTCAAGCCCTCGTCGGCATCATAGGCACGCAGCGCGTCAAGCAGGTTGAGCGGCAGGCGCGGCGCGTCCTTCACCAGATGCCCCTCGGCATACATGTCGATATCGTAGTGCCGGCCGGGGTCTGCCTGGCTGCGGATGCCGTCGAGGCCGGCCGCGATGATGATCGCCTGCAGCAGGTACGGGTTGACCGCACCATCAGGCAGGCGCAGCTCGAAGCGTCCCGGCCCAGGCACGCGCACCATGTGGGTGCGGTTGTTGCCCGTCCAGGTGACGGTGTTCGGCGACCAAGTGGCACCGGATGTGGTGCGCGGCGCGTTGATGCGCTTGTAGGAATTGACTGTCGGATTGGTGATCGCGGCCAGTGCGGAGGCGTGCTTCATGATGCCGCCCAGGAAGGTCTTACCCTGAGCGGAGAGCCCAAATGGCATTTCCTTGTCCGCGAAGGCGTTGACCTTGCCCTCGATGTCCCAGACCGAGATGTGGGCATGGCACCCGTTTCCGGTCAGGCCCTTGAAGGGCTTCGGCATGAACGTGGCGCGAAGGCCGTGTTTTTCGGCAACCGACTTCACCATGAACTTGAAGAAGGAGTGCTTGTCTGCCGTCTGAAGAGCGTCGTCATATTCCCAGTTCATCTCGAACTGGCCGTTCGCGTCCTCGTGGTCGTTCTGATAAGGCTTCCAGCCGAGCTCGAGCATGTAGTCGCAAATCTCGGCAATGACATCATACCGACGCATCACCGCCTGCTGATCGTAGCAGGGCTTTTCGGCTGTATCGAACTGGTCTGAAATCACCGAGCCGTCCGCAGAGATGAGAAAGAACTCGGGCTCCACTCCGGTTTTCACCCGGAGCCCTTCTTTCGCAGCTTCAGCGACCAGTCTTTTCAGCACCACACGCGGTGCCTGTTCGACAGGCTGATCGTCCATGACGCAGTCGGCTGCAACCCATGCCACGTCTTTCTTCCACGGGAGCTGGATGACGGTGGAAGCATCGGGAACCGCGAACAGGTCGGGATGGGCTGGCGTCAAATCGAGCCAGGTTGCGAAGCCCGCAAAGCCGGCGCCATCTTTCTGCATATCGGCGATGGCTTCTGCCGGGACCAGCTTGGCGCGTTGGCCGCCGAACAGGTCGGTATAGCTGATCATGAAATATTTGATGCCTTTGTCTTTGGCAAAAGCAGCAAGGTCCAGTGTCATTCTCGTTCCCCTTTGGATTTCTTGGAGACACTTTGGTTATGGATGCGAGACGGCCGGGACGTTTGCCCGGCCGGTAGAAATCAGTAGCCTCCCTTGCCGGGATACCAGTTTGTGCCGGCGAGCGGGATCTGGGCCATGGCAGCCGCTTCCATCGTCAGCGCGCAAAGATCTTCCGGTTCCAGGTTGTGCAGGTGGTTCTTGCCGCAGGCGCGCGCGATGGTCTGGGCTTCCAGCGTCATGACCTTCAGATAGTTGGCGAGACGGCGGCCGGCGGCGATTGGATCAAGGCGCTTCATCAGTTCCGGGTCCTGCGTCGTGATACCAGCCGGGTCTTTGCCCTCGTGCCAGTCGTCATAGGCGCCGGCCGTCGTGCCGAGCTTCTGGTATTCTTCTTCCCAATGCGGATCGTTGTCGCCGATCGCAACGAGTGCTGCCGTGCCGATGGCAACGGCATCGGCACCCAGCGCCAGTGCCTTGGCCACGTCGGCGCCCGAACGGATGCCGCCCGAGATGATCAGTTGCACCTTGCGATGCATGCCGAGATCCTGCAGCGCCTGCACTGCGGGGCGGATGCAGGCGAGCGTCGGCATGCCGACATTCTCGATGAAGACATCCTGCGTTGCAGCGGTTCCGCCCTGCATGCCATCGAGCACCACCACGTCGGCCCCAGCCTTCACGGCAAGCGCCGTATCGTAATAGGGACGCGCGCCGCCGACCTTCACATAGATCGGCTTTTCCCAGTCGGTGATCTCGCGCAGTTCCAGGATCTTGATTTCAAGGTCGTCCGGGCCGGTCCAATCCGGATGGCGGCAGGCCGAGCGCTGGTCGATTCCCTTCGGCAGGTTGCGCATGTTGGCGACGCGATCGGAGATCTTCTGGCCGAGTAGCATGCCGCCGCCGCCGGGCTTGGCGCCTTGACCGACGACCACTTCGATCGCGTCGGCGCGACGCAGGTCCTTGGGATTCATGCCGTATCGCGACGGCAGATACTGGTAGACCAACGTTTGTGAGTGGCCGCGCTCTTCATCGGTCATCCCGCCGTCGCCTGTCGTGGTGGAGGTTCCGGCAATCGTCGCGCCGCGTCCGAGCGCCTCCTTGGCATTGCCGGAGAGCGCGCCGAAGCTCATGCCGGCAATGGTGATCGGCGTCTTCAGGTGAATGGGCTTCTTGGCGAAACGCGCGCCGAGGACGACCGACGTGTCGCACTTCTCGCGGTAACCCTCGAGCGGATAGCGCGAGATCGATGCGCCGAGAAACAGCAGGTCGTCGAAATGCGGAACCTTCCGTTTGGTGCCGGCGCCACGGATGTCGTAAATGCCGGTCGCCGCGGCACGGCGGATTTCCGCCAGGGTGTAATCGTCGAAGGTCGCGGACTTGCGCGGCGGGGTATAGGGGTTGTGATAGCTCATGATGGTCCCTCGCCTTAATATGCGTCAGCGTTGTCGATATTGAAATTGTAGAGCTTGCGGGCGGAGCCGTAACGCTTGAATTCCTCGGGCCTCACTTCGCTCACACCCGCCTTTTCGAGAAGTTCGGCCAGCTTCGTCAGATGCTCGGGACGCAGCTCCTTTTCGATGCAATCGGCACCCAGGCTCTTGACCGAACCGCGTATGAAGAGCTTCGCCTCATAGAGCGAATCCCCAAGCGCATCGCCGGCATCGCCGAGCACCACGAGGTGGCCGGACTGGCCCATGAAGGCGGACATGTGACCGATATTACCATGAACGACGATGTCGATGCCCTTCATCGAGATGCCGCAGCGTGACGCCGCATTGCCCTTGATGACAAGGAGGCCGCCGCGGCCGGTTGCGCCGGCATACTGGCTGGCATCGCCCTCGATGACGACGGTTCCAGACATCATGTTTTCCGCAACACCCGGACCTGCCGAACCGTGAACGGTGACGGTCCCGCCGTCGTTCATGCCGGCGCAGTAATAGCCGACCGACCCCTTTACATCGACCGTGACCGGCGCATCGATGCCGACGGCAACCGAATGGCTGCCGCGCGGATTGACGACTTCGAAGGAAAGGTCGTTCGAACCGTTCTGGATGTTGTGCAGGGCGCTGTTGAGTTCACGCAACGGCGTAGTGGCAAGATCAATGACAGGCATGTTTCGATAACCCTTGGAGAATACGCATGAGGCGCCGGTCAAGCGACCTTCTGGTGATCCCAGAAATAGACGGTTGCAGGCTCCGGCTCCCAGACCCGGGCATTCTCGATGCCGGGCAGATTGACGAGCGCCCGGTATTCCGAACCGAATGCGACATACTGGTCGGTTTCGGCCATGACGGCGGGCTTGCAGGCGATCGCATCGCGCACGACGCCGAAGCCTGACTTCGTGCCGACGACGAAGGTGAAGAAGCCGTCGAGGTCATTCACCGCGCCTTCCAGCGCCTGGCCGAGATTCTTGCCCTTGGCCATCTCTGCCGTCAGATAGGCGGCGGCGACCTCCGTGTCGTTTTCGGTTTCGAAGGTCATGCCTTCGCGCTTCAGCTCGCGGCGCAGATTGTTGTGGTTCGACAGCGAGCCATTATGCACCAGGCATTGGTCGGAGCCGGTGGAGAAAGGATGGGCGCCGAGCGTCGTGACTGCTGATTCCGTCGCCATGCGGGTATGGCCGATGCCGTGGGTGCCGGCCATTGAATTGACCGCGAAGCGGGAGACGACATCCTTCGGCAGGCCAGTTTCCTTATAGATCTCGATGGCATCGCCGCTGCTCATGATGCGAACATTCGGACGCAGTTCCGCGACGGCTGCCTTGCCCGTTTCGAGCAGATCCTTCGCAAGCGTGATGACGGCGTGCGTGCTCTTGACCTGGATGGCGACCGGTGCGCCAACCGTCTGGCCGAGCTCGGCCTCGAGGCCGGCGAAATCCTTCTTCGGATTGGCCGACTGGATGGTGATCTTGGCATTGTTGCCGCTGGCGTCACCATAGATCGCGATACCGGCGCTGTCCGGCCCCCGATCCGTCATCGTCACCAGCATCGAGGACAGCAGTGCCCCGAGCTCCGGTTCGAGACTTTTATCCTTGAGGAAGAGCCCCACAATTCCGCACATGACCAGACCTCCGTTCGTGTTGAGAAAGGACTAGCAGGTCTGTTTTCGTTTTTCAACTCGGAAGAAAGATTTTTTCTTTTAAGGCAAGTCAGCTTTTCGAGCTCTGCTGTGGATAGCTGATGATCGAGAGGTACTTGCTCGGCAGTTTCACCAGTTCCGCCGGCCCATGCGGCGCATCGGCGTCGAAGAACAGGCTGTCGCCCGGCTGCATCTGGAAAAGCTGGTCGCCGTGGCGGTAAACGACCTCGCCCTCGAGCATATAGAGAAATTCCATGCCCTCGTGCTGGAAGGTCGGGAAGATGTCGGAGTCGGTCGTCAGCGTGATGAGGTAGGGCTCGACGATGACGCCGCTGGTATTGTTGTCGATATGGCCGAGCAGATTATATTGGTGTCCGGCGCGCGTGCCGCGCCGCTCAAGCTCGATGCCCTGCCCCGCCTTGACGAAGACGGCATTACGCGGTTCCTCGAAACGTCGGAAGAAGGCCGTCAGCGGCACGCCAAGCGCCCGCGACAGCGATTGCAGCGTCGTCAGCGACGGCGAGATGTTGCCATTCTCGATCTTCGACAGCATCCCGAGCGAAATGCCGGTCGCGGCCGCCAGATCGGTGACCGTAATGCCGAGTTTCTTGCGGTAGGCGCGCACCTCGTGGCCGATCGCCATTTCGAGGTTGTTTTCCTTCGGCTCGCGGACGGCGTGAGGGTCCTGGGAAAAGGGAGCGCGTCCACTATGCGCCTGTTCCAGTTGCTCTGCCGTTTCACGCTTGGATTTCATGGGTTTTCCACCGCCGCCTTCTCTTTTGTCCAAGGCAACCCTATCGTCATAGTGAAAATTTCTCAACCGTGAAGAAAACCTATTCCCGCCGCGCCGCGCGCGGAGCGATGCCGTAGAGGGCACGAAACATGCGGGAAAAGTGGCTCAGACTGGAAAAACCGGTAGCCACCGCGATTTCCGAGACGGAAAGCGGGCTCTGTTTCAGCAGGCGATGGGCATGCTGCAGCCTGATCCTGCGATACTGATCGAGGAAGGTGGTGCCGAGATGGGCGGCAAAGAGCCGGTCGAGATGGCGGGTGGTGACGCCGGCGATGCGCGCCATTGCGGCGCGCTCCAGCGGCATCTCGATCGTCTCTTCCATCCGTTCGAGAACATTAAGCAGACCGGGATGATGGACGCCGTAACGTTGCGCCAGCGAGGCGCGCTGGGGTGCCGCGGGCTCGTTGACCTCGGTGTGCAGATACCAGTCGCTGACCCGGCGGGCGAAATCGGCCCCCATGCGCTCGGCGATCAGCACATGCATCATGTCGAGGGGGGCGATGCCGCCGCCGCAGGTGATCCTGTTGCCGTCGATCATGAAGCGCGCCTGGCGCGGCGCAAGATCAGGAAAGGCTTCGAGGAGGGCTGCCGCATGCTCCCAATGGATGGTGAAGTCGCGGCCGCTAAGCAATCCCGCGGCGGCCATCAGATAGGGGCCGCCCGAGATGCCGCCGATCCTCACACCTTCGCGCGACAGCTGCCTGAGACAGGCCAGCACATTGGGATAACGCCAATCGCGGGGCGAGCCGCCGGCGCAGACGAAGGCCGTTCCAAGCCCCGAAGCTCTGAGCGGAAGCGGTTCGGCGGCAACCGTGACACCCGAGGAGGACGGAACAGGCGCGCCGTCCGGCGAGAAGACCTGCAGCCGATAGATCTCGCGCCCGGCCAGGAGATTTGCCGCCCGCAGTGGCTCGGTCGCCGAGGCATAGGACATCAACGCAAATCCCGGGATAAGGATGAAGCCGATCGTCTGGGCATTTCTGCTATCAAGTGAGGACATGTCTCTCACTTAGCGATTGATGTCCCTTCTGTGCAAGTCCGCCCTCCCCTTTCTGGCATCATGCACCTGTTCTTTCCGGGGTGACCCATGCGCTATTCCGCTCTTTCGATCTTCCTGAACGGCCTTTCCGGCAACAAGGGCTGGGCGCCAGCCTGGCGCGATCCCGCGCCGAAGCCGCATTACGACGTCATTATCGTCGGCGGCGGCGGCCATGGTCTTGCCACCGCCTATTATCTTGCCAAGGAATTCGGCGTCACCAATGTCGCCGTCCTCGAAAAAGGCTATCTCGGCTCCGGCAATATCGGCAGGAACACGACGATCATCCGGTCGAACTACCTGCTGCCAGGCAACAATCCCTTCTACGAGTTGTCGATGAAGCTCTGGGAAGGGCTGGAGCAGGACTTCAACTTCAACGCCATGGTCTCGCAGCGCGGCGTGCTCAACCTCTTCCATTCCGACGCGCAGCGTGACGCCTATACGCGCCGCGGCAACGCCATGCGGCTGCACGGCGTCGACGCCGAGCTTCTTGACCGGCAGGCGGTGCGCAAAAAACTGCCCTTCCTTGATTTCGATAATGGTCGTTTCCCGATCATGGGCGGCCTGTTCCAGCCGCGCGGCGGCACGGTGCGCCATGATGCGGTCGCCTGGGGTTATGCGCGTGGCGCAGACAGCCGCGGGGTCGATATCATCACCCAGTGCGAGGTCACCGGCATCCGCACCGGAAACGGTGAGATTAGCGGCGTTGAGACCAGCAGGGGCTTCATCGGTTGCGGCAAACTGGCGCTCGCAGCCGCCGGCAACTCCACCGTCGTTGCCGATATGGCGGGCCTTCGCCTGCCGATCGAAAGCCACGTGCTGCAGGCCTTCGTTTCCGAAGGGCTGAAGCCCTTCATCGACACGGTCGTCACCTTCGGCGCCGGGCATTTCTACGCGTCCCAGTCGGACAAGGGCGGGCTGGTTTTCGGCGGCGATATCGACGGCTACAATTCCTATGCCCAGCGCGGCAATCTCGCGGCGGTCGAGCACGTCGCCGAAGCCGGATTGGCGCTGATCCCGTCGCTGTCGCGCGTGCGCTACCTGCGCTCATGGGGCGGCGTCATGGATATGAGCATGGACGGCTCGCCGATCATCGACCGCACCCATATCGACAATCTCTATCTCAATACCGGCTGGTGCTATGGCGGCTTCAAGGCCACACCCGCCTCCGGCTTCTGCTATGCCCATCTGATCGCCCGCAACGCGCCGCATCAGACCGCCCGCGCGTTCCGGCTCGATCGCTTCGCGCGCGGCTATCCGATCGACGAAAAGGGCGTCGGCGCCCAGCCCAATCTGCACTGAGGACATTCGACGATGGCAAGCCTGATTTCCTGTCCCCATTGCGGCGCGCGACCGAAGGAAGAATTTTCGATCCGCGGCGATGCGAGCCTTGCAAGGCCGGCCCCGGATGCCGGTGCGGATGCCTGGTTCGACTATGTTTACCTGCGTGACAATCCGAAGGGCCGGCACAGCGAATTCTGGCACCATTCCTCGGGATGCCGCCGCTGGCTGATCGTCGAGCGCGATACCGTCACCCATGCGGTCCATAGCGTCCGCGACGCCGCCCTTTCCAAGCTCGGCGGAGAACCGGCATGACGAGCTTCCGTCTTTCCTCCGGCGGCCGCATCGACCGCGCCACCTCGCTCCACTTCACCTTCGACGGCAAGCCTCTTGAAGGCCATCGGGGTGATACGCTCGCCTCGGCGCTGCTTGCCAACGGCGTCCAGCTCGTCGGCCGCAGCTTCAAATATCACCGCCCGCGCGGCATTCTGACGGCGGGAGCTGCCGAACCGAACGCACTGGTGACGACAGGCAGCGGCGGGCGCACCGAACCGAATACGCGCGCGACAATGATCGAGCTTTACCAGGGGCTGACGGCAAGGAGCCAGAACCGCTGGCCGTCGCTCGGCTTCGATGTCGGCGCCGTCAACGGCCTCCTCTCGCCCTTCCTCAGCGCCGGTTTCTACTACAAGACCTTCATGTGGCCGGCAGCCCTCTGGGAAAAGCTCTACGAGCCGGTGATCCGCAAGGCGGCGGGCCTCGGCAGAGCCTCCTACGAAGCCGATCCCGATTCCTACGAGAAATGCTGGGCGCATTGTGATCTGCTGGTGATCGGCGCCGGCCCTGCCGGTCTTGCCGCAGCGCTGACCGCCGGCCGCGCCGGCGCGCGCGTCATCCTCGCCGACGAGGGAGCCGAACTCGGCGGCAGCCTGCTTTCCGAGGCCGGCACTGTCGACGGCAAGCCGGCGAACGCTGTTCTCAACGAGCTGCTTGCCGAGCTGGAGGGCCTTCCGAACGTGCGCCGCCTGCCGCGCATGACGGTGTTCGGCTGGTACGACGACAATGTCTTCGGCGCCGTCGAGCGGGTGCAGAAACATGTGGCGATGCCTGATCCGGATCGTCCCGTCGAACGCTTGTGGCGCATCGTCGCCCGCCAGGCGATCCTTGCGACCGGCGTCGAGGAGCGTCCGCTTGTCTTCGGCGGCAACGATATTCCCGGTGTGATGATGGCAGGCGCCATGCGCAGCTATCTCAACCGGCAGGCGGTGGCGCCTGGCAGAAGCACCGTGGTCTTCACCACCAACGATGCCGGTTACCGCACCGCCGCCGACCTTGAAGCCGCCGGCCTCGCCGTCGCGGCGATCGTCGACAGCCGCGCGGATGCGGCCGGGAGCTGGCAGGGCCGCGCTGAAGTGCTGACGGCCGCCCGGATCATCGACGCGTTCGGCGGCAAGCGCTTGCGCGGTGTCAGCGTCGAAACCGCAACAGGCACCCGCCGGATCGAAACCGATGCGCTTGCCATGTCGGGCGGCTGGAGCCCGATCATTCATCTTGCTTGCCATCGCGGCGCGAAGCCGCAATGGTCGCACGAGGCATCGGCGTTTCTGGCGCCCGCCCAGCAGGAAGGCCTTGCCGTTGCCGGCTCAGCTGCCGGCATGGCGCAAACCGCGACCTGCCTCGGCGATGGCGCCGTAAAGGCAGCTGCCGCATTGAAGGCGATCGGTTTCGCAGCGGCGGAGCCGGCCTTTGCAGCGGCGTCCGAGACGGCCGCACAGGCAAAACCGCTCTGGTCGGTCAAGGGCTCGAAGGGCAAGGCTTTCGTCGACTATCAGAACGACGTGCATTTGAAGGATCTCGGCCTCGCCGTCCGCGAAGGTTACGGTCATGTCGAACTCGCCAAGCGCTACACCACATCAGGTATGGCGACCGATCAGGGCAAGCTTTCCAATATCAACGCCATCGGCATTCTTGCCGAGGCGCGCGGCGTGTCGCCCGCCGAGGTGGGAACGACGACCTTCCGGCCCTTCTATACGCCAGTTTCCTTCGGTGCTTTGACCGGGGCATCGCGCGGCAAACATTTCCAGCCGGCGCGCAAATCGCCGCTGCATGGCTGGGCTGAGAAGAACGGCGCGGTCTTCGTCGAAACCGGCCTCTGGTACCGTTCCTCCTGGTTCCCACGCTCCGGCGAGACGACATGGCGCGAAAGCGTCGACCGCGAGGTGCTGAACATCCGGAAGAATGCCGGCCTTTGCGACGTCTCGACCCTGGGCAAGATCGAGATTTTCGGGAAGGATGCCGCGACCTTCCTCGACCGCATCTATTGCAACGGCTTCGCCAAACTTGCCGTCGGCAAGGCGCGTTACGGCATCATGCTGCGCGAGGATGGCTTCATCTATGATGACGGCACCACCAGCCGGTTCGGTGACGAGCATTTCTTCATGACGACGACGACGGCGCTAGCCGCCGGCGTGCTGACCCATCTCGAATTCTGCGCCCAGACGCTCTGGCCGGAACTCGATGTCTGCTTCGCCTCCTCGACCGATCAATGGGCGCAGATGGCCGTTGCCGGGCCGAAGTCGCGCGCCATCCTCTCCGAGATCGTCGACGGGGATCTGTCGGATGCGGCCTTCCCCTTCATGAGCGCCCGCAAGGTCTCCCTCTTCGGTGGCCGCCTCGAAGGCCGGCTCTTCCGGATTTCCTTCTCCGGTGAACTCGCCTACGAGCTCGCAGTACCGGCCGGCTACGGCGAAGGTGTCGCCGATGCGGTCATGGCGGCGGGCGAGAAACATGGCATCTGCGCCTATGGCGCCGAAGCGCTCGGCGTCATGCGCATCGAAAAGGGTCATGTCACCCATGCCGAAATCAACGGCACGGTGACGCCCGGCGATCTCGGTTTCGGCCGCATGGTTTCATCAACCAAGCCGGATTTCATCGGCAAGGCGATGCTTGCCCGTGAAGGCCTGCAGGACCCCGAGCGGCCGCGCCTTGTCGGTGTCAAGCCGCTTAATCCGGCGACCGGATTCCGCACCGGCTCGCATATCCTTGCCAACGGCGCTGCGGCGACGCTCGAAAACGATCAGGGCTACGTCACATCAAGCGCCTTCTCGCCGGGGCTCGGCCATACGATCGGCCTGGCGCTCGTCAAACGCGGGCCGGAGCGCATCGGTGAAAAGGTGACGGTCTGGAACGGCCTGCGCAACGAATTCACCGATGCGGTGCTCTGCCATCCCGTCTTCATCGATCCCGAAAACGAGAAGCTCCATGCCTGATCTTCCGCAACACAGACCGGTTCTGGCCGGCATGGCATATAACGGCATCTCAGGGACGGGCGTCCGGCTGGAAGCCTTGCCGGAGGGCCATCTCCTGCATGTGCTCGGCGCAATCGAGCCCACCGCGCTCGCCACGGAATTGGTGAAAGCAGGCTTTGCGAAAAGTTCGATCCGCAAGGCGGGTTTCCGGCAATGGTTCGTTGCCGGCGATGAGCCGCTTGTCCCCGCCAGCCTCGATGCTCTCGCGGCAGCGCTTGCGGGAAAGGCCTTCGTCATGGACCAGAGCCACGGGCGTGTCCGCATCGGCGTTTCCGGCCGTTCTTCGCGGGCGCTTCTCTCAAGGGGGACCGCCGTCGATCTCGATCCTTCCGTCTTTCCGGAAGGCCATTCGGCCATGACGATGGTCGGTCATCTCACGGTACAGATCGTCCGCACCGGCGATGACAGCTTCGAACTCACGGTCCTGCGCAGCTTTGCCGAAAACCTCTGGGACGATCTCACTCATATGGCGGCGAGCGCCGAAAAGGACGGCGTCTGACGGAGGCGGGTTTCGATCGTTTTTAAGCTGTATGCAGAGCGGCGGCACCGACCCATTCGGGGCGCTCGGCGCCTTGCAGCTCTTCCACCGCATCGGCGGCGAAGCTCGGCACGACACCGGTCCACAGCAATGCGCCGTCGGGATTGGAATGGCCGTCGCCCTCGAGCTTGTAGATGCTTTCGACGATATACTGGCCGTCATTGTTCAGGCCCTTGATCTCGGAAATCTCGATCACCCGGCGCCGGCCAGTGCGCTTGAAGCGGGCGATCTGCACGACGACGTCGACTGCCGAGGCGATCTGGGCGCGCAGCGGCCGCAGCGGCATGTCGATATCCGACATCAGCGCCAGCGTCTCCAGCCGGTGCAGGGAGTCATAGGGCGTGTTCGCGTGTACCGTCGAAAGGCTGCCGCTGTGACCTGACGTCATCGCCTGGATCATATCGAGCGCCTCGCCGCCGCGGCACTCGCCGACGATGACCCGGTCGGGCCGCATGCGCAGCGACGAGCGGAACAGGTCGCGGATGCTGGCGCCGCCGCGGCCGAAACGGTCGGGCTTCGTGACTTCGAGATAGACCACGTGTTCCTTGCGGATCTGCAGTTCGGACGTGTCCTCGATGACGATGATGCGCTCGTGGTCGGCAAAGGCTTCCGACAGTGCGTTCAGCATCGTCGTCTTGCCGGTGCCGGTGCCGCCGGAGATGATGACGTTCTTCTGCAGCCCGACGGCCGCCTGCAGCAGCGTCAGCGACTCGTCGGTCAGGCTGCCCTGGGTGACGAGATCGCGGATGCTGCGATGTTCTTTCAAAAAGCGGCGAATGGAGATGCAGAGCCCAGTGCGGGATGCAGGCGGCTGGATCATCTGCACGCGCGAACCATCCGGCAAACGCGCCTCGATGCTCGGTTCCTCCGGCGTCAGCCGCTTGCCTGAGAACTGCGCGATGCTGCGCGCGGCCGATTCCAGGTCTTCGCGGCTGGCGAAACGCGTATCGGCGCGTTCGAGCTTGCCTCGCCTTTCGACGAAGATGTCGGATGTCCCGTTGATCAGGATTTCGGACACGCTCGGATCATCGAGGAGAAAACGGATCGGCCCGAGCAGTTTGTCCAGCGCCCGGGTCAGGACCTGGAAGGTCGCCTGTTCGGCGGCGTCGTCGGAAACGGCTTTCATCAGAGCGGCATCCCGACCAGAACTGTGCTCATGCCGAACAGTGTCGCCATCATCTGAACGGCGGTCGGAAAGAACATCATCAGTGGAATGAGGACCAATCCAAGTATTAAGATGCTGCTCATCGTTTCCATCGTTCTCTCTCCGGATCGACTGGCGGGCGATACCCACCATTTGACGAAAGCTTAATCCAGATCGCCAAACAACGCCATGGCCGGGCCCTGCGAAGGCAGACATTATGGCCGCCACGCGTGGTTTCTTCTATCGCTTTGAAAGAATTGGCCAATTATGGAGCAGTAGACGAAGCCTCGCCGGGGCGTCAAAAACTTCATATCCGCAGGTAAAATTGCAGCTGCTTCAAAAGCTTAGTTAAAATAATCCGGCGTCAACTGCGATTTTGCAGCCGATGCCTCCAAGGCAATTGGAACCCTTCGTTTCGTTTGCTTGACGGAGGGCTGGCCTTGGGCGCACTCTTGGGTCTTAATGGTGTTGCTCAACAAACGTTGGCCGCCGGGGAAGATAAGCTGAAGCAGAAAATATCATTGGATCGAGCAACATGCTCTTTCGGATCGATGGCGTATGCTTGGTTCATCTTCACCACGGCTTCGAACCGAAACAAACCTGGGAATGAGGAGTAATCACATGTTTGGTAAACTCAAGACTCTCGCAATTGCACTTCACAAGGACGAACGCGGCGACATGGCCCAGATCGTCCTGGCCGTCGCCCTGATCGTCATTCCGCTGATGCTGATCCTGCTCGCATTCGGCAAACAGATCGGCGAATGGTTCAACGAAAAGAACACGGCGCTCTCGGATGCCGAGAGAATTCCTGAGCCGGGTCAATAAGCGGGTCGGGATCATGGATACGACCTATGATCTGACCCTGATGCCTGCGGCGGCGGCTCTTGCCGTCGCCTGCACCATGACCGCGGCGGTGCTCGACCATCGCCATGGTCATATCCCGAACGCCGTCACCTATCCTTGCCTGCTTGGCGGGTTCATGTTGGCGGCAGTCAGCGGCGGTCTCGCAGGGATAGGGCTTGCCTTCGCAGGCCTCCTCGCAGCCGGCCTGATCTTCATCATCGCCTTCGCAGCCGGAAGCTGCGGCGGCGGCGACGTCAAGCTGATGGCGGCGCTCGGCGCCATTCTTGGCCTCTGGCCCGCCATCGACGTCACACTTGCATCGCTGATGGCTGGCGGCGTGATCGCCGTTTTCTCCATGGCGCGGCGTGTTCAGTGGAGCGTGCTGGCCCGAACGGTCGGACTGTTTGCGCTTCTCCTGCCTGCCGGTTTCCGCGATGCCGCTTCGGTGCTGAAGCCGCGCGAAACCCATCATACCGTCCGCTTCGGCGTTGCCGCAGCTCTCGGACTTCTCTGGTGCCTTTTCATGCCCGATTTCACCCCTCTTTCACTCGTGAGGTAACGGCAATGCGCGCGGAACTCGAACGCCCCATCTTCGACGGTGCCTTCTGGAGTTCGATCCTGCACTCGCGGACCTTCTGGGTCCCTCAGGATCACGGCGCGCTTCTCGGTACCTTTGCGATCGCCATGATGCTGCTTGCCTCGATGCTGCTGCTGCCGCGGCTTTCCGCCCGCCGGCGCCGGATATCGGAGCTTCACGGCGATATCTCCGGCAGCACGACGATGATGGATTTCGTCCTTGTCACGCCGGTCTTCGTCTTCTTCATGTTCGTGGTCTTCCAGTTCACGATCCTGGCCAAGAACCACCTCTTCACCCATTATGCCGCCTATGCGGCGGCCCGCAGCGCCCGCGTCTATTTCTGCCCGGCTTTTCCGATCACGCTTAGAAGCATCATCGACGTCAAGACCTGCGATGACGATGCTGCCGCCGGCAAGGCCGAACTTGCCGCCCGCCTGGCGCTGATCCCGGCCGCACCCTACGACCAGCTGAAATGCGTCGGCTCCTGCCAGCCGCCCGAAGATGCGCTGAAAAGCCTTGCCGATGCCTCGGGCCTTTCGAAGAACTGGCGCGCGATGCGCAACCAGGCTCGCTACATGTTCGATCCGCAGAACGTCACGGTGACCGTCGACCGCGCGCCGATGGCGCTCTATGCCGCCATCAACCGCTCGCCGCATGTGCCGGTTACCGCCAAGGTGGAAGCGCGCTTTTTGCTGCTCGAATATGCCGGCTGGGTCTTTGCCCGCGGCCAGAGGAAAGACGGCCGCTACTACACGATTTCGACGGCGGAGGTGAACCTTCTATGACACCGACCCTCATCAAGCGTCTGCACCGCGACGAACGCGGCTTCCTGTCACCGATCATTCTCTACATGACGATCGCGCTCGCTTTGATGATTGTCTGGATCCTGAATACGGGACAGATGATCTACGACAAGCAGCGCACGCAGGACACGGCGGATGCCGCCGCACTCGTCCATGCCGACTGGGAAGCCCGCTATCTCAACATCATGGCGATGAACAACGTCGCTTCCTCGCAGGCAACCGTCGTCATGGCGACCTCGGTCGCCTTCCAGCTGACGACGGCGGAACTGGCCCTGCGTTCGACCGCCATTCTGGCGAAACTTGCCGAATATTCCTTCACGGATGGCTTCGGCCCGGCGTCGCTGCTGCCGCCGATGCCGCCGATGCCCCATTGCCCGGGCTGGCAGAAGGTCCCCGTCGTCGGTGGCATCATCTACGGCGCTTGCCTGGCGTTCCAGGGGGTCCGGGCGATAGGAGCCACCAAAGCGCTTGCGTATACGGTGAAAGCACAGCTCGATTATGATCCCTGGGGCCTTATCGAAAAGTCCAGCGACATCATCGACGCCATGAACGACCTCAACGACTATCTCGTCGAGAGCTTCCCGCAGCGCGTCGGCAACGAAGCCCTGCATCTGGTGCGCCTGAACAAGTCGGATCACGTCGTCTTCCATCCGCCGTGCGAATCCTGCAACGAGGCCGGAGAGGGCGCCGGGGGTAACCTGCCGGTCGATCGCGACGGCATCAATCCCGCTGCGGCCTATGCTGAAATGTGCCTGGCGATGAGCAAGGGCACGCAAGGGCAGGACCCGCTCCTCATGCGCGGCGAATTTGCCAATCGCGGCTTCCCCAACGGCAAGGGTCCGTTGACCGCAGGCGGCGTCGACGGCAGCCATATCCGTGACTGGGTCAACCACGAGAGCGGCATCGACGATGCGTTAGTGGACTTCTACATCTTTTATGAAGCCTTCGGCCCGGCCTATCTGAGCAAGGTCCCGTTCAAGGCGATCATCGAGCAATTTGGCGATCTCAGCTGGTGGCAGGAACTGCTGCTCGATGGCAGCTTCTTTATCGCCGAGGAATTCTTCGGCATCGAATTCGGCATCGTGAACCCCTTTCAGCTGCCGATCGACAAGCCACCGCGCTATTCCGACAAGCAGACAAAGGACGAGAACGATTTCACCCGCAAGTTCGACATGATCTGGAACCAGGTCTGCGGCCCAGCCGGTGGCGCGATTTCCGTGGCGGGTGCTCCCTTGCCTGTCATCTCCTTCCCGAAGCCTTACTGGCTGAAAGGACGCATACCGTTTAACTTCACGCCCTTCGGCGGCGAGCAGCTCGACGACTACCAGACGCTGGCGATCGTTTCCCGCGCCCCGCGCGCCAGGCTGCAGATCCGCATCTTCAAGGACAAGACGCCGTCCGCCTACGCCTTGGCGCAGAGCTGGGTCCACAATTACACGGCCTTTGACCTCTACACGCAGGATTGGCTCGCATCGCTTGCGCCCGCCACGCTTGCCGACGATATCGGTGAGGTTTCGAACACCATCAAGCAGAGCCCGGCGGCCGACAGTTTTACCGGCTTGACGCGCGTCTTCGATCAGGGAGGAGCCAATGCCTGGGCTGCCGTCAACACACACTGAGCCTATGGGCGGTCCTCCGGGACGCGGGCTGCTGATGCGGCTGCACCGCGACAGGCGCGGGCTTGCCTCGATTGAATTCGTGCTCGCCGCGCCGGTCATCTTGCTGATCGTGATTTTCGTCATCCACGCGAACAAGATTTCCACCAAGAAGGTCGGAACCATGGTTGCGATGCGCAACGCCGCCTTCGCCGAGGCGAATGGGCTGGACTGCACGTCGGATTTCTCGAACGTCTTCCCGATCCCGGCTTTGCCGGCCCTGCCCGGCCGGGATGCCATGAACTGCTCGCGTACACCATCGCACGAAGGCGACGGCGACCCGCAGCGCACCTTTGTCTGGGACGACGTTCAGAAAACACTCGAAGGCGAAAACAACAAGCGCAAGTTCGGCACTATCGTCGGCGATCTCGCTAATGAAAAGCCGCAGCTCGTCACCGCGACAGCCGACCGCGTCTACAAGTTCAGGGATTCCGACGATCTCGATACCATCAGGAGCATCCGCTGGAAGGACGCGTTCACGGTGGACGATTCGACGCTGTTTGCCTCCCACAACAACGACACCACGAGCCGCGGCTACGATCCGACGCTGCGCCGGGAAATCCGCGATGTGGCCAGCGATTCCGGCGATCTGTTCGACGGCGTCTTTCCGGGAGCGAAATGAGATGAGACAGGGCTCGCGTATCGCTTTCCGTTTCGCCGGCCATCTCACTGGTTTGGCGCTCGTCATCGGGCTTGCCGCCGCCGTGGCCACGCCTGTTCGCGCCGAGATCTACAAGGATTTGAGGGTGACGCTGAATTCGATGCTGGCCGGTATCGTCGGGGCGCCGGAACGCGCGCCGCGCGATCTCGTCATCAACGGCCAGCCGCTTGAATTCACGCCCTACCAGAGCGATCGCAGCATTTCCGATATCACCGACGAGTGGCTGCGGGTGCTGGCCGTCAATACCCGCCCTGCCCTGCCGAAAAGCAACGACAAGGAAGAGCTGACCGCCGTCATTGCCGCCAACATGCTGATCGTCCCGAAGACGAGCCGCATTCGCGACGATCTCGCCGTGGTGGTGCGGTTCTTCGACGGCGACGGCGAGGCGGCCCTCGACTATCTCAGACGGCAGGATCCGGCCAATCCTTCGGCAAGAGCGCCGATACCAGGCGTCTCGATCATGATCCGTCGTCCCGCCGATGCGCCGATGACCGAAGTGCTGATGAGCCGCTTCGAGGATGTTGCCTCGACGCTGCCAGCCTTCGCGGCTCCGGCCGACATCAGCAAGCTGCCGATGTCGCTGCGTCCGCCGGCCGGTGTCGAGGTGCTGAGCGATATCGGCGATCGCGACAAGGGCCACACGTCGCGCACGGTCGTGTCGAAAGGCACGCTGTCGGCCGTGCGCTGGTCCGATCAGCGCGCCGATCTGCTTGCCCGCGACGGTTTCACCATCGAGACGCCGCCGGCTGAGCGCGGCGGGGTCACTGCCCTTTATGGCCGGCGCGGCAGCGTCGAGGCCAATGTTCTTTACACCCGCAGCAAGACCGACGGCCGGACCGTCGAGGTCATTCAAATCAGGCAACCCTTCGTAGGGGGAATAACACCATGAACTGGAAGCTCATCGCGGCTGTCATCGTCGGGCTCATCACCGGCGTTCTGCTCTATTTCTGGACCGAGAGCGTCAAGAACGAGCAGACGGCCTATGCCTTCATGCGGCTCCAGCCCGACAGGAAGGTCACACGGGGACAGGCGATCACGCCCGACATGCTCGCCGAACCGGTGATGCTGCCGGAAAGTTTTGGGGCGCTCGCCAAGCTCGCGGTTCCCGCCGCCAGCGCCTACCAGGAATGGCTGAAGGATAGGACGGCCGCGAGCGACATTCCGGCCGGCTCGGTGCTGCTCTTCCAGTATTTCGACGATACCGATGGTGGACGCCTGACGACGATGATCGCGCCCGGCAAGCGAGCGCTGACACTTCCCGTCAACGCGGCCGCAGCCGTCGGCCATTTCGTCGAGCCGGGTAGCTATGTCGATATAATCGGCACGGTCGACGAACCGGTCGAGCCCGTGGCGCCGGCCGCCGCGACCCAGCCGGGGGCGCCTGGCCAGCCCGCTGCCGTGCCAGGTCAGCCTGCCGTCCCGGGCCAGGCACCGGCCGTGGCCGGACAGCCGCAGGCTCCAGCCCAGCCGCAGTCGCCGGTCGAGCAGATGCTGAAGAACTATCTCACCCAGTATCCAGGCGCCGACGAGAACGATCTCAACGCCTACCGCAAACAGGCGCAGGATTATAAACTCGGCATAAGCTCGCGCACCCGCGTCGTCACCCGCACCTTCCTGCAGAATGTCAAAGTGCTGGCCGTCGGGGCGGCGACGACGGCGGAGGGCGCGGTCACCAAGGCCAACAGCACCTACAACAATGTGACCGTCGAAGTGACGCCGTCGGAAGCTGAAATGCTGATTTTTGCCATGGGCCAGTCGAACGGCAGCCTGAACCTGGTGCTGCGTAATCCGGCCGACAATACCGTCGAGGACCTGCCGAGCATCAACTGGACGCGCATGTGACCGCCGCGGGGGAATGAGCCATGCTGTTGAAGATTTCCTATGAGGACGGCAGCGGTCGGGAGGTGATCCCGCTCTCGGCGAACGAGACCTATTTCGTCGGCGAAAGCAGCACGTTGACGCTGCCCGCCGGCGCGGGCGTCGTTCGCCTGCGCGGCAGCCACGTCTCCTCGCCGCAATTCGTGCTGCGCAAGTCCGGCCAGGGATGGTCGGTGCAGCATCACGGCCGCAACCCGACGCGGGTCGACGATCAGCCGCTTCGGGCCGGCATGCCGGTTGCGGTATCGGCCGGCATGTCGATCTGGGTGCCGAACGTCACGATCGAACTGGTCGAGCCCGCCGCGGCCCCCGAAGCCGTCACGCAGTTTCCCGATCAGGAACGGGTGCTCGCCCTGCAGATGGAAATTCACGAGCGCCTGCTGAAGGACACGCAATATGACCGGTTGGTGAAATCCTCCGATTTCGGCCGCGAGGAGACGCGAAACCGCATCCGCGAGCGTCTCGACTTGTTCATCAAGGAGGCGCTGGACGCAGCACCTCAGGATCTCGTCATCCTCGTCATCAAGAACGCCGTCTATCGGTGGCTGGCAAAACGCATCGCCCGTACGGGGCGGCGTGATGCTTCGTCGAATGCCGCAAGCCTGTCGCGCGAGGAGCAGGATAATCGCCGCCTGTTCGATGTCGGCAAGGCGCTGATCTCGGCCCTGCAGCTCAAGCTGAACTTCGAATCCACCCGCTCCGACTTCGCCCAGCTCGATACCCGTTTCAGCGCCGCCTTCCAGTCCAGGCAGGCTCTTTTCAACGCCGGCGACCGTTACGAGATCGCCCATATGCACCTGCGCTCCAATATCGAGGAGCTGATGTATCGCTGGGGGACGATCTCCGAGCTGATGGATCTCGACGTCATCTCGGAAATCATGGTGACGCGCTATGACGAGATCTACGTCGAAAAATTCGGCCTGCTGGAGCGGTACCCTTTCGCCTTCGCCAATGAACGGCAGCTGATGAAGGTGATCGAGCGCATCGCCGTCGATTCCAACCGCTCGATCAACGAGAGCGAGGCGATGGCCGACTTCCGCATGCCGGATGGCTCGCGCGTCAACGCCGTCATTCCGCCGCTGGCGGTCAAGGGCGCCTGCCTCACCATCCGCAAGTTCGGCGGCAAGTCGCGGCTCGACATCAGCAAACTGGTGACCGCCGGCGCGCTCAGCGAGCCGATGCGCGCTTTCCTCGAGGCGGCCGTGCGCGCCCGCAAGAACATCGTCGTCTCAGGCGGCACCGGCTCCGGCAAGACGACGCTCTTGAACAGTCTGTCGCAATTCATCCCGGTCGGCGAGCGCGTCGTTGCCGTCGAGGACACGTCCGAACTGCAGCTCGACGGCATCCATGTCGTCTATCTGCAATCGCGGCCGAAGACGGCGGAGTCCGAAACCAGCGTCACCATTCGCGACCTGGTGCGCAATGCGCTGCGCATGCGCCCCGACCGCATCATCGTCGGCGAGTGCCGCGGCGCCGAGGCGATCGACATGCTGCAGGCGATGAACACTGGCCATGCCGGCTCGATGACGACGGCGCATGCCAACACGCCGCAGGACATGATGACCCGCCTGGAAGTGATGGTGCTGCAGGGCCAGAGCTCGTTGCCCGTCATGGCCATCCGCCAGCAGATCGTTGCCGCCGTGGAGCTCGTCGTGCAACTGAACCGCCTGGCGAACGGGCGGCGCGCCGTCACCGAAATATCGGAGGTGATCGGTATCGATCCGGATACCGGCCTGATCATCGTCGAGCCGATCTTCAATCTCGTCGGTCGCGCCGGCGGCCAGGCAGTGCATGCTTTCACCGGCTACCTGCCGAGCTTCGTCGCCGAGCTCGTCGAGTTCAACGACGACGGCGAAATCGAAAAACTGGACATGTTCGTCTAGAGCGGTTCCAGAACCGCTCTAAGCTTTTGTTTTTACGCAATTCCGGACGGAAAACCGCTTCGCACTTTCCTGGAATTGCTCTGAGGGGGAAACCATGGATATCAGCATTCTGCAGATTTTTACGGTCGCTCTCGGCGCTATAACGGCGGGGCTGCTCGTCTGGGGCGCGCCGGTGCGCTGGCCGGCGCCGCTGCTGCGCGCCACCGAGCGTGACATCGCGCTCGCCAGCGAGGCGGCGCAGGTCTTCGGGCGCGATGCCGTTCCGCCCTATACGATGATCCTCGCCTACGGCATCACGGCGATCGTCGTCTTCATCGTGATCTCGCTGATCTTCGGGCCGATCTTCGGCTTGGTCATCGCAATCCCCGTCGCCTTCTTCCTCCCCAAAGGCGTGATCCGTTATTTTCTGCAGCGCCGCTGGCTGCAGATCGAATCGCAGCTTCCCTATGCCGTCGACCAGATCGTCTCGGCGGTGCGCACCGGCAAGCCGCTCGCCATCGCCGTCAATGCCGTGGCCGATACCGGCCAGATGCCGGCCTCGCGCGAGTTCGAGCGAATCGCCCGCGAACAGAAGCTCGGCATCGGCCTGGTCGAGGCGCTCGACCGCCACGGCCGCAACGTGCCGAGCCTGCATTTCAAGATGGTCGATGCGGCACTCGGTCTTTTTGCCCGCCAGGGCGGCGACATCTCCGAGCCGCTGACCGAAATGTCGAAATCCTTCAAGGAAATCTGGAAGCTCGATCAGAAGATCACGACCTCCTCGTCGCAGGCGCGCATGAACTTCCGCGTCGTCAACGGCGGCGCGCTGTTCATGATCTTGATGATCTTCTTCGGCCAGCCGGAATTGATCGACAAGGTGTTCGGCAACGCCATCGGCATCGTCATCGCGATCGTCGGCGCCATTCTCTACGCGACCGGCTTCTTCTGGATGCGCTCGATGATGAAGGTGTCGGTATGATGTCTCAGATACCTCTGGCCCCGATCGCCGTCGTCTTTGCCGGGATCACCGCTGCGCTGTTCGTCTGGTGGATCGGCGATCTGCTCGGCAGCATTCAGGTCGTGCGTCGGTCCGCCAGCGGCGATGGTCCGCCCCCGAACATTGTCGACAGCATCGGCATGCGCACGCCGGTCGAATTCGTGCTGACGCATTTCGAGCCACTGCTGGCCGATTATGGCGCCCAGCTCGAGCAGAAGCTGATCTATGCCGGCCGGCCGTTCGGCGGCGTCACGGGACGGGAATATATCGCCCTTCTCGTCGTTCTGAGCCTCTTCGGCTTCATCGTGCTCGGCCTGCTGTTCGGCATTGCCAGCGGCAGCGTGATCGGCGGGCTCGTCGCCGGCCTGATCCTCGGCCTGATCCCCGCCATCTATTTCTGGGTCGTCGCCGACGACAAGGCGCAGGACCGCAAGGAACGCATCTCGCGCGAATTTCCCTATTTCCTTGACCTCGTCGTCATGACGCAGCAGGCGCAGGCGACGCTGCCGGAAAGCCTGAGGCTTTATGCCGAGGCGGCACCCGGCACCGTCATGAGCGAGGAAATCGAACAGACGTTGAAGGACGTGGCGCTCGGCACGGGCATGATCGAGGCGCTGCAGCGCTTGGAGCGCCGCATGACCGCCGAGGAGGTCATCCGTGTCATCCGCGCCGTCATCCAGGGCGAAGTCGAGGGCAGCAACCGTGTCGAGCTGTTGCGCGAACATGCGCGCGACCTGCGCTTCCGCCGCTGGGAAAAGGCCGACAGGGCCAGTGAAAAGCTGAAGGCCAAGATCGTCATGCCGGCGATGATGATCGTCGTGTCGATCCTGCTTCTGGTGCTGGCGCCTGCAATTGTCGAGATGATGTCGAGTGGGATGTTCTGATCATGGTCTTTTCCTTCTTTCGCGGAAACAAACCAAGCCTTCTGCAGACCGGTCCCGGCGGTCAGAGCCGCAGCCATGTGCTCGACAAGCCGGAAATGTCGATCGGCCGGGCTTCCAATGCCGATATCGTCGTCGACGATCCGTTCCTGGCGCCGATCCATGCACGCATCGAGCGGCAGAGCGACGGCGGCTTCATCATCCGCCGCATGGGGCTGAACCCGATCATGCTGCGCGGCGAAGCCCTGCTGCAGACCGCCTCGCTGAAAGCCGGAGACAGCTTCCGTCTCGGCAAGGACGTCGAATTCCAGTTCGTCGTCAAGGCCGCCGCCAAGGAAACGCCTAAGAAGGAAGCATCCAAGGCAAGTGACGACAAGCCAAAGAAGTCGCTGCTCAAGCAGCCGGCCTTCCTGGCCGGCGTGGGGGTCGCCTATCTCGCCATCGTCGGCATCATCGGCTACGTGATCCTGTCCGATAGCGGCAGCGCAGACAGTGGCCCGACGGCCGAACGCATCAATGCGGAAGCCGCCCGCATTCCGACATGCATCAAGAACGCCCGGCGCATGCGCCAGGTTTCGGAGGCCAGCTTCAACGGGGCGGTCGGCGGTCGTGTCGGCAGGGATGGCGACGCAACCTATGCCGCCCTTTCCCTGGCCGCCGAACCGTCTGACGATGCCGCGCTGGCAAAGGCCGCCGAACCGATCGTCGAGGCCTACAAACGCACGGCGCTTGCCGCCCTTGCCTCGGAAAACCGCGGCAACAATACGCTGGCGCAGACCCTCTACCAGCAAACCTACGATCTCGTTCCCGACGTTAACTGCTCAGCCGCGCGTTTTGCGCTGCAGCGGCGGGCTGCGGTGAAGCCGGTCGCTAGACGGTGATCCTGGATGCTTTGATCAAACAGCACGCTGTAAAGGCACAGATCAGAAAAATTCCACACTCTGACCATCAGCTTCGCTGCCCACGGGAGGAAAAAACGGAATGGACGACTGGAAAGGCAAGAAAGTCAGGATCATGGTTTACAAGAAAGTGTCGGAGCCGAGGCCGGGCTCGGCGGACTTATCCACGATCTACGCGAAATGGTGATCTAGGATAAGGCACGCACGTCGGCTGCTGAGTGAACGGAACGTTCCACCGAGAACCCCTCACTTTGGGATTGCGACATTTCAGGAGAAAGGCGCCGGCGGTCATCCGCTGGCGGCCCTTCCGCTAGTCTGCCCCGTCTTTTTTTGCCCGCTCGATGAATTTCCCAGCGACCGCTTTGCCAAGTGCGGCACCGGCCCGGTTGTCCATTTCATAGTGGATGCCGGCCCAGATGCGGGAATCGCCCGCTTCCTTGCCGACCGTTCGGATGAACTCCGCCTGGTCGGGGAACAGATACGCAAGCACCTCGCATCGGGCAGTCGACAACGTGGAGTGGTTCGACGGATAACTGGGATGGGCCGGCACTGCGAACAGGGGAGTGATGCTCGGGTCAAGCATGTTGGGCCGCAGGTACCAATAAGCGTATTTCCCGTCGTTGCTTGCAATGTAGGCGTCGTAGTAGACCGTTGCGAGCATCGCGTAAGCCCGCGCGGCGCGCGGCGGGTTCGAATCCGTCTTGTCCTCGAACATCCACTTGCTGGCATAGTCATACCAGTCGGTGAACAGGCCGGATGGGCTTTGCCAATAGAACGCCTTGTAGCTGTTGGGGAATTTTCGCTCAAACTGTCGGACTGCATCCGTCTCGGCCTTCACGGCCGCAGACTTGCAGTCGGGCGGAGTGGGTGGCCTGAATTCATCGGCTGCCTGGAGCAGGATCGGCTTCCAGTTTGGCATGGTTGCATTGGCGGGTTTGTCTCCGACCCACATGCACGGCCCGGTGGGCACGGTGCCGGTCCAGACGGCATCGGAGCCGTCGGCCTTTGCCCGCGCAATCACTTGCTCTGCCACGCTTCGCCCCAGTTCCAGGCCGGCGGATGAATCGCTTGGGAACTGGACACCGGCAAGGACACGCGACTGTGCGGCTTCTTCGGCCATCGCCTGGAACGACGACGCCTCGTCCGGAAAGAAATAGGCAAGAACGGTCGCGGCGGCTCCAGCGGCTGCCGCGTGTTCGGATGGATAAGCGGGACTCCGAGGCGTAGGTAGCGCAGTCGGCAGTGTCGTATCCACCTCGCTCGGGCGCGGGCGATTGTAGAAGTATTTCGACTCCCAAGCCGCGACGGTGGCGTCGTAGACCGCCATCGTCAAATAGGTGTAGACGCGATGCGCATTGGGGATCGTCTGGTTTGCGAGAAGACGGTTGTTGACCAAGTCGATCCATCGATAGCCGGGCGAGCCAGCGTCCCAGAATGTGATCTTGGCGGCGACCTTCGCATCGTTCTTTGCGACAAGTTCGCGGACCTGCTCCAACTCGGTTGCGCTAGTATCCGGTGGGGGCGCCACTCGGAAGTCTTTGCCCGACGTGATTACCCACGTCTTCCACGTTCCAGCGTTTGGCTCTATCTGCTCCGATTGGGCGAAAGCGAAGTTCCCTGACAAAAGGATCATCGCGCAGGCCCTGCTAAAGCCGCTAAGCATGTTCGACCCCCAGTTGATCCCCGGCCCAAAGACGGAAGGTTTTCTGCTTTGACGGCCGTTCTATTTTCTATTTTAGCCCGCCCTAATTATACCGCGAAGCGCTGCCAAGTGAAAGGATCAAAAATGAGAGCAGGTTGCGGTATGAAAGGTCAGCAGGCCTCTGCGGTGTAACGGCCGTTGGCCTCGTCAGCCAAACCGTTCCACCAGGAAATCGATCACCGTCCGCAACATCGCCGTCGGCCGACGGTTCGGCGCATAGATGAGGTACATCGGTACAGGCTTATAGGACCATTCCGGCAGTACCTGCTCGAGCCGTCCTTCGGCGATATCGGCGGCGAGGAGCAGTTCCGGCTGAAGCGCAATTCCCGCGCCGCTGAGCGCTGCCATGCGTAGCGCCGCCCCCTGGTTGGTTGAGAATTTTCCGGAAATCAACACATCACGCATTTCGCCCCCCGGCCCGACCAGGTGCCAGCGATCCTGCATGCGCCAATAGGAGTGGCCGAGGCAGAGATGGTTCGTCAGAGCCTCCGGTGAGGCCGGCCGGCCATGGCGGGCAAGATAGTCCGGCGAGGCAGCCAGAATCCGCCGGTAGGGCGTGAGCGGGCGGGCGACCACGCTGCTATCCGAGAGCGGACCGATGTGGATACCG
This sequence comes from Rhizobium sophorae, assembly GCF_013087515.1. Classification (GTDB taxonomy): domain Bacteria; phylum Pseudomonadota; class Alphaproteobacteria; order Rhizobiales; family Rhizobiaceae; genus Rhizobium; species Rhizobium sophorae. The sequence goes on along the minus strand of NZ_JABFCN010000055.1, from coordinate 158,787 downwards.
AGCTCGAACCCCTCGCCGACGAGGTCATGGACATTGTTGTCGAGCGATAGCTCGATGCTGACGTCGGGATAGGCGTTCTGGTAATCGATCAGCGCCGGCACCAGGACCTGCGTCCCGAAGCTGACGGGTGCCACCAACCGAAGCCGGCCGCGCGGCGCCGATTGCAGCTCGCTCGCCGAAGCCTCGGCCAGCGCCACTTCGGAAAGCGCGCGCTTGCAGCGCTCGTAATAGAGCTGGCCGACCTCTGTCAGCTGATGGCGTCGCGTGGTGCGATGGATCAGCTTCGCCCCGAGCCGGGTCTCAATCGTCTTGATGTGCTTGGCAACCATGGCAGGCGACACTTGCGCGATCTCCGCGGCCGCAGCGAAACTGCCATTGTCGATGACCCTGACGAACATCGCCATGCCGGCCAGCTTGTCCACGATTGCCTACCTGCTGGTTTCGAATGACGATACCGGGAGCTTATTTATCAACCAAGGAATTTACAACATGGTCGTCATGCCCGCGCCAAGACGACGGACACCACCAACCTGACCAAGGAGAAAACATGCCCATTCTTCACCTGCAGATGCATCCCGGCCGCACCGACGACCAGAAACGCGCCTTCGCTCGCGAAGCGACCAAGGCCGCCGTCGAAACCCTAGCGTGCCCGCCCGAGTCGCTGGAAATCCTGATAACGGAGATCGCCAAGGATTCCTGGGCGGTCGGCGGCAAGCTGAAATCCGAGGCCTGAGAGACGATCCGCAGCGTCGAGGGCTCGAGCTGCGGGACGCCGCCGCCATGGTATTGAACAGGGAGCCGGCACGCGGCTCCCGTGCTGACCGAGGCGGGTGACTGGTTGACTTTACTGGCTGCTGCAACTCCACCGCCCGCAAGCTTTTGGGCAGTCGACTTCGTCGGGTAATTTGCCTTTTGGTGCATCTGAGCCGTGGCGGAGTTCGGCCCTAAGCGAACTTTTTCGTTGACGAAGGATAAGGCTGCCTTGCGCCCTCATATCGGTCGAGAGCCCGGCCAAGCGGCGGCTTGAAAGCGGACAACGCATTGGACTGGCGAGGCGGCATGTTTGCGTCAAAAACGGATTTTACGTTGAACGTGATTGCATCTCCGATGCCTGCGCCTGTTTTTGGCCCTGTGTCCAGCGGTCACTCGTTTGCAAGCGCTGCCTTTCCCGATGCAAATTGGCGATCATAGAAAACCCGAACCGATAGAACGACGCCGGCGATCAGGACAACAACCCCGGCGACTTCGATCGGCGTTGGCCAGCGCGCATGCACGATAAGTCCGCCGATCACGCCGAAGACAGTCTCGGAGACGATCAATTGCGCGGCCAGGGCAACCGGCAGGGTCCTTGACGCAATACTCCAGGCCCAGACGCCGCCTACGGTGGCCAGCAGCGCGAGAGATGTGCCCCAGACATAGAGGTTGCCGGCAGCGCTCCAGCCGAATCCCAATGTCGGAAGGCGGAAGAGGTCCATCGTGGCACCGATGGGATAGAAGGCCAGCATCAAGACGCCGCCGCCGACCAGTATCAGCGCCGACCACACACCGGAGGGCATGTCCGGCCGGGCGGCGAGCGCTGCCTGATTGGAAAGCGCGAACCAGACCCAAAGGCCCACGGCAGCAAGCGCCAGCGGCACGCCAATCCACAATGATTGCACAGAGTCCAGTCCTTCGGCCGTGAATGCCGTGCCATTGACGAGAACAAGGCCGACCAGCACCAGTGCCAGAGGCACCATGAGAGATCGCCATGGCAATGATGCCTGACCCTGATTGCCAATGACCATCAATACGATTGGTACCAGCCCGAGAAAGGCCGGAGCGATCACTGGCCCGGCAAAGAGGGCCGCTCCCGTCACTGTCAGGAAGTAGCCGACATAGCCGACGAAGGCGAGCCAGATGGCTTGCAGGCAGTTTCGAAGCGTGAGGTGGCGCATGACACCCTTCTCGGAAAACAGAATGCAAAGCCCGACGAGTGCCGAGACGACGTGACGGATGAGAGCAAAATCAAAGGTGGAATAGTCACCGATGATGAAGGGCACGACGAAGTTGAGCGAAAAGGCAAAGGCCGCAAAGAGAGCGGCCGACACGCCAATATAGAAAAGTCTGTCCATAATGTTCACCCTTTTGAAGTTGCGTCACCGCGCCCTGGTTCCGCGACACCGAGTGTGCCGTTTGGCAATCAAGCGAAATGCTTGATCGAATGGGGTAATTTTACCGGCCACGCACTCTGGTCGGTAGCCGGCGAAAATGAGAACCAGCCTCTCGATACGCATCACCCGGATCGTGAAACGTTGCTGTATCGCGGGGGCCGCGATGCGGCTCCCACTTTGACCGGGGCGGGCGACTGGTTGACTCTGCTGGCTGCCGCAACTCCACCGCCCGCAAGCCTATGGCAGCCGACTTCGCCGGGGGATTTGCCTTTTGGTGCATCTGAGCCATGGCGGAGTTCGGCCCGAAGCGGTCGCTGGTGAGGAGTTTAGTTACTTCGTTCGGGGCTGAGATTAGGTGGAATACAATGTACGCTCACTCCATTGCGAGCTCGAAAACTCAACGACTTTTCCACTAAGCTGATTTCGATCCTCGACGCCTTGTCTAGTATGAGCGTCTCGGGGGCTCCGTCACTCCCGGAACAGGCCCTGCGGAAGACCTTGATGACAGGGCCGTAGACGACCTGATAGCGGCCAAGGTCGACGCAATTGGGTTCTCCTGTAGTAATCGGATTGCCGCTAGCATCACATCTCTCAGCATAAGGGAATTTTTTTGCTGTCATCGAAAGCCGAATAAGGGCTGCGCTTTGGCTGAACATTTCCCAGAAAATATATATGACGATAACGACACAGGCGAAGAGGCCACTGAGTCTGAAAAGACCAAGGGACAAACTAGGACCGGCCTCATCATCCTGCATTTTGTGCTTTTCCAGCTTCGGGGCTAATGTCCGCGGCTGGGGCGCAAACCTGACGTCGAGAGGCGAGTAGCCCCCGAATCCGGACTATCTTTGCGCGCTTGAGGGAAGGTCCGGTCGTCGCTCTCCAACGCCCTGCCGGACGAGCGATAGAGCAGCTATACCCGCCTCATCGGCCGCACGCAGAAGCGCTTCCCGGAATTGTTCCGGGGCAATCTTCCCGCTCAATGCGTCGACGCAGGCTTTTACGGCAGCCACATATTCTTCGCCGTCATCGCAGGGCCAGTCGTTGATCAGGAGACGCGCCGCGTCGCCCAGCGTCCATACGATCTTGCGAGATGCCGGGCCTCGCAAAGCAAACCCAACCGGCGTGAATGCTGATGATGTGTTCCAGCACATTGTCCTCGACCCCTCAAGGCACGGATACTGCAGTCCCCACGTTCAATATACGCGCGTATTTTGTAATTTGGAATTGAAATTTGTTGAATGGTGCGGCTTGAACGCGAGCTGATGAATGAAGTCAGAAAGGCCGCACGCGTTCCCCTATTCGATGCCAAATTTCGCCGCGCTCACCGCAATTCGGCAGTAACGCGGAAGATGCCGCCGGCCGACGCATCGGAGCAGACGACGAAGGTCGAGCCCTCCTGCGCCATGAAGGCGACATTCCCGCCCGCTTCGCAGGGGGTGGCGCTCCATTGCAGGATGATATCGCCATTGTCGGGCAGTTTTTCCGGCGTGATCTTCGCCGCACTTGCCATCCATTCCGTCGCCGACGGCAGGTGGACGGGCGCGTTCAGCTTTTTCGACAGCCAAGCCGTATAGTTCTGTGCCACGGCAAGCGGCACGTCGTCGGCCGGCTGCTGCGGATTGTCGGCATAGGCCTTTGCTGCGGCGGGATCGGAATTGGCGGTGTAATATTCCGCCATCTCGGCACGGGTGACGGCCTTGGTCTGCATGCAGAAGGACTTGTCGATCTTCACCGCGCCATTGGCAACGCCGAGCATGCCGCCGAGCTCCTGCATGGACGAGGTCATCAGCCGGATATTCTCCAGCGAATAATTTCCGGCCGGCACGGTCTCGAAGGCAAGCGTCTGCGACACCGGGCAGAATCCACGCGCCGACAGCGCCTCGAGATCGGCCAGGATCGGCTGATAGGCGATGATCGCCAGCTTATAGGCCTCGGCGGTGTAGCGACCGTCGGCTTCGCCGATCTTCGGGGCGAGTGCCGCAAGCGTCGGATCGGCAGCACCGGCGCGCGTCGCGATCCAGGCGCTGAGATCGGTGACTTTCTGCTTCAGCGCCGTCGCCTCGTCCTTCGCCGCCATGACATCGGCGATGACGGCGTCGAACAGTTTGGCGGCGTCCCCATAGCCTGACGTTGCGGCCGGCATCTGCCATTGTTCGGCCTTGGCCTTGGCCTCGGTCATCAGCCCACTCGCCTTGGCGACGTCGGGGCTATCACCAGCGCCGATGCGATTGACGGTTTCGCGTTTGGCCGCCGCGTCCTTTTCGGCGGCCGTCAGCGCGGTGAGCGCCTTGGCGAGATCGTCAAACGTCGTTTTCGACTCGTCGTAGGCGCCGACCGCAGCATGCATCTGCTTTGCGGTGGCGGCATCGGCAGCAGTCTTCATCTTGGCGTCTGCCTCGGCAAAACCCGGCGCCTTGTCGCCGCCGGCGGCCGAAGCGGCAGCCTTCGCCTTCTCGGCATTCTCTTTCGAGATGCCGATCAGCGCATTGCCGAGGTTGATGGCGGCCGTCTGGAATCCTGGAAGCGCCTTTTCATAGTCTTCGTCCTTGAGCAGGGCATCGGCCGATGTCAGCGCCGCAGCACCCGTGTCATAGGAGAGTTTCGCCTGGTCGCTGGCCGGGCGCTCCGGCGCCTTGGCGGCGATCGCCTTCTGCTTGCGGCTTTCGGCCTCCTTCTTCCAGGTTCCGACGTCGGCGACGAGCTTCGGATCCGGGGCCAGCAGCTTCGGGATTGTGATGGCACCGACGCCGATGCAGATCAGCAGCAGTGCTGCGATCATGGAGATTTTGACGGGCGTCCATTTTTTCGGTTTCGGGGTGTCCTGTTGCTGCGGCATGCCGCCGCGCGGATCCCATGACATCGGCTGGATGCCTGTCGTCACGCGCGCGAATTCGCCCAGCGCATCAGCGCCCGTGCGCGGTCGCGCGGAGGGATCGCGGCTCAACATCCTTTCCACAAGGCTTGCAAGACCTTCGGGAAAGCCGGGGATCAGCACGTCGAGGCGGGGAAAGATATTGGAAGGGTCGAGATGGATGTTCTTCCAGCTCTGCTCGCGCTGATGCTCATCTTCCCAGACCATGACGCTGTCGAAGACGCTGGCATAGGTCTGTCGCGGCAGGAAGAGCTTGTAGGCGATCATGCCCATGGCGTAGATATCAAGAGCTGGTGAGGCGGAGAAGGTGCCGCTGGCATAGATCTCGGGTGCGCCGAATTCCGGCACATAGGGCGGGATGATGTGCTCGCCGATCTTCGAGATCAGGTGCAGGTTGCCGATCCGGACCGACAGGCCGGAATAATCCTCCGACACGTAGATGCACTGGTCTGTCAGGGCATTGTGGGCGTAACCGGCGCCGTGCAGCGTCGCCAGCCCCTCGAGGATGTGGCGGCCGATCTCGACGGCGCGTTCGTAGGCCACCATTTCCGTTTCGTCGAGATATTGGTGCAGCGTTTTCGACGGCCGCTTCTCGACGATATAGAAATTGTCGTCTTCCGGCGACGGTGGGATGAGGTCCTCGATTTCGACAAAACGCCGCGCCGTCAGCGATTTGGCCTCGTTAATGGAGGTCCAGACCCGCTCGAAACGAGCCTTGTCCAGTTTCAGCGCCATATCGGGCGCAACGATGAAGACCGCATGGTCCATCCGCTTGTCCTGGGCTGGATAGACGATGAACTCGTTCTCATAGACCGGCTCGCCGATCGTGTAGCGGGCGATCAGATCACTTCTCATGCACTTGTCCCCCTGCATTCATTGCATTCATGAAACCGAATTCTATTCGCCTGCCAGTAACGGATCGCCGATCAGGCCAGCGGCGAGCAGCAGGCCGGTTCTTGTGTCGCGAAGCGCGAAGGCAAAACGGGCATCGGCTACGACTCGAATAAGCTTCGGATCGATGCTGCGTTCCGTGATGACAGCCGTGGCTGCCGCCGCCTCCGTGCCGTTTTCGTCAACCCTGATCATCGTCTTCTGAAGGACGCGCGACAAGCGGATGTTTTCCTTGGTGAAACCCGGGAAACCCGCATCCTTGGCCTTCCCGGGCGCCACTCCCATCGCATTGAGTATCGGCATCAAATCACGCCCGTCGTTCAGGGAAAAGCGGGGCAGGAAGATTTCGCCCTTGGCGGCCTCGAATTTTTCCCCCTGCAGCCAGGAAGCGAGCGCCTTCAGGTCCGAGCCGCCGACACCCTTGCCGGAACGCGCCGCCACCACGACCATGCTGTAGCTCTCGCCGGCATAGGCAAGGTCGACGGCGGTGAAATTCTCGTCGAAGCGGAATTTCTGGCCATCGCCGGCAAGATGCATCATCGGCACCGAAATCGTCGAACCATCCGGCCGCTGAAAGGGGCTTGCCGGGCTCTCCTTCTCGAAGGAGGTTTTCCAACGCGCCTTGAACGAGAGTGCGCCGAGGCTGACGAAGCCGCCGCCGGGCGGTGCGTCCAGGATGACAGGAATGGCGCCCCTTGTGGCGTCCTTGACCCAGCTATTGATGTGCTCGACCGATTTCGGCCCGTCGAGATCCTCGATCGAAGGCTTGATCCGGTGGCCGGCGAGCATGGGGAGCGCGTCGGGGACGAGCACCAGTCTGTCGTCGAAGACGATCGCGACCGCCGTCGCCAATGGCGCATCCGCCGCTGCGGGCTTCTCCTGATACATTGCGTCAAGCGCAATCTCCGGTCCTTTCACCTCGCCGCCGAAGCCAAGGCCCTTGGCGATCGAGGCTTTGCCCTCATCGGAGGCGCCGAGGCTCGCAAGACCGAGTGCTGCGGCAAGGCTTGCCGGCGACACCATGATATTGGCGGCACCCTCCTTTGCCAGAGTCCGGTCGATCAGTTCGGCGGCAAGCCCGGCTTGTGCTGCAAGCATCGCCTTGCTGTCGCCGGAGTTGCCGGCATGGGCGGCCGGGGCAAGCGCCATCAGGGAAGCGGCAAGACCCGCCAGCAGAGTGGATTTCGGCATGGTTCGCTCCTTCAGCGGATGCGATAAAATTTGGAATCGAACGACCATTTGCCCTGGGCGCCGTTCTCGTCGTCGCCGACGATCCTGAGGCTTCGGGCGAGATCGTAGACATAGTTGAAGGCGGCGCGCTGGCCGGCGAGCGGCGTCGGCACATCGGGCAGGTCGAGCACTTCGATCGGCTTGTCGCTGAGGATGGCAACGACCATGCCGACCCCTGCCGGCCCCTCCACCACATATTCGAAGCCGGTATAGGGATTGCGCGCATCGGGCACGACGACCGGCCGGGCAGGATCGAGCCGGTTGTCGCCGCTTTTGGCGGTCGGCTTCAAGCCCATCGAGCGCTTGTTCGGGTAAAGCTGCGTCAGCTTGCCGGAGGCGTCGATATCGACCAGGATCAGGTAGCCGGACTTTTTGGTGGAGACACGCATCGCCACCTTGTCGCCGATGCTGACCGCGGTGCCGGGCAGCACGTCGACGGCGACGCCCGCCTCATTGTCGCTCTTCAGCGTGTTCTCGACGGCAGCGACCGGCGTCTTTGCCTCCTCGCCGGTGATGACATCCCGGCCGAGCGCATCCGGCTGGCCATAAAATTGCGGGACCGGCGTGAAGCGGCAATCCTCTGCATGCGTCCGGCAATATTCGTCCGATTTGCGCCGGACATAATCGAGAAGCGCGGCATTGCTGATATTCGGCTTGTCGGCTGCGCGCGCCACGCCATCCTGCACACCTTCGATGAAGTGGCGGGTAAAGACGCCGAGCGCCGGCTTGGCCTCGCGGTCGACAAGGGCCCACTGCCCCGCGTTGACGGCCGACCAGACCATGGCGTTTTCGCCGCCGAAGGAGAATTTGGCTTCCTTGCCTGACTTGTTCGGGGGCTCGAGCGCTGCCAGCGCCGGGCCGAGGCAACGCACGGTGCCGGAAGGTGCTGCCACCGCGCTACGGCTGCCGGGCCCGACATGGCAGGCATCGATCAGCAGGGTGACGCGGCGGTCCTTGAGGCTGTTCAGCCTTGCGGCGATCTCTGTTTCGCGGATCTGGTTGGTGACAGTTACCTTGCCGCCCTCGCGCAGCAGCTTGGCATCGGCTGCCACCAGCGTCGGGCTGGTCGTCGCCTCGGCGCCCATTTCTTCCGAACCCTGGCCGCTGAAATAGAGGAAGACGCGGCTTCCGGGGGTCGACTGGCGCACCAGCCAGTCGTCGATTTCGGCAAGAATCGCCTCGCGGGTCGCCTTGCGATTGGTCAGCGTATGGATCTGTTCCGGGCGGTAGGCGAGCGTCTTGGCGAGGAAGACCTGCATCGCTTTCACATCGGTGGCAGAGCCGGTCAGTTTCGCCTCGCGCATCTCGTAATCGTCGATGCCGATCAACAGGGCGCGGTCGCCGGGCGAGCTTTCGATCACCGGCGTCTGGACGACCGGGGGCTGCACGGCGGGTTCGTCGGCGACGGGCTGGTTTGCCGGTGAGGTATCGCCGGCGGGCGTGTCGGCGGCAGGCGTTTCGGTCGTGCCGGCCGGCGCAGTATCGCCGGCGGGCGGGGTGGTGATGGCGAGGTTGGCCGTTTTCTGCCCGGACTGCTGCTGCTTCGTCCCGCCACCGGTGGTAGTGGACGCGACCTGATCGCCGGCAGCAGACCCTTCAACATTCGGCACGTCGCCGTCGGTCTTTGCGGCGATCCAGTCGCGGAAGGCGGCAACACGGGTATAGACGCCGTAATGCTCGGCTTCGGCGCAGCCCGCACCCCAGCTGACGATGCCGAGCTGGATCCAGCGCTTGTCGGGACGCTGGGCAACGAGCGGTCCGCCGCTGTCGCCCTGGCAGGCGTCCTTGCCGCCTTCGGCATAACCGGCGCAGACATTGCGCTCGTCGATCGGGTTCATGCGCATCGAACTGTCGCGATAGGCGGCGCGGCAGTCCTCGCGCGGGACGATCGGGAGTTCCACTTCCTGCAGCTCGGTCGGCAGGTATTTGTCGTCCCAGCCGTGATCGGCCTTGGTGTAGCCCCAGCCGGTGACGACGGCGGGGTGGCCGGCGGCCTCCACTTCGTCATCCGAGGCTGAGGCAAGGATCGCCGGCTTCGATTTAGCGGGCTCGCTCAGCTTGATGAGGGCGATGTCGTTGGCAAAGACCTTGCGGTCGAAATCTTCGTGAATGATCACCTCTTCCACGGCAAGCCCCGGCTTGTCAGGCCCGTCGACCGCGATCACCTTGTCGATCTTCGACTTGCCCTCGACGATCAGCAGGTCGCGGGCAAAGAGATCCTGCTTGCCGGAGCGGCCGCTGGTGACGCAATGGGCGGCCGTCAATATCCAGCGCGGTGCGATCAGCGAGCCGCCGCAATGGCCGCCAAAGCGGCCGCGCTGTTCGGGGTCGGGCGCCAGGATCTTCACCTGCCAGGGCCATTCGCCCTTTTTAGCCGCCTGGCCGCCAATGACACGCCCGCCATCCTCGCCGGCAAAATCGGTGTCCTGCTGCGCCAGCGTAGGAGTCGCCAGAAGCAGCATGACGGACGCAATATTGAGGACCCTGCTGATCGACGTGCTCATAGCTTGGCTCCGGCGGAGGTATAGAGGACCGTAAATCCGACGCGCGCGCCCTCGGGCAGGAATTCGCCGAGGCGTTTGGCGATATTGCCGGCGGTGCGGCGCCGGTCGTTCTGCTTCAGGAATTCAATCAGTTCGGGCATCGGGGTTTCAGAGGTGACGGCAACGAGCAGGTCCGTGCCGAAAGGTGCGACGACGGAAAGATCGAGATCGAAGGTTTGAGACATCTCGGCATCGACCTCCTTCTCACCGGGATAGAGGAACTGCACGGTTCCATCGCCGGTGACGTCGAAGAGCACGAGCTTGCGGCCTGATATATCGGACACCGTGACGCCGACGCGCTCACCTTCGCGATGGACGATATCGGAAGGCGTCACGCGCACGGTCTGCGGGTTTGTCTCCGACAGCCGCTTCAGCGCATCGAGCGCGGCCATCCGGTCGACGACGAAAGGCATGTCGCCGGCGCCGACGCCGGAGGCGACGACATCGCCGCCGGCAATCGCCTCGTGCTTTTCGGGGTCGAAGACGAGTTCAGCATCAGCACCCTCCGTCAGCTTGAACGGCGTGACGGCGGGGTCGATCCCCTGCAGCACCGGCTCGGAGCCGAGGGCGGCAACGCTGATCGGCGCGGACTCGGCGGGCAGCGGTGTGTTTGATTTCTCCGCCGCCGCCTGTGCCCCCGCCCCTTCGAAATTATAGACGACGGCGCGATCGAGATCGGTTCCGGGCGGGCTTTCGGTAAAGATGTTCTGCCGCTGGTTGGTGAACTGGTAGACGGCCTGGCGCACATATTCGAACAGTTCGCGGCGGCTGACGGCGCCGTCGCCGTTGCGGTCGGCTGCCCCTTCGAAGGCGCGGGCGGTGGCATAGCTCAGCGCGCCGCGTTTCTGCGGAATGCCGGGAATGGTGATCTCGGGCGACTTGGTGTTCTCGTCGACGGCGGCGAGAAAGGTCAGCCGCTTGAAATCGAAGCCAGTAGACAGCGCATCCGCCGTGGTCGAAATCGGCGCGAGATCGTCTTCCTCGATCGTATAGGACGGCGCCTGACGCCAGGAGATCTCGGCGCCGCGCGGATCGACGTCGCGGGTCATGCCGCCGGCATGGCAGGTATCGGCGATGAAGACGACGTCGGCGCCCTTGGCCTCGATATTGCGGATCAACGCCTTGAACTCGTCGCCGAAGATGCGCTCGCGCGATCCCGGCAGCCGGGTGTCGAAGCCTGCAAGGATATAGACCTCGTCGCGGCCGCTCGGTTTCGAGCCCTTGACGCGCTCCGGCTCGCTCGACCCGTGGCCGGCGATGCCGAGCACGATCAGGTCGCCGGGCCCTGCCCTTTCCGTCACGGCCTCGATCGCATGGAAGATGCCCTCGCGGTCGGCAGTACTATTCTTCAGCAGCGTCATGTCCTCGACGCCGACCGAGCGCAGCGAAAGCGAAAGGTCCTCGGCATCGGCGACGGCGCCGTGCAGCGGCGGAACGTTGCGGTAGAGGTCGATGCCGATCAGCACGGCCCTGACCGCACCACGCGCTGGCGCCTCGATCACCTTTGCCAGGCTGTCGGTGGCCGCCATGGTGAGGAGGGCAAGTGCTGCGGCCATGGAGACGAATGCGGTCATGGCCAAACTCCTCCTCGCCCGGCCTATTCGCGGCGCCATTCGACGCGGCGGTTCAGCGCATCGACATCGTCTTCGGTGAGGTTTGCAGTTGCCGTGACGTCCACCGGCTCGGATGCTCCGCGGCCTTCGGCGTCGATTGTCGCGTCGAGGCCGTGGCTCTTCAGGAAATCGGCAACGGCCTGAGCACGGCGCTCGGACAGCTTCTGATTATAGTCGTCACTGCCGCGCCGGTCGGTATGACCGACGAGGATGATGCGGCCCGGCTTCTGCTCCTTCAGCGCATCCAGCAGCTCCTCAGCGGCTTCGGTGCCGATCGAGGTGAAGCTCGACTTGTTGAAGTCGAAGGTGATCGGAACCGGAATGGAGACCGGCACGATGCCGCGCACATTCTCGGAATAGATGCCGCCGAGCACGCCGCTGCGGTGATCCTTCTCGGCCGGCACGAAGCTGCCTTGCGGATTATCGCTCGTCGGGTTGGCGGCAAGGATGCGGGCCTGGGCGGCGCGCTGGATGAGATCGGAGATCGTCTCGGCGGGCGGTGCCTTCGGCGTGCGGGTCTCGTTCTTGATGATCTCGATCGCCTGCTGGTAATCGGCGGCGGCATCGGCGAAGCGGCGGGCGGAGAAATAGATCTCGCCGAGCGTGGCGGAGGCCTGCCAGAGCACCTGCGGGCTGTCGGCGGCGACAAGCAGCGGCTCATAATTGGCGACCGGCTGGTTGGCGGCCATCATCTCCTGGGCTGCGGAAAGCCTGAGGGCTGCGACGCGGCGCTGGGCATTTATCTGGAACTGGCCGCAATCGGCGCTGACGGCGATCGCATCGGCTTCAGCTGCGGCAGCGCTGATATCCTTGGCGGCAACGGCGGTGTTCAGCTTGTCGAGAAGCGCGGTGCAAACAGGTGTATCGGCGTTTGCTACCTCGATCTCCTCGCCGGCTTGATCAGGTTCGGCCGAACGGCCGAGGTTCAGCTGCGGCATCTTGATACTGAAACCGCCGGGAAGCTTGAACTGCGGCATCTTGATCTGCGGCATCGGCAGTTTCGGCATCTTCGTCTGCGAAGACTGGCTCGGCTGCTTGTACTGCGTCGGCTGTTTATACTGGGTCGGCCGGGTGGATGAGGTGGTATCGGCCGGACCGATCAGCTCCAGTTCGTCGGCGGCAAGCTCCTGGCCGGGCGCCAGATTGGTGACGATCTTGTATTTCTTCGGCGGCTGTTGTGTTGCCTGCTCGACGGGCTTCGGCGCGACCTTTTTCGGGGCTGCCGGCTTCGGCTTTTCCACGACCGTTTCCGGCTTCTTGGCGACTTCCTGTTTCGTTACCGGCTTCGGTTTCGGAGCGGCCGCAGGTTTCGGCGCAACGGGCGGCTTTGCAGCCTGCTCGACCGGTTTGGCTGCGGGGGCGGCTGCGACGGGGGGGATGGCAGCCAGGCTATCGACCGTCGTCAGCATCAGCGTCTTGCTGCTGATCTTGGTGCCGAGGCTGCGGGCTTCTTCAAGGCTGCGGGAAACGGCATCCATGCCACCGTCGATCGAGCGGAACATGCCGCCACCGCTGCCGCCGAGATCGGCGAAGATGTTGAGCGGCTTGGAGGAATAGAAGACTTTGATCTGCTCCTGGCCCACCGGGCCAGAAACTTGCAGCCTGGCGCCGCTTGCCGGATCCGGCACCTGCACGCGCTTGCCGGCGCTGACAAGGGCGTCGGTCTGGTATTTGTTCGGGAAAAGCTTCACGACCGCGCCGTTCGGCGAGACGTTCAGCACCGTGACATAAGCGTTCTCGGTCGACTGGATGAAGAGGCCGACAACTTCGCCGATGGCGTATTTGGCTTCCGCGCGGTCGAAGGTGATGCTGACAGGCCCAGTCTGCGCCGGCGCTTCGGTCAATGTGCGTTCGTTCTGCGCCTCGACGGCGGGAACCACCGAAAAAAACGAAAGGAAGGTGGCTGCTGCCAGGATGGCTTTGCGGTTCGGCATTGGAAAACCTCCTCTTCGAACATCTCACACTGTGTTGAAGATGAGAATAGCACTGACTGGCGAAATTGGGATGGCTTCGCCTGTCTTGCTTGAGGGAGGGTTACAAATTATTTGGAGCCTGGAAGAATCCGCCAAGGCAAGACGTGAGCAAGACTCACGCTCTGGAATATCCGGTGCCTGTTATAGTCAATTCCAACTGCGAGGAGGCGGTTAGTTCTTAGGTTTCTGCCCGGCTGATTTCAAAATCGAGATCAGGTCGCTCATTCCCTCGGGCGAGGAATTGTAGAGCCAGAGGATATCCGGATTGTCGACCGTGAATTCCTTGCCGGGGCCTGAGCCCATGTCGCGGCCGGGCGAGGTCGCATCGGGCAGCTTCGCCTCGCCGGGCGTCAACCCCTTGGCGCGTTCGTGTTCGGCGATGATCGCAGTTGCTGCAGCAAAGGCCTTCTCGTCATGTTGACGCAGCGCTGCCAGCGAGGGGTTTCGCGCCGCAAGCGCGTCTTCGGCCGGGCCGGAATGCGCGAGCTCCGGTATCTGCAGCGCCAGCAGAAGGCTGATCGACAAGGTCATGAGCCAGGATTTCGTCATCGTCGTCAAATCCGTTATCAACCTGATGCGCGCCGCAAGAGCGCAAGCAGAGCGACAATAGGGAGAGGCCGGAAGGAAGGCAACGGCGCTCAGTGCCAATCGATTGGGAGGGTTGAAATCGGCTGGCAACTGCGCTGAGCCCCCGCTTGCACACTTCCGGGCGACATGCATTACAGGATCTTCAATTGCTGCAGGCTAAGGCGCAGATCACGCAGCATCTCCCCGAAAATCTCCTCGATCATTCCGGTCGACCAGACGACCATGGTGCCGTAGGGCGAGCGCTTGCGCTGCATGAAGCCCGCCGTCTCGAAATCGATCAACGTCTTGCGACAGGTCTCGCTCGACATCACCGCGACAAGAAAACGGGCAAGATTGGATTGGTCGATCGCGCCGGCTTTTTCTGCCCAGTTCTGGATCAGCCGCGGCTTGGTGTCGGCGGTGAACATCGATGCGAGCGCACGATCCTGCGAGAGCCCCAGACGCTGCAGCTTGGCCGGATCGCGGGTCAGCGAAACCACGTAATCATTGTGCAGATCGGCGAAGCGTTCGATATCTTCGGCGGTGCTGATGCCGAAGACCTTCATCGAATAGAGGAACTCGGCCATCAGATAGGTTGGCTCCGAGCGCAACTGCGCCAGATGCTTGTCGTCCTTGCCGGCCGAGGCGGCGCAGACGCGATCTGAGAAGTTTATTCTTGCCGCGCGAACCTGCTCCAGCAAGCTTATGTCGAGCGCCAGTTCGTCACCGTTCCATTCCAGCATAAGCATTTCCTGCCGACAAATCTTCGAGACGATGTTCTTGTACTATCGCGGGCGCAGATCTCCAAATCGTTTGGAAAGCAACGGCTTGCTGAGAGGTCATATCTAGCCTACCATTTTAAAGACTTGACGGTCACAGAGCATGATGCCGGGGGTCGAGGCAATGCGTGGTTTTGGGTCGCATATTTTGTTTGCCGCGGCACTTGCGGTCGCCTCGCCGGTTTTGGCCAAAGATACGACAATCATCGAGCTTCGCGGCGGCGACGGCGCGCGTTCGGTCGGCATCATCTCTTCCAACGAGGAAGCGGAGGCATCCGGGCCGGCGGCGATCACCGTCGGCGACGACGGCACGATCTACATCCTCGACCAGAACAACGGCCGCGTGCTCGCCGTCGACGCCGAACGTTCGCAAGCCGAGCCTGAGATCCTGCCGCTGCCGAAAAATGCCACGCCGGAGGATCTCGCCGTCGTTCACAACGAACTTTACCTCTGGTCGGACGGCGTCGTGCCGCTCGAGCGCTCCACCGATGCCGACGGCCGATCGCAGACGCTGCGCGCCGTCGACGGCGGCGGTGATGCCGACGACTACACCCGCTCGGTCTTCGCCTCGATGGGCTCGGTATCGCCGGGGCCGCTGAACAGCATCATCGACGAGATCGGCCGCAGCACCAGCCGGCCCGAGGCCCGCCCGCCGATCATTCAATATGTGCCGAGCCGCGGGCTCGGCGATATCGTTGCGGAGGTCCGGGCGGCCGCAAACGACAAGGCGGAAATCCTGCTGCGGCGAAGCAGCTCGGAGGAGAATTTTCTCTCGCTGCAGCTCGCCTCGGAAGGGCGGATCGGCACCGTCGAACTTCTCGACATCGACACGACAGGCAGGCCCTATGCGCTGGTCGAGCTTGTGCCCGCAGACCGGCCCGAGCGCACCGGCATGCTGGTGGTGCGCTTCACGCCGAACGGGGTGATGGACCGGGTCTACGACCTGCCGATCGAACCGGGCACGGTATTCTCCAGGCGCTTCATGGCGATCGGCCCGCGCGGCGACGTGCTCTATTTGAGATCGCTGGAAAGCCGGGCGCAGGTGCTGCGGCTCGACGGCCGGGAGCCCGGCCGCAAGCTTGCCGTCGCCCGCCCGGCCAAGCAGCCGACTGCCGGCAAGCCCGGCAAGATGCCGAAGGTGGCGATCGTGCCGAAATCGCGCAACGACGTCATCGAGCGGGCAATCGGCTTCGAGACGCTGAATTGGATGGTGACATCAACCGCCTATGGCAAGGATCCCGGCCCGGGCTGCGTCAACATGAACCGGCTGCGCCGACCGATCTACCTGATCGGCAAGCGCGGTCAGACGGTCAAGGGTGTTCCCTACTGCTGGGGCTGCAAGACGCCGCTCGAAAATTTCATCGGCGGCGTCGAAAAGGGCCAGACCGCCGGCAACGTCTGCACCAAGAGCGCGCCGCAATCCAACATCCTCGGCGTCGACTGCTCCGGTTTCGTCAGCGACGCCTGGGGCCTGAAGATGCACGTTTCGACGCGCGCCATCCCCGGGATCACCAAGCGCCTCTCCGACCCCTGGTCGATGCGGCCGGGCGATGCGCTGAACAAGCCGGGCTCGCATGTGCTGCTGTTCATGCGCTTCACGGCCGATAAGAAGGTGGAGGTGATGGAGGCCTCGCCGAATGCCTGCAAGGGCCGCGTCTGCCGCAATACCTATTCGCTCGGCAGCCTGTTGATGCGCGGCTACCAGCCGGTGCGTTTCAAGGGGCTCGACGGCTGAATGGTCGGAACCTACGCCGCCGGTCTTGATGCCAGCCGCCGCTTCGCCATCGCCAGAAGCCCATGCGCCGCGACGCTCTCGGCATAGGCCCGATAGGCGGGATCCCGGCTCAGCATGCGCTCTTCGGCGCGGGCGCGCATGACGTAGATAAGACTGACGATCGCCAGCATGCCGGCCCGGGCAAGCCCTTCCGCAAGTCCGCTGGCAAGGAAGCCTGGGATCGCAACCAGCCACCAGGCGATGTTCTTTGAGACATAGGCCGGATGTTTCATGAAGCGGTAGGGGCCCGATGTGATGATGCCGCGATGCGTGAGGTTTGAAAATCGCGGCCCGAAAGCGACGGTCGCCCAGACATAGATGACGGTACAGAACACCGTCGCGACGCTCCAGAGGATGAAGACGGCCGACCCTTCCTGGATCACGGTCTCCCAGCCCGGCCCCTCGCCATAGGGCACGAAGGCATGCGAGATCGCAGGGAAGAACGGCTCGTAGCAGATGAGGCAGACGAGCCAGCCGAGTGCGGTCGTCTCCGTTGCCCTGACATGCCATCCGAAAAGCTTGAAAGTCGCGACATAGCCGCCGGCGGCAAGCACGATGTCGAGAAGAAAGGCAAGCTGCAATAGGCCTTCGAACCAGGCGGCCGAGAGCGGCGGAAACGCCCAGGCCGGCTTCTCGGCAATATCGGAAAGAGCCGCCATGCCGCCCGAGAACATCAGGACGAGAAAGAAGCATTTGATCGCGAGCAGGCGCAATGCGAACAGCACGTCCTCCTCACGAAAATCCTGCATCAACACCGCGCGCCCGACCTGATTGAGATAATCGTCGGGCTCCTCCGCGACCAGATCGGTGACCGCGACGTAGAGAATGGTGGCGCCGGCAAGTGCGATGGAAATGGGAATAGTGGTGTGCCCAGCCTCGATGATCCACCGGACCGCCGACGACTGAGTGAAAAACGGAAAGACCGAACAGGCGATGACGACCACGCCAAGCAGCGCGGCGAGGCCGACAAGCTTCGTTCCGATGCGACGCCACACGATGGCGGCAGCCTCGTTTCGTCTCTTTCGCGATATCCAGGTCGAACGAGCAGCGAATATGCCGTCGACGGCGATCCACACCAGGAGAAGGCAGAACACGGCAAGCGCCATTGCCTTGCCGGGTTCAAGCTGCAGATAGGTTGAGAGCGCAATGCCCGTTGCTGCTCCGATGAACGTCGCAGCTTGGATCATGAAGGACCCTACCTTTACCAGGAAGGACCGCCGCTCGAAGAGTTGCCGGAGCTCGACGACCCGCTAGAGCTAGAGCCACCGCCCATGCCGCCGCCAGAACCACCGCCGCCGGAATTCCCACCGGAACTGTTCTCTGAGCGGGCGAAAGCCGGTTGATTGTTCTGTGCGGCCACTCTTCTAATAGTGGGCGTGGTTCTCCTGGTGGGCGTGGCGCTCCTGGCCGCTGGCTCTTCGCTGGCAAACAGCGTCCTGGCGCCAGGATCGAAGATGCAACTCTGCAGGATTGCGCCGGAACCTGTGATGAATGTCGAGCACAATAGGATGCGGATGATTAGCTTGCTGTTCATGTAGGGCGCCCCCGGACCGCCGTTTCAGAAGAGATCGTACCTCGGATTTCGCTTGACCCATGTCGCCTTTGCGAGCTTGACGAGCCTTTCATCGAGCGACTTGGTCTTCGGAATTGCCTTTTTTTCCTGAGCGGTCAGCTCGGCGGCAAAGGCGGCCTCCGCTTTCTTCTTCGCAGCGCCAGGCATCCTCTTGAGTTCCGCCAGCGCGTGGTTCTTGGGATCGCCGCTGCCCGGCATGTTGATGGCGGTCGCCAGCGCGAAATAACGCGCCGCGATTGCAAGGCTGTCGGCGTCGCCACCGTCTTCCTTAGCCAGTATCGCGCGGTCGAGTGCGCCCCAATAGTCGCCGCGTTCCGCGCCCATCTCCAGCCACTTCACCGCTTCCGCCTTGTCCGCGGCAACGCCGATACCGTCGCGGTACATGCGTCCGAGATTTGTCGGAGCATGGGGCTGGCCGCCTTCTGCCGCCCGCGTGAAAAGATCGAGCGCTTTCGGGAGGTCCTCCGGAGCGCCTTTTCCGAAACGGTAGACGAGCGCAAGATTGTTCAGCGAATAGATGTCGTTGCGCTGGACGCCGGCTTCGTAGAAGCGGATACCGCGATCGGGGTCGGCCGGAACGTTGATGCCGTTCAGGAAGATATAGCCGAGCTCGTTCATCGCATAGGTATGGCCGAGATCGGCGGCCTGCAGCATCAGGCGCAACCCGAGCTGCTGATCGGCCTTGGTGCCGCGGCCGTGATAGAGGGCTTTGCCGTAGCTGTGCAGGGCAAAAGGATCGCCCTTGGCCGCACCATCCTTGGCGATCTCACTTGCCTTGGCTGCGTCGCGCGGGACGGAGGCACCGAACTCGTAAAGCCTTGATAGTTCCTGGATCGCCCGGACATGCCCGGCATCCATTGCCTTCTTGATCGTGGCGAACGCCGTTTTGGTATCGCGGTTGGCAAGCTGGGCACGGCCGAGCTGATAGATGAAGCGCGCCACCTCGGGATAGGCCTTCACTGAGTCCATGCAGGCGGGCAGTGCTTCATCAGCGACGATCTCGTTTGGAAGCTTGCCTGTCGTCACGCCCTGCAGGTCGAGCGGAGCTGCGGCTGATGTGTCACAGGCGTCGAGCGTTGGCTTGAACGTGATGGTCGCCGGGGGCAAGTCGTCGTTGGCGGCCTGCAGCGTCAGGGCGAAAGGCTGGTTTTCGGTGCCGATCTGCGGCTCGTAGGCAAGCGCCGGGATATCGGCAGCTTCAAGCACATGGCCGAGCCCGATCACTCGGTCTCCGGCGCGCAGCGTGCCCTTGTCGGGCAGGGCCGCGACCTTGAAGGTCATTTCCGCAGCCGATGCCGGTACTTCAGGCAGGCCGGCCTTGACGGGGCCGACGCCGATCGTCATGTCGACGTCGCGTGGCAATGTCTTCAGATAGGCTTCGGCATCGGCCAGCCGTACCTGCTTTTCCTGTTCGAGCTGGGCGAGCTTGGCGCCGGCATCCGCCGAGACGGTGATCGCCACGACACCCTGCGTCGCCTGGCCGTAAGGGTCGCTCACGGTATAGCCGATCAGGCCGACGGTTCCGGCGGCAACACCCGATGAATCATAGGTCAGCGCCGTCAGTGCCGCGGCTGGCATCTTCGCGCCCTGCTCGACCGGCTTGCCGTCGAAGCTGAGTTTGCCGGTCTTGGGAAGCTGGTTGAGGGTGACGAGCAGCGCCGAGCCGGTCTCGTCATGCGGCGGGGCGATCGGCAATTTGGTCGTGGCCGCACCCTCCGGCACGCTCACCTGCTGCATCGGTTCGACGCTTGGCGGCGGCGGCGCCGGGATGAAATAGAAGCTGTCCATCAGCGAGGAGTTTTCCCAGGGAACCTGCTTGCCGTCGGTCATGGCGATCACGTCGCGGCGCACATCCGTCAGAACCTGGCGGATCTCCTTGTTGGGTTCGCTGGCGCGCTTGATGAAGGATTCGGAATAGGGGCTGAGCGCGCCCTCGCCATCGAGCGCCACCTGGCCGGGTTCTGTGGAAAAGGCAATCAGGCTGCCGAGATCGCTGTCGATGCGCGCAAGCCCGCGTGTGGCGCCGACCGGTTCCAGTTTTTCCGCCATCCAGAATTTCTGGGCATTGAAGGGATTGTTGCGGCAGGCATCGAGGAAGATCAGCTGCACCCGCGAATTCTGCTTGAGATGGTTCAGGATAAGGTCAAGCGGCATGGTCTGCGTTTCGACGTCATAGGGCGTCTCCAGCGTCGCATCGACAGGCACGATGAAATTCTGGCCGCCCACCTGGATACCGTGGCCCGAATAGTAGATCAGGCCGGCCTCGGCATTGCTGGTCGAACGCAGGAAGCGGCGCACCGTATCTTCGAGCCCGATGCGGTCGACATTGACGCCGATCGTCACGTCGAAACCGGCCGCGCGCAACGTGGTCGCGACCTCTTCGACATCATTGGCAGGATTGGGAAGCGAGGGCAGCGTCTTGTAGACCGAGTTGCCGATGACGAGGGCGACGCGGCGTCCGCTCTCCTCGGTGACGGCTGCATGTACCGTGCCGATCGATAGCAGCATTGCCGCGACGATCAGCAGAAAAGCGCATAGTCTCTTGACGCAGTGAAACTTGGGCATGGCTCGATCGCAAACATTCTATTGTCTAAGTTCAATAAAATTTGCTGGCCTGCTGGTGCTGGGCCCCCTCCGCATTCACTGTTCAAAACTATTCCTCGGCGCTCTAAAAAGCAAGCTTCGCCGCCTCCAAGTGAATTGGAGCAGTCCCGTCAGATTGGAAGCCCATCGGCGGCAGGAAAGACTGTAAAAATCAGGAATTCAACATGCGGTCGGCGAAGTTTCCTTAGCCTCGAAACGTATAGTTGCTGATCGAGGTTGGTTTCATCTCGATGGAGAAGCCCGGCAGGGCGGGCGGCATGTAGGCGGCGTTCTCGATCAGGCAGGGGTCGAGGAAGTGTTCGTGCAGGTGATCGACATATTCGATGACGCGACCTTCCTTGGTCCCCGACACTGCGACGTAATCGATCATCGACAGATGCTGGACATATTCGCAAAGGCCGACGCCGCCCGCATGCGGCCAGACCGGCAGGTCGAACTTGGCGGCGATCAAGAGCACGGAGAGAACCTCGTTCAGCCCGCCCATGCGGCAGGAATCGATCTGCACGATGTCGATAGCGCCTTCGGCGATGAACTGCTTGAACATGATGCGGTTCTGGCACATCTCGCCGGTTGCGACCTTCACCGGGCCGATCGCCTGGCGGATCTTGCGGTGGCCGGCGACATCGTCGGGGCTGGTTGGCTCCTCGATGAAGAAGGGCTTGGCGAAGGAAAGCGCCTTCACCCAGTCGATCGCCTGGCCGACGTCCCAGACCTGGTTGGCGTCGATCATCAGGTAACGGTCGGGGCCGATCACCTCGCGGGCGATCCTGAGGCGGCGGATATCGTCTTCCAGGTCGCGGCCGACCTTCATCTTGATATGGTTGAAGCCGGCATCGATCGCCTCCTGGCAGAGGCGCCGCAGCTTCTCGTCGCCATAGCCCAGCCAGCCGGCCGAGGTCGTGTAGCAGGCGTAGCCTTCCTTTTCGAGGATGGCGATGCGTTCCGCCTTGCCCGCCTCGGCGCGTTTCAGGATCTCGATCGCCTCGGCGCGCGTCAGCACGTCGGTGAGATAGCGGTAGTCGACGATATCGGCGATCTCTTCCGGCGATATTTCGGCGACGAGCCGCCAGACGGGCTTACCGGCCTGCTTGGCGAGCAGATCCCAGACGGCATTGACGACGGCGCCCGTCGCCAGGTGGATGGCGCCCTTTTCCGGGCCGATCCAGCGCAGCTGGCTGTCGCTGGTCAGATGCCGCCAGAAGGCGCCGGGATGGGCGAGAACTTCTGTAAGGTCGGCGCCGACGACGAGGTGGCGCATCGCTTCGATCGCCATGCAGCAAATGTCGTTGCCGCGGCCGATGGTGAAGGTCAGGCCGTGGCCGGCAAGATCAGGCGCATCCGTATCGAGAATGACATAGGCCGCCGAATAATCCGGATCGGGGTTCATCGCATCGGATCCATCCAGGCTTTGCGAGGTGGGAAAGCGGAGATCGAAGACACGAAGGTCAGTGATGCGGGTCATGGTGTTTCTCCCGATTATAATGGGCCTATTATAGAGAGCCGATCGCGGTGGCCGGGCCGGCCGGCAAGACTGCCGGGCCGGCCGCATCCGCTGAAATCAGATCGTCCAGCCGCCGTCGATCGCGATCGCCTGGCCCGACGTGTAGGTCGCGCCGGCGAGATAGACGGCGAGATCGGCGATCTCTTCCGGTGAGCCCAGCCGGCCCATCGGCTGGCGGGCGATGAAGGCGGCGCGCGCCGCGTCGTAATCGCCCTGCGCCCGCATACGGTCCTGCAGCGACGGGCTTTCCACAGTGCCGGGGCAGATGGCGTTGCAGCGGATGCCCTGACCGACATAATCGGCGGCGACGGCTTTGGTGAGCCCGATTACCGCCGCCTTGGTGACGCCATAGGCGAAGCGGTTCGGCACGCCCTTGATGCTGGAGGCGACCGAGGCCATGTTGATGATCGCCCCGTCCTTGCGCTCGATCATGCCGGGCAGCACGGCGCGGATGGTACGGATCATCGCCTTGACGTTGAGGTCGAAGGCGAATTCGAGATCGGAATCCGTCATCTCGAGGATCGAGCCGGCATGGACGAAACCGGCGCAGTTGAACAGCACGTCGACGGCGCCGATCTCGGCGACCAGAGCCTTGACCGCATCCTCTTCGAGCACGTTCAGCTTATGGGTGGAGACGCCGGTTTCGGCGGCAAGTGTCGCTAAGGCCTCGGTGTTGATGTCGGTCGCGTGAACCTTGGCGCCGATCGCGGCAAAGGCTGCCGCCGTCGCCCTGCCGATGCCCTGGCCGGCGGCGGTGATGAGAACGGTCTTGCCGGAAAGTCTGTTTGTCATGTCACGGGCCTTTTCTGGGATGTCTACGCTGGACGATGGAGTGCGGTTGATGTCTTGGCGAAGCTCGGTCGTGATGGAACGCCTCGTCCATCATCGTCCGCCATTCGCCCTCTTTGCGCGCTTCGACCGGGTTCTGGCAAGATGCGCGCGGCTCCTGTGTCTTAAATGGAGGAGTTGCCACTGTTGCAAAGGCAGATCAGCGCCGGATCCTATCGATCGGCTGCATGCGGACGCTTGACTTCGGCGACCTTCGCCGGCTCCAGGGCCGATGACCATTCCCATGCGCTGCATGGTCTTCCTCCCTGTCTCCCGGCGTGCTCTTCAGTGGTAATTTGTCTGTTTATAGACAAACAGACGATTGGCCAAGGGTCAAGTGCGAAGTTTTCCTTTTCCGGCTGCGGTTCTGCGTATATGCAGAATGATATTCACAGGGGGAAAGAATGGAGACCGACGAGTCCGACCGCTACCGCGCTCCTGCCCTCGACAAGGGCCTCGATATCCTGGAGCTGCTCGCCGGCGTCGACAGCGGTCTCACCCAGGCCGAAATCGCCAAACGGCTCGACCGCAGCCCCAACGAGTTCTACCGAATGCTCGATCGCTTAGTGCGCCGCGGTTACGTCACCCGACTGGATGGCGACCGCTATTCGCTGACACTGAAGCTCTTCGGCCTTGCGCAGCTGCACGCACCGGTGCGCCGGCTCGCCTCTTACGCCACGCCGCTGATGCGCGATCTTGCTCAGCGCACGCGCCAGGCCAATCATCTTGCCGTCTTCGATCGCGGAGCTGCCGTCGTCATCGCCCAGCAGGAGGCGCCGGACTATTGGGGATTTTCGATCCGCATCGGCGCCCATATCAGCCTCTTCGACACCGGGTCCGGGCATGTGCTGCTCGCCTTCCGCAGCGAGGAGGAGCGGGAGATGATGATCTCGGAACACGTGCGCAGCCGCGCGGACGTCGAACTCGGGCCAGAATTCTACGATCGTCTCCACCAGATCCGCGAGCGCGGTTACGAGATGATGGCGAGCGCCCAGACATCAGGCGTCTACAATCTTTCCGCTCCCGTTCTCGGCCCGGATCGCCGCTGCATCGCCGCCCTCACCTGCCCCTTTATCGCGCTCGTCAATGCGCCGTCCGCTCCCGATATCACGCAGGCGATCACACTGGTGCAGAAGACCGCCGCCCAGCTTTCGCTGCTTGCCGGCGCCGATGTCGTCAACCCGGCCTGAGGCCTAAGAATTTCTATTTGAACAATCCATTCACCGGGAATAGGTTTGCCGCAATCACTCTGGGAGGAGAAGAGCGTGTTCATCGACACCCATCTGCACATCATCGATCGATCGGCCCTGCCCTATCCCTGGCTTTCCGACGCGCCCGCTCTCGATCATGATTTCCTCTACGAGACCTATGCGACCGAGGCCCGGCGCTGCGGCATCACCACCGTGCTGCATATGGAGGTCGATGTCGATCCTGCCGCTATGCAGGCCGAGACCGATCACGTCGCCACGATCGCCAAAAAGGAAGGCAGTCTGATTGCCGGCGCCATCGTCTCCTGCCGGCCGGAAGCGGAAGGCTTTGCCGCCTATCTCGAGCGGCAAAAGGCCGATCCCTTCGTCAAGGGGTTCCGCCGCGTGCTGCATGTCGTGCCCGATGATATCTCCGAAGGCGCCCTGTTCCGCGAAAACATCAGGCGCATCGGCGGCAGCGGCCTGACCTTCGACCTTTGCACCTTGCCGCATCAGGCGAGCCGTGTGACCACCCTCATCGATCTTGCGCCCGACGTGCAGTTCGTGCTCGACCATTGCGGCGTGCCGGATATCCGCTCGGACGCCTTTGAGCCATGGAAGGCCGGCATATCGGAGATTGCCCGGCGGCCGAACGTTGTCTGCAAGATCTCCGGCGTCGTCGCCTATACTGATGCGAAGACATGGACGGCGCAAACGCTGCAGCCCTATATCGACCATGTGACCGCAAGTTTCGGCTGGGACCGCGTCGTCTGGGGCAGCGACTGGCCGGTCTGCACGCTCGGTGGCGGCCTCTCTACCTGGGTTGCGGCGACCCATGCGATGCTTTCCGGCGTGAGCGAGGAGGAGCGTTCCAAGTTGCTTTTCGTTAACGCACAGCGCCTCTGGTCGCTCTGACGTCACAAAATAAAGCGACCGGTCTCCTCGACGTGCCATTTCGGGATGTTTTTTGCGCCATTCCGGCACAAAAAGGGCCCGATTTTCGGGCTTAACTCTATCTACATGCAACCAATTGCTAGCCTTATTTATCTCGGCTAAAAGTTGTTGACACGGATATGGCGAATAACCCCTTGTCCGCTGCCTTCAGAAGGGAAATGAGATGAAAGAAGAACCGCATTCCGTCGATGTTCACGTCGGAAAGACGATCCGTATCCAGCGTTTGTTGAGGAAAGTTTCTCAGACGGAACTGGGCGATCGTGTGGGCGTAACGTTCCAGCAGATCCAGAAATACGAAAAGGGCTCCAACCGCGTTTCCGCCAGCATGCTGGTCGAAATCGCCGGCGCGCTGAAGGTCGATGTCAGGACATTTTTCGACGACCTGTCGACCCCTGATAATGCCAACGACAACCCCGCTCCCAGCGAGGAATTCGTTATTTCGCGCGAAGGCGTCCTTCTCAATGCGGCGTTCTTTTCGATCAAGAACGAAGCGCTTCGTAAAAAGATCCTGAAGCTCGTCCAGGCGATTGCCAACACCGAACAGTTGGATACTGAAGCGGCCGAATAGACCGGTTGTCCTTCACGATCCCAACGGACCGCATGAGGATCAATCAGGTTTAATCAGAATCGATCGGGCTCAATGGCGATCGATCAGGATTAGATTCTCGCTGGCATCCTTCATTGCGATCTTGGCTTTGCTGCCGAGCAGCTTCTCGAGATTGACGTCAAGCTCCCTGTCGGGATCTATGCCGTCCCAATCGATGACGACCTGCAGCAGCGCCATGTTCGTCAGGTGCATCAGATTGCGCAGCTGAAGCTTTTCAGCCTCCTCCTTGGCTGCCGACAGCAGCCGGAAGATCCTTGCGTATTCGCTGCCTGTACCTTCGTTGTGTTGTTCAAACATCGTTCCCGCCCTCTTTGGCCGTGGAACCCTACGATTCCATCACCAGCGCATCTTTCCGCCGCGACCGTTATTCAAGCGTTACAGCAACCGCATTGCGCGTGACTTCAGCGTGCAGGAGCTCCCAGTGCGAGGTTGCGGCAAAGTGCCAGTCACGGTTGACGGGGAGGAATCTGTCCCGGCGCAGCCATTCCAGTACCAGTCGCGCGTCGTTGCGCTTGCGCTCGACGCGGTTCTTGCGAATGGCGGCGAGGATGTGGTCGCGGCGCGGCTTGCGGAAATGGCACTCGTCGGCCACCTTGGCATAGGTGCGCTCGGAGAAATGCAGGAAACGGCCGGCAAGCAGCAGTTTCTTGCGCTCGCCGGGCGAAATCTCGCCTTTGGCGTAAAGCGCATCGACCGTCGGCTCGAAATCGACCCAGGGTACGGAAAGCGGCAGCCAGCCAAGTTCCTGCGGCGCATGCACCAGCGCGACGGCCTCGTCGTCGAGCAGCCGACCGGACTCGTAATCTTCAAAGATGGAGCCGAGCCCGACCATGCCGAAGGGGGCGCATTCGGCTGCCCGCAACGCGCCCATGCTGGCGCCGCCGGCAACGGCGACATCGTGTTCGAGTGCGTAAAGTATTTCCTTGTGCCAGACCGAGGGCAGATCGCCGAAATAGCCATCGACGAGGCCGATCGCGGTGGCGCCGTCCTGAACGGCCTTCAAGATGTCGCCGCAGGCGGCCGGCGGCCGGAAATCGATGCGAGGGGACATGGCTCTTGCCGCGGCAAGATCGCTGCCAAGGCTCGGGCCGACGAACAGCACCTTCATGATTCGGCTCCTCTCATGGTGTTGACCGCGCGCAGGCCGAGCTGGACGTATTGGCCTGAGATATCGACCTCCAGTCCCGGCACAATCACCCTGACGACGGAGGCCGGCCGGGCCGGGTGCGGAAACGGCACGACGACGATCTGCTCGATGCCGGTCGCCGCCAGCCGGCCGGCAATATGACCGATGGTGTCCTGGATCGTCGCCGGGCGGCGATCGCGGGCCTGGAACGACCGCATCCGGCCGTCGCCCTCGCAGAGTTCGACCACCTGCTGCATCGCCGCACTCCTGTCGAGCCGCTGATAGATGCGCGGCGAAAAATCGTCGCGGCTGCCGGCAATCGCGGTCAGCCGGCTCTGCGCCGCTTCGGTGATGGCGCGCAGCGCGGCGCGCACGGGATCGGGGTGACAGCCGCAGCCACCGCAGACATGAGACCAGCGCGCGTCGACGCGGTCGGAAAGATTACCCGGCATGATGACGGCCAGGAAAGCGGGAACGCCGATATCCGTCGTCATGTCGAGCAGCAGCAGTTTCATGCCGGCGCGGGTGATCCGGTCGGTCATGACGTCGATGACCGCATCGCCGAAGGAGGCGGGGTCGATGCGGCTCTCCTTCAGGCGCTCGGGCGATTTCAGCTGGGTCAAGGCCCAGGCGTCGCGCTCCACCAGTTCGCAAAGCCCATGCAGCACCGCTTCGGACGGCGTGTTGCCGGAGGCAAGCCCATCGCTCGACTGCTCGAAGCCCGGAGGCCTCTCGCCGCGATGGTCGAGACCGACGAGCCACCAGGGCACGAAGACGCTGCTGCCGGAAAGAATGTCGAGCCCTGAGCACCACGGAATAGGACTGCTGCCGATTTCGTCGGGGGCACAGCGTGCGACATTGTCGAGATCGATCATCGCGGCACGCTCCGCCCGCATGCTCTCGACCGTCGCCTGCGTCAGGTCGGCGGGGGCAATTTCGGCGATTCGTGTCTCGACCGCCTCCATGGCCGCTGAGGCCATGGCGGCATCATTGTCGATCCCCTTGCCCTGAAACACCGAGAGCGTATGGCTGTTCGGCCTCGTTGCAAAGGCGACGGGGATGTTCAGAACGTCGAGTGCCGTCAGCAGACCGATGCGCGTGATACCGAATTCGCGCAGATGCGGCCGGATGGCTGCAAGCGTCTGAGCCGGCGTGACGGCGCGGTCATGATAATCGCTGACACTGGCCGATGATCGTTTAAGGTCACCGGCAAGCGTTTCAAGGTCGGCGAAAACGGACATGCCGATCTGTTCCTTAGCGGAACTTCAGGGCATGTGTGAGGTTTTCGAGACCGTTCGGAGCGATGTTGAGTTCGTCCTGCTTCATCGCGGCCTTGGCTGCGGCCGAGAAACGCGGCTGGGAGAGAATTGCGGCATTGGTTTCAACATTGGTTTTCATTTTCCATCTCCGATAGGGAAGGCAGCGGGAGGCCGCCGTTAACCGCCGGAGAGGAACATTGCCTGCGTCATTTAAGCGTTACAGGCTTATTTAAAAAGCGATGGATCAGGGAAGTCCGGCCAGATGCAGGCCATGAATCAGCGATTCCGTATAGCGGGGGTCGCGATCAGGAACGAAATGGCGGATATCCTCGCTACGGAAATCCGGGAAATTTTCCAAAACGACCTTGGCATATGTATGGGCCTTCTTCATGTCGCCTGCCATAGCATGGGCGGCGGCGAGCAAGCGGGCCGTCGCCTGCTTGGATCTCACTGGCTCAAGCGCCTCGATCGTCTTTTCGTATTCTTCGCGATCGAAGTGAATGCCGCCGAGATTCCAGTAGTAATAGTCAGGCGGCAGGGGATTGAGCCTGAAGGCGGCCTTATTCAGCTCCAGCGCTCTGTCGAAGTCGCCATAGTGGCACAGCGCATCGGCATAGTCGGCCAGGATATCGGCATCATTGGGATTGAGATCCTGGGCCTGCTGGAAGTATTCCAGGCTTTCGTCGAAGCGGCGGCGATAAAGCGCAACGAAGCCGAGCTCGCGATAGGCCCGGCCGCTGTTCGGGTCGGACTGCTGCGCCTGCCGGGCAGCGCCGTTCGCCTCGTCGAGCAGTTCCTTGTCCCGCATGCCGCGGATCAGCCATTCCATGCCGAGCGCGCGCGACATGCCGGCATGGGCGGCAGAGAAATGTTCATAACGATTGAGTGAGGATTTGAACCATTTGCGCGCCTGGCGCAGATGCTGCAGATCGGTCTGGGCGATCAGCCGCTTGCCTTCCAGGTAGAGGCGGTAGGCGGACGGCGGCGCGTCGCCGATCGGCATCGCCAGTTCGTGACGCTCGATCGTGTCGGCGAGCGAGGAAACGATCCGGCGCGTCAGATGCGCGAAGGATTCGCTGATCTTCTGCATGACCAGTGGAAGTTCGATGGCCCAGATCACCTCCGATGTCGTCGTCCGCGTCAGCCGGCAAGTCGCAAAGACATCCTCGTCGCGGCCCTGGATGGTGACGTAGACCGCATAGTCGAAGCTGAGGTCGAGCGGACCGGGCACGGCACGCGACGGATCGATCGAACGGCTGAGGATTTCCAGGCTGGTATGCGCGGCGATCACCTTGAAGCCGCGCTGCTGGCTGAGGCCGATGGTGACGTCTTCCAGAAGGGCCCTGCCGACGCGCTCCATCAGCGGATCTGTGAAGATGCTTTCCGGCGGCAGGATGATGATACGCGGCTGACCAAGCGGGCTGACGGAAAGGTTAAGCGCCGACTGAGGATGTCCCGACGTCGCCTGTGCTGCCGGCGCCAGGTTTAGTTCGCGGGCAAGAGCGGTGGTGCTTTCTTCCGGCTCGGTGTCGAAGTCGTCCTTCAGCTGGCTCTTGCACTTCAAATAGGCCTGACGCGCCGCTGCCGAATCGTTCATCCTGACATAGGTGCGCATCAAGGCGCGATAGGCCGTCTCGCTGGCAGGGTCGAGTTCCAGCAGGCGCCTGGCAAGCTTGACCTGCTCTTCATCAGATCTGTCGTCTGAGGTCTCGACCAGCCGGGTGAGATGGGCGGAGCGCAATTCGTCGACACGCTGGCGCTCAAAGGTCAGCCAGTCCTCGGCGCCCTGTGTCGGCGATTTGACGCCTTCGAGCAATTCGCCGTTCAGGAGGTCGCCGTCTTCGGGAGCGAGCGGCCCTTTCTGTTTCAGGATATGAACGTCGACCTCCCAGCCATCGGCAAGGCCGATATGGGTTCGGGTCGGGGCAAGCAGCTGTGGAAGGCCGGCGGGAACGCTCTGTTCGATGCGCGCCAGCAGCTGGCGCAGGCTGCCGGCCCGTTTTTCCGGCAGTTCCGATTGCCAGAGCTGTCGCCTGACGGTTTCGCGGTCGAGTTCGAAATTGGGTTCGGCGGCGAGCATGGCGAGGAGAAAATAAGACTTCTCCGGCAAGGGGAGTTCCTTCCCCGCCGCCATCAATCGCGGTCTTCCGAGCAGGCAGAGCCTGTTCGTCAGCATCTGCCGGATGTCCGTCGCATCTCGGTTCTCACCTCTGAAAGCCAAGGCGCACAAGCGCACCGGCGGTCAAGAGATCATGTTAAAGCTATAAAGCCGCTGCGCATAGCGGCTTTGCTATAAAAAGAAGAAATTTCAGCGATTATTTGCATTTTCGCATGTCGCTCGCCGAGAAGATGCTTTGCCGATATTTTGGATGGCAGGCTTTTTTGCGTTCCCTGGCAGCAGGTTATTAAGCTATCGACGGCCCATATCACAGGCTGTCCCCGACCAAAATCGCCGCTGCGCTACAGGCCAAGCGCCTTGATGTGGGCTTCGGCGGTCCCCTTTTTTGTTTCCTGGAGAGCGGCTCAAGCGGTCTGGAAATCTGTGAGCATACTGTAGGAGGGCAATGTCCTGTTGGCGAAAATCCCCTTGCGGAGGAGGACGCGGTCGGAGTGCGGACGGGCGATAACCTGGTCGAGGCTCCAGGCTTCCAGGATCATCAGGTCTGCCGGACGATCGACGCCGATCGTACCGGCGTCGATGCCCATGATGCAGGCGGGTGCCGGGCCGGCAAGAGCGGGCGCATCCGCGTAAGGGTGGTCGAGATGCAGGATGCGCACCGCTTGACGCCAGGTGTCCAGCATGTCGTGATCGCCATAGGCAAAGAACGGATCGCGGCAATTGTCGCCGGCCGCGGCGACCGGAATGCCAGCCGCCTGCAATTCCTGCACGGGCGTGACCCCGCGCCAGCGTGGCGTGCGGCCGTCTTCGCGATCCTGGAGATACATGTTGACGGTTGGCAGCGTGATGATCGAGAGGCCGGCATCGGCGATCAGCGCGATCGTGTTGCGCAATTCTTGCTCGCCCAGAAGTGCAAGCGAGCAGCAGTGGCCGCATGTCACGCGCCCCTCGTAACCGTGGCGGATGGCGGCACGTGCCACATGCGGCAGGGCATCGGCCTGTGCCGCCTCGTCGACATGTAGATCGACATCCAGTTCCCGTTCCTTCGCCAGCGCAAACAACCGGTCGAGCAGCAGGTCGATATCGCCGAGGCCTGACCCATGGGTGCCCCCGGAGGCGCGGGTGACGCCGCCGAGCAAGCCGCCGTGGACGGCAACGATATCGGCAAGGCGGGCGCCATAGTCGTCGCGATAGGCATCGAGCGGCACGAGGCCGGCAGCCTGCAAGGTGATGCAGCCTTTCCAACGTTCGCGCATTTCGGCAAACGCGCTCCAGGTGATTTCCGCCTGCCCCTCGTGACTGTCGAGATGGGTGCGGATGGCGGCCACGCCATGGGCGTCGGCCGTTGCAAGACCGAATTCCATCCGTCGCAGGAGGTCGTCGGCATTCCAGTGGGCAAGGCGGTCGGCCGTCGTCGCAGCGCGCGCGCCGGGATGAGTGCCGCCGGAATCGGGCGCACGTCCCATGGTGTGGCCCTTGTCGAGATGGGCGTGCGCGTCGATCAGAAGCGGCCAGACATGGCGGCCGTCGAGCGCGACTGTATCTTCGCCACCATCGGCAAGGGCCGGCGTTATCGCAGCGATCCTGCCGTTCTCGACCAGAATATCGACGAGGGCGGAACCGTCCCGATCCATCTCCGCACCACCAGGCGAGTCATCTGCAAGCAGCGCGACCGGAACGCGCGCCTTCGCAAGACGAATGCGCTCCGGTCTCGCCAGACGGGCGGCAAGGCTGGGAAACAGGGAAAGATCGTTCATGATGGGTCTCGATTGGATGGGTTGCCGAGCGGTCAGCTCTCGTCAAACGAGGCGAGCAGACGCTCCTGCGCGAATTGCATGAAATGGCTGCCGGCGGGCGAAAGCGAGCCGCGGGCGCGGTGGAGGATATTGAGCCGTTGCAGCGAGCCGGTTCCCGTCAGCGGAATGAAGACCAGGTCGCCGGTCGCCATTTCGCGGTCGACGTCGAGCCGGTTGAGGAAGGTGATGTGAGGCGTTGTCCGGGCAAGGCGCTTCATTAGTTCCATCGAATTGGTCTCGACGACGGGAACAAGGGTGGCACGCGCCGGGGCAGCCGCCTCGACGACCTCGCGCAGCGACAGCGATCGATCCGCCAGAACCAGCGGATAGAGCAGGCAATCGGACATGCGCACGGTCTTGCGATTTGCGAGGGGATGGGCGGGCGCGACGACGGCTCCCAGCGCATGGCGGAATTCGGCGGCGCGTTGCAGCCGGCTATCGTCCGGCAGGTTGTAGGCAATGGCGAGATCGGCCTGGCCGAGCGCAACCATTTCCGCAACAGTCGTCCGGTCGCCGACCATGATCCGCAGACTAACCTGCGGATGTTTTTCTCGGTAAGCTGCAACGATCTCGGCAATCCGGCCCGCCGCGAGCGTTGCCATGGTCGCCAGCACTACCTCGCCGCGATTGAGCCCCTTGAGGGACTGGATCTGCGCCCGCATCCGCTGATGCGCCTGCAGTGTCTCGCGAATGTGCTGGATGAGGATCTCGCCGGAACTCGTGAGTTTCAGGCCGCGCGGCAGGCGCTCGAAAATGGGTGCCTGCAACTCTTCCTCAAGCTCCAGAATATAGCGGTTCACCGCAGAGGCGGCGACATGCAATGTCTTTGCCGCCTTGCGGATGGAGCCCTGTCGGGCCACCTCGTCAATATAACGCAGCGCGCGTCCATGAAGCATGATGGGTCCGTTGCCTGACGGGAGTCGGATTGACTGTTCCACGATGTCACCGCAACGGACCATCTACAACGTCACTTCTTGGCGAAATTGGCGTTGATGCGCCGGGTCAGGTATTCGCCGGCGGTGATCGCCTCGTATTTGCCGAGCGGACCCTCAATGACGGCATCGCGGTTTGCCTGGCAGAAGAAGGGCAGGGACAGTCGGCGGCCCATGTACTCATTCTCGCGCGGCATACGCACCCGGTGCAGCGTCGACTGCAACTGGTCGTCCGACCAGCGCATCAGCATGTCGCCGATGTTGCAGGTGATGTAGCCCTTGTGCGGCGGAACATCCGTCCATTCCTTCAAGGCTGCATCCTTGCCCGGGCACACCTGGAGCCCGCCTTCGCCTTCCTTCTGGTGAAGGATGGTCAAGCAATCGAAGTCCGAATGCGCGCCGGCACGCCACGACGTGAAGTCTTCCGGCTTGGCGCCTTCCATCGACATGTAATGGATGAGGCGCAGGGTCGATTGATACTGGTCCGAAGAGGGGTCATGCGCCTTGGTGAAGAAATCCTCGGCAAAGCCCATCTTCAGCGCGAAGCAGGAGAGGATGCGCATGCCGAGTTCCCAGTTCTGTCGCTCGAAGCGGAGCATCTTTTCCCGGAAGCCCGGAAGATCGTCTTCGCTCGGCCACAAGTTGAGGCGGATCATGTCCGGCCGGGTGAGCTGGAAGCTCTCCTTGTTATCCGGCGTACCGGTGGAGGGGCGGACCTGTGCCCTGAATTCCCAGCCGGCATTGATGCCCTTCGGCATCGGGGTTTTCGCCTTGACCTCCACCGGCAGTTCGAAGAATGTCCAGGCCGTGTCGAAGGCCGCGTCAATATCGTCCTGGGCGATGCCGTGATTGTAGACCTGGAAGAAACCGATATCGACCGAGGCCTGCCAGAGTGCATCGGCGATCTCGTGCTTGCGGTTGTCGAAGTCAGAAAGGTCGATGACGGGGATTTCCCGGTCAACGGTCGTGCCCATGCCGCCGATGGTCGCTTCCTTGGCGAGTTCCGCGAGGGTGTCTGTCTGGATATTCATACTATTCTCCTTACGTGAATGCCGGCGAACCGGCGGTTGAGGAGCAATGTCCGGGCAGGGCCCGACTGCTTCTACTCCGGATGGGTTCAGCCGTTTTTCGGCAGGCTCCAGGGAAAGAGGAGCTTCTGCGTCAGGACCACGGCCTGAAATAGCAAGAGCGACATGGCGGCGAGCAGCAGCAAGCCGGCCCAGGCCTGTGGCAGCTTGAACAGGGAGGTCGACAGCTGGATGAAATAGCCGACGCCGGCTTCGGATGCGCAGAACTCCGCAACCACGGCGCCGATGACGGCAAGCGTGATCGAGATTTTCAACGCCGAGAAGATGTAGGGCACCGCAAACGGCAGGCGTATCTGGGTGATCTCGCGGAAGCCCGAGGCGCGCAGGCTTCGCGACAGCTCGATCAGCTCCGGCGGGGTTGCCGCAAGGCCCGTTGCGGTAGAGACGACGAGCGGAAAGAAGGTGATGAGACAAGTGATAACGATGCGTGGCGCATCGCCGGCCCCGAGCACGACGATGATGATCGGCGCAATCGCCACCACCGGCGTCGACTGCACGACGACGAGCAGCGGATAGAGCGTTCGCGACAGGAATGGCGAGCGCATCATGACCACCGCGAGCGGAATGGCGATAACGATGGACATCGCATAACCAATCAGCGCCACCCGCAACGTCGCGGCGATGTGACCGATCCAGCGCTCGAAGCCGATGGCGGAGAACGAGCCGAGGATCGCGCTTGGCGGCGGCAGCAGATAGGTCGGGATCGACAGGAGCCGCGCCGCCGCTTCCCATAGCAGCACCGTGCCGATCAGGGCCGCGGCGGTCGTGATGCCCGGCAACGCCAGCACCCGCTTGAGGAGCGCGACCGGTGTACGGCTCTGCATGGCCTCACGCCGCGTGACGGGTGAGGAGGAGATCGCGGAGGTAATCGGAGAGGTCATGGATCGCCTTGTCCTTTGCAGTTTCGGGGCCGCGTGGCCGGCCGACGGGAACGGTGACTTCGGTCAGGATCGAGCCCGGCCGTCCGGTCATTACCAAAACGCGGTCGGACAGAAGCGCCGCCTCGCTGACGGAGTGGGTGATGAAGACCACGGTCTTCGCACGTTCGGAAAAGATGCGCAGCAGATCGAAGCCCATCACCTCGCGCGTCAGGGCATCCAGCGCCGAGAAGGGTTCGTCCATCAGCAGGATGTCCGGGTCCATGAGCAGCGCGCGGGCGATGCCGACACGCTGCTGCATGCCGCCAGACAGTTCGTCCGGCAGGCGTTTCTCGAAGCCGGCAAGCCCGACCATGCTCAGCAATTCACCCGCCCGCCCGCGCTCCTCTGCCGTTACCCGGCCGGTCTTGTGGCGGGCGGGAAACACGACATTGTCCTCGACAGTCGCCCAGGGAAGCAGCGTTGGTTTCTGGAAGACGATCCCGATGTCGTCACGCGGGGCCGTCACCGGCAGACCGAAGACGTCTACCGAGCCGGACGTCGGCTTCAACAGGCCGGCGATCATGCGCAGCAGGGTCGATTTCCCACAGCCTGAAGGGCCAAGGATCGAGACAAACTCATGCCGGGCCACATCGAAACTGACGTCGCGCAGGGCTTCCGTGCGCCCGGACCGGGTTTCGAAAACCTGTCCCAACCTGTCGAAACGGATAGCGGGCATCGCCATGGCGGTTACTCGGTTACGGCGAAGGTGCGGTTGACCATGGTTTCCGGATCGAGTTTGGCCGGATCGATGTCCTGCGCTTCAGAGACACGGCGCCAGGTTTCGGCGAGGCGGGTGGTTTCGAAGGCACCGAGGCCGTCCTTCTCCGTCACCTCGTTGAAGATCAACGGCAGCGTGTCCTTGAGCGAACCCTGGACATCTTCCGAGCCGAGTTCCGGTACGATGGCGGTGACAGCAGCGGCAGCCTTCTCCGGATTCTCCTTGGCGAATTCGACGGATTTCTTGTAGGCGGCGATAAAGCGGGCGGCGACCTGCGGACGGTTGGCGAGGAAATCGTCGCTGGCAATGAGAGATGCGGAATAAAGCTCGAGCCCGGCTGCCGACCATGGCAGGGCAACGATCTCCTTGCCAGCTTCCTTGCCTTGGTTGCTGTAGCGCGTCAGGTCGGTCATCCAGGCGATGATGCCGTCGGCATTGCCGGTCATCAGCAGCGGGCCGAGTGCGCCGGGATCGGCCTTGATGAGCTTGATATCCGCCATGTCGATGCCGGCATCCTTGAGCACCAGTGGCAGGTAGACATTCGACGACGTGAAGGGCGACGTCGCGATCGTCTTGCCCTTGACGTCAGCGACGCTTGCGATCGAACCGCCCTTGGCGACGTAGAAGGCATGCGGCCCCTTGTTGAACAGCGACATGACCGCGGTCACCTTCACGCCTTCATTGGCGCGGGCGGCCATCAGGGCGCCGATATCGGAAATACCGATGTCGGAGGACGCGGAGGCAAGGCGCGAGATAGCGTCGGTCGAGCCGCGACCGGAGGCGATCTCCACCTCAAGGCCGGCGTCCGAACAGAAACCTTCCTGGATGCAGACGTAGATCGGTGCCTTGTCGCCACCCGGCAGCCAATCGAGCTGAAAGATCACCTTGTCGGCGGCGGAGGCGGCGCCGGCAGAAAGGGTTGCGGCAAGTGCATAGAAGGCAAGCTTGGTGCGGGACATGGGTCGACCTTTCGCAATTGGTGTTCGGTTTTTAAGGACGGATAGTGATTGGCGACGCGCTCCGGGTCGAAGCCATCCGCGACGAGCCTGACAATTGCGCAATCGCGTTTTTCAGGACGCTTGCTGCTCAGGCATGCAAAGCAACGCTGCGCGCGAAGGTGATCAGCTCCAGCGTCGATCTCTGCGGATGTCGGGGCGAAATGACTGGTTTTTCCCTGCATTTAGGACACCTCCTCGACAGATTTATCCGTCGAGCAATGTCCAGAACCGAAGCTCAGACCGCTTCTACTCGCAGGTCTTTTGTCTCATGAATATCCGGCGTTCTGCAAGATTTTAAACGCTTCAATTCTTGTGCTGAAAAAAGAGGCGAAATTGACGGAATTGAGGTTGAAGTGAGCAGGATCGTCAGCAAGATGATTGAAATAAAAGGAGAAACTCCTCTGCAGTCGAGTGGGGCGGCGGCTGAAGAAATAAGCGTTCTAATATTTAGAGCGCTTAGCTCGTAATTTTCTTGTCGCACTTTCAGCTTGCATCTGCATTTTCCGGCGAATTTTTCTTGTGATCGACCCACATCTGGACGGTTTCCAATGGCACGCGCCGCGAGTGATGATCGCCGACAAGCTTCGATCCTGCGGCGCTGCAAAGCGTGAGATCATCCCCGGTGTTGAACATCGCTCTCACAAGGGCTTGAATAATCGGGTCGATGGCGGCCACGGACGTCATGCCTATGACGACGGTGCCGATCTCGGCGTCATAATCGAGCTGCTGGAATTCGACAGCGACAAGGAAGCCCAGCCGAAGCGGGCCTAGGGATCACAGAATCTGTGCGAACCGTTTCGAGCTTGTGTCCGTTGCGATCGCGGCTTCGAGGAAATCGAGCCCGATGTCCAGCACCGGCGCGCTGTGCGTCAGCCAGCCGACCGAAATGAGGTCGACGCCGGAGGCGGCGATTGCGGCAGCCGTTATCGGCGTGACCCGGCCGGACGCCTCGGTGATGGCTCGGCCGGCGACGATGGCGACGGCTTCGCGCAGCTGATCCGGTGTCATATTGTCGAGCAGAACGGCGTCGACGCCGGTCCCCATCGCTTCACGCAGCTGATCGAGGGTATCCACTTCGACCTCGATCTTCACCATATGGCCGACGCCGGCCCGCGCCCGACGGATCGCTTCAGCGACCCCACCGGCGATGGCGACGTGATTGTCCTTGATCAGCACCGCGTCGTAAAGCGCGAAGCGGTGGTTCATGCCGCCCCCAGCCCGCACCGCATATTTCTCCAGCGCCCTCAGCCCCGGCGTCGTCTTGCGCGTGCAGGCAACTGATGCCTTGGTGCCGCGAATGGCGGCGGCGATCCCCGCCGTCACTGTGGCGATGCCTGAGAGATGGCCGAGGAAATTCAGCGCGGTACGCTCGGCGCTCAGCAGGCCGCGTGACGGGCCTTCGATGGTGGCGATCACGTCGCCGGGCTTTACCGCGTCGCCGTCCTGAAGACGGCGGCGCATGACGATCTCCGGATCGACGAGGGAAAAGGCGAGTTCGGCGGCATCGAGACCGGCGATCACGCCCGGCTGGCGGGCCGCCATCGCCACCGTCGAGCGGTGATCATGGGGGATGACCGATGCCGAGGTGATGTCGCCGGCAAGGCCGAGATCTTCGAGCAGGGCGGCCCGCACCAAAGGTTCGACGCTCAGGCGCGGAAGGGAAACGAGGCTCATCTCAGGCACTCCTTGCAAGGGCATAGGGCGGTGTCGCGTGGGCGATTTCCAGAACGTCGGAAAGGCACATCTGGCGCCGTTTGACATTGGTGAGCTTCAGCGGAAAGTCGGTGCGGGCATGAGCGCCGCGCGATTCCATCCGCAGGCTGGCAAAGACGGCGATCGAGAGCGCCACGATGGCCGGATCGGCGGCTGGGCCGTTGCTTTCGACAAGCGGCAGCAGGGCGGCGATCGCGCCATGAATGGCGCCGGCATTGCGCAGCACGCCGAGATGGCGCGAAACGATCGGCCGGACGAGCGATGCATCGGCCGGCGCCGGCAGTCTCTCGGGGAAGATGGTGCCGGTACCTCTCACCGGCATGCCTGAAATGTCACGCGCCGCCCGCATGCCCATGACAGCCGCTTCCAGCAGCGAATTGCTGGCAAGCCGGTTCGCGCCGTGCAGGCCGGTTGACGCCGCCTCACCGGCAACCCAGAGACCGGGAACCGAACTGCGGCCATTTGCATCGGTGGCCACACCGCCCATGTGATAGTGAACGGCCGGGCGAACCGGAATGAGGTCTTTCGCCGGATCGATGTCGGCCTCGCCGCAAAGGGCGGAGATGACAGGAAAGCGGGCGGCAAAGCGGCTGCCGAGAGCAGCGCGGGCATCGAGGAAGACCCTGCCGCCACGGGCAATTTCGGCGCTGATCGCCCGGGCCACCACGTCGCGCGGCGCAAGTTCGGCGCCTGGAGTGCGGGCCATGAACCGTTCGCCGCGTTCGTTGAGGAGCAAAGCCCCCTCCCCGCGCACCGCCTCGCTGACCAACGCCAGCGGCCGGCGGCGTGAATCGAGCGCGGTCGGATGGAACTGGACGAATTCCATATCGGCGAGCGCTGCACCGGCTCTTGCCGCAAGCGCGATCCCCTGGCCAAAATTGCCCATTGGATTGGTGGTCGCGTCGTAAAGCCCGCCGATGCCGCCGGCGGCGAGCACCAGCCGCGATGTCGGCAGGATGGCGGCGCCTTTCGCGGTCGCGCAAAGCAGGCCGGCGACCTTTTCGCCGTCCATCACAATCCGCCGCGCCTCGAAGCCTTCGAGCACTGATATGGATGGCGCTTCCATCACCGCCTTGATCAGCGCGGCGATGATCGCCGCACCCGAGCCGTCGCCTTCGGCATGGACGATACGGCGGCGATTATGGGCCGCCTCGAGCCCGAGCGAGAGGTCTCCTGCGGCATTCCGGTCGAAGCGTACGCCGGCCTGCTCCAGCGCGGCGATCGCCGCCGGCGCCTCGGCGATGATGCCGGCGGCAATGGCCGGATCGCAGAGCCCGTCGCCGGCGGCAAGCGTATCGGCAAGATGTAGCGCCGCACTGTCGTCGGCGCCGACGCTGGCGGCGATGCCGCCCTGCGCCCAGGCGCTCGACGTCTCCGCGCCAAGGGCCGCGCGAGTGACGATCACGGAAGGTTCTGGCGCCAGTGTCAGCGCGGTCATCAACCCCGCAAGCCCGCTGCCGACGATCACCGTGCGTCCTGATAGCTCCTCGAGAATCTCGGTCATATCGCCAACATCCTCTCGACGGCGCGGCGCGCGGCCACCGCGATCGCCGGATCAACAGTCACCTCATGGCGGTTTTCCTCGAGGGCGGCGCGGATATTGCCCAGCGTGATGCGCTTCATATGCGGGCAGAGATTGCAGGGGCGAATGAATTCGACATCGGGATGGTGTACGGCGACATTGTCGCTCATCGAGCATTCGGTGAGCAGCACGACGCGCGCCGGCTTCTGCCTGCCGACATAGTCCGACATGACAGCGGTGGAGCCGGCGAAATCGGCTTCGGCCACGACGTCGGGCGGGCATTCGGGATGGGCGAGCACCGTGACGCCCGGATGGTTTTCGCGCAACTGGCGCACGTCTTCGGCGGTGAAGAGTTCATGCACCTCGCAATGGCCATGCCAGGCGATGATCTCGACATCAGTTTCGCGGGCGACGTTGCGCGCCAGATATTCGTCCGGGATCATCAGCACCTTCGGCACGCCGAGCGACTCCACCACCTGCTTGGCATTGCCCGAGGTGCAGCAGATGTCGGAGGCAGCCTTCACTGCGGCAGAGGTGTTGACATAGGTGACGATGGGCACGCCGGGATGGGCCTGGCGCAGCAACGCAATATCCTCGGGCGTGATCGAATCCGCCAGCGAACAGCCGGCGCCAAGATCCGGGATCAGCACGGTCTTCTCGGGGTTCAGCAGCTTGGCGGTCTCGGCCATGAAATGCACGCCGGCAAGTACGATGACATCGGCATCGACCTCGATTGCCTTGCGGGCGAGCGCCAGACTGTCGCCGACGATATCGGCGACGCCGTGGAAGATCTCCGGTGTCTGATAGTTATGCGCGAGAATGACGGCGTTGCGGCGGCGCTTGAGTTCGAGGATCGCGTCGACGTCATTTTCGAACGTCAGCCATTCGGCTTTGGGAATGACGCGGCTGACGCGCTCGTAGAGCGAGGATGCGGAAACAGGATAATTCATGACCGGCTCCTAATTATGCTCTCTTTGAGCATATCATAGGCGCAGAGATATTCTCACAGTGAGCATATGTCAATTGCGGGAGAGCGGTAATTTCGTTCCGGCCAGCGCCCGTTCTTCGAGAACGGTATGGCGAAAGCGGAAGAGCTTGGCCGGCCGGCCGCCGGTTTCGCTTTCCGTGCCGCCGGTTTCCTCGACCAGTTCCTGCTGTTCGATGAGGCGGCGGAAATTCTGCTTGTGCAGCGTCAGTCCCGCCAAGGCCTCGATGGTGCGCTGCAGCCTCAACAGCGTAAAACTCTCCGGCATCAGCTCGAAGACGACGGGGCGGTATTTGATCTTGGCACGCAGCCGGGCGATACCGGTTGCGAGAATACGGCGGTGATCGGCAAACATTGCGCGGCCGAGATTGGCCTCTGCGTCGCATCCGGCTTCCGCGACGAGCCTTGCTTCGTAAAGCAGTTCATAGCGCTGCAGCGCCAGATCCTCGTTCCAGCCGCCGCCGTCGAGGCCGAAAGTGAAATCTGCCCGGCGATGGCGATGGTCGCGCCTTGCCGGATCGGCATCGGCCCAGCTCCTCAGGCGCGCCATGATCTCGTTAAGCACGGCTGGCCGGCCCTGCCGGTGGTCTTCCCAGGGGAAATATTCGTACCAGCCGTGCCATCCCGGCCGGCCGGCGCCCGACTGCTCGTTGACCAGGCCGAGATAGCTGATCGAGATCGTCCGCCCGCCCGGGATGTCGTTGTTCCGGTCGCGGTCGGCGAAGGTATACAGCTGTTCGAGATAGCCGACGGGATGTTCCGTCTGCTCCTGCACCCATTCGCGCAGCCCCGATTGCAGGGTGCGATGCCCCATCTCGAAAGGCCCCGACGGCAGCGCATTGCCAGAACGGATGGTCATCACGCGCGGTTCGTCCCCCGTCACCGCGACGAGCACCGCAATCAATTCCGCATGCGCAAAGCCGATCGTCACAGGGGACCGAATACTCCGTTCCGAATGAATCGAACGGATAATTCCTGACACAGGCCGGGACGGAAGCCAATGGAGAGGAGGCGCCTTTGCGGCGCTTCCCACATGATGAAGGCAATAGAGCGCGTTTGCCCTCAGCTATGGCTCGTCTCACTCCTCAGCCGGTCCAGAAACATCTCCAGTTCCGCCTCGTCGATACCGACGAGATGGCGCTTTTCTGGGTAGGCGCCGGTCCTGACATCCTCGGCGAATTCGGTGAAGGCGGCGATGCGCTCGCGCTGCAGCCGGTCGTGTTCGGCGGCGAAATTGCGATAGACCTTGGCATGGCGGGGATAGTGGTCGCGATTGGCGCCGAGCACATCGTCGGCGAAGAGATATTGGGCGTCGCAGCCACTGCCTGCGCCCATGGAGATCATCAGCATCGAAGTGTTGCTGCTGATGGCGGCAGCGACATCCCCCGGCACGACTTCGATTTCGGCGGCGAAGGCGCCGGCCTCTTCCAGCGCCTTGGTCTGCCGCCAGATCTCGGCCGCACTCGCCGCCGTCTTGCCGACGGCGCGGAAGCCGCCGGTCCAGGTCGCCTTGGAGGGGATCAGTCCGAGATGGCCGCAGACGGGAATGCCCTCGTCGCGCAGGCGCCGGATCGTCTGCAGGCTTGCGGCGCAATAGACCGCATCGCCGCCCGCCTTCAGCGCCACGAAGGCCGCACGCAAATAGTCCTCGGCCGAGACATGGTCGCCATATTCGAGCCCTGGAATGGCAAAGGGAGTGGGCGCGGCCTCACGAAAAACCGGTCCGAGCAGCGAGGGCGGCACGGAGACGATGTCGATCCCCGCCTTTTCGGCGGCTTCTGCCTCCTCCAGCGTGGTGACGCGCAGCATGGTGAGCTGACGCTTGCCTTTTTCCGCAAGCAGATCGGCGACGGTTGCGCGTCTATGTTTCTTCATCGTCAAATTCCTTTGAAAAAATCGGGTGAAAATATCGGGCAGCTCACGCGGCCAGCAGGGATTTCAGCTTGATGTCGCTGGCTGCGAGCGCTGCCGGGTTCGGATGGGCGCGTGCTGCGATCAGCATTTCGGCGAGCCTGATGTCGCGTGCCACCGCATTGCCCGGCCCGATGCCGCTTGCGGCGATCAATCGTCCGCCGGCATCGAGATGGAAGAGAATGAAGGCGCCTGCGCCGAGATCGCGGCGCTGATGCGTGACGGCCCCTTCGGCAAGGCCTGATATCTGCAGCGTCATGTCGTATTGGTCAGACCAGAACCACGGCACGGATGAAACGGCGTCCTCGAGGTCGAGCATGTTGGCCGCGGCCAATGTGCCCTGCTCCTGGGCATTGCGCCAGGATTCGAGCCGCACCCGCCGGCCGCCATAGATCGACAGCGGAAAGGAGCAGCAGTCGCCGGCGGCAAAAACATCCGGTGCCGAGGTCTGGAGATATGCATCGACGGCAATGCCGTTATCGATCGTGAGCCCTGCCCTTTCGGCGATCTCGACATTCGGCCGGGCGCCGATGCCGACCAGGACGAGATCGGCTGTTATCGCCTCACCGGTCGACAGTCTGATCAGCGCCTTGCCACTTTCCTCGGTCAGCGCCTCGATCGAGACGCCGCAGCGGATCTCGACGCCTTCGGCGCGGTGGCGCTCGGTGAGAAGATGGGCGATCTCCTCCGGCACGCCGCGCTTCAGCACGCGTTCCAGCCCCTCGATGACCGTGACCTCGGCGCCGAGCAGCCGTGCGGTCGCTGCAAGTTCCAGCCCGATGAAGCCGCCGCCGATGATGGCAATATGCCGTCCCGGCTTCATGACATCGCGCAATGCCGTTGCATCGTGATGCGTCCGCAGCGAGCGAATGTGGGCGCTGCCCTCCGGCGCGCCGGGGAAAGAACGCGCGGCCGCACCCGTCGCAAGCAGAAGCTTGTCGTAGGAAAGCACGGTCCCGTCCGAAAGCCTGACGATCCTGGATGCGGTGTCGAGATCCCTTGCCTCGAGGCCGGTCAGCAGCCGGACGCTGTTTTCGATATATTTTTCCGCCGCGGCGATGAATATCGGATCGCTTGCATCGGCGGACCTAGCCTTCGAAAGCGGCGGGCGTTCATAGGGATGAAGAGCTTCGGCTCCAACAAGCGTGATCTCGCCGTCAAAACCCTTCTCCCGCAATGCGAAGGCGGCGCGCGCACCACATTCGCCTGCGCCCAGGATAACGAAGTGAGCCACAGCAGCCTCCCTCAGACCGAGATGAAGACGGCGCCGTCTTCGATCTTGACAGGATAGGTCTTGAGATTGACGCAGACCGGCGCGCCCTTGGCTTCGCCCGTCTTATAGTTGAAGCGGCCGTTATGTTTCGGACATTCGATGATCTCATCCATGACAAGCCCGTCGGCGAGATGGATATGTTCATGCGTGCAAAGCCCGTCGGTGGCGAAGAATTCGTCGTCCGGGCTGCGATAGACCGCGAAGGTGCGCCCGTCGTGATCGAAGCGGATGACATCCTCCTCATCGATCTCGTCCTTGCCGCAAACCTCAATCCAATTTCCGCTCATCTTGTCCTCCCTCGATTGTCTTTATTGCGCGGCCGGGGCCAGCTCGTTGTGGAATTCCTCGCGATAGGGCCGCGCGGTGGCCGGCAGTTCGCGCTTCAGGAAATAGTCCTCGTTGCGCAGCTGGCGTAGGAAGGCTGGGATCATCTCGCGATAGCCGGACCAGATCGATGGGTTTGGCGCCGGCAGGTCGTGCTTGATCATCGCGTGCAGCTGGGGCAGCGCGTGGTAGGGCACCATCGGAAACATGTGATGTTCGACGTGGTAATTCATGTTCCAGTAGATGAAGCGGCTGATCGGGTTCATATAGACCGTGCGGCTGTTCAGCCGATGGTCGGTCACATTGTCGGCAAGGCCGCCATGCTGCAGCAGACCGG
This sequence comes from Rhizobium sophorae, assembly GCF_013087515.1. Taxonomy (GTDB): domain Bacteria; phylum Pseudomonadota; class Alphaproteobacteria; order Rhizobiales; family Rhizobiaceae; genus Rhizobium; species Rhizobium sophorae. The sequence continues at coordinate 114,120 of NZ_JABFCN010000055.1, read as the reverse complement.
TCAGCACATGGTGCCAGGCGCCATAGAGGCGCGGCAGGCCAATCAGCATCAGCGGCAGGATCGACCCCATGGCGATCGTGGCCGCGATCGTCGCGACATAGATTGCTAGCCAGATGCGGGCGAAACGGATCGCCTTCGGCTGCTCCATCTCCGGGATGAAGGTCTTTTCCGCCGCGCTGACGCCGCCGAAGGCATTGCGCAGCATGTCGACGACCGCATGCCAGGCGTCGAGGATGCCGAAGAAATTGAGCACCAGCCGGAAGAGATCGGGCGGCCGCATGACGGCGATCTCGGGATCGCGGCCGACGATGACCGTGTCGGTGTGATGGCGCGCATGGCTCCAGCGCCAGGTCACCGGATTGCGCATGATCATGAAGCAGGCAATCTGATAGACGGTATCGTTCATCCAGCGCGTCTTGAAGGCGGTGCCATGGCCGCATTCGTGCCAGCGGCTGTCGGAGGCCGAGCCGTAGAGCACGCCATAGGCGAGGAAGAAGGGCAGCGCGATCCACGAGCCCCAGAAATAGATGCCGAGCCCGGCCAAGACCACCATGCTGCCGAGCCAGAGGGCCGTGTCGCGGATTGCCGTTGCATCGGAGCGCTGCATCAGCGCCTTCATCTCCTTGCGCGGAATGTCGGTGTGATACCATTCGGCTGCCGCCAGCCCCGCCTCGACGGCGGTGCGGCCGCTTTCGCCGAGAAGGTCGTAGTCGCGCTTCTTTGTCTGGGTCGTCATTACCCGCCTCCCGTTGCCCTTGCCTGGAGAATAGGTTGACTTTGGAAAGCGCTCAATGCAGGCTTGATATAATCTATCAAAAGCCATCATGAATGACTTGCATTCATGATCGAATCCATCAGGAACGCCGATGCGCCGTCCCACCATATCCGATCTCGCCCGCGCCTCCGGCGTCAGCGTCGCCACCGTCGACCGTGTTCTTAACGCGCGCCACCGCGTGCGCGAGGAAACAGCGCGACGGGTCTATGATGCGGCGCAGTCGATCGGCTATCACGCTGTCGGGCTGATCAAGCAGCGCGTCTTCGAGGATCTGCCGCAATACAGGCTCGCCTTCCTGCTGCAGAAGCCGATGCAGCCCTTCTATCAGAGCTTCGTGCGGGAGATTGAAACAGCAGCGCGCGCGGTGACGAGCGCGCGCATCCAGACGCAAATCGACTTTCCGTCAGCCGCGACACCGGCTGCGATCGTCGAAAAGATCAAGACGCTCGGCGCCCGCAACCAGGCCGTTGCTCTCGTCGGTCCGGATTATCCGGCGGTGACGACGGCTGTGGAGGAGCTGAAGGAGCGCGGCATCCCGGTCTTCTCGCTGCTCTCCGATCTCGCCACGGGCGTGCGCGACGCCTATCTCGGGGTCAACAACCGCAAGGTCGGGCGCACCGCCGCCTGGACGATCGCGCGCACGGCGCGCCAGCCCGGCAAGGTCGCCTGTTTCGTCGGCAGCCATCGCTTTCACGGCCATGAGCTCAGAGAAATCGGCTTCCGCTCGTATTTTCGCGAGAATGCGCCGGAGTTCGATGTCGTCGACACGCTGATCAATCTCGAGACCGCCGAAATCACCCATGAGGCAACGTTGACGCTGCTGCAGAAACATTCCGATCTTGTCGGCCTCTATGTCTGCGGCGGCGGCATGGAGGGGGCAATCTCGGCGTTTCGCGAAGAAGGCGTCGGCGGCAAGATCGTTCTCGTGGTCAACGAGCTGACCCCCGACAGCAAAGCTGGTCTTGCCGACGATATCGTCGCCATGGCGATCGGCACCCCCCTCCCCGCCCTCTGCAAGGATCTGATGGTGCTGATGACAAGCGCCATCGAAAATGGCGAAACGGCGGTTCCCGGACAACTCTTCCTGCCTTTCGATATTCATATCTCGGAGAACATCTAAGCAATGATGGAAGTCCATCATTTCTTTGGAAATTCTCTCAGCAATGAAAGCGGCCACCGGCGATGACGGATGGATTGCGACGCGAATTCCGATAGAGATTCCCTGACCCATTCGCGAGGACTGCTCCGCCGTGACGCGGAGATCAGGAGGAGATATCAATCATGACTACGATCCGTTTTGCGCTCAACCATATGGCAGCACCATCGCTCGCCATCGAAGACTTTTTCGCGCTGGCCAGATCGCTCGGCATCGATGCCGTCGAGATCCGCAACGACCTTTCAGGCAATGCCATTCTCGACGGCACCAAACCCGACGTGATCAGGCAAGCGGCTGCCCGCCATGGCGTGACGATCATCTCGATCAACGCCCTGCAGCGCTTCAACGAGTGGAACGCGACCAGGGCTGCCGAAGCGCGGGAACTGATCGATTATGCCGGCGCGTCCGGCGCCAAGGCGCTCGTCCTTGTTCCGAAGAATGACGGCACCGGCTGCGCCGATGGCGAACGGCAGGCCAATCTGCGTCAGTCTCTGGCTGCGCTGAAGCCGATGCTCGAGGAGGCCGGCATTATCGGTCTCGTCGAGCCGCTCGGCTTCGAGATCTGCTCGCTGCGCTCGAAGACCGAGGCGGCCGAGGCCATCAAGGAACTCGGTGCGCAATCGACCTTCAGGCTCGTCCACGACACCTTCCACCATCATCTTGCCGGCGAAGCGGCGACCTTCCCTGAGCTTGCCGGCCTCGTGCACATCTCCGGCGTCAACGATCCTTCCGTTGCTGTTGCTGATATGCGCGATTCTCACCGCGTCCTGGTCGATGCCGACGATCTGCTCGACAATGCCGGCCAGGTCAGGGCGCTGCTGCAGGCGGGCTATAACGGCCCATTCTCCTTCGAGCCCTTCGCGGCGGAGGTGCATGCGCTGAAGGACCCGGCCGGTGCGCTTCGCGCCAGCATGGATTATCTCAGCGCTCGGGTTTGAGACCTGAGCGAAATGTCGGCTGATACCGCCATTGGTGTCGGGACGGCGCGCTGGACGGTTACGAGAGGCCGCGCTGGCGCGGCCTTTCGCCCGAAGCTACTCCCTGCCTCTGAACCGGCGCTGATAGGCCGGATCATAAAGTGAACTCTCGCGAAAATCCTCGGCCGCGAGCGAGGGGCCGACGAAGATGATCGCCGTTCGTTCGATCGGTTCGGCGGCAACCTTTGCTTCGATATCGGCGAGCGTGCCACGCAGGACGCGCTCGTCCGGCCAGGAGGCCTTGACGACGATGGCGACAGGGCAGTCGATGCCGTAAAGCGGCGTCAATTCCTCCACCACTTGCTTCAGCGCGTGGATGGCCAGATGGATCGCCAGCGTGGCGCCCGTCGCGCCGAACTTCGCCAGTGTTTCGTCGTTCGGCATCGGTGACGCGCGGCCGGAAACGCGGGTCAGCACCAGGCTCTGCGCCACGGCCGGGATCGTCAGCTCTCGGCCGAGGGCTGAGGCTGCGGCGGCAAAGGCCGGAACGCCTGGCGTCATCGTATAGTCGATGCCGTGTTTTTGAAGCCGGCGCACCTGCTCGGCCACTGCACTCCAGACCGAGAGATCGCCGGAGTGCAGCCGGGCGACATCCTGGCCGGCCGCAGCGGCGCGAAGATATTCCGCCTCGATTTCGTCGAGCGACATCGGCGCCGTGTCGACGATGCGGGCGTCCGGCGGGCAATATTGCAGCAGTTCGGGCGAGACGATCGAGCCGGCATAAAGGCAGACCGGGCACCGGGCGATGAGATCGCGGCCGCGCACCGTGATCAGATCCGCAGCACCTGGGCCTGCGCCGATGAAATGCACCGTCATCCCGTTATCCTTTCGTCCAGCGCCACTGCGTCACCGGCATGGCCGGCCGCCAGCCGCTCATGCCGCCGACGGGCTGTGCGCGCGATATTTCGATCCGCGTGAGGAAGCCGCCACGTTTTGCATGTTCGGCGAGCAGTACCGCTTCCATCTCCAGCGTCACGGCATTGGCGACAAGCCGCCCTCCCCGCTTCAGCGCGGCAATCGCGGCATCGACAACACCCGGTTCGCTGCCGCCGCCGCCGAGGAAGATCACATCCGGTTCCGGCAGGCCCTTCAGCACATCGGGCGCCATACCTTCGACGACGGCGAGATGCGGCACGCCGAAAGCAGACGCGTTGCGGGCGGCACGTGCGGCCCGCTCGGGCGACTGCTCGACGGCGATCGCCTTCAGCGACGGATCGGCCAGCATCCATTCGATGCCGATCGAGCCCGAGCCAGCGCCGATATCCCAGAGCAGTTCGCCGTGACGGGGGCCAAGCGCCGAAAGCGTCATCGCCCGGATTTCGCGTTTGGTGATCTGTCCGTCATGCTCGAACAGTTCATCCTCGATTCCTGCGGTAAAAGGCAGGATGCGAGCCCCCTCCCCTGCCGCAACATTAACAGCGCAGACATTCAGAGGATCGATGTCCACGAGATCGAAATCCGCAGCCACAGCGCTTCTTTGCCGTTCCCGAGCGCCGCCAAGCGCCTCGAGCACGGTAAGCTGCGACTGACCGAAGCCGGTAGCGGCAAGCAGGGCAGCCAGATCGCCAGGCCCCTTCTCGTCCGAGGTCAGCGCGATGATGCGCCGCCCGGGGTGAAGATGCGGCCGGATCAGGTCGATCGGCCGTCCATGCAGGGAGATCGTCGCGACCTCCTGCAGCGGCCAGCCAAGGCGGGACGCGGCAAGGCTGAAGGCCGAGGGTGCGGGGATGGTGCGCATCTCGTCCGCCGCCACGTAGCGCGAGACTGTTGCGCCGACGCCGTAGAGGAACGGATCGCCGGAGGCGAGCACGACAACAGGCGTGCCGCGCCTTTTAATGATGGCCTCGACCGAGCGCTCGAACGGGCTCTGCCAGGAAAGCCTTTCACCTGTGATCAGCGATGCAGCAAGCGCGTGGTGGCGCGCGCCGCCGAAGACGGCAGGTGCGGTCGCAATCAGCCTCTTCGCCTCCTCGCCCAGCCCTTCTGGACCATCTTCGCCGATGCCGATAATAGTCAGCCAGCGCTGGCCGGACGCAGGAGCGACATCAGACATGGGAAGACCCCGCATCCTGATCCTTGGCGGCACCAGCGAGGCGCGGCTGCTGGCCGAGGCGCTCGCCGCGCGTGATGATTGCGATGTTCTTCTGTCGCTTGCCGGCCGCACTGAAAAACCGGCCACGCAGCCTGTTCCGGTTCGCATCGGCGGTTTCGGCGGCGCTGCCGCACTTGCCGATTTCCTGAAGGCCGGCGGATATGATCTGCTGATCGACGCCACGCACCCCTTCGCCGAGCGCATTTCGGCCAATGCCGCTTTCGCGGCTGAGACCACCGGCATTGCTGCCATCGCTCTGCGCCGTCCCGAATGGCAACGCGCGGCCGGCGATCGCTGGCGGGAGGTGCGGAGTATTCCGGAGGCCATCGAGGCGCTCGGCCCCTCCCCCCGCCATGTCTTCCTGGCGACGGGCCGGCAGGGCGCGCATCATACGGAAGCCGCACCGCAACATCACTACCTCGTCCGCAGCGTCGATCCCATAGAACCGCCGCTTGCGCTTAATAATGTCGAGTACATCCTCGAGCGTGGCCCGTTCACGCTGGAAGGCGAATGCGATCTGTTGAGGCAACACGACATCGACGTCATCGTCGCCAAGAATAGCGGCGGTGCCGCCACCTATGCGAAGATCGAGGCAGCCCGGCTGCTTGGCATCGAGGTGATGATGGTGGCGCGCGCGCCGGCCTCGACCGTCAAGGCGGTCGACACTGTCGAGGCGGTGCTGGCGGCGATCGATCACCTGTTTCCCCCCGCCATGAAGCGCGGCGTATAGACGAGGTCCAGTCTGCCTGGCCGCGTGACGATGCGTGTCTCGGCCGAGCCGATGATGATGCAGGTCGCCATATCGGCAATCGACGCATCTGCCTGCGACAGCTGCTGGACGGCGATACGTTCGTCCGGTCGCCCGGCCGCCCGCCCGAAAATCACCGGCGTTGCTGCAGGCAGATGCTCACGCAACAGCTTGAAGGCTTCGCCGAGCTGCCAGGGCCGCGCCCGGCTGATCGGATTATAGAGCGCGATGACAAAACCTGCCTTTGCCGCCAATACAAGACGGTTTTCTATTATATTCCAAGGTTTTAGATTGTCAGACAGCGATATGGCGCAGAAATCATGGCCAAGCGGAGCGCCGGCTCTTGCCGCCACGGCCAGCATCGCCGTGATGCCGGGCAGGATGATGAGATCGACCGCGCGCCACGCGGCCGGCCCGTTCTCAATCGCCTCGCAGACGGCCGCCGCCATGGCGAAGACGCCGGGGTCGCCGCCGGAGACGACGCAGACCTTGGCGCCATCGGCCGCCATGGCGAGCGCTGCCCCCGCCCTGTCGAGCTCCTCGCGATTGTCCGAGGCATGCCGCAGTTGATCGTGGCGGAGCTCCAGCCTGTCGAGATAGGGTCCGTAGCCGAAGAAATCCGTTGCCTGGTCGACAACGGCCAAAGCCTCCGGCGTCATCTGCTCGGGGTTGCCGGGACCGGTGCCGATCACGAAAAGCCTGCCGCTCATCGGCTGCCCTCCCAGCCCGGCACCAGCACGAGCGAAAAATACGGCGCATCGCCGTCGGTCCTGTCGGCAAGCCTTTCCATCGCCGCATTCGCCATTGTGCCGCGCTCGACATAGACGGCTTCCGCAAGCCGGCCGGCCGTTGCCAGCGCCCGGCGGATCTTCGGCAGATTGCGGCCGACCTTCATGATGACGGCGGCTTGCGTATCGGCAAGGCGGCGTGTCAGCTCGGTCTCGGCCATCGTACCGGGCAGTACGGTAAGCACGTCGTCGCCCTGGACGATCGGCATGCCCGCCAGCGACCAGCAGCCCGACATGGCGCTGATGCCCGGGATCACTTCCGTCGGATAGCGTGTGGAAAGCCTGACATGCAGGTGCATATAGGAGCCGTAGAAGAGTGGATCGCCTTCGCTGAGAACGGCGACAGTCAGCCCGGCATCAAGATGCCCGGCAACAGCTTTGGCAGACAGATCGTAGAATTGGGTGATCAGCCTCTGATAGCGTTCGTCGTTCTTGTCGATCTCGGTCGTCACCGGATAATAGAGCGGCAGCAGTGTCACCCCGGATTTCAGCAGCGGCTCGACGATCGCCTTGCCGTTGCCGCCCCTGCCCTGCTTAGCGAAATAGGCGATCACATCCGCGCCTTCGATGGCGCGCACGGCTTTGAGGGTGAGGAGCTCCGGATCGCCGGGACCCGTGCCGACGCCGATGAGACGGCCGCTTGTGGTCATAGGCCTGGCCTCGCCAATGCATTGATGGCGGCTGCGGTCATGGCGCTGCCGCCGAGCCGGCCGCGGACGATGGCAAAGGGTACGCCGTAGGAATTTTCCGCCAATGCATCCTTCGACTCCGCCGCGCCGACGAAGCCCACGGGCATGCCGAGGATCGCAGCGGGTTTCGGGGCGCCGTCGCGCAGGAGTTCGAGCAGATGGAAGAGGGCCGTCGGTGCATTGCCGATCGCGACAACGCTGCCGCCGAGCCGATCGAGCCAGAGATGCATGGCGGCGGCAGAGCGCGTATTGCCGGTCTCGCGCGCAAGCTCCGGTGTCGCGGGATCGCGCAGCGTGCAGATCACCTCGTTCAGCGCCGGCAGCCGCGCCCGGGTCACGCCCTGAGATACCATCTCCGCGTCGCAGAAGATCGGCGCGCCGCCCTTCAGCGCTTCGCGCGCCGCGCTGACGAAATCGGCCGAGAACAGGAAATGCTCCGCCGCCTCGACCAGCCCGCAGGCATGGATCATGCGCACGGCGATTTCGGCTTGGTCTTCGGTGAAGCGCGAAAGATCGGCCTCGGCACGGATGATGGCAAAGGAACGCTCGTAGATCGCATCGCCGCTGCGGATATAATCGTAGTCTGGCATTCCTATTCCTGTCGCAGCGCCTTCGAAACGCCGGTTGCGCCAAGCCGTGTAAGGCAGGCGGCGGTCGATTCGCCAGCATCTTTGTTGTCTTCGATGGCCCGGGCGAGCCTCTCTATAGCGAAATCGATCCGACCGCCAGCGATCCGTTCGTCCGGCTGATCCGCCGCAAGCCCATTGAGGATGAGGCCATAACCTTCCGCGGAGCCCGTCAGGGTCAGCGCCGGCCGGGCATGAGCGCAGCCCTTGGCACAGCCGGATAGATGAAGTGTCAGCGAACCATCGAAAAGGGCAGGTGCCGCGGCAATGAGCCGGCGCGCCAGGGTCCGCGTCTCGTAGAAGGCCGAGCCGCAGGCGCCGGCGCCGGCGCAGGCGGCGATATGCTCGGTATTCTCGCCGGGCTGGGTGCTGAAGCCATGTCTGGCTGCAGCGATGTGCATAGCCGGCACTGTATCGGCGGAAAGCCCGATGAAGAAAAAACCGCGACCGGGCGCAAGCCGGACGGCTGTTGCGCCACGATTCGTTGCAAGGTCAAGCAAGGCGATCAGATCGGAGGCTCTCATCTGCCCGAATTCCGGCCGGACGCCGAGTATGGTTTTGCCGTCCTCAAGCCTGTGCGAGCCGGCAAGCGGCATCCCTGCCGCGCGGGACGAAATGAATTGAATGTCATCCATTGCGGGAAAACGCGCCCGCAGAAGCGCCGGATCGATATCCCTTGCACGCCTGCCCTGCCCGAGGGTCGTCAGCAAGCTCAGAATTTCGCCAACGGCTGATATCGCAGCCTCCGTGGGACCGATGGCGACTGGCATTGCAGTTTCACCGTCGCCATTGATCGCGACAAGCCAATCTGTGGGGGATTGCGCGACGATACGGATATCGGCGGACAGCGCTGACAAGCCGAAGGCTCCGCCACCGTCAACGACGAGCGAGAGCTTTGGCGCGAGCCGCGGCGAGGCAAGCAGATCGTGGAGCGTGCTGCGCAAGGCCATTTCCATCGCGGCCGGATCGCTTCTCTCCTCCGGGTCGATTCCGTGCAGCGGCGATGTCTCGATCGCCGGCCCGTCCGGCACGGTGATCCCGGCGGCATCGATATCAGCGGCGAGCTGTCCGACCGTCTCAGCCCGAAGGCCTCGGATCTGCAGATTGCCGCGGGCAGTGATTTCCAGAATGCCGTTTCCATGTGCTGCGGCAGAGCGGGCAAGGCTTGCGAATTGCGACGGCGTCAACGCGCCGCTGGCCGGCCGCAGCCGTACCAGCAAACCGTCGCCCGTCGGCATGGGCGCCGCAAGGGCGGGGCAGGCGCCGCGTCTACGCATCGCCGTCGGGCGACCGCGCAGATCCGCCTCGCCCGTCCTGTCGCTCGCCTTTGCGGCCTTAATGCTCATTCTCGATCCTCTGGCCACTTCTTACATGATCGCCGCCGGGCCGGCAAAGCATGCTGGAAGCGCTTCGAACTGGCTATTCGTCGAAATCCCGGCCCTTGCGCAGGAGATAGATGTCCATGATCCAGCCGTGCCGCTGCCTGGCCTCGGCCCTGAGCGTCAGAATGTCGGTAGCAATGTCGCCAAGTCGTCCTGATCTGACGATCTCGTCCTTGGTACCGAGATAGGCGCCCCAGAAGATCTCGGCGTCGGGATCGTCGATCTTGGCAAAAGCCTGTTCGCCGTCAAGCATGACGACGGTGCTGTCGGCCAGAAGTCCGTCCTGCGCCAGCCTGCGGCCTGTGGTGACTTCGATCGGTTTGCCGACGAGGTTGACCGGGATCCTGTGGCTGGCCGCCAGCGCCTGGATGCTGGTGATGCCGGGAATGACGCTGTAGTCGAAAGCCACGCGGCCTTCCCGGCGCACGCGTTCGATGATGCGGATCGTGCTGTCGTAGAGACTGGGATCGCCCCAGACGAGAAAGGCGCCGCTGCCATCATCCGGGAGACCGGAGATCAGTTCTCCATAGATGCGGGCAATCTCGCCATGCCAGGTGTCGACGCTCTGCGCATAGGTCTTGTCTGTCGTCTGCCTTTGCGGCACTGCGAATTCTGAAATCCTGCCGGCCGGCTGGGAGATATAGCGTTCGCAGATCTCCCGCCGGATCTCGGCGAGCTCTTCCTTGCCGGCGCCCTTGACTGGCAGGAAGACCATGTCGGCCGCGTTCATCGCGTTGATTGCCTGTATGGTGAGGTGCTCCGGGTTGCCCGTGCCGATGCCGATGATATTGATATGCTTCAAGCGGATACTCCCCGTTGAGTCCTGGCGGTCTTGCCGAAAAAGCCTGGTCGCCGCAAGGGCCGAACAGGGAGTTGGCCGCGGCCAACCAGGCCTGTGGGTGCCATCAAAGCCCTGTTGTTGCTGCAAATCCCGAATCGTGTCACTTTCGATACGCTTTTTGACGCTATGTTGACAGAAAAGCGCATCGAAAAGGATTGGGTGTTTTGGACAACATTAGCGTATCGACGACAGATGTACGGATCGAGCGGCATGCGAACCAGCTTTCGCGGCAACTGAAGCTCCTCCGCGACAAGCTGTTCCCGCCGCTCTCGCAAAAGACGCTACGAACATTCTCCTCCGGCGAGGCCGCCCAGATGATCGGCGTCTCGGACGGCTATCTTCGCCAGCTTTCACTGGATGGCAAGGGACCGCAGCCGGATCTTGCCCAGAATGGCCGGCGTTCCTACACGCTCGGCCAGATCAACGAATTGCGCCAGTATATGGCCAAGCTCAAGCCGAAGGACGCGCTTTCCTATCAGCCGTGGCGTCGCCCTGGCGAAAAGCTGCAGACGGTTGCCGTCACCAATTTCAAGGGCGGTTCGGCCAAGACCACGACGACGCTCTATCTGGCGCAGTATCTGGCGCTGGCGGGTTACCGGGTGCTTGCGATCGATCTCGATCCGCAGGCCTCGCTCTCCTCCATGCTCGGTGTTCAGCCCGAATTCGATCTTTCCGAGGGCGATACGCTCTATGGCGCAATTCGTTACGATGCGGGCCGCAAGCCGCTGAAGGAGATCGTCCGCAAGACCTATTTCGACGGGCTGGATCTGGTGCCGGGCAATCTCGAACTGATGGAGTTCGAGCATGAGACGCCACGGGCACTGAACGACCGGCAGCGACCTGGCGAGCTGTTCTTCCGCCGCGTTGGCATCGCCATTGCCGAGGTCGAGGCCGATTACGACATCGTGGTGATCGACTGCCCTCCGCAGCTCGGTTACCTCACGCTCGGCGCCGTCTGCGCGGCAACATCGCTGCTCATCACCATCCATCCGCAAATGGTCGACGTCGCTTCCATGTCGCAGTTCCTGCTGATGACGTCGGATCTGCTTTCCGTTGTGCGCAGGGCCGGCGGCGATCTGCAGCATGACTTCATCAAATATGTCGTCACGCGTCACGAACCTTTCGATGCGCCGCAGTCGCAGATCGTCGCGCTGCTGCGCAGCCTCTTCAGTGATGATGTTTTGACGGCGACCATTCTCAAATCGACGGCGATCGCCGATGTCGGCCTGACCAAGCAGACGCTCTACGAGATCGAGAAGGGGCAGGTGCGCCGCTCGACTTATGACCGGGCGCTGGAATCGGTCAATGCCGCCAACGGCGAGGTTCTCGCCGGTATTCACAAAGCCTGGGGTCGAGCATGAGCAGACGCGATCGCCTGAAAGGTCTTTTCGACGATACGGCGCAGGAGTTGGCCGCGGCCAACTACGAGGAACCATCTTCGCGCGGATCGGCCGGGCCGGTTCGGACGATGGCGCTGACCCTTGGCCGCATGGAGGAAGAGAGCAGGGCGATGCAGGAGGCCTTGCTCTCCGGCGAACGCATCGTCGAACTCGATCCCGATCTGATTGATTCCTCCTTCGTCCGTGACCGCCTTGGCGACCAGCCCCTCGATATGGAAGACGAGCTGGTGCGGTCGATCGCCGAGAACGGCCAGGAAGTGCCGATCCTCGTTCGCCGCCATCCCAATGATGAGGACCGCTACCAGATCGCCTATGGCCATCGCCGCCTGCAGGCGGTCAAGCTGCTCGGCCTCAAGGTGCAGGCGATCGTCCGTAAGCTCGACGATACCGATGTCGTCATCGCGCAGGGCATCGAGAATTCGGCGCGCCGCAACCTTTCCTATATCGAGCGCGCGGTCTTTGCCCTTAATCTCGAGCTCAAGGGTTTTGAGCGTCCGGTCATCATGAAAGCGCTGTCGACGGACAAGACGGAGCTATCGAAGCTGATATCCGTCGCAAAAGCCATCCCCGCCGAAATCGTCAGGTCGGTCGGAGCCGCGCCTGGCATCGGGCGACGTAGGTGGATGGCGCTTGCTCAGGACTGGAATGGGATGACGGGCGCGCGGCTTGCGAAGCTCGTTGCCTCGGGAAGTTTCATGGCGGAAGAGAGCGACCGCCGTTTCGAGCTTTTGGTTGCCGAGCTCGCCAAGAAAGAAGCGAAACCCGAAACCACGGAATATGACTGGAAGCCGAAGAGCGACGGCAAGATTGCCGGTCGAATCAAGAGCGCCGGCAATTCCTTCACGATCGCGTTGAAGACCGGCGATGCGCCGGATTTCGGCGCTTACATTTCACGCCGTCTCGATGAGCTTTACGAAGCCTATCGGGCCGGCAAGTTGCAAGCAGGAGAGTAGACCGCAAAAGAAAAAAGCCTCCGAACGTTGCCGCCGCGGAAGCCTTTCTCATATCTGGACAATCTGAGAATCGCACTTCCTCGAATCACTGTCAAGCGTCTTCGGCATCCTTTTGGGTGGTAGGTTTCTTTTGCCTTGAGAAAAGGTGAGGGACATGGAGCCTCAATATGTATCGACGCCCTTTGGGCGGCGATCGATGACGCTTGGCATGCTGGCAAGTCAGCAAAGCGTCAGCAAGGTCGATCCGGACGCATCGGTCGACAAGTGGAAGATTTTTCGCGCGCTCTGCGAAGCAAAGGACATGGTCGGCGTATCCGACCGTGCGCTCGCTGTTCTCAACGCGCTGTTGACCTTCTACCCGAAGAACGAGATTGCCGAGGCCAACGGCTTCGTCGTCTTTCCCTCGAACGAGCAGCTGTCGTTGCGCACGCACGGCATGGCCGGCACGACGTTGCGGCGGAACCTGGCGATGCTGGTGGAAGCCGGCCTGATCATCCGGCGGGATAGTCCGAACGGGAAACGTTTTGCCCGGCGCAACGGCGAAGGCGGACTTGGAGAGGCATTTGGCTTCAGCTTGGCGCCGCTGCTGGTGCGCGCTCGCGAGATCGAGGCGCAGGCGGCTCAGGTGATGGCCGCCAAGCTCGAATGGAAGCGCCTGAGGGAGCGTCTGACACTTTGCCGGCGTGACATCACCAAGCTCATCGAGATCGCTCTGGAGGAGGAAATTGCCGGCGAATGGATCGAGATGCAGAAGCACTTCAATCTGCTTTCCGCAAGCCTGCCACGCCGCCCGTCGGCTGCCGAGATGGAAAGCCTGCTGGCCGATCTCGAAGCTTTCCGGGAATTGATCGTCAAGACGTTGGAATCGAAGTCGAAAACAGAAAAATCAGACGCCAATGATATCCAAAACGGTCGGCACATACATAATTCAAACCCACACCCTAAATCTGAACTTGAACCAGGCTTCAAACCGAAGCAGGGCGCAAAGCCGGAGGAAGAACCGCGGCATTGGCGCGAGCCGCCGAAATCCTTCCCCCTTGCCATGGTGCTGCAGGCCTGCCCGGAGATTATCGCTTACGGACCGGGCGGCGGCATCGGCAGCTGGCGCGATCTGATGGCCGCGGCCGTCCTTGTCCGTTCCACGCTTGGCGTCAGCCCCAGCGCCTATCAGCTGGCCTGCGATGTCATGGGGCCGGAAAACGCCGCCACCGTGATCGCCTGCATCCTGGAAAGGGGCGGACATATCAACTCGGCCGGCGGCTACCTGCGTGACCTGACGCGGCGGGCGGAGCGCGGCGAATTCTCGCTCGGACCGATGCTTATGGCGCTGATGCGGGCAAATGGTCCGACAGCGAGGATAACCGGATGAGCGGCTATGAAAAAGCTTCGCGCCAGCTCGGACTGTTAGAAGCATATGCGGCCGGTCGATCAGCCAGCGTATCGGCTTCATTCCCTCCAGTTTTGTTGAAATACACTGTTAACCATGTCATACATGGCGGAAGGAAACATGTATTTTGCTTCCATTTGTGAAAAACCGTAAAGCTTAACAATGCGCTACGATATCGACGGTGTGATGCTTCAAGCCCTGCTTCCAGCCCTTGCCGCGGCGGAGGATGCGGTGGCGCGGCTGGACGAGCGGGTGTTGCGCTCGCCGGTCGGCGAGGGATTTGCCGAACGCAGCCATTTCTTCGACGCCGCCGGCGCGCTCTGGGTGGCCGGCGAACTCGTGCATGTCGAAGATCTCGTTTTGCATGATGCGCATATGGATAGCCGCGCTCCCACCCACGAACTGACGATCGCCCATTCCGTGCTGCGGGCACGTCGGCGCATCTGGACGGGCGAACCTTCCTGGGCACTTGGCGTCTCGGGCCTTGCTGCGCTGACGGCGACCGGCGGGGAAGGGGAGGGGAAAGCGCAGGAAGCAAAGAGCCCCGCAGTTCCGGCCGAGACCGACGGAGAGGGCGAGGATGAGGACGGGCCGCTCGCTGCCGAGATGGCGGAGATCGATGCGCTTCTTGCCCGCTCGCAGAAGCTGCTCGACATCCACACCGGGAAAACGCCGGCAAGCGAGACGGCGGCCGTTACCCCGGCAAGACTCAACGAAGACCCTCTCGGCTTGCTCGGTGACGACGAGTGGGACGAGGAACAGCGGCTTGCGGAGTGGCGAAGCGTCCAGCCATTGGCCGATGGCTTGCCGCCGGTGCTCGGCGCCGTCATCCTCTTCGAAGCCTGGGAAAGGATAGAGCCGTTGCGGCGTCAGCACTGGCTCGGCGGCCTTCTGGTCGCAAGCCATCTACGCGCCCGCGGCAAAGTCGCCTCGCATCTGTTTTCTTTCTACGGCGGGCTGAAGCTGGTACGCCATGAGCGTCGTCGGGCTCGCGATCGGGCCACGCGGCTGCAATCCTTTCTGGAGGCGATGCATCTGGGTGCCGTGGCCGGCCTCAAGGAAATCGACCGCTTGACCTTGGCGCGCACGCAGATGGAGCTTCGCTTTCGCGGCCGCCGTTCGAACAGCAGTCTGCCGGAACTTGCCGATTTCATCCTGTCGCGGCCAATGGTCTCTGCGGCGATGATTGCCCGTCATCTGCGCATCACGCCGCGCGGCGCGCTGAATCTCGTCAACGAGATCGGCATTCGTGAAATTACCGGCCGCGGCCGCTATCGCGCCTGGGGTATCATCTAATGCATGTCGCCCAAAAGTGTGCATGGGGTTTTGGGACAACGACATGCATAAAACAAAGACTTAAAGCGCGTAGCATGATTCCGATTTGACGCGATGCGCTTTAAAACGAAAACGGCCGGGCGTTGACCCGGCCGTTTCCTTTAGGTGAGCACCCAGTCCGCCATCCTGTCACAGACTGCAGACCAGGCGCTCTTGCGCTTCCTTTGCCCCCAGAAGCGCAGTCCTATTCCCGCTCGCCGGTGAAGTTGAGCAGAAGCTGGAAGATGTTGACGAAGTTCAGGTAAAGCGAGAGCGCGCCGAAGACGGCGAGCTTCTGGTTCGATTCCTGATCGTAGTTTTCCGAATACTGTTCTTTGATGTTCTGCGTGTCGTAGGCGGTGAGACCGACGAAGACGACGATGCCGATCACCGAGATCGCAAACTGCAGCGCGCTCGAACCCAGGAAGATGTTGACGACCGAGGCGATGATGACGCCGAAGAGGCCCATCATCAGGAACGAGCCCATGCGCGAGAGGTC
Source organism: Rhizobium sophorae (assembly GCF_013087515.1). Taxonomy (GTDB): domain Bacteria; phylum Pseudomonadota; class Alphaproteobacteria; order Rhizobiales; family Rhizobiaceae; genus Rhizobium; species Rhizobium sophorae. Next base: position 98,493 of record NZ_JABFCN010000055.1, on the reverse strand, counting down.
ACGCTTCGTCGCATAGCCGTAAAGGCTGGTGGCGCCGAACATCGTGGCGGTGATGAAGAAGGTCCGCGCGATGCTCATCCCGGTGAAGACCAGGAAGACGGAAGCGAGCGACAGGCCCATCACGGCGCAGAAGGCCCAGAAGGTGATCTGGGCGGTGCTGGCCGACATCGTCTGGATCTTGAACGAGAAGAAGAAGACGAAGGCGAGCGGCGCAAGCATCACCACCCACTTCAGCGGCGAGCCGAAGATCGGCACGTAGAGTGCCGGCGTCGAGCCGACGACAAAGGCGACGAGGCCTGTTATGACGAGGCCGAGAGCCATATAGTTGTAGACGCGCAGCATATGCTGGCGCAGGCCTTCGTCGAAGAGGGCCTGGGAGCCGGCGACGGCGCCGTAGCGGGGATTGATCGGGTTCATGCTGATCTCCTCGGTTTGAATTAATAGAGAGAGCGGGCGAGCCGTTCGGCCGCCTGGTCGAGATTGAGACCGCTATCGTCGGCGATAAGCGCATAAGCGACCTCGCCGATCTGCCAATAGGCGGCTTCTGCTTTTTCCAGCGTGAGATGGCTGACCGGCTTGACCTCGAAGGCGCCCGGACGGACGGCGAAAAGCGACAGTTGCTTTCCATCCGATTGTTCGATCGCCATCTCGACGCTGGGGCCGAATTCGGACGGGAAGATCTGCACGTCGGCGACCTTCCAATCCCTGGGCAGTTCGGGCATCACGATCGCGGTGGCGGCGCGAATATCGTCGGCGCTATAGGTGGCCGGCGTCTGCGGAGGCATGGATTGGCGCAGGGCCGCGGTCTGATAGGCGCGAACGGCATCCTCGACATAGGCGGGTGCCGGGACCGATGCCACCACCTCGGTGGCCGAAAAGGCGCCGAACGAGTTGTGCGCCACCCAGCCTGCCGCGATCAGAATGCCGACGGCGGCAACGCGCTGCATCGAATGGAAGATGCGGCCATAGGATAGGCCACGTTCCAGCCGGCGGGCGGCATCGCGGGTCTCGGGGCGACCAAAGGCACTTTCGCCGGCAAGCGCCAGACGCAGTTCGCCCCTCATGCTGAGGTCGGCCATGACCTTGGCGGCAATCGCCGGATGCTCGGAAAGATAGGATTCCACCTGGATGCGACGGGCGACATCGAGCTCGCCATCCACATAGGCGTCGAGATCGGCATCGAGGATCGGATCAATTGCTTTCATTGCCGTTCCCTCCGATGATTCTCAGATGCGAAACTCGCGGGGTCTTCTCCTCGAATTCGCGCAGTTGAGCGCGGGCGCGGGAGATGCGCGACATCAACGTTCCCACCGGAATGCCGAGCGCCTGGGCGGCTTCCTGGTAGGAAAGGTCTTCGATCGCAACGAGATGCAGCGCCTCGCGCTGTTCCTCCGGCAGGTCGAAGAAGGCATCGCGCACCTGCTGCAGGCGCACGGCATGTTCCTGGCCGGCCGGCAGCGACTGATCGGCTTCGACAGCCGCCTCATCGTGGCGGCGCGTCAGCGACCGGTTCCGGCGAAGACGATCGATATGGGCATTGTGGAGGATGGAGAGCAGCCAGGTGCGCAGGTTGCCGCCGCTGCGGAAGCTCTTTCGCTTCTCGAAGGCGCGCACCAGCGCATCGTGCACCAGATCCTCCGCCTCGTCCGAATTGCGCACCAGCGAGCGAGCATAGCGCCTCAGCGCTGCAAGCTGTCCGATGACGTCGAAGGGGCGTTCTTTGCGTTCCATGATTGAGTATACGCAAGAGCTGCGGGTTTTATTCCCAGCAGACGTAAAAAAATCGTTAGTCTTCTCAAGCGGACGGACGCCTCAAATCGTCGATTGTTTATGACAGTTACATGACAGATCATGACGCCGTTGATTTGCAGGGGAAAATCAAGAATGAAGGAAAAGAAGCGGGTCTACGAAGCTCTCGTGGACGGCGCCATGGAAGGGCTGACGGATGATGCGCTCTATGATTTCGTCAAGGCGCGTTGTCCGAAGGCCACCAGCAAGAAGATCGTCCGGGCCTCGCTTCTGGCGCTGATGGATCGTCATCTCAGAGACCGCAATATTCTCGACGTGATCTATGCGCTGGCGATCAAGCATCGGTTGGATGACGGCGTGCTGGATGACGGCGAAGACGAGGAGCCCGACGAGCGGACTCAACCCTCGCAGGCAGCCAACCAGAACCTGCCACAGCTTTCCTGATGCAGGTTGCCTGAAATGGTCAGCCGCCGTCCGAAAGCTCTTCGAGGATCGGACAGTCAGGCCTGTCGTTGCCGTGGCAGGCATGCACGAGATGCTCCAGCGTCCGGCGCAACTCCGTCAGCTCGCGGATCTTGCGGTCGATCTCGGTAAGCTTTGTCTGAGCAATATCCTTGACGTCGGCGCTCGCCCGGTCCTTGTCCTCATAGAGCGCCAGCAATTGCCGGCATTCCTCGACGGAAAAGCCGAGGCCGCGCGAGCGCTGCAGGAAACGCAGCTTGTGGACATCGGTTGTGGCATAGTCGCGATAGCCGTTTCCGCCCCTGTCGGGGCGGATGAGGCCGATATCCTCGTAGTAGCGGATGGTCTTCGAAGGCAGGCCGGACCGTTCCGATGCTTCGCCGATATTCATTGCCATCTCCTATAATTTTGCAAAGCGCAGTCTCAGCGCATTGGAAATGACCGAAACGGACGAGAGGCTCATCGCTGCCGCGGCGATCATCGGCGAAAGCAGCAGCCCGAAGATCGGATAGAGCATGCCGGCTGCGACCGGCACGCCGAGCGCATTATAGCCGAAGGCGAAGCCGAGATTCTGGCGGATGTTTCGCATCGTTGCCTCCGCCAGCCGCCGCGCCCTGACGATGCCGTTCAGGTCGCCCTTTACCAATGTGATGCCGGCGCTTTCCATCGCGACGTCGGCGCCGGTACCCATGGCAATGCCGACATCGGCGGCAGCGAGCGCCGGCGCGTCGTTGACGCCGTCGCCGGCCATGGCGATGATGGCGCCCTTGGCACGCAACTCGTCGATCAGCGCCTTCTTGCCTTCCGGAAGCACATCGGCGCGAACCTCGTCGATGCCGAGGCTTTTTGCCACCGCACGCGCCGTGCGCTCGTTGTCGCCCGTCGCCATGATGATCTTCAGACCGCTGTCGTGGAGTGCCTTGATGGCGGCTGCTGTCGTCGGCTTGATCCTGTCGGCAACGGCGACCAGACCGGCAAGCGCGCCGTCGAACACCACGAACATCACCGTCTTGCCGTCGCCGCGCAGGGCCTCGGTCTTCTCGGCAAGTGCGGCTGGATCAATGCCGAGATCGGTAAGCATCGCTGCGTTGCCGAGGGCTACCATCATATCGCCGGCAAGACCCTGAACGCCCTTGCCGGTCTTTGCTTCGAAACCGGTGACCTCCACGAACGGGACGCCACGCTCCTCGGCGCCGGAAACGATCGCTTCGGCCAGCGGATGTTCGGAGCCGCGCTCCAGGCTTGCCGCCAGCGACAGCAACCGGCTTTCCTCGACACCGCCGAAGGCGATGATATCGGTAAGCTTCGGCTTTCCTTCGGTCAGCGTACCAGTCTTGTCGACGATCAGCGTGTCGACCTTGGAAAAGCGCTCGAGTGCTTCGGCGTCCTTGATCAGCACGCCCTCCTGCGCCCCGCGCCCGGTCGCGATCATGATCGACATCGGCGTCGCGAGGCCGAGTGCACAGGGGCAGGCAATGATCAGAACGGCGACGGCGGCAAGCAGGCCATTCGCCATGCGCGGCTCCGGCCCGATCGCGGCCCAGACGAGGAAGGCAAGGATGGCAGCGGCGACCACCGCCGGCACGAAGACGGCCGACACCCGGTCGACCGCGCCCTGGATCGGCGCGCGCGAGCGTTGCGCCGTGGCGACCATGTCGACGATGCGCGACAGCACCATGTCGGCGCCGACCTTCTCGGCGGCCATGACGAAGGTGCCGTTCTTGTTGATCGTGCCGCCGGTCAGCGGGTCGCCCTTCGACTTCTCCAAAGGCAGGGGCTCACCAGTGATCATCGACTCGTCGACGGTCGACTGGCCTTCGAGGACGGAGCCGTCCACCGGCACCCGTTCGCCGGGGCGCACGCGCAGCCGGTCACCAGTCTGGATATCGTCCACCGGCACGTCACTCTCGCTACCCTCGTCGTCGATGCGCCGCGCCGTCTTCGGCGCAAGGTCGAGAAGAGCGCGGATCGCTGAGCCGGTGCGTTCGCGTGCTTTCAATTCCAGCACCTGGCCGACGAAGACGAGCGCGACGATGACGGCGGCCGCCTCGAAATAGACGGGCACGGCCGCGCCATGGCCATGGAAGCTCATCGGGAAGATGCCGGGCGCAAGCGTCGCGACGACGCTGTAGACATAGGCGGTGCCGACGCCGAGACCGATCAGCGTCCACATATTCGGGCTGCGGTTGACGACAGACGCCCATGCGCGGCGGAAGAAGGGGAGGGCTGCCCAGAGCACCACAGGTGTTGCCAGCAGCAGTTCGATGATGGTCGCCTGCGGCTCGCCGATCACTTCCCGAAGCGGCAGGCCGAGCATCGGCCCCATGCCGAGCGCCAGCAGCGGCACGGCAAGGGTGGCGCTGACCCAGAGCCGCCTGACGAAATCGACGAGTTCCGGGTTCGGGCCTTCGTCAGCAGGCGGAATGCCCATCGGCTCCAGCGCCATGCCGCATTTCGGGCAGTCGCCGGGACGATCACTGACGACTTCGGGATGCATCGGGCAGGTATAGAGCGTGCCCGCCGGCGCCGGCTTCGCCGGCGGGCGCTTGCCGTCGCGGTAGGCTGACGGGTCGGCTTCGAACTTCGCTTGGCAGGCCGCCGAGCAGAAAAAGAATTTCTCACCGTCGACTTTCAGAAAGTGTTTCGCCGTCGAGCGATCGACGGTCATGCCGCAGACGGGGTCCTTCGCCGTCAAATAATCCTCAGGTGCAGCCGCAAACTTCGTCCGGCAGCCCTCGGAGCAGAAATGATGGGTGCGACCGTCATGATCGAGCGAGGGCTTGCCGGATTGCGGATCGACCGTCATGCCGCAGACAGGATCACGGATCATGGCGCTTGCGGCCTGCTCCTGTTCATGACCGCAATGGCCATGATCGTCGCCATCGGCGTGGCTGTGATGGTGATCGTGTTCGTGCTTGATATCCATGACTATCTCCGGCGCTCGGAGGGCGCTTGGATATACTTATCAACCTTCCAGCGACTGGAAGGTCAAGAACTATTTTCATGGGCGAGATTTTTACGGCGGCTGATCCTCAGATCGGGGTAATCAGCCCGACCGGCTGGCTCCCCAGCAGGGCGGCGACCGAAATGCTGCCCCCGGGCTCGATCGTCTTTCCGGTCACCAGATCCGCCTTCAGACCGTGAAGCGGGGAGGGGGCGGCGATCGCCGTATCCTCCCAGAATTCCGGACCGGCAAAGAGTACGCCCGGATCGAGCCAGCCGAACATCAGCCGCGGCGCCGCGATGATGGCGAAATCACCCTTATGCACGCGGGCAAAAGCAAGCACATGGTCGCGCCGGCTGCCCGTCACCTTCAGCGGCAGATAGTCGCCTCCAGCAAAGAGCTCTGCCTGCCGCTGGCGCAGCTGCAGGCCGATCCAGACGAGGCGCTGCTTCAGCGCTGCCGCCGGCAGCTTGGCGATCGGCCCGGCTTCATCAAGCCAGGCCGTCAGCCGCAGATGATCGACCGGCCGGCGGTTGTCGGGATCGACGAGGCTGAAATCGAAGCCCTCCGCACCCTGATAGATATCGGGAATGCCGGGGGCCGTCAGCTTGAGCAGCGTCTGCGACAGGCTGTTGAGGTAACCCGCAGCGATGAAAGGCTGCAGCACCCTTTCGAAATCCTCGAGGAAGACGTCATTGTCAGGCGAAACCAGCGCCGCAGCATAGTTGGTGACCGCTTCCTCGTAAGCGGCATCCTGTTCCGTCCAGCCGCTGCGCAGTTTTGCCTCGCGCACCGCCTTGACCGCATAATCGGTAAAGCGTTCGCGGAGTTCTTCCGTCTGTCCTCTGTCGAAATCCTCCGGCCAGATGCCGGCCAGCGCCTGATAGAGCATCCATTCGACATTGGGTTCCGGCGCGGCACCCTCCGGCAGATCCTTCAGCCACGGCCGGTTCATCTCGCGCCAACGCTCGACCGCCTGTGCGAAAACATCCGCGCCCTCGCTCAATGCATAAAGCCTTGCGCGCGCATCCTCGCCGCGTTTGGTGTCGTGGGTGGCGCTTGCCGAAAGCCCATGCGGCTGCAGCCGCGCCCGCTCGGCCATGCGGCGGTGGAATTCCTCCGGGCCGCCAGGCGCCTTGTCCGGTTCGCCGCCGACTTCGTTTGCGGCAAGCAGCCTGTTATACCGGTAAAATAGCGTATCTTCCGTCGCCTTCGCCATCACCGGTCCGCTCAATTGCTGGAAGCGGATACGGAAATCGTGGGCTGTGTCACCTTCGACCTTGCCTTCGAGAAGCTTCAGCACATGGTCGCATGCACGCCGATCGTCTAGCCGCGCCATGGCTTGCGAGGCGGAGGCCGCAAGCACCGCTGAATCCTGCCAGGAAAGCGGGCCGCCGTCGCCATAGGTGCGGTAGACCGGAAAGGCGATCAGCAATTCCGTGAGCGCGGTGGCGATCTCGTCTCTTTTCACCTCGGGAAAGATGCCGGCCGCGATCGACACCAGCCTGTCGGTCTCACCGGCGAAATTGCGTTCGACCATCAGCCGCTTGGCAGTCCGCCGGCCCTCCTCGAGTTTGCCGGTCTCTCCGGCGATACCGCGATAGGCATCGTCCAATATACGCAGACCGCCGCCGTCGATGAACAGCTCGCTGAGTGCGGCGATGAATTCATATCCCGTGGTGCCGGCGACCGGCCAGCTCTCCGGCAGGACCTCACCGGCGCCAAGGATCTTTTCCACGACGATATAGGTGTCCGGTCCGGCCGCCTCCCGCAGCCTGTCGAGATAGGCCGTGGGTTCGGCGAGCCCGTCGACATGGTCGATGCGCAAGCCCTGGACCTTGCCATGGTGCACCAGCTCGATCACCAGCCGGTGCATGTCCTCGAACACGGCTGGATCTTCGACGCGGATGCCGACCAGTCCGGTCACCTCGAAAAAGCGGCGATAGCTCAGATGTCGTGCCGCGTCCTTCCAATGGGTCAGTCGCCAATGCTGCGCCTCATGCAGGCTTCTCATGAAATCGCGATCGGCCGAGACGTCATCGAGCTTCTGCCGGAGGACTGCCCGATCGCCGCCTTCAAAGAGGATATCGCGCATAGCGCGGTTGAAGTTCTCGCCGGAGGTTACGGCCGCAGCCTCCGCCATTCTGGTGGCAACCGGATCGTCGAGCAGATCAGCGATCGCTCCGTAACTTGTGGGGTTCAGCGGCAACAGCGTCTCGAAATAACCGAAGGCGAAATTGCCGTGCGTTTCGTCGAGCGTAATGCGCAGTTCGCCGTCGGCCAGTGCTCCCTCGAAGTCCTGACCGAGCTGCGGCAGGGTCAGCGGTTCGCTCCAGTCAATGTCGAAGTGGCTGAAATAGGCGCTTTGCCGGCCAAATGTCAGCACGTCGCGCCACCAGCCGTTTTCCGGCGAGGCTGCCATGTGGTTCGGGACGATGTCGAGGATCAGCCCCATGCCTGCCGAGGCAAGGGTTTCCGTCAGGCGCTCGAATCCGGCTCGGCCGCCGAGCGCCGGGTCGATTTCGTTGACGTCTGTCACGTCATAGCCGTGGGTCGAACCACTGACAGCGCAGAAGATCGGCGAGGCGTAGAGGTGGCTGATGCCGAGCGTCTTGAGGTAGGGGACGAGGTCGCAGGCGCGATCGAAGGTCATGCCGTTGCGGAATTGTATCCGGTAGGTCGCTGTCGGAAGTGTCATGGGGCCGTCTGACGTTGGAAGGAGATTGTCCCCAACGGTTGCAGCGCGGCTTTTGTTCCTTTACCGCGCGGTGAGTCTTCTCAGACGCGCAAAGAACGATGCTTTAGTCGATGAAAACGCCGACGCTTGCGGCGCGTCCGGCCGAGTCGATGACGGTCAGTTTGGAGTAGCCGCCGCCATCGGGCAGCCATTGCTGGATGCGCCGGCGGGAGAGGTCGGGCAGCGGCTTGCCGTTGGCAAGCCAGCGGAAGGGCGCGCGGCCGCCCTGGAGCTTCAGCATCAGCGGTGACAGCTTGCCTTGCCCAACGCCGAGATCGACATGCGCGCCCTCTGGCGGATAGATGATCTGCGGCGCGGCCTCGCGGCCGGAGGCGAGCAGGCCGCTGGCATTGAATGCGAAACGCCGCTGACTGATCGGCAGCTCGGACTGGGCGATGCGCACGGCGCCTGCAGGCGGGCGGGGCAGCGGCGTCGTCGCGATGCCGGATTTGGCGAAACCTTCAAACAGGATGGGAGCGGCGGTACCATAACCGGTCAGCCCCGGCACGGCGCTGTTGTCAGGCCGTCCGACCCAGACGCCGAGCACATAACGCCCATCATAGCCGACCGACCAGGCGTCGCGATAGCCGTAACTCGTGCCGGTCTTGTAGGCGATGCCGCGCTGCGGCGCGCCGGCAGGCGGAATGACGCCGGATAAAATATCGGCGACGTTCCAGACCGCGACCGGCTCCAGCAGCGGTTCGCCGTCGAGTTTGCCGGGTGTGCCGGTGACGCCGTCGCCGAGACGAACCGGCTGGCCGCGATTGGCGAGCGCCGTATAGAGTTGCACCAGATCCTTCAGAGTGATGCCGACGCCGCCAAGACCGATCGCAAGCCCCGGTGTCTCATTCGGCGGCAGGACCGGGCGTACCTCGGCGCGGCGGAAGCGTACCATCAACCGCGACGGCCCGACGGCATCGAGCAGCTTGACGGCCGGCACGTTCAGTGAAAGCTGCAGCGCCTCGCGCACGGTGACGTCGCCCTGATAGCTCATGTCGAAATTGCGCGGCCGGTAGCCGAAGAAATCGGCGGGCCGGTCTTCGATGATCGTCTCCTGGGAGACAAGGCCTTGCTCGAAGGCGAGCCCGTAGATGAAGGGCTTCAGGGTCGAGCCCGGCGAGCGGTTGACGCGCGTCATGTCGATCCAGCCGGAGCGGCTGGCGTCGAAATAATCGGCCGAGCCGACCTCGCCGACGATCGCACCGGTTTGCGCATCCGCCATCACCATGGCGAGCGAAAGCTTCGGCCCGAGCTTCATTGCCGCTGCCCGCGCAACCGCCTCCAGCCCCTGCTGCACCTGTTTCTTCAACGTCGTCTGATGCTTGAGAACCGTCGGCTCCTTGCGCAGTGCCGCTTCGGCGACATGGGCGGCAAGTGCGGGCAACTGCATGCGCCGGGCCGGGATCGCGACATCCTCGGCCCGTTCGGCTTCACCGTCGCCAACGGCCTCGGCGACCGCGACGCGGTCGAGCACACGCTTGCGTGCGGCCTCGGCTACCTTGAGATTGCGGTCCGGCCGGCGCCGTTCCGGCAATTGCGGCAGGGCGACGAGCAGCGCCGCCTCGGCGACCGTCAGGCGCCGCGGTTCCTTGCCGAAATAGGCAAGGCTTGCGGCGCGCACGCCTTCGAGATTGCCGCCATAGGGCGCATGCGTCAGATAAAGGTCGAGAATCTCTTGCTTCGACAGCCGCCGCTCGATCTGCGCGGCGCGCACCAGTTGCAAGAGCTTTGCCGAAAGCGAGCGTCCTTCGCGCGGCTCGATCAGCCGCGCCACCTGCATCGACAGCGTCGAGGCGCCGGAGACGATGCGGCCATTGCTGACCAATTGCATGGCGGCCCGCCCGAGCGCCCAGGGGTCGACGCCGCCGTGATCGTAAAAACGCTGATCCTCATAGGCGATCAGCATGCGCAGGAATTGCGGGTCGACGTCGGCGACCGCTGTCTTCAGCCGCCAGCGGCCTTCCGACGTCGCAAAGGCACGCAGCAATTGCCCATCGGCATCCAGCACCTCGGCGGAGACGGCATTAGCCCTCTCCAGCGGCGGTGGAAAGGCCCTGTCGGCGGCATCGAGCGCAAAGAGAGCCGCGCCGGCAAGAACGATGCCGGAGGCGGATCCGATCGCAAACTTGTGCCACCGCTTCATTATTGCGCCGCCACGACCTCCATCTTGCCGGTCGCCGTGCGGGCCGAAAGCTCGGGACGATACATGTCCTCGACGCTGGCGGCCGGATGGTCGTAGGTGCCGGGGGTAACGGCGCGCACGACATAGGCGACGTTGAATTCGCGGTTGTCACCTGCTGCGCGGTTGAAGGCGGCGACGAAGCGGTCGTAGCGGAATTCGGTATGGGCAGCGGAAATCTCGCCGATCCAATCGAAATTCGTCATCTGGGCGCTGTCGACGAGATTGGGATTGTCGATCTCGAAGCCGGCCGGCAGCAGGTCGGTGATGACGATGCGCGACGGCCAGTCATTGGTTTCGCGCACATGGATGACGACGACGTAGCGTTCGTTCTGTTTCGCTTCGCTGACATTCGCCTCCTCGCCGTCGAGCGTGTAATAGGTCCGCTCGATGATGAAGCCGTCGCCGCCGGCCGGCAGCGGCACGGTCGGGGCGGCAACGGTGGTGACCACAGCCGAAACCGCGTCGTTGGTCTGGTTGGTCAGCGTCAGCGGATGGTCGGCGAGCGCATCGCCGGTCATGCGTGCCATGTAGGCGCCGGTGTGCGCGGCCCCATTGACATCGACCTTCAGGCCATCGTCACCGCCCTGGATGGCGCGCGCGGCAAGCAGCATCCAGGTTTCTTCCTGCGTGCTCTTGTATTTGCTGCGTTCCCATTCCTTGCCGACCGCCTTGGCGAGTTCCGGGATGACGGGTGGTACCGGCCGGCTTTCGGCAGCAAGCGCCAGGATCGCCGCACCATCGCGCAGGATCGTGCCATAGTCGGTGCGCGACAGGTTCACGCGCGACACCATCGATTGCTCCGACATCTGCAGCGCGTCGAGGAAGATGTTCTTCGAGCGCTGCGCATCGCCGTAAAGCGCCAGCGCGGCGGCGATATGCGCCTTGGCGAGCGGCGTCGGGAAGTCGTTGATCATCGTATCGGCATAGTAGCGCAGATCGCTGATCGCGGCCTTCTTGTTGCGGGCAAGGACGTAGATGGCATAGGCGATCTGGTCGCCCTGGCCCTTGATGTCGGTGGTATAGGACAGCGTGTTCTGCAGGTTTTCGAGCGCCTGCACGAAAGCCCTTTCCGGCACGTCGTATTTCATTTCACGGGCCCGCGTCAGGAAGTCGGTGACGTAGGAATCGAGCCAGACATCGCCCGAATCCGGTCCCCAGAGACCGAAGCTGCCGGCCGAGGCCTGATAGGAGAGCACGCGGTAGATCGCATCCTGCACGCGCTTCTTCACATCATCGTCACTTTCCATGCCCGCCTGCTTCGCCACTTCGGCGAGGTAGAGCAGCGGCAGCGCCCGGCTGGTGGTCTGCTCGGCGCAGCCGAAGGGATAGCGGTCGAGCGTCATCAGCAGGGCTGGGATGTCGAAGGCGGCCGAACGGGTGACGTTGACGCTGATCGAGGCGCCGGGCAGCACGCTGTCGGCGAGCAGGTTCCTGTCGACGGTGAGCTTTGCCCCGGGCTTCAGCGCCAGCACCCTGCGTTCGGTGATCGGCAAGGAGGCCGGTCGCACCGGCACGTCGACCGTCTGGTCGAGCGAAAGGCCGGAAGCGTCGGAGAGGTTGATCGAGACGCTGCCGGCGCCCGGCTGTTTGCCGGTGAGCGAAAGCGTCAGTTCGGATTTCGCGCCGGCCTCGAGGCGGATCGTCTGCGAGGCGGACGCTTCCTCGATGCCAACCGCATCATTGCCGGTCAGTTGCAGCTTGTAGTCGCCGGCCGGCGCATCGGTATTGGCGATGTCGAGCCGCAGATTGGCTTTGTCGCCAGGCGAGAGGAACTTCGGCAGGCTTGCGGTCACCACGACAGGATCGCGGATGATGACGTCCTTGACGCCGTGGCCGACGCCTGATTTCGACCAGGCGACTGCCATGACGCGCGCCGTGCCGTTGAATTGCGGAATGTCGAAGGCGACGTTGGCCTTGCCTTCGGCGTCGAGCTTGACCGGCCCGGAGAAGAAGGCGACGAGCTTCTGCGTCGGCGGGCTTGCCTGCAGCGCGATGGCGCCGCCATCGCCGCCGGTCCGGAGTTTGCCGGTCGCACCCAGCGAGCCGTCGATCAGGCGGCCATAGAGGTCGCGAATTTCAAGGCCGAGCTGGCGCTGGCCGAAATACCAGTCCTCCGGGTTCGGCGGTTCGTAGCGCGTCAGGTTGAGAATGCCGACATCGACGGCGGCAACCGTCACATAGGCATCCTCGTTGGCGCCGGCGCCCGCCACCTGCAGGCCAATATTCAACGGTCCGCGCGGCAGCATCTTTTCGGGCGCGTCGAGCGTCACCTGCAGCGCGCGCTGTTCGGGATCGACTTTCAGCCATTTGATGCCGATCGAGCGCATCGGCATATGGCTGTCCTGCGCGTCGCCGGGGCGGAAGAGCGTGGCCGTCACATAGGCGCCGGCACCCCAGTCTGAGGTAACGGGGATGTCGACCTCGCCGCCGGTCTCACCGATCGTGGCGTTCTGTACGGCAACCAGCTTTTCGGTGCCGGCCGTCACCATCAGCTCGCCGCCATAGCGCGAGGTGACTTTCAGCTTGGCCGTTTCGCCGATCTTGTAGCTATCCTTGTCGAGGGCGATCTCAAGCCCGTCGGGCGTTTCGGTCGAGGTCGAGGTCACGAACCAGCCGGCGTCGAATTCGACGCTGGAGGTCGGGCCGTCGGCATCGGGGCTTTCCACTTCGAGGCGATATCGGCCCCAGGTAACCGGCACGGAGATCTTGCCGCCGTCCATCGTCGCGTCGACGCTGCCGTTGGAGACCTGCTCGGCGGTGTAGACCGGCTCGTATTTCCAGGCCGTTCCCTCGCGATACCACTGATATTCGCGATTGAGGCTATAGAATTTCCAGCGCAGGCCCTTCGCCTCCTGCTTCTGTCCATCGGCATTGACGCCGATCACCGTGAAGTTGGCGATCGAGTTCTCCGGCAACTCGTCGGAAAATTCCGGCTTGATGCCGATCGACGCCCTCTCGTTCTTCACCGGAATGGTCAAAGTGCGCTCGATGGCGCGGCCGCCCGCCTCCTGCATGCGCATATAGACGGTGGCGTTCAGCAGTTGCGTCGTTGCCGGCAGCTCGCTGATGGTCAGATCCGTCGAGGCTTCGCCGTTCTCGTCGAGTTCCGGCAGGCCGTCGATCGGCTGACGCGAATCCTCGCTCGCCTCTTCGTCGGCGAGACCGAAGAGGAAGCCCTTGTAGGCAGCACTCTCGCGCGTCGGCTTGACGACGACGTCGCCTTCGAGCGTCAGGCCGGCGGCCGGGGCGCCATAGAGATATTTGCCCGATACCGTGATCGTCGCTGGCGTATCCGGACCGACTTCCTTGGCCTCGGTCTTGATCTCCATGTCGGTGCGATCGGGCACGAAATCGTCGACGAGGAAACTCTTGGTGGCGATCGCGCTGCCCTTGGGATCGGTATAGATGTTCATCGTCCAGGTGCCGCGCATGGCGTTTTCCTGGGTCGGGAAATCGATGGAGTAGCCGCCGAGATTGCTGGTCTGGCTGACGATCCGCCGGTCTTCCACACCGTCGGGGCGGTTGAAGATGAAGGTGAGCGGCAGGTTCTCGATGGCGTTGCCATCGGTGTCGCGGGCGAGTGCCTGCGCATGCACCGTCTCGCCGGCGCGGTAGATGCCACGCTCGGTGTAGGTCAGCACGTCGATCGCGCCGGGTGCTGCGCGGCCGGTCACGCCACGGTCGGAAAGGTCGAAGCCGGCGCGCGTCATGTCGAGGAAGACGTAGTCCGAGGTCCCGTTCCTGGCGGCAATGACGGCGGGCGTCAGCGCCGCCGTGCCGCGGATCAGTCCGGCGGTGAAGGTGGCGCGGCCGTTTTCGTCGGTGGTGGCGGTGCCGAGCACTTCATTGTTCTTGGCAAGTAGCTGCAGTTCGACGCCTGATATCGGCTTGGCCGAGGCGAGCGAGCGGGTGAAGACGTTGAGCCCATCGGTGCCGGCATAGGTGGTGACGCCGATATCGGAGACCAGGAACCATTGCGTCGCCTGCGAATCCCACTCTTGCGCCGGACCGTTTGCCGCCGTTGCGGTCATCACATAGATGCCGGGCTTGCGCTCGGGCAGCGCCTCGTCGACCGGGAAGCTGGTGACGATGTCCTTGTTGAGCTCGTTGGCGATGTCGATCGAGCCCTGCCAGACGAGTTCGCCGTTCTGATCCTGGATGTTCTGGGCGCTGTAGCCGTCGAGCTGGGACAGGAACTGCGAATTGGTCAGCAGCGGCGCGATGGCACGATCGCCGATGCGGTAGAGCTTCAGGTTGGCCGAGGTCATGTTGACCGAAACGATCGGGATGCCGCGGCGCGCCGTCGAGGGCAGCACGAAGCTGTCGCCGGTGAAACGCACCATCTGGCTGCGGTCCTTGATATAGACGTCGATGCTGACAGGTGCTTCGAGCACCTCGTCGACTGATGAAGGCAGGCCGGTACGGAAGCCGATCTTGTAGGTCTGGCCATGCGTCAGTCCTTCGACGCAGATCTGTTTGTTCTTGGTTTCCAGCGCCTTCGGCGCTTCGCCGTTCAGCGTCACGAAGGGCGTGTAGTCGGTGGTTTTGACCAGCGCCTCGGAGAAGGTGACGCAGGCACGCGGCGTAGCGCTGTCGGCATCGACCGTGTGTTCGGTGACGCGGAAGCCCTGCGTCGATTTCAGCTGAAGGTAGGCCGCTTGCACATCCTTGGCGCCGACAAGCGCCAGGCTCGCCTTGTAGGCGTCGAGCGCCGAGCGGTAGTTGGCATTCCGTTCCAATGCATTGGCGAGCACGGCGAGCGCCTCGGCGCGCTTGGCGGTGGTGCGCGTCAGCTCGTAGCCGTTCAGCGCGTCGACCACCGCTTGTCCCGTCGTGTTGCTCTCGGCGCTGCCGAGCGAGGCAGCTGCGCGGGCGGTTTCGAGCCAGAGATCGACGTCGTCAGGTGTGATCGACAGCGCCCCATGGAAGGACTTCAGCGCGTCGGCCAGGTTGTTGGCGGTGAGGTCGAGGCGGGCGTTGGCCGTCAGGCTGTCGACGCCCTGGCCCTGCTGGTCGTCGGCGAGGGTAAGATTGTCCTTGAAGTCGTGGGCGTGCTGGATGAGATCGTTGCTCAGGAAGGTCAGGCGCGGTGCAGCACCTATATCCCGCTCCTGCTGGCCGGCCGTTTCGACGATCTTGCCGGCGATGGCGCCGGGGAAGGCGTTCATCGTCTTGAAATCAGATTTGAGGAAGCACCATTTCACCTTGGGATTGTAGGTGAAGGCCTTGCAGCTCTTGTCGCCGATGCAGGAGGTCTTGCACTGATCGAGCGAGACGTTCTGCTCGGTGCGAAGATCGAAGCCGAAGAAATCGGCGTCCTTGATCGTCTGGATGTCGCGCTTGGTGTCCGCAGCGACGGCGGGAAAGCTGATGGCGATCATGGAAAATGCGATTGTCGCGAAAGCGAAGAACGAGCGCACGGACATAGGTTCCCCCCGGAAATGCTGGCTCTGACCGGCGGGCACTGTCCTCACTCCTCGCGAGATTGTCAACTCAAGTCGAGCGCTGTTTCAACTTCGCACAGGCGCTTTCGCCTGGCTGTCACATCGGCGTGAGTGACCGCCTTGTGATTTGCGGCTTTTGCAAGGATGCGCAAGGATTTGAGCGACCGCAGGAGGTAGCGCCATGTCCCCGTCTTCCCACCGCAGGAGCCTTGCCGCGCTCCTTGCTGCCACTCTATTCTCGCTCGGCGTGTGTGCCGCGGACGCGGCCGAGGATGCCGTCGTCATCCCGCCGCCGGCCGTTGACGAGGTGGCCAGCTCGGGCACCGAGACTGCCATTTTCGCCGGCGGCTGTTTCTGGGGTGTCCAGGGCGTCTTCCAGCACGTGAAGGGTGTCGAGAGCGCCGTCTCCGGTTATGCCGGCGGCGACGCCAAAACGGCCCAGTATGAAACCGTCAGCACCGGCTCGACAGGCCATGCCGAAGCCGTCCAGGTGAAGTTCGATCCGAAACAGGTCACCTACGGCAAGTTGCTGCAGATCTTCTTCTCTGTGGCGCACAACCCGACGCAGCTGAATTTTCAGGGTCCGGACCGGGGAACGCAGTACCGTTCAGCGCTGTTCGTCTCCGATCCCGAGCAGCGCAAGGTCGCCGAGAATTATATCAGCCAGCTCGACAAGGCGCATGTCTTCCCGCGGCCGATCGTCACCAAAGTGTCTGAAACCACAGGTTTCTACCCGGCCGAAGCCTATCATCAGGATTTCCTGACGCTCAATCCGACCTATCCCTATATCGTCTACAACGACCTGCCGAAAATCGAGAACCTGAAGTCGCTGTTTCCCGCCGACTACCGTGGCAAACCGGTCCTGGTGATGAAGGTCAAGGGCTGATCGATCTTGTCGGTCCTGGATTGTCGGCTCTGAACACAGGGATGCCATGCGTTCGTCGCAACAGTTCAGGGCATGATGTCTATGGGCGTGTGGTTTGGGACGCGGGCCCAGATATCGCGCATCTCCGAATTGGTGACCGCGATACACCCATCCGTCCAATCCCACAGTCGATGGGCGTTTCCGAATAGGCCCCAGCCATTGGGAAGCCCGTGGATCATGATATTGCCGCCGGGAGGAAAGCCACCGGCTTCAGCGCTGCGCCGATCATCAGGGCCTGGATATGAAATGTGCAGGCTCAGATGCGCCATGGACTTGGGATTTCGCCAGTCTATTTCATAACGCCCTTCAGGTGTTTTCTCGTCACCTTCTCGTTGCTTGGGACCCTCATCGGCAGCCTGTCCAAGAGAGATCCGGTATGTTGAGATGGGGGTATCCCCTCTGAGAAGGACCATGCGACGTTCGGCTTTATAAACGCGAATGAGGTCAGCCTGTTGCTCCAACGGCGCATCTGGAGGTGGTGAGCCTGCGCCGATCCTGGCCATCAATTTCGTGTAAGCGAACAAGCTGACGACGACGGCGGTTAAAATGACAAATTTGTTTCTCAACCTGACCCTCATCTTCATGCTCACAGAATGGCGAATACCGCCTTATCGCGTCCCCATCCAGAAGGCGCGCAGTTGATACTGAGCACGATCGGGTGCCGCCTTTTTTCTTCATGTTCTTTATTCTTAAGAATTTGTCAACGTTAACAATGTGTTAAATAGAATAAACGGCGTTCCACCGCGGAACATATCGTCCACTTGCCCGTTACTGCCATGAGTTTCGCGTCGGATAGACTGCCGGAGCGGATACCTCTTTCGAGTTATGCGTAACCAAGGGGACGTATCATGGCCACCAATGTCGTGCGGCGCTGGCAACGAGATGATCTCATGAAACAGAGAGTATTGATCGTCGAAGATGAATTCCTGATCGCCCTCGATCTCGAGGCGACGGTGGAAGGCATGGGGATGCAGGTTGCGGGCCTTGCGAATGATCGCGAACAGGCGCTGCGGCTGGCGCCGCTTGCCGACATCGCTTTCGTCGACGTCAATCTTGCCGACGGCCCGACCGGGCCTGAGATCGGCCGACAGCTGGCCCAGGAGCACGGCATTGCGGTCGTCTTCATGACCGGCAATCCCGAAGTCGTCGCCGATGGCGTCAAGGGCGCGGTGGGCGTGATCCAGAAGCCGGTCATGCCTTCGGTTGTCGAACAGCTGGTGAAATATCTTGCCGCGCGCCGGGTCGGCATGTTCGCGGTCGTACCCTCACAAATGACGGTCTTTGCCTGATCGGACGGGGCCCGATCGCTAGGGCCTGATCAGCCGGACATGGCCGCGAACTGTGGCGGATGGCCTGCCTTTTCGGCCGCCGGCCTGCCATAGGCCTTGAGAAAGGTACGGACGGCGTTGCGCGCCGCCTTTTCCAGCTCTTCATCGGTGGGTGTGCCGCCGAGAAGGATCATCATCTGCAGATCGGCATTGCCGAGCGCCACGAACTGCCTCGCGGCGACGTCGAAATCGTCGATGGCGAGCGCGCCCTTATGGGCAAGCCGCCCGAAAAGTGCGGAAAGTGCCGTGATCAGCTTGCCTGGCCCCTGCTGGCGCCAGCTTTCGAAGAGGTGCGGATATCGCTCGCCTTCGGTCTGCACCAGCTTGCGCAGGAATTTTCCGTCGTGGTTGCAGATGCAGTTCTTGTTGAGGCGCACGGCGAAAGCCGTCAGCTCGTCTTCCAGATCGTCGGTGCTGTCAGGGAACGATGACAGTACCGAGAAGAGCATGGCGTTGGCGCGGTTCATGACGTCTTCGACGACGGCGACGAACAGCGTTTCCTTCTCGCGATAGTGATTGTAGATCGTCTGGCGCGAGACGCAGGCGACGGCGGCGATCTCGTCGATGCTGGCGCCGGCAAAACCCTGGCGGCAGAATACGTCGGCCGCGGAATCAAGGATCGACATGCGCTTGGCGCATTGGCCGCGCTGCGTATGCCCCGTCATCCGGACTGCCGGTGTCATGCGATCTTTCATGAGAGAGAAGATAAGACGTCTTGACGTTTTAGACAATGGCGTATAATTTTACATCTGTGTCCAAATTTATTGACACTCTTGCTTCCGCCGCTGGAGATATGAGCTCCCAACTTCGTCTTCGCGCGGACAATCATCATTTGTGCGTCCGAGAGGACGTATGGCGCTCTAAGAGCAATGCGGCGGGGCGACGATCCGGTGCCTCCGCTGCGCTTTTAAGAAAGATCACCCTTATGAAGGCTTCCTTCTTTCGCATTGCCCTCATTCTCGGCCTTTTGTCGGCCATCGGCCCTTTCGCCATCGACATGTATCTGCCTGCGCTGCCCTCCATCGGCCAGGACCTGCATGCCGATAACAACGTCACCCAGCTCACCCTTCTCGCCTTCTTCATCTCCTTTGCGCTCGCCCAGCTCGTCTACGGTCCGCTGTCGGATATGTGGGGCCGCAAGCTGCCGCTCTATCTCGGCATCGGCCTCTTTTCCGTCGCTTCGATCGGCTGTGCGCTGGCGACCGATATCGAAACGCTGATCGCCTTCCGTTTCGTTCAGGGTATCGGCGGTGCCGCCGGCATGGTCATTCCGCGCGCCATCGTCCGCGACATGCACACCGGCGTGCAGGCCGCCCGCCTGATGTCGCTCTTGATGCTGGTCTTTTCGATCTCGCCGATCCTGGCGCCACTGACGGGCAGCGCCGTCATCGAATTCTACGGCTGGCGCGGCGTATTCTGGGCCGTGACCATCGCCGCCTTCATCGGCCTCGTCCTGCTCGCCACCCAGCTTGACGAAACCCGTTCACCGGCCGAACGCAGCGGCAGCGGTCTGAAGAGCGCCATGGCGGCCTATCGCCTGCTGCTTGCCGACCGCAACTTCCTGACGCTGACCTTCATCGGCGGCCTCGGCATTTCGAGCTTCCTGGTCTATCTCGCCAACTCGCCTTTCGTGCTGATCCAGCATTACGGGCTGACGCCGACGCAATACAGTTTCGCCTTCTCGATCAATGCGGTGTCCTTCTTCGCGGTATCGCAGGCGACGGGCTGGCTCGGCGAGCGTTTCGGCCTCGTGCGCGTCATGCGGATTGCGGTCAGCGCCTTCGCGCTTGCCATGATCGTCATGGCGGTGGTGATGGCTTCCGGTTTCAACCAGCTGCCTGTGATGGCGACCTTCCTGTTCATCGGCTACGGCTTCCTCGGCCTCGTCATCCCGACGAGCGCGGTGCTCGCGCTTGAGGATCACGGTGAGATCGCCGGCACCGCCTCGTCGCTGATGGGCACGCTGCATTTCGTGATCGCCGCCGTCGCCATGGTCATATCGAGCGTCTTCTTCGACGGTACAGCCGTTCCGATGGCCGCCGGCATCGCGCTCTGCGCCTTCTCAGCCTTCGTGCTGACTCAGGCAACGATCGGCCGCCGCGCCGCCATCGCCGCCGCTGAATGATCAAGGAGACCGTACCCGGCTTCGGGTACGGTCGCATCATCAGGGTTGCGGCCGCGAGAAAATGCCGCGCCCGATTGAATATCGGCTGGCCGCGCTATTTACCCGATCCCCAAGCATGGTCATACCGGAGAATAATTATGGTCGACGAGAAGCGGCTGATCTCGAAAATCACCTGGAAGCTCATGCCGTTTCTCGGCATCCTTTATCTCATCGCCTATATCGATCGGCAGAACGTCAGTTTCGCCAAGCTGCAGATGGTCGATGCCCTTGGAATGAGCGAATATGCCTATGGTCTCGGCGCATCACTCTTCTTCATCGGCTATTTTCTCTTCGAGGTGCCGAGTAACCTCTTTCTCGACAAGCTCGGCGCCCGTGTCTGGTTCGCCCGCATCCTGGTCTCCTGGGGTATCGTCACCATCGCGCTCGCCTTCACGCAGAACGCTACGATGTTCTATATCCTGCGCTTTCTGCTCGGTGTCTGCGAAGCCGGCTTCTTTCCGGGCGTGCTCTATCTGCTGACGCTATGGTTTCCGTCGACTTATCGCGGCAGGATGGTCGGGCTGTTCATGATCTTCAGCGCCATCGCCAATGCCGTCGGTGCGCCGCTCGGCGGTGTGCTGCTCGATCTCGACGGTCTCTACGGCTTTGCCGGCTGGGAGTGGGTCTTTCTGGCGACGGGCGTTCCGGCTGTGATCGCCGGCATCGTCACCTTCTTCTATCTTCCCGGTCGGCCCGAAAGCGCAAGCTTCCTGAGCGGTGAGGAGAAGGCCTGGCTCGAGCGCAGGCTCACCTCGGAAAATGCCGGCATGGGTGAGAATGCCTCAAACGGATTCAAGGCGCTCATCGACCCGCGTGTCCTGCTGATGGCGCTCTGCTATATCGCCTTTCCGCTTTCGGCCTATGGTCTCAGCTATTGGCTGCCGACCATCGTCCAGGCCTTCGGCGTCAGCAACACGGTGAACGGGTTCCTCAACATCATTCCCTGGGTGCTGGTCGCGATCGCTCTCTATGTCGTTCCCGCCTTGGCCGACAAGGCGCAATCGAAGACGCCCTATATCGTCATTCCCGCTTTCATCGGCGCCGCCTGCTTGCTGCTCTCGGCGCTGATCCCGAACCACACTTTGCAATTCGCCTTCCTCTGCGTCGCCGCTGCCGGGATCTTCGCCCCTCAGCCGGTGTTCTGGAGCCTGCCCTCCCGTTTCCTCAAGGGCGCGGGGGCCGCGGCGGGCCTTGCCGCCATCAATTCGGTGGGAAATCTCGGCGGTTTTGTCGCCCAGAATGTCGTGCCCTGGATCAAGGAAGCCAGCGGCAGCACGATCGCGCCGATGTTCTTCCTGGCCGCCTGCCTTGCCGCCGGAGCCCTGCTTGTCTTCGTCGTCACGCGTCAGCTGTCACACAGGGAGCATTCGGCGGCTCCGAGCCGGGTCTGATGCGGACCCCTGAAACTATCCGCGCGGCGGGCTTCAGGCCATCAGCGTGAAAGCGTCGCTTTCGCCCGGGACGAGTTCAAGCGGCCAGATCCTGTTGCGGGCGCCCTGCGGATAGTGATCGGCATAGGCCGGCATGGTGGCGAGCAGGGTTTCGCCGAGCTGCATGCCGAGATCGCGCAGCGACATGCGGAAGGATGTCAGTGTCGGCTGCAGGAAATGCGTGCGCGGCTCCTCGCGGAAACCGACGACGGCGAGGTCGCGGCCTGGCACGATGCCGGCCTCGGCGAGCCGTCGGTAAAGCCCGATCGCCATCAGTTCGTGGATCAGGATGATCGCCGTCGGCCGCTCTTCGATCATCAGCAATTCGTGGCCGGCCTGATAGCCGCCCTGTTCGCTCGACTTGACCCGGATGACGAGGGCCGGGTCGAAGGCAATACCGTGCCGTTGCAGCGCCTGGCGGTAGGCGTCGACGAAGAGATAGCCAAGATTGATGTCGGAGGAGGGGGCGGCTACGGCGATCCGCCGGTGGCCTTTGGCGACCAGGCGGTCGACGCCGCGCGCCGCCACGCCCTCGAAATCGAGGTCCATCCAAGTGTAGCTGCCGCCCGACGCGCTGCGCCCGAGCGCCACGAAGGGGATGCGGGCCTTTTCCAGAAGCTCGATGCGCCTATCGGTTCGTCGTGTCGCCGAGAGGATCAGCGCGTCGACAAGCCGGCGCGCCACCATGCGCTTCAGATATTCATGCGGGTCCTCGTCATCGGGGCAGGGCAGCATGACGAGATCGAGCTTGTGACGGGAAAAGACGCTCTGCAGCCCGTCGGTGACGCCGAGGAAGAAGTCGTCGCTGTTTTCGATCGTCTCGCGGCTCACTTCGAGCATCAGCCCGATGACGTTGGTCATGCCCTGGCGAAGGCTGCGGCCGGATTGGTTGGCGACATAACCGAGCTCCTCGGCGGCGGCGAGCACGCGCCGGCGCGTTTCGTCGTTGACGTCAGGCTTGCCGTTCAGCGCACGGGACACCGTTCCGATCGAAATGTCGAGATGCTCGGCGAGCTGGCGAATTCCCTTCATCTCAGGCGATCTTCCTCCCCAATGCATGTCGCCCAAAACTGTGCAGCGGTTTTGGGATAACGACATGCGGCAAATAAACCGTCAGCCCTTCTTGCCACAGGATGGCGCTTGCGAAAAGCCGTGGGCAAGGGTCAGGGTCTGAAGCTCTGGCGGATGACGAGCTCGGGAATGACGCGTTCGTAACCTGGAGCCAAGCCCGGGTTTTCAAGCCGCCGCTCTATCAGTTCGACGGCGCGCTGCGCCATGGTCAGCGGATCCTGGCGGAAGGTGGTCAGCTGATAGCTCAGCCAGGAGGATTCCGGCACGTCGTCGAAGCCGATGACGGCGACATCCTCGGGAATGCGCAGTCGCGCTTCCAGGCGCACGACATCCATCAGTCCGAAAGCGATCTGATCGTTGGCGCAGAAGACGGCGTCGGGCTTTATTGTCTGCGAGAAGAGCGCGCGTGCGGCGGTGACGCCGCCGTCATAGTCGGAATCGTCGCCGCGTCCGACAACGACGGATACACCGAGCGATCCGGCTGTCGACAGGAAGGCGCTTTCGCGCTCGATGATGGAAGGCGTTCCGGTGTTGGAGCCGATGACCGCCAGCCGCCGTCTGCCGCTTTCGTAAAAGGCCGTTGCCGCCTTGCGGGAGGCCTCGGAGTTGCCGGCGCGCACATGGTCGGCGTCGGGTTCCGAACGGCCGATCACCACCAGCGGCTGGCCATTTCGCTGCGCGAGTTCGAAGAAACTCGCTGGTGGCGAGCCGGACAGGATGATGATCGCCTCGGCGCGGTGGCCGATCAGCACCTTCTGGGCGGCGAGCAGCTCGTCTTCCGTCTGGCCGGTATTGATGAGGATCGGGATGCTGCCGCGTTTGATCAGGCATTTGGCAAGCGCTGCGGCCAGATGTGCGCGAAAACCCACTTCCGGCCGGGTGGCGACGATGCCGACAAGGCGGCTTTGGTTGGCAAGCACGCCGCGCGCCAGGTCGTTGACATGGTAGCCGAGTTCTTGCGCCGCCCGCAGCACTTTTTCGCGCGTTGCAGGCGCCACGCTGGTGCCCGGCGTGAAGGTGCGCGAGACGGCGGAGCGAGAAACGCCCGCCAATTGCGCCACTTGCTCGGCGCTGACGAAGCGCATGCGTTCTTTCTTTGGCGTCTTGGCGCCGTTCACTGGACCATCATTCATCGGCTTTCAGCTATTGGTCATCTCTAACAGCCGGATGACACGCGGCCGAGGCAGCCAGAAATTTTTGCTGTGGAGAGTAACTGCGAACCAACTGCATTGGCCCAGGCAAAGAAAAACCGAGGCTGCCAGATGCAGCCTCGGTTGAAGGGCAGCGGTGACGAATGATCAGATCCGCGCCGCATAAGAAGGACAGGTCCGCCCGCTACTCGCAGACCCGCACCGTTTCGGTATGATAGCCGCCGTCATAGCGGTTGCGGACATCTCGGTCCTCATACCAGCATCTCGGCGCCGGTTCGACATAGCGGGGACCATCGACATATCGCGGCCCATCGACGTAGCGAGGGCCGCTATTGGCGATCGCGCCACCAATCAGACCGCCGACGACGCCTGCGGCAACGCCGCCAGCGATAGCCCGGCCCGGGTCATCGTGATGATGGCGATCACGCGCGGCAGCGGGCTGAATGGCCGATCCAACAAGGGCCGTTGCGATCAACAGGCTGCTAATAACTCTCTTCATAACTTTCTCCTCAGTGGCACTCGTCCCCCGATAGGAAATAAATGCGGCAGCAAGGCGTTTGTTCGTTCAAACTTTGCGACAAGCATTAATGCATGTCCTGAGGTTAGAGCGCCGTGCGTCCTCAGGGCGTCAATCAGCACCGTCGGCCGCCATGCAGCTGGCGACCGTCGGTGATACGGGCATTCCCGGATTGCGAACCGTCATCCTCCTTCTTGGTGGTGATGTTCTTATTATGTTATCTTTCTTAATGGAGTCATGGACGCCGTTTCGAATGCTTCGCGCCGCCAATAGCGGCCATTTAAGAATGTGCTGGGTCAAAAAAACCGGTGGCGCATCCGGCGGATCAATCTTGTCTTTGAAGCAACTAGCGTGAGCAAACCAAACCTGCCATTTGCCATCTGAAGTCTCGGCGATAACCCGAAGTGGGTCCAGAGACCTCGCTTCAAGGTCCTTGCCACACAGGCAAGAGGGCCACATCGATATTGCACCATCACTCCGGAAGGCCGGCTTTCCGTAGTGCCGCAGCCAAACCCTCCATCCGTTCCGGCTGCACGACATCCATCCGAACAAATTGACCAATGGTCCAGCCGGGCGCTACCTCAAACAGCCGCGCGGCCGCAGTTTGCGCTTCACTGAGACGATCCAAGTTCGCATAGCTGGCCACCAAGCTGGCGTGCAGGATGCTGAAACCAGGATTGACCTGAATTCCCAACGTTGAATAGGTCGCGGCATCTTCAAACCGACGCGTGAACAGACAGACCCATGCCAGCGCAAGATAGGAGTGATAATTCATCGGATCGAACGGACTTAGCCGCAACGCCTTGAATGCATGATCGCACGAGCGCTCATAGCTTTCATTGAACATATGCACCATGGCGCTTAGCCCATAGGCAAGAGCTGAATTGCTATTGAGCTTCAACGCCCTATCTAGTGCATTGATGGCGCGACCATAGTCATGCGTGATCGTGGCTTGGACAAATGCCCCCATGCAAAGCGGTTGGGGATCGTCTGCGCCAATGGCAAGCGCAATATTGGCGTGCTTCAGTGCCGCTATCCTATCCTCGGGATGGAAGCCGCCGCGCAGGAAGCGCTGTTCATATCCCCAGGCCGCGTATCCATGCACGCAGGCATAATTCGGGTCCAGGCGAAGGGCTTCGTTGAGCAAGCGCAACGCCTCCTCGTTGTCAGTCGGCGTGTTCGCATAGGTGTGTGGCAGCGCGCGTAGAAACAGATCGTAGGCGTCAAGGCTGTCGGGTCGTTTCCGACGCGCCCGCTCGATCTCTACGCGCCGAAGCGTTGGCTCGAGAGTACCCACGATGCTCTCGGTCATTCGGTCCTGCAGATCGAAGATATCTTCGGCGTCCCCCTCGAATTTGTCGGCCCAGATATTGGTCGCTTCTCTGCCTTCGATAAGCTGCCCGGTAATGCGCAGGCGGTTTGAAGCTCGCCTTACGCTGCCCTCCAACACGTAGCGAACGCCGAGTTCTCGGGCAATTTGCCGAACGTCCATCGACTTGCCTTTGTAGGCGAAGCTGGAATTGCGGGCGATAACAAACAAGCTTGAGACTTTTGACAGACTGGTGATGAGGTCATCGACCAGGCCATCGGCAAAATATTCCTGCTCCGGCTCTCCACTCATATTGACGAAGGGCAGAACCGCGATGGACGGTTTGTTGGGTAGCGCTATTGACACACCGTGGCGCTGTCGTGGTGACGAACCCGTTCGCACCAGGCGGTAGACCGCGATCGGTTCGGATATGTTCTTGAGGTGTTGGTCGCCCATCGACTCAAAGTCGAAGGGAAGCGTCCGGTCCACTTCACGCGCCACCTTGCCAGAGACACAGACACCCCCAGGATCGGCGAGTTGCTGCAAACGCGCCGAGACGTTCACGCCGTCTCCGTAGCGGTCTTCGCCATCAACGATGACTTCACCCAAGTTGATGCCAATCCTAACTTCGATCCGTTCGATGTCCTCTGCGGCAGCGTTGCGGGTCGCTAGTGAATCCTGGAGTGTTGCGGAACATTCCACGGCATCGACTACGCTGCCGAACTCCGCGAGCAAGCCATCGCCCATCAGCTTGAATATTCGGCCGCGGTAATCCGCAATTCTCGGCTCGAACAGTTCTTTTCGAAGCGCCGTGAGACGCTCGTACGTGCCAGCCTCGTCGCGCTCCATCAGGGCGGAATAGCCAACCACATCAGCCGCAAGAATAGCCGCGAGCTTCCTTTCCATGAGGCCCCCCAAGGACGAATGCGCGCGAGGATAGCATAACTATCGTAAGATTGTGGGACTTATGATGGATGCCACTTAGTCCTTTCCTCGGGGTAGGGTGGGGCATCGCGCGGCAGGTTACCAGGATGTAGATAACTTCTTAGGTGTCCCAGTCGCGAAGCCCCTCGCCGGACGGGCGGTCGCGGCGACTTCTTTCGCGCGCAGGCCAAGTCGGGACATGAGCATCAGGATTGCGAAATCTCGACGACCGGCGACAGTAGCTCGATCGCAAGCAGCCAGAACCTGATCGAGCTGATCGACACCCATGAACGACGGCAAGGACGATAGTCGGTGGTTCTTGACCATCGCGACGGCCGCATGCGCGAGATCGAGTTCTGTAGCTCCCGCACTCCAGCAAAACTGCAGAAAGACCCGAAGTCTGGATGAGATGATCTTGGAGGTCGCGGCTATGTAACGTTCGAATTGGCTGGCTAGATAGTCGCGAATATCATCGTGAGGTGAATTATGCCTGGCCCGTCGATCCATAAGGCGCGCAGAAATTGACCGCTATACCTGAGGTGGGCCGAAATCGTCGGCGCAGCGTAACCTCTGCGACGGAGCTCGGTGACAAACCGGCCTGTAAGGTCATCGATTGGGTGAACGGCGGGCAGTGCTTGGGTACACCATGCCCGCCTCTATGAGCTTCGCCCATAAGCGCTGGATTGGACGGCGCTCTCCGCTTCGTAACGTATCCGATCACTTGGCGTTCGCCGTTGCTTTTGCCAGTCCGCTTCGACCCCAGAGTGCCTCGTTCGTCGCCGATGCCTCATCGAAGATTGACGAAGGGGCTGTCGCGAGAAAGGGCGGTGTTTCGCATAGTCGGTGACGACTGCTGTTTGGGAGGAATTCCTGCGGAGGGCTATCCGTCGGCGAGGGTAAAAATTCGGTCAGCACCGAAATCGGGCAAGGCATCGGTGGGCGGGACGCTGGGTCACAAGCAGTGCTTGGATACGCCTGACCACGCTCGCTTTAGCCGGTATCGTCGCCAGATAAGCCGGGTCGCATGTTCCTGCTGAGCGCCGCTGCCGGTCTCAACAGGGGCGGAAAATGTCATGTTTGGTGACGCGGTGTCATGTCGCGTGACGCGTGATATAGGTCGCCGAATCCGCCGCCGCCGTCTCTTCCAGCACGTCTTCGGGAATGTCGTCGAAGGAGGAGTAGTTGAGATTATAGAGCTTGGAATAGAGCTTGCCGTTCTTCATCAGCTGGCGGTGGTCGCCGCTTTCGATGATTTCGCCGTTCTGCAGCACGATGATGCGGTCCGCCTCGCGGATCGTCGCGAGGCGATGGGCGATGACAAGGCCGGTGCGGTTTTCGAGCAGTTTTACCAGCGCCTTCTGGATCAGCATCTCGGTATAGCTGTCGATATTGGCCGTCGCCTCGTCGAGCACGAGGATCTTCGCGTCCGCCACCAGTG
Organism: Rhizobium sophorae; assembly: GCF_013087515.1. Classification (GTDB taxonomy): domain Bacteria; phylum Pseudomonadota; class Alphaproteobacteria; order Rhizobiales; family Rhizobiaceae; genus Rhizobium; species Rhizobium sophorae. Next base: position 70,718 of record NZ_JABFCN010000055.1, on the reverse strand, counting down.
CACGGGCAAAGCTTAAAAGCTGGCGCTGGCCGAGCGACAGGTTGCCGCCGCGCTCGCCGAGGACACTGTCGTAGCCCTCCGGCAGACGCATGATGAAGTCGTGTGCGCCGACGGCCTTCGCCGCCTCGATCACCTGTTCGCGCGTCGCCTCCAGTTTGTGGTAGCGGATGTTTTCGAAGACCGTGCCGGTAAAGAGGAAGGGTTCCTGCAGCACCATGGCGATCTGCGCTCCGAGCGAATCCTGCGTCAGATCACGCACATCGTCGCCGCCCACCAGCACCTGGCCCTGCTGGACGTCGTAGAAGCGATGGATCAGCGACATGCAGCTCGATTTGCCGGATCCCGTCGGCCCGACCAGCGCCACCGTCTCGCCGGGATTGACCTTGAAGCTGACGTGCTTCAGCACCGGATGTTTCGGATTGTAGCCGAACACGACGTCCTTGAACTCCACTGATCCGTCCATATCGCGCGACAAGGCTTTGGCATCGGGCGCGTCCTTGATGTCGACCGGCACGTCGAGCACTTCGGTTAACCGTTGGCCCGACGCCATGGCTCGCTGCATCACCGAATATTGCAGGGTCAGCGAACGGATCGGGTCGAAGAAGCGCTGGATGTAGAACAGGAAGGCGACGAGCACGCCGACATCGAGCGCCTGATTGAGAACGCGCGCGCCGCCGACGACGATGACGAGTGCCATCGCCACGCCGGTCAGGCTGTCGACGATAGGCACCATCACCTGCGCGTAGCGGGCCGCCGTGAGATGCGTCTTGAGATTGGCGCGCGCCTTGTCGTCGTAGAGCGTGAAGTTGACGCCCTGCCTGTCCATGCTCTGGACGGCGCGCACGCCGTGGATCGCTTCGGCGAGTGCGCCCGCGGCAACTGAATTGGTCTCGTGCGCGGCCATGAAGGATTTGCGCGCCAGCGGCAGCCAGAATAGCCGGACGATGAAGAGCACCGGCAGCACCGAGAGCGTCAGCAGCCCCAGTTTGAAATCGAGATAGAGCATCACGAAAATGATGCCAAAGAGCAGCACGATATCGCCGACCGACAGCACCGAGGTCTCGAGGAATTCCTGCATCGAGTTGACGTCGCCCTGCAGCCGCGACATCAGCCGTCCCACTTCGGTCTTGTCCATGAAGGACAGCGAGACGCGCTGGAGATGCGAAAACATCGCCTTGCGGATATCGAAGAGCACGTCCTCGGCCACGCCGCCGACCAGCGTCTCCTGCGCATAGCTTGCCGCATAGTTGATTGATATGGCAATCGTGAAGGCGACGATCGACCACACCAGGGCCGAATGGTTGCCGCCCGGCGACATGCCATGGTCGATGGCATAGCGGATGATCAGCGGGATGGTGAGCTGCATCATCGTGAAGGTCAGAACGGCGACGACGGACCACAGGACCTGGCGGCGATAGGGGTGAACGAAAACCCAGATGCGCTTGACGATATTGCCGTCGAAGGCCTTGCCGAACATCTCCTCCTCGACGCGGTGCGAACCGACCACCGCCCGCGGCGGGCGGCGTCCATCCTCGCGAACGTCGGGACGCTCGGTTTCCAGTTCCTCGGCCATGCCATTCCTCCCGCGGCCATCACGTCCGGTGGCCTGCATAGTCATTGCTTATCCGCTCTTCTCCCCGGTGGGCAGAAGAAGGGAATCCATTGTTAGGCGCTCAACACCTCGTCGCCCGGCCGGACCTGCAGGTCGTAGAGTGCCTTGTAGCGCCCGCCGAGTGAAAGCAGCGCTTCATGCGTTCCGCGCTCGACGATCCGGCCGTCTTCGACGAACAGGATCTGGTCGGCATGCATCAGCGAGCTCAGGCGGTGGGCGACGATGATCGTCACGCGGTCGGCGGCATAGCGGCGCATGGCGCCGCGGATGCGCTGTTCGGTGGCGGCGTCGATTGCCGCAGTCGAATCGTCGAACACCATCACCGCCGGTTTCAGCATCAGCGCACGGGCGATCGAAAGACGCTGCCGCTGGCCGCCGGACAGCGAAACGCCGCGCTCGCCGACGACGGTGCTGTAACCTGTGGGCAGGCCGAGCACGTAATTGTGCAGCTGGGCGCTTTCACTGGCGCGTTCGATGCGGCCTTCCTTCGCCCACGGGTCGCCATAGGCGATGTTGTTCTCGATCGTTGTCGTGAACAGGAAGGAATCCTGCTGCACGACGGCAACCGCCCGGCGCAGCGATTGCAGCGTCACCTTGCGGATGTCCTGGCCGTCGATCGTGATCTTGCCGCCGCTGACGTCGTAGAAGCGGGGAATGAGATGGGCGATCGTCGACTTGCCGCTGCCCGGAGGCCCGACGATGCCGATCGTCTGCCCGCGCCTGGCTTCGAAGGAGACATCGCCGAGCACGGTGCGCTTTTCCGAACCCGGATAGGCGAAGCTGACATTCTCGAAGCGCAGAACGCCGTCTGTCACCGCCAATTTCTTGGCATCCGGCGCATCCTTGATCGCGATGTCGAGGTCGAGAAGGGCAAAGAGGCGCGAGCCGCAGGTGGAGGCGCGGGCAAAGGCATTGACCATCAGGCCTAGCTGGCGCACCGGCATCTGCAGGATGGTCATGAAGGTCAGGAACGAGGCCAGCGTGCCGACGGTGATTTCGCCCGACATCACCTTGCCGCCGCCGACCCAGAGCACCAGGCCCATCGCCGCGAAGAAGGAGAAGGTCATGGCGCTGGTATTGGTGACGCGGATGCCGACGCGCTGATGCGCGAGCGCGAGCGCGCTCTTCGACGCTGCCTCGAATTTCGAAATCTCGTGTTCGTGGGCGGCGAAGGCGCGCACGACGCGGATGCCGCCGAGATTTTCCTCCATGATGCGGGTCAGCACCGAAAGCCGCTCCTGCAGGTCGAGCCAGGTGGCGCGTAGCCTGAGCTGCGTCACCGATGAGCGCCAGCCGACGAAGGGCACGAAGGAGAGCGCCAGGAGGCCGAGCACGATATCGGTCGACAGCAGCATATAGGCGCCGATGCCGATCAGGATCGAGAGCAGGATCATCCGGACGAGCGCGGTGGAAAAATACATGCGCACGCCTTCGAGATCGAGCAGTCCGACGGTGATCAGGTCGCCGGAATGCACGGTGTCATGAAAGCTGAAGGACAGTCGCTGGATCTTCTCGTAGCAGGCCAGCCGCAACTCGTAGCCGATGTGATGGCCGACGGCTTCGCTGTAATAGTTCTGAACCATGGTGAAGAGGCCGCGCAGCACGCTGGCGCCAAGGAGCAGCAATGCCGTGGTCAAAAGCGCGTCCTGTGCCACCAGACCCGCCGCACCACCGCTCATCGCCATCTGGGTGTGGTCGACCGCCTGGCCGAGAAGGCGCGGGATCATCAGCTGGAAGGTGGAGGCAACAAGGGTGGCGCCGATCGCAAAGCCGGATTGCCAGGGGTGGCGGAAGGCCATCATGGTGATACGCACCAATGTGAAGAGGCCTCGGCCCCAGCCTGCCGCAGTTGCAAGCGCCATCGAAGCCGAAGGCTTCGTCGCGCGTGTTAACGCATCGCTGCTCACGGTGTTTTTTCCAATAGATGTGTGGTCGGACGCTGGCCCGAAAAGACGGCAAATCCATGAAGGGATTGATAGCACCCTCACTTTTGCCGATTCCATTTGGGGGTTCAAGTAAAGAATTCACCAGTTGGTTATTTTTACGTGAGGTCACCTCGCATCCTGGCGGGAACAATCTTCGCGCGAAGGGGTTGCAGCTGGCGAATGCCAACCGCCGACTGCTGCCGGAGAGACCCATGCCGCTGAAAGCCCTTGCCCTCAACGCCACGCTGAAGAGCAGCGGCACCAAGGACGCGTCCTCGACCGACCGGATGATCGGTCTCATCGACAAGGCGATGTCCGCTTATGGCGTTGAGACCGAAGTGCTCCGGCTGGCCGATTTCAACGTCAAGCCGGGCGTCACCTCCGACGAAGGCGCCGGCGATGACTGGCCGGGTATTCGCGCCAAGGTGCTCTCCGCCGATATCCTGCTGATGGCAACGCCGATCTGGCTCGGCCAGCCATCCAGTGTCTGCAAGCGGGCGCTGGAACGCATGGACGCCTTCCTCGAGGAGACCGACGATCAGGGCCGGATGGTTTCCTATGGCAAGGTCGCGGCCGTCGCCGTCGTCGGCAATGAGGACGGCGCCCATCATGTGTCGGCCGAGCTCTACCAGGCGCTGAACGATGTCGGCTTCACCATTCCGGCCAGCGCGGTCGCCTATTGGGTCGGCGAGGCAATGGGTTCCACCAATTTCGTCGATCTCGACAAGGTGCCGAAGGTCGTGACGAAAGCCGTCGACATGCTGGCGCGCAACACGGTGCATCTGGCGGGCCTGCTGAAGGCAAAACAATATCCGGGCGAGGGCAGCTGAGGGCGCTGCCGAGCTGATGTTTAAAGATCAATTTGTAGTCCGGGATGCAAAACTCGCCCAGACTTCCACGGAACACCTCTAAATTATGTTGTATTTCAATCACTTGAAGTGATGTGGCAACAAACCTCTTGCCACCTGCGCCATTTAGCGCTTTCATACACTACTAGTTTGATAGACTATGGCGAGCCTAGTTGCTCCCCTAGTTTTCTTGCGGGGCCGCTGGTTCGGACCCGATGCCGCGGCAGGTGTTGTGAATGGCCGCATGAACCTCATCAACGCGTGAACCGCTGTTTTATGCGTTGAAACCTCGATCGACCCATGGTGCGGATGAATCCGCAAAGGAGTTGCGATGACGGTTCAGGGACTTTTTTCCGCCAGAGCCAACGCGGCGGCGCAGATATCAGCCGTACCGCGCATTGCGATCGTCGGGCGCGGCTTTTCCGGCATGATGACGGCCATCGCGCTGATGAAGACGGTGCGCGCCCCCTTCCACCTGCAGCTGTTCGATCCGAATTCGTCGGTCAGCGGTGGGCAGGCGCTGGCCTCGGCCCGTTCCTCGACGATCCTCAATACCCGCGTCCGCGATCTCTCTGTTTCGGTCGGCGACACCGACGATTTCAACGATTGGCTCTGCGGCAACGCCGCCTTCCGCGCCGCCGTGCCGGCCGCCATTCCCGGATTCCGGCAGATCTTCGTGCCGAAGGAGATCTTCAGCGATTATGTCTACCAGCGCTTTTCGGAAGCGCTTGCCGCACGCAGGGACATCACCGTCCAGGTCTGCAACGATCCGGTCGTGGCGATCCGCAGGAGCCACGGCAACCGCTTTCTGCTCGAAAGCGCCAATCCCGCTAATCCGCTGTTTGATACCGTCATCCTCGCCACCGGCTACGGTCTGACGGCGCCGGATGCCGGCGGCGAGGACGTTTCGCCGATCAGGGCCCAGCGCCTCGTCGCGCGGCCGCATGCGGTGCTGCTCGGCAGCGGCATCCGCGTCGTCGACCAGCTGCTGCAGCTGCGCGATTCCGGTTATGCCGGCCAGGTGACGATCATTTCCCGGCGCGGCTTCCTGCCCCAGAGCCATACGCCGAATTCCGCCGATCCGGTGTTCCCGGCCGAAGCGCTGCCGCAGAGCCTGCCGGAGATCGTGCGCTTCATCCGTGAAGCCTGTCGCGAGGCGGAGGAAGCGGGCCGAAGCTGGCAGTCGGTGATGAACGGCCTCAGGAAACATGCCCGCTCGCTCTGGCGCTCGTTGCCGGCCCGCGACAAGCATCAGTTCAACCGCCATCTCAGGGCAATCTACGACAGCCATCGAAACCGCTTGCCGGAAGCCATGCACCTGCGGCTGAAACGCGAGCTCGCCGAAGGCCGCACGGTGCTGCGCCGCGGCCGGGCCGGCCGCCGGGGCCTGAGCGGGCTGTTCTTTACGCCGGCCGGTTCCGCTGCCGAGGAAGTCATCCATGCCGAGCGCATCATCGATTGCCGCTGCCAGGCGCCTGATCTTTCAGCGCCCTTGATGCAAAGCCTGTTTTCCGCCGGCCTCGCCATGCCGGACGAGCTCTCGCTGGGGCTCGCGGTCAACGCGCGCGGCGAGCCCTTCCTGGAGGATGGCTCGACGGTCGCCGGGCTGTTTGCCCTCGGCCCGCTCGGCCTCGGAAGCCTGCCCGATATCGATCTAGTGCCGGAGATCGTCTCGCAGGCCTATGCCGCTGCCGAGCGGATCAGTGAGATGTTCTATCCGCAGGTCAAGGCCGTCTGAAAATTCGAGGCCGTTTCGGAACCATCCGCCCCCTGCCGCGTTATAATGCGCTGGTGACTCCGAGGGGCCGATGGAAGTATTGAATCGACATGATACGTCTCTTAACGAAGAGGGACGCTTCCGCCTTCTGGTCGATGCCATCACCGACTACGCCATCTATATGCTGAACCCCGAAGGTATCGTAACCAGCTGGAATACCGGCGCCCAGCGCTTCAAAGGTTACACGCCTTCCGAAATTCTCGGCGAGCATTTTTCCCGTTTCTATCTGGAAGAGGACCGCGCCGCGGGAATACCGGCGCGCGCGCTCGCCACGGCGCAGGAGCATGGCCGGTTCGAGGGGGAAGGCTGGCGCCAGCGCAAGGATGGAACCCGCTTCTGGGCGCATGTGATCATCGATCCGATCCGTCGTCCCTCCGGCGAGCTCATCGGCTATGCCAAGATCACCCGCGACCTGACCGAACGCAGAGCAGCTGAACAAACGATCCGCCAGAGCGAGGAACAATTCCGTCGGCTCGTCCAGGGCGTCTCGGATTATGCGATCTACATGCTCGATCCCGACGGCAATGTCAGCAGTTGGAATTTCGGCGCCGAGCGTATCAAGGGCTATCGACCTCATGAAATCATCGGCCGGCATTTCTCGACCTTCTATACCCCCGAGGACCGCGAAGCCGGCGTGCCGCAGACCGCGCTCGACATTGCGCGCGCCGAGGGCCGGTTCGAGAGGGAAGGCTGGCGCGTCCGCAAGGACGGCACCCGTTTTTGGGCCAGCGTCGTCATCGACGTCATTCGGGACGACGAAGGCGATGTGCTCGGTTTCGCGAAGATCACCCGCGATATCACCGAGAAGATGGAGACCCAGCGGGCACTGGAGCAGGCGCGCGAAGAGCTCTTCCAGTCGCAGAAGATGGAGGCGATCGGTCAATTGACCGGCGGTATCGCCCATGATTTCAACAATCTGCTGATGGCTGTGCTCGGCAGTCTCGAAATCCTGAAGAAGCGCATGCCGCAGGATCTCTCGCTGACATCGCTGGTCGACAACGCCATGCAAGGCGCCCAGCGGGGTGCTGCGCTGACGCAGCGCATGCTGGCCTTTTCCCGCCGGCAGGAACTGCACATGGAGCCGATCGACGTCTCCGGACTGGTCCGTGGCATGATGGATATTCTGAGCCGTTCGCTCGGCCCGCTCACCGTGATCGAGACCTCGTTCCCCGTCAGGCTGCCGACGATCGTGACCGATCCGAACCAGTTGGAGATGGCGATCCTGAACCTCGTCGTCAACGCCCGCGATGCGATGCCATCCGGCGGCCGGATCGTGCTGCGCGCTTCCGAGGAATCGGTGTCGTCAGGCAAGAGCCCGCTGCCGCCCGGCCGCTATGTCCGCATCGCGGTCGTCGATGAAGGCGAGGGCATGGATGCCAAGACGCTGGAGCAGGCAGTTACGCCGTTCTTCACCACCAAGGGCGTCGGCAAGGGCACCGGCCTCGGCCTGTCCATGGTGCAGGGCCTTGCGTCCCAGTCCGGTGGTCGCCTGATGATGAAGAGCAGCCTCGGCGAAGGCACGACGGTCGAATTGTGGTTCCCGGTCGCAAGTGTCGAACAGACGACCGAGGCCACCGCCGACCGACCGCGGCAGGAGGAAAACGCGACGCCCCGGCTGCGCATCGTTGCCGTCGATGATGATGGTCTGGTGCTGATGAATACGACACTGATGCTCGAGGATCTCGGCCACACCGTGTTCGAGGCGATGGCGGGTTCCGAGGCGCTCGACATCCTGCACAAGCAGCAGGTCGACCTGGTGATTTGCGACCATGCCATGCCGCGCATGACGGGCGCACAGCTCGCCCAAGCGATCCGCGACGAATGGCCTGATATGCCGATCATCCTCGCAACCGGTTACGCCGAAATCCCCGAAGGGGCCGGCATCGTCGACCTGCCGCGCCTCGGCAAGCCCTTCTCGCAGGCGCAGCTCGCTGAGGCGATCAGCCGGATCGCCTCATAAGGGGCGTCGGGCTACCCCTCTCGCCGCGAAGAATGAACACCAGCAATGCCAACACCATCGCCGCCAGCCCGTACCAGGTGATCGCGTAGATCAGATGGTTGTTGGGGAAAGTGATGACGGTCAGGCCGCCGACGGGCAGGCCGCCCGGATTGGGGGTGGCATCGGCGTCGATGAAATAGGGCGCGATCGCACCGACGCCGCGCTTTTCAGCGATCGCCGCGACATCTCGCGAATACCAGCGGTCGGCCGCGATGTCATTGGACCGCAGCAGCGATCCCTTCGGCTCCGTCATCCGCATCAGCCCGGTGATCTCGACCGGCCCTGATGGTTGCCCCTCGCGGCGTGTGGCCGGGTCGCGCCTGTCGGTCGGCACGAAGCCACGATTGACGAGGATGGATGTGCCGTCGGCAAGCGTCAGCGGCGCCATCACCCAATAACCCGGACCGAGCGCGGTCGAGGCATAGACCAGCGTTTCCTTGTCGTTCGCCAGCGTCCCCACCGCGCTCACCCGCCGATATTCGTCATCGGTGGCATTGACCCTGTTCCAGTCAGCGCGTGCCGGGGCCGGCACGGGTGGCGCATGCACACGCTGGTCGACGCGGGCGATGAGGTCGCGTTTCCAGGCAAGGCGCTCGACCTGCCAGGTGCCGAGTGCCGCGAGTGCCGCTGCAAGCAGCACCAGACAGACGGCGAAGATCGCGCGTTTTACCCGATGACGCCCTCTTTCCGAATTTTCCGAGGGGGCCTGCGGGTGACGCTGACGCCGCCCCTTCGTGACCGTCACGGCATGTTCTTCATCATCTCGGGGCTCATCGGCATCATGTTGGTGTTGAGATGATGCATGACCCAGAGCGAACCGGAGAGCGCGATGGCGACGATGATGAGGGTGAAGATCAGCGCCATGATCGTCCAGCCGCCCTCGCTCCTGGTATTCATGTGCAGGAAGAACACCATGTGGACGACGATCTGGATCGCGCCCAGGCCCATCACCAGCACCGCCGTCAGCAACGGGCTGTCGAAGACGCCGGCCATGACAAGCCAGAAGGGAATGGCGGTCAGGATGACGGAGAGCACGAAGCCCGTCATGTAGCTGCGGAACGTGCCATGGCCGGCCTGATGGCCGTGGCTGTGGCCGTGGTGAGCCTCGTGGGCATCCTCATGTGCGGGTGCTTGCGAAATCATCCGAGAACTCCCAACAGATAGACGAAGGAAAATACGCCGATCCAGACGACGTCGAGGAAGTGCCAGAACATCGAGAGGCACATCAGGCGGCGGCGGTTTGCCTCGATCAGCCCGTGCATCGACACCTGCACCATCAGCGTGATCAACCAGATGATGCCGAAGGTGACGTGCAGCCCGTGGGTGCCGACGAGCGTGAAGAAGGAGGAGAGGAAGGCGCTGCGCGTCGGCCCGGCGCCTTCATGGATCAGGTGAATGAACTCGTAGAGCTCGAGCCCGATGAAGGCCGCGCCGAACAGGCCGGTCACACCAAGCCAGAACAGCGTTTCCGCCTTTGCGTTGCGCTCCATCTGCAGCATCGCGAAGCCGTAGGTGATCGAGGAGAACAGCAGCATCGAGGTGTTGAGGGCAACGATCGGCAAGTCGAAGAGATCGGCCGGCGACGGACCGGCGGCATAATTGCGGCCGAGCACGCCGTGCGTTGCAAACAGCACCGCGAAGATCAGGCAGTCGCTCATCAGGTAGAGCCAGAAGCCGAGATTGGTGCTGTTCTCAGGATGATGGTCTTCCGTCAGGTAGAATTCAGGCTTTTCGGCCGTGTCGATAGTCTGATCGCTCATGGTCATCACACCTGCTCGGCAAGCAGCGCGGTGCGCTTGCCTTCCGTTTCGGTCACCTCTTCGGCGGGAATGTGGAAGTCGCGTCGGTAGTTGAAGGTATGGCCGATCGCGACCACCAGCATGGCGACGAAGGACACGACGACCAGCCACCACATGTACCAGATCAGGCCGAAAGCGAGGGCGACGCTGATGGCCGACAGGATCGCGCCGGTGCCGGTATTCTTCGGCATGTGGATCGGTCGGAAGCCTTCCAGCGGACGCGCATAACCACGGTTCTTCATATCGTACCAGCTGTCATGATCGTGCACGACAGGCGTGAAGGCGAAGTTGTATTCCGGCGGCGGCGAGGATGTCGACCATTCCAGCGTGCGCCCGTCCCAGGGATCGCCGCTGTCGTCGCGCAATTCCTCGCGTTTCATGAAGCTGACGACGATCTGGATCAGGAAGGCGGCAATGCCAAGCGCGATCAGGCCGACGCCGAAGGCAGCGATGATGAACCAGATCTGCAGCGACGGATCCTCGAACTGGCTGACGCGGCGGGTAACGCCCATCAGGCCTAGCACGTAGAGCGGCATGAAGGCGAACCAGAAGCCGATCTGCCAGAACCAGAAGCTCATCTTGCCCCAGAAGGGATCGAGCTTGAAGCCGAAGGCCTTCGGGAACCAGTAGTTCACGCCGGCGAACATGCCGAAGAGAACGCCGCCGATGATGACGTTGTGGAAGTGGGCGATGAGGAACAGCGAATTGTGCAGCACGAAGTCGGCCGGCGGCACGGCAAGCATGACGCCGGTCATGCCGCCGATGACGAAGGTCACCATGAAGCCGACCGTCCACAGCATCGGCACCTCAAAGCGGATGCGGCCGCGATACATGGTGAAGAGCCAGTTGAAAATCTTCGCCCCGGTCGGGATCGAGATGATCATCGTAGTGATGCCGAAGAAGGAATTGACAGAAGCGCCCGAGCCCATCGTGAAGAAGTGGTGCAGCCAGACGATGTAGGAGAGGATCATGATCACGCAGGTGGCGTAGACCATGGAGGCGTAGCCGAAGAGGCGCTTGCCGGAGAAGGTGGCGACGACTTCCGAGAAGATACCAAAGGCCGGCAGGACGAGAATGTAGACCTCCGGATGACCCCAGATCCAGATGAGGTTGATGTACATCATCGGATTGCCGCCGAGGTCGTTGGTAAAGAAGTTCGTGCCTGCATAGCGGTCGAGCGACAGAAGCGCCAGGGTTGCCGTCAGGATCGGGAAGGAGGCGACGATCAGCACGTTGGTGCAAAGCGCCGTCCAGGTGAAGACCGGCATCTTCATGAAGGTCATGCCCGGCGCACGCATCTTGACGATGGTGGCGATCAGGTTGATGCCCGAAAGCGTCGTTCCCACACCGGCCACCTGCAGGCCCCAGATATAATAATCGACGCCGACGCCCGGACTGTAGGCCGCGCCCGACAGCGGCGGATAGGCGAGCCACCCCGTCTGGGCGAATTCGCCGATGAACAGCGACAGCATGATGATGATCGCGCCGGCGGTGGTCATCCAGAACGAGAAGTTGTTGAGGAAGGGGAAGGAGACGTCGCGCGCGCCGATCTGCAGCGGCACCACGAAGTTCATCAGACCGGTGACGAAGGGCATCGCCACGAAGAAGATCATGATGACGCCGTGGGCGGTGAAGACCTGGTCGTAATGGTGCGGCGGCAGATAGCCCTCCGAGCCGTTGAAGGCGATCGCCTGCTGGACGCGCATCATGATCGCGTCGGAGAAGCCGCGCAGCAGCATGATGACGGCCAGGATCACATACATGATGCCGATCTTCTTGTGATCGACGCTGCAGATCCAGTCGCGCCAGAGCGGACCCCAGAACTTGAAGTAGGTGATGATGCCGAGCACGGCGAGACCGCCGATGACGACGCCGATGAAGGTCACGACCAGGATCGGCTCGTGATAGGGGATGGCATCGAGGGTCAACCGGCCGAAGACGAACTTCAGGAGGTCAGGATTGGAAAACATGGAACAACCCGTTCATTATGTCTTGCGACGCAAAGCGCCAGGTTAATTGTTGTTGTTGAGCTGCGCCGGCGCCGGATCGGCGCCATTGCTCATGCCGGGCATGGAGTGACCCTCATGCTGCATGTCCATGCCGGGCATGTCGTGCTGCATGCTGTTGCCGTCGGTCCGCTCGGCGGGCTCGCTGCGTGCCGGAGCCCCGGTCGCCGGCACGGTGGCAGCGGGCGCCACGATGCCTTCGTCGGCATGACGGTCGTCGTATCGCAGCTTCTCGCGGTTCTCGGCACTTTCCTTGCCGCCGCCGCCCATCATGTCGATATGCATCATCTCGTTCATGCACATCTTGCCCGGAGCGGCGCACATGTTGAGGATGGCGTTGTAAAGGTCGGCGTCGGCCCCGGCATAATAACGCACCGGTTCCTTCTCGCTCGGCTTCTCGAGCTTGAGATAGGTGTCGCGGTTGAGCATCGTGCCCTGCTGCTTGACCTGCGCCACCCAGGCGTCGAAGCCCGCTTGGTCGAGGCCGTGGAACTTGAAACGCATATGCGAGAAGCCGCTTCCGCTGTAATTGGCGGAGAAGCCCTCATATTCGCCTTGCTTGTTGATGACGGCGTGCAGCTTCGTCTCCATGCCGGGCATCGCGTAGATCTGGCCGGCCAAGGCCGGGATATAGAAGGAGTTCATCACCGAGGAGGCGGTGATCTTGAAATTGATCGGCATGTCGACCGGGGCAGCGAGTTCGTTGACGGTGGCAATGCCGAGTTCGGGATAGAAGAATAGCCACTTCCAGTCGAGCGCCACGACCTCGACGATCAGCGGCTTGGTATTGGCCGGAATGGCGCGCTCCGCATCGAGGCGGTCGAGCGGACGGTAGGGATCGAGCTTGTGGGTGGAAATCCAGGTCACGGCGCCGAGCGCGATGATGATCGCGAGCGGCGCTGCCCAGATCACGATTTCAAGACGGGTCGAATGGTGCCATTCCGGCGCGTAGGTGGCAAACGTATTGGAGCGGCGGTAGCGCCACGCGAAGAACAGCGTCAGGAAGATCACCGGTATGATGATCAAAAGCATCAGCACCGTCGAGATGACGATGAGATCGCGCTGTTGCGCGGCGATGTCGCCGGAGGGCGCCATGACCACCATGTTGCATCCTGCCAGGGAAAGCAGCGGCAAGACGGATAGAAGGCGGGAAAACTTCACGAGTTTCAGCACGTCTCTAAGCTCTTGTTGTTTCGTTCGTTCCGCGACTAACGCACTGAACCCGATAGCGACATGAGGTGTTTGGTCGCAGTGCAGCAAGCATGCCGCACTGCGGCACAAATCTCGTTGCACTACAGCTTCGGAATCCTGATGAAATCAAGAAGGATTCGTTGGCGAGCGCATGTTTCAATCAATATATCCGCGAGAGCCGGCCACGCCAGCGTTCCCATGGGAAAATCGCGCTCGTGATACGCTATTTTTTCCATCCACGCCTCATTTTGAGCTGCGATGATGAACTATTTACGTCTTACGGACTTGATAAGCCTGCCGGTTTGATCAAGATCAGGCTGAGGCGCCTTGGCGAAAGCGCTTCAACGAGGGAGGCGTTTTATGGCTACAACATCGCAATACGGGCCGTCATCATCGTCGCTGGAACGCGACGCGCGGCGCATTCACGACGACAAGCCGGTTTCGCCGGGCAGCATCGCCATCGGCGTGGTGATCGGCCGCATGTCGGAATTCTTCGATTTCTTCGTCTACGGCCTTGCCTCGGTCCTGGTCTTTCCACAGCTGATTTTCCCCTTCGCGCCGGACAGGCTGACGGGCACGCTCTATTCCTTCGCCATCTTCTCGCTGGCCTTCCTGGCCCGCCCCGTCGGCTCCGTCGTCTTCATGACGATCGATCGGCTGTACGGCCGTGGCACCAAGCTGACGATCGCGCTCTTCCTGCTTGGCGGCTCCACGGCCTCGATCGCCTTCCTGCCGGGTTACAACGAGATCGGCGTCTGGTCGATCGCGTTGCTGGCGCTCTTCCGCCTCGGCCAGGGCTTCGCGCTCGGCGGCGCCTGGGACGGCCTTGCCTCGCTGCTCGCGCTCAACGCCCCGGCCAAGCACCGCGGCTGGTATGCGATGATCCCGCAGCTCGGTGCGCCGATCGGTTTTGCGCTGGCAAGCACCCTGTTCGGTTATTTCGTCGCCAATCTTTCCAGTGAGGATTTCCTCTCCTGGGGCTGGCGTTATCCCTTCTTCGTCGCCTTCGCGATCAACGTCGTGGCGCTGTTTGCGCGTTTGCGGCTCGTGATGACCAAGGAATTCGGCACGCTGCTGGAGCAGCATGAGCTGGAAGCAGCTCCCATTCTCGACGTGCTGCGCGTTCATGGCCGCGACATTATGATCGGCGCTTTCGTGCCGCTCGCAAGCTTCGCCATGTTCCACCTCGTCACCATTTTCCCGCTCGGCTGGATGAGCCTTTACGGCAACCAGCCGATCGGCACCTTCATGGTGGTGCAGGTGGTCGGCGCCATGGTCGGCATCATCACCATCATCGCGTCGGGCCTGATTGCCGACCGCATCGGCCGGCGCGCCCAGCTTGCCATCTGCGCCGTCATCATCGCTGTCTTCAGCTTCGTCGGGCCGAGCCTGATCGCATCCGGCAACAGCGGCCATGACGCTTTCGTCATCATCGGCTTTGGCGTACTCGGCCTTTCCTTCGGCCAGGCGACCGGCTCGATCTCGTCCCGCTTCGGCCGCGGCTACCGCTATACCGGTGCCGCCTTCACCTCGGATCTGGCCTGGTTGATCGGCGCGGGTTTTGCGCCCCTGGTGGCGCTCAGCCTATCCAGCCGCTTCGGCCTGACCTTCGTCGGCTACTACCTGCTGTCCGGCGCCATCTGCACGCTTGCAGCACTTGCCTTCAGCAGGGCGCTGGAGCAGCGCGAATAGACGCAGTCCAACAAATGGCCTGCATGGGAAACCATGCAGGCTTTCGTTGCCCGGCGTGCGAAAGCAACATCAGATCGCAAGAAAGCAATTCAGTTTATCGCCGACAGAATGGCAGTGTCGCGACAAGTCAGCTTGACGAGGTGGAGAGTCAGCCGATTTTCTTGTCGATCAGCCGGAGATCGGCCGGCCTGGACGAATTGCTGGAACGCACGAACCGGTCATCTCACCCACATCTTTTATGGTGATCTGTCATGTTCGCCAAAAATCAACAGCTGGAATTTTGCGCCTCGTCCAGGCGCACGGAAATGGCCGGCGAAATCCTGGAAAACCTTACTGCGCCATCTGGGGCTGCTTCGCCGCCCGGGCCGCGGTTAGTTCCGCGGTGGTGTGGTTCAGGCGGTCGGCCAGCACCCGCATGATTTCCACGGCCATTTCCGGGAAATCGCTGAGCAGCTTCAGGAAGTGCTCCTTGCTGATGCGCAGCACCTCTAGCGAGGAGGTGGCGCGCACCGTTGCCGTGCGCGAGACATCGCAGAGGATGGCGATTTCGCCGACGATGGAATTGGGTTCGACGTCAGCGACCTTGATCTCGCCCGCCGGCGATGCGACGACGATATCGGCGGTGCCCGAAAGGACGACATAGGCGGCATCACCGACATCGCCTTGATGGAAGAGGTCCTGTCCGGCCTTGTAGGTCATGCGATCGGAGGTAAAGGCCAAAAGCTTGAGCTTTGCCGGCGCGATCCTTGAAAAGATCGGCACCCGTCGCAGCATTTCGACTTCGTCTCTCAACAGCATGAGCGTTTCAATCCCCTGACGCAGGGTCCGCGGGGACCAGGCGTCTTCAAAACTCCAAGGCGTCCCTTCGGGAACGCCCATATCGCCGCCCCTATAGAATATTACGATAACAGTTCCTTGAACATCCCGTTTTTCTCGGAAAGTTCCGGATAGTTTCCGGCTTCCGCCAATCCGCCGCGGTCAAAGAGCAGGATCCGGTCGAACATCTCAGCCTGCCGGGCGTTGGAGAGCACCCAGATGATCGCCGGCCGATGGCCTTCTTCGTGCAGGCCCTCGATGATGTTGCGGGTGATCTGATCTTGAACGCGCTGGTCGAGCGCCGACAGCGGCCGGTTGAAGATGAAATAATCCGAACGCTTCAACAGCGCGCGGGCCAGGTTCAGCTTCTGGCGCTGCACCATGGTCAGTCGCTTGCCGCCGGAGCCGACGTCGAATTCGAGGCCAATCGACAGCACGTCGTCATAAAGATCGAGCGCATCGAAGAGTTCGCCCATGATGCCGCGGATACGGTCGGAGGCGTCGGCCTGCTGATAGGCGATACGGCCGAAGAGCACATTGTCCATCAGGCTTGCCGACGGGGTGAAACGCTCGGCGTCGTAGCGCTCGATCAGCTCGGCGAGATCGGCCGGAATATGCTCGTGGAACTGCTTGCGGGCGCTGACGATCTTGTCCATGAGCTCGTTCGGCAGCAAGCCGAAGCGGTGGCGCGGCTCGATATAGGCAAAACTCAGCCGGATGATGGCCGAACGTTCTTCCGGCGTGGCGTCCTCGAAGCGGCGGCTTTGCAGCTTCTGCAGCAGCGCCTGATAGGTCGGGATGTCGTCCGCCGTCATGAAGGTCAGCTGCTGGAAGAAAGGATGGTCCGGCGGCAGGTCGTGGAAGAGTTCCACCGCGTTCTCGGCGATCTCGAGGCCCATGGCGTAGAGATCGGTGCTGAGGCCGGTCTCACGGAAGAGCTGCTGGAAATAGGGATGGGCGGCCAGCCTCCGGTTGGTCATCAGCGGCCGCTTCATCGTGCCGAAGAGCAGGTTCTCGCCGACCGTTGCCTGGGCGTTATAGGCGTCGAAATCGAAAGGCACGACGATTGTGTCAAGCCCCTCGTCGCGCAGCCGGTCCCTGAGCGAGGCGCGTAGCGCCACGACGTGGTCGCCGAGCGCCACATGCACGTTCGTATTGACTGTCGAGCGCAGCGCCAGATCGAGGATGTCCTGCGAGATCAGGACGGCGTCGAGCACCGGGCGGATCGCTTTCAAGAGGTCCTCGGGCCCGCTGGCGCCGGCAGCCTTGT
Organism: Rhizobium sophorae; assembly: GCF_013087515.1. GTDB lineage: Bacteria > Pseudomonadota > Alphaproteobacteria > Rhizobiales > Rhizobiaceae > Rhizobium > Rhizobium sophorae. The sequence continues at coordinate 53,783 of NZ_JABFCN010000055.1, read as the reverse complement.
AGTCCACCCAGTCGCTGTTGAGGTCGAGCGTCGGATTGCCGGCCTTTTCCGCCTCGGCGGAATGCCATTTATACTCCAGTGCTTCCCGCTCGTCGTAAATCGGATCGGTCATCGGCGCATGTTTCAGGCCGTAGAGCAGATTGCTGGCGAGCGTCCCGTGGAAGAAGAAAGTGTCCGCCGAGGCATAGGAGATCCGCCGGCCGGTAATCGATTCCGGCAGCTCCAGGAGATCGCGTCCGTCGATGGTGATACGGCCGGAGTCCGGCCAGACCATGCGTCCGAGCGCTTCGGCGAAGGCTTCAGCGCCGCTGCCGTTCGGCCCGACGATCGCTACCGTTTCATTCGGCTTGATCTCGACGGAGACGTGGTCGACGATGCGGGCGCCGCTGTCGTCGGAGAGCGTCAGATTGGTGATGACGAACGCGCCAGTCAGCGGGCCGACCGGGGCGGTTGCGAGTTCCTGGATGCGGCTGTCGATCAGCGGCTCGACGTTGAACTGTTCGTAGACCTGCTGGTATTTCACCTGCACGTCCTGGCGCATCTGATCCCAGTCGATCAGTTCCTTCAGCGGGCCGGGCAGGTCCTTGTAGGCCGATATGACGGCGACAAGCTGGCCGATGTCGAGCCGGCCCTGGAGCGCCAGATAGCCGCCGATCGCGTAAAACAGGAACGGCGTGACCTGGGCGAGGAAGTTGTTGATGAACTTCACCAGGAACTTCCACTGGTAAAGGTCGTAGCGGATCGAGAAGATCCGGCCGAGCCGCGAGGCGATGTCGGCCCTTTCGAGGTTGGACGTGTCGTTGCCGTGGATCGTTCCGATGCCCTCGACGATTTCGCCGACGCGGCCGGAGAGTTCGCGCGCCGTCAGCTGCCGCTGGCGGCCGAGTTCCAGCAGGCGCTTGCGCATGCGGGGAATGACGACCGCCTGAACGCCGACGATGCCGGCGGCGATCATACCAAGCCAGAAATTCTGGACGATGATGAAGACGAGCGCCGTGATCGCCTGGCCGCCGAGAAGGGCAGGGGAGACGAAGGCATCGCCGGTGAAGCCGCCCATCGGCTCCACCTCGTCCTTGATCATGGTGGCGATTTCGGCCGATTTCACCCGCTTGAAGTGAATGGGCGGGAAGCGCAGCACCCGGTCGATCAGCTCGAAGCGGATACGGCGCAGCATGCGCTCGCCGAGCCGGCCCTTATAGGTGTTGATGTAGAACTTGAAGAGGCCGTTCAGCACCACCAGCGCCAGGAACACCAGGCTGAGGGCCATCAGCATCTGGAAGCGGTTGAGCTGCAACCCTTGAAAGAACTCGACATGGCCGATCAGCGGCAGGTCGTAGGCAATGTGCATGAAGGTCTGCGTTGCGCCCGGACCTTCGAAGCCGTCACCCTGGATCGGTCCGTTGACGATCTGCTTCGGCAGGTCGAAGGACAGGAAGTAGGGCACCATCGATGCGGCGACGACAGCTAGAATCCACAGCTGCTGCAGCCGCGTGTTCTTCCAGATGTAGCGGGCGAGGCTTTTTTCCATGGCTAACCGTCAGCTTGCTGGGAAATTCCGGGGGCGCGGTCCGGGCGCCGGGACGGGAAGGAATTTTGAGAACAGGATCATGCAGCCGGACCGCCGATATCGCAATGAAAACAAGGCGAAGCGACCGGCCGCAGAAATGCCGATTCTCGCCGGAACATTTCTTATATCACAGGAATTTTGGATTAGGCGAGGGATTCGGCAATCATGGAGCGAATGATGCGGGCGGTTTTCTCCGCCCCGTCGAGGTCGAGCAAGGCCGGCCCCCGTGGCTGTGCGGCGAGCGCCTTTTCGACCGCCTCCTTCACATGGCTCGACGTCAGTCCGTCTTCCGGCAGGATATCGGCGAGGCCGAGCGCCCGCAGCCGTTCGGCGCGCACCGTCTGCTCGGTCTCGCCGCCGGCGACGAAGGGGATGAGGATCGCCCGGCATTCGGTGCGCAGCAGGTCGCCGACCGTGTTATAGCCTGCCTGCGAGATCGAGACCTTGGCGCCGCGCAGCAGCGAGGGAAAATCCTTGCGGAAGCGCACCAGCGTCACATTCGCCGCCGCGTCCTCTAACAGCGCGGCGAAATCGGCTTCAGGCAGGTTCGGGCCGGCGACCAGCAGCCAGCGAAGATTGTCCGGCAGCAGCGCTGCCGCCTCTTTTGCCGCGCCGATCAGGGCGGCGCCGACCGCGCCCCCGCCCGCCGATGCGATGATGTCGAATGTCTCGGTCGGTTCCGGCGGCGGCGGGGCCGCGACGAGGCCGGTATAACGCAGCCTGTCGGCGATCTCTGACGTCAGTGGGAAGGTGTCCTCCAGCCTGACGAAACCGGGATCGCCGTGGACGAGCACGGCATCGAAATGATCCTTGACCAGCGTGACGGTCTCCGCGTCGCGGCCGGCCTTGCGGTTTTCCTGCAGGATGTCGCGCACCGAGCTCAAGAGTTTCGGCCGCGGTTCGGCCTTTTCGATCGCCGCAAGCAGCGGCAGGAGTTCGAAGCGCATCTGTCGCCGGCCGAAGGGGAAGGCTTCGATGATGACGACATCCGGCCTTGCGGCGTTGAAGGCGTCAAGCAGCAGCTGGCGGCGGGCATGGAGGAAATCTTCGCCCGCCGGCCGGCCATCGGCATCGGCGAGACCGGAGAAGCCGGCATTGCTGGCGACGACCGCCGGCAATGCCACCGTCTTCACGCCCTCGCCGGGAAAGCCCGGCACCGGCAGGCCGCCGGTCACGACAGTCACGTCAAAACCGTCCTTGACCAGAGCATTGGCGATGCGGCTGGCGCGGGCTATGTGGCCGATGCCGAGCAGATGCTGGACGTAGAAGAAGATACGCGGTGCCGTCATGACGCCTTCTGCCATTCGGCCTCGAACAGGCCGGTGAGCTGTCTGATGCTGGAGTGATAGTCGAAATATTCGCGCACCTGGCTTTCGGCTGCATCGCCGAGGCGCTTGCGCAGTGCCGGGTCGCGGATCGCCGCCTCCAGCGCTCCGGCCAGCAGCGCCGGGTCCTCCGGTGGCACGACGAGGCCGTTTTCACCGTTCTTCAGGAGCTCCGGCACGGCGGATACTTCGGTCGAGAGGCAGACGAGCCGCTGGCTCGAGGCCTCGACCAGGACGTTCGGCAGGCCGTCGCGGTCGCCGTTGGCGGCGATGCGGCAGGCGAGCGCGAAGAGGTCGGCGCGGCGGTAATGATCGAGCACGTCTTCCTGCGCCATGGCGCCCTTCCAGACGATGCGGCCGGAAATGCCGAGTTCGGTGGCCAGCGCCTTCAGTTTCGCAAGCTCCTCGCCGCCGCCGATATGGTCCATGCGCCAATGAAGGTCGGCGGGCAGCAGCGCCAGCGCACGCAGCAGCACGTCGTAGCCCTTCTTCTCGACGGCGCGGCCGACGCTGAGGATGAAGGCCGGGTCGTCGGGGTCGCTGCCGGTCCGGTTCGAGCGCTCGCCGGCAAAATGGCCGAAACGGGCGAGATCGAGACCGTGGTAGCTCAAGTGCACGGCCGCCTTGCGTGATGTCAGCGTCCGCATATGATCGTAGCCCGTCCTGGTGCAGGTGACGGTCCAGCGGGCGCTGCCGAGTTTCTCGTTGAGCTCCCAGTCGGGCGACGTCCATATGTCCTTGGCATGCGCCGAACAGGTCCAGGGCGTGCCCGTCAGGATGCTCGCATATTCCGTCACCGAGGCCGGCGTGTGGATGAAGTGGGCATGCAGCCATTCACCCCCGTCCGGCCATTCGCGCGCGAGAACCAGCGCCTGGCCGAGACGGCGGAAGCGATTGCGGGAGATGTCGCGCTTGAGGTCGGCGAGGAAGCGTTTCATCAGCGCCTTGAAGCCGGGTTTGGAGAAACCGGCGATGAGGCCCTTCAGCACGCGGATCGGCTCCTCGTGCAGATATTCCGGCAGATAGACGACGCGCGCCCGGATCTCGTCATGCACGGGATGGCGCTTCTTGTCGGTCGGCCGGCGCATCGAAATCAGCGTCAGGTCGAAGCCGGCCTTTTCGAGGCCGAGCAGTTCCTGGGCGATGAAGGTTTCCGAAAGGCGGGGATAGCCCTTCAGAACGACGAGGATCTTGCGGCGTGGCGGCAAGGCTTTGCCCTATTCCGCGCCGACGAGGGAAAGATGGCTGCCGCGGCCGTCGATCCACCGGCCGACGGTCTGCGAGATATGGTCCAGGCCTTCGAGACGCATATTGCCGCCGCTCTTCGACGGTGGCTGGCGCAAGGGCAGGCGCTTCAGCGCCTCGGCCATGATGGTCGGATCGACCGACTGGTCCGGCAGCAGCATGTCGACGAGGCCGAGCTCGCTCGCGCGCTTCGCGCGCAGCAGCTGCTCCTCGCGCGGCTTGACGCGCGGCACGATCAGGGCCGGCTTGTCGAAGGAGAGGATCTCGCAATAGGTGTTGTAGCCGCCCATGGCGACGACGCCGGTAGCGCTGTCGATCAGCTCTTCCATGTGATTGTCGAATTCGATCACCTCGATATAGGGAATGGCTTCCCCCTTCTGCACCAGCTTGGCGCGCTCGGCGGCCGGCATATAGGGCCCGAGCACCACGAGCGCCTTCTGCGTCAGCGTCGGGTCGGCCTCGTAGGCATTCATGACGTCGTGGACGAGATCGGAGCCGTCGCCGCCGCCGCCTGTTGTGACGAGGATGTAATTGTCCTTGCGGGCGTTGATCGAGGTCTTGCCCCTGGAAACGCTGCGCTGCAGGAAGCCGACGAAATCCATCTTCCGGCGCAGGCTGGCCGGCACGTCGAGGCCGATCAGCGGATCGTAAAAGTCAGGCGGACCGTAGACCCAGACGCTGTCGTAATACTGGTCGATCTTCTGCATGATGCTGTTCTTCTTCCACTCTGCCTCGAGCAGATGCGGGGCGTCCATGATCTCGCGAAGCCCCAGCACCAGGACGGTGCCGCGGGCCTTGAGATAGGCGAGCGTATCCTCGACCTCGCCCTTCAATCCCATCGGTTCCTTGTCGACGATGAAGATATCGGGCTGGAAGGTCTCGGCCGTGTGGCGAATGCTCGATTCGCGCATCTTCAGCGTCTCGTGCAGGTCGATATGGCTGGCGAGCGACGTATATTCGCCGTTGCGGAGCTTGATGACGCTCGGGATCTTCACGAAGTCGACGCGGGCGCGGTAGTCGAAGGCGCCGGCGATCGTGGCACCCGAAATGATCAGAATGTTGAGGCCGCGATAATCCTCGACCAGCGCGTGGGCGATGGCGCGGCAGCGGCGCAGATGACCGAGACCGAAAGTATCGTGACTGTACATGAGGATGCGCGCATCTTCGAGACGTCTGGACATGGGCATCCCTTCTGGGGTCAGCAACATACTTTGTGCCCCCACCGTCCGGAGGCCAAGAGGCGGGGGCGGTGCCGTGATGGGCCGCCGCGTTTCCTGCTATTTGTAGGGATCTGCCGCATCACGCAAGCCGTCTCCCAGAAAGTTGAACGCCAAAATGACAAGAACAACAGGAATGATCGGGTAGAGCAGCCAGGGATAGAAGGCGATGACGCTGACGCTTTTTGCCTCGGTCAGCAGAATGCCCCAGCTGGTGATCGGCGGACGAAGGCCGAGGCCGAGGAAGGAGAGCGCGGTCTCTCCAAGGATCATGCCGGGAATTGAAATCGTCGCCGACGCGATGAGATGCGACATGAAGCCCGGCACCAGATGCCGGCCGATGATGCGCGGCGTGCTGGCGCCCATCAGCTGCGCGGCCTGGACATAATCCTCCTCGCGCAACGCCAGGAGTTTGGAGCGTACGGCACGCGCCAGCCCCGTCCAGTCGATGATGCCGAGGATGACGGTGATGCCGAAATAGATGACGATTGGGCTCCACGTCACCGGCATGATGGCGGCCAGCGCCATCCACAGCGGCAGGCTCGGCAGCGATTGCAGCACTTCGATCAGGCGCTGGACGATGAGATCGAAAACGCCGCCGCGATAGCCAGCGAGGCCGCCGATGATGATGCCGAGCACGAAACTGATCGAAATGCCGATCAGACCGATGGTCAGCGATATCCGCGCCCCGTAGAGGATGCGCGAGAGCACGTCGCGGCCGAGCCGGTCGGTGCCGAGCAGGAACATCTGGCCGCCGACCGCCGGGCAGACGAGGTGATAGTTGGACGTGACAAGACCCCAGAACTTATAGGCATCGCCGCGGCAGAAGAAACGGATCGGCTGCACGTCGTTCGGCCTGTCGGTATAGACCCGGTGCAGCGTGTCGATATCGAGCGTCATGCTGCGGCCGTAGACGAAGGGACCGACGAAGCTGCCCTTGTCGAAGAAGTGGACGCGCTGCGGCGGCGCATGGATGAAATCGACATTGCGCGTGTGCAGCCCGTAGGGCGCCAGGAACTCGACGATCAAAATCATCAGGTAGACGGCGGCGAGAAAGATGCCGGAGATCAAGGCCAGCCTGTGCTGCTTGAACTTCCACCACATCAGCTGCTTCTGCGAGGCGAGATGGATGCGCGATTGCGCCGCCGTCAAGTTTTCGGTCGCCTGGGGATCGAAGGGAGCGGTCGAGACGTAGTGCGGCAGCGGCGCGCCGGGTGCGGGAAGGGGCGACATTATTTGGTGCTCCTGCCTTGCAGACGGATGCGGGGATCGAGGAAGCCGAGGGCAATATCGGAGATCAGTACGCCGATGACGTTGAGAAAGGCCAGGAACATCAGGAAGGAGCCGGCGAGATACATGTCCTGGCTCTGCAGCGCCTTGATCAGCATCGGCCCGGTCGTTTCCAGCGACAGGACGATCGCCACGATTTCGGCGCCCGAAATGATCGACGGCAGGATCGAGCCGATATCGGCGACGAAGAAATTGAGCGCCATGCGCAGCGGATATTTGACCAAGGCCCGCATCGGATGCAGGCCCTTGGCCCGCGCAGTCGTCACATATTGCTTCTGCATCTCGTCGAGAAGATTGGCGCGCAGTCGCCGGATCATGCCGGCCGTCCCGGCGGTGCCGACGATGATGACGGGGATCCAAAGATGGCCGAGGATCGACTTCGCCTTTTCCCAGCTCATCGGCGCGTTGAGATATTGCTGGTCCATCAGATGGCCGATCGACAGACCGAACCAGACATTGGCGAAATACATCAGGATCAGCGCCAGCATGAAGTTCGGAATGGCGATGCCGAGCAGGCCGAGGAAGGTCAGCCCGTAATCACTCCAGCTGTACTGGTGCGTCGCCGAATAAATGCCGATTGGAAAGGCGATCAGCCAGGTGAGCAAGATCGTCGTGAAGGAGACGAGCATCGTCAGCCACAGCCGTTCGCCGACCACGTCCGAGACCGGGAGCTGGTATTCGAAGGAATAGCCGAAATCGCCGTGCAGCATGCCGCCGACCCAATAGAAATAGCGCACGATTTCCGGCTTGTCGAAGCCGTATTGCTGGCGCATCTCTTCGATTTCCTGGAGATTGGCGGTCTCGCCGGAGGCCCGCAGCTCGGCGATCTGGCTCTCGAAGAAGTCGCCCGGCGGCAGCTCGATGATGGTGAAGACCAGCGCCGAAATGACGAAGAGCGTCGGCACCATGGCGGCGATGCGCCAGAGAATGTATCTGAGCACGCCTCAGGCCTCCTTGTACCAGAATGCATCCGGCATGTAGACGCCGAGATAGGAGGTGGGGTCGAAGCCGTAGAGCGCTCTCTCCGGCAGGTTCTGCAGCTTGGCGGCGCGAAGGATCGGCTGCGGCGTGCTGTTGATGAGGCCGATCGAGAAGACCTGCTGCGTATAGATCGACAACATCCTGTGCCAGATCGCCTGGCGTTCCTCGAACTTCGCCGTCGAGCCCCATTGGCTGAGCAGGTTGACCAGCTCGGCTGCCTCCGGCAGGTCGGGTGCGACCCCCTCCTGGCCGGCGGAGAGGTAATGCATGCCCCAGAGCGGCCATTGCAACTGATCGTCGAGTGTGGGCGCAAGGCCGGCCGGCGACATGTCGGCGGTCGGCACGCCATTGTCGAGGCCGTACCAGATCGACATCATGATCGAACCGCTCATGGCGCGATTGCGGAAGACATCGCGCTGCGAGGTCCGGGTATAAAGCGCCAGGCCGATATTGGCCCAGTGATCTCGCACCAGTTCCAGCACGTCGGTGTCCAGATTGCTCTCGCCGGCGGTCTCGACGGTGATCTCGGCGCGACGCCCGTCCGGCAGCAGCCGAATGCCGTCGTCGCCGCGTTTGGTCAAGCCGAGTTCGTCGAGCAGGCGGTTGGCTTCGTCGGGATCGAACTTCACGAAGGCATCGGCATATTCTTGCTTGAAGAGCGGGCTATCGGGCAGGACGGTATCGGCGCTCGGCGTTCCCAGACCGTAAAAAGCGACCATGTTGATCTCGTGCCGGTTTATCGCCAACGACAGCGCCCGGCGCAGGCGCACGTCGCGGAAAAGGCCGCGCCACACCTCGTCGGCGCAGTTGAGGTTCGGCAGCAGCGTGATGCGCGAGCCACGCGCGAGCTTCCAGAGATTGACCTTCACCGGGAAGCGCTTTTCGGCCTCCTTCAAGAAGGTGTAGTCGTTGAAATCGATGCCGGTCACCTGCAGGTCGGCTTCGCCGGCCCCCGCCTTGGCGGCGATGATCGACGAGGAGGAGACGTTAAGGACGAAACGGTCGAGATAGGGTAGCTGCCTGCCGGTCTCGTCGACGCGGTGGAAGAACGGGTTGCGCTCGAAGACGAATTGCTCGGCCGGCAGTGGCGTCGTGTTGCGCCAGGGATCGAGGGTCGGCAGGTTCGGATTCTCAGGACGGTACGAGCGCGCCATCTTGATGTGCAGGTCCTGCCACTTCTTGACGCGGCTGGCCTTCATCATCTGTTCCATCTTCGCTTCGTCGGACTGAAACTTCTTGTGGAACTGTTTCAGGTAATGCGCCGGCCCGACGATGACGAGGGGCAAGGGCCCCGCCAGGGTCGGCAGGAACATCGGGTTGGGCTTTTCCCAGGTGTAGCGCACCGTCAGCGGATCGAGCATCTCGAAGCGCGGCAGGCTGCCATGCGGACGAAGCTCCAGCGCGCCGCCGCCTGGCGTTAGCTTCTCGTTCAGGATGACGTCTTCCCACCAATAGCGGAAATCGTCGGCCGTGAACGGCTGGCCGTCTGACCATTTATGACCTTCGCGTAGCGTGAAAGTGAAGACCCTCTCGTCCTCGGCGTGGAAATCGGCCAGAATATCCGGTTGGAAGTGCAGGTGCTTGTCATAGCCGACCAGGCGGGCATAGCCGTAAATCGTCATGAACCGGATGTCGCGCTGGCCGCCGATGATGGTGCGCACCGTGCCGCCATAGGTGCCGGGCTGCAGCCCCATCTCCTTCAGGTTGACGATGCGCGGGCGAGCGGGAATGCGCTCGGCCATCGGCGGCAGGCTACCTGATGCCAGCCGCTCCTTCAGGAATTCCGGCTCGCCGACCTGTTCGGCCCGAAGCACCGCGGGCGCGATCGCCGCGCCGACGAGGCCGCCCAGAAAAATGCGACGCGTCACCATCAGCGCAACTCCTTGGCATCGGCGCCTTTGCGGGCGCGCACCAGATGGCCGTCGCCGAGGTCGGCATAGGCAAGTTCGGAAGCGTCGTCATGCTCGGCGGTGAAGGTCGCGCCCCAGTTCTGCTTGTCGGCGGCGCCGTTTTCCCTGAGCGCCTTGAAATCGAGCGGCCGGTCGAGATCGGGGAAGGGGACGGCGGCGAGCAGCGATTTCGTATAGGGGTGCACCGGATCGCGCAGGATGATCTCGCGCGGCGCAATCTCGACGATGCGGCCCTTGCACATCACCGCGATGCGGTCGGCCATATAGTCGACGACGGCGAGATTGTGCGAAATGAACAGGTAGGTCAGCCCCAGTTCCTTCTGCAGGTCCTTCAACAGGTTGAGGATCTGCGCCTGCACGGAGACGTCGAGCGCCGAGACCGGCTCATCGAGGATGACGAGCTTCGGGCCGAGTGCGAGAGCCCGCGCGATACCGATGCGCTGGCGCTGGCCGCCCGAAAAACTGTGCGGGTAACGGCTGAGATAACGCTTGTCGAGACCGATTGCCGCCATCAGCCCTTCGACCTTGCGCTTGCGCTCGTCACTGTCGCCGCGGTCATGGATCTCGAGCGGTTCACTTAAGATGTTGCGCACCGTCATGCGTGGCGAGAGCGAGGAGACCGGGTCCTGGAACACCATCTGGATCTTGGTCCGCATGTCCTGCAGTTCTGAGCCTTTGACGGAGAGGACGTCGACGACCTCCTTGCCGTCATTGAACACCACCGCGCCGCTGTCCGGCGTGATGGCGCGCATCAGGATCTTGCTGAGCGTCGTCTTGCCGCAGCCGGACTCGCCCACCAGGCCCAGACATTCGCCGCGGCGGATGTCGAAGCTGACGTCGTCGACGGCGCGCAGGACGGTGGCTTCGTGCTTGCCGAAGAAACTGCGCTTGCGCGTCTTGTAGGTCTTCGAGAGATTGGCGACGGACAGCAGGATGCCCGGCGCCTCCGCCTGGAGCGGCTTTTTCTTGCCGACCAGAGACTCGAGATTGACCTTTACATCGCGCAGCGCCTTCAGCCGCTCGCCGGGTTTCATGTCGAAATGCGGAACGGCGGCCATCAGGCCCTTGAGATAGGGATGCTGCGGATTGCGGAAGATATCCTCGACCGGTCCTGCTTCCATGATCTCGCCGTGATAGATGACGACCACCTCGTCGGCCATGTTGGCGACGATGCCGAGATCGTGGGTGATCAGCAGCATCGCCATGCCGAGCTTGGCCTGCAGCTCGCGGAGCAGTTCCAGGATCTGCGCCTGGATCGTCACGTCGAGCGCCGTCGTCGGCTCGTCGGCGATCAACAGCGCCGGCTTGCAGATCAGCGCCATGGCGATCATCGCGCGCTGGCGCATGCCGCCGGACAGTTCGAACGGATACATGTCATAGGTGCGATGTGGATTGGAGAAGCCGACCAGGCCGAGCATCTCCTCGGTCTTTTCACGGGCTTCCTGCTTGTCGGCCTCGGTATGGATCAGCAGCACCTCGCTGATCTGATTGCCGATCGTATGCAGCGGCGAGAGCGAGGTCATCGGCTCCTGGAAGATCGTCGCCATGCGCCGGCCGCGCAGGTCGCGCATTTCCTCGCTGTCTCGCGGAAAGGACAGGATATCGGTCGTGCTGCCGTCGAGCGGATCGGTGAAAAGGATACTGCCCGAGGCTTTGGCCGGATTGGGCAGGATGCCCATGATCGACTGGCTGATCACCGATTTTCCGGAGCCGGATTCACCGACGAGAGCGGTGACCTTGCCCGGAAGAATGCGAAGATTGGCTTGTTTTACGACGCGTAGCCGGTCACCGAAAACCGAGAAGGAGACGTCGAGATTTTCAATACGCAACAGATCCGCTGCAGACGCCATACCAATGAAATTCCCCAGTCTTCTATGTTCCCGTTAAGGCACACTAGCGTACCGCAAACAGGGTGTCTAGCTGATGACAATCATAGATAAACCAGCACGTCCCGCCGAAGTTCCCCGGGCGAGACGCGCAGATTATGACAGGGGTTGCAGGTTGTTACTGGATGAACTTCTCCATGCTGGTGCGCTCGACATGTTTCTTGGCGTCGCGATGCAGGAGAATGACCTGCTCGGCTTCTGAAAGTCCGTTTTGCACGGCCTCGCGGAAGCTCTCCTCGACGTTGATGGCCGGCGCTGGCGCGCGTGGCTGCAGCACCGTCACCTTCTGGCGGATGCCGCGCAGCTTCTCCTCGCCGAGTGTCGTCCACTCGCCGCCGCAATAGCCGGCGAAGGCCTGGCTGGCGACGACCTCGCGGCCGTATTTCTTGGTCAGGATCTGCAGGCGTTGGACCTCGTTGACGGCCGAGCCGAAGGCGGAGAAGGTCAGGCGGTCCTTGAGGCCGACATTGCCGAACATGACGTTGCCGACATGCAGGCCGATGCCGTAGCCGACCCTGGTCAGGCCCTTCTGCTCGCGGTCCCTGTTGAGTTCGGCGACCCGTGCCTGCGCCTGATGGACGGCCGAAAGCGCCGCCTCGCAGGCAATTTTCGATGGGTCCTTGTGGCGTCCGCAAGGATAGACGGCGAGAAAGCCGTCGCCGAGGAAACTCAGGATCTCGCCGCCATTGCGGTTGAACGGGGCGGCGATCGCGTCGAAGAACTGGTTCAGCGTGTCGATATAGGCCTGCCGGCCTTCCTTTTCGGCATAGACGGTGGATTCGCGCATGTCGCCCATGACGAGGGCCGCGCGGATCGTTTCACCGTCGCCTCGGCGGATCTGGCCGTTCAACACCCGCTTGCCGGCGTCGCCGCCGAGATAGGTGGTCAGCATGTTGTTGGCGAGTTTGCCGAGCACCGCCATCTTGGCGGCGACCGCCAGATGGTTCTGCATCCTGAGCAGCGCGTCGATCATGTCGTCGGAAAAGCCGGTGTGATGGTCGGTCGACCAGGAGCCCATCATGCCCTGCACCGAGCCGTCGCCGAAGGGCTGCACGAAGGCGAGATAGTCGGTGATGCTGTCCTTGCGCAGGTCCTCGAAAATCGGGAACTCGTTCGGCCCATCCTGCACCAGCCGGCGGCGTATGTGCTGTAGATTGTTGTCGAGCAGGTAATAATAAGGGCTCTGCAGGAAGCGGTCCGGCTTCTGCCCGGCGGGCATGCGGAAGCCCTCGATGGTGACGCCGCTGGCGCGCCGCCAGGTGAAGCTGAGCGCATCATAGAGCGGATGCAGCATCGAAAAGGAAAGATGCACGCGCGCAAGCGGCAGGCCCGCGGCAGTGAGCCTTTCGCAGAAACCGCGCACGATGTTTTCAAGCTCGTCTCCGGCCAGCGAAGAGTTCGTCAGCCATTCAGCGACCCGGTCCAACAGGATGGAGGACACGCTGGATTCGATCGTGCTCATTCTCGGTATGATCCTCATAAAGGCACGCCATCCCCAAGAGCCACAAGTCCCCCGGCCGGCACATTTTTCATGCGCAGGTCACAAGGAAATCAGGATGTACGAGCGGTATTATTGTGTCAACGATCTGCCGAAAGCCCGGCAGCGGCGCCCCTCAGCTCCCCATAGCGGGATCGGATGGGTAGTCCTTTCGCGGTGGTTCAATATCAAAATTCAAATAGGGATGCTGCAAATGCGAAACAATGGGATCTGTATTTTTTTGTGCGCTGAAGTTGCAGCAAACGGCCGGGCCTGAGTCATTTCCGCCACACCCGGCTAAGGGTGTTGTCCTTGTTAGGAGATCGGCTGATGAGGGGCAGCCATCGGCGCGAACAGGACAGCAGCACCGCCAGCGTAAGAGGAAGATCGGCGCCCGGGTTTAATTTGCCTGGATCATGCATTAGATCAGCCTTCTCTTCCCCGTTTGAAAGATCCCGCCTTGGCCAGCTCCTCCTTCGATACGCTTTTGCAGAAGATCGAAACCCGCACGGCTCGCGCCGGCATCATCGGCCTCGGCTATGTTGGGCTGCCGCTGGCGATGGCGGTGGGGCGCAGCGGCTTTGCGGTCACCGGCTTCGACATCGACCCGGGCAAGATGGTGGCGCTCGATGCCCGCCGCTCCTATATCGACGCGGTGAGCGACGAGGCGCTGTCGGCCGAGATCGATGCCGGCCGCTTCAAGGCGACGACCGATTTTGCCGGCCTTGCCGAGTGCGACGTCGTCATCATCTGCGTGCCGACGCCGCTCACCAAACATCGCGATCCCGACCTTTCCTTCGTCGAGGCGACGTCGCGCTCGATCGCCGCGCATCTGCGCCCCGGTCAGCTCGTCGTGCTGGAATCGACCACCTATCCCGGCACGACCGACGATGTGGTGAAGGTCATTCTCGAAGGCACCGGGCTGAAATCCGGCTCGGACTTCTTCGTCGGCTTTTCGCCGGAGCGCGAGGATCCCGGCAACCAGCATTATCATACAGCCACGATTCCCAAGGTCGTCGCCGGCGACGGGCCCGAGGCGCTGGCGCTGATGAAGGCCTTCTATGGTGCGGCGGTATCATCGGTCGTTCCGGTCTCTTCGAATGCGACGGCCGAGGCCGTGAAGCTCACCGAAAACATCTTCCGCTCGGTCAATATCGCCCTCGTCAACGAGCTGAAGACCGTCTATGCGGCGATGGGCATAGACGTCTGGGAAGTGATCGACGCGGCCAAGACCAAGCCGTTCGGCTACATGCCCTTCTATCCCGGCCCCGGCCTTGGCGGTCATTGCATCCCGATCGATCCCTTCTACCTCACCTGGAAATCACGCGAATACGAGCTGCCGACCCGTTTCATCGAGCTCGCCGGCGAGATCAATTCGGCAATGCCGCGTTATGTCGTCGGCAAGCTTGCCGAAGCACTCGACATCCGCGCCGGCAAGGCGCTGAGCCGCAGCAAAGTGCTGGTGCTCGGGCTTGCCTATAAGAAGAACGTCGCCGATATCCGCGAGAGCCCGTCGCTGCGGCTGATCGAGATCATCGAGGAGCGTGGCGGACACGCAGATTACCATGATCCCTTCGTCGCCGAGATTCCGCCGACGCGCGAATACCAAGTGCTGAAAGGCCGCAAGTCGCTGACGCTGACCTCGGACGCCATTGCCAGCTACGATGCTGTGCTGGTCGCGACCGATCACGACAGGGTGGATTATGCGGCGCTCGCAAAAAATGCCTCACTGATCATCGACACGCGCAACGTCTTCAACCGGCTCGGCCTTTCGGCCGATCACGTCATCAAGGCATGACGGAAACGCCTAGCGGCTGCTGTGACCATCCGGCAAATGTTGGGCGTCAGCCCATCGGCCTACGAGGAGGACCTGTGAAGACCTCGGGCAAGTCGGGGCGGCGATTGCAATCGCCTGCATTCACGAACGGGCGGGCCACATCAATTCGGCTGGCGGCTACCTTCGGGACTTGACAGCGAAGCCGCGGCGAGGGGAGTTTTCGCTAGGGCCGATGCTTTTTACGCAGCTAAGGGCAAAGGGTGGAGCCGCCACCACCGGTGCTTGATACAGTTATATGTCTGAAAAAAAGGATCATCTGACAGAAACTATGAGAGTTTCCGGCTGGCAACTTTCCGTTTATGAGCGCTGATGGAACAGTGCGGTTTTGGGCAAGACCTCATCTCGCATGAAGTTGATGAAGCCATTCTGGTCTCGACCGACACTGTGCACGTAGACCTCGTCAAATCCGCAGCCCGCGCATTCAATGATGAGGTCGAGGAGGTGGCGACCTTCGGTTACCAAGGGAATTACGTCGTCAATGTCACCTGGTTTTACGTTCCGGGTCGCCTCGTCGAACTCCTTAGGCGTCCTGAGTTCAGCAAGCAGGTCCGGTTGCACCGTGGCGTTCCGCCATTGATCCCAAGCGGCGTGTCGAGCTTCGTCCACCGTCCGCGCCCATGATACCTGGAGCTGAAGTGCCAGAGGCTTGTCCTCGCCGCCTCCAGCGCGAAATGCTTCCACCAGCGGCTTCAGTTCCTCCCGCGGCTTTCGGACAGTCAGCAGCCCGTCAGCCCATGTGCCGAGCCAGCGAGCGGTCTCTAAGGTCAAAGCTGCTCCAAACAGCGCTGGAGGTTTTTCGGGGAGGGTCCAAAGCCTCGCGTCCTGCGCTCTTAAATCCGGTTGATCGCAGTTCAAAACGTCTCCCGTTAGCAGGCGTCTGATCATCTCGGCGCCAGCCTCTGTCCTGAGGTTTCGTTCCGCCTTCTCTGGCCATCCGCGGCCGACGGCCGTCTCATTCAACGCTTCGCCACTGCCCATGGCGATCCACCGCAAGCGATCCGGGAACATTTCGGACAGGGTTGCGATCAGGTGAGCCAGCACCACCGGATGATAGCGCCAGCTTCCCGGTATGGCGAGGCTCCCGAACGGGACTGTTGTTTTCACCATGGCTGCGCCGAGCCAGGCCCAGTTATTCCCGGAATTCCCCTGCCTCGCGCTCCACGGCGCAAGGTGATCCGAGGTCATCACAGCCTGAAATCCGGCCCCTTCCGCTGCCTGAACGTACTCCAGGAGCTGGCTAGGAGAGAATTGCTCGTGCGAAGCGTGGTAGCCGATCAGCATAGCTTGACCAAGAAAAAGCCCCCGCCATGCTAGCGCGGGCAGGTACACGATTACTTGTTCAGGTCCGTTGCCATCTGAAGATGATGCTCCAAAGCCGGCCGGGTTTTTGCCGCCCAAGCCTTCAGCTCGGCATTTTCACCCTCGTCGCCGTAACGCTTGAACAGATCGACCGCGTCCTCATGCACGTCTTCCTGGTCAGAATGATACTGCTTGGTGAAGTCATCGCCCTGAAGTTTCTTCAGATCGTCCAGCATTCCCTGATGAGAAGAGGACATGGCGGCGGGGATCGTCCCCTTCACCTTTCCGGATGTGACCATAGCCTTCAACTCGTCCGACGTCTTCTGGTGATCGGTCAGCATCTGCTGTGCAAATGGCTTGGTCTTGTCGTCCGACCGTTCCAGGGCGAGCTTGCTGGATTCAATCTCGAACATGTCGCTGCTGGCTGCCTCGAGGACGAAATCTTCGGTCTTCGGTGCGACACCCATCACGGAGTTGACGCCGGTTTTCTCGGCTGTGGACTGGGCGAAGGTAGCGGATCCGGCGGTTGCCATAAGGATAGATGCCAGAATGAGGGTTTTTTTCATGCAGGATACTCCTGTTGTCGATCGCCCCATAAACTTTCGCAACGCAATCGAGTTCCGAGAGAAGGAACAAATTTCATATCCCTATGTTTTTCAGCGCAAGCAGGGAGAGCAGTAATGGTAGCCAATGACATTTTGAATGAGGACGTTTCGGATTTCGCGACCCGGCTTGAGGGGATGACGAGCGATGAGGTTTTTGCTGCCATGAACTCGCTGGAAAAGCATAGCGAGGACGACATCAGGGATAGGGAGGAAACCCTTTCACGGATTACGCTCGTGGAAGAAGAGATCGAACGGCGCTTTCCTGGGCAAATGCTGACCCCTTACCGGGACTGGAAGAAAGAGCAGCCTCTGCTCTCCTGAGTTACCTCGGCAGATAACGATAAAACAGGCTACGGATCGCAAATGGACCAAGACCAGCTGTCAATATCTCGGACACCTCGGGGTCACTGCCGATTTCGATGCGGCGCTTGAGGTTCGGCGCGGGATCGATTTCCTGGGGCGTTATCTGCGCCAGGCTTCCTGCCGAACTTTCGTTCTTGGGATAAGCGGTGGCGTAGACGCGCTTGTCGCCGGTCTTCTCGCGCAAGCCGCAGTCTCGGAAGTTCGAGCGGATGGATACGATGCGCAGTTCATTGCAGTTCGACTGCCGTATGGTGTCCAGGCCGACGAGACCGACGCGCAAAAGTCGCTAGACGTCATTGGCCCGGATCGTGTCGTCACGGTCGATATACAGCCAGCGATGACGGCGACAAGGAAACCACCCGGACCGGTCGCTGCCGTTCCCGATAAAGTCTTTGCTTGAACCAGAGCGAGATCAGCCCGTCGCCGTCAAAGCGACGGGTTTATTTTTCTTCGGACGATCACGTTTGATGGGGCACTGTCGCGAGCACCTTGCCGGTCATCCGGCTTGCGGCCACCGCATAACCGCCGGCCGCGCCGTCGATGAAATGCATGTGATCGCGCGAGATTGGCGTCGGCACGAAGCAGGTCATCAGTGCCGAGGCCTGTCGATGCAGGCCATAGCGGGCAATGCCCTTGGCGCGTGCCGCTTCCAGCAGCGTCTCGATCCGTTTCAGATGTTCGGCGTCGACGTCGATCGTCATCTTCAGCCCGTCATCGAACTTGCGGAAATCGGAATTGCCGGCGACGTCGCGCTTGTAGCGGCGGGCGTCGAAGCGGCCGAGCGGAATGCCGAGCTTGTAGCACACGACCGTGATGGCGAGCTGCAGGAAGATGATGAGCTTCTGCCGCAATCGCCGGCCAGCCGGCGCGGTGGCCTTGGCTTCGCGGTTGATGCCGTGCAGCGAAAAGGCAAGGTTCGGACCATCCGCCGGCACGGGATGGCTGTCCCGGCTCTGCTCGGTGGTAATGGCGACGATGCCGTTGACGAGGTCGCGGAATTCCTGCCCCGGCCGGCCCTCGCCGGGAATCGCGATGATCGAGACGATCTCGCCGTGCCTGGCGTCGATCGGGCTCCAGCGGCAGGAAAGGCCGGTGAGATCCGGGCGCGTTCCCGGGGCCGCGCGATCGATACCGTACCGGCCGAGTTTCATCTGTCTTTCGGCCCAGCTGGTACCGCCGCCCCAGAACATCGCATAGGTGACATAAGGGCTTGCGGAGTAACGCGCGACGCGAACGTCGAGGCCCTCGGCACGGGTGTCGGCGACCGGCACGATGGCGATGCGCAGCGTCAGGCCCAGATCCTCCTCGACCCAGACCTGCACGGCGGCAAGGGCGTCGCGCGCTGCCTTTTCCAACGATCCCGGAAGCGCGATCAGCGCACCGTCGCCGCCGAAGACGAAGGGATAGTCGCCCTTGCCGACGGAATTCAACACCGCCGAAATGACGCTGGCGCCCGCCATGTTGACGTCCTTGTAACGGCCGGCGGCGATCGCCGGCGTCGAGCCGACGATGTCGGCCAGCGCCAGCACCCATCCGTCCGGCAGGGGCCGGTAGTTGGCGGCGTCGGTCACGCCCTCGAATTCGCTGAAGAGCGGCACTTCGGCAAAGAAATCTTCGTCGGTCACGGTTTTCATATCGTCCAGCTTAGCACAGACCCATGTCGCCACTGCAACGCCAATTCCCATTTACGGCGATCGACTTGGCAAGGTTTCATGTGTTAGAGCATTTCGTGCTTTTTCGGACCCCCGGAAATGCTCTATCTTTTTGTTTTTACGCAATTCCGGACGCAAAACCGCCCTCGCGCTTTTGCTGGAATTGCTCCAGGACCGCCGACGATTTCATGACGGATATAGATTAGATGAGCCGCCTCGACAGCTTCATTCGCCGGTTGACGGCCCAACGCGACATCTTGAACTCGATCATCGATCTGGTGGGGGAAACGCCAGGCCCGGTGCTGGAGTTCGGCCTCGGCAACGGCCGCACCTACGATCACCTGCGCGAGAACTTTCCCGGCAGGCGCATCGTCGCTTTCGACTGGGAAGTCCGTTCCTATTCGGCCTCGACACCAGCGGCGGAAGACATGGTGACCGGCAATATCCGCGAGTCCGGCCAGGCCTTCGTCGGCATCGGCGCGGCCCTTGCCCATGCCGATATCGGCACCGGCCATGACGAGATCGACGCGGTGACGCTGACCTGGCTGCCGCAGCTGATGGCCGGCGTGCTCGCCCATGACGGCATCGCCGTCAGCGGGCTACCCCTGCAGCATCCCGAGCTGATGGCGCTGCCGCTGCCAGACGGCATCAAGGAAGGCCGCTATTTCCTGTATCGCAGGACGTAGCATCAGCAATTGAAAGTGCGACAGCGCCGTGGCTCTCGAAAAGACGCGCGGCGCTGTCGTGTTTCGGTCACGCCACCAGACCCTTGGTCAGTTCCAGCGCCTGCCGTTCGAACAGTCGGCGATAGATACCGTTATTGAGCCTGATCAGTGCCTGGTGATCGCCTTCCTCGACGATCTTTCCCTTGTCGAAGACCAGCAGCCGGTCCAGCGCCCGCACCGTGGACAGCCGGTGGGCGATCACCAGCGTCGTGCGGCCGTTCATCAGGCGTTCCATGGCCTGCTGGATCTGCACCTCGCTCTCGCTGTCGAGGCTCGATGTCGCCTCGTCCAGGATCAGCACCGGCGCATCGGCCAGGAAGGCCCGGGCAATGGCGACACGCTGCCGCTCGCCGCCCGAGAGCTTGACGCCGCGTTCCCCCACCATCGTCTCATAGCCCTTGGGAAGGTCCATGATGAAGTCGTGGGCGCTCGCCTGTTTCGCAGCCTGCACGATCTCGCGCCGCGAGGCGTTCGGCCGACTATAGGCGATGTTTTCCGCCAGCGTGCGGTGGAACAGGATAGGCTCCTGTTGCACGATGGCGATCTGGCCGCGCAGGCTGGATTGCTTGACCGCCGCGATATCCTGTCCGTCGATGCGGATTTCGCCCGAATTGACGTCATAGAGGCGTTGGATGAGCTTGACGAAGGTCGTCTTGCCCGAGCCCGAATGCCCGACCAGGCCCACGCGCTCACCCGGCTTGATGGTGACCGAGAAATCCTCATAAAGCGGGTTGGGATGCGCGCCATACTGGAAGGTGATGCGATCGAAGACGATCTCGCCCTCGCCAATCTCGATCGGCGTGGCGTTCGGCTTGTCCTCGATGCCGAGCGGCATCTTGTCGAGCAGCACCAGTTCCTCCATGTCGTTGACGGCACGCTGCAGATTGCGGATGTCCTGGCCGACATTGCGCAGATAGCCTTGCAGGACGAAGAACATGGCCAGCACGAAGGTGATGTCGCCAGGCGTCGCCAGCCCCTGCCGCCACATGACCAGGCCCGTTCCCAGAATACCTGCCTGCATCGAAACCATCAGGAAACCCTGGATCGTGCCGCTCAAGGTGCCGCGCTTCCACGTCCGCCGCGTGCGGCTGTCCCATTTCGCCATCACGTGGCGCAGGCGCACCTCTTCGCGGCCTTCGGCGCCGAAGGCCTTGACCACCGAATTGCAGCTGATGGCATCCGCCAGTGCGCCGCCAAGTTTGGTGTCCCAGGCATTGGCAAGCCGTGCCGCCGGCGACACGAAGCCCATGGAAAGCGCCACCGTCACGCCGATATAGATGAGCGAGCCCGCGGCAACGATCAGGCCCATGATCGGCCAGTAGCTGCCGAGCACGATGCTGGCGCCCACCAGCATGACGATGGACGGCAGCAGGGCGATCAGCAGCAGGTCGTTGAGCTGGTCGAGCGCCCACATGCCGCGGGTGATCTTGCGCACCGTCGAACCGGCGAAGCTGTTGGCGTGCCAGTCGGTCGAGAACCGCTGCACCTTGTGGAAACCGTTATTCGTCACATCCGCCATGGTGCGCAGCGTCAGCCGGATGATGCCGTTGAAGATGAACCAGCGCAGCGCCACGCTGGTCAGGCCCAGTGCCACGACGACGACGAAGGCGCGCAGCGCCCTGTCAGCCGCATTGCCGCCGGCAATGGCATCGACGATCCGGCCGGAAAACACCGGCACCATGACTTCGGCCAGGGTGCTGGCAATGACCAGCACGATGATGATGCCCACCAAGACAGGCCGATGGCGCCAATGATGGAAAACAAAGCCGAGCACATGGCGATAGGCATCGGCGCGGAAATCGAGCTTCTTGCGAGTCATTTTAATCGCTCGGCGCCGTGTCGGCGACCGGTCCTCAAAATAGAGAGTTGGATGGCACAGCCCAAGCGGGAGACGAAATGATCCCGCCGGATCAATCGGGCTATGAATTAAGGGAAAACCGCATGTCGGGCGCGCTTAAGGCGGGCCGCGAATGGAAATGACCTAGTGTCGGGACATTCCGCACGGGAAGGTTTCGATGATCGCTGGTGTCATGCAACGCCTCCCTTATGTTCGAACTAAAGCGGTAAGCTTTTTGTACCGAAGCAATTCGCCATTGCCAAGCGGATATTTGCAACCTTACGGACAGTGATGCGGAAACGACACACCTTGTGAGCTTGCGACCGCTCAGGAGGCGCAGGAATAGGATGGGGCTGGGCGCGTGGCCAGTTTCGCCTCGAAGTCGGCCGCGATCTTGTCCAGCGTCACGCCGCCCAGCCGCTGGAGGAGCAGGGCCTGGGCCTCCTTCATCGCGTCGCCGAGGGCGACATTCACCGCCTGTTCCACCAGGCATTGCGGCTGGTCGTCGGCCGGGCCTATGGCGAAGAGATGCGGTTCGCCGATGGCGTTATAGACGTCGAGCAGGGTGATGTCGGACAAGGGACGCACCAGCGTCCAGCCGCCGCCATGGCCTTTTTCGGAGCGGACGTAGCCCTGTTCGCGAAGGCCGGCCATGGTGCGGCGGACGACAACGGGATTGGTGTTCAGCATTTTCGCGATCATGTCGGAGGTCGCCGAATGCTGGTGCTTATCCATGTGGATCAGCACGTGCAGCATGCGTGAAAGGCGGCTGTCATTGCGCATGGTTCTCTTCCTGTCGATCGGGCGGGTCATTATCGCAAGCTGATCGTAACAAGACAAGTAACATGAGGCTTGACGGCGCCGGATCATGTAACTTATGTTGATTCATGAGTTCAATATCCGAGGAGAATTCCATGTCGTTCGAAGCCATCATCATCGGCGGAAACTTCGCCGGCTTGTCGGCAGCCATGCAGCTGGTCCGGGCGCGGCGGCGGGTTCTGCTCGTCGATGCCGGCGCGCCGCGCAATCGTTTTTCTGAAGCCTCGCATGGCTTCTTGGGCCAGGACGGCCAGACGCCGGCGGCGATCATGCGGGAGGGAAAACGGCAGCTTTCGCTTTATCCGACCATCACCATCCGCGAGGGGAAAGTCGTCCGGGCGCAAAGCGATGGTGACGCCTTCACTATCGGCACCGAAGACGGCGGCGAGGAACGAGCCGCGCGCATCGTGCTCGCAACCGGCGTCAGCGACACGCTGCCCGAAATCCCCGGCCTCAAGGAGCGATGGGGCCGCTCCGCGCTGCACTGCCCCTATTGCCACGGTTTCGAGGTCGGCGGCGGCAAGCTCGGCGTTCTCGCGAACCATCCGCATTCGGCACATTCGGCCATGATGATCCCGGACTGGGGCGAAACGACCTTTTTCACCCAAGCGCTGTTCGAGCCCGATGAAGAGCAATTGGTGAAGTTGACGGCTCGTGATGTCCGGATCGAACGCAGCCCTATCGTGGAATTGTTGGGCGACAATTTGAAGCTTGAGGCCGTTCGCCTCGCCGATGGCCGCGTCGTGCCGCTCGATGCCGTGTTCGTCGCGCCGAAAACGACGATGGCGAGCCCGGTTGCCCAACAGCTCGGCTGCGCCTTCGACGACGGCCCGTTCGGGCCAATCATCCGGATCGCCGATAACAAGGAAACCACCGTCAGGGGTGTCTTTGCCGCCGGCGATGCGGTTAGCGCCATGCACAGTGCCACGCTGGCCTCCGCCTCGGGCGTTCTCGCCGGCGTGCACTGCCATCAATCGCTTGTCATGCAGTCTGTCGCATAAGGCGGAAACAGCACGTCAAGCGGATGAAAGCCACTGGCTATATTACCGCCAGTACTCCCCGGTGTCGTACTGACGCACGAAATCCACCCGCTTGCCGTTCCAGTGATAGCAGTAATGCCGCCCTTGGACCGGAATGGTTATGGCGTCCGGCCAGAAAATGCCGATACAACGTTGACCGGGCATTCGAACGCTATTCCACGAGCTGCACGAAGTTCGCGTCCCGCAATCTGGGAAGCGGTGTAATCGTCCGGATGCAGGGCGCCAGGCACCGCGTTGACGTCGTCTAGTCCTCCGTCCACGCTGCCTACCAGGACACGAAAGTCCGATGTCCACCTGGACGCTGAGGCATTGAGCTCATGAACTTCTGATGATGATGTATGGTTTCGGCGACAGCGACTTCTTCACTGTCGCCTGCGTAGTAGATACCATAGCTTCCGTCAGTGAAGCGTCCCGGCCGCCCCGTTGAGCAATGGACAAATGGGGCCATTACATAACTAGCGCCGGTGCCCGAAACGCGACGGTTCGCGGGCACCTTTCCAAGATCGCCCACCTCAAATCGAATGCGCGGATTCGGTTTCGCCTCGACGGCCATAAGGGCCCTCACTATTGACGCCGGGGCGAGACCACCGCTGCTGATCAAAATATGGTCGCGTCGGTCATGAAGTGGCCGAAACTCGAAGCAACCGCCAACGGCGTTACGGATGGCTGGCCGGGTACCCTTTGAGCAAGTTTGCGTGGAACGCCTGGCGACCAAATATCGCGTGCATTTCGCGATCAAAAACCTAGGGCGGGTCGCGCAAAAGTGTACTGGGACTTCGCGATTATGAAATGCGCAAAATCGATGACCTAAAGCGCGGCATGTGACTCTGAAAGATTGCGATCCACTTCAAGGTAGGAACAGCACGTTGTACTGATCGAAATCGCCCGGCAGATCGCGAACCTTCATCTCCACCTCGCGGTCCTCGAAGAGAACGAGGCAGTCCTCGTAGAAGCCGGACAGCATGGATATGAAGGCTTTCGTTCCTTCCGGGCCGTAGAACAGCGGCGTGAATTCCATGTAGAGCGGCACGCGGCGGGCAAGCAGCGGCTGCATCGACCGGCATGCGACTGGCTCGTAGCCCTCGATATCCATCCAGACGAGGCCGATTGCGGCCGGGTCGACCGAAAGTCCGGCAAGGATCTCGGAGACCGGCTTTACCGGCACGCTGATCTTCCTGTCGCTCGGGCTCTGGCGGATGGCGCTGCTCTTGCCGTGATTGTTGAGGTTGAGGAAAAAGTCGATCTCGCCTTCGTGCTCGCCGGCGGCACAATTGACGAGCCGGACCTTCTCCTCCAGCCGGTTCTGGCGGATGTTAAGTTGAAGCAGCGGGAAATTGCGTGGATCGGGCTCGATGCTGACGATCTTGATGTAGGTGTCGCTGAGGGCGAAATAGACGGTCTGGGTGCCGATATTGCCGCCGATCTCGAGCAGCGTCGCGTCTTTTCGCAAAAGGCCGCGCTCGCGCAGGATGACGATCAGCCGGTCGACGGCCTCGCGCTCGAAATGGCCCTTTCGGAAGACCTTGCGGCCGATATAGTCGGCGGGCGAGAAGGTCATCAGGTGATCGCCGGCGTCGACCGTCATCGAGACGACGCGCGGGCCGATATTCTCGATCAGCAGGCGGCGGCCGAAGCGGGTGTCGAAGAAGCGCGAAGCGGCCGCATTGCGTGCCTTGCGCAGCCGGCGGCTCCAGTATTTGGCGGTCAGCCAGGGCTTGCCGGGCATCAGGTTTTTCCTTCGAGCGGTTCGGCCGCTTTCTCTCTCGGGATGACGTAGACTTTCAAGGGCAGGGCCCGGCCGCGCACACTGATTTCACGGCTTTCGATGCCGGCGAGGTTAGCACCCGAAAGGTTCGCGACCGGTTCGGAGATGACGATCGCCGCCTCGAACTCCTTGGCAGCACTTTCCAACCGGCTCGCAACATTCACGGTGTCGCCGATCGCCGTCATGCTGCGCACCCGCCCATATCCCATCGTGCCGACGACGGCCGGGCCGGTGTGAATGCCGATCGCGATGCGCAGCGGCAGCGCCAGTTCGTCGGCCAGCTCGGCGGCGAGTTTCTCGATCTCGGCGACGATCGCTGCTGCCGCGTTGAGCGCCTGGCGGCAGGCTTCCTCCGGCGCGGTGTTGAGCCCGAAGAGCGCCATGGCGCCGTCGCCGATGAACTTGTCGAGCCGACCGCCCGACTGCTCCACCGCCTTGCCGATGATGGCGAAATAGCGGTTCAGCAGGAAGACGACGTCGAAGGGCAGGCGGGTTTCCGTCAGCGTGGTGAAATGGCGGATATCGACGAAGAGCACGGCGATCTCGCGCTCCCGCCCGGGACTCGTCTCCTGACTGTTGGCGGGAAGGGCCGCCTCGATCGCCGGCACGAGAAGCGGCGCGACGGCAACGTTGCCGTTCGGGCGAAGCTGGCAGGCGAGCCGGACATCCGGGCCGGCATTGATGCGCCTCAGTGTCGTCTGTTCCATCTTGTCGGGGGCAGGCAGGCTTTCGTAATCGCCAAGGATCTGCACGCGGCAGGTGGAGCACTGGCCCTTGCCGCCGCAGACGGCATAATGCGGCAGGCCGCCGAGCCGGCTTGCCTCCAGCACCGAGAAGCCGCGCGGCACACGGATCACCTCGCCGCCCGGATAATTCACGGCGACCTGGTCAAGCCGCTCCTTCAGCTTGCGCCGGGCGCGGGCGCCCACGACGATGAGCAGCGAGGCCGAGAAGGCGCCGTAGAGCCCGGCGCGGATCATGGCGACCTGACGGTGAACTTCCGGGTTCGAGGCGTAACGGGTGTTGACGCCCTCCTTGTATGCGCTGAGCGTCATTGACTGCTGGTAGGAAGGGTCGGCGAGCGTCCTGCCCATTTCGACGAAGCCGAGCAGCGAGAGCACCGGCACGAGGATGGCGAGCGCCAGCATCAGCGGTGCGAAGTCCGGGTACCAAGGGCGGTAGCGCAGCCAGAAATGGATGCCGATGCAGCCATGGATCCAGACGGCGACGACGGCGAGCGCCTGCCGCGCGCCGCTCGCCGGAGACCTGATCCACAGCGAACCGACGACCGTCTCGTAGTCGTCGATATAGCCATAGAACTCGTGGGCGATCCGCGTGCCGATGACATGATCAAGGAGAAGCAACGGGATCATCAGGCCGAGCACGATCTGCGCCATTTCCCCCTTCGGCATGACCAGGCTGCGGCGCATATAGATGGCGCGCAGCACCAGCGCGATATGGATGAGCACCGACGAATAGAAGATGGCGGTACCGAGGGGATTACGCCAGATCGCCAGAAAGAGGTGGGCGGCCTTATCGGCGGCGGCGACGGAAATCAGGCCAATCGCATGGTTCGACAAATGCAGCACGACGAAGATGAAAATGACGAGGCCGGAACCGAGCCTCGCCCTTCTGATCGTACGCTCCGAAAAAATCCCTGTGGCCGAGACCGTCGTCATTCATTCCCGTTCTTGTCGATGTAACCGCAGGCCCATAGAGATTGGGAAAGAGGCGGAATTGCTTCGATGGCGATCACATTCCATATGCTTATGCGCAAGTTTTCGGCAAAGGGACAATAGCGGAATTTTCCCGACAGGCGCGAAAGTTGTAAACAGTGTGTCTTACCTGAGGTGTCCCAATGCGGGTGGCTTTCTACGCGCCGATGAAATCGCCGAACCATCCGGTGCCGTCGGGCGACCGACTGATGGCGCGGCTGTTGATCCGGGCGCTGGAGCTCGGCGGACATCAGGTCGACGTCGCCTCCGAATTCCGCACCCATGTCTCGACACCGGAGGCGGCAGCCGCGCTCGAACCTGTAATCGGCGCCGAACTGGAGCGGTTGCGGCTGAGATGGAAATCCGGGCCGCGACCGGAACTCTGGTTCTGCTATCACCCCTATTATAAATCGCCCGATCCCCTCGGGCCGGCGATATCAGCCGAATTCGCTATTCCCTACGTCACCGCCGAAGCCTCTTATGCGGCAAAACGCGATCGAACCGGCTGGGCAGCATCACAGAAGCTGGTGGGCGAGGCGATCATGCGGGCGGCGGTCAATATCAGCTTCACCGAGCGTGACCAGGCCGGGCTTGCCGCCGCCTTTCCGCAGGCGCGCCTTGCCGGGCTGAAACCCTTCATCGACACGGCCCTGTTCGAGAAGGTGTCGCCGGCGCCCGATCCGCGCCGGCTGATGACGGTCGCGATGATGAGGGCCGGCGACAAGATGGACAGTTATGCGATGCTTGCAAAAGCGTTGCGGCTGATCGAAGACCGGCCCTGGACGCTGGCCGTCATCGGCGATGGTCCGATGCGCCAGGAGGTGCAGGCGCTGTTTGCCGACGTTCCTGGCCGGATCGAATGGCTGGGCGAGCGGACTGCCGTCGAGATCGCCGAACTGCTTGGACGCGGCGGCCTCTATGTCTGGCCCGGCTGCGGCGAGGCCTATGGTCTTGCCTACCTGGAAGCCCAGGCCGCCGGCCTGCCTGTCGTCGCGCAGCAAACGGCAGGCGTGCCAGCGGTGGTCGAGGCTGGCGTGACCGGCCTGCTGACGCCGGATGGCGATGTCGCCGCTTATGCCGCGGCCGTGGCTGGCCTGCTTGACGACAGGCAAAGACGTGACGCCATGGGGCAGGCGGCGCGGCGCTTCGTGCTCGGGCAACGCTCGCTTGCGACGGCGGCGCAGTTATTGAACGGAATTTTGCGCGACAGCGCGGCAACAGGAGTGACGTGATGACCGACGGCATAGTCTGGGACCCCCTGCGCCGCGAGCTTGACCGCTGGCAGGCCGCCGGCCGCGTGGCGCGGTTCTGGCTGCGCGATGACGACGCCGTCGAACCGACGCCGGCGCTGGAGACGTTGATGGCGCTCGCCGGTCAAAGCCAGGTTCCGCTGACGCTCGCCGTCATTCCGGGCCTGACCGGCGAGGCATTGGCCGCGCGCCTGGTGGAGGAACCAGCCGTCGCTGTCGCGGTGCATGGCTGGTCTCATGCGAACCATGCGGGGCCGGAGAGAAAGAAGCAGGAACTCGGCGGCGACCGGCCGGCAGATGTCGTGCTCGGCGAGTTGGGTGAAGGATTCCGGCTGCTGCAGCGGCTGCATCCGGCCCGCTTCCTGCCGGTACTGGTGCCGCCGTGGAACCGGATCGACGCGGCCCTCATCCCGGCGCTGCCCGGTCTCGGATTTGCAGCCCTTTCGGTCTACGGCCGGGCAAGGCAGCACGGCCCGATGCCGCTCCTCAACACCCATGTCGACATCATCGACTGGCATGGCACGCGCGGCGGACGAAGCGAGGCGGACCTTGTGGCCGAGCTGGTGGCGGAGCTTCGCGACCGGTTTGCCGGCAGCGACGAGCCTATCGGTGTGCTCACCCACCATCTGGTGCATGATACGGCCGCATGGGATTTCCTGTCGGCCCTGTTCGCGACGACCGGCCGGCATCCCGCCGTCCGCTGGTCGCCGGCGTCAGCGCTCCTCGAGACATAGAGCGCTGCGCGTCTTTTCAGACGCGCCAAGGACGCTCTATCACTTTGAATCCACGCATAATCCTTTCCGAAATCGATTCCGACGGGGTTATGCACTGGAACGGTCGCTAAAAGCGGCGGTCACGCGTGCACTCGCCCGAGGAACTTGCGTATGAGCGCGACGACCTCATCGAGATGCGTCTCGAGCAGCCAGTGGCCGCCGCCGAGCAGATGCAGTTCGGCATCCGGGAGATCGCGCAGATAGGCCCGCGCCGACTTTTCCGGCATGTAGTGGTCGTTCGGACCCCAGACGATCAAGGTCGGCGGCCGGTATTCGCTGAGGTATTTGCGGTGTTCCTGAAACCAGGCCCGGTTCTCCTTCAGTCCGGCGATCAGGTCTATGGCGATTTCCTTGCGCCGCGGCGTGATCAGCGACCAATGCAGCTTCCAGAGATCGGGCGGGATGGTATCGGCCAAAGCAGGCGGCAGATCGTTGAGGAACTCCTCCTTGAAAGTCTCCTCGCTGATCGCCTCCGCCAGCACCCTCCTCATCTCCGATCTCGGAAGCGTCCACGTCGCCTCGATATCGGCATATTTCGGTCCAAGGGCATCTTCATAGGGGATATCGCCATTCTGTATGATCAGCCCCGCAATGCGCCGAGGGCCTCTGATCGCCAGCCGGGCACCGATCGGCGAGCCGAAGTCGTGGAGGTAGAGGACGAACCGGTCGACATTCATCGCACTGACGAAGGCCTCCAGCCAGGCGGCGTATCCATCGAAGCTGTAGTCGAAATCATCAGGCGTGCCGCTGTAGCCCGCACCCGGGAAATCCGGTGCGATCAGGCGCCAACGGTCGGCAAGGCGCGGCATGAGATTGCGAAATTCATAGGACGAGCAGGGATATCCGTGCGGCAGCAACAAGACCGGCGCATCTTCCCGGCCGGCCTCGCGGTAAAAAGTCTCGACGCCTGCAACCGTCATCCAGCGATGTCGGACGAGAGTGGCCATCGGAAAACTCCTCGGAACCGTTCTTCACTTTCGGTCTTCGTCATACTGCTTGGCGCCTTCCACCGGTCGCAGCCACGGTTCGCGGCGTTTGACCCAGAGTTCGTAGCTCGGCACCAGAGGTGTCGGCGCCTCGGAGAGGATACCAAGCTTGATTTCCGCCTCCCGGTCATCGGCGGAAAACAGCCGCGAGCCGCAACCGGTGCAGAAATGCCGACCTTGGAACGCGCCGGTTTCCCCTGAATGTTCGAATTGGCCCGCGGGCCAGATCCCATAAAAGGTAAAGGCCGAACCGCTTTCTTGCCTGCAGTCCGTGCAATGACAGATTCCAACGCGCAAGGGTTCGCCCCGGACAGAAATACTCACCTGCCCGCAGAGACACTTTCCGGAAAGCACGGTCATGACGGATGCCTGTTGGTTGATTTTGCGTTGCCGGGAAAACGGTCCGGCCCAGCATCTGTTCCGTCGAGATTTCGCGGGCATGCCAGTTCGACGGAAGGGCTCCGCCGAAAAGGTTCGGACTGGCAAGATGAAGGCGGCCTTGGGCGGCCTGCTAGATCACCACGATCTGATTGTCGCGGGCGGCGAAGGATTCGGGGAAGGCGGCTTGCGCCTGCGTTTCCATCTCCGCCAGCTGTTCGTCCGTGCGGGAGGGGGCGTGGTGGAACAGCGCGAAGCGCTTGCTGCCCGCCATTTTCGCAAGCTCGGTGCCATGCTGCCAGGTCGAATGGCCGAAGCCCTTGAAACGCTGCATCTCGTCTTCATTGTAGGTGCAGTCGTAGACGACGAGATCGGCGTCCTGCATCATCTCCAGCGAGACCGGATCATAGCTGCCGGGGATATGCTCGATGTCATAGACGAGAGCGATCGAACGGCCCTGCCATTCGATGCGGTAGCCGATGGCGCCGCCCGGATGGTTCAGCATGAAGGTCTTGATCGCAATGCCTTCGTGGGGAGTCAGCACCTGACCGGCATGGAAATCGCGGAAGTTCATCGTCGCCTGACAGATGTCGGTCTTGACGGGAAACCAGGGCGGGCTGATGAACTGATCGACCATTTCCCGCGTGCTCATCTTGCCATCGAGGTGGCCGGACCAGATGTTGACGTTGATCGAGGGGTAATAGATCGCCTTAAAGAAGGGCAGGCCGATGATGTGGTCGTAATGGCAGTGGCTGAAGAACAGGTCGACGTCGCTGACGCCGTCGGCGAGCATCGACAGCCCGGCCTCGCGCAGGCCGGAACCGGCGTCGAAGATCATCCGATGTTTTCCGCAGCGAATTTCGATGCAGGAAGTGTTACCGCCGTAGCGATCGAACTCGGGGCCCGACACGGGAATGCTGCCGCGGACGCCCCAAAATTTTACCTGAAATAGTTCTGTCGTCATCGTTCTTCAAACCGGCCTTCCCGCATCCCCATCGTAGTCATAGTTTATCCCGATGCGAAGCAGCAGAATTCCACGGGTTTGCCTGTACCCCCTTTCATTCTCCTAACCGCTAGCGGAAGAAGAAGTAGATTTTCCTAAGCAATCGGCTTTCGGTTCGGAAAGCAACCCGGTATGGTTGGTTTTCGGTAAACAGGCTGCTGAGGGCAGGGGACATTTTCCCGTAAGTCATGCGTATTAGATGGTTGCGCGCGATTGAAAAAACAATTGCCACCATGTTGAGCCGAAAATCCAGCCTTAATAGCAACACGAAAGCCGCGCCGAAGGGCCCTGCCGAAACGCCATGTGGCGGGTGACGCTCGCCCGGTTCTCTGGGGAAACCGGCATCATATGAGAAAATTGTGCTTCCTATTCGGCGAATGGTTCCTTGATTGCGAGTGCCAGAAAGCGATATATCCGACGATACATGAAATATAAGAGACTCGCCATGTTGCAGCCGGTTATCAACGAGACCATCGCCGAGAGCAGCTACAGGCGCATTCGGGCCGACATTATTTTTGGTCGGCTGGCTCCCGGACAAAAGTTGAAGCTGGAAAGCCTGAAGGTGACCTACGAGACCAGCATCAGCACGCTTCGGGAAGTGCTGAACCGGCTCTCCTCCGAGGGGCTTGTCCTCGCCGAGGGGCAGAAAGGTTTCGAAGTGTCCCCGGTGTCCGTTTCAGACCTCAAGGAGACGGCGGCGCTAAGGCTTCTATTGGAAACACATGCGCTGGAGCAGTCCTTCGTCCATGGCGACGTGGAGTGGGAAGCTCCGCTGGTATCGGCGCATTACAAATTGGCGCGGATGGAACAGGTGATGGCAACCGGCGACACCAGCAGGGCCGAGGACTGGAAGCGCTACGACTGGGAGTTCCATCAAGCCCTGATATCCGCCTGCGGGTCGAAATTGCTGATGGAGACGCATTCGGTGATCTTCGACAGATATCTCAGATATCAGATGGTTGCCTTGTCCTATCGAGGCGATGTCGCGGCCAATGAACATCAGCAGCTTTTGGAGGCGGCATTGCGACGGGACGCGGAGACCGCCAAGCGGGTGCTTGTCCTGCATATTCAAGGCGGGGTCGAACATGCGCTGGCGAGAGGGACGCTGAGATAGAAATGGTTCGGACGTTTCTCTTCGAACTTTAGGTTCACGACGTAAATTGTGTTTCGGCGAAACAGGAAAAGCCATGCTCAAGCAAGTCCACGACCCGGCTGAAACAGTAAGCGATGTCGTCTTCCGGCAGATCCGCGAGGATATCATATCGGGCACATTGCCGCCGGGCGCCAAGATCAAGCTGGAGCAGGCAAAGGAGCGCTATTCCATCGGTATTTCATCGCTGCGCGAAATTTTGAGCCGCCTGACCACGGAAAACCTCGTCGTCGCCGAGGGGCAGCGTGGCTTTGAAGTGAGCCCTGCTTCGCGCCGCGAACTTCTGGAGCTCGCCGACCTCAGGATCGTTCTAGAAACGCACGCGATCGGCCTTGCCTTCGCCGCGGGAAATCTTGAATGGGAAGGGCGCATCGTGGCTGCCCATCACCGGCTGGCTGCCGCGGAACGCAAGCTCCTTGCCGGCGACGTCTCGAGGACCGTCGACTGGGTCCGATACGATTGGGAGTTCCATCAGGCGATCGTCTCGGCCTGCAATTCGGCGACGCTGATGGCGACATTGTCATCCGTCTTCGACCGCTTTCTCCGCTACCATATGCTGGCCGAGAGTTTTCGCGGAAAGCCCGTCGTCGATGACCATAGGCTTTTGTTCGAGCTTTCCATTCAGCGCGACGTCGCCGGCGCCACCGACGTCGTCAGGCGGCACGTTCAAAGTGGCGTCGAACATGTGCTCAAGAGCGGCCGGATTGCCTAAACCATAGCTCAAAAGGCGTCTTTCGGAATTCCCTCCGGTCGCATCTGTTTTTTCAGAGCGGCGATCCGGAAAATTGCGTTCGGGGCGCCGTAGCCGCGGTAGCCGCGGCGCTCGACGATCTCGAAAAAGAAACCCTCCCCATAGGTTCCGCTATAGAGCTGGAAATATTCGCCATGCTCGTCGCGGTCATAGAGGATGTTTTCCGCCTTCAGCCGCTCTGTCAATGCCGGATCGAGGCCAAAGCGTGCTTCGACGTCGTCGTAGTAGTTCGGCGAAATGTGGAGCGATCTGAAACCGCAGACACGAAGACTTTCGGCGGTCGCGAAGATGTCGTCGGTCAAAAACGCCAGATGCTGGATGCCGGCCCCGAATTTCTCGGCAATGAAATGTCCCGCCAGAGTGCGGCGATTCTCGGCGCCGTTCATGGTAATGCGCAGCGCCCCGGTGTCGTTCTCGACGACTTGACTGCGCACCACCCCGGCCGGATCGATGATATCGACCATCGGGGTCTTCCGCGTCTCGAAAATGGACGTGTAGAATAGAAGCCAGGTGAGCATTTCATCGTAACCGACCGTCTGGGCGACGTGATCAATGCGCAAGAGGCCTGCAGACGGCGTGTCGGTGTCGTCCGTGACCGGCTGAAAGTCGATTTCGGAGAAGCGACCCAATGCGCTCTTGTCGTCGATGAGATAGACGATTCCGCCCCCCACACCCCGAATGGCAGGCAGTTCAAGTTCACCCTCCGCGACAGGCTGGGCAAATGGCTCGGCATCCAAGGCAAGCGCGCGCTCATACGCCTTGGCGGCATCGTCGACGACCAGGGCCATGGCATATGCAAAAGTACCGTGCACGGCGTAGGCCGCATTGGCGAATCCTGCCTGATCGACATTGACGAGGATCCGTATCTCGCCCTGCTCGAAAAGCGAGACCTTCTTCGTGCGGTGGATTGCCGTCTTCTTGAATCCGAGGGTGCGCAGCAATGCAACCAACTCGACTTCATCCTGTTCGTCCGTGGCAAACTCGACGAAGCCGACTCCTTTTACGGAGGGCCTTTCCGGCATTGCCGCTCCGGTCATGCTGCCGATGCCGAGATTGCGTCGCACCTGATCGCCAAGATAGATCAGGGAGCGATGGCCATCGGCCGCAATCGCCCGCGGCAAACCGCCTCGGAACTGGTCGTTGAAGATCTCCAGGGAAAAATAGCCGTCATAACCTGTCGCCGCGACGGCTTCGGTGAACGCCGTGACGGGAAGGTCGCCTTCACCCGGCATGTTTCGGAAATGGCGGCTCCAGTAGAGCAGGTCCATGTCGATCAGCGGGGCATCGGCAAGCTGGACGATGAAGATTTTCTCTTTGGGAATCGAGCGGATCGAATTGACGTCGATCTTGCGCGACAAGGTGTGGAAGCTGTCGAGGATAAGACCGACATTCGGATGATCGGCGCGACGGACGATCTCCCAGGCGTCGCGGTGGTCGCTGATATGGCGGCCCCAGGCAAGCGCCTCATAGCCCACCCTCAGTCCACGCCGGGCGGCACGCTCGCCGAGTTCATGAAAGTCCGCTGCGGCACGATCGATGCCGCCGATGGCTGCCGGCGAGACGTTGGAACAGACGAGCACCAGATCCGTTCCGAGCTGCTGCATCACGTCGAACTTCCGTTCCGCACGGTCAAATGTGCGGCTTCGCAGCGGCTCCGGCATGCCCTCGAAATCACGAAATGGCTGAAACAGCGTGATCTCCAGGCCATGGTCGCGGACGAGTTTCCCGACATCGGCCGGGCTTCCGTCGAAGGCGAGGAAGTCATTTTCGAAGATCTCGACGCCGTCGAAGCCCGCCCGGGCGATCGCCTCGAGCTTCTCGGGAAGTTCGCCGCTGATCGTTACAGTCGCAATCGAGGTCCTCATGTCAAAGCCCTTCCGATAACCGTGCGAGATCAAACGAGCGCCGAACGCCACGATGCGTCCCGGAAAACCGCTCGCTACTATTATGGCAAATATCGTGAGGAATTCAAATAGAGTGTCTTATTATAAATTCTCATATGATTTTGAAAAACTCTGTTGATTTGAGCGCTCGTCTCTGGCAATCATTCCTCTCACAGTCAAAAGGTGAGGTGGCTGTCCGGTCGAGTGACCGCCAAAGGAGGAGGAATCACATGTTCAAATCTATGCTGACGCGCCGAAACGCGATGCTCGGAGCCGCGGCCCTGGTGGCTGCCGTCACCCTGGCGCAACCGGCCGCCGCCATCACGCCTGATGAAATCAAGGCTCGCGGCAAGATCATCGTCGGAATTCAGGGTGACAACCCGCCTTGGGGCTTTGTGACCAGCGGCGGCAAACAGGACGGCCTCGATGCCGACATCGCAACGCTGTTTGCCAAGGAACTGGGTGTTTCCGTCGAGTTCGTGCCGCTTGAAGTCAATAACCGCATTCCCGCGCTGACGGCCGGCCGCGTCGATGTTCTGTTCGCGACGATGGCGATGCTGCCGGATCGCGCAAAGGCCGTGCAGTTCAGCAAGCCCTATGTCGCCAATGCCATCGTCCTGATTGGTCCGAAATCGGCTGAGATCAAGACGAATGACGACATGGCCAAGTTCACGGTCGGCGTCGCCAAGGGGGCTGCCCAGGACACGCAGGTCACCAAGAACGCACCGCCGAGCACGACGATCCGGCGCTATGATGGAGATGCCGCGAGCGTCCAGGCGCTGGTGTCCGGCCAGGTCGAGACGCTTGGTGGCAACATCTTCTACATGGACCGGGTGGAGAAGGCCCGTCCGGGCGAATTCGAAAACAAGCTTGAATTCCAGAAGCTCTACAACGGTGCTTGCACGCGTCTCGGCGAAAAGGAAATCAATGCAGCGCTCAACACCTTCATCGACAAGATCAAGGCCAACGGCGAACTCAAGGCGGTCTACGACAAGTGGATGAAGGTTCCGGTCCCGGAATTCCCTGAAACGCTGGAAGGCATTCCGTTCGCGGCGAACTGAGCGAACGGCAAGCCGGACGAGGCCCGGCTTTCCGGCTGATATAGGGCCCGCCAACCGCTCTTCCGTCATGCTCGGGCTTGTCCCGAGCATCCACGGCGGCGGATCCCCGGCAGAAAGCCGAGGATGATGTCCTCATAGAGGCAAACCCCACGAGACAAGGCCGGGCATGCGATGCCCGGCAACGCAACCGCCATGCCTAAGGCTCTGCCCGCATCCAGGAGCGCGATCATGAACAAACCAATCTTTGTGCTCAACGGGCCGAACCTTAATCTTCTCGGTCAGCGCGAGCCGGCGATCTATGGAACCACGACGCTGGCCGACATCAGGAAACGATGCGTGACCAAGGCAAAGGCCCTGGGATTCGACGTCGAGTTTCGGCAGACCAATTTCGAGGGCGAACTGGTTGAGAGCGTGCACCAGGCCCGGACTGACGCCTGTGGCATCATCATTAATCCTGCCGGCTATACGTTCACATCGATCGCTCTTCTCGATGCGTTGAAAATGTTCGACCCGCCGAAGATCGAGCTGCATATTTCGAATGTTCATGCGCGCGAAAGCATCTACCACAATTCGCTCATCTCGCGCGTTGCCACGGGCATCATGATCGGTTTTGGAGCCGACGGCTACGAGCTGGCTGTCCAGGCGATGGCTGGAATGGTCAAGCGCGACTGAACTTTCAGGAAGACGGACCAGAAGGATCGCCATGAATTATAAGTTGGATTTCACCCCGGTCATAGATAGCCTGCCGAGCCTTCTGCTCGGCTGCCTCGGGACATTCTTGCTTGCCATTTGTGGGATGCTGCTGGCAATCATCATCGGAATTGGCGGCGTCGCCTTGCGCGACTCCGCCCTCAAGCCGGCGCGATGGCTGGTCATCGCCTTCGTCGAGTTGATCCGTAACACGCCGTTTCTGGTGCAGATCTTTTTCATCTACTTCGCGCTTCCGCTGACAGGCATCAGGCTGGATCCGACACCGACGGCGATTATCGCGCTCGGCATCAACGGTGGTGCCTACGCGATCGAGATCATTCGTGGCGGCGTCCAGTCGATCCCGAAGGGACAGATGGAGGCGGGTCTGGCGCTTGGTCTGCACAAGGCTCAGGTCTTCCGGCTGATCATCCTCAAGCCGGCATTACGGGCGATCTATCCGTCATTGACCAGCCAGTTCGTCCTGCTGACGCTGACCACCAGCATCGCATCGGCGATTTCCGCCTACGAGCTGACGTCCGTTTCGCAGCGCATCGAGTCGGAGAGCTTCCGCAGCTTCGAGGTCTACTTCACCGTCACGGTTTTCTATTTCGTGATCTCCTGGCTGATGATGCGCATCTTCGCGCTGTTTTCGACGCGCTACTTCAAATATCCGGTCAAGTAGGAGGAATTCCATGGGTCACGAAGAATTCGTCTTCCTCCTGATCGGCCTGAAATGGACCGTGCTCCTGTCCGCCGTCGGCTTTGTCTGCGGCGGCATTGCAGGGCTCGGTGTCGCCCTTGCGCGCGCCTCGGGCATACCGTTGCTGGAACGCGTCACGGCCGGCTATATCGCCGTCTTCCAGGGAACCCCGCTGCTGATGCAGCTGTTCGTCGTCTATTACGGCTTGGCGCTGGTGGGGCTGATGCTCGATGCCTGGGTGGCCGTCGCCATCGGCCTGACCCTGCATGCGAGCGCCTATCTCGGCGAGATCTGGCGCGGGTCGATCGAAGCGGTTCCGCGCGGCCAGACGGAAGCGGCAAAGGCTCTCAGCCTCCGATATATCTCGCGCATGAAGGATGTCATCCTGCCGCAGGCGCTGCGCATCTCGCTGCCCGCCACGATCGGTTTCCTCGTGCAGTTGATCAAGGGCACCTCGCTTGCATCGATCGTCGGCTTCACCGAGCTGACGCGGGCCGGCAACATCATCTCCAACCAGATCTTCCAACCGCTGACGGTCTTCGGCATCGTCGGCATTCTCTATTTCCTGATGTGCTGCCCACTGACGATTCTTGGCGCTCGCCTCGAACGAAAGTTTGCCGCCTCCGCGCGCTGATCAGCATCCCTCGTCTTCGATGCAGTCCAGCCCGCCAATATGGAGTTCTACTGATGACCAGTCCCAGTCTCGCTCAAGGCGCGGAAACCATGATCACCATGGAGCGGGTGGAGAAGTGGTATGGTGCTTTTCAAGCCCTGCGCGACATCAACATATCGGTTCGCAGCGGCGAGAGGATCGTCTTGTGCGGACCCTCCGGCAGTGGGAAATCGACGCTCATTCGCTGCATCAACCATCTCGAGACCTACGAAAAGGGTGAAATCCGCGTCGGCGGGATTCTTTTGGGCAATCAGGCCAAGACCATCGATGCGATCCGTCGTGAGGTCGGCATGGTCTTCCAGCAGTTCAATCTGTTTCCGCATCTGACCGTGCTGCAGAACTGCATGCTGGCGCCGATGAAGGCAGTCGGCATCAGTAGGGCGGAGGCCGAGGAACGGGCACGCGGGCTGCTCGAGCGGGTCAAGATCCTGGAGCAGGCCGACAAATATCCGGTGCAGCTTTCTGGTGGCCAGCAGCAGCGTGTCGCCATCGCCCGTGCGCTTTGCATGCGGCCGAAAGTGATGCTGTTCGATGAGCCGACGTCGGCGCTTGACCCGGAGATGGTCAAAGAGGTGCTGGATACGATGATCGCGCTGGCCGACGAGGGCATGACGATGATCTGCGTCACGCACGAGATGGGCTTTGCCCGCCAGGTCGCCGATCGCGTGATCTTCATGGCCAGCGGCGCGATCGTCGAGGAAGCCCCGCCGGCCGAGTTCTTCACGAACCCACAGCATGAGCGAACCAGGAAATTCCTCGGAGAAATCCTGCGCAAGTAAGGGGCTCAGTCGATGCGTCTGGCAGATTATGGGAGCCGGCTATGAAGCCGTTAGAGATTGCAGTCATGGGAGTCGGCCTCATCGGCAGGCGCCACGCCGAGCGCATCACGTCCGAGCCCGGCACCGTTCTCTCGGCGGTGATCGACCCTTCTGCCGCCGGTCGTGACTTTGCCGAGACTGTCGGCGCCCGATGGTACCAGAGCTTCTTAGACATCCGCGTCGAGGACAGGCCTGACGGCGTGATCGTGGCGACGCCGAACCAGCTTCACGTCGAGAACGGAATGGAGATCGTCGCTGCCGGCATCCCTGCCCTGATCGAGAAACCGATCGCCGACGATGTCGATGCTGCCGCCGCACTGGTCGCCGCCGGCGAGAAGGCGGGCACACCGCTGCTGGTTGGCCATCACAGGCGTCACAACCCGATGATCCAGGCGGTCAAGCAGATCGTCGACGGCGGAAGGCTTGGCCGGATCATCACGGTGCACGGCACGTTCTGGGTCGCCAAGCCCGACGACTACTTCGATATCCCCTGGCGGCGCGAAGCGGGCGCCGGCCCGGTCTTCGTCAACCTGATCCACGATGTCGATCTCTTCCGATATCTCTTCGGCGAGGTCGAAGCCGTCCATGCGATGGAATCACACGCCGCACGGTACCATGCCGTCGAGGATACGGCCGTCGTCACGCTGCGTTTCGCAAGCGGGGTGCTTGCAACCCTCAACGGCAGTGATGCCGTGGCCGCGCCCTGGAGCTGGGAGACGACCACCGGGGAGAATCCCGCTTTTCCCCATTACGATCAATTCTGCTACCAGATCGGCGGCACCAGGGGTTCGCTCGGAATTCCCGATTTGACGCTTTGGACGAGCCCTTCGAGGCCCGATTGGCTGGAGCAGCTTGCCGAGGAGCGGGTGCCTTACCAAGCAGCCGATCCCCTTTGCGTTCAGCTCAGACATTTTTGCGACGTCATTCGTGGCGATGCCACGCCTCTGGTGAGTGGCCGGGAGGGCCTCGCCACTCTCAGGGTCGTCGAAGCGATCAAGAGATCGGCGCGCTGGGGACAGATGATCCACCTCGCTAACGTCAGCGCCTCTTCCGATCCCCAGAAAGTCTGACCACATGATCACCGGGACGACCAAACTCATCGCGCATCTCGGCTATCCGACGGAGTCCTTCAAGGCGCCGCTGATCTACAATCCATACTTCGAGAAGAACG
Source organism: Rhizobium sophorae (assembly GCF_013087515.1). GTDB lineage: Bacteria > Pseudomonadota > Alphaproteobacteria > Rhizobiales > Rhizobiaceae > Rhizobium > Rhizobium sophorae. The sequence goes on along the minus strand of NZ_JABFCN010000055.1, from coordinate 13,941 downwards.
GAATTGATGCCGTCGTCGTGCCGATGGGCTGCCGGCCGGCGGACTATCCGGCATTTCTGAAGCTTCTGTTCCGGCTATCCAATATCCACGGTGCTCTCATCACCATGCCGCACAAGATTTCGACGATGGCGCTGCTCGACGAAACCTCGACCAGTGCGAAAGTCGCCGGCTCTTGCAATGCGGTCCGTCTCGGTTCGGACGGCAGGCTGATCGGTGACATGTTCGATGGCGAGGGCTTCGTTCGCGGCCTTTTGCGCAAGGGTAAAAAAGTTGAGGGAGCCCATGCGCTCATCGCGGGTGCAGGCGGCGTCGGCTCGGCGATCGCGGCGTCCTTGGCACAGGCGGGCGTGGAGCATCTCGCCATCTTCGACGCCAATGAGGCGACCGCGACCGCGCTGCTGGACAGGCTGAGGAAATATTATCCGCATCTTGAAGTGACGGTCGGCTCCGCCGATCCTGATGGTTTCGACATCGTCGTCAACGCGACACCTCTCGGAATGCGACGGGGCGACCCGCTGCCGATCGACATCGACCGCATTTCTCCGTCGACCTTCGTCGGCGAAGTCGTGATGACGAAGGAGATAACCCCCTTTCTCGAGGCCGTGCGGGCGCGCGGCTGCGCATTTCAGGTTGGGACAGACATGTTGTTCGAACAGATCCCCGCCTATCTCGAATTCTTCGAATTCCCGACGACGACGGCCGACAATCTGCGGGCGATCGCCAAACTCGGATGATGCGGTTCAGAGCATGATGCCGAAAGGCGAACTACCTTGCTCTCGTCAAACTCGCTTCATCCAAAATCTGGATGCGCTTGGTGAGTCGGTGACCTAGAGCGAGGCCGTGATGCCGCCGTCGACGGTCAGCATATGGCCGTTGACGAAGGAGGAGGCATCCGAGGCTAGGAAGACGGCCGCGCCGACAAGCTCTTTGACCTCGCCCCAGCGGCCGGCCGGCGTGCGGGTTTCCAGCCAGCCAGAAAACTTGGGATCGTCGACGAGCGCCTGGTTGAGCGGCGTGCGGAAATAGCCGGGTGCGATCGCATTGACCTGCAGACCGTGTTTCGCCCAGTCGGTCGCCATGCCGCGCGTCAGGTTCTTCACCGCGCCCTTTGTCGCGGTGTAGGGCGCAATGCCGGGACGGGCGAGTTCGGCCTGGACGGAGGCGATGTTGATGATCTTGCCGCGGCCGCGCGATATCATCGCCTGGGCGACCGGCTGGCTGACATAGAACAGGCTGGAGACGTTGGTCTTGAAGATCTCGTCCCATTTGTCGACCGGGAAGTTCTCCAGCGGTGCGCGAAACTGCATGCCGGCATTGTTGATGAGGATGTCGATCGGGCCGATCTCCGCCTCGATATAGGCGATGGCGGTGCGGCTGGCCTCCGCATCGGTGACGTCGAAGGCGGCGCTGACGGCATGGCGATGGCTGCGACGGATATCTTCGGCGGCGGCTTCCGCCTTCTGCGCATTGCGGCCGTTGATGATGATCGAGGCGCCATGCTCGGCAAGCCCGACCGCCAATGCGCGGCCGATGCCCTGGCTGGAGCCGGTGATGAGGGCGCGGCGGCCGGAGAGATCGAAAAGGGGAAAGGTCACGAGGCTGCTCTCATCTTAGGAGGTCAACTTGAAAACATAGCACCGGGTGCTACTTCCAGGTATGGAGGAACGGCTTTTAAAAACCGGCTGGGTTACCAAGGCGGCTCGCAAAGCGCGAATATCGGATTCCGAGTTATCGAAAGCTATCAGGCAGGTCGCGGAAGGCAAGGCCGATGATCTGGGCGGCGTCTGGGGATCGAACATGGCAAAAAGCATAAAGTACAAGAGCGATGCGTTCGAGGCGATTCACACGTCCGCGAAGGCTATGCATGAAATAGGAACCATCGACAAGGAAACGATGCGCTCCTTCGATGAAAGCTGCCTGGTTTCGCCGCACGCGCTTGGTCCCGAGGCCATCAAGGCATTGCGGGAAAGCAATCACGTCAGCCAGCCGGTTTTCGCCCGATATCTGAATACCAGCGAATCCACCGTGCAGAAGTGGGAAAGCGGAGCCAAAAGGCCAAGCGGGATGGCGTTGAAGCTGCTCTCGATCGTGCAAAAGCACGGACTTCAGGTTCTGAGCTAGGCCGTTCCAAGCCTCTTGATATTTCCCGTAAGCTCCTTGGCCAGCCGCAGGCTGGCGGCGGTTGCCATCGCCATTTGCGGCAGCAGTAGCCATTCGAGCGTCCAGGCAGCGCCCGAGCGTTCCTGTTCGTGGACAAGGGACTGATGGATGCCCGAGAGCGCCGTGGCGTTGAAGCGCGCGAGCGAGACCAGGACTTCGGCGGAAACGGGATTCTGTTTATGCGCCATGGCCGACGAAGTGCCGCCGCCCGAGATTTCGATCTCGCCGCCGGTCTGGGCAAGCAGCGCGATATCCTGGCCCATCTTGCCGAGACTGCCCGATATCGACGCGAACAGGCCGGCGATGTCGGCGATCGGCAGACGCCCGCTTTGCCATTGCGGCGCATCGGTGAGGCCGAGTTCCTGGGCGAGCGAGGCCCGGATGGCCGCGGCCTGCGACCCGAGCTTGTCCAGCGTGCCGGCCGCACCACCGAACTGGACGGGAAAACTCTGCTCGGTCAGACGGTCGCGATAGGTCGTCAGTGGTGCGCGCCAGGCATCGAGGCGATCGGTGACGGTGATGGGGATCGCCGCCTGCATGCGGGTATGGCCCATCAGCCGGTTTTGGCCGAACTGGCCGTCGAGCGCATCGAGCCCCGCGACAATAGTGGAAAGCCGGCCGGCAAACAGGAAGACGACGGCCTTCAGGCGGATCATCAGGCTGGTATCGATTCCATCCTGGCTGGTCGCGCCGAGATGCAGGCTTTTGGCCGCTTCCTCGCCGACATCAGCGCGCAGCTGTTTGATGAGGTCGGGAACGACGACACCGTCCCTTGCCGTTACCGATCGAAGACTGGAGACATCGGGCGAGAAGGCGGCGCAGGTGTCAGCGATGCGCCTTGCCGCTTCGGCAGGGATCAGGCCATGATCCGCTTCAGACTTGGCGAGCGCGGCCTCGAAGGAAAGCATGGCCCGGATATCCGCCTCGGCAGAGAAATAGGGCCCGATTTCATCGTCGCCGAGCAGGCCGGAAAGGAAGGGGTGGTCGAAGGGCGATGCGGTCATGATCGTCTCGGTTCGTGGTTGTCACCCCTCATTCGGCTGCCGCCACCTTCTCCCCGCTGGGGACAAGGGACTCGAGGCGGCGTCCGCGCTTTATGGGCGGGTGATCAGGCGCTGGGCACGTCCCCTCTCCCCTCGGGGAGAGGGTAGGGTGAGGGGGACGCTACCCGCACATCACCGCCCCAGCAAGCCGATCGCGACGCCGGCCTTCAGATATCCAGAAACACCGTTTCCTTCGGACCCTGCAGATGGATGTCGAAATGACAGGTCGCGCCGTCGCGGGTGGCGACCATCGTTGCGACGCGCTCGCGATGTTCGATGCGCGAAAGCAGCGGGTCAGCGGCGTTGGCCTCCGTCTCTTCCGGAAAATACATGCGCGTATGCAGGCCGATATTGATGCCGCGGGCGACGATCCAGAAGGTGATGTGCGGGGCTTGTCTGCGGCCGTCCTTGAAGGGGACACGGCCGGGCTTGACCGTCTCGAAGCGGTAGACGCCGTCCTCGACGCGGGTCGGGCAGCGGCCCCAGCCGGTGAAATTCGGGTCGGCGGCGCCGCGCATTTCCGACGGGCTGTTGTAGAGCCCGGCGCTGTCGGCCTGCCAGATCTCGATGACCGCATCCCGCACCAGCGCCCCAGCGCCGTCGAAAATCCGTCCGGTGACGGTGATACGCTCGCCGAGCGTCTTGTCGTTGACCATCCCGATGCCGAGATCGGTGTCGTAGACGCCCGTTATGTCGCAGAAATTCGGCGTCAGGCCGATATGCACATAGGGGCCGGCCGTCTGCGATGGGGTTTCCTTGAGGTAGCCGAGCTGCTGCATGGTCAGTTGCCCTCCGGTCTGTTTTCGAACATCGTCGAGCGGCGGCCGCGCAGCACGATATCGAATTTATAGGCGCGTGAATCCATCGGGATGGTGTTGCCCCAGTCGAGCGGCGCGATCAGTTGCTCGATCGCCGCCTTGTCGGGGATGGTGCCGACGATCGGACATTTCCAGATCATCGGATCACCTTCGAAATACATCTGGGTGATCAGGCGCTGGGCAAAGCCATGGCCGAAGATCGAGAAATGGATATGGGCGGGGCGCCAGTCGTTGATGCCGTTCGGCCAGGGATAGGCACCGGGGCGGACGGTGCGGAAATGGTAGCGGCCATCCTCGTCGGTGATGGCGCGGCCGCAGCCGCCGAAATTCGGGTCGATCGCCGCCAGATAGGTTTCCTTCTTGTGGCGATAGCGGCCGCCGGCATTGGCCTGCCAGAACTCGACCAAGGCGCCTGCAACCGGCCTGGCGCGCTCGTCGAGCACACGGCCATGGACGATGATGCGCTCGCCGATGGCGCTTTCGCCGGGCTGCGCGTAGTTCAGGATCAGGTCGTTGTCGAGTTCGCCGATCATCGAATGGCCGAAGACCGGGCCGGTGGTTTCGGAAATCGTGCCATCGAGCGACAGCAGCGCGCGCTGCGGTGCGCGCAGTACGGAGGTCTTGTAGCCCGGCGTCAGCGCCGGCGCATGCCAGGCGCGGTCGCGGGCGAAGAAGCCGCCGGTCTCGGGCTTGCGGTTCGGTCGTTCGGACATGTTCCTCCCTCAGGCCGCCTTTTCGGCGTCCATCTGTTCAAAAGCCTGCTTTGCGATCTTGATCGCGTGATTGGCGGCGGGAACGCCGGCATAGATCGCCACATGCAACAGCGCCTCGCAGATATCCTCGCGGGTCGCCCCGGTATTGGCGGTGGCGCGCACATGCATGGCGACCTCGTCGTCCTGGCCAAGCGCGGCAAGAAGAGCGATGGTGATGATCGAACGCTCGCGCTTCGTCAGTCCCGGGCGCGACCAGACATGGCCCCAGGCAGCTTCGGTGATCAACTCCTGGAAGGGGCGGTCGAACTCGGTCGATGTGGCGGCGGCGCGGTCGACATGGGCGTCGCCGAGCACGGCGCGGCGGGTCGCCATGCCCTGGCGATAGCGCTCGGAAGGGGAGGCGGTCTCATTCATGGGCTTGCTTCTCCAGGCGGAATGGATGTGAGGAAGGCGCGGATGATCGCCGTCAGCGCCTCCGGTTGCTCGACGCAGGGAATGTGCGCGCAATCGCGGATCACTTCGTAGCGAGCGCCTGATATCAGCTTCGCGGTCGAAAGCACGAGATCGGGCGGCGTCGAGCCATCCTGGTCGCCGACGATGCAGATCGTCGGGACGGTGATCGTCTTTGCGACCTCGGTGAAATCGGCGTCGCGGATCGCGGCGCAGGCGGCGACATAGCCCCCGACGGGCTGGCGCGTCAGCATGTTGCAATAGCCGGCATAGGCGGTGCTCTCGGGCCGGCGGAAGGCGGGCGTGAACCAACGCTCCATGACCGCGTCGACGATGCTGCCGATGCCGTTTTGCTCGACGGCGGCGATGCGGGCGTTCCAGCTCTCCATCGTGCCGATCTTGTGGGCGGTGTCGCAGAGGATGAGCGCGCGGACCAGGTCCGGGCGGCGGTGATAGAGCGACTGGGCGATGAGGCCGCCGACCGACAGGCCGCAGATGACGGCATCCTTGACCGACAGCAGATCGAGAAGGCCGGCGAGATCCGTCGCATGGTCCTCGATCGATGACGGGAGCTGGCCGACATCGGAAAGGCCATGGCCGCGCTTGTCGTAAAGCACGATGGCGAATTCACCGGCAAGCCGCACCACGACGTCGCGCCAGATGCGGAAATCCGTGCCCAGCGAGTTGGCGAAGACGATCACCGGCCTGTCGGCAGGGGCACCAATGATCTGATAATGGATCGTCACGTCGTTTATGCGGGCGAATTGCACGTCACTCTCCTCCTGAATGGTGAAATTGACTGGTTGATCCGGTTAAGTAAAATGATATTTATTGGCGTTTCGATAACCCTGGAGTTATGCGAGCGATGATCGACAGCCGGGTCAAGTTCCGCCATCTGCAAACCTTTGTCGAGGTGGCGCGGCAGAAGAGCGTCATGAAGGCCGCCGAATTGCTGCATGTCAGCCAGCCGGCGGTCACCAAGACGATCCGCGAACTGGAACAGGTGCTGGGTGTCGATGTTTTCGAGCGCGACGGCCGCGGCATCAAGATCACCCGCTACGGCGAGGTCTTCCTGCGGCACGCAGGTGCGGCGCTGACGGCGCTGCGCCAGGGTCTCGATTCCGTGTCGCAGGAGCAGTTCGCCGATGCGCCGCCGATCCGTATCGGCGCGCTGCCGACGGTGTCATCGCGCATCATGCCGCGGGCGATGGAACTCTTCCTCAAGGAAAAGACTTGGAGCAGGGTGAAGATCGTCACCGGCGAGAATGCGGTGCTGCTGGAACAGCTTCGCGTCGGTGATCTCGACCTTGTCGTCGGGCGCCTGGCCGGCGCCGAGATGATGGCGGGCTTTTCCTTCGAACATCTTTATTCCGAGCAGGTGGTGTTTGCCGTGCGCGCCGGCCATCCACTGCTCGACGACCGGCAATCGCCGTTTGCCGGCTTCGGCGACTACACGGTGCTGATGCCGACGCGGGGGTCGATCATCCGGCCGGTGGTCGAGAATTTCCTTATCGCCAACGGCGTTTCCAGCCTGCCGAACCAGATCGAGACGGTGTCGGATTCCTTCGGCCGCGCTTTCCTCAGGGCAAGCGACGCGATCTGGATCATTTCCAACGGCGTCGTGGCCGGCGATGTCGCCGACGGGCGGCTGGCGCTTCTGCCTGTCGATACCGGCGAGACAAAGGGGCCTGTCGGATTGACGATGCGCGCCGACGCCGTGCCGTCCCTGCCGCAATCGATTTTGATGCAGACGATCCGCGAGGCGGCAAGCGAGGCGAGCCTTTAAATTTGCTTGATGAATGCCCAGATTTGGACTAAGTCTAGTTCAAGACAGGAGGCTTTCATGCAGCATGCGCGACGGGAGCAACGGGAAGACCAGAGGCCGCAGCGGCTCGAAATGGAGCGGTTTGCTCCGGCCAACCGCAAGAAGTTGAGCGCCCCGGCCCTGCGAACTTTTCTGGCGATCGCCGATCTCTGGGGGCTGAGCGAGGAGCAGCGTCTGCTCATGCTCGGCTATCCCTCCCGGTCGACCTATCACAATTGGGCCAAACAGGCGCGCGAGCACGGCGCTTTCACGCTCGATGTCGATACGCTGACCCGCATCTCGGCCGTGCTCGGCATCCATCAGGCGCTCGGCGTGCTGTTTTCCGATGAACGCGCTGGCGTCGCCTGGCTGCGCACGCCGCATCAGGCGCCGGTTTTCGGCGGGCATCCGCCGCTTGATATCGTGACGAACGGGACCCAGGACGGGTTGATGACCGTACGCCGGTTTCTCGACGGCGCCCGCGGCGGCCTCTACATGCAGCCGAATATGCTCGACGAAGCCTTCACACCTTACGAAGATGCGGACATCGTCTTCCGGTGAGCGATCGTTTTTCCGAGGCGCCGCGTCCGTCGTACCGGCTGATCCCGTCGCAATTTCCACCGATCGGGCTTTTTGAGACAGTAACGAGGGCGGCCGATCTCGAAGCTGTGATGGAACTCGTCGGCTGGACCAACGACCGCCTCGTCGCCGACCGCATCCAACGGCTTCCCGAGGACCAGTGGGTTTATGGCGTTGCCAATGCCAGCATCGTCATGGCGGCATTCCTGCATGTCGCGCCGGGAGGAATGCGCTTCAACGGCCCCGATCTCGGCGCCTGGTATGCCGCCGACGATCTTCGCACAGCTGCGGCCGAGGTTGGCCATCATCTCAGGCGCGAGGCCTTCGCGCGCGGGGTCGCGACGATGGCGCGCACCTATCGCAGCTATTCGGCCAATCTGATTGGCGATTACCTCGACATTCGCGGAGAGCAGACGCTGCGGCCCGATGTCTATGACGGCACCAGCTATGCGGCGTCGCAGGTGCTGGGAGAAGAGGTGCGCTCGAGCGGCGGCGCCGGTATCCTCTATGATAGTGTCCGGCTGAGGGGTGGAATGGCGATCGTCGCCCACCGGCCGCGCAATATTCAGGGCGTGGTGCAGGCCGACCACTTCGAAATCACCGTTTCCGCCACCGAGCGGCGCATCGATGTCAGGAAGCTTGCGGCCTGAAGGCGGCACGGGCAGGCTGCCGACACCGGAGACTATGGTGATGCTCAAACCGGCAATCGTTCGGCCCATGCCTTCACCGCTTTCGCCATCGTGGCGAGGTGGTCGGCACTGGAGAAACCGGAGATCATCTTGCGCGGCTTGAGGTCGTGGTCGCCGTCCTCGAGCCAGAGGATTTCGATGCTGTCTGACAGATCATAGCCCGCCACCTCGTCCCGCGTGCCGAATTCGTCGCGCGTTCCCTGGCAGATCAGCGCGGGCGTCGTCAGCCCCGTGAGATGGCTGGTGCGCAGCTTCTGCGGCTGGCCGGGCGGATGGAAGGGATAGCCGAGGCAGAGCAGGCCGGCAATCTTTCCCCGACGATGGAGATCGTCGGCGACCATGCTGGCGACCCGGCCGCCCATCGACTTCCCGCCGATGATCAACGGGCCGCTGGCGCCGAGTTCGGCAATGGCCGCCTCGTATGCGGGATTGAGCGTTTCGGCGCGCGGTGGCGGCTTGCGGACTTCCGAGGTACGGCGGGCGGCCATATAGGCGAATTCGAAGCGGGCGACACGGAAGCCAACGCCGGCGAGTGCATTTGCCGCTGCTGTCATCGATGCCGAATCCATCGGTGCGCCGGCGCCATGCGCCAGCAGGATCGTGAAGCGGGCATCCTCGGGCCCTTGCAGCAGAAACCTGTCAAGCATAGGTAATCCTCCATCCCATCGCCGGAACCAAGTCGACGGCCGTGACTTTTTCTTTGAAAGAAGTCTGACAATGTCGACGAATGATCAAAACGTAAAGCCCGAGCAGCGGCGCCCCAAGGATGTCGGCGCCGTTCCCGAAAAGCCGGAGCCCGCCGACGCGGAATCGATGGCGCCGCCGGTGGTGCAGCCGGCTGGGGTCAGGGACAAAAGCGAACGACCCGTGGTCAATCCGATCACCGGGGTCGCCTCCTGATCGACTACGGTCGATTATCGTGTGGAACCGCTGAACCGCCTCTTGAAACCCCGGCGGAAAGGGTCCATATACCCGTCCTGCCTGAAAAATGGATGCGCGCGGTATCGACGTCGTCGAGCTGCTCGTGTCCGACAGGATAAGGGCGCTCCCCGCAAGGGTCGAGCGCCCTTTTTGCTTTCCAGCCATTGCGCTCGGGACGCGGTATAGGGACGACGGCTTCCCGCCCATATCTGCCATTCAGATCGAAGTAACGGCGGCCGAAGAGCTGACATTTCCACGACATAGAAAAAATGCTAGACTCAGCCAGTCATTCGGCTAGTGCAACATCAGTTTCCGGCAAGGACGGTTCGGCAGGTTGCTGCTGTGGCTTGCGTGGGGTGACCTGCCACTAAACTTTAACCCAGCGGCGACCACAGGACTGCAGCCCAGCTGAAAACGGCTTCCGAAATGCGATTTCAGTTCGCTTCTGTAACGTGGGGATCGGGAGCGAAAGCGGGAAGAGTGGCAGCGGCCATTCAGGTGGCGCCATAACTTGCGCTAACTCGTTTTCCCCAACAAACGCAAGCGCCTCGATCTACTAGAGTTTGCCACTTGGCGATGTCGCGCTAAGATCGCCGCCAGGTTTGTGGGGGAGGCTCGCTTGAAAATCATCAACTGCGGTAATGGGCTGCACGAGCGCGAAGTCAAGGGAATTGAGTCACTTGCATCGCTTCCTCCGCATTGGTTTGCCTACACGAACCTTGATCTAGCTACGGCTGCGGGCTCCAGCCGCGAGATAGATGTTATCATCGTGGCGGACGATCGCATTCTTGTCGTTGATCTTAAACATTGGAACGGTCCAATCGAGAGCCGGGACGGCAATTGGTTCAATGCTGGAAAGGATCATGGACCCTCTCCTGTGGCAAAGATCTCTGCGAATGCACGAAATATATACATCCAGCTCGAAGCACACTTAAAACGTCACGCCAAAGGCTCAAACGTCATCGTGCCAAAGGTGCAGGGTTTGGTTGTGTTGACCAAAGTCGCGGATTTCGGCGGGGTGGCTGAGACTGAACGACGTGCTGTCATGCCCGTTGCAGCATTCACATCTGCCTTGAAATCAGTCCCGAAGCGAATCGAAACCTTCGGCAAAGCCTCACCGGCTGGCCTGCTCACCTCGCCGGAGTGGAAGGATCAGCTCGCTAAATTCTTCAACGTCAGCAAAGGCGTCTTCGTGCCGGGAAGGCGTACGTATGGGGGCTACTACGCTACGTCCACGGCTCCATCTTTTGAGCACCCTCAAGGCATCTATGCCGAATTCGAAGCCAGCGATGAGAGAGAATCACCGACCCTCGGAGTGCTGAGGCTGTGGGATTTTACAAAAGCGGAAACGCGGTTTCAGACCGAGAAAGGTCGTGGCGAGATTGCTGGCCGGGAACAAGAGGTGATTGCGTATCTGCAGGATCGCTGTGATCACTGCGATAATGTGATCATCGATGGCAAGACGCGAGATCCAAACTTTGGTGTCAGATACTGGGAAGTCTTCGAGCGCAGGAGACGTCTGCAAAGACTGGCCGACTTTGCCGGAACCGAGCTCAGCGAACTTAGCCGCTCCGATCGTATTGAGTTGGCGCGGCAATTGCTTGTTTCGATCGACGCATTGCACCTTGCGGAAGCGGCACACCTCGACCTCGGTCAACATAGCGTCTGGGTCCAGCGGCCATCGACCGTCCGCATTTCCCACCTAATGGCAGCGAGTTATCCCGACGTACGTTCTCTTGGAGAATCGCGCTTTCAATTCTTGTCCACTGGAAAGCTTCCTGAAGACCTGTTCGGGGTCGAAACGACACCAAAGCGAAGGGATGTCTTTCTGGCAGCCTCAGTAATACATCGCCTGCTTCTAGGCGTGACCCCTAAGGCGGCAAGTGGATTCCCTGAATGGTCTTCCTCTGCTGATGCCACGGGAGAGTATCTTGAGCTACATGGCTGGTTCGAAAGCGCCCTTGCGCTCGAACCGATGCAAAGATTCAAAGATGCCGGCGCCGCTTTGACTGCTTTCAACGCTGCTGTCTCTGTACGTCCCACGCCCGCGGAGGTCATCGAAGGTTTGGAACGGCATCGTGGTGCGATCAAGAGTCAGATGGCCCTCTTCCAAGCCTATCCACCTTCTGAAGTCCTATGCGACGATGAAACCCGGGCCCTTTGGCGTGCAGCCAAGGATGGCAGAGATCTTTTAGTAAAGGTTTGGAAGCGGGCTGCTTGGGGAGACCAGACAAAGGAAGGTCCTCGGATCCTTGACTTCCTTGACCAGGTCGCCGAGCTGGCAGCTCTCGAACCCGAGGGGTGTGCAAAGATAGTCGGCACAATGTGGCTCGGCGACGCGATCGTAATGGTGCAGGAGTGGATCGACCTTCCGAATGTTGAGCGAGTGCTTGCTGAACAGCAATCGGACTTCGATGAGAGTTCGCGGCTGCAATTCATCGCTGCAATTTCTGGAAGGGTTGAAGGACTCCACGCCCTGCGTTTGGCACATGGCGATTTGAAGCCTGCGAACATCCTTCTGAACGTAGCAGAGCCTGGCGATCCAGTGATTGTGGATCTGATCGATTTCACGGCATTGAGTGACGGCGACACGGCGACTTCCCGGTACTCTCCCGAAAGCGGCGGTCGTTACGAGCGTGACTGCTTTGCTGTCACCGAGATCGCAAAAGAGCTGCTTGAAGGGAGTACGTCAAAGCCTGCTTCATGGGTGCGCGAGGCCATTGTCAAAGTTCGCAATGACGAACCAGCAAACGCCACCTTGCTTCCGCTGATCGACGCACTTAACAGCCATGATGTCGCGAGTGAAGAAAGCCAGGTTCTACGGCTGACAAGTCAACACGTCGAGGCAGGTCCATTGCTCTCAGATGAGGGAAGGTACTTTCTCCGAAAGGCACAGTGGAATCGGGCCCTGATCATCCGCGGCGCTTGCGAAGAGCTTGAGATCCGAGTTGACGCGGGCGGGAAGCCGTTCCGTCTCGATAGGCGCCCGATTGAGCAGTCAAAGATTAAGTCGAATCAGAGGTTTGAATTTGGATACATAGATACGCCGATTGTCGTCGTGGATGGTCCAACAACTGGTCTCAGCGCAATACTGCCGATACTGGAGCGTGAGGATGTCGTCGCGGCTTTGGGGGAGGCCAACGTCAAGGCGATGGAGGCGCAGGCTGCAGACACCGTCCAAGAACTCGGGGAAGAGCGCGACATTATTCAAGGGGAGCCCCCCGAGGACGACCTGATCGAAGCGATTGCTGCGGAAGGCTCCCCTACCGGACAGATTGATGTGGCAAGACTTTGGGAGACCCTTGTCGACGAGGAACGCGAACTTGTCACGTATGGTCAGGTCACCAGCGCAAGCGTTTTTGACCGGGGTGCAAACCGCCACAAAGTCCACTTCGACCTTCTCAGCGGGTCGTTCGACTACAACCGTCGCGATCGAGTGATGGTCGAACGAGAAGACCGAAACGGCAACTGGCGTCCCGTCGGTCAACTTGACCTTCAGCGCTCGAAAACTGATACGCTGTATCTGGAAAGCGTGCGTCACGACCAGGGTGGTGGACCTCCACTTGTCGAAGAAGGCGATGAACTTCGTTTCCGGAGCCGAATGGAGGAATCGAGCCTCGACAGGCGGCAAGCGGCAGTCAAGAGGATAATAGGGCGGACGTCACGAACGAAAGATCTTATCAGGATTCTGGATCCTCGCACTGCGTCACGCCCGCAGCTTCTATCGGATCGGAGGCCTGCGGATGAATTGAAGGCTCAGTACGAGCTCAACGATCAACAGGCTGAGGCGCTGTCCTCCGTACTCGCCACACGGCCGCTTGCTCTCGTTCAAGGGCCCCCGGGGACCGGGAAGACTGTCTTCATAGCCGCTCTCGTGCATGCGGCCCTTACTAGCGGACTGGCACGCAACGTTCTTCTCGCAAGCCAAGCGCACGAGGCGGTCAACAATGCGGCTGAGGCCGTCTTAAAATTATTCGCGCGTGCAGGTGAGGTGCCAAGCATTCTGCGTGTCGGGAATGAAGGCGTTGTTTCCGATCGACTGCTGCCGTTCCATGTCGAGCGCGTCGAACAGCTTCAGAAAGACAGGTTCCGTGCTGAGATGCGCGAGCGCCTTGGCGTCGCAGCTCGTGGGCTGGGAATCCCTGACGAGTTGGCGGATGCTTTGACAAGTATTGAGTTGGCCGTGCGTCCAGTTGCTTCACGTTTGCTCGCTCTGAAGGACGAGGAAAACTCGGAACAGCGCGTGAATGCCCTTCGAGAAACTATCGATCGGCAAATTCTGGAGCTAGGTCTTGGTGGCGCGCTGCCTCTCGAGACGTCTGAGGAAGAGATCGTGGCGACGCTCGTTAGCTCTGCGCTGAAATCAGTACCGATCGATACGCGACCGAGCGCTGAGCGAGTTGCAAGGTTCCAGACTGTAGCGGCCCTTGCCCGAGATTTTGTCGGAACCGTTTCGACGGAACAGCGAAGCCTCGAGACATTCCTCGCAGGAACGCGCCAGATCGTGGCGGGTACTTGCGTCGGCCTAGGCCGATCGGCCTTAGGCCTCACGTCGACACCCTTCGATCTTGTGATCGTTGATGAGGCTGCCAGGTGCACAGCGAGCGAACTTGCCGTCCCGATCCAAGCGGGTGCATGGGTAGTCCTTGTCGGCGATCACAAGCAACTTGAGCCGCAACATCCTGAGTCGCTTGTCGATGAAGTCTGTTGTTTTCCACGCAGAACTGAGCCGGTTAGGCGCATAATTTCCATTGAGAATTGAGC
>NZ_JABFCN010000054.1 GCF_013087515.1 Rhizobium sophorae | reverse complement strand
ACTGGTCATCCCGAAGAATTAAACGGTCCAAAACACCCATGACTGCCTCCAAAAGACAGTCTTGAATCTGATTTGCTCAGCTTTGGGAATCCCAAGAGTCCACGGCTCCTAGAGCACAATACGCAAGGAACTCATGTGGCCTTTTCTCAAGCAGTTCCCTGCCTCGTTTGCAATGAAGGCGTCGGGGAGTCGTACGAAGTGCTCGGTTCAAATCTCGTGTGGCGTCTCCCATGGACCGCAACGCTTCAATCATTACATCGACCTGATACCCGTGCTTCTCGCTCATTGCAGCTCCGATTGGTCGTCGGCTATGGGTCTTGGACGGTACGAGCGACTGAAAGCCCAAGCGGAACCAGCGGCGGCATGGATATACAAAATCTCGGTTGTTGCGCTGATGCTGCCTTCTTTGGTTTTCGGGTGCGCCAGCGGCTTTCTCGCGAAAGCCAATCTGTCCAGCGCGTTCCGTGATATCAGATGTGCTTTGAGAGCTTTCACTGAAGCTTCCCCACCATCTGCAGCATATCCGGCACGAGCCTGTACCAGCGATCAAATGTGCGAACGAGTCCCACTTCCGGGTCAGCGAAAAACACCTCGGTCGTAGCTCCTATTTTCCCGTCTTGGATTAGGGGGTGGCTCTTCATCTTCCCGATAAGAATCGGGACCGCACGCTCGCCTACCACCCAATCAGAAGTGGTTGCGCTACGAGATATATCCGCAGCACCAAGCGAAGCATAATCCTCCAGGGACGCTGCCAAGGCGCGAAGGCGTTCGACGAGATGAGGGAGTTGGACGGCAGAAGCCATATCTTCCAAGGCGTTTAGTGTCATCGGAGGCACCATCAGAAGTTCGACATACGAAGGAGGGATTGCGTATCTCAGCGCCATCAAACTGAGCCCCATGGTCTGCACCGGCAACATCGATTCGCTATCCGTAGGATCAAAACAACTGATTCGCGACCGAAAAGCAAAGAAAAAGATCGAAAACCTAATTAAAGGATCGAAAATGCATCAATGTTGACATTTTTCGAGTTGGCACGTTTCTGGCCTAATGCACCCCTCTGTGGACCTTCTGCGAGCTGCGCGTTTTTTGCTCGGGTACACCCAGGAGCAAGTTGAAAACTCGTGCAATTTAACGCGTCGCTATCTCTACAACCTAGAGGCCGGTAAGCATCTGCTGCTTCCGCGTAATGCACTGGTGATAAAAGCGTATTTTGAACGAGAGGGTGTCGAATTCCTGGAGGAATCAGAAACCCATGGTGCCGGAGTGCGGTGGCGAAACCCAGGAAGGCTTGATCCTTTCAGAAGTAAGTTATTTCGTTGCGCCCGTGGGCTCGCAGATTTGTCTCAGGACAAACTTGCGGATCGGTCGGGTGTCGGCCGAAAATTTATAGCTCAATTGGAGCAGGACGTTCTCAAGGGCCTCAACGAGACCTCACTTGGAAAACTGGAACATGCCTTACGTGATCTTAATATCGAGATCACCCAAGAAACCCGTGAATTTGGCGCTGGCGTTCGCTGGATTAAAACAGCGGTCGCCTGAATGATCTGGACACAACGCGAGTCTGTGACCAAAGATAACTGATAAAAGTCCAGTGAGGGAGCACCTGCGGTGGGCTTTGCGTTGTGCCCAATCAGGCTGAAGCAGCTACAGCGCAATTTGAGGGCGCGCAGCTTCAGCCTGATTACGAGATGCTTAATCACCACAAAGCGTATCGATACCTTTTAGAGATACCGGTTTCGCTCGCATTTCGACCTGCCGATCGCCCTTGCCCTGATGGCCGCCCTCGGCGCCATTCCCGCCGATGCGCTGTCGGAATTTGTCGTCGTCGGCGAGCTCAACCTCGACGGAACGATCGCCGCCATATCAGGCGCGCTGCCGGCTGCGATCGGCGCCAATGCGCTCGGCAAGGGGCTGATCTGCCCGGCCGAAAGCGGCGCCGAAGCCGCCTGGGCGGGCGCCGAAGTCGATATTCTCGCCCCGCGCAGCCTGATCGCCCTCGCCAATCATTTCCGCGGCACGCAGGTCCTATCCAGGCCGGAGGCGTCGATCCGCCCTGACCTGCCACGGGTAATTTCCTCCAGATTGCATTAGAGTCCGGCCCATCAAAGGACG
>NZ_JABFCN010000053.1 GCF_013087515.1 Rhizobium sophorae | reverse complement strand
AGGCGAGAGTGTCGCATCTCTAACTGGCCCAACTGTCGCATTACTAAATAGCCCCTACAGCACAAAGTTGCATAAGCTGAATTATGGAACGCCGACACTAGCTTCGCGGCGGCCAGCAGCGTGTAGAACCGGAGCAAAGACCGGATTATTAGGAACGAAATCCAAAGAATCGGAACGTGCGTCCAGATTGCCGTATGCCGAGCAAAATTATTCCGACTCCAATGTGGATAGTCTGGCTGCAGGCGAAGCAATAGACAACGGCAAATTCTTCAGCCGACCAGGCCATGTCCGCTCCAGGGAGGAAACGTCACATGTGCAGGTCTTGGGCATTTGATGCTAGTGTGGTGAGCTTACGAAGTACGTCATCAGGGGGAAGACAATGGGACTGTTTGATGGATTACTCGGGCATGGATCAAAGATCGATCCAAACGAACTGCGTAAGCGACTTGATGGCGTTCTGATCGATGGCGAAGAGGCCAAGCTTGCTTACAAGGTTATCCGGGACTTCTTCGTTTTCACCCAATGGCGACTCATTCTCGTCGACATCCAAGGCATTACAGGAAGCAAGGTCGACTACCTGTCGATCCCGTACAAGGCGATCACACGGTTCTCTGTAGAGACCGCTGGCACATTCGATTTGGACACTGAGCTTAAGGTCTGGGTGTCTGGGACGAGCACACCCATCAGTAAAACGTTGAAGAAAGGCACAGATGTGCGCGGTATCCAGCGTGCTTTAGCAACTGGCATTTTCGGGTAAAAGCTTGCCGACTTGACTGACTCACCGACGAAAATTCCGCCTTGCGCCGATGGCGAAGCCCATCAATGATTGATGAGACGCAATCGCATCCCTAGCAATGACTTCCATGAATGAACTCTTTGCGGCAATCGCGCGACCTGGTGCGCTTGAGCGCATCAAAGAGCACGTCTCTTATCTCCAGTCCGTTAGCAGCGCTATCAAAGAATTCCGAACGTCGTTCGCGATAGCCTTCGACGCCAATGCCGCTCTGCGGCGAAGCAGTCGGCGCCAGGTCGCTACTGAGCTTGATTCCGTACTCCGCATGCTTTCGATAACGCACCCAACACCCGATCCAGAAACGTTGTGGGATCAAAAATTCCGCAAAACGAAATGGAATAGTTGGGCGAGACTCCAGGCTGTTTCTAGTGGGCTCGAGATCATCGGCTCTATGACACTGTCCGTTATCGACGAGCACGGGTCGGTGCCCCCTCTCCCATTGGTCGCTCAAGCTCGGCTAACTGCGATCAAATTGCTCACATTGACCCTGCTATCGCTAATCGACGATATGCAAGAGGCCAAATAGCAATCGACGATACGGTGACCGCGGATATAAGCGATAAAAGGAGCGGGACATCGAGAACTGTCTGAAGTCGACAATCCCCTTGATTGCTGGCTCGGGCCCTCCAAACGTCAACTGCCTCGGTGCGTACCCGCACTAGATCCGCGGATGGCGGTGTAGCAATTCCCCTTGACGGCAGCGAGCCTGTATCAAGGCGTTCTTAAGAGCTCTCTGGCCGCGAATTGGTCAGCGGCCCGCTTGACCAGCAGCCGTCTCAATCCAGCCCCCGATATTTTCTCTGCCGCGCTGTGCAGTGAAGTCGTAGGCAAGGCAATGCTCGGAAAGCTGCGTGACTGTGTTCGTTGTTGGCGCTCTGAACCAGAGATCCGACTTCGGTATTGGGCTCGCATAATCCGCATACTTGACCCACTTCGTCCCCTCCCATTCTGCCAAAAAGATGGTTCCATTCGCCGAGTATACACCCAGGCAGTCCAAAGGATTGGGACCTTTGACGGACGTTAGACCCTTAGAATTCTTGAGGCCTTGAATGTGCACGGTGAGTATGCCGTTTCCTCGGACTACACTTCGGGCAATTTCGTAGCGAACCCACCGGCGCCGATATGTCTCCGATCCTGCCAGAACACACGTTACCGACGTGCCATCTAACGCATCGCGCAGAAAATTCTTGAGGATGTCTGGGCTGACACGCCTCTTGGCTTCAAAAACGCTAGCGTCGAAAAAACCCCTGTCGATCTCATCTCCTGGCAGCGCAACCCAGGAATTGCGCACATTCTGGGCTCGCCAGATATCCGGCGAATAGTGAAATGAGAAGAACGTGTAGCGTGCCATGCCGAACCATTTGCTCCGTCGCCCGGCATAAATTACAACAATAGCTTGAAGATTCGCAATGAGACTGCAATCGATGTAAGCGTGTGTTTTTAGGCAACTAACAGCCTTTCAGGCTAAAAACCCACGTTCTTTGCCGCTAGTTGCTTTTGCACATCAGAATACGGAAACAGCTATGCCAAGTGTTTTCTTTTCGTTTTCACATGCCGATGGAGCGCTTCGAGATCAACTCGAAAAGCAGCTCTCAATGCTAAGACGCCAAGGCGTGATAGAAACATGGCACGATCGACGAGTTGGCGCGGGCGACGAGTTTGAGCGTGAAATCGACGAGCATATTAACACCGACGACATCATCCTACTTCTTGTGAGCGCAGATTTCCTCGCATCGGATTATTGCTACGACATCGAGATGAAACGAGCGATGGAAAGGCACGAGCGCAAGGAGGCGATTGTCATCCCAGTCATATTGCGGGCATGCGATTGGAAACACGCACCCTTCGGCAAACTCAAGGGCGTGCCCGAGGACGGTCGACCGGTGACGCAATGGACTGACATCGACGCTGCGCTGTTGGAGGTCGCGCAAGCGGTTCGCGGTGCGGCAGGGCGAGTTGTTGGACGGGCCCCCGTCCCCGCAACGCAGATACCTGCAGCAATGCAGCAACCGTCCCCCCGCCCCCCAACGGCTGCCCCGCGTTCCAGCAATCTTAGCTTGGCCAAAGAATTTACGCAGCGGGACAAAGACGCTTTCAAGCTCGAGACCTTCGAGTACATTGTCCGTTTTTTCGAGAATTCACTGGTCGAGCTGAGTGACCGCAATCCCGGCTACGAGGGCGTCTTCCGTCGCGTGGATGCCAACAGATTCTTCGCCACTATCTACCGCAACGGCAAAGATGTCTCGCGCGGTACCGTCTACATGGGGGGTGGCGCGTGGAGCAATGGGATAAGCTATGCTCAGGGAGAGACAACCGCGAGTAACGGTATGTCCGAGTCCATAAACGTCGAAGCGGACGATCAATCCATTTACTTGAAGAGCATGGGAATGTCTTCGTTCGGAGGCGATAGAGATCAAAAGCTCTCTCAGGAAGGAGCCGCCGAGGTGCTTTGGAACGTTCTTGTTCGTCCCCTTAAGGGTAACGCCTACTGAGGAGGAAAGCGTGCTGTCTGCAAGTGAATTCACGGTGGGGGCGTTCAAGGATGCACTTCCCGGAAGTTTGATCCTACCAAGGAGCGAACGAGAGGAAACCGTGCTGATCGGACGCGTAGCAAACGCTCCCGCAGCCGTATTTCTTTCTGAACGCTCTCGGTACGAATACTTCCTGACCGCCGATAGCGACAACTGGTATGGGCTTATTATTCCCAATGTTCGGATCGAGGTTGACGAGAAGTCTGTCTTCGACCCGTCTTATGGCAATCATTTGGGAGCGATCCAGCGAGTTGGTACGACAATATCAATTCGAGCAAAAGCAGACCGCTCGCTGTCGGCCAACTATATCGTTCTCGAAGACGGATTAGATTCAGTAGGAGAGTTCAAAGCCGCGTTTACCCGATGGCAGGTTATTATGGGCGAAGGGTTTTCGAAGCGAATCCTTTGGCAAGCGCCTGCTTCAAAGGTCTGACACGGCTTTAGCAGGTGAAAATTTCACTTGAAAGCCTTTGGAAGCGGATGCCAACACCCGGTCCCCGCCCTTGATCCATCAGTTCTAGGAGACCGGTTCGCAGTGGTGGGCACGCGATTGGCTGCCCACACACTGTGTGTCTCTTGCGACCGAAAAACGATGCAGTGTTCGGGCACGGTGGATTGGCGTGGAATATTCGCGCTGCATTATATCTGGACCAACAAGTGGGAGCCATGCATGTCGGTTTTGACTGACGTTCAGCAAATGGAAGAAGACTTGAAACACCGCAGTGAAAAACTTGGGGTCGAATTCAAGGCATGGATGGACATTTCGAAAAAGAACAAGGAAGGACAAACCAAGATTGCGAGGCACATAGCCGCTATTGCCAATCACGGTGGCGGCCGTCTCTATTTTGGCATTGACGATGATGGTAACGCGCTTCCAGCCTCCGAGGAGTTCGGGCTCGAATTCTACCGGTCTGATGCGGTCCATAATCTTCTGAAGAAGAGGCTAGAACCGCCCATTCAATGTGAAGTCCGCTTCACCGAATACACAAACGGGGTAAGGTATCCGGTCGTCCATGTTCCCTCTCACGGAACAATGCCCATTGGCGCCCGCGATGAAAATAGTTATTTTCACGTCTACGTCCGGGGTGTTGGACCGGAATCAATCAAAATTTCAAACTATCAGCAGTGGGACACGCTGCTAAAGCGCTGCATGCGTTTCCGGGAAACCGAAGCTGTCCGAGAGGCCGAAGAGGACCATCTGTCAAAAACGCAGGCGATGACAAAAGCAATTACCGAATCCGTCATTGCGGCCGTATTGAAGACCCTCACCGATAACGGATCGATCGGTTCGGCCGGGCGCATATCTGAAGTCGATTGGGGGACAATAGGTCACCTGGCTGAAGCGACTAGGTCCGATTTCGTTGAGCAAATCAGAGCGCTTCCAATGGCGGACTCGGATGCTGATCAGCAGATTGCGACGATCCCAGAAAATCACGTGACCATGGGCTATGCTCTGCTCACACGCGATTCAAGTTTTGTCACGTTGGAAAAGCCACATACCATCCTCCGGCAGGCAAGCGCGGGAATGAGCGCGGTGGCAGATTTGGGCTGGCACGATTTCATCGTACTTCAGAATTCCGATAATCTGCCCCGTAGCCGATTTTGGTCGATTGCGGGCCGGGACTTCACCGGGGTCGAAGGCATGCGTCTCACGGGCGATTCAGTCTATTTTGGTGGTTTCGATTATTGGAGAACCTACGGAAACTCTGTCTTTGTGATCTGCAAGAGTTATCGTGAGGATTATAATCGCCTGAGGCACAAAACGGCCTATCCATTCCTCACGCCGACCCAAATTTTCATCCGGCTTCACTCATTGCTGGCTCATGCTGCGTTGACCATTGCCCAGGTACCCGATGCTGAGAATGTCGCCATATTCACCGATCACCGAGGATTGGACGGCCGGGCCATCGGTAGGAACTTTGATTACGGTCTGCAATTGCACACCAGGGCAAAGGCAGTGGAAGAAAGGTTTCCCACTCGATTGGTAGTCACGAGAGATGAGCTGTTGACTGGGTATTTTGGCGTTCTGAAACGAGTATGCGTCCCATTTCTTGAACTGTGGGGCGGTACGTCCTCATTCGAACCTGACGAATGGTTCAACGAGCGGAATATCGGTCAGATTGTTGCCGACTTGCAGAAAGAGGGATGCTCGGTCCGGCTATTGCCGTAACGAAAATTCCTGAACGCTATTGCCGCCGACGCTCCCCCAGACCAGCATAGTGGAGGAGGTCCACATGACGCAAACAACTGAAAAATTCCGTCCGGCTCACGTAATCGAGCAAGCCACACAACAACTTATCGGAACCTTCGAATCGGCAATCGTGTCCGCTATCGAAGCGGGCAGCCTGATTGCTTTGCGTTGGCATCTCCACCAGGAGGAACACCGGCCGGTTCAAGATCGCCCGTCAGAGTTAATCCCTGATGCGAGGAAGATCGTGGCACGATGGAGTGAAATCGAGGGACTTCACGGCGAAGGCTCGCTGATTGTGGAAGAGTCGAAAATTATACAGTATTCACTAGCAACACCAGGTAACCGCCATGAAAGAGGGCCGCACCTCCTTGAGAATGCCCGCAATCTCCGCGGCCTCAAAGGCCTAGATTGGTGGCGGCGCGAGCATCAACTTCACTCACTCCTGGAAGTGGTTCGATCTTGAAGGTTTCGACCAAGAAAGATTGAAACTGCGCGACCGACTTGAACGTTAGCGTTTCGTCATTAATCAAGCTTTTGACTGCGATTTGCCACCCCTCAATAAAGTCGAACTGCAGTTCGAAGTCGACGACGGTTATCGTGAGTCCTTTCAGACATGCAGCTTTTATCAAGGCTCGGAGCTCCTCGAACATTTGCTTCACGGCATCCCGAAGTGCGTCGTACGCTAGCACGCCGAGCACATCCTTGAGGCCGATTTCGTCATCACCCTCGATATTGCCCAGCGAGCTGTTTGCGAAGTAGCGTACCTTGAACCTGAGCGGCTCCGTTGGGCTTTTCCTGGTTTCCGAAATACAACGAAATCCCACTGCCGACATCCGCATCTCCTTAATCAGATGCGGGGAAATAAAGCAGAGATCCACTAATGATTCGTGAGAATGCCGCGAAAATCTTCGTTTAAGTTGTAGCTGATGCAAAACCGGTCACAACGGGAACGGAAACACGCCTGCACGCCATTAGTGTAGAAATATTGAAAATCCGGCAAAGAACCAGCATATCGAGTGTTTTGCTCAATTACAGTGGGGAATTTCGAAGATATATGGTGAGCAAGAAAACTATGTGGGCCCGGCAAGGACTTGATGCAACCAATCGGCTATGAGCCGACGGCTCAAACCAATTGAGCTACAGGCCCCACGGCCAGAGGCTTAGGAAAGCGGCGAGGGATTCGCAAGTTCGCCCTAACCCGATCGGAAGAGAGTTACCCACTCATTGTTGGGTGCATCAATAGACTGGCAGATCCCGCACCGGCTCCTCAACATCATCGAAGAGGATGAGGTCGTAACCGCGATCGGCAGCGTACGCGAAAGAACGCCATAGATCTTTGAACCGTCGGTTCCCGAAATTGAACGCCGCGTCTTCATCAACGTGGAATAGCCAGCCCATATCTCCAAAAGGCCCGCCCACTGTGAGCCACTCCTTTTGATCATGAGACATTAGAAACCGCTTGGTAGCCGAGGACAAATGTGAGGTGCTCAAGCAAAGAAGTTTGCGCAAGTCGAAATTCCAAATGCATCGAGATCAATGGTGCGTATGCGGCTGGACGAAGTCAACGTTTGCCTTTGCATCGGCAATTTGAGCTCTGTATTAGATGCAGATACCCAAATCAGAGAGCAAAATAAGGTCGTGTGCTATCGCCATCACAGTGGGCGAAAGACTTCCGCCGATGCTTGGTGAAAGGCGGTGCCCATGGCTAATCCGGCCACCACAGTTCAAGTGAGCAATTCCTTGATGAGCGGACGATCTTAAGCGCTGACACCAGAAGGCTTGGCGAAGAAATAGTCGTTTGCGTCTGAACGCCGATCGACACAGTATTGAAGCTACCTAAGCAGAGCGCCTGACAGATGGATTGTACTGACCCCCAAAATTGCACCTACACTGAGAAGGAAAAGGAGCACTGGTCGAAACCGATACGGGCACAAGCATTGGAGTTGGCAATATCTGCCGTTAGCGAGGCTTGGGCGATCCTTGATGTAGAATTACAAAAAGATGGCTTCGACGATCGAATTCCGCCGTTTGAAGGCGGTTCGCGCTACGCTTACTATTGCGATCTGGATACTCAAACACTTGAGGATTCGGATTCCGTCTGACCTGCCACGGGTAATTTCCTCCAGATTGCATTAGAGTCCGGCCCATCAAAGGACG
>NZ_JABFCN010000052.1 GCF_013087515.1 Rhizobium sophorae | reverse complement strand
CGTATCGAAAACCGCCGAGGCTCTAATCGCCGTTGGATGAAGATTCAGAGGCAGGTCACGTCTACTTCAACTCGCCGGATAGAAAACGGAAAATCGACGACCGGGATCTACGATATTTCGAGACTTTCTTTCAGGTTCACGACTATTTTTCTCCTCGCATTCAAGCGTTGGCTTTGAGGACTTTGGCCAAAGACCTTGTGAGCGTGGCTTCTGTCATGCGCGAGGAGGATCTGCAGGATGCCCTGAGCCGGATTGCCTTGAATAGTGACGGCTCAGTCAATGTATTTTTGACCTACGAAAATTACCGTCCATATTTTGCCTTCGATTGATTGAAACCTGGAGGGCGCTCAACTCGATCATCGCTGAAAATCCGCAATGCGACTGTCTCAGTGCCGTGCCCCCTCCCCACCCTTCATCTCTTCTGAGATAGACCAATGTAGCTCTAGTGGGAGAGCATCAGAAACTGCGAGCACCTCAATATTCGGCGAGAGTATTAGCGGAACGCCGAATCCAGGGACCATGCCCTGGAAAAATTCTTATCCGCACACAAATCGGTCATCGAACCAACTGGCCTCTGGATCAGCGAAGATATGTTTAGTCCGGATGACTGCCCGAATATCGACCTTGTCGCCGATGAAACACTGAGATCTGTGCAGGTCAAGGCAGTCATTCGCAAGGGAGGTGTCATTGTCAATTCCGTGGATTTGCCGCGCATGGCTAAGGACACCCAGGGTTAGCCAGGCACAACCTCCTGACCGTACGGCGCCCACCGGCCGCCTGGCAAAAGCCCGCCTTCGAGTTCGACTGCTATCCCCGACTGTTACGCAAATCGCTCAAGCATTTTACGAAGTAGCTCGTTTTCGGAGAGCAGCGATTTCCGGTAGGCAGTCTCTTGCGCATTTCCTTGGACGAGCGCGTTGCCTTCGTCCTGTGCGCGAGCGACCACCCTCGCATGTGGAAGCGATGCATTCCGCCGGACCCTAGCCGTTCCGACCACCTTAGGTGGACCTGGCTTCGACAATTTAATTTGCTCACGCGGTATGCCGTTGGTTCCGGTTGCCTCGACGACCGGATGTACTTCGCTCGTTGACGAAGGCGCCTGCTCAATGGGCGGCCTGGCGGCCGGGATGACTGTCACCGTCTCCCTTTCCATTGACGCCCTTCCTGCGTCGACAATGCGCTGGTCTAGCTGTCGTATCCAATCTTGGTATTTCTCACGCCAGGGACTGCCTTCGGGGTGCGAAGCTAACTTTGTCACGGCCAAACGGCGTTGGTCGCGATATAGTGCTAACTTGAATTTCACTTGACCACCTGTTCTCACACGACACCTAACCGGAAAAGAACATACAGGGAACAGATTTCGATTGATAGGTCAAATCCCCTTCCGAGCGTGGCGGCCTTCTTGATAGGCTCGCTCTGCGACACACTGCGAATTACCGAACAAGCTCGTCTGAAATGGCCTTTGAGCGCTAGTTGCTTGCACCCCAACAAAGCAAGCTCCTCTGATGGTCCGTAGAGTATCCGGAATGAACGCAGATCGAACACCAGGTGGCCCCGAAATCAATCAATCGAGGCTGATGTGGCTTGAGCCCGATTGCTCGCTGACGCCGATGACCCGGGTCCGGGGCGGCGGCGTCCAGTGCTTCTCAAATGATGTCGATCCGTCAGCGTGTGGTCTGAATTTGGCTGGCCAGTTTTATGGAAGAGAAGCGATCCCACAGGAATTGATCAGCGAAAGTCTCAACGGCAACGCCCCCTTTTATTTGGTCTGGAGCAACTGCGACCTAACCAACCTAAGCCATCTCAACGGTATCTATCTGCAGCGAATTTTGAAGTTTCGAAGAGGCTTGACGGTCAGATGGCGGCCGGACCCCGATAGACCAGAGGTGACCTTTTCATTCATCATACCTTTAAGGCGTGCTTCCGTGGTAACAAAGATCTGTTCCGGTTCCAGCCGCTGCTGAAGCGGCCAGATCTGAAGCGCGAACCTGCCCTAACGCCCGACGAAGCTGTTAGCTTGCGAGACGACGCGAAGCACCCTCCTCCTCAAGGACTCTCATCCTCTCTGCCGTCACGACTGCGCCTTGGTCGAGCTCATCAGTGACCTTGAGCAACAGCTCTTGTTCGGCCATCAGAATTTCCCGTGCACGGTTGAGCTCAGTCTGAAGAAGGTCATCGATTTTACGGGCAGAAGTCGGATTGGCGAGGAAGGCAGCAACAATCTGGGGAGTGACCTCTGACGCTCGTTGGACGAGGCTGTCGCCCATTCCGATCTGCATCTCGATGCGCATTGCAATTCCGGTCGCTCGCCCGAGATCGCTGTCGGGACCGATCCCAGCTCCGTCGCCGTGCGAGCCAAAAAGGATCTGTTCTGCCGCGATACCAGCGAGTTGCAGGCAGATTTCGTCCAAGTATGACTGTCGGCCACGAAACCGAAGCGTAGGGTGCTGAAATACCGCACCGCCCGCTCTCTGAATATGTACCCTTGGGTTCAGTTGATCGGCGATCTCGACGAATAGGAACTCGCCGCAACTCAGACGTCGGCCGACAATCGCGTGACCGGCCTCGTGAACAGCAACAGATCTCCGAAAGTCACCCGCTAGAGAGACAAGCTCAGGTAGGTTGGCGGTCAAATCTGCCAAATTTAGCGGCTCGCGTCTCAGGCGTGCCGCGCGTTTGGCATCGCGAACCATTTTGGCGAGGTCGGCGCCTGTCATTCCCTGTGTCTGCGTAGCAAGGGCCGCCCGGTCATATGTAAACGGCACTTCACCAATCAGACTTTCAATGATGGCGATGCGATCGTCGGCGCTCGGCAAGGGAATAGCGACATGCTTGTCGAGGCGACCAGCTCGACGGATCGCTGGATCAATGTCCGACGGATTGTTCGTCGCGCCGATGACGACCACCCCTTCCCGTCCCCCTGCTCCGTCCAAGCACTCAAGAAATGCGTTCACTACTTGTACGGAGTAGGACTTGTTGTCGCTATCGAAGCTTTCGCGATCGCCGAAGCTATCAAGCTCGTCCACGAAAAGGATGCTTGGCGCCTCGGCTTTCGCCCGGGCAAAATCCGACCTCATCAGCTTGAGAAGGTCACCGAGATGACCCTTGGCTTGCCATTGTCCCAGTGACGAAGCGACGAATGTCACGCCGCACGTTTTTGCCAGCGCTTGGGCAAAGATAGTTTTGCCGACACCTGGCGGCCCACTGAGCAACAGCCCACGGTCAACATCGTCCCAGGACAGGATCCCTGCCCGCCAGTCAGCCAGATCCTTAGCGAGTTGGAGACCCCACTCCTTGGCCGGACCGTAACCATGCATGTCTTCCAGGCGAGGAGTTGGGCGGAGTTCTGCTCGCTTGACAGGCTCGGGTTCGGAAATCGGTTCGTCCCGTGCCTCTCGCCGTAACCGGCGCAAGGTTTCATCGACCGGACGCCGCGGTCTCAAAGCAATTGCAAGATCCTTCAACGGATATTTGAGCAATCGTTTGGCTTGCCCATAACTGACATTCATATCTAGGATCTCGCTACATGCCGCCTTCAGGTCGCCGGGCCGCACGGGTTCGACATCCACAATCCAGTCGAGTGCAAGTCGTAGATTTCTAGGGATATCTTCTCTATTGCAGCAGATCACGAGAGCCTTTGGTCGACCTTCGCATTCATTCTTAAATTTCCGCTCATTGTCCAACAAAGTGTCTCCCTGGCTGAACCAGCACGAGGCAACCGGGCCAAAATTCGTCTCATCCTCTTCGCCGAACAATGCAAGACGGGCAGAATTCACGTGTTCATGCGGTTCTGATGTTTCAGGTGTGACCAACACGAGAACTCCGGTCTCGCCTGTCAGAAAGGTCGGTACTCTCTTGAACGCGCGTTGCGTTGTCAGGTGGAGGGCGAAGTCTTTTACGGTCGCGCGGACGCGTTCATTTCGCGTTGGGCTTTTCGGAGACATAGTTACACCACGGATTGGACAGCAGGGATCGACGCAGAGGAAGTCAGAGTCCTGTGTGGGTTGCTATCCGCCCAGCTGTACCTGGCTGGGTCTCGTCCGGGTTGATGAGCCAGCTCCCCCCAATCCGGGATGGTCCATCAACCGCACCGGAAATGGCGGTTCTCTGATCAGCGATTGGGCTTCGGTAAGAATAAGGGAAAGCTTGGATAGCTGTGACCGCAAAACCGCGATCAAAAACAGAGATGCTCATCGTGAACCCTCGAACGAAAACAGCGACGAAACCCGCGAGCGGGAGTTCAGTCAGCTATTCGTATCAAGGTGCGAGCGAGAATATCCATGCGCGAACGAATAGAGAACTTGTCCGGGCGCGTCAAGCTCAAACTCGTCCTTTCTCGGGCGTCATTTGCGCCACCTGCTTGCGCCGCAAATTTCGCTCAATAGAACAACCGCCCTGACTTTTCACCGTTAAAGGCCAAGATCCTTGTGGAGCTCTTCTCCGTCGTCATCGGATGGAGGAAGCCCTGCCCTTTCGTTCGAAACCCATGTCCAGGTCATAACGAAAGCACCGTCGTCGTCACCGCGAGATATGATTGTGTCCAGATCGACCTCGAGATCGTCGCTGGTTTGCACCGCTGCGGCGAATGCCGCAGTGTCTGGATCCGTCGGCTTTCGCAGTTTTTCTGCTAGCGGCCCTTCCGGAATAGATTTCAGAATCAGATCGAGTTCATCTTTTTCGAGACGTATCCACATAACCCGAGCTCAATTGCACTGGTGCCAGTGTGCTTCGCACTTCTGTCGGCCGCAAAGGTGGATGCAAGGCACCAAGCGAATCTCGCCTCCAGGGTAGGCGGCGCTTTGGCCACATCTTCCGGATCATCTTATGATTGACAATGTTAGACCCGGAAAGAGCTCTTGGACATACTCAATTTCAGAGCCTCGGCATCGAGGTCGTCTTGAACCTATTGCGTGCCGTGTGCTTTTTACGCTTACCATGATTTCGGCGACCAATGACGCGACGAACGGGTTCGCCGCGTCTGGCGAAAGGACAAGCCCTCAAATGATCAAATGTTCAAAGCGCCCGCTGGTGCGCCAGCATCTTACAGCACGATCGCTGTGGTTATCTTGAAGGATGGGCAACCGGTCTTGTCTGTGTTTATTTCCGCTCGCAGCCTTTAGATTGGGAGACTGCGGTTCTATTGGTGGCCGACGCGATTACTGAGTGCGAACCATCCAATTGGATCTCACAACGGATTGAATTGTCCGTCACTCCCTACTGATTGAAGCCGGATCGAAAACTGATCGCGGCGACATGCCACAAAGCTCCGAGCATTCACTGAGGCGGAAATGACCGTGTCGGGCTGACAGGAGCCTCCTCTGCTGGACCTCCTACATAGGTCGAACAACTAGTATGCCGATAGGCAAAGGTTGAGCAGGCCAATTGACTGCAACTTAGATCGGGAGGATAGTAATGAAATGAAGCAATTGGAGCTTTGTAATGGCAAACGGCGCTCCAGAAAGTGAGGAACAGCATGGCTCGCCAGAATTGAGCAGCGATGCAGTTTTCGCACGCGATGTATTACTCAGCCATTTCTTAACCGCATTATGGATCAAAGTGGAATATCTAGCTGAACTCGTTGAGAATGGAAGTTCTGCCCATAAAATCCTGGTCACGGTTCGACGTGGGATCGCCGAATTTAAAGATGAGCGTAGGCTGCATTACCATGAACGATTGAACAGCGCGTGGACAAACGCTTTCCGACTTGAACTGCTCCTGGCGCTCGCTGAACCTCCTAAACGACTTCTGCCGGAGCTGCAGGCTCGGCTCGCGCAGGCCGACGAAGAAAAAGTTGCAGGCGCATCCAGACTGCGCGGTATCTTGCAGCAAATGACAGCGTCGCAAGATCAAACGCATCCACCCGTGATCGACGCTGACGAAAGGGAATCTCGACTCAGATCACTTCTTGTCGATATCATTCAGGGCATTCAGTGGCAGCTAACAAGGAAGTATGCATTTCGGAACCTCCAACGCGAAGCCACCAGGAAAATAATCTATGCTGCTGCAGCTTCGTTCGCGCTCTTCCTTCTCCCTTACATCGCGATATTTTTCGTTTATTGGAAGCACGACGGAAGCCTCAACGAAATCCGTAACTGGATCGGCCTTCCGCTTCTGACCGCTCTGGCAGCGGGACTCTTCGGCGCCTATTTTAGCAGGCTTCTGTATCTACAGAAGAACTGGAGTTTGTTGGAATATGACGAGCTTGCAGCGGCTGGTCAGTTGGCATCACTCATCCTGCGGGGCATCATCGGAATATGTGGGTCGGCGATAGTCTTTTTCTTTCTTCACGCAGAGATCATAACCGGCAGTTTTGTCCCCGATTTTAGTAAAATGACATTCGTTTCTCGTATTCCGCCGGATCATCTTCCGGCGACCTTCCTCATCGGCAAGGACCTTTCTCTGTTGATCGTATGGAGCTTTATCGCGGGATTTTCCGAGCGTTTAGTGCCGAGCATTTTGGGTCGGACGGAAGCCAGTCTGGACAGTTCGCCAAAGCCGCCCAATCAGCTTAATGGTCATTGATGTGTTTTGCTGTCGTCTCACCTCTAGTGGCGCGGCGACCATCAAAGCGTGAGGATTACCGCGGCCCCGAGTACGATAACTATGCGAACCAAGGCCGCAGCAACCAACGTCCTTCACTGATCTCACGTCGGACGTTGATCAGGCAATCAGCGTCTGAGCGATCTTAAAGCGCTTCTGAGTCTCTCCTGGCTTGTCTGCAGGCTTCTCGAAGTTGAAGACAAAGATCTCTACTGCTTCGTGCAAATTGGCAGTTGCGAGAAAGCGGGCACGGCTTTTCTTGAGGTACGGCTTCTGGATCTCATCAAGCATGATCTCGATGTTTCTGTTGGGATCCAGAAGCTCTGCGTCGCTATGACCAGTTCCAACACCCCCGTTCTGATTCAGTTGGAAGAGGCCAAAGCTCCGCTCGCCGCGCAGGTTGGTGCTTGAAGGATTCAGATTGGATTCCCCAATGGCATTTGCGATCGCTGCGATTTGTTGCAGGGTTCCGTACCCTCGGGATGCGAACCTCTCCGCGATCTTCCGTGCCATGGGTTCGCGGGATCGTAAGATCTTGGGCGACGAGAAGTTGATGTCACCAACGATCGTCGGAGCGAGATCCGTCAGTTGACGCAGCTTCTTCATGAAGAGCTCGACCTGTTCGCTTATGATGACATCCACTGATGTAAAGCTCTCACTGAGCTTCGCTTCGATGGCTGCCAACATATCGTTGACCGTCGAACCTTTGAGAAGTGCCGCATCTCGGTTGGCCAGGTTCGCAAGGTCGATACGATCCGTCTTGGCTTGGGCAGGTGCGATAGCTGCAATGAGCGCCGCGGCGTTTTGACCATCGTTCCCAATAGCCTGGCGAGCAGCGAGGAGGCCGATGGTTTGAGCGAGCAGGAGTTGAACCATCGATACATCTGTCGCCAGCGCATCACTAAGGGCATCCGCCGTCTGGGCCGCCATGATCGCGAACAGCGTGCATTGTGCCCGCCAATCGCTAAGTTCAGCTAGACTGTAGGCGATCTCATACTCAGGATGGTTGGCGTTTAGTATCCATTCCTCACTGGTGAACGCGAATAAGCCACTGGTTTGCGGTCCCTGCGCGTCAATGATGTTTGTACGCATCTGTGCGATGGTCATTAGGTAATAGGCATTGCCGCCGTAGTTTGCCGCCAGTTCCACGCATTCCGCCGCCACAAGAAGTTTGTCGAGAGGGCCGACTGTGTCCCTAGTCTTATCGATGGCCTCGTCGACCACCCATCCCTTCTCGCCGGTCGCGTCGATAAGGATTTCAGTGAACGGGAGCTTTTTGTCGTCCAGAACTGTAACCTTCGTTCCGGACGGCACTGATCTTAGAATCGCTGCGTCGAGCGAAGGCTTGTCCCTCAAAACGCGAGCCACCTTCATGACAGCCATCGATTGCTCCTTTGTCGGTGTGACGTTATTGTTCTAGGCTCAACTGCCCGACTGCACGAGCATTGGCGGCACCCCGCTCGGCGCACGTTTTGCCCGGTGACAGCGCTTCTGTTGTTTCGAGGAGACGGATGTCTGATTCATTGACGCCGCCGACCTTCAGAACATCCTCTCGCTTATCGCCTCGGCCCCGATAAAAGTCGTGAATTGCTTGACGGGTCGTCTTGCCAAGAACGCCGTCTGCTGGCTCAATACAAAGCAAGGTCTGAATCTTGCTCCAAAGCACAGGCGTTGCGAACCCGTCTGGTGGCGCTCTGTCGGGAGCTCGTATGCGTGATAGCGGCGCCGTCACACTTGGCGGGCGCTCGAATGAACGCGGTAGCGGCGGATTGACTGCGCTAGCGATCCTTAGATCCACTCCAGAGCCGCTTGTTGTCGGGTCAGCCACCGCGATTGCCGATCCCACGTGCTCGACGAGTTCGCCTTCAATTGTCGCTGGAAGACATAGATCAAGATATCCACGGATATAGCCGTAGGCGGAAGGGGCGCTATCGATGCTACCCTTTTGCCTTGCCGTGCCATCGCGATAAGCGCGGGCCAATTCACCCACAAACTTCTTGGTCGTCGCAGGAGGCAGCTCGTAAAGATATGTACCTGCAACCACGTCAGTAAGGTTTGACGCCAAGCCAAAAGCCTGTGCTACCACGGTCATTGAGAGCTGGGTGGCACCAGTGACGCCAAGAATAGCATTGGTCGTTTGGCCAAAGGCGGATATCCCAGACTTAGCAGCTTCGCGTTGTCGGTTCAGCTTAAAGATCGAGTCAAAATAGATGGAGCAGCGGTCATCGACGTAGTTGTAGCCCGCTAAAGTCACATCATACCAATTCGGCGTTCCACCGTAAGCGTACTCAGCGTCAGCACGAAGCGACTCCATTATGCTTCGGCGGTCCACGGATTTTGTAGCTACCTCACTTGCGTTAAGGGTAGGCTCTACAGCTACTGGTGTCGTTGCGGTGCAGGAAGCAAACAAGCTGACGGTGACTAAAGGTATGATGAGACGATACGCTGCCCGGACAACCTTGCTGCTTCTCTTAAACCCAAAGACTACCATACGCTACCCTCTGAGTTGGCTGGCGTTCCGCTTGCAGAAGAAAATAAGATCCGTCTATTGGTGCTTACTCGTATAAAAAATCCCTCCAGGCACTGTGGAAAGTACCAAGGCAAAACTGTACATGCCCAGCTGGGAAATGCTCAGCTGTGGACGGATTAGGTAATAATGCTTATTTCCCTCAGGCCAAACACTATTACTCGATAAAGTTGATTGCAACAATAAATTTGATCGCCGAGCTCGAAACGAGCCAAGTGTCTCTGTAGATGTAACTGTTTACGGCTTGACAATCGTGCGTGCGCATTTTCGCCAGAATACCAGGACGTAGCAAAACAAGAACATACTTGTCCGAGTGACAATGTTTGCAAGAATGCCGAATTACTTTTCAATCATGACGTCCGCGAAGCACCAATGAGATCATAAACGTGGGATCTTGTGCTACGGAAGGCCACATATGCGATCGCTCATTACCTACCAAGAAAAGTCGAAGATATGCGTTTGCTTTCTGTAACAACACACGGGCGCTCCCCAAAACCGGTCGAGCGTCGTCCAACTGGTGTGCAAAACACGTTCCCCTATTCGTGGCCTTTGGGAATGGGGAATTCCGAACGGACGCGACTTGCCGTAGCGGGCTGGCATGCCAATGCCACTCTGCCCAACATACTGCGGAGTTCACGCCACAGGCTAGGATAAATTCAGTGCTCTGCAACACAACGGCCGTCCGTCGCCCCGTTGAGAAGTAAGATATCCCGATCGAGCAATTTATACTAGAGTGCAGAATAAATGCACGTACCGCTGAAGTGGTTCATATTGGGGAGGGAGAAATGCCCGAAGGACACCAAACTGCAGTCTTCTTGTCCTATGCGTCCGAGGAAAATGAAATCGTTCGAAGCTTCTTTGAAGGCCTTAGCCAATTCAATCCGCTTCTAAATATCGACATTTTCTTCGACAGGGAGGTCATCCATGCGGGAGAACGACTAACCGACAAAATCAAAGATGGACTGAGAAGGTCCGAATATCTCATCATATTCCTCTTTGGCACGATGAAGCCAAGCCATAGCTGGACAGGCTTGGAGGTCGGATTCTATGAGGCGCTGATGGAGGAAGACATCAGACTCAACGGATCGACGAAGCGGCAGATAATCCCGATCTTCCTTAAGGAGCTTCCCGCACTTTTTGCTGAAAGAAAGGGGATAAACTTGGATATTGATCCCGGCGATATCGCGCTTCCCATCGATCAGTTCTTTGAGCGCTGCAATGCGCCGACCGGCCAAGCGCGACAACTTTCGACGACTTTCAGAGAACTCTTTAATGACATAGCTTCGCTTGCGGAATCTCGCATCAACGACGATGATACTAGTGCACAGGCACGCCGCAAAGCTGACGAAAACACCGCGAAACGACTAAAGATTGTTGAGGAAAGTATCGTTCCTAACATAATGACGACCGTATACCACTCGTTGAGGAAGCGGATTACGGAGCGCAGAATAGAACAATACTTTATGGAATTTGAGTTTCCCTATGACGTTAAGGACGGTGAAATAATCCGCGACGAGGCCCGGCTTCTGCCATATGGGGAAGCTTTGGAGGTGTTTGGACTTCCCGGCGTCACAGGAGCGGTGAGTTGGAAGCGCTTTAAGGATTTAGTACAGCAGCGAACGCCATCCACGGCATTAGAGATTCTCGCTGCGGTCGAGCGCTGTGTGATCAGCGCGATATCGCCCAACGAAAAGCTCGACAATGAACAGATTTTCCGCTCGCCGAAGGACGGGCGCATCAATCGGATGATTATTACCCGGCAATACACCTATTACGACGGCCGCGTTACTCTCCACATGTACATCATTGATCTGCTGGATCTAGGCTTTGCCATAGACGAGAATACAGAGACGATCCTGACTTATATCAGTATTTCCCTGAAGTTCCGGAGCCTGTTCCTTAAATGGGGCGCCACATACTCCGTCCAGGAGTTTGAGACCATCTCGCGAGACCGCACGGAAACAGTGC
Organism: Rhizobium sophorae; assembly: GCF_013087515.1. Classification (GTDB taxonomy): domain Bacteria; phylum Pseudomonadota; class Alphaproteobacteria; order Rhizobiales; family Rhizobiaceae; genus Rhizobium; species Rhizobium sophorae. The sequence continues at coordinate 42,666 of NZ_JABFCN010000052.1, read as the reverse complement.
ATTTCATTCGGAAATTTATGCAACAGCTCGCGATCATCGAGGAGGAGTCGCGGATCTTCAGCCTGGATGAGCTTCAGAAAATTAAAATCTATTCCGGAAAGTTATCTGGAAAGATACTCGGCGAGAACATGCGGCTATGGGAGGAACGGTGCCAAGCTTTGCGGGACGCAAGCGCGGCGATGCTCAATCTCAATGTCGAGGCAGAATTTTCGGAGCGTGCCGAGCAGTGGCGGCAGGCGCAGGAGAGCTTTGTCGAGCTGACGGAAGTTCTCAACCGCGAATTCGGCCTGCGAGCTATCAAGCAACTATCGAAATCCTTCCGGCCAATGAGGGACGGAAACGGCGATTAGCGTTGGGCGGGCCAACCGGACAGTTTAGAACTGCCAGCGGACATGAGTCACTCGGCTATGGCCATCCCCGTGACCCGGCTTGACTGGCCAGCAAAACAAGAAGGATGAAAACCGCCATAAGCGGAAGTATCAACTTGGCTTGCCTTGCGTGAAACGACGGAGGCAATCTCATGATGTCGGTTTTCTTCCCGATCTCGGTCAGCATAACCCAAAAGACGGCGCCAAACGTCAAAGTTGCTGCGGTAACTAATGCCACATTTATCATGGCTGCGACAAACCGATCTGGCGATCCCACATCGAGCCATCAAGCGGAAGCGCATGCAGAGAAGCAATCCAAGCTTTCCACCAGAAGCCACGTACAACCTCGTATTCGTTGAAATCTCAGATCAAAGCTGGTTTTTCGCTCTATCCTGTTCGCCCATTACGGACGTCAGGCCACCACATCATTAGCGACGTCGTGGAGCTTGACCACTGAATCTTGGCTTGCCGACTTAACTAAATTCCTCACGTTCTTCATCCTCAGATAAGCCTGCGCGTCCTCGCAATCCTCTTCGCCTAATATGGCAAGCGCGGCTTCAAAACGCTGAAACACCTCCGCTCTGGTCAATTTGCTCATGGTTTCCGCTCCGTGTGAATCGAAGCAGAAGTATCGTCTCAAAATGGCAAATGTCATCGCCTTGGACGCGTGTTTGACTACTTTTCCGAGTTATCCCCGCTGTCCACGATGTAGCCCTATCCGTCAGCCGAATACGTTCAGAACGTCGTCTCATGGCACCTGCTTCGGCCTCACAGCTCGCGAAAATAAACAACCTGCTGAACGGGTCCCCGACGGTCGTCGAGATCTCGAACATGATCGCTACTGCAACCGCAACCCTTCAAACGATAATCCAGGAGCGAGCGGAACAGGATCGGCGTAGCGCGATCCTCGCTGGTCTCGGTGAACTCGGATACGAAGTCAAAGAGGGGATGCAGACAGCCTGGGTTGAGAACGGCCGGGTCGTTCTGAAGAGCAATAAAAGACCTGGGTACGGAGTGGAGATAGGTGGAAACCCCAATAGTGGCATACAGCTGCGTACGGTTGGCTTTGCAGGCTCAGCTGATCCCCGCGATGCAATCGCCGACATATCCGCTGAGACTGAGTTTTGCGGAGATTTTTCGGTACTGCAGGCCAAGCTAGCCGCGAGTGGGGAAGAATTGGTGGTGGTGAAGGCACTGGGTGTCGGAACAACGGCCGTCAAAAGAATATCTGCGGCCCCAGAAAACGAAATATCCGTCACGAACGCGCGGGGCACCGCTCCCACTGTTCGACGATCATAAGTAAATTGCAGCCACTAGACTGCCCTTACTAAATCCACATGGACCGGCCTGTCGCGAAACATCATATATCCTTTCGGTCGTTTTTGAATCAAGCGTGTTCATCGCGACCACGAGAGTATGGCACTTATGGGGGAAGTCAAGATCGCGTGAAAGCTGCCATTCCGGATGACAGGCGTTGCAGACGCTGCGCCCTTCCATGCGAAAGCTCTTTAAACAGCAGCCTCCGAATGTTTCGGCTGGCTCGCATCAGCCTCTGTAAGGGATTGTCGAGCAGCTTTGAAGAACTCGTAGTGTTCGATAAGGAATTCTTTCGCAGCGAAATGTTCGATCTTTCGGCCTCCAAACTGTCCATAGCTCGTGTTTTGCAGCTCAGATGCCAAGACGACTTCTCGAGTCTTGGGATGAATTGTAAATAGGAACTTGTCGAAAAGAGCATGTAGGTCTGCGCGTAAAAGGAGGCCGTTCCGCGGATCGTTCCGGAAGGCAACAGCCTCAGAGAACGGTATGACATGCGCGGCCTGTAGGACTTCTTCGACTCCACACTTGCTGACGGTGCAGCGACCCTTGTAAAGCTGCATGAGAGCTGCCCTGAATTTAGCTTGATCTGGCCTTGCTTCCTGCCTTGTAAAACGCCGCTCAAATCCGTCAAGAACCGCCGCTCGATCGAATTCGAGGGCCTTTTCCTCCTCCGACATATATTGCGTTGTAGCAAGTTGCGCCTTCTTCTTGGCAGCGAAAACATCGATAATCCGGCGGAACTCCGCCAGCTCAACGTCTTCCAACTCATATGACCGAAGATGACGATGGCTCAGGATATGATCAATGACGGAGCTACCCGAAGATCCACCAGGCCAACCTCGTAGCTTATAATGCGGCTTCAGCAGCGTTACATTGGTCAGCGTTGCAATCGTTGTCCCGCCATCATTTCTAACATCAATGGCGGTGCCCTCCGCCGTTAGGCCCAGACCACTCCCGAAGCCAGGATCCTCGTGAGCCCAAACAAGCAAGACGTCACCATTTTTTACAGCCTGACCTGCGCCGCCCGCAATGCGCGACGGATTTGGGAATGTAAGACAAATGTTTTCCCACTGCGAGGCTTGAGCGGGACGCGGTTCGGCACCTCCGAGGTGCAATTCGCAATTCAATTTCAAAAGGAATGTCGTCATTTTCGCCCTGCCCGCAAGTCGTTACCTGTCAGTTATCTATCACAAAGCGCATCCTTCGATGGCGCTCTCTTGCCGTTCATCTACGTCTCCAGTGATCCGCCACCCGGAGGCTCCGGCAAACCCGAGACCGCGTACCTAATATGATGTTTTCCAAATATTGAAGGTCGCTTGTATATGCCCTCTCGAAAGCATCGATAAAGGGATCTAGAGCAAGTCCCAATCTTTGAAAAGCGACATCTGAAGTCGACCATTCCGCCGTCGTCCCAAGTTTCGTATGTTCCACTCCGCACGCCAATGCGTAGGTAGAATCGATGATCTCCTCCAGTTCCCATCTCTTCTCCAAGCTTCCTTGGAGCGCATTCAATTCGTCTGCATACTGGTTTGCACGAGCTTCGAAATAAGATGGCAGAATACTGAAATATGGATCGTCCTCGCGGAGCTTGTTAAAGCCGCTTTCAGCAAACACGCTATCGTCGCAAAACCTTGCGAAAGGTGGATCCGCCCAGGTTGCGAGAACGGCGTCCCTGTCGTGGAACGGCAGAGAGAGAGTTGGCCCATCCTCCCGGAAAAACAGATGCGTGGTTCCCGGAGGGGCCAAACTGAAGACGGCGTTTACCTCGCGGGTGAGTTCGACGCGTCCTCCACGGCGGCCGCTTTCACATTGCATGAGGAGGCCACCTTTGAAAGGCGCATGGGCAACGCACATTCGGTACGTGTCAGCTCGAAGGAGCCACTCGATATCTGTGGGCGATACATGGAAAAGGCTGGCTGAAAATACATTCCTGGGCATGAACGGGTGAACTCAACGCGTCCCATAAATGATTGCCCCGATCCAGAAGGCTTGCAAGTACCTCTGCGATCAAAAATTCCCTCAGACTGCCCTTCAAACAGTTCAGTCTTTCAAGCCGACCGGCAGTGCGTCCTCGTCATCAAGAGGAGTGAACTCCAGATCCTTCCGAGAGATTTCGTCTTCGATAATTGTCGCAGCTATCGAGGCCTTACCAGTCTTCTTGGAGAGCCTCACGGAGCAATAATAGGATCCCTCGCCCGCGAAGCCGAAGAACGTCGTCTGCACAACGTCCTTGGCCACCATCGCAGATGTAAATGGCTGCTCGCATGCATCGGTTCGAGCGCGTCGCTCATTCCGAACGACACAGGCATTGCATAGCGCAGCGGTGGTCCACGTGGCTTTAGGCACTCCAATGAGTTCGATCCCTAGCTCCCGCGCCTTGATAACGTCATCAACCATGTAGAGGTCGCGGGGACCTGCCGCCAAGAGCTTCAGCATAACCCGTTCCGGAATGAAGCCGTCCGCACCCATTTCAGCGCCGAGTTTCATCATCCGCGCCACGGCCTGGAGGCCTTCGGTGTACGTCGCTTCTAGATCTGGACCTGAATAGGTTTTGCTGAGGGCAATGAGATATGGTGCGTGGAAGCCCAATCGGCCGCCAACATGCAGCTTTCGCCTGGACAGATAGATCTGCTCCCACTCGCTGCCACCCATAAACGCGATAGCGCAGGCTGAGTAACAGGAAGAACCGTTTCCAATAACGGTCGTGACGTTTCGTCCGGCCAACCACTCGGCGATCGCCAAACCTTCGAGGAAATCTCCACCCGGGCTGTCTAGGCAGAGCGAGGAGCCCACTGGCGCGAGAACTTTCAACCGATCGAGGTCACCGGAAGCGATTGGTCCGGAAAGCGCGACTTGGCACTCGTCCCTGTCGAGCTTTTTGACTATTGCCGCGGCAGCCGGAACAGGGCAGAGACCCCAGCAAATAATCAAAAGCAACAGCAGAGCAATGGCCAGCTGTCCACCTGCCGAGCACCTGAAACCAACGTCTTTCAAGGCCCGTTCTCTTCAATGTCTTTGTAGCAAGCGTCGAGAGGACCGATCTCTCGCTTCGCGATTGCGCTCCAAATTCCATTCGCGAAGTCGAAATACTCCATGTTGCATTTGCCGCTGTCATATGAGCCCCACTGCGCCACCATCAGGCGGCTGTCGAGCTGGTATTTGAGGGTGAGATACATGTTGTCTTCACCACCTCGGGGAAACGAATATGGTTGACCGGTTTTGTTGCTGGCGACGATCACCGCTGAGCAGCCCGTGCCGCAGCCAAACTGAATGACTGAATATTCGCCCGCAAAGCCCGGTCCCCCAGCCATTCCTTCTCGGATCCGAGTGCGGAAGTCTCTGAAGTGAGCGTTGCTTCCGGAAAAATTAGGCTTCGCTGTCTTACCGCGATAAACACGCCCGACCGGGAAGTCGGTGGCACCTGGTTTCTTGAAAGCCGTCGGTGAGGATTTCGACTCCTGACCAGGCCCGTTTCCCGGCCAGTCGATGGCGGAGTAGTTGGGCGACGTGAGTTTATCGCTGCCCCAGATCGTTTCGAGATAGTCCTTTTCGCCGACGATGACCGCTTCAAGAGTCGCTATGTCGCCAATGTTTGGGTCTGAGCCCTTTTCCTTGATGGATTTTACGGTCACGGCAGAAACGCTAGTCACGAACGTGGCGATATTGCCTGAACCGTTTACCTCGTACGAATTGAAAAGCGCGAGTCCGCCGTCCGGGGTTGGAGTTACGGGAGGACGATCCTTGAAACTCATCCCGTTGCTTCCGAGCTTGGTGCGGATCTCGCTGAGGGTGGTCTTGCCGAATTTGAACCCTTCAAAGTCCGAGAAGGCTCCGGCCGTTTCGCCTCCCCAGTCCGTCTCCAGGTAGACGATCTTGCCGGAGCCTCGATGGTACGTAACGGAAAGCTCGTTGCCGCCGGAAAGCTTGTACTTCTCAATGGTGTGGGGACCCATCGCCTCTGTCGCGACCGGACTGCTGCCTATGCTGACAAGTTGCTGACGATCGCCGCCAACGGATACGCCGGACATCGACTGAGCAAAGGCTGTCGATGCCGTGGAGATCAAAAAGGCGGAAAGAGCCTCTGCGAAAAGATGTTTCATCGAGTACGGGTCCCCTGCCGGAAAAGATCAATCGGATACTGAGACGTCAATCCAGCGGCCAGCCCCCTGGCTGCCGTAGATATCCACATCAATCCAGACATTCCCGCGAACGATCATGTTGGCGGCGTCCCTCGTCATTGTGCCGTTGCGAAGCATCTGTTCAAGCGCTTGGCGGTTGACCGGATCTGCAAAGAACGAATCCGTCTCGTCGTCGCGGTCGCGTACACCGTATTGATGGAAATTTGCTCGGTCTTGCCGAATGATCTGCCACGGCTGCGCCAGCCTTGCGCCGTTTGAGTTAAACAGGTCCGCCTCACCGATATAGGCTCGGTAGCTTTCGACCAAGCCATTCCGACGGGTTGCAGTGACCCTCGCCTGAGCGTGCGCGGTTCCGCTCATGGACGCTACGCCAAATAGTATCAACAAAAGTTTTTGCATGATGCCCTCTTTCGAGGACGTTCGTACTCAGAGTTGTAAGAATTGACTAGACGAAAAAGCGCACCTGGTTAACACCGACGCTGAGGGCCGCCTGAACCAAGAGCTTAGCGCACCCTCGTCGGGCATAGCTCCTTGAACTGGTCGATTGCCACGGGATAGCCGCTGGCCATGCTCCCATCGAGCGGCTCATTGGTATCCGGGTCGATCACCACAAAGTCATTTCCAATGCCAGCGTCGGTAGCGGTATTTCTTCCGAAGAAAACGTATGTTTGCCCTGTAATCGTCGTGAAGCGTCCGGTCTTGCAGTCGCCTGTGAACTTGTTTTGAAGATCGACGGCCAGCTCGTCTTGGATGCACTGATCCGTTACCTTCAGAACGTAGTCACGGCAAAACGCAACTGCGTCTTCGCGGCGGTGTTCGATCTGGATGACGGCCCGGGGCGTATCAATGCCTGAACGAGACACCACTGAAACCTGCATCCCGGCGCGACTGCCGTAGTAAACCTTATCTTTCCGATCACCGTCGACCGGCTCACCCAGGATGATTGACTTGTAAGCACCTACGGCCTTTGTCATCGTCAACTTCAAGCAATCTATATCCGCGCCACACGCCCGCCGTTCTGCCAACAAGGACCGCGACAATGGTTTGACGACCGCTGGCGCCTGTCTGCGAGCCTCCCTGAAGCCCGCTGCCATCGCGTCATCCAGGCCCGAAAGCTCATCGTTGGAGCAAATCGCATGCTCGTCGGCACTGGACGCCTTTCGGCAATCGAAGCTAGCCGCGGAAGCCGGGGGTGCTTGAGATGCGGCGGCCAAGATCAAACCGACAAGAACCAACGCTGAGACATTCAAGAGTAGCCCGAATGCACATCTATTCGGCGAAAAGAAAACTTTAGCCATTGTCATCATTGATCTCGCCTCAGATGGAACTTGCCGTCGAATGTGTGCTCCGGAAACGGCATCCGGCAAGCAAGTTTGACGGAGTCTCGCCCATGCCACTGCTAAAGGCCATAACGATTGCGCTCATCATCGGTGAAATCGCGGACGCTCCGTTGAACGGCAAGTTCATGAAGCTGAGCATCTGTAAGCGGCTCGCCGTCGAGAAGAAAGTGGACTTCGTTTGGCTCAGGCCCCTCTGATGTTCCAAGCGAACCATCCTTGCCCCCAAGGTTAGCTTGCTCGCCGCCATCTGTCGCATGCCAAACATTTACGAAGTTGTCTTCACCACCTGACGCGATCTCGTCTCCGTTAGGACTCCATACGACGCTCATCGCCTGCCGGTGATCTGTCGGAATGATTGTGCTCGAATAAATCGTTGAGTATCGAACGGGGTGCCAAATGCGCAGTTTTCCATCTGCACTCGCGGTCGCAACGGCAATGTCATCAAACAAGGCGATGTCGTAGACCGCCCCCGTGTGACCGGCTAACATAGCCTCCTCACTCGGAGTGCCCTTCGATGTCTCCGGAAAGTCGAGATAGGGCACACTCCATATTCTCGCAGTATGGTCATAACCTGAAGTGGCTATGACCGTCGGGTTAAGCGGGTCCCATTGAACACGAAGTACGCCCTCCGGCTCAGTCATACTGATGTTAACTGATCCATGACCTTGTCGGCCCACCTCGACCGAATGCTCAGCTCCAATTGGCCAGAATACTACGCCATGACCACCCCCAATTCCGATGGCGCGGCACCTGGGGCTCCAGCTGACACTGTTCACGCTGCCAAATAAGGGATCGGAAAACTTTAGAGGTGGCGCATCCGGCTTACTTAGATCCCAGATAAAAACCGTGTCGCGCCCGTCGGTCGTCGCCACCTGGTCCTTAACCGTGCACCATGAGACATCGGACCGGATCACCGTCAAAACCATATTGCCGGTGGGAAAGAGGGAGACATCATTCGTAGTCAGGTTCCAGATACGCAATACGCGGCTAGAATCCGCGATGGCAAGTCGCGAACTCTCTTTATCATTCGGAGCGAAGGCCAAGCGGTGCACGTTGCGCCCGATAGAAAGCGCAGGCCCATATTGTTGAGTGTTGCGGTTCCACGTCGTCACATTCCCGCGCCGCTCTCCGCCCGCCGCAATGATGCCATCCCTGCTCCAGGCCAGGCCACGAATGTGGCTGTCGTCCACTCGGAACCGAGCTCGCAACCGACTCTTACGAATGGTGTTTTCTAGAGCTGCGCGGGCTGCCTCTTTGTTGATACCCAGGTATCTGGAGCTTGTTTCGAACGCCCTACGGGCCAGGAGGAGACTGAGCTGGGGATCTAGCTGAAGGCTGTCGTGGCTGTTCGCTATAAGTTCTGAAACCCGTTGCTGAACAAGATAGCCGAATCCGCAGGTCCCAAGCAAAACGGTGGCTGCAATAGCCGTTGCGACGTAGCGATTACGCCGCCGTGATCGCGCTTGATCACGCTGGATAAGAGTGTCAAGTGGACAATTAAGTAGTGCAGCAACGAGCCTTAATAGGGGTAAATGCGCCCATCTTCGGCGAAACATGCCCCCTACCTCTGCAACGTTAGCGGCAAGAGGCATCTCCGTACTTGAATCGAAATTTCCGAGGGCCAGAGGAAACGATGTCGTATGATCTCCTTCAATCAAGAACAGCAGAACATTCGAGCGGCGTCCTAATTCGATAAAATACTCAACTTCCTTCTCGACCCAGAGACGACCTCTGATACGCGGCGAGCAAATGACAACAAGAAACTCTGACTCCCTCAGTGCCTCTCTAATTCGTTCGCTCAGATTTGGTGTGGCTTCGAGTTCTTCTGCATCGCGAAAGATCCGCCCAATCCGTCCCCTTACTCCCGTCGCGACCAGGGCCTTGGGCGTGCGATAGGTTTCAAGGCAACGATGTAGCCAACGTGCCCACGATGCATCCTTCGTGTCTTGCCGGTAACTGATGAACGCCGCAAATCGGTAGGTTTGGTCCATGTCATTCCCCCGAGGCGAAGGCATTGAGAATGCCCGCCATTCATTTTTCCGCTAGGCGGAATATTGAATCGCTGGGCGCTCATATTAGTGAGTTCCAGCTTCAGCAAGCAAGTTCATAAGATCGATAAGGGCCTGGCACTGGTGCTACCTAGCGGGCCTTTTCGTAATCGTCGACAACTGTTCAACAGTCGGCGGGTGATCATTCAGTGTCCAGTCATTTCGACGTTGCCGCGATCACGGAAGAGGGTCGGCTGCATCGCGCTATCCGACGGCATCGGCCAAACATCGAGAAAGCCTGGATCGGGGAAAGCAATGATACCGTCCGACTGCCATGCGCCGACCACATAATCGACGGGACTGAAGACCGCGGCGGTCTGGTCGGGCGATTGGATGGAAAATGCCTGGCCTGCCGGTGGCGAAGGGATTGCCAAGCCATGTGGAAGGCCGACCGTTTCATCGGCAAATTTCACCGAGCCTGAATGCACGTTGTGCCCGACTTGGTAACCGGCCTCTCTCAAGGCGTCGGGAAAGTCGGGATGCCCAATCAAATCGCCATCGAAAACGATCCCAAGCCGCTTCCATGAGCGCGTGAAACTTCCTCGTTCAAATATCAGCCGATCTTCAAGCTCGGTCGACGGTATTTCCTCCGTACTCCAGCTGTTTCCAAGCGGAGAACAAGAAGGCCACTTGAACTTGTCTGCGGCCTCGGCGTAACCGATGAGATTGTTGCGGTGCTCGAACCCAGAAATCCGCTTCTTTTTGACGATCGGGGCTCGGAGCAGCCAAGTGTTATTGAAGATGTAGTGCGGCCCGTCAGCCTGGTGCTGCTCCGGCAGTTTGAAAAGGGCGCCGCTTGCATGTGTGTCGCCGTGAGGGCCTGGGAGATGGAAGTTCCAGCCGAGGTTTCCATACACGTAGAAGTGCCCGGACTGCTGCATCTCGAAGGAGAACGGTACGTAGCAATCGACAAACTTGTTTCGTCGTATGGTCCAGTTCCAGGCAAAGTCCTCGGGTTCCACCGCATTGTCCCGGACACGAACGAACCAGTTATCTTCGATGATGACGTTGCGGGGGTAGTTCGCTTTGGTCGAAACCGATGCCTGATTGAAGAAATGCACGCCGTTGAAGGCGTCCACGATAATGTTATTGCGGATTATGACATAGCCAGCGATCGTCCAGGCACGGAAGAAGTCCCCGTCGTATGCACGCGCGTCCGTTTCGACGGCAATTGGACCATCCTCGCCTCCGGCACCGTGGACCGCTTTCCAAGGAATCTGGCTCCACAGCTTACAATCCGATGGCGGCAGGTCCGACCGCGTATGTCCTTCAACTCGGATCGAGCGAACATCGGCAGTGCCGTGGCTTTCAAGATCTTGAACCCAATCGCAATTTTCGATCAGCAGGTGACGGGTGTATGGCCCCGCCGCACCGATTGCGAAGGTCCCTCCCCTGAAGCTCACACGTCGGATGAAAATGTGCTGGCAATTGTCGAGATAGATCGCGGTGGGTCAGCAATTCTCGAAATACAGATCCTCGATGATGACCCATTGGCAGTCCCTCAGAACCAACGCCGCGTCATCAGCAAGGAAGTAGACGCCTGGAAACGATCCAGCCTTTTGATGTGCGGCCGCCAGCTTGTTGGCTTTGCCCTGATAACCCTCAAAATCAAGATCGGACCCGATTTTTGCTTTAGGCCCGCGAATGGTAACTGGCTTGGATTGAGAACCACGTTTGCCATTGATGGTGATTGGGTCATGGAAGCGACCTTTATTCAGATGAATTTTGCTACCTGGCTCTAGTCGAGCGATAGCTTTATCAATACCGCTCGGTCCAGTCCTCATCCCAACACTCGACCCTTTCCCTTGGGCGCTTACCAGCAGGCACGATGTGGCCGCAATGGCGACTATTACTTGAAAGCTTCGTTCAACACATTGGCCAGCCTGTATCCTGCCAACGAGATTTGTGCCTCCGCGACTTTGCGGGCATTCGTTTCATACTCTCTGCTCAACGTAACTGGCTGCTGAGGATCAAGGGCAACCGGTGCTGCGTAAGCGAATTGAAGCGCCAGGTCATGACTTTCTTCCAGCCACTGCCCGGGATCAACTTCCTTCGCGAACGCATCTCCCGGTGCCGGGATCCTATCAGTTCTATTGTCCGCGATTGCACCCAGCGGCGTCGAGTATCCGCCAAACATACTATCCCAGTAGAAGTGCAGCTTTGTCTCCTTACCGTCCGCGGGAACTACGGCAATCTCATTTCCACCTCGGTCGCCGAGGTCGGGCTTGTTTCGGTCCATCCACATCATATGAAGGGCCTTGTTGAAATAGGCTGTGCTATGCAGTGGTTGGTGAACATCTCCCACAAGGTGAATTAGCCAACTAAGATCGCACGATCTGATACCATCATCTTTGCCTGCGCTCTTGGGCAGGGCAGCCAAGAACAGTTTGATCTGGGTTTCCGCATTCACTGGGTCCTGTGTTGGCCAAGTTGACCCATCCGTCGAGAACGGAATGTCTTTGTAATGCCAATATTCGTGGACGAGCTTGTCTGAATACCCGATATTCCGCGCAGCGTCTGGTCCGGTGGCAGTGTCGTTGTCGCGGGTGTAGTCCTTGTAGGTCTTGATATCGTCCGCCCAGACCGATGCCCTGATGAACGCATATTGGTCGACGTCACCTGGTGTCCCATCCGGTTTGGCGGGCACTGCGGCCGCCCATTCGCTGTATTTCGGGTTGAGCTTCAAGAGCCGTGAAGCCTCGGCTTTCGCCTGTGGGGAAAGTTGTTCGTAGGCGATTGCCGCCACTCTCATGTGCCCTGCATCCCACCAAGCATATGAGGTAGTTGAGAAAAGCATTGAGACCGCCAAGGCTGCAGTAGTCGCGAATTTGCGCATGATGCTCATCCCTCACCGTTGCTGATAACGGCCATCTTGCCACGCTTGTATTGCAGGTTAAAGTAGTATTCCGACGGTTTTTCCGTGATAGTACCTTTAGAAATTCAATTTCCTCTTGCGGAGGGTTTGGCCCCGATGGGAATCCACCAGAATACTGTGAAGGATTTCGATGTTTTCTTGAGCTTCAATTCCGTCGGACGAAATGACGCTCGTGAATTGAGAAATGCTTTGCACAGCCGAGGCTTATCGGTTTGGTTCGATGAGGAGCAGATTCAACCTGGCATGCAATGGCAGCCGCGCATCGAAGAGGGCATCAGCCGCTGCGGAAGTGTCGTCGTGGCGCTAGGGGATTTCGACATGGGGCCAGTTCAAAGGCAAGAGGTTGAGCTGGCACTTATCGCTTCTCGGCGATTGTCGCGGCCGGTAATACCGTGCCTGTTGCCAGGTTATAAAGCACCCGATTACCCTACTTTTCTTGACACGCTCTCTCAGGTGGATTTTCGTAGTGGCTACACCTCGCCTGAGGTGGACAGGCTTGTATGGGGTGTCAAAGGGGAACGTCCTACCAACTTCCCTGAGGCGACTTCCGACTCTTTGACACCGACCAAATGGTTACTGGTTGCCGGTTCTGGGAGCGATCCCTTGCCAAGCAGTCTCGTATCCCTCAGTCGCGAACTTGGCCGCGAGCTCGCGAGTAGCGGATGGGGTCTAGTCACGGGCGGCTGGCGGGGGATTGATCATCTCATCGCTTTATCATTCTCAGAGCAAATTCGGTCTTCAAACATCAGTCTTTCCAGTAGGCTTATACAGATTATGCCTGAAGGGTCGCGCCCGCATTTCCCTGCGGGTCGTTTGGTGAATTTAGGGACCGAAAATGATGCTTGGCGACACTCGGTAGAACGAGCCGATGCGATTATTCTGGTGGGAGGTCTGGGCGGAACCTATCAAACCGGCACGCTCGGTCTGGAGATTGGCAAGGGCGTATTTTCACTTCCAAACACGCGAGAAGCAAACAAAAGCCACGCAGACGCTTTCAACTTTTACTATGATGTCCTTAAATGCTGGAGCGCAACTCCCCTCGCCAGTGTACTGAGGATAGACGAGTATGAGGAACTGGCGGGGCCTGCATCAACGACGGTCTCGACGTTGATTGATTTATTGAGATCTTATTTTGAGCGATTGCGCTGCGACGGTGCGGCTTGAGCTGTGTCCCGGCCTTCTCGGAAGACAACGCGAAGCCAACCGCAAATGGCAGGTCTGAGACGCCCAACAATCAAATGCTCAAAGCCTGCCGAAGGAAAACAAGACAGATCGCATTCCGATTGCCTAGCAGAAGTTGAGGCCAACGCTAGGCACCCTAAACAATTCGTCATCAAGGCGATGGCGGCCTCTGAAGGCAGCTCATTCTGACATGAGCTGTAGGCCCGCTGCGTCGGCGCGGCGCCGCTTCCCCCCTTCACGCATTCCGCTGCATTCTTGGTCGTGTGTTAGCGATATTCCACTTTGACTTCGCCAGCGTTTCTTCGATCTTTTGGTGCAGGACCTGCGGGTTGTCCGCCAGAACTTGCCATAGGGTCCAGCTGGCGTATCCGGCGTCAATATTGTCCTGCAAACGAGCGGGCTTCCAGGTCCCGGTTCCCTCCCATTTAATGGTCGGAAGACCGATACCAACGATGCCCATTTGCTGATCAAGCGATGCATGAATTTCCCAATCGACATAGCGGCGGTTCGGGGTCTCAGCGCCGCAAAGGACGATGGTGCATGAGCTTCCGTGAAGATGGGTCTCTCGAATTCGCCTCATAATGTATTCGAAGTTTGAGCTGTCGACAGCCCGCTCTAGAGAATTGTCGGTGATCGTCTCGTAGCCGTCATGGAAAAACTTCGAGAAGCTGTCGTAGTAGGGCTGATCGTTGTGGTGATGATAGCTGACGAAGACCCTTCGGCGGACTGGCGGATACGAAAAGAAGCTCACTGCACGAACCTTTTGGGGCCTTCGTTCTCTGGGCCGGTTGCCGCCGAACGATTTTGGATACGACAATAGATCAATCGCATATTCGACTGATCTCACATGAACTTTGTCCCCTCACTGGCCGTTTCTGGCAAGGCCGCCGGTCAGTTTTTCACACCTGAATCGGTTGCCAGATCGCTAGTGCAATGGGTTGTTCGCAGCCCTGGCGACGGTCTCATTGATCCATCCTGCGGCGACGGTGCCCTGCTCACTCACCATCCTCAGTCTCGTGGCATCGAGCAGGATCCTTACTCAGCATGGGTCGCCCGCGAGCGGGTACCGTCTGCAGCGATTGATTGCACTGATTTCTTCACCTGGGCCGCCGGTACGAGCGAGCGCTTCGATTGCGCGGCAGGCAATCCGCCATTCATCCGCTACCAAAGCTTCAAGGGGCTGTCGAAGAACGCGGCCGCTGCGATATGTCGGGCCGTTGGAGTTAGGCTGAGCGGCCTTACCTCAACTTGGCCCGCTTTCCTCATAGCAACGGCGTCACTGCTGAAACCGGATGGGCGCATGGCCTTCGTTGTACCGGCGGAGATTGGTCACGCACCGTACGCTAAAGAGTTGCTCGAGTATCTTCTCAGCGCCTTTTCGACTGTCCACGTTATCGCGATCCGCGAGAAATTGTTTCCTCAGCTGTCCCAAGACTGCTGGCTTCTCTACTGCGATGGCAGAGGCGGAATGACGCTGGATGTTTGTTTTTCGAGGGTCGATCACTTCGAACCCTTCCCGGAGCCGCCGATCCCAGACGAAGTCGTGCGTTGGTCGAGGTTGATCCTCGACTGGCGCGGTCGTCTTCGTCCACTGCTGATCCCAACGGACGCCCGCGAACGCTACCTGAGCATCAGCACCGATTCCAAGGCGATCAAATTTGGTGACTTCGCCAAGATCGGCATCGGATACGTTTCTGGTGACAATGAGTTCTTCCACCTCTCTCCGTCGCAGGCCCGCCTCCATAAGATACCGACAGAGTACCTTGTGACGACAGTCAGGCGAGGCCGGTCACTGCAATCCAATGTGGTCGATCAGCACCTGGTAGAGCGATGGCAAGCGGCTGACGAACCTTGCCTTCTCCTCAATTTGCCGCCCACCGGCGGACTGCCGGAGACCGTTTCCCGCTACCTCGGGACCGATCAAGGCAATGAAGCCAGCAAACGCTACAAATGTCGGGTGCGGCTCCCTTGGTATTCGGTGCCTGGTGTTTCGCGACCGGACTACTTTCTGCAGTACATGTCGGGCACCGATGTTCGGCTCGCGCGAAACGATGCCGGGGCGGTTTGTACGAATAGTGTCCACGCCGTCCACCTTCGCGATGCTCAAAAAGCGAGGAACGCGCTCTCAAGTTGGGGATCTGACTACACGAAGCTCAGCTGCGAACTGGAGGGACACCCATTGGGCGGCGGAATGTTGAAGTTGGAACCTAGCGAGGCAGGCCGGATCAGCTTCATCGGCGAAGGCCTCGTTCCGCCTCCGATCTTCGCCGAGGCGCTTTCGTTACTGCGCCGCTGGCGCCATCAGCGTTGACGACCCATTAAGCCCGGTAGTCTGGGAGCTCATTTTCGTAGGGCAGCCAAGAGATCGGAAAACGCGGCATTATTCGCCTTCTCGCATTCACGCTTTTCGTTCGGGTCCCGAGTCAGAAGCAGGCCATCAACCATCCTTCTGGCGTTTTCAGACAGCGCCCAATTCATTGGAACAGCGTATTCGCACAAATCGACCGCCAGAACAGCCGACGGGACATTGCTTCCGGCCCTCCTTGGGGGCGCTCTGTAGAGCAATGCCTTTAGCCTTTCGCCGTGAGCGCTCCTGCTACGGTAGAGCCCGACCAACGGTCCCACGAGATCGGGTGCGACAGAGGAAGCGCCTTTCTGGCCCGGGCATCCGGATTTTACAGCCTTTCCCCGACATCCAATAGGAAGCGAAGGCCGCGCCACTTGTCCGCCGGTGTCCGGTTCAAAGGGCGGATTGATGCCGTCATTTGTGATCAGCAAGAAGATGGGCTGGATGTCATCATTAGCTGCGATACCGCCAGGCCCGAGCATACTCTCGGCAAGTTCACGGACAGCTTCAACACCTGCCGCGTCGAAATACCCTCCATCCACGATATGGATCGCAGCGATTTTCTGCGGCGTTTTGGGCTCCACGAGGGTGCCCCCAGGGCTCACGTACGGGAACCGCGCTCCATTCAGAATAGCCGTTGAAAGTCGGACATCATGACCCGTGAGCGAATGGAAATCCCAGGCGTCAATTGAATCGCCGAAATCAACACTGCTGGTAATGATGGGTCTGCCGTCCTCGACCATGGCGCCCCCGATCAGCCAAACCGGAACAAGATTGGGAGTATCTCTCCATAACTCCATGAAATTCTCTGAAAGTCGCGACTTGTGATCACACGGTAGTTTATCGCTGCAATGATCGGCCCAGCCGTCTTCCCAACCAACTTCGAGCGCAGTTGCTCGGTCAGGGAAAACTGAAAAGGGAAAGAAGCGCTGCAAAAGGTCCGGGAAGAGCATGCCCGCGAGAGCCGGACTGAGATAATCTTGTCCGACGAACTTCGATACCGCTTCTCGAAGATCGAGCGATCCGTTTGCTATTGCCTTCTGCGCTTGTGCATCCTTCACTGTAGCAATGAACCCTGCCACCCCCAAGCTTCCGCCAGAAATCGAGCTGACTGCAAAAATGTGCTTGGAGAACTCCCCGTGCGTCTCGGTCTCCAGTTGTGACATCACGGCTGCGGTCCAGTACCCAGCTCGCGATGCGCCGCCTTCGCTGGCGACGAAGATCATAGGGATAGGACCGGTGGCCCCTTCAAAGGGCTTCTTCCACGCGGCGTAGGCATCCTTCAGCTGCATTCGTGTAGGAGCCGGTCCGGTGAGACGCACTGCGTGGTTGTCTACCCAAAAGCTCACGACCACAGCAATGATCAATAGGGTTGCTATGACGCGGACGTGGAACCTGCTTCCAAGAAGCACGAGGCTCGTAATGACCGGGATTAGCAAAGCGCATGCTGTCAGAACTACGGCCGCGGGCCCGAAGAGCACCGGCAGCGTCACCGGGTCATACGTCAGGACCACCATAGCGACTGCGGCGTACCCAATCCCTAACCACAGGATGATCCGGCGTAACCAGTTCAAAGGGATGTCGATGGCAGCGGCACTCCGCCGGAAACCCGAGTTCGTAAGGTGGCCGATTGCTTTTCGCATAGCTCTGGTGAGATTGACGCGAAACCAGACGAAAATGAGAAATGCTGCTCCAAGAGCAGCAAGTACGATCGCCAACCAAGGGTTGGGAACATGCAGGTTTCGGAGGGCCATGATAAGCAAGACGAACGGCACCAGTCCGAGAAGCCTTGGCATCCATTCAAGATAAAGCGGATATGGCCAACTCGCTCGCGCTCCGAACTCTTCCTCTACTATCACCCGCGCCCAAAACCACGCTTGGAAGCCCAGAGCCGTAACCGCCAGACACAGCCAGAGCACTTGCCAACTGAAACCGTCGTGGTTGATCCCCACGTCCGTGACAGATCGGAGCAGGTCTTGACCTTGACTCATCCACGCAAGGATCGATCCAGATGCGCCTGTAATCGCCAAAATGGGAACGAAGCCCCGAGTCTTGAACAGGACATTCGTGATCTGTTGCAGATTCAACGCCCAGCTACTCATGTTCGCCCCTCAGCAAGCATAGAACTGCGGAAATATTACGGGGATTGCACTATCCAAAATGCATAACACAGAATAATACAACTTATAAGCGGCAGGCAGCAGCCCCCCGTCAAGATCAGCTTTACTCCAGAGGTCGAGGATTTTCGGCCTGACCTTCTGGCGCGGCCATGTGATGTTAATGGGACTACGCAGCCCTTCACCTAACCCTTCAGTGGGGTTGTTTCGATAACGAAACCTGGCCTGAACCGGCCGCCTGCTTCGTGTCGGTATCCCCTTGGATTGCATAGAACGCGCGTTTCACTCTCAACGTAATCGTGAAAGCGATGAATGTGTCCGTGAATCCAGAACGATGGCCTGCCCTCTGTGATCGTCGAAGATAGATTCGAGGCGAAGGCCGCATTCGAAATGTGACCGTCGAAGCGGGGGGCTAGTGACCGGACGGACGGGGCATGATGTGTCAGCACCACCGTCGTGCCGTCGAACGGCCTCGCCAGCTCGCGAGCAATGTAGGTTCGGCTCTCCCGATGACGAGAGATCATTTCGTTCGGCGTAATAAGACCACTCTCATCCCCCGCTCGCGTATCAGACCGATGGATTAACCGAAAATCGAGTAGGTACCGCATGCATTCTCGAACGGCCAAGTCGCGCCGGGCATGAACCGGCAAATCGCCGAAATCATGAGCTTCAATCTCGAAATCCGTCCAAAGCGTGGCGCCCACAATACGCAGGTCGCCGCGTTCGTACGTGGCATTCTCCAGAATGTGGACGTTGGTCCCGGCGGTCCATTTCCGGGCGTGTTCCAACGCCCGATCAATCGACGAACCATAATAGTCATGGTTCCCAAGGACAGCGACCACCGGCATGTGCGGCGCGATCTCTGCATGCAGGAAATCAATGGCACGTTCAATGTCGCCTGCGATATCGCCAGCGCAGATGCAGATGTCGGCCCGAGGAACGCTCAGCTGCCTGCGGTGAAGCAGATCTAGCGGTGACGAATGGATGTCGCTGATTACCCAGGCCTTCATCGCCGCACCTCCTTCTCAGCAGGTGCTCGCGTGCTACCGCGTGTTTCCAAAACCTCCTTTCCCGAAGGAGGGTTTGGGTTATTCGCAGAGATAGTTCCGCTGCTCGCCACCTCATTTCTCAATTCGTCTAAGCGTTTGGGCAAAACGTCCCCGATCTCCTCTAACTCTCTGGTCAGAGTCATTAGTAGTGGACGATGCGCGGCTACAATTGCTTCGGCGCGAGCCATTTCTTCACGCAGGATTCCTTCAACTCGGTCCATCAACCACGGTGCGCTCTGCGCTCCGAAGTCTTCCCAGCCCGCGCTTTTGCCAAAATGATGAAGGCGAGCGCCCATCCCAGCTTTAGTTTCCATCTGCAACGCGAGATCCGTGGCAATGGCCAGATCGCTGGTTGGTCCGATGCCGCACCCGTCGCTGTGACTTCCAAGGATCAGTCGCTCAGCAGCGACTCCCGCAAGTCGAAGGCAGATTTCATCGCGGTATCGTTGCTCATTGCGAATATGTACGGCCGGGAATTCGAAGCTCGCACCACCCGACGATTGGATTTCGATCCTCGGATTAATCTGATGAACTACCGCAACGCCAACGAATTGCCCGAGCCCTAAGGCATTCCCAACAAGGGCATGGCCTGCCTCGTGAACAGCAACGGCATGTCGATATTCACCCTCGATCCTGATGACGGGCGGGAGTTGCGAAATGAGATCGGCTAGGGTGATGGGTCGGTCTTCGCGTCTCGCCCGCTTCTTTGCATCCCGGACCATTCGTGCAAGGTCGGCTCCCGACATCCCTTCAGTCTGCGGACCGAGTAAGCTAAGGTCTGGAAAGTCCGGGTCTTCGAGCATTTGCGACAGAATAACGATGCGATCTGCCGAACTGGGCATTCCGATCTTGATGTGCCGATCCAGCCTGCCTGATCGGCGGATGGCGGTGTCAATCTTCTCTGGAAAGTTGGTGGCGCCGATTACGACGAGTCCGTCCCGGTTGGCCGATCCATCCAAGGCTTCCAGCAGAGCATTCACCACTTGGATGGAATATGATGCGTACTCCCCTCTAAAAGAGTTTCTGTCCCCAACAGAATCGAGTTCGTCGAGCAAGAGGATGCTAGGTGCCTTGTCGATGGCGCACGCGAATTCAGCCCGCATCGCCTTGAGAAGGTCGCCCAGATGACCCGTCGCCTGCCATTGTACGACCGAAGTCGCGACGAAATTGACACCGCAAGTCTCGGCAAGTGCCCGAGCGAAGATCGTCTTCCCCACGCCGGGCGGCCCACTGAGAAGGAGACCTCGGTCCACATCTGACCATTTCAGCTTCCCTGCCTGCCACGACTTGAGATCCTTGGCTAGTTGAAGCCCCCACTCCTTGGCAGCACCATATCCATGGAGGTTCTCAAGGCGCGGCGGCCTCTCCTCGATCGGTTTGCCTTCCGGCTCGATCGATGAGACCGAACTCAGACGCCGGATTGCATCAGCCGCCGAGCTATTTCGCCTGAGTGCAGCAAGCATAAGGTCTCGCGGGAATGCCAGGAGGCGGCTGGCCTGCTTGGCGGTGATGTTGAGCTTTAATACCGTTGCGCATGCCTCTCTTAGATCGTCCTCGTTGATGGGGTCCAGATCGATAAAGATATCGGCGGTGACAGAAATGACCGGCGGGAGGTTGCGGGTCTCCGAGATGACGATTGCTCGCTCGCGCGTTGAACACCTATCGTCGAATTCCGATTTCATCCGTTCTGGCTTGTCCGTCGCGCTGATGCACGCATAGCCAACGTGATCCCAGTCGTCTCGCTCGATCCCTTGATACAAATAGGCGATTGCGCACGCCTTGTAGTCAGCTGCGGGTTTTCTGTTGGGTGTCACCAGCACTACGATGCCCGAACCGCCCAAGTGGAATGCCCTGCATCCTGCGAGTGCCCGCTCGAAGGTTCGATAAAGTGTGTAATGATTGATGGACGAATTGATCTTCTCATTGGTGGTGCCAATAGGCATAGCTCATCCTCCGCTGCTCGCGGCAGCGTCAAAAGTTTCCAAGATTTTTCGGGGAATTAGTCGCGCTTACGGCGCACTATGGTCTCTGGCCCGATGAGCCGTTCATCGAGATCCATGGTGACGAACCGCTGCAGGACCATGGATGCCAAGCCCGCGACGGGCTTCGTTTCGCGGAACACGACAAGCGCTTCTGCAACGGTCAGGCTTGAGTATTCGTCCAGTGCGGCAAGCAGCCTGATACGGTCCGACAGAGCCGCTTCATGCCGCGCGTAGCGCAATAGGTCCTTTGCGTTCTTCAACCGGATACGTGGAAGCGCAGAAGCCGCGATCGCCTCGTACGGGAAACCAGCATCGATGGATTTTGCCTTTGCCCAGGGCGGTGCTTCGTCATCTCGGACGCCATCAATAGCAAACCGCAGATCAGCTCTTTCGACCATAAAATCCGGTTTGTAGACCTGACCATCTTTGGATAGCGAAAGGGACCGGCATGACCACGACAGAACTTCGTCGTCGACGTCCAGCAGGCACGCGATGTCTCGGGCCAACTGATCTCTGAACAGCACTGGTCCTACGCAACGGACGGTGCTGAGAGGATATAAAGTTCCTACGGCATTTGATTGCGCCACAGAGCGCGGAGAAGAGATGCTCATCATGAACCCTCGAATTAAACACATGAAAAGCCCGGATTCCGGGTCAGTTTCAGCGTGCTATTCGTATGGTTCTGGCGCTCTGGATCATGCGTGAACAGATACAGAACACCTGAGGCGTCGTCAACCGAAAAATTGCGCCGCCTATGACGCTGATGACGGAGCGCTAGCTGCACCCTTAAAGACGGATCACTTCCGATTCTGATGACTTGCGGCATAACGCTTGTGGCTCAATCATCGGCTTCAATGATCGAACCGGCTTCGCGTGTATCGAGACCAGCCGCTACGAGGTAGCATCCTTGACGGGAAGCGAGGGCGGGACGTCAATGTCCCTCTGGCTCACTGGCTCCTGCTACGCACTATGAAGGCCCATTCTGAGATACGATGCGGCCATTGTTTCGGCTCTCAAACATTTGCCGGTATTTCCGAGCAATGTTCGAATTGCCGAAAGATAGCACTCGGGATTGTTCGGCAGCGTGAACATTTTCCCACCTCTTCACGCGCACGATTGATGATTGTTGTTCGCATCCAAACAATCGAGCTTCGGTGCCTGGTCTCACGTAGATAATACTTCGAATTTCGAAATATCCGTGTTCGAAAGTTAGGCGATTACTGTCGGAAGTTAGGGGATTGCGTATATTAGCCACCTCGAGAAGTCAACGAATCCAACGTGTTGACCCCCTCCCGAAAACTCGGAATCTAATGAATCTTTGCCAGTTGAACCGCGGGCAAACAAACTGCGGAAATCACATCGACGCGATCTCGTCGATAACGTCAGCGGGTGGCCGTGTTGATGTTCTCACCCACAGCGCCCGAAACCTGCCCGGTCTGCTCTGGCGGCCAGTGAAAGCTGGGCTCGAACTCGAAGTCCGAACGGATTCATCGCTGTGCTGGCAAAACCAAGCCAAGGCTCAAGCGGTCACTATCAAACAACATAATTTCCGCTCATCCCGTAACCGTGGATTATTGGATGGGATAGCTGCGTTCGGAATCAAGAGCGGCAAGGGGACCACGCGAGTTCTTTAAGGCAGGAAGGGCGGTCGATCGGCCCTCCCTCACACAACGGCCGATTTCGGTTGGGATCAGGTTCTCACCGTAAATGCTACGTCAACCGTCGCCTTGATGCTGTTCGAGTACGGGCAAATGTGCGTCGCTTCAACGAGGTGCTGGGCTTCGGCCTCCGTAATGCCGGGCAAATAGACGTCCAGGGCCGCGGTGATAGCAAAACCACCCTCTGTGCGCGGCCCCTTGCCGATTGTAGCGGACACCATCGAGCCCTCTGGAACCTTCGTCTTCAGCTGCTGAGCGCCGACTCGAAGTGCGCCAAGAAAGCATTTAGAATAACCGAGTGCGAAAAGCTTTTCGGGGTTCGCTCCGTCGCCGCCCGGCCCGCCCAGTTCCCCCGGGATGACCAGATCGAATTCAATCGTGCCGTCGGCCAGAGCGGTGTGGCCATCGCGACCTCCGCCCGTTGCTGTTGCATTGGTTTTCTATTTTGCGTCAACGGTCATTAGTTATCCCCGTGTGTGGATGGCGAAGCCATGGTGGGCGCAAGCGGCCAAATCGCGGCATTGCAGTCCTTGCACTTCTGCGCCGATTTGCAATTCATACCCAGGTGCTATTGCCGCGACGGGCTGCCTCCCCAAGAGTCGACCGGATTGATAATTTTCGCCGAATAATAGTCAATTTCCACGAACATTGTTCGAGCCTCCGAAAATTCACTTTTCGACAGTTCGAATAACAGGCTCCAAAAACCCAAATTCATTCTGCTCGGCGAGTAATGGCCGCAGGTTGATCTTGTTCGCAACCAGTCACTTTTTCTTCGAAGGCATTCGCTTGCTTCGCGGGACAGGGTCGGGACGACGCACCTTGAGGCGCTTCGTCAGGTCGATCCCAATGACCTTGATGCCGTCAATATCAGGCCGCTTTGCGATGTATTCGTCCGCGAAGTCCTGCAGCGCGATGCAGAGTTCGGCGAATGTCAGCGCCGCTCCGGTGATCGGGTGCTCCCAGCTCTTCCGCTTCACGGCACGGTTCGACATCAGGAACACACCATAAGATGAACGTGCGTCCCGAAGATAATCGTTACATAGCTGGTTCTGCAGTCGCTCAAAAAGCTCCGACCCACTCCAATTGTCTGCGATTTTGAACTCGATTGGGACGGGTCCATGAATGTCGGTGGCATGGATCCTGAGGTCTGGCCTTTTTGCGTCGGCAAGCTCTTCCTCATTGGGCGCAAAATACCTGCCGTTCGACCTGTCACGAAACAGCTTGCCAAAGAAGTTTCGCTGCACAGTCTCGGCGTCAACCTTATGAACGATGCTGGCGATACTATCGTCGCCCTCCTCCAGTTCCTGCTTGAAATCCAGCAGCCGATTGCAAACGAGATCGTACAACTCGCGGAGGCTTCCAGGATTTCGATCAAGATCCCTTGTGAAGGCGTGAAAGTCAGCAGCTGACCAAGGCTTCAGATTGGCATCAGCTTCCGCACGAGCGAGAGCAGCTCGTCGGATATGTGGGCGGATATCCTGATCGACGTGAGTGTCGGCTAGTTCCATCAAGGCAACGAATGCTTCTTTGCCTTCGATCTCACCAAGCATGGTCAAGACCATGTCGCGTTCCTGTTGCGCGTGATCTCGTTCTTCCGGTGAATAAGCTCGCAGATGAACACGCTTCGTGTCCTCTGTACGCTTTATGTGGCGGCAAAGGATTTCGAAAAGCCGCTTCAGCGACTGCGGGGTTTTGAAACTCGTCCGCTTAGAGACCCAGTCGTGGTCGGTGGAGAGAAAACCCGAACTGGCGGCCATGGTGAAGTTTTTGGCGTCGCACTGGTCGAGGCCGAGCAGATGACCGTCAAGGAAGGCGATAGCTTCGGGCGCTTGAACCGTTAGCCAAAGTGCCACCCAAAGAGCGGTGTGGCTAGACGAGGCGGCGCCCTTGGTTTTGTGCTCCGCCAACGCTGCAAGCTCGGCATCGCTGATCGTGTCGTCTGCCGAAACGATCTTCAACGCACCCCTCAGTACGCCAAGGGAGCGGGGTTCTTGTGCGGTTAAAAGCCCGAGAAGTCGGCGCCCAAGCATTGGTCGAAGTTGTTCGCCATGCCACACCAAGTTGGAAATTACGTAGCTCTCGGAGTCCAGTTGAGCAAACTCCCATTCGATTTCCGTGAATAAGACTTCCACAACTTCCGATGGGAACTTCTCGGCCAGGGAACCAAGCCAGTCCGAGAAGCCATTCATTTCCCAGAGCGCATATCGTGCGGCAAGCTTGGCGTCTTCAGAAGACATGGCATCAAGCCACCCTTCTTCCTGGGCGTCGAACTCGAGGCCGGTCAACCCGAGATAGGTTTGGTGCGGGATTGAGTTCATGGTCTGCACGCCCTCGGATCGGAGCTGCGGAACATGATGGCGCCAGTATCGCTGAGCTCCGTCCTTGAACGCTTGGACGACCTCATGGCCGTATTCGGGAACTAGGCCTTGCCAGTTAGGATGCGCCAGGCGGTTTCGATCGAGATCGAGGTCTCTTAGCGCCTCTAGCATGTGAAGCTGAGCGTGTGTGACACCATCGGGTGGGGCTGCTCCCAGCCAACTGAGATTTTGCGAAATCCGAAGCTTGTACTGCGCGAGACGAGCCCCCTCCTCAAGTTCGCGCCTCTCCGTCTCCTCCTCATGCTCGCGTCTTCGACGTTGAAGCTCCAGCTGTTGCGCAGTCGGGTTTGGATTTAGAAACTCATCGAGGCGAGCATTCAGGTTCGTGTCGTCGCCTATGGCTTTTCGAATGGTAGGGAGGCTTTCCTCTAATGCTTCTGTCGGCGTAACTTTTATGGCAACCGATAGGGCAACGAAGCGGTCATCTCCCTGTCGGTTGGTGATCTGTTCAACGAACCTTGGAAAGTCGACGCTTGAGAACTGCCAAAACGATGGAAGCCCACTCACCTCCCACCAATTTGTGATCACACGCCCTTTAGCTCGCTCAGCTGAAATCTCACGCCAAAACAGTTGTTCATTCAGATCGCTCCAAGCCTTAACCATGGCTCCAAGATCGGTCTTGATCGAGCTACGATCATAAGCCGTCGATTTTTCGATAAGGGACATAATATCTAGAGCGTTAGTGGAGAGAGCAAAGGCGTCCTTCGCTTCCACAAGCCTTTCGCACGCCCTGGCGGCGACCGGCAAAAGCCAATAGACCTTATCAGAGACTCTGTAGTTCCGGCCCTCCTTGAAGGGAGTTTCGCGCAACTTCACGAGGATTTCGTCGACCACCGTGCGGCATTCAGCCAAAGGCAAGCCGTCGACGAACGCAACAAACCGAACCTTGAGCGACTGGAAGCCGTACTTGTCGGGCCCAAGCAAGTTCGCGGCAATGTCGATCGCGAGCTTCGGATCGAGAATTGCGCCAAGGCTGCGAAGGCATTCCCCGAAGATAACGAGATCCCGCTCGCCCAGCGATCCAAGCAAATTGTCGCGAAATTGGGCTAACTCGGCTGTTCCAGCCGTCGCGGCAACCACCTGAATAGCCGCGCCACGAGTTGTGCCGTCATAGGAGGTGCCAAGAGCAAACGCCTTCGCTTGCTCAAGGCACCCCCGCATGTTGCCTTGCCATGCCATGCGCAGCAGGGTGATCCGAACGACTTCGTCGTCCTTGTAAGCCGACAGGAGTTCCCTAATAGCTGGCCCCACGTCGCTCATCGCCATCCGCCCAACGGCCGCGGCATCTAGCAGTCTACCAAAGCGCTCCCGGTTGCGCCGTGAGCAGATATCCCTGATTAAAGCTTCGCGAAAGTCGGCGGGAAATGCGCTTGGGTCACCGCCCTCGGTCAGAACTTCGGGCGCAATCCGGGCGAGTTTGTTGCGGATCCTCTCATCCTTCAGCGCAATCCAAGGCAGCAACGGCCGCATCGCTGGAACGATAAGCTCGATGCCATATTGGCTCTTGAAAAAGAGCTGCTCCACCTGTCGCCGAGAGTTCCCTCGCTCTAATAGCTCCACTATCCATTCTGCGGCCAGGTATTCCCTCACCGACCGATGATGAAAACGGACCCGGCCATAAATGGCTTCATCGAAAATCGGGCGCGACAGGAGAGTTTGGCAATTACCCTCGGTCCACATGCCAAGGATCGCACCGACATCGATCCCATCAAGATCGCTGTCAGTTTCCGGAACCCGGAACTGCTGGTCTCGCAGGAGTGACGACGCCGCAGCAAGAATTTTCACTCCGAGTCTAGCACTATCCGAAGCAAGAGGTCTTGCCTGTGCTCGATCTTGGTCGCGCTCCTTGAGCTTCAAAGCGATGTCGTTTTCGACTAGCTCCAGTTGTCCGCCGATTGATCCGTTCTGGAGCCAATACTCCGCCAGATCCTCAAGGTCCTTGGGCCTGCTCGCAAAGCCAACGGCGTCAGCCCGTTCAACTGCGTGGTAAAAGGAATTTGTGTCATTGACTCCGAAGTGGGCGGCCAGGTGCCGAATGCGTGGCTCATTCAAAGGCAGCAGCGTGTAGACCCTTGCTCCGGTCCGCTTTTCCATTCCGTCGACCGCTTCAGTCACTGAGTCGAAAATTCTCTCCAGATTGTCAGCATTGAAGTGCGACGCAGTTTCCTCCGTCTCGGGAAGGGGCAGGAAATTATTGACCAACCTTAGATCACTCTCAGGTCTCCATTCGCTTGCGCGGCTGGTGATGATGATGTTGGCCCGCTGCGCAGCGTCTCCAAGCTTGCCAGAGAGATGCTTGATGGCCCGTTGGAAATTTTTCGCGCTGCCAAGACGCGCCTCGTCGACCGAGTCCAGCATGAACCATCCGGTATCAGTCTCGTTCAACCAAGTATCCAGTTCTCGCAGCGATCCCGTATCTGCCCCATCGAAGGATGCTTGCGTCACGCCGTCGGAAAGCTCCTCAAGGCGAACGAAGAAGGCCACTTTGCCCGACTCCCTAAGTTTCCGAACTGCCGCCTTGATCTCCTGCGTCTTTCCCGCGCCAGCTTCGGCTAAGACGATCGCCCGGCGTTCCTTGGCGAGAGCTTCCCAGCCTATTCCCGGACCCGCGTAGATCCAATCATCCATGTCCCCGCCTAGCCCGTCATCGAGCTGCACGAATCGACGATCGAGGTCCACAAATGCCTGTTTGTTCATCAGATAAACTCTAGAAGTGGCGGGAAATGTACGGCAGTAGTCGCCGGACATTAGAAAAGCGCAAAGTGCATTGCAAGTCGCTGCCGCAACCACCGGAAGCGTGGGCTCCTTCACTCCCCTACATCCGTCCAATCGTCCGGTGATGCCGCAAGCTACTCGATCATCTTCATGATGGACAGATACGGAACAAAAATCGGCCGTCGATTGAAAAATGCGGCCACTGCGCTAGCGGCCGCACGTGATTTAACCGTTGAAAGAAGCGTTGCAGGCGTCACTCACTTGGCTGTCGCCGCCTCTTCGATGATCTTCGCAACCTTCTCAGGATGGGAAACCATGACGACGTGCGATGCGCCCTTCACAACGACGGTATCCTTGGACTTCGCGCGTTCGGCCATCCAGGCAATTGCTTTCGGCGGGATGTTTTTGTCGGCGTCGCCATAGATGAACCAGGACGGGATGTCTTTCCACGCGGCATTCACGGACTTCTCCCCCAGGGCAGCCGACGTGACAGGGCGCTGGGTTGCCGCCATCAACTTCGCGGCAGCTTCCGGAACGTCGGCAGCAAACTGGCTATGGAATTTGTCCTGCTTAATATACAGGTCCTCGCCTCCATCATTCAGCGCTACAGGTGCCGCGAGCGTGCCACCAAGCGTGCTCCCAGGAAACTTGCCCGAGAGGTCGATGGCGGATTCGCCGGTGTCTGGCGCGAATGCAGAGACGTAGACCAGCGACTTTACCTTGGCCGGATCAGCGGCCTCGGAGATGACCGATCCGCCGTACGAGTGACCGACCAGAACCACCGGCGTTTTAAAGCTGGCGACGAGATGGCGCACATAGTCGCCATCGGATTTAACACCACGGAGAGGGTTCGCGACCGCTGTGACGGAGTATCCATCCGCTTCCAGCTTTTTGATCACCCCGTTCCAACTTGACGCTTCCGCGAACGCGCCGTGGACGAGGACGATTGCTGGCTTTTCGGCAGCATTCGCCGAACCGGTCATACCGAGCGCCGCGGCGCCGAGCAGTGCGGCAGTTATCAACTTGATCATGGGAATTACCTTTTATTTTGGGGAACGTTATTCGGTGAGGCAGGCCTTGCTTTTGCGGCTCAAGGTCACCCGTTTGTGGAACGAAGGGTCTCAAAGAGGAACCACACCCTCATCTCACCTTGGTCGATCCAGTTTTCGAGTAGGCTGGCGGTCGCAACATCGCGATGTTCGTCGCAGAGCTCATGCAGGGCCCGCATCCTGGCGATGAGAACGCCGTTGTCCTCCCGCAGCTCGGCGAGCATCTCATGCGGGTGAACATATTCTGCGTCGTTGTCAGCGATACGCTGCTGTCGCGCTATATCGCCGATGGAGCGCAGTGTTGTTCCGCCGAGCTTGCGAACTCGTTCGGCCAAGGGGTCCGTGATGGCAAACAGTTCTTCGCCATGGGCATCAAGGAGCAGGTGATAGCTCCGAAAGTTCGGCCCCGACATGTGCCAGTGAAAATTCTTGGTCTTCAGATAAAGCGCGAAGACGTCAGCTAGCAGCGTTGTGGCAGCAGCAGAAATGTCCTTCACCGCTTCCTCGCCCAACCCAGTCGGCGTTTTAAGCGCAGCGGCGCGGTGCAAGTGATCGATCTGGTCCATTGAAAACTCCTTCTGCGTTTCTAGAGTTCATTCCATTCTGCCCGATGCCATTGGATCGCTTGCTGGGAATGACTCCAGCAGCGCCTCATCAACGAGTTCATCTGCAGTGGTGCGTTTTGCCTGGGGCATCTCAAGTGGCATATCGGCCATCTCGGGCATGACTTCGATGCCATCGCGGACCTCGGCTCGACTGTCGAGATTTTTGCTGTCCATTTCTAGATCTCCTTTTGCCTTTGGTGATCTTTGCGAAATGCAACGAAAATATCTTGGACATTTCAGCTCCTGCGCCGTCTGCAACGGCGCCTTATCACTCTCGAAGATTGATAGCTGACCACCCATTTAGGATATCGCGGCACCGAGCGACCAGATCGCTGTCTCGATCCAGCAAGCTGACCATCCTTTTTGGGGGCGCTTACAGGACCAAAAAAGCGGCGCCCTAGAGGGCGCCGCATGAAAGGTGCGATAGGGGGATCACTCGGCCGCTTGTTGATGCTCAATGATCACGTCGTCGTCTTCCTCGGCTGTCCGCGGCGAATATCTCGATCGAAGAACCACATAAAAGACCGGCGTGAGAAACAGGCCAAACACCGTTACACCGAGCATGCCACTAAACACCGCTGTTCCAAGTGACTGACGCATCTCTGCGCCGGGGCCCTCCGCTATTGCTAGCGGTAGCACGCCGAAGATGAACGCCAAGGCGGTCATCAAGATCGGCCGGAGGCGGAGGTGGCTGGCCTCAACTGCGGCCTCAACCGCCGACTTACCATTTTCCTGGGCCTGACGAGCGAACTCAACGATCAGGATTGCGTTCTTGGCCGCGAGACCAATCAGCACAACAAAGCCGATTTGCGTCAAGACGTTGTTGTCCATGCCTCTCAGGTAAACACCCGTAAGAGCTCCGAGAACCGCAAGTGGAACGATCAGAATGATTGCCAGGGGAAGTACCCAGCTCTCATACTGCGCCGACAGCGCCAGGAAAACGAACACCACGGAAAGGGCAAAGATCCAGATCGCGCTGCCTCCGATATGCGTTTCCTGATATGCGAGCTCGGTCCACTCGAACGTGGTGCCTGGCGGAAGAACCTGCGCCGCAATGCCTTGCATCTTGGCAATCGCCTCGCCTGTAGAGACACCGGGAGCGGCATTCCCCTGCAGCGGGACTGAAACGTACATGTTGTACCTCTGCACCAAAGCGGGTCCACTAGCCTCCTTTATATCTGCAAGGGTTCCGAGCGGCACCAGAGCGCCGGTTGCAGAGCGCACTTTCAGATCAAGCATGTCGTCTTTCTCAAGTCTGAACTTCTTGTCCGCCTGAGCTCGGACTTGATAGACACGGCCAAAAGCATTGAAATCGTTGACGTATGATACACCAAGGTTGCTCGACAGCGTTTCGAAGATATTTGGGATTGGAACATTCAAGAACTGTGCCTTATCCCGATCAATCGACAAGAAGTATTGCGGGCTTGATTCCGAGAAGGTCGTGAAGACTCCGGTCAAGCCCGGCGTCTTGTTGGCCGTCACCATCATCTGTCTTGCCAGCGCGAGCGCACGCGTCATGCTGGAACTGTCCTGGTCCATCACCTGCATCTTGAAGCCACCGGAATTCCCGATGCCCTGCACGGGCGGCGGCGGAATGGCGATGATGAAGGCCTCGTCGACAGCCTGGAGGTTTTTGTAAAGCGTTTGAATAATCTTCGTTGATGTGTCCCCGCTCTTCAGTCGCTCGTCGAATGACTTGAACGGTGTGAAAATCACGCCTGCATTAGATGCGTTGGTGAATGTTGCGCCGCTGAACCCAGCGAACTGAACGGCGTTAGCGACGCCTGGGGTCGACCTCGCGATTTCACCCGCCTTTTTGATCACCGCATCGGTTCGTTCCAGCGAAGCTCCGTCGGGAAGCTCGACTACGACGATTGCATAGCCTTGGTCCATGATCGGGATGAAGCCACTTGGCACCTTCGTGCTCAAGAACCATGTGGCGACCAACAAACATGGGAAGACGATCAAGGCACAAGTCAGTCCGGTTTTCGTGCTAACGATATGACGGATGCTCGTTGAATAGGCACTACTCACTCTGTCAAAGCCGCGGTTGAAGAGCTCGGCCGACTTATGACCAATTCTTCCCGCGATGCTTCGCTTTACAGATTCGTGCTCATGCCTCTTCAGCACCAGTGCCGCAAGAGCAGGAGACAATGTCAGAGAGTTGATTGCCGAGATCGCCGTTGCGATCGAGATGGTCACTGCGAACTGCTTGTAGAACTGGCCGGAAATTCCGGGAATGAAGGCGGTCGGCACAAACACGGCGATAAGCACGAGCGAGATAGCGACGACGGCCGTCCCGACCTCGTCCATGGTCCGATGAGCTGCCCGCCGAGGGCTCATACCGGCGGCGAGGTTTCGTTCAACGTTTTCCACTACGACAATGGCATCGTCGACCACAATGCCGATCGCCAGCACCAAGCCGAACAGTGTCAGCATGTTCAGAGACATGCCAAACGCTGCGAGGAAGGCGAACGTACCGACAAGAGAGACCGGGATGGCGACGATGGGTACTATCGCGGTTCTCCAGGACTGGAGGAAGATGAGAACCACGAGTGCGACGAGAACAATCGCTTCGCCGATGGTGCGGTAAACCTCATCGATCGAAGAAGCCACGAAGTCGGTGGTGTCGTAGATGATGCGATACTCAAGACCAGGCGGGAACTGAGCTGACAGGTCCTTCATGATAGATTTGATCTGAGCTGCCGTTTCCAGCGCGTTCGTACCCGGCCGGGCAAAGATGCCCATACCGACCGCTGGATTGTTGTTCACATAGGCGTTGGTAACGTAATCGCGGGCTCCAAGCTCAATGCGAGCAACATCCTCGAGCTTCACGAGGCGCCCGTCGGGTGTCGACTTGACGATGACATATCGAAATTGTCGGGCGTCGGAGAAGCGGCCATCTGTCCTGACGGTATACTGAAACGGATTGTCGACCGCTGCCGGAGGAGCTCCGATTGAGCCGCCGGACACCTGAACGTTCTGGTCACGCAGAGCACTCACGACGTCGTTCGATGTCATGCCGTAAGAGGAAAGCTTTTCCGGGTCCAGCCAGATGCGCATAGCGTATTGGCGTTCGCCGAAGATTTGAATATCGCCGACACCCTGCAGGCGTACGAGCACATCTCGAACGCGGTTTCTCGCGTAGTTAGAGGTGTAGAGCTGGTCATACCTTCCGTTGGGAGAAAGCAGGTGGACCACCATCAGGAGGTCAGGCGAGCTTTTGTTCGTCGTCACCCCCAGTCGCTGGACTTCTTGCGGAAGTCTCGGGAGCGCAATCGCAACGCGGTTTTGGACGAGGACCTGCGCCTTATCCAGATCAGTACCCAACGCAAACGTGATTGTGAGTGTCATCGCGCCGTCGGCACTCGAATAGGACGACATGTACAGCATGTCTTCTACGCCGTTGACTTCCTGCTCAATCGGCGTGGACACCGTGTCAGCTATCGTCTGAGAATCTGCGCCTGGGTAAAAGGTGCGGACGACGATTGTTGGGGGTGCGATTTCCGGATACTGCGCGACTGGCAGTTCGAAATAGGCAATTGAACCCACGATAATCAGCAGGAGCGAAATGACTGACGCAAAGATCGGCCTGTCGATAAAGAAGTGTGCGAACCGCATCTCCGCTACTCCGCATTCACGGCGGTCAGTGGTGCTGACTCGACCGGATCTTCGTTTTCAGGCGGAAGGGTAATTTCTTTCGGATCGACCTTAACGCCTGGGCGGACGCGAACGACGCCCTTCACAACTAGACTCTCGCTACCGTCGAGGCCGCTTCTGACAACACGGTATCCGTCGATTTTCGGACCTGGCCGGATGGCTTTTGTCGATACGACATTGTCCTTGCCAACGACGAAGACAACGCGTTCGTCTTGATCGGAGCTAATAGCCTCGTCCGGTATCAAGATCGCCTTGTATGAATTTGAACCTTCAAGCTCGACCCTGCCAAACAACCCTGGCTGAAGCACGAAATCAGGATTTGCAAACCTGGC
Source organism: Rhizobium sophorae (assembly GCF_013087515.1). GTDB lineage: Bacteria > Pseudomonadota > Alphaproteobacteria > Rhizobiales > Rhizobiaceae > Rhizobium > Rhizobium sophorae. Next base: position 9,505 of record NZ_JABFCN010000052.1, on the reverse strand, counting down.
GCGGGCGCGAAGGGTTCCGGTCGCCGCGTCGACCTGATTTTCGGCGAAATCGAGCGTGCCGTTATAGGTCGTCCCGTCCCGGTCGCCCAGCTTCACCGAGACCTTCAAACCTCCGCCACCGCTCTGCAGGACGGAGCCATTTTTGCGAGCGGTTTCGGCGTAGCTCAAAAGACGACGTTCATCGATGTCGAAATAGAAGTCGATCGGGTCAAGCATGACGATCGACGTGAGGACCGTCTGGTCTGCGGTGACCAGGTTGCCGACAGAAATCATATGGCGGTCGATGCGGCCGCTCAGTGGCGCAACAATCCGGCTATAGGTCATGTCGAGCTCAGCGCGATCGACACTCGCTTGAGACCCTTGGAGATTTGCTTGCGCCGAGTCCAATTCCCTCCGCCGATCATCCAGGGTCGCAACCGTCTGGCTCCCCGACTTAACCAGAGCGTTGACGCGATCGAATTGGGCCTGCGCATAGGTTAAGCCCGCATTTGCTGCAGCGAGGCTGGCCTTAGCTTGGCTCAATGCGGTCACAAAGGGGCGTTGGTCGACCTTGAAAAGTTCATCACCTTCCTTGACCAACTGGCCGTCTGTGAAAGCAATGCTCTGCAGATAGCCACCGACTCGCGAACGGATGTCGACCTGTTCGGCGGCCCGAAACCGGCCAATGAATTCATCTCTGTCTGTCACGTCGCGAACCAGTGGCTTTGCTACAACCACCTGCGGAGCGGCCTCTTGGGCATTGACGAAGTCAGTCGGAGCTACCGTCCATCCGGCCATGCAAAGCGATAATACTAGAATTCGAGCTTTCATTTTCCACCTCACAAGTAGCAGCGCAACAAGGGTTGACGCCGACCTCGCATGAATGCGGGTCTGGCTTTGTGAAAGCAGACTGACAGCCTAGCAGTGCCAGTTATTGTACAATCAACGACTAGCGTCTGGCCTTTAAACTGCGCTCTTGACCGAAACGGGCCTTATGTCTCAAAGCTGGGGTATGCAGCAGTTTAAGACGGAGCAATTAATGCGATCTGTGGGCTTTATTCTTGAAGACGGTTTTCAGGTCATGGGTCTTGCGGCCCTTTCGGCGTTTGAATTCGCCAATCAGGGGCAGGGTACGGAGGCCTATAAGCTGACTGTAATGTCCGAGAAGGGAGGCACCGTTCGATCGTCGCTGAAGATTGGCGTGGAGACCGAACCCCTTGGTGATTTTCCGGACACCTTGATGGTTGTTGGCGAGCTAAACCCGAACCCTTCATCTCCCGTATTGCGAGATTACATTTCCAAGGCGGGTACAGAATCGCGGCGAGTCGCCGGGCTTTGCACCGGAGCTTTTCTGCTGGCCGAAGCGGGACTGCTGGACGGGAAGGTGGCGACTACGCATTGGGCACACGCTCGCGACCTTCAGAGACGGTTTCCCTTGGCGCACGTCGATGAGGATCGAATTTTCACGCACGATGGAAATATCTGGACGTCCGCGGGCATGAGCTCGGCGATCGATCTCACGCTGGCTCTGATCGAGGATGACTTTGACGCGGCCGTTTCACGGTCAATTGCGAGGAAGCTTGTCGTCTATCACAGGCGGCCCGGAGGTCAGTCGCAGTTCTCCGCGCTTTTGGAGCTTGAGCCAAGGTCCGACCGAATTCGTCGCGCTTTGATTTACGCGAAAGAGCATCTCCGCAATCCATTGACGGTTGAGGAACTGGCGGAGGCCGTTAGCCTGAGCCCAAGACAGTTCAGTCGCCTTTTCAGGGAGGAGACTGGCCAATCGCCAGCGAAAGCGGTCGAGATGTTACGTCTCGAGGCCGCGAAAGCCATGTTGGAAGACGGTCGCCACCCAATGGAGATTGTTGCTCGCGACACGGGATTTTCCGATCGAGACCGGATGCGCCGCGCGTTTCTTCGTACACTGGGACAACCTCCACAAAGCTTGAAGCGGGCATTAAAGCTCATGGATGGCGAAGATGTCGAGCTAGCGGACGCCTGAGTCAACGTCCTAAAACGACGGATACCCGTCATTTAAGACTAGCCGGATTCTGGCTAGAATAGGTGCGTGCTGCAAGAGGTACGTCGGGAACCATATAATGTCTTCAAGGCCAGAGATCCGCTCAGTCCAAACCAAGTATGGTGAAATCGCCATCCGGACCAATGGCGCAGAAAGTGGCACGCCGCTTGTCCTCCTTCCTCGTTTCAGAGCCACAATGGACGATTGGGATCCGGCATTCATCAAGTCGCTTTCCCGCGACCACCAAGTCGTGCGGTTTGACAATCCGGGCATCGGGCTGTCTCAGGGGCGTTCGCTCAACAGCATAAAATCCATGGCGAGCGTTGCTGCCGAGGCAATTCTCCAGGTCGCTCCGCGCCAAGCTGATGTTTTGGGCTGGTCTCTCGGAGGGGCGGTCGCCCAGCAGCTTGCCTTGGAGTATCCCCACCTATTACGTCGGATGATCCTAGTAGGAGCGACGCCAGGCGCCATCGCCGAAGGACCGCGCCAACAACCCCGTGTTGCCAAAGTTTTGGCGAAGCAAGAAAATGACGAACAAGACTTTCTCTACCTTTTTTATCCTGAGACCGAAGCTGCAGTGTCATGCGGTCGAACCTCGATCCGCCGGATCGCAAATCAGCCCCACAGATCTCCAGGAGTAAGCGCCCTCGCCTTTATGGAGCAAGTTCAAGCCTTCACGCGCTGGCCAGGGATCCTACACCGAGCAAGAGAACTTAAGTTGCCAATACTCGTCGTCGCGGGCGCACAAGATATTGTGGCTCCAGCCTACTGCTCGTTTGTCCTGTCTCAGCAGGTCCCCGACGCGAAATTCATCGTCTACCCAGACTCGGGTCACGCGTCGCTCTTTCAACATGCCGAAGAATTCATTGAGGACGCAACGCGCTTCCTCGAAGCGTAAACGAAACATCGAATGTCCGAAATCGCCGTTTCAATGACATTTGAGCCAGCACGATTTTCCGCCATCATCCTCCCATCGAAACGCGGTTGCCCAGCCAGAAAGTTGGCGCCGAAAATAGATGGAGCGACTTATGAAAATGACTGGCAACACAATCTTCATCACGGGCGGCACTTCGGGGATTGGACGCGCCCTTGCTGAAGCGTTTCACAAGCTTGGCAACAAGGTGATCATCGCCGGGCGCCGCAAGGCCCTGCTTGATGAAGTCTCGGCCGCCAATCCAGGGATCGACGGGATCGAGCTGAATATTGCCGACGCTGCGGATATCGAGAGGGTGGCTACAAAGCTGATCTCGGAATATCCGAAACTCAACGTGCTCATCAACAATGCGGGTATCATGCCGTTCGACGATCCGGCAGGCAAAATCGACGATTCCGTTTCGCAGAAGATCATCGAGACAAATCTTCTTGGCCCAATTCGCCTGACTTCGGCGCTTGTCGACCACCTTAAGGCTCAACCGTACGCGACGATCATTCACAACACGTCAGTTCTTGCCTTCGTTCCGCTCGCTGGCAACGCCGTGTACTCCTCGACCAAGGCTGCGCTGCATTCCTATTCGCTGTCCCAGCGTTTTGCGTTGCGTGACACGAACGTGAAGGTTCAAGAGATCGCTCCGCCGTGGGTCGACACAGATCTTGTTAAGAAGAGCGGCGATCCACGGGCAATGCCGCTGGACGTGTTTATCGAAAAAACCATGGCGGGGCTCGCCACTGAGGCTCCAGAGGTCTTCGTCGAAGAAATCACGGCTCTCCGCGACAACCCTGGCCTGAAAGAACATCAACTCGTTCACGACTTCAACGCGGCCCTCGTGGCAGATCCAATCCCTGTTTGAGCATCGGACCGTAACGATCGGCCTTCCCGCGGTTAGACGGGAAGGCCGAGAAGAATGCAGTTAAGGGTACCTCACCATGTCTGACCGACTGAATCTGACACCCAAGATTCCCACTGAGACACTTTCCCGGACGCTGGAAACCCCTGAGCCAACGCCGTCCTTGATGCCTGCCTATTTTCTAGCTCTTGGAACCTTCGCGATAGGCACAGAGGGTTTCATGATCGCACCTTTGTTGCCGACGATTGCCTCTGATCTCGGCATGAGCCTGTCAGCGACCGCGATGCTCGTGGTTGTCTTCACGATCACTTTGGCCATAAGTTCCCCGATCACCACAGTGATTACTGGACGTCTAAATCGCCGTGACACATTGTTAGTTGCCATGACCATTTTCGCCGTGGGCAACTTCGTGGCAGCATTCTCGGCAACGTTCTCCACCCTTCTAGTTGCTCGCTTACTTATGGCCGTGGCAGCAGGACTATACGTTCCGAGCGCGAACGCTCTGGCTGGTACAATCGCCGGGCCTGCTCGAAGAGGAAGAGCGCTTGCTATCGTCAGTGGTGGCATGACCATCGCGATCGCTTTGGGGTTACCGCTTGGAGCCCTGGTCGGTCACGCCTTTGGATGGAGGACGACGTTTCTCGCTGTCGCTGTTATGGGCCTTGTGGCGATCGTCGGTATTATCGTGGGGATCGTCCGCACGGCAGGTGAAGGCATGTCCGTCGCAAGTTTGTCGGAGCGCGTGGGCGTCATTCGGCAAGCGCCAATTCTCAAATTGCTTGCCGTCACTCTGTTCTGGTCAATTGGCGCCTATACCGCCTACCCTTACATCGCACCATACCTCACCACGGTCTTGGGTTTCGGTACCTCAGGAATTGGCGCCACGGTCTCAATGTGGGGATTTGCGGCAGCGGTAGGTGTCACGACTGGTGGCGGCCTGAATGACCGGTTCGGATCAGGAAGAGTCGTGACGGCGTCACTCGTTCTGCTCGGCTGTTCCTTCACTGTTTTGGCAACGGTGACCGTCCTTGGTCCAGCAGCGGCTTTAGTACCTGCCTTAGTGGCTATCGGCGTCTGGGGTTTCAGCGTCTGGTCCTTCTTCCCCGCTCAGATGGCCAGATTGATTGCGGCATCGTCCCCTTCTCAGGCTTCGGTATCCCTATCCCTGAATACTTCGACAATGTATCTAGGCTTCTCGATCGGAAGTGCGCTCGGTGCGGGGATTATTGGCCTCGACGCTGTGTGGGCCATTGGTGTTGCTGCTGCTGTCGCAGAAGCAATCTCGCTAGCGCTAAACTACCTTTTCGCGAGGAAATAGCACTGGCAGTGAGGGCATAATTTCCCTGATACCCAAACATCAGCCTTTTGCCTGTCGGCCCGACAAACTCAGTTGTCGGGCCGATTGCTGTGTCACTGGCGACCAGCTGCATCGAGGGATGCGAACTCATCGTCACTAAGTTTGATGCCTGCCGCAGCGACATTTTCTTCTAGGTGGCTTACCTTCGACGTGCCCGGAATCGGGATAATTACGGGGCTTCGTTTCAGCACCCACGCCAATGCGATCTGGCTCGGGGTCGCTTCGTGGTTCTCAGCAATAATGTCAAGCACGGAGCCACGCTTGGTGAGTTGGCCAGCTGCCAGCGGGAACCACGGGATAAAGCCGATCCCATTCTGCTCGCAGTAATCAAGAACGTCCTCGCTGGACCGATCGACCAGATTGTATCGGTTTTGAACCGTTGAAACTTTGAAATATTTAGAAGCCGCCTCGATCTCCTCGACTGAGACCTCGCTCAGGCCTGCATTCAAAATCACGCCAGTGTCGAGCAGGCTTCGGATGGCGACAAACTGTTCATTGCGTGGGACACGCGGGTCGATCCGATGCAGCTGCCACAGCCCAATCTTCTCGACGCCAAGTCGCTCGCGACTTTCGTGAGCACGTGCAACTAGCTTTTCGGGGCGGCCATCCGGCGCCCACTGATCGGGGCCGGGACGGGTCAACCCGGCTTTCGTGGCAATCAACAGCCCATTGTAAGGGTGGAGAGCTTTTCGGATGAGCTCTTCTGAAACGCCAGGCCCATAGGAATCGGCCGTGTCAATGAAGTTGACGCCCAACTCTGGTAATTTCTTGAGTGTCCGTTCGACTTCATCTGGGTCTTGTGGCTGACCCCAAACTCCTCGACCGGTGATCCGCATTCCGCCGAAACCCAACCGATTGACCACCGTCGAGCCTATAGCAAAAGTTCCGGCTGCGGCTGCATTTGATTTCTTATCTGACATTGCTGAGATCTCTCAATTGCGAAGATTTTTGACGGCCCGACAGGCACTTCCCCCCCTCGTACAGGCGCTGGCCCGGGCTTTATTGTAAGATTGGAGCGTTTTGGGTTGGGTATGAACTGCCAACCAGTCGTTGGGGTGCCGGATATTACAATCGATCCAAACAGCACTGCATCAAGGTCCGCTTACAATCAGAATACATCCTCGTATGTCGAGCGGAGAAGACAATGCGATTTGAAGCGACAACCTCTTTGGCGGTTCAGGCGACCGGGCCAGCCGAAATTGAATTGACGCGCAGGGAACTACGGAACCCTCCCGCAGAAAGCGTGCGGATCTTCGAATGAGCGACAACGTAACGACCTTGTCGCCGACGTCAGCCAAGGCGCCACCCTCACCTGTCTCGCCCCTTCCTCCAAGCCAGCCCAGCCTAATAGCAAGGCTTTTCATACCGGCCACGGCAGTAATCCTGGCTGTAGCTGGTGTTGCATACGCAAACGCGCACTGGAATGGCTGGACCGCGTCTGCGACGACGCAGACGACCGATGACGCTGCCGTCGGGGCAGATTTCAGCACGATGAGCGCACGGGTCTCAGGAAATATTCGGACAATCGCCGTTGATGACTATCAACCGGTAAAAAAAGGCGACCTGATAGTAGAGATCGATCCCAGCGAATACGACGCGGCCCTCGCCCTTGCGACAGCAAATTTAGAGGCGGCAAAAGCATCACGCGTCAACCTTGGCAACCAGGAAAACCTGCAACGCGCGGTAATCAAGGCCGCTGAGGCACAAAACGCCTCCGCACTTGCGGTGGAGGAACAGACACGCCTCGAATTCGAACGACAGAAGAACCTTGGCCAAGCAAGCACGGAACAGCGCCTCCAGCAGGCTCAAGCATCGTTTCTGCAGGCGCAAGCCTCTGTCGCGTCAACAGCCGCAGCGATCGAACAGCAACGGGCCCAACTCCAAGTCTTGCAAGGTCAAGAGCCATTGTTGAATGCGCAGATAGATGCGCAGGAAGCCAATTTCACGACCGCCCAGCTCCACCAAAGGTACTCGCGCATCTACGCACCGTTCGACGGCGTAGTTGGCAAAAAGTCGGTCCACCTTGGCGACTACGTGGGCATCGGCGGCAGTATCGTTGCGGTCGTTCCAATCCCGAATGTGTACGTAACCGCAAACTTTAAAGAAACACAGCTTAGCAGGATGAGTACGGGGCAACTCGTTGATGTCCGCATTGACACTTTTCCCGGCAAAATCCTGCAGGGTAGAGTCGGAAAGCTTTCACCCGCGAGCGGCTCAACGTTCGCGCTGCTGCCGCCAGACAATGCGACTGGCAATTATACGAAAGTCGTCCAACGGGTTCCCGTTCGGATCGAATTTATAAGCGGCCAACCACTCGTTCGATCCCTACGCCCAGGGATGTCTGCTGTCGTGACGGTTTCCACTCCGGACACCAACCCATGAATGGCGCCGCCTCGACCGTGCTGGGGCCCTTATCACAAGACACGACGACGAAACGGCCGATACTCATCGTTGCGGCTCTTCTGTTGGCCGCATTTGTGGTGGGTTTCGATACCCGCGTCTTCACGGTCGGCCTTCCCGACTTACGAGGAGCGTACGGTTTTGGCGCCGACGAAGGTGCTTGGTTCGCCACTGCAGCCAACGCGCCCCAGATATTTATCGCATCGGCCGTCGCTTGGTTGATGACGGTCTATGGCGTTCGCAGGGTGATGATACCTTCGAGCCTCGTTTACGCGGCTCTCTCATTTGCGATTCCTTCTATCCATAACCACGACCTTTTGTTCGCCGCACACATTGTTCGAGCGCTTCTCCTTGGCGTCTTCGTTCCCGCCACGCTGATGATCATTTTCCGCAACCTTGCTCCTAAATACTGGATCATCGGCCTTGGGATCTACACACTTCGTATTCCCCTGTCCCAAAGCATGGGGTTTGCACTGGTCGGATACTACGGGGACGTCCTGGGATGGCAGTGGCTTTACTGGCAGGATGTACTTGTCGCTCCGCTGATCGCCTTGCTTGTAGTGTTGGGCGCCCCAAGGGAGCCGATTGACAAGTCACTTTTGGCGAACGCAGATTGGGGCGGAATGCTCCTACTCGGCGCGTCGATGACATTCATCTATATCGCGCTGGACCAAGGCAACCGGTTGGACTGGCTTGAATCGGGGCTGGTCGAGTCATTGTTCCTCGCTGGAGGGCTTCTATTTGTCGCCTTTCTCATAAACGAAAGCATCGTGTCGAGGCCGTGGGCACATGCCAGCGTCCTCGGTTCTCGCAACGTTATTCTCGGCCTGGCCGTTGTCATTGTCTTTACGTTTGCCAGCAGTGCTGGAAGCACCCTCATCCCGGGAATAATGCAGACCGTGGGGGGACTGCGGCCGTTCCAGATAAGCGGCGTCTTTATCGTTTACGCAGTTATTCCGGTAGCAATGATTGTAATGCTCTCAGGATTTGTCCTGACGTATGTTGATGCGCGAGTGACATTGATCGTGGGTTTGTCCGCGAGCGGCGTCGCTGCTCTTATCGGTTCAAAGGTCACCTCGGATTGGTACCCCGACAGTTTCGGGCTGATCGTGCTGCTGCACACGACCGGCCAGGTTCTGACGTTCTACGCATCGTTCGTCTTCTTGGTTGGAAATTCGGATCCAAAACGCTCGACCGCGATGTCGGCATACATTCAGGTCGCTCGCCTTGGAAGCGCTGAGCTTGCGGCTGGACTGATGGGGACCTGGATTCGCCGAAGGGAGCAGTTCCATTCAAATGTTCTTGGCGCTCACCTGACAAATGACAACCCGCTGTATAAGCGAAGTCTAGCCGCTTTGAACGACGCGCTGGGTCACAACGGCAGTGGTACCGCGAAAGCTGTCGGTACGCTTGCCACATCCGTCCGATCGCAATCCTACGTTTTGGCCTACAGCGACAGCTTCATCATTGCATTCTGGTTTTCCGTCGCTGGGCTGGTCCTGGTAGCGTTTATGAAGGCTTCACCGCCCAGCCCATTGAGCCCGCGTCCGATACTCAAGCCCAGAAAGCGTGAGGGATATGACGAGCGCCGCGACATGGACGAAAGCCGGAGCGAGCCTGGACGATAACATTAAGACCTCGGCAATTTCCATCACAACATGAAAAGCTCTAATATATTGAGCGTTCGGTACAGAGAGAGCTGATTGTGAAAATCGAAATAAAGAAAATAGAATCCGATGAGAATTCTCTTATGGATGGCATGCTCGATGTCTTTGCAGAGGCTTTTGACGATTCTGAATCCTATTCGAGTAAGCGTCCAACGCCACAATATATGGCTAAGCTGCTAAAATCCGAGAGCTTTGTTGGCCTCGTAGCCGTTCAAGAGGGCCAGGTAATTGGTGCGCTGGTGACCTGCCACGGGTAATTTCCTCCAGATTGCATTAGAGTCCGGCCCATCAAAGGACG
>NZ_JABFCN010000051.1 GCF_013087515.1 Rhizobium sophorae | reverse complement strand
ACTGGTCATCCCGAAGAATTAAACGGTCCAAAACACCCATGACTGCCTCCAAAAGACAGTCTTGAATCTGATTTGCTCAGCTTTGGGAATCCCAAGAGTCCACGGCTCCTAGAGCCTGATGCCGAAAAGTGCGCGCGGTTTTCGGACGACATCATGCTCTAACTCTTTAAATTACATCATGATCTCTCCGAAGGCGCAGCCTTTCGGACAACATGATTCGGTCAATTGGTGCTGCTGTCGCCTGCTGCTTGCGGCGTCTTGTCCTTGGCGGCGAGTTTCTGCCAGGAATTTGGCTGCGAGAGCATGCCTCTGAGATAGGCGACATTGGCATCGGCCTGCTGCGGCGAAAGTTCGCGCCTAGCGATCTGCTCGGCTTCCGGGAAACGCCCCTGCAGACCGACGACGAGGGCAAGGTTCTGCCTGACGCGGCTGTCGGCGGTCGGCTGGCTGGCGGCGGAGCGCAGGTAGGTTTCGGCCGTGCGCAGATCGCCGGTCAGCACGTAGGACATGCCGAGGTTGGAAAGGATGGAGGGCTCGTTCGGCTGGATGTCGAGCGCGTCGCGGTAGCGCTGCCGGGCATCGCTGGCCCGGCCCATCTGGTCGAGGATAGCGCCTTGAGCCGAGATCAGCTTCCAGTCCGGACGGTCCGGCGTCTGGGCGCGGCCGATCGTGTCGAGCGCCTGCTGAAACTGGCCGGCCGCCGCCTGCGCCTTGCCGTAGGCAGCCAGCACGTTGCGGTCGCCGGGATTGGCGATCGCCACCTGCTGCATGACGGCGAGCGCCTGCGTGTCGCGGCCGTTCATGCGCAGCAGATTGGCGTAGTTGACGCCGGTGACGGGATCGCGCGGGTTCTTTTCATAGGCCTGGCCGAGCCGGTCCGTCGCCGAGCGCAGCTCGGTCGCGTCCATCTCTTCGACCGGCTTGGTGAGTTTCGGCACCGAGCCCGTTGTCATCCGGTCCTTGGTCGTCGAGCAACCGACAAGTGCCAAGACGAGCAGCGATGCCGCGGCGCCCTGCAGGATACGATTGGTGCATGTAGTGGTGAGCGAGGCAGGCATGGCGCGTTCCTGGATTCCGAAATCGGCGCCTGACCTCGAAGCGGAACAGGGAAAGGTTTGACGCGTAATCTTCGCTCCAGCAATAGTCTGTTAACCCTAACAGACCGTTAAGGAACGATTCCTTGCGACCGCCGAAGGACAATCATGGCCCCCTATCAGTTCATCGAGAGACCGACCCCTTTCAACACGAAGGGCGGTTCGACGCTGCCGATCTTTGCCGTCACGCCTGCCCATATCGAGACCGGCACGATCGATCCGATCGCGCTCGATTGGGCGCGCAGGGCAGGCTACAAGGCCGAAAGCGGGTCGCTGCTGCTGATCCCGACGGCCGAAGGCCATCTCGGCGGCGCGCTTTACGGCCTCGGCACCAATCCATCCGAGCAGCCCTACATCACCGGCAGGCTCGCTCGCACGCTGCCGGCCGGTGACTGGCACATCGAGACCGCGCCGCTGACGGCAAATCGCCTGGCCCTCGGCTTTGGCCTCGGCAGCTACCGTTTCGACCGCTACAAATCCGAAAAATCGCCGGCGGCGACGCTGATGATCCCCCGCGATGCCGACGCCGCCGACATCAAGCGCCAGCTTGCCGGCGTCTTTCTTGCCCGCGACCTCATCAACACGCCGACGAACGATATGGGGCCGAACCAGCTCGAGGCCGTTTTCCGTGGCCTGGCCACACACTACAAGGCGGAGATATCGGTTATATCGGGCGACGACCTGCTCAAGCAGAACTTCCCGCTGGTCCACACCGTCGGCCGCGCCAGCGCCGACGCGCCGCGCCTTCTCGAGCTGCGCTGGGGCAAGAAGGGCCATCGTAAGGTGACGCTGGTCGGCAAGGGCGTATGCTTCGATACCGGCGGTCTCGACATCAAGCCTGCCGCCTCCATGCTGTTGATGAAGAAGGATATGGGCGGCGCGGCAAATGTCATGGGACTTGCCCTGATGATCATGGACGCCAAGCTGAAGGTCGATCTGCGCGTTATCGTTCCGGTCGTCGAAAACGCGATCTCGTCCAATGCCTTCCGGCCCGGCGACATCTATCGGAGCCGCAAGGGCCTGACCGTCCAGATCGACAATACCGATGCCGAAGGCCGTTTGATCCTGGCCGATGCGCTCGCCTATGCCGACGAGGAAGAGCCCGAGCTACTGATCGACATGGCGACGCTGACCGGTGCTGCCCGCGTTGCCCTTGGCCCGGATCTCCCGCCCTTCTTCACCGATGACGCCAATCTGGCGCATGACCTGACCGAATCGAGCCTGGAAACCGACGATCCGATCTGGCGCCTGCCGCTCTATTCCGGCTACGAAAAGGATATCCGCACCAAGTTCGCCGACCTCACCAACGCGCCGGCCGGCGGCATGGCAGGGGCGATCACCGCCGCCCTCTTCCTCAAGCGTTTCGTCAGCAAGGCGAAGAGTTGGGCGCATTTCGACATTTACGGTTGGGCCCAGTCCGAACGGCCGCACTCGCCGGGCGGTGGCGAAGCACAGGCGATCCGCGCGCTCTTTCACCATATCCGCGAGAGCCTGCGCTGAGCCCATATACGTTGAGGCGCGCCCGCGTGTTCACGCGCTGCGCCTCGCTGCCGATCGTTAAAATTTTATTCACCTTGCCGGGCGGCAATTTCTGCCGCCCCTTGCATGTGCATGGGAACTGCCGGAAACTGGAACGCTAGCGTAACGATCTTCCGGAGGGGCCGTGCCGATCGAACTGACCGCCTCGCAGGCGCTGGGGCTCTGGCATGGCGTGGCGCTCGATCAGGTCCGCCACGACGACCGCGATTTGACGTTGCGCCAAGTGGCGATCCTGCTGCATATTTATCTGGTGCCGCCGCCGCACACCGTGCGCGGGCTTGCCGCCACGCTTGATGTCACCAAGCCGGTCATCACCCGCGCCCTGGACACGATGGGTGAGATGGGCTTGGTCGATCGGGTGCGCGACGATGCCGACCGGCGCAACGTGATCATCAAGCGCACCGTCGGCGGTGCGCTCTACCTGGAAAAGCTCGGCGATCTCATCCGAGATCAGGCCCGCCGGCTGCCGATCTGAAAGGAATGCGAATGACGATGCTCGACCGCCGCCTGCATGCCTACCGGCCTGATCTGGCGGAAGCGGGGCTTGAAGGCAAGGTAGAGGCGTCGCGTTTTGTCGAAGGCGCCCCGGCCCGCGTCGCCGTTCCTGTCGTGGGCTTGCGTCCCGAACCGGACCTTGCGCGCGGCATCGATACGGAACTGCTTCTCGGCGAGGATGTGACGGTTTTCGATCGCGCCGGTGGCTGGTGCTGGGTGAAAGCCGCCTCGGATGGTTATGTCGGCTATGTCAGGGCAGACGCGCTCTTGGAAGGCCGGCCAGCGCCGACCCATATCGTCACCGTCCAGCGCACCCTCCTCTATCCGGAACCGGAACTGCGCAAGCCCCACCAGGCCATCCTGTCGATGGGAAGCCGCGTCCACGTCGCCGGCGAGGCGGAAGCGCGTGGAAATCGCTATGTCGTGCTCGAGGACGGAAATGCGATCTTCGCCAAGCATGTCCAGCCGCTCGGCGCTCTCGATGGCGCCGATTACGTGGAGATCGCAGCGCGTTTCCTGGAAACGCCCTATCTCTGGGGCGGACGTTCCGGCCTCGGCATCGATTGTTCCGGTCTCGTCCAGCTGGCGATGCTGATGACGGGCAGAGCTGCGCCACGCGATACCGACATGCAGGCGGCAGGCCTCGGCCAGCCGATCGACCGATCCGAAATCCGCCGTGGCGACCTGGTATTCTGGAAGGGTCATGTCGCCGTCTTCGAAGATCCGGAAACCATTCTGCACGCCAACGGCCATAGCATGACGGTGGCGCGCGAGAATTTCGAGGCCGCGGTCGAGCGCATCGGCTGGCTCTACGAGCAACCAACCGGGTATCGCCGCCCGATCAGCTGATCAGCTGATCGGAGGCTGCGGCCAGGATCGCACGCCGCCCGTCCAGTCCTCGAAGGCTTTCGACAGTCTCAGCACCCGCATGTCGTCGAAACGCGGCCCGACGATCTGCAACCCGATCGGCATGCCCGAGCGAGAGAAGCCGCAATTGATCGAGGCGGCCGGCTGCTCAGACATGTTCCACGGCACGGTGAAACCGATATGTTCGAACGGCAGGGCCGGATCGTTCGTCGGCGATGCCCATTCGGCCGGATAGGAGATGATCGGATTGGTTGGCGAAAGCAGGGCATCGACTTGCGTGAACAGCCGTCCGCAGCTCTTGCGCATCTCGATCGTCTGATTGAAGCCCCTGACCGCATCGACACCGCTGATATCGGTGCCGCCCATTGCCCAATCCCTGATATAGGGCAGGATGCTGTCGCGCCTGTTATCGTCGAGCTCGGCGATATCGCCCCAGAACCGGGACCGCCAGAAGTTGTCGAGGCCATCCAGCATCGCGCGCGTCATCACCGGCTGGACCGATAGAATGGTCGCGCCGGCCGCCTCGAACTGTTGTGCCGCCGTTTCGACCGCGGCCCTGATCTCGTCGTCCACCGCAAGCCCGCAGCCGGCATCGAGCATCAACCCGATCTTCATGCCCGACAGGTCGATCTCGAGATCCATCCAGTTGAATTCGTTTGGCGGCAGGCTGGTGCCGTCGCGCCAGTCCGGCCGTGACAGCGTCGCCATCGAAAAGGCCGCATCTTCGACGGTGCGCGCCATCGGCCCAACGCAGCGCCCGACATAATAGGGATCGGCCGGAATGCGTCCATGGCTCGGCTTGAAGCCGAAGATGCCGGTCCAGCCGGCGGGAAGGCGCACCGAGCCGCCGATATCGGTGCCGATATGCAGCGGCCCGTAGCCGGCCGCTGCGGCCGCCGCGGCTCCGGCGCTCGATCCGCCGGGATTCTGCGTGGTGTTCCAGGGGTTGCGGCTGAGAGGATGAAAGCTCGAAAGGCCGGAGGAAAGCATGCCGTAATCCGGGCAGGTGGTCTTGGCGAAGATCACCGCGCCGTCTTCCCGCAGCCGCGCGGCGGCCGGCGCATCGACGTCCGCGGGTTTGAGTTCCACTGCCCTCGTGCCGAGCGGCACCGGCTGGCCCTTCGTGGCGATCAGTTCCTTCAGCGTCACCGGGATGCCGTCGAGAGCACCGAGCGTTTCTCCCTTCGCCCAGCGCTCCGTCGACGCTTTCGCCTGGGCGCGCGCCGATTCCGGATCGTAAAGGTAGAGGGCCGAAATCGACGGCTCCCAGGCGGCGATATGGTCTTCGAGGGCGAGCCAGTATTCGAGAGGGGAGAGGCTCCTATCGGCGAAGCGCTGCCTGAGTTCGCGGATGGTAATGTCGGTTTCGGTCATGGCATGGTCTTTCGGGCTTTTCGTCTTGGGAGGACATCAGCGGCTCGCCTCACGCGGGTCGAGCAGATCGCGCAAACCGTCACCGAGCATATTGAAGCCGAAGACGGTGAGCGCAATGGCAAGGCCGGGCAGGATCGCCAGCCAGGGAGCGAGCGCCAGATAGGTTTGCGCATCAGCAAGCATCCGGCCCCAGGTCGGCGCCGGCGGCGCCATGCCGAGCCCGAGGAAGCTGAGACCCGCTTCGGTGAGGATCGCCAGCCCCAGCTGGATCGCGCCATGCACGATGATCTGGCTGATGATATTCGGCAGCACATGGCGCAAAGAAATAGTCAGGCGCGTATTGCCGATCGCGCGTGCCGCAGTCACATAGTCGCGGCTCCAGGCCTGCAGCGAGGTCGCAAGCGTCACACGGGCAAAGACCGGGATCATGAAGACGGCGATCGCGGTGATCGCGGTGAACCGCCCTGGCCCGAGAAAGGCGCCGAGCACCATGGCGGACAGGATCGGCGGAAGCGCGAAGATGACGTCGCAGATGCGCATCAGCAGCGCTTCGCAGGGACCGCGGATTGCCGCCGCCGAAATGCCGGCGATCGAGCCGAGCGTCCCGCCGATCGTAACCGCTGTGATGGCGATCGACAGCGAATTCCAGCAGCCTGCCATCAGCATCGAAAGCACATCGCGGCCGAACTGGTCCGTGCCGAGCAGGCCGAAGGCAAGCGGTGGCTGCAATTTGTGGATGATCTGCATTTTCGCCGGCGGCAGCGGCGTCCAGACGAGCGACAGCAGCGCAACCGCGACCAGCAGGCCGATGATGGCAGCCCCTGTAATCAGGTTCATTCGCCGGCTAAGTCTGAAGACCCGCCGGCGGCTGGTGATAGCAGTGGATGCGATCGGTACCATGTCTCAGGCCGCCTTTCTCATCCTGGGATCGATCGCCAGATAGGAGAGATCGACGATGAAATTCATCACGATGACAAGACCTGCGAAGAACAGCACGACATCCTGCATGACGATGATGTCGCGCTGGGAAAGCGCCTGAAGCGCGAGCCGTCCGAGGCCGGGCAGGTTGAAGACGTTTTCCACCAGCACTGCGCCGGCGACGAGAAAGGTGAATTGCAGCCCGATCATCGTGAGGATCGGGATCAACGCATTCGGCACGATATGCCGCCAAAGCACCGCACTGCGCGACAGCCCCTTGGCTACCGCGGTGCGGGCAAAATCCTCATGCATCGTGTCAAGCACCGCCGAGCGCGCCACGCGCGTCAACACGCCGGCCTGCGGCATCGCCAGCGCGACGGCGGGCATAACCAGCGCCTGCAATGCCGGCGTGAGGCCGGCGCTCCAGCCCGGAAAGCCGCCGGCCGGCATCAGCCCGAGCATCGTTGAAAACAGGATGATCAACAGCAGCGCCACCCAGAAGGCAGGCACGGCGATGCTGATCTGCGAAAACAGCGTGGCGATGACGTCGAAGACACCACCGCGGCGCGAGGCGGCCAGCACGCCAAGCGGCAGGGCAATCGCCACCGAAAGCACGATAGCCATCAGCGCCAGCGGCAGCGTCACCGCCAGCCGCTCGACGATCAATCCCGCCACCGGCACGCCATAGGTTAGGGAATTGCCGAGATTGCCGGAGAGCACGCCGGTCAACCATTGTCCGTAACGCAGCAGCAGCGGCTGGTCGAGGCCGAGACTGTGACGCAGCGCTTCAAGCGTTTCCGGTGTTGCCGAGGTACCGAGCATGATTGAGGCGGGATCGCCGGGCAGAAGGTCCATGACGGCGAAGATCAGCAGCGAGACGATGACGAGCGTGACGAGGAGACCGGCGAAGCGGCGGGCGAGGAGTGGGATCATATGATACGTCCGCTCGCCGTTCTGGCGGCGAGTTTAGCTAGAACGCCAACTCCACTCTCCGTCATCCCAGGCCTTGAGCCTGGGATCCATGCCACTGCTGTTGAGGGATGAGGTGTAGATGCTCGGGTCAAGCCCGAGCATGACGGAGTGAGGGGTTGGCGGGAGGAGCCAATCAGGGCGCAGATGCCCGGGTCAGAAATGCGATCCGCCAGCGAAACCAGACAATGCCGGCCACCCAAATTGACCTCACTTGGCGAGGGAGGGAGAGAGCTGCGCGCCATATCGACAAAATGTATGTCGGATCTCTCCAAGGCCATCACCTCATCGCGTCCTGCCCCGTCCGCAACCCTCACTCGTCCCAGGAAACACCAGACAGCACGTTGGAAGGGATCGGCTCGTTCTCCCACAGGCCCTTCAGCTTCTTGTCCCAGACGCCGAGTTTCGGCATGACGAAAAGGTAGAGCGCCGGCACGTCCTCGGCGAGGATCTTCTGCGCTTCGCCATAGATAGCATTTTGCGCGGCGGGATCGACCGTCTCCTGGACCTTCTTCATCAGCGCGTTGAAAGCAGGGTTCTTGTAATTGAAATAATAGGGATCGCGGGCATAGATGTCGATGTCGAGCGGTTCGGCATGGGCGACGATCGTCATGTCGAAATTGCGGTCCTTCATGATGTCCTGGACCCATTTTGCCGGAAATTCCGTCGGCTCGATATTCATCGTCACGCCGATTTCGGCAAACATCGCCTGCATCACCTGGGCGCTGCGTGGCGCATAGGCCATCTGCGGCGATTTGATCGTGAAGGTGAAACCGTTGGGGTAGCCGGCTTCGGCAAGCAGCGCCTTCGCCTTGTCGACGTCGTAGGGCAGCACGCCAGTCATGTCCTGATAACCCGGATCGTTCGGCGTGTAGTGGCTGCCGATCGGCGTGCCGAGGCCGGACCATGCGCCGTCGATCACCGTCTTGCGGTCGATTGCCATCATCAGCGCCTGGCGGACGCGTTTGTCGTCGAAAGGCTTCTTGGCAGTGTTCATGCCGGCAACGACCTTGAGTTCGGTATTGCCGATCCTGGTGACGAGCCTCGCATCGCCGTCGAAGGAACTCATCAGCTCGGGCGCCGCAAATTCCGGAAAGGCATCGAGATCGCCGGATTTTAGCGCAGCTGCCTGCGCCTGCGGATCGGCGATGAAGCGGAAGGTCACCTTGTCGAGCTTGGCGGCCGCATCCTTGTTCCAGTAATCGGCATTCCTGGCGAGTTCGACCTTGTCGCCCTTCGCCCAGCTGGCGAATTTGAAGGGACCCGTGCCCACTGGCGTCGTCTTGCCGTCGGCAGCCGTCTTCGGTGCGACCATCACCGAGGCCGGCCAGCCGAGCCAGTAGATCAGGCTGCCGGTCTGCGCCGAGAGATGCAGCACCAGCGTTTCGGCATCGGGCGTATCGATCGAGGCGATCGAGGTGAAAAAGCGCTTCTGCGGATTGACCGAATCCGCGCCGCGGGCGCGATCGAGCGAAAACTTGGCGCTCGCGGCATCGAAGGCCTCGCCGTCATGGAATTTGACCCCGGTCTGCAGCTTGAACGTATAGGTCAGGCCATCGGGAGAGATCTCCCAACTTTTTGCCAGCTGCGGCTGGATCTTGCCGGCCTGGTCGATCGTCACCAAGCCCTCGAACACATTCTGCCAGGTCACCTGGCCGATTGCGACGGGTGCCGCGATCGTCGGATCGAGGCCAGTCGGCTCGACACTCATGCCGAGACTGAGGCTGGTCTTCGCCGCCTCCGCCGGCGTCATCGCCGTCATCGCGAGACCGGCCGAAAGCGCAGCACCGAGGGAAAGCCGCCGGACGAAACGCGAAGGCGCAAACGAAAGCTTGATCATCATGTTCCCTTGTCTGGCCGCGCGTCGATGGCGAAGGCCTTTTGCGAGTAGATTGACACCACGCCAGTGTACACACAATGGAGATTTTGTGTGCTCAGTGTAGCCGAAAAAGCTACACCGTACATCCGCGGGCAATGCAAGCTGAAGCGTCAGTCTTTCGTCTCGCCCCGGCGGTTCGTGCGCTCGCGCATGAACCTTTCGATGAAGTCGAGCAGTTTCGTCGCGGCGAAGGACAGCTGCCGGTCCGGCGCGACGCAGAGATCGACATGGGTGCGGATGCCGGTCTTGCCGGCGAGCGGAATGGCGAGGAGCTGACCCGCTTCGATCTCGCGGCGGACGGTGAGCGCCGGCAGCAGCGTCGCCGCTGCCCCGCTGAGCACCAGTTCCTTCAGCATTTCGAGCGAGCTGGTGACGAAGACGGGGTCGAGGCTCAACCCCTCCTTCTCGAACAGCGCGTCGAAGGCCTGGCGAAAGCCGAAGGATTGATCCGGCAGCGCCAGCGCATGGTCGGCGAGCTCCCGCACCGCGATCTCGGTATGCGCGGCGGCTGGATGCTGCGGCGTGACGATGAGATCATAGGCGATCTCGGAGCGCAGCCGCACCTTGGTGCCGGACATGGGAGGCGCAAACAGTGTCACTGCAATATCCGCCTCGGCGCTGTTGACGGCATCGACTGCCTGCCGCGCGCTGGTGATCGTCACGGTAAAACGCAGCTTCGGATATTTTAGGCTGAATTCGGCAAGCGCCGGCGCCAACAGATTGGCGACGGTGGCGCCATTGGCATGGATGCTGACACGGCCGCGCTGCAGGCCCTTGAGATCCTCGATCAGCTGCTGCACGTGATCGAGCTCGCGCAGCGTCCGGCCGGCGCGAGCGGCAAGCAGCTCGCCGGCGGCCGTCAGCTTGACACCACGGGCGCTGCGTTCGACAAGCGGCGCGCCAAAGTGATATTCGAGGTTCTCGATCTGCCGGCTGATCGCCGTCGGTGCGACATTGAGGTTCTCGGCCGCCTGGCGCATGGAATTGGTCCTGACCAGCTCGTCGAAATACATCAGCGCCCGGAT
The DNA here is from genome assembly GCF_013087515.1 of Rhizobium sophorae. Taxonomy (GTDB): domain Bacteria; phylum Pseudomonadota; class Alphaproteobacteria; order Rhizobiales; family Rhizobiaceae; genus Rhizobium; species Rhizobium sophorae. Next base: position 120,881 of record NZ_JABFCN010000051.1, on the reverse strand, counting down.
CTGCATTCACATCTCTCCGCCATTCGGCATATTCGGTCTGCCCGGTTCAGACCCTATTCAATCAACGACTATTCGGATAGCGGTCGCGCCATGCCTTTTGTGCGCCTTCGACCGGCAGCGCGGTCGCCGCGTAGACGCCCCGGGCGATCGCCCGCGCCATGACGATGGTGGCAAAATGACAAAGCTCCATCAGGCTTGCCATGTCGTCTCGTCGATGCCTGGCCGTCGAAGCGGCAAAGACGGTGTCGCCGTCGAGCGGCAGGTGCGCCGGCAGCAATGCCCGGGCAAACCCGTCATGGCCGGCGAGCGAAAGCCGGTGCGCCTCGGCCTTGGTCAGCTGCGCGTCGGTCACGACAGCGCCGATCGTCGTTGCCGGCGTGTTCATGCCCTTGAGTCGGATCCGGTGGTCGGCCACATCAGGCATGCCGAGCCCGCCGAATTCCGCATCTTTTTCGAAAGGTGCAGCCCAGAAATGCGGCCCGTCGCCGATCGTTGCCGAGCCGAGCGCATTGACAGCGACGATTGCCGCGACGCGATGCCCGGCACTGCTGACGGCGCTGGCCGAGCCGAGCCCGCCCTTGACGGTGGCCGTCGTCGCTCCCGTCCCGGCACCTGTCGTGCCGAGCGCGAATGTGCCCTTGGCCGCAGCCTGCAGTGCCGTATAACCCATGTCGCGATAGGGCGAGTGAAGGCCCCAATCCTTGTCGCCGCCGTTCAGCAGGTCCATCAGGATTGCCTGCGGCACGATCGGAATGTGCACCGACCCGACTGCAAAACCGCGGCCGAGCTCGCGCAGGCCCGCCTGCACGCCGCCGGCGGCATCCAGCCCGAAAGCCGAGCCGCCGGAGAGCACGAAGGCATCAACGGCATGGACAGTCATCGACGGATCGAGCAGGCCGGTGTCGCGGCCGCCGGGTGCGCCGCCAAGCACCGTGCCGGATGCGACGGCCGGTTCGTCGAAGACGATGACGGTGACGCCGGAACCGAGCGCAAGGTCGGTCGCATGGCCGACGGAAACACCTTCGATGTCGGTGATAAGGTTGAGAAGATCGGGCAAGGGCGCGTCCTTATACGCAAAGACCGCCGATAGGACTGCAATTGCCCTCAAAAAACAAGACCGGCCCCAAGGGACGGGACCGGTCGGACATCTTGAAAAGCCGCGAACGCAATGCCGGCCTCATGCCTCAGGCATGAAGCGGCTTCGGATGACGGCGGGTCATCAGGTCATGGATGGCCAGCCGCACCTCGTCCGGCGAGCCGAAACGCTGCTCGTCGAGGTCGTGGACATGAAATTTCACGGCGATGAACTTCAGCCGGTCTTCATCGGGAATGACGATCCCGACGGGAACGCCTGCATATTCGATAACTTGCTTCTTCATAGATAGAACTCCTGCCGCGCGACATGCGCAGCCATGGCGAATTGACTTGTCTGGTACCGTTGAAAGGGGGGACGAACGTCACATTCGACAGTTCGGGCGGGAGAGGGCGCCCGGACGGTCATTGCCAAGCACAGATCGCCCAAGGAGATCGGCGAGAATATCGATGTCTATCATGCTCGTTCCTTGTGTTGGCGTTGCACTTGAGGGGTCCCAGAAGAGCCCGGGGCCGGTGAAAGCTGTCTTCTATAATCCACTAACTTGGTAGAGATTACCCGATAGCCTGTCAGAAACATATTCCGAAACGTGTCAAAATATCGACGATCCGAAAAAATTCATTCCGTCGCAGCCCGAACTTACAGAAAGAAACATATCAGCTCTTCGTTAAATTCGCATGACAGAATCGAAGTTCGATCGATCACCGCGGCAGACATAGGAAGCCTTGCCGATTCCGGCAATGGCCCGTTTCATTAAAAATCGAAATGCCTCGAAATGACCGATTTGGTTAATGCCGGAAGCCCCCGGGTCACCAGCCCTCTTCGAGCACCTTCTCCAGCATGTCCGCGAAGAAATCCGCGCTGTCGATGCTGAGGCAGAGCGGTGGTTTGATCTTCAGCACATTTTGGTGATCGCCGGTCGGCTGCATGATGACGCCGAGTTCGAGAAGCCGGTCGCAGATTGCAGCCGTCTCTTCCGTCGCCGGCTCCAGCGTCGTTCTGTCGCGGACGAATTCGAGGCCGAGATAGAGGCCCATGCCGTGCACGGCGCCTGCAATCGGATGGCGGTCGATCAGCGCGGCGAGCCGTGCCTTCAGATGATCGCCGACCGTCCGGGCATTTTCCTGCAGCTTTTCCTCGGCCATGATGTCGAGCACCGTCATGCCGGCGATGCAACTGACAGGGCTGCCGCCGGTGGAGGAAAAGAAGGTACCCTCCTTCTCCAGCGATTGCGCGATCTCCCGCGTGGTGATGACGGCGCCGAGCGGATGGCCGTTGCCCATGCCCTTGGCGATGGTGATGATATCGGGCACAACCCCCTGCTGCTCGAAGCCCCAGAAATAATGTCCGAGCCGGCCATAGCCCACCTGCACCTCATCGGCGATGCAGAGGCCGCCGCGGGCGCGCACCTGCGCATAGATTTCCCTGAGATAACCGTCCGGCAGCGGAATGCCGCCGGCATTGCCGTAGACCGATTCGCAGATGAAGCCCGCAAGGCCGTTGCCGCCGGCGTCGATCGCCTCCAGCACCGGCGTTACCGCGCTGAGATAGTTTGCCGCGGTATCGGGACCACGAAATGCGCCGCGATAGGTATTCGGTGAAATGACGGCATGCACCCAATCCGGCCGGGTGGTTGGTGCCTGCGGATTGTCGGCGATCGAGGTGGAGACGGCATCACTTGCCGCCGACCACCCATGATAGGCTTCGAGCAGGCAGAGCATGTTGCGCGCGCCGCTATGGGCTTGCGCCAGGCGAAGCGCCAGATCGTTCGCCTCCGAGCCGCTGTTGACCAAAAAGACCACGTCCAGCCCATCCGGCGACAGGGCGGCGAGGCGTTCGGAAAATTCCATGATCGCGGCGTAGTGGAAGCGGGAATTGGTGTTGAGCCGCAGCCATTGGGCGTGGATCGCCGCCGCGAGCTTGGGATGGCCATGGCCGAGAATGGTGACGTTGTTGACCATGTCGAGATAGGCGCGGCCCTCGACATCGAACAAATGCTCCTTCCAGCCGCGCTCGATCTGCGGCGGCGCCGCATAATAATTCTTCTGTGGCCTTGCGAGATGCGCCCGCCGCCTGGCGAAGAGCGCGGCGGTTTCAGCTTGCGGCGCATCCGCTTGCGGGCTGAGAAGCAGCGAGGGTGAAGGGCAGAGAACCGACCAAGCCGCCGCCGCGCGCGGTGAAGCAAAGAGCGGCGGTTCGACACCGGCGACGCTGCAAAGCTGGACGCGCAGCCCGCCGAGCGACGACGCCTCTCCGAAAACCGTGCCGAGGGAATCGCCGGCGGCAATCTCGGCTCCATCCTCGACCGAGAGGTCGAGCCCATCGAGATGCAGGGTCATGCTGTCGCTGGCGAGCGTCAGATGCTGGTCCTTCCAGCTGATGCGGCCGGCAAAGGGCGCGGCAATCGCGCTGCCTGCGGCAAGGCATATGTCGACATGCAGGGCGCAGGTCGCCTGTCCCTTCGCGGTTCCCGCGCGGGAAAGCCGATATTCGCCGTAGCGCGTCGCTGCCGTACCGTTTTCGGTTGCCATGCGGGCAAGCAGCCGCCAGTCCATGTCGGTATTCAGCCAGTTGCCGGCGGAAAAATGCGGGCTCCGCACTCCAAGATCGACATAGGCGATCCCGGCGGGATCGATCTCGGGCAGCAACGGCAGCCATCCCGATGTTTCCGGCGCGGCCACATCTGCGCCGGCTGCCTTGAGGATGGCGGCTTCCATGAGATCGAAGGGAACCGACATCGCCGTATCGAAGATCGCCCGCTCGCGGTCGAGATTGTCGCGGACATAATCATTGTCGGGATCGATCGAAATCTGCTGCTCGCCGCTGGCGACGAGAATGACTGCGCGTGCGACGATCAACGGCCAGAGCGCCTTCAGTTCCTCGTCGCTCAGCGGATAGATCGCCTGATAGGCGGCGACGGCGGGCAGGATATGAAAGGGCTCGCCATCTGCCTGATGCAGCAGCGAAGCGCAGGTGACGGCGAGGTCGCCGACCAGCCAGCCGCGGATAATGTCGCCGAAATCGATCACCCCGTCGGGGATGATATGGCCATGGGCGTCACGTTGGCCGACGACATTGTCGCCGGTGACGTCGTGATGCACGGCCTGCAGCCGAAGCGACGGCGCCAACGGCTGGATGCGACGAACGGCCATCACCATGGTCTTGGCGATCCGGTCGCGCGCCGCACTGTCGGTGATGGCCGAAAGCAGCTGCACGGCAACGGGACCTGCCCGTCTGAGATCCCATTGCAGGCTGCGGTCGAGACCGGGATGGTTGAAATCGGCAAGCGCCTGCGCCAGCCTGGCGCAGAGCGCGCCGAGGGCCGCCACGGAAGCCGGCGCCAGATAGGTCAGTTCCGTCAGCCCCTGGCCTTCCAGATATTCCAGCAGCCGGACCTGATAACCCTGCCCGCGCACGGTAAGGACGACGATCTCCCGCCCGTCATTGGTGGTGACTACCTTCGGAACGCGCGGCGCACCTTGCTTGCTCTTGAGGTGACGGATCGCCGCATTCTGTGCTTCGAGTTCGCGGATCTCGTAGGCGGCGTGGCAGATCTTCAGGACATAGCGACCCCTGTCGCTATCGACGCGATAGTTTCGATCCTGCTGGCTGCCGAGTTCGGCAAGCGTGCCGGAGAGGCTGTAGTGAGCAAGGAGGATCTCTTCCGCGTCGGTAGCGGTCACGTCGGGGCGCGGCAGCGCCATGCGATCAACAATCGCCTCGTCGGTCATGACACCCCTCCGCAGCATGATTCGATTACCTATTGAACGAGATAATCAAGTACTTGCCGCTGGCAGGCAACGGGGATTGTCGTTTGCCAGCAAAAGAGATGCAGGACTGCGCTCACCCCATGCGTTCGGAGGCGTAGCCGCCTGGGCTTGCCGGGAAAACCACGGTGCGGTTGCCGTTCAGGAAGGTGCGGTGATGGATATGGGCGTGGATGGCACGCGCCAGCACCTGGCTTTCGACGTCGCGGCCGATCGAGACATAGTCGTCGGGCGACTGCGCATGGGTGATGCGCGCCGTGTCCTGCTCGATGATCGGGCCTTCGTCGAGATCGGCGGTGACGTAATGCGCCGTCGCGCCGATCAGCTTCACGCCTCGGCCGTAAGCCTGCTTGTAAGGATTGGCGCCCTTGAAGCTCGGCAGGAAGGAATGGTGGATGTTGATGATCTTCCCCGACATTTTCTGGCACATCGCATCCGAAAGCACCTGCATGTAACGCGCCAGCACGATCAACTCCGTGCCGGTCTGCTCGACGATATCCATGATCTGGCCTTCGGCCTGCAGCTTGTTCTCCTTCGTCACCTTGATGTGGTGGAAGGGGATGTCATGGTTGACCACGACCTTCTGGTAATCGAAATGGTTGGAGACGACGCCGACGATATCGATCGGCAGGGCGCCGATCTTCCAGCGGTAGAGCAGGTCGTTGAGACAATGGCCGAAGCGCGACACCATCAAGAGCACCTTCATGCGGGCACTGCCGTCATGGATCTCGGCTTCCATGGCGAACCGCTTGCAGATCGGCTCGAAGCCTTCCTTGAGTTCGGCAAGCGGCACGCCTTCCTCCGAGATGAAGCTCACCCGCGTGAAGAATTTGCCGGTATCGAGATCGTCGAACTGCGAACTATCGACGATGTTGCAGCCCTTGTCGGCCAGATAGCTCGAAATCGCTGCCACGATGCCGCGCGTCGACTTGCAGGATACCGTCAATACGTAACTTGTCATGTCTTTCCCTCTTCCCTCTCCAAGGCCGCCGCTGTGCTTAGATCAAAGCCCGGGCCGCGAACAGGCCGGCGCACTTTCATTCATGCGACAATTGCAAGAGAAACCATCACGTTTGTGCAAGTTCTCTCATTGCTCAGTCTGAAGCTTAGGAGAACTTGCGCAAAAAACTGTACCGTCAGCGCCGCTTGGATGCGTATTCTCGCCTTCGGTGCTGAAGTTAGGCCGGCGGGCGGCTCGCCACGGCCGCTTTCCGGCGTGGCGTGGTGATCTCATGGATAATGGCGCCGCCGATCGAGGAGAGCGCCAGCGACACGATCACGAAGAGCACCGGCTGCTGCAGGATGCCGATCGGCAGGCGATCGGCGGCGACCCTCAGAAAAGCCAGTGTGAAGGCGTGGGTGATATAGATGCTATAGGAGCAGTCGCCGAGATAGTTCAACCATCCGATCACCGGCAGCCTGGAAAAGTCGATGGAGATCGCGCCGTAGACGATGAAGATCGCCGGGATTCCCCAGGCATAGAACCGGCTTTCCGGTGGCATCAGCGCCTCGTTGATGACGAGAAACGCGAAGCCCATGGCAAGAGCCGCCCAAGCCCAGCGGTTCGGCAGAAGCACCTTCTGCCCGTAGAGCCAGCCGAGCACGACACCGGCGAGGAATTCCAGCATGATCGGCTCGCGGTAGAACCGGGTCATAGTCGTTTCCGGCAGCAGCTGGCAGGTGATCAGGATGACGGCAAAGACGGCAAACATCGCCGGGATGCGCCGAACTTCCTGTAGCGGCAATAGCAGCGCGAAGACGAAATAGAAGAACATTTCGTAATTCAGCGTCCAGCCGGGAACGACCACCGGCGTGATCGTGCTGGGATCGGCGGGATTTGCCCATGGCAGGAAGAACAGCGAGGCGATGAGATGCGGCAGGTCGAACACCGTCGATTTCAGCAATGACGGGGCGACCAGCGCCACGGTCGCCGAAAACAGCGTCGCCAGCCAGTAGAGCGGCACGATCCTCTTGATGCGCCGGCGGGCAAAATCGATCGGGCTCATCGTGCGTCCGCTCGTCGTCAGCCACATCACGAAACCGCTCAAGACGAAGAAGATGTCGACACCGGTTTCGCCATAGACGAAGGCGGTGGCGTCGACGGCGGGATTGACCTTGGCAAGCTGCAATACCGCGTGGAAATAGACGACCATCAGCGCCGCGATGGCGCGCAGATATTGAAGCTGGACAAGCATCGAGCGTCTTGCTCCCTAGAGCATGATGCCGAAAAGTGTGCAGCGGTTTTCGGACGACATCATGCTCTAACTCTTTAATTGAGAACAGGATTCAGATTTTAGGCCGATCCGGCCTAAAATCATCCTGTTCTAGGGCTCGCACGGACAGGCGCCGCTGCGATCAACTCAATACATCTGCCGGACGATCCTGCCGGATGCGCGGGCTATCGTGGAAACGCATATATCCGACGACGAACCACAGGAGACCGGCAATCTTCATCGAGAAGACCGCGGTTCCTCCGATCATCATATTCAGAAAAATGAAAAGAGAAAGTGAATGGGCGCAGCGCCGCTGCGCCGCCGTGCGCCCGGCGGGAAAAAGGCAGACGAACAGCCACAGGGCGATGACGCCGAAGATCGTCGCCGCATAGATCAGGTAGACATAGCCGCTGTCGGCGAATTCGGCGACCCGGTCGACCGAAAGCCCAAGGACGGCGAGCGGATCGAGCTCCATGATCTTCTTCATCGTCAGGTTGATGCGGCCGGTGAAGTTGTCGCCGGTCGCGTTGGGTTTCAGGACGTAGACGAGGAAGCCCGCGGCGACGATCAGCGGCATCAGCGCCAGATTGAAATTCTTCGGGATCTTCGGAAAGATGAAATAGCCGACGATGCAGGCAAAGCAGAAGATCAGCATCGTGCGCGTGTCGTTCGTCACCAGGATCAGCACGGCCGTGCCGATCATCAGCAGCCGGTCCCAGCGGCTGAGCTTCTCCCACATAGAAATCAGGTAGACGGCGATCACGCCGCAGAAATTGGCAAGCGACACCTGCTCGAGAAAGATTGACGAGGAACGGTGGTCGATAATGCCGAATGAGAAGCGCTCGGGAAAGCCGAGCGCGTTCTGGAAGAGGCCCGTCGTATTATAGCTCAGCGGCAGCAGCCCGCGTGTATTGGCGAAATAATCGGACGGGTGGACGATGCTGACATAGAACGGCACGCTGACGATCTCGAAGATCAGGAAGATCAGGACGGCAAGGCTTGCCCAGCGAAAGGCGAGCTTCATCGTTTTCTCGTTGCTCCAGCCCCCGAGTCCGGTAAAGCAGAAGATGATCAGCACGTTGCGGAAGTGATCGATGAACAGCATGCGGTTGAGCACGCTGACATAAATGGTCACGATGAGCGTGAACAGCAGGAACAGGAAGGCCGGAAGGTCGGTCTCGTAGATCCCCCTGTGCAGGATATAGATGATGGCGCTCGCCATGATCAGGCCTTCGCTGGCGGCGACATGCGTCATCGAGAGCGGCACGATGTTGTGGTTGATGAAGGCGAGAATGCCGTTGTAGAGCACGGAGAGCAGGCCGAGCCAGAGCACCGTATGATCGGTGCGCGATGCCTTGTGGACGGCATCGAGCCGGTTGCCGGCTACGGTGAATGTTGCTGTCCTCTGATCGACGACTGCCATGCTCATTTCCCCACAGGCTTGACCGCGGAGCAAGTGCCGGCACCGGCTTTTGCCACCTCGGCAAGAAGCCGCATCTGCGGCCGCTCAGGACCCTTGCGCGGCTGGACGTTGAACGGCTCGTTCGCCGGCCACCAATCGCCGGCCGCCCAATAGGACCAGCCGAGCCAGACGTCGCTGTTATCAGACATGGTGGCATAGATCTTCGTCAGCCCGCTCATGCAGTCCCTGTCGGTGGAGGCGCCGAATTCGCCGAGGAAGCCGCGCTTGTGGTTCCGTTTGAGCCAGGCGGTCACGCCGGCGATCGCCTCGACCGCGGCGTCAGCGCCTTCGCAGGTCGGATGAGTTCCGGAAGAATCGATATCGAGATACTGGTGGACCTCGAAGGCGTAGAAGTCGAGCGGATCGCGCACGCCGAGCATGACCGTGCCGTTGGCGCCGCCGATCACATCTTTTTCCCAGCTGTGAGCCCCGCTCCATGCAGTGCCAGGCACGAGAATGAGATTGCGCGCGCCCGCCGCGCGGATGCTCCGGATGGCCGCATTGGCGGCATCGAGCCAGTCCGTTGCCTTGATGTCGTGCGGCTCGTTCATCAGGCCGAAAAGAATGCCCTCCTGATTGGCGAATTCGACGGCGAGTCTCGCCCAGAAATCGGCGAAGGCGGAGTCCGTCGCCGGCGCCGTGCTGACCTGCACCTTGTCGTAATAGCCGAAATTATGCGGATCGAGCAGAACGGCCATGCCGTGCTTGCGGATCAGGCCGACGGTGTCTTTGATCCGCTTGAGCTCGTCGTCGTCGAGCCGCCCGCCGAGTGCGGGCTGCAGCCGTTCCCAGCGGAAGGGCAGCCGGATGATCGTCATGCCCTTTTCGGCGAAATAGCCAATCGTGTCTTCGCTCGGATAGGTGTAGTTGGTGCCGTAGGTGCCGCCGCGTTCGCCATATTCGCCGCCGGACAAATTGACGCCGCGGTAGCAGGGCGCCTCAGTCGCAAGGGCCGGCGACGCGATCAGAGCGGCCGCAAGCAGCAGCGCTGTCAGATGTCGTCTCGTCTTCATGGGCATCCTCGCTATCGCGGCAAATCGCAACATCGGCGTCGCTGAGCTTATTTTAACGGTCCGTTAGCTAAGAATTTCTAAAGTATCGGCACCTCGGCTTCAGTCTTTCACGCTGGGCAGGACACGAGTACGCGTATGAACCAGTATGACAGGAACAGGGTAAGCCGGCTCCCTGGCTGGCGCAGTTTTGAGCCATCTCAGACCGCGCCGGAAGGCGTGCGCATGCGCAGTCCTGTCATCCGCCCGGATGATTTCGTCCGGCCATCGCCCGAACCCGCCCCGCCCCCCTACGTGCCGCCGGCAAGCATTGCGGAAACCCGCCCATATGAGCGTCCGGCGCCTCCGCCTGAAAAACAGCCTGTCGTGGACGCGCCGCCGAAGGCAGAGTCCGCGCCTGCCGCACCGCTTCTCGACCTCCGCTCGAGTATCGCCGCGATCTGGAGCCGGCGGCTGATCGTCTTTGGCCTGGCGCTTCTCGGAGCCCTCGCCGGCGGGGCGGTGGCGCCGCTCATCGCCCAGAAATTCACGGCCGTCAGCAGCCTCTATTTCGATCCGCGCCAGATCGGCCTTGCCGATGCCGGCGCGCAATCGTCGGGGCCCTCGCCGGAAATGATCTCGGCTCTGATCGACAGCCAAGTGCAGATATTGACCTCGGGCAATGTGCTCCGCCGCGTCGTCGAGGCGATGAAGCTCGACCAGGATCCCGAATTCACCGGCGGCCGGACGGATGGCGCTGCCGTGATCGGCACTCTGCAGAAGGCGCTGGTCATCACCCGTGAGGCCAGCACCTATGTCGTCTCGCTTGCTGCCACGACCAACGATCCCGAAAAATCCGCAAGGCTTGCCAACCAGGTCGTCACCTCCTTCACCGAGGAAGAGAACAGCGCCTCGAACGGCATTTACGAAAACACCTCGTCTACGCTCGATGGACGCCTCAACGACCTGCGCCAGAACGTGCTGGAGGCCGAGCAGGCTGTCGAAACCTTCCGCGCCGACAACGACATGGCCGCGACCGAGGGCAATCTGATTTCCGACCAGCGGCTCGTTTCGCTGAACACGATGCTAGTGACGGCTCAGGAAAAGACCATCCAGGCGAAGGCGCGCGCCGATGCTGTCGCTAACCTCCGCGTCGAGGACATCGTCGCCGGCAATCAGGCAGAGGGCGGCGTCACCTCGCCACTTGTCAGCCTGCGTCAGCAATATGCTACCCAGGCCGCCGCTGTCGGCAGCCTCGAAAGCCAAATGGGTACGCGTCATCCGCGCCTGCAGGCGGCCCGCTCGTCGCTGCAGAGCATATCAGTCGAAATCAGGGGCGAATTGCAGCGTCTCGCCACCTCGGCAAGGGGCGAATACGAGCAGGCCAAGGCCGCCGAGGACAGCATCGCCAAGGAGCTTGCCGTGCAGAAGGCGCTGCACGCGAGTTCGTCGGACAAGCAGGTGGAATTGAACGAATTGCAGCGCAAGGCGACTGCGGCGCGCGATATTTACGAGACGGTGCTGAAGCGCTCCAGCCAGACGAGCGAGGAGCAGAACCTCAACCAGAGTAACATTCGCGTCATCTCGCCGGCCGAACCTCCGGTCAAGGCCGACGGTCCGGGAAAGAAAATCCTGCTGGTCGCCGGCGTCATCGGCGGTTTTCTTGCCGGTTTTGTCGTCGGCGCCGGCTTTGCGATCCTTGCCGGCCTCTTCGGTCATCCCGTGATCAGAAGTTATTTCAGGAAACCGCCCGCTGCGGCCGCTTGATGACGGTCGTCGCTTTTCCTACATCGGGGAAGCGGCCTATCGCCGGCGGGAGAGTTGCCATGCGGCTATTGATGATGCTTCTGATATCGCTCGTTGCCGTGCCAGGCTTTGCCCCGGCGTCCGCCTTTGCCGTCGACTGGACGAAGTCCCTCGATTCGGGCGTGCAACCCCTCTATCCCTACAAGGGTCTTCCCGGCGTCAAGGCGCAGCCGGACAAGAAGGAAGAGGAATCCTACAATTGTCGCACCGAAACCGTTCAGATTCGCCGTCGTTATGACGAGATCTTCCGCTCGGGCGGCATGCCGACGCTGATGTATGTCTGCGAACGCGACGGCTTCGTTACCACGGGTGGCAAAGTTCCGCTCCGCGGCCACTACCAGCCGGTGCGGTGAACGCCGGAATCGAAAGCGCCCCGGCTTGATCGCTTTCAGGCTTCCAGCCAGATCAGTTCCAGACCCGGCTTCTGCAGGTACGGCATGTTGCCGATCGCTGCACGCGCCTTCAGCGGATTGAGGCCGATGAACAACGCCTCGGCATCATCGGCAATTGCAGTCGGTGCAATGACCGGATGGCCGAAATGCATTGCGTTCTGTAGGTTTGGATTCTGGTCGAGGAACGCGGTCAGCTCGACATCTTTGCCAACACGACTGAAGATCCAGCTTCCATAAAAGCCCGCGCCATAGATGGCGGCCTTGCGCCCGCGGAAGGTGTCGGCCTGTTTTTCGAGGCAGGCAGCTGAAGCTCGCCAGAAATCGCAGATCTCCAGCCCGCGCTCGACGGCTTGCTGGACGAGAGCGGCGTCCTGCTCCTGCCTGACTGGTGTTTCGCTACGAACCGCAACGGCAAAAAAGGCGCCAGGGAAGGACGTTGTGTCGATCACGGACATTTCAAAACCGCCGGCGGCCAGCGCCCGGCGCAGCGAAGCCTCGCTGAAGTGATTGACATGGTCCGCAACCGTCATATCGCCAGGATTGGCCGAAGCGTCGGGCATCGAAAGCAGTAGCGTGCCACGCGGCTTTAGGAGCTTGTGTATCCTGCGGACGAAACCGACCGGATCGGCCACATGCTCGATGACGAAATGGCTCATCACCGCATCGAAGCGGCCGTCCCATGCTGCCGGTACCTCATAGGCCGCCTGCGCATCCGGCGCGATCCAGCCATTCCAGGCTGAAGCGTAATCGCGGGAAATATCGAAAACATGGGGCTCGATATCGGGCCGCTTGGCGACGATCTTGCGCAGCGTATCGGCCTTTGCCGCGCCGTAGTCCAGAAGCTTCGCTCTCTCCGGAAGGTTAAGCAGATTGCGCGCAATCTCGGCCTGATGGTCCGTCCGGTAAATAACAGTGCCATCGGGCTTGACCGCAAAGATCTGGTCTTGGCCCTCGCTGCCCAGCGAAATGCGGTAGCCGGTATCGTAGAATGTTTCGATATCAGGAATTTCGTCGCACTGCGCATGGCCGCATCCGTTGCAGACGTAGACGCGCGTATGAATGTCGAGAAGGGTCATGATCGAGGTGAGGGCGGGTGCCGGCGCTTCATAGGCCGGCTCCGCAATCTTCCCTCCACAGACGCGGCAAACCGTCATTCGGCGGCCTCACGTTGAACGGAAAGCTCCGGAAGCACGTCGGCGAACTTGACTCCGGCGGCAAACGAGCCCTTCCAGCCGATGCGGATGCCAATCGGCTCGAGGTAATTGAAATAACGGAATTGGATGCTCCAGCGCGGCGTGGTCGAGACGTTGTGACCAGACTGGTGCAGCGTCAGGAAATCCATTAGCACGAGGTCACCTGGGTTTGTCAGCGGCGCGACGTGCTTGTAGCGGGCGAGGCGCTCTTCAGCTCGGTCGAGATGCAACGCGTAGGCGCCCGTCTTGCCGGCGCCGGCATCGTCCTCGTAAACGGGAACCAAGCCTTCTGCATGCGAGCCGTCGGCGATTTGTACTGGCCCCATGTTCTGCGTGACTGGCAGAAGCGGCGTCCAAAAGACGACGCCGTCGACGCTGCGCAGTTGGCCGGGGAATTCCTGATGCCACTGAGCGCGGAACTTTTCTTCGCCCGGGTTGTCGATGCGGATGCCGTAGCCTCCGGCAGCAATGCCTGGAACACTGTCCGGACGCAGTGCCTTGAAGGCTTCGTCATTGGTAATGTTGGTGACGAGACGCATGAAGGCGGGGATTTGCTTTATTGCGTCATAAACCTCGCCGCCCCACGCCCGGTTCTTGGCGATCAGTTTCGGATAGGCGATCGTCATTGCGTCATGCGTGGTTTCGGTCGGCGCGTCGACGCCATACTTCCTGCAGATCAATTCGAGGACCTGACGGATACCCTCCTGGATCGGCGCAATGTCAGCGGCTGGATCATAAAAGCCCGGCATGACGAGGTAGCCCTTGGTGTCGAAATCAGCGCGCAGGCTGTCGGTGATCTTTGCGTTTGTCATGATGTGACCGTTTCCTCCTTCAGGAAGTCTTGCCACGCTACCGTGGCCGGGATGAGACAGTTACGCGCCTCCGGGCCCGTTCGGGCGATAAGATCGAGTACCGAAACATATGGCGTGAACGGGCCGACTGGCTGAGGCCAGGGTGTGCGGCTGTAGTTCATGTATTCCACCTGGACGCCGGCCCGTTCGAAGGCCACGTGGTCCATATAGTTTGCCGCGCCGTGACCCGTGAGATAGCGGGTGCCGCCGGCCTTCAGCACGATATCGAGCACACGCTGCCAGGAGATACCCTCGACGCCCATCTCGCTGGTCTTTTCTATCTTCCGGCTCTTGCCGATGCCGAGATAGCGGGCCGGTTCCTCGATGCTGGCGATCAGCAGCTCCAGCAAGGAGGAATGGCGATAGACGCTGTCGAAGATCGAGAGCGCATCGTCGATGAAAGGTGCGCCAAGCAGCGACTGGCGTAACTGTACGCGGTGGCTTGCCTGCCAGTCGTCGCCCGCCGCCGCAAGTTCGGAAATCTTCTGAAAGCTGCCCTTGCCTGCGAGTGGAATCGTCATCCAGCAGCGATCGTTGCCGCGCAGAAGCTGGATGCGGTTAGTGAAGCTGCCCTTCGAAAACTGCGTATCGTCGAGATAGATATAGCTATCGGCGATCATGAGCTGTTCGAAGAAGCCCGGCCAGGGGAACAGCATCGGTTGGGTAATGACCACAGCAGTCATGTTACTCATCCTCCAGTCGTCGCTCAAACAGCAACACGTCGCGGGTTATGCCATTGGCGTCGGTGAAATGCGCTTCTAGAAGACCGACCTCGCGATAGCCGAGCGACAAATGTAGCCCGACAGAGGCGGCATTATCGATGTCGATTTCGGCCATTAGCTTGCGAAGGCCAAGCACACGAGAGGCATGGAGCGCAAGTTCGGCAAGGGCCGCGCGTCCGAACCCGAGTCCGCGCGTCCCCTCCGCCAGAACGAGGCCGCCGTAGCCGGTCGCATTTCGGAGATGGACTTGGGTGATCTGCACGTAGCCGGCGGCCTTGCCGCTGGTCTGATCCTCGATGACGAGAAATGCCCCGCCCGTCTCGCTGCGCCGCCGTTCGATCCAGGCGTCGAGCGCCGCATCATCGGTAGCATCGGCCACCGTCAGCAGGAGTGATTGCAGCGCGCTGTCGCGGCGGAGGGAAAAGAGCAATGGCCGGTCGCCATCCACCACCGGGCGCAGTCTAACCGACGCCTGGTGTGGAGCATGGCTCTCCATCACTTGCGGACGCATTTGAGATATCCTCCCGGCGAGCTGGAAAGCACCAGCTTACCGTTCAGCGCCTCATCGGTTTCGAAACGGTCGGTCTCCTTGAGATATGTGTTGAGCGCCGCATAGGGCTCGTCGCCGGGATACCAGATTTTCGAGCGCTTGGTCGGCGTCTGCGACAGGTCTCCACGGCCGAGCAGGGTGTCAGCAACGACGATGTACTGGTCTTCGGTGACCAGCGGGCCATAGCAGCGCAGTTCGTCGAGAACGTGGTCGCGGCTATGATCGCTGTCGAGAACGACCATGACAGAAGCACCGGCCGGGATCTCGGCCCTGACCTTGGCAAGCGTCTCTGCCGTCGTCGACGGGCCTTCGATCAACGTGATCAAGGGCGAAAGCGGGTGCTTCTCGATGGAGTCTCGGTTGTGGGCGCGGATGTCGATGTCGACGCCGATCACCTTGCCCTTGCCGATCACCTTCAGCAGCGAAGCCATGAAGATCATCGAGCCGCCGCGGGCCACGCCCGTTTCAATGATGACGTCAGGCTTGGTGTTCCAGATCACTTCCTGGGTGGCCATTACGTCAGCCGGCATCTGGATGATCGGCACGCCCATCCATGACCAGAGGTAGGCGTAGTCATATTTGTCGAGCGCTACCAGCGTGTTCAGCGCCTGCTGGAAGGCATCTTCGTCCTTGCCAAGCGCAAGCGCCATTTCGCGTTTCTGAGCTTCGAATTCGAGGCGATCGTCCTTGGTGGTCATAACTCTCGGAAACCTTCTGTATATTCTGCGCTCAGGCCGACTTATGGAGGCGAACGGCGCTATTGTCCTGATGGCTACGTACAACTGAGATCAGCGTTTCTGCCACGCGGTCGATGTCGGCCTTGCTCATGTCGTGGTAGCTCGGCAGGTTGATCGCCCGCTCCGGAATGCTCCAGGCGTTGACGTTGGCTGGCTTCTCCGCAAACATCGAAAGACTGGAAAGCGGATGGAAGAAGACGCGCGCATCGATATTGGCGGTTTCGAAGGCTTGCTGCAGCATTTCGCGGTTGATGCCGGTGGCAGGGTGGAAAACGGCCGTCGGCATCCACGCGCCGTTGATCGTCCCAGTATATTCCGGATTCATGCTGATGCCGTTGAGTGTCGAGAGGCGCACCATGTAGGCGGCGAGAATTTCCCGTTTGCGGGAGACGAGCTCCTCGATGCGCTCCAGCTGGGCGCAGCCGATCGCTGCCTGGATGTTCGACATCTTGTATTTGAATCCGATCGCGTCCGGCCAGAACTGTTTCTTCTGGCTGCGGGCGCGGCCGTGATTGCTGAGCGTCAGCACCTTTTCATAGAGATCGGCGTCGCTGGTGACGAACATGCCGCCTTCGCCTGTCGTCAGCGTCTTGGTGCCATGGAAGGAGAAGGTGCCGAAGGTGCCGATCGAGCCGGCGCGGCGGCCGTGCCAGACCGAACCGATCGCCTCGGCCGCGTCTTCGATCACGGCGATGCCGGTACGCTTGCCGATCTCGATCAATGCATCCATGTCGCAGAGATTGCCGTAGATGTGCGTGGCGATGATCGCCTTCGTGCGCGGCGTGATGCTGCGCTCGACTGCGGTGGGATCGATGCACCATGTATCGGGCAGGACGTCGACGAAGACGGGGCTCGCGCCGAGATGCATGATAGGCGCCACGGTCGCCACCCAGTTCGTATCAGCAAGGATCACCTCGTCCCCGGGGCCGATGCCGAGTGCGGCAAGCCCCATATGCATCGCGCCGGTGCAGCTCGACGTCGCGATCGCAAAGCCGCTGCCGAGATAGGCGCCGAACTCACGCTCGAAGCGATTGATGTAATCGTAGCAGCGCGCGCCCCAGCCGTTTGCGGCCGCATCGGCGGCATAACCGGTTTCCAGCTCGGTGATCGATGGCTTGGTGTAGAATATTCTGTTCGTCATGCCTTATTCTCTTGGGATGAGGGCTTGGGACTCGTAAAGCCGGGGCACATTAAAACTGACTAACGCATGAAACTGGCGCGAGGCTTAGCGTTGATCGAAGAATTCCGCGCGACCATCCCACCTCAAATGATCACGTGTTGGATGAGATCCTGCTCGCTGAAGATCAGGTTCGGCTTGTATCCGAGCGCGACGAATTCGCCGTGGCGCGCAGCGTCGGCGATGAAAACCGCGGTGTGCTTCGTCAGGTCGGCATCATGGCCCGCCGTTTCCTCGACGACGTCAACTTCCCCCGGCAGGCCGAGATCGCGCAGCATCTCCTCGATCGAGCGTCTGTCGGCAACGCCGCTGAGCATCAGCCGACTGATGCCCTGCGTCGCACCGACTTGATAGGCAAGTGTCTGGATCGCCACCATCAGCGGCAGCGAGTTGCGGATACGGATGACTTCGGGATGGTCGGGCATGCCGCCGATCGCCAGGCGTGTATAGAGTTCGTAGGCCTTGATGAAATCCTTCCGTTGCGCCCAGAAACGGAACGCGACGGCCATGCGGTTGAGCGTGAAGACCTTGCAGAGCTCCTCGAAGACGATACGGGCTTCGCGGGTCGTGGCGAGATTGCCACGCTTAGAGCCGATATAGAGGAAATATTCGAGGCCGCCGCGATATTTGTCCCAGGAGGTCATGACGTCGTCATTGCCGGCCTGCTGGCGGTTCGGCGCGATCGAAGACACGGCGACCGAGCGGTAGAACGGCTGCTGCAGGAAGGCGACGGCACCCTGATCGACGAAATGCGCGAGATAGGAGAAGGCCCAGAAGCAGAAATCGCGTGGAACCCAGGAGGAGCGAAGCGCCGAAGCGCGATAGATGCCGATCTCCGGGAAGATATGGCGCTCGCAGATGAATTGGAACACCGCTGCAAAATTGCGCTGCTCGAACTTGATGCTCCCATCGATTGTATAAAATTGATGAAGGTCGCGGTCGGCGATCTCGTCGTAGAGATACCAGGGTGCGTGGCAGGCGGCGACATCAGGATTGGCGTCAAGGTAGGCCATAGCCGCCTCAACGCCGCTCGGGACGAGGAAATCGTCATCGGCAAGGTAGATCGAATACTCGCCAACTGCGTGATGGAAGGCGCAAGCGAGGTTCGGGCCTGAGCCGCCATTGATGGCACGGCGGTGATAATGGATCGGCAACCCTTTGGCGATGAACTGCTCTACGAGTTGGGTCGTGTTATCCGTCGAAGCGTTGTCGGAAATGACGATCTCATAGGGAAAGCTGAAATTGTACTTTTCGCAATGCTCGAGCGCGTTTCGCAGGTAGGCTTCGCGGTTATAGGTCGGGATGCAGATGCTGAGTTTGATGCCACTCAAAGGTTTGTCTCCTGGCTGTAGCTCTCAAGCGCGGCGTCGCGCTCGTTGATGATGCTCGGCGTGAACGGCCAGGCGATGGAAAAGGCGGGATCGTCCCAGCGGACGCCGCGGGCAAGCTCCGGTACGTAGGTTTCCGACATCTGGTAGAAGAGCTCGCAGTCGTCTTCGAGCGTCAGGAAGCCGTGTGCGCATCCGGCAGGTATATAGAAGGCGTTGTGACTGATGGCATCGAGCTCGACGGAGGCCCATTTGAGATAGCTCGGCGAATCCGGCCTCAGATCGACCGCCACGTCGAAGACCCTGCCGCGCGTGGCGCGCACCAGCTTGATCTCCGGTCGCGGCTCGGCCTGGTAATGTATGCCCCGCAGCGTCCCGCGCTTGTGGTTCTGCGAGACATTGCACTGCGGGTAGACGGGCACGAGACCCTGCGCCGCGAAGGTCTGCGCGTCGAAGGTTCGTGCGAACATTCCCCGGTCGTCGGAGCGCGCTTCGACTTCCACGACAAAGGCACCCGAAACCGCGGTCGGAACGAATTTCATCCGAGCACCGTCAGTTCCGGCACGGCGACCGCGAAGCGTCCCCCCCAGGCGCCGACCCTGCTGTTGGCCGCAACGACCTCATTCTTGATGTTCCAAGGCAGAATGAGAATGTAATCCGGCTGCGTCTCGTCCATCTTCTCCGGCGCGTAGATCGGCAGTTTGCTCCCCGGCAGGAAATGCCCCTGCTTGTGCGGATTGCGATCGACGACATATTCGATGAGATCCGTGCTGACGCCGCAGAAATTCAGCAACGTGTTGCCCTTGGCGGCAGCGCCATAGGCGGCGACCTTCTTGCCGTTGCGTTTGGCTTGTTCGAGGAAGGCGAGCAGGCCATCCTTGATCGGCGCCACGCGGCTCTGGAAAGCCTCGTAGGTCTCGACCTTGTCGAAGCCGGCGGCCATCTCGTCGGCGTGGACCTTGGCAAGGCCGTGGCCGGTTGCGTGAGCCGTGGATGTTGCACGGCTGGCCAGTACGCGGAGACTCCCGCCATGGGTCGGCAATTCTTCCACGTCGAACACTTTGAGGCCGTGCGCCGCGAAGACCTTTTCGACGGCGAGCAGTGACAGATAGTAGAAATGCTCGTGATAGACAGTGTCGAACTGGATGTTTTCCATTAGCCGCAGCAGATGCGGGAATTCGACGCTGACGACGCCGTCCGGCTTCAGTACGGCCGAAAGCCCGCCGACGAAATCGTTGATGTCAGGCACATGCGCCAATACGTTGTTGCCGATGACGATGTCTGCGGCGTGGCCGCGCGAGACGAGATCCTGAGCCGTCGCTGTGCCGAAGAACCGCGCTTCTGTCGGCACGCCGATGGCGCGCGCGACGTCGGCGACGTTTTCGGCCGGCTCGATACCGAGCACCGGCACGCCGGCTTCGACGAAATGCTTTAGCAGATAGCCGTCATTGCTCGCGACTTCGATGACCTGCGATGTGGCGTCGAGGCCGAAACGCTGCCGTGCCATGATGGTGAACTGGCGCGCATGTTCCACCCAGCCGTCGCTATAGGAGGAGAAATAGGCATAGTGGCTGAAGATGTCCTCCGGCGGAACGAAGGCGTCGGCCTGCACCAGCCAGCATTCAGAGCAGACGAAGGCGCGCAGCGGATAGGAGGGCTCGGGCTGCTCGAGCTGCTCCTCCGTCAGATAGGCGTTGGCGAGCGGCGTCGATCCGAGGTCGACGAAACGATGCTTCAGCGGGGCATCGCAAAACCGGCAATTATGCGCTGTCATGATATTGCTTCCTCATATGCCGCGATCTGGGCGAGCGAGAAGGCGCGCATGTCTGCGCCCTCGCGGTTGGCCTTGTACCAGGCGGCAGTCCAGTCGATGGTCTGTTGCAGGCTGAGGCGCGGGCGCCAGCCGATGCTGTCGAGCGCAAGCGCCGAGCTCAGCGTCAGCGCCGGCGCTTCCGGCAGATGTTCGCCAGGCGCAAGCCGCCATACGTTTTCGACGCGGTGCGCGCGTCCAAGCGCTTCGGCGAGTTCGGAAACGGTGGCGAAGCTCTCGGGATGCGGACCGAAATTCAGCGCATCCGGCAGATCCCCGCCGCGCTCCGTAAGTGCCTCAGCGAAGCTGAGATAACCGCCAAGCGGCTCCAGCACATGCTGCCAGGGGCGGATCGCTGCGGGATAACGAAGCATGATCGGCTCTCCGCCTTCGAAGGCGCGGATGAAATCCGGTATCAGCCGATCCTTCGACCAGTCGCCGCCGCCGATGACATTGCCGGCGCGGACCGTGGCGAGCCTGAGATCGCGCCCTTTGAAGAAGCTGTCGCGGTAGCTTTGGCAGACGAGTTCGGTGCAGGCCTTGGAATTGCTGTAGGGATCCTTACCGCCGAGCGTATCGGTCTCGACGAAGGGTATGCCGCTGCCGTTATTGGCGTAGACCTTGTCGGAGGTGATGACCAGCACGGTCTTAACGGAGGGCGTCTGCCTGATCGCGTCGAGAACATTGGCCGTTCCCATGACGTTGGTCGAAAAGGTCTCGGCCGGGTTCTCATAGGAGCGCCGCACCAGCGCCTGCGCCGCCATATGGATGACGATTTCCGGCTCGAAACGCCGGGAGAGATTAAGAAGCGCCTCGGCGTCGCGGATGTCGACGATGTGATGGCCGCGATCGTGCCAGGGAGCGAGCTTGCGATAGAGCGACGGTTCGGTCTCCGGCGCCAGCGACACCGCGGTCAGCTCTGCGCCGAGCCGCTCCAGCCACAGGGAAAGCCACGAGCCCTTGAAGCCGGTATGTCCAGTCAGGAAAACCCGCCGCCCGTTCCAGAAGTCCGTCAGGCCCATAGCTTCCACGGCGCCTTTCCGGAATTCCAGAGTTCTTCCAAATGGTTGCGCTCGCGCAGCGTATCCATCGGCTGCCAGAAGCCGTCATGCTTGAAGGCGGCGAGCTGGTTGTTGGCGGCGAGCCATTCCAGTGGCCCGCCTTCCCAGATCGTATCGTCGTCCGGGATGAGGTCGACCACCGAAGGATCGAGCACGAAGAAGCCGCCGTTGATGCGCTGGCCGTCGCCTCTCGGCTTCTCGACGAAGGAAGTGATGAACTGCCCCTCGATATTCGTGGCGCCGTAGCGTCCCGGGGGAGTTACCGCGCACATCGTCGCCTTGAGGCCATGGCTGCGATGGAAGGCGACTTCGGCGGCGATATCGACGTTGCCGACGCCGTCGCCATAGGTCAGGCAGAAAGGCTCGCCGGGTGTCAGATGGTCGCGAATGCGCGCGATACGCCCGCCAGTCATCGAATGCATGCCGGTATCGACCACAGTCACGCGCCAGTTCGGCCGCGTGCCGCCGTGATAATTGATGCTGTTGGAGGCGAGGTCGACGGTGATGTCGTTGTGGTGCAGAACAAGGTTTACAAAATACTCCTTGATCATGTAGCCCTTGTAGCCGGCGCAGATGATGAAATCATTAAGCCCGTGATGAGCATAGATGCTCATGATGTGCCAGAGGATCGGCATGCCGCCTATTTCGACCAGAGGCTTGGGTCGGATACTGGTCTCCTCGGCAAGACGAGAGCCAAGGCCACCGGCGAGAATTACGACTTTCATCCCAAGCGAACTCCAGAGTGTCTAGTCAGGTTTCCCGACCACCCACAGAGCCGCCCGGGCTCTTTACAGGCGGAACGGCCGTATGTTCATCCTTGCCCCGGTATCCGATTTCGTTCTTGTGCGAGGCTTGCGGGGCTGTCGGAACGGGCAGCCGCGCGTTTCGCAGGCCGTGCGTTGAGCAATGGAACAGGCTCGCCGTTCGGAAATCCCGTTGGCCGAAGGCACGTCCTTCCAGCTTTACGAGGAGCGCCAAGCTGGCGCAATTGATGCGGCCAGAAGCGGCCGATCCTGATAGGAAAACGTCAGATACTGCCAGCCGATTGCCCCCGGGCAAAGGCCCGGCGCGCCGGGCCGAAGAAAAAATCCCACTTCGGGATCCCGAAATTCGCCGCCTTTCGCGGGCTGTCATCCTGGAAAAACATCCAATGATTTCAGGCCCGCAGCCAATTTCGGGTTTCCGAAGTGCTATATAGATTATGGTGAGAGTTTGCTGCCGCCATATCTTGGCCGGATCGTGCGGCTAAGCCTCTAGACTAAGCTGCAGGGAAGTGTCGTGTGCCTCGACGACCTTGGACTTACGTTTTGTTGCCGCACGGCGTGCTGGCTTGGTGGTTTTCGGTTGAGGGTCGGAGCCGAGCTCGTCCGCCTCGGAGCTGGGCAGCAGCAGGCCGGCCCTAGGCGCCGTAGCGGCTACGTCAATGACCGGCTTCGGGGGCGGCATTTCAATGGCCGGTTTGGCAGCTGACACCTCGCGGGCCTTTATAGGCTCGGGGTTGCTGGCTGCGGACGTGGCGTATCGGATCATCGCAAGACTCCATTATGTTCGCTATATGTTCACATTTTGGGGTGAGGGAGTCAATGGAGGCCAGCAATCTCCGGCGGGGACGATCCTGGATCTACAATTCAGCTAGCGCGGCCCTTTCGGACTCAAGCCCATCCTGGAGAGACAATTGTTTCGTGGGGGGATGACGTTTGGAGTTGAGGGGCCGGGCACCTTGCATCGTCATTTCATCGGCGCCGCTGTTGCGGCATCCAGCTCGAACCCCACTCGGTCGTAACAAACTAGTTTGCGTGAACCATCCGCCTGGGTTGCATTGAAGAACATACGGCAAAATCGGCGACCATCGAACTCGGTCACTTCGTCTTCGCTATTTGGAAGCCGAACCCTTTGCAGTTTCGATGTCGTGCCGTCCTCACATACCATGACTTGCAGCGCGGCATTCGGCCGACACTTTGTCTCGGGTCTGTCGTGCCTACGGTAGGTGATCTGCGAGCGTTGAAAGATTATATATGAGTGATCTTCAGAGAAGGCGATAGGTAGGTAGCAGCCTGAAAGAAGGCTCGCGCCTAGTATGACGGCAGGAAGCGTCATGGCCGAACCCAATTGCCTTCGTCTGCTTCGCATATTGCTTACTTCGTCCCAAGTTAGCCATGGGCCGTGAAATCGTAGCACCATAGTGTGGGCCGCTGTAGCAGTCGAGAACGGCCACCCCTTTGAAAGGGTGAATATTCAACAATTTCAAAGGGGATAAAATGGGAATGGTGCCCAGAAGAGGACTCGAACCTCCACACCCTTTCGGGTACCAGCACCTGAAGCTGGCGCGTCTACCAATTCCGCCATCTGGGCGACGGAGAGCGATGTAAGGGGGTGGCTCCTGACTGTCAACTGGGTTTTTGAAGTTTTTCTGACACTTGGCGAGAAAGCTGCCGATCACATGGGCGGGAGTGGCCTGAGACGGGCATAGCGCTCCGGCTGGTCCGCCCTATATAAAGGAAATATCGAAAGGAATGCCTCATGCCCGCTCCTCGCACGCTATTGCTCGCCGGCCTTCTCGCCATTCTCACGCCTGCAGTCGCCGAGGCTGATTCGTTGAAGCTCGGCAAGCCGGGGGTCGGGCCGCTCAACACTGGATCGACGCTTTGCGATTTTCGCGGCTGCTTCGGTTTCGGGCCCCAGCAATGGCATCGTCCCGCCTATGTCCAGCCGAACTACCGGCCGCGCGGTGCGACGGGGCCGACTTATTACCAGCCGGGGGCCGCTGGCCGGCCGCAGCTAACTTATGATCCGCCGCCGGTGCGCCGAGTGCAGCCGAAGCCGCGCGACATGAACAGCCATGCCGCCTGGTGCAGCAATGAGTACCGTTCCTACAATCCGAGGACCGATCGTTTCCTCACTTATGAGGGCATCTACAAGACCTGCCGCTCGCCCTATCGCTGAGCCTTCGTCGTCAGCTTTCCAGCGAGGCGCGGTCGACATGGCCGAGATCCCGGCCGGGCTCGACGATGTCGCGGACCCGCTGTTTCAGCTCCTTCGGCCCGGGAAAGCCGCCGTCGCGCTTGCGCTCCCAGATCAGATCGCCATTGACGCGGATCTCGAAATTGCCGCCGGTGGCGGGGATCAGCGCCACTTCACTGAGGCTGTCGGAAAAGGTATGCAGCAGCTCCTGCGCCATCCAGCTGGCGCGCAGGAGCCAGTTGCATTGGGTGCAGTAGAGGATCGTGACGCGGGCTTTCTCGGTCATGGCAATGTCCTTTCGTTTGCTGAGATTTAAGCCCTGTGGCGTGCGCGCGCAATCGCCCTCGCATGAGCGTCTTGCGCGCCGCCCTCCGCCATGGTCTCTTCCGATGGTCGGCCATACCAGGAAGAGCCTATGCGCGTCGCAGTCATCGAAAACATGAGGAATACCGGCCTCGGTGCACTTGCCGCGGCCCTCGACGAGGCAGGAGCAGAGATCGAGTGGTTCCGGGTGTGGCAGGACGGCATACTGCCGCTAGACATATCCGGCCATGACGCGCTGGTCGTTCTCGGCGGTGAGCAGAGCGCGCTGGATGACGAAACCCACTCCTATCTGCCGGAGCTCGTCCGGCTCACGCGCCGCTTTGGCGATGCCGGCAAGGCCGTGCTCGGCATTTGCCTCGGCAGCCAGATCCTCGCCCGCGCCTATGGCGCCGACAATCTCTTAGGGACTGCCTGCGAATTCGGCTGGCACGGGATCGGCGTCACCGGCGAGGGCCGGGCCGATCCGCTGCTATCGGCGCTTGGCGGCGAATTCACCATCTTCGAATGGCATGCCGATACGTTTTCTCTGCCTGAGGGCGCGGTGCGTCTTGCCTCGAGCGCCGTTGCCGAGAACCAGGCCTTCCGCATCGGCCGCGCCGTTTATGGCACCCAGTTCCATTTCGAGGCCAATTCAGCGGTCGTCGAGCAATGGAAGGCCGAATTCCCCGATACGATCGCGCGCATTGCGCCGGGCTGGCTGGAAAACCATGCCGAACTGGCAGCAAGACATGCCGTTGCCGCCGATGCCGCAGGCCTTGCCATCGCCCGCGCCTGGGTCAGCCTGATCGATCGGCAAGAGGCAGAAACGCTGTCGCAGGCCTCGGCGTGAGGGGTGAGGCGATGCCGGCGAGCGAACGCGAGAAGATGGCGGCAGGCGAATGGTATTGCTGCCTCGATGACGAGCTCGATGTCTTGCGCCGGCAGGCGCGTGCCGCGGTCCACGCGCATAACACGCTGCCGCCGGACGAGCGCGGCGCCGTCGCGCCGGCCCTGCGAGCGCTCTTTGCGCAGGCCACGCCCGATATCTTCATCGAAGCGCCGTTTCACTGCTCCTACGGCATCAATATCACTCTTGGCGAGCGCGTCTATTTCAATGCCGGCTGCACCATCCTCGATTCCGGCCGGGTGACCATCGGCGACCGCAGCATGTTCGGCCCCGGCGTGCAGATCTATTGCGCCGAGCATCACAAAGATCCGGCACTGCGCAGCACAGGCATCGAGATCGCCCGGCCGGTCGTCATCGGCAGTGACGTCTGGATCGGTGGCAGCGCCATCATCCTCGGCGGCGTCGTGATCGGCGACGGTGCGATCGTCGGCGCCGGCGCGGTGGTGACCAGGGATGTGCCGGCCGGCGCAACCATGGTCGGCAATCCGGCCCGCATCCGCTAGAGCAATTCCAGCAAAAGTGCGTAGCGGTTTTGCGTCCGGAATTGCGTGAAAACAAAGAGATAGAGCATTTCCGTGATTCGGAGAAAACGGAAACGCTCTAACGCCGGCAAGGCCGCCATTCCGCGATGACCTCGCCACCTCGACAGCGACGAAAGCTCCACTAGATCAGAAGGCAAACGGGAGGACATCATGAGCGAGCGAACCTTACCCATGGAAGGCGGCTGCCGTTGCGGCCGGGTGCGATTGAAGATCAGCGCCCCGCCACTGCTCACCATGGCCTGCCATTGCACGGGGTGCCAGAAGATGACATCAAGCGCCTATTCGCTGAGTGCGGCCATCCCCAGCGAAGGCTTTGAGGTGATACAGGGCGAGCCGGTCATCGGCGGCCTGCATGGCGTCACGAAGCATTATTTCTGCCCGCATTGCATGAGCTGGATGTTCACCCGGCCGGAAGGCATGGACTGGTTCGTCAATCTGCGCGCGACCATGCTGGATGATCCTAGCTGGTTCACGCCCTTCATCGAGACATGGACGAGCGAGAAACTGTCATTCGCCGAGACCGGGGCGATATACAGCTACGAAGCGCTGCCTGAGATGGACGCGTATGAGGGACTGGTGAAGGAGTATATGGCGCGAAGTTGATCTCAGACGCCCCGGAAGAGAAAGCGCTTGTATGATGCATGACCCGAAACGTGTCATTCCGGACAGTAATTGCGTAGACGATTCATGTCGTGGAGGCGGAGAGAGGTTCAGTCGAAGAAGCCCACATCCTCTTCTCTGAGATATCTCCTGGCCGCTTCGGCGTCGATATCGAGGCCCAGCCCCGGCGCTTCCAGTAGGTCCACCATGCTGTCCTTCACGATCTGCGGCGGCAAGCCGATTACCAGATCGTCCCACCAGGGGTCGGAGGCGGTCGGATATTCGAACGCGATGTAATTGGCAGGCAAGGTGGCGCAGACATTGATCAACGCGCCGAGCCCCAGCAGGCCGTTGGCGGTGCCGTGCGGTGCCATCAGGATCGAGTGCATATAGGCGTGCTCGGCGACCCATTTGAGCTCGGCAATGCCGCCAACGTCGGCTGGATCGGGGCCGATGACGCGTACCGCCTGCGTCTCGATCAGTTCCTTGAAATTGTGCCGCAGGTAGATCTGCTCACCGGTGTGGATTGGCGTCGAGGTGGAGGTTGTCAGTTCCCGATAGGCCTGCGGATTGACCCACGGCACGTAGTCGCCAGTCAGCATGTCCTCGAGCCACATCAAATTGTACTTCTCGACCGCGCGAGCGAACTTGATCGCATCGGGCAGCATCCAGCCCGGGCCGCAGTCGAGCGCCAGGCTGACTTTGTCGCCCAGCACTTCCTTCATCGCGATCACGCAGTCGAGCATGTGATTGAAACCGCGCTCGCTGATCATGCCCTGATCCATGGCGCCGTGATAACCGGCCTTCTTCTGCGTCACGCCGTAGTGGAAGTCCTCGATGGTGTCCTTCATGTTGGAGTGGAAGGAGATTCCTTGCTTGACCATGAAGAAGTTCTGCGGCTGCTCCATCATCCATTTGACGTCAGCGGCGTAATCCTCCGGCCGGTCACCCCTGCGTTTCTGGCGAATCGAGCCATTGTAAACGCGCACCTTGTCCCGCACCTTGCCGCCGAGCAGTTTATAGACGGGCACGCCCGCGGCCTTGCCGGCAATATCCCACAGCGCATGCTCGATAGCGCTCACCGCCGCGCCGTATGGCTTGAAAGAGCCGCGTTGGCGGATCTTCAGCATCACTCTCTCAACGTCGGTCGGGTCCTCGCCGATCAGCGCCTCGCGGAAATGCAGCACAAAGGGCTTGAGGTAGGACTTGGTGAATTCGACTTCACCCAAGCCATAGAGGCCCTCGTCCGTAACGATGCGGACGATCGGGTGTTTGCCGATAACGGCGCAGCGCAGATCAGTGATCTTCATTTTCGTTCCTTTTCGCCTCAGCTCCAGGTGCGATCCCAGGAATATTCATCGTCCCAGTGATCCGTAGGCTGCCAGATGCCGGTGACACCCGGCTGCAGATGCCGCGAGATCACCTCGTCGACGACGTCGTCAATCCCCAGTCCCGGCTTGTCCGGAACAGTGATGAAGCCGTTCTTCACCAGCGGCTTGGGAAGGCCCGTGACGATATCGTCCCACCAGTCGACATCGGCGGAATGGTATTCGAGCGCCATGAAATTTTCGGTCGCCGTCGCGACGTGTGCGGCGGCCATTGCGGCGATTGGACTTTCTGCCATGTGGATAGCCATGGCGACACCATGGTCCTGCGCCATGTCTCCGATCTTCTTGGTCTCGAGGATGCCCCCACTGGTGAGCAGGTCCGGGTGGATAACGGAGACGCCGCCGCTCTTGAGCAGAGGCTCGAAGCCCTCCTTGAGGTATATGTCCTCGCCAGTGCAGATCGGCACCGTGGTGGAGTCCTGCAATTGTCGGTATTGCCCGCTATATTGCCATGGGATCACATCCTCGAGCCAGGCTGGCACGTATTTTTCAATGCGCCTGGCAAGGCGAATGCCGTTCTGCACTGAGATATGGCCGATATGGTCGATGGCGAGCGGCACATCCATGCCGATGACCTCACGAACCTCGGCAATGTATTGCTCAAGGAAGTCGAGGCCCTTGTCGGAAAAGTGGAGGCCGGTAAACGGGTGCGGGACGTTATGCAAATCGTATGTAGCGTTGCGGATGCGCCGCTCTTCAATGGTCTTCAGCGGGCCGCGGCCGGGATGGTCGCGGTAGCCTTCCAGTGAGCCGGCAGGAGACACGACCGCACCGGGCACATCTGCAATCTGCATCAGTCCCAAATCCATCTTGAGGAAGGTGAAGCCGAGCTCCATGCGCTGCTTGAGGCGCTTGCCGGTCTCGGTGCCGCTCGGCACGGTGGCGTCGGTATCGCAGTAGACGCGCACTTTCTCCCGAAACCGGCCGCCGAGCATCTGGTAGATGGGGACGCCGTAGACCTTGCCGGCAAGATCCCACAACGCGATTTCAACCGCCGACACGCCGCCGCCTTGCCGGC
Source organism: Rhizobium sophorae (assembly GCF_013087515.1). Lineage (GTDB taxonomy): Bacteria > Pseudomonadota > Alphaproteobacteria > Rhizobiales > Rhizobiaceae > Rhizobium > Rhizobium sophorae. The sequence goes on along the minus strand of NZ_JABFCN010000051.1, from coordinate 92,011 downwards.
CGTGCCCGCCGAACTGCTTGATCCGGCGAAACAGTCGATCGATGTTGCAAGGGTTCTCGCCGAGCAACCGGCTCTTCAGCATCAGCGCGTAGGTGGCGCTGGCGCCGTCGCGCACCTCGCCAAGCCCGACGATGCCCTGGTTGGTGTAAATCTTGAGCAGTACCGAGGTGAACGGCGCGCCGACAATTTCGGCGACCCGCATGTCGGTAATGCGAAGGTCGGACGGCTTGGAATGCGTGTTCACCCGATTGAGCGCCTCGTCGGCTCCATCTGCCTCTGGCATGATTTATCCTCGTTCTGTCGGCGGGGTTCGTCGCCGCGCGCGGCTGCGGCGGCATAGAGCGTCGCTAATCCAGCTCTATCTCGTGGCTTTGAAGGTAGTCGCGGTTCATTTCGACGCCGAGACCAGGCTTGGGCGTAAGCTTAAGGCTGCCGTTCGAAACATCGAGCGGTCTGTCGATGAGGTGATCGTATTTGCCCAGGTTCCACTCCGACGTTTCAAGTTTGTAGAAATTAGGAACGGTCATCATCACCTGCGCTCCCGCAACCACGTTGATCGGTCCTGCGGCGTCATGCGGCGAGACCGGGATGTAATAGGCTTCGCATAGGGCCGAAATCTTCTTGAGTTCGGTAATGCCGCCGGTCCAGGTGACATCAGGCATGATGTAGTCGGCGAGCTTGTTTTCGAGCACAGGCACGAAATCCCATTTCGTGTGGCCGCGCTCGCCCCACGAGATAGCGGCGCTGACCTTCTCACGGACCTGCTTGAGGGCGTTGAGGCTCTCGGGCGGACAGGGCTCCTCGAACCAGTCGATCTGACCGGCTTCCTCGAGGCTCCGGCAGAGGCGAATGGCGGTGGGAACGTCGAACCGGCCATGCGCATCGATGAGGATGTCGACATCAGAGCCCGCCGTTTCGCGGATCAGAGCCGTGAGCTCGGCGGCTTCGCGCTCATCCTTGCGGGTCATGCTGCCATCGAGGTAGCCGTCCCGCTGTTCGCGAGGCTGTCCATCGGCGGTGCGGCCCTGGTGGGGGAAAGGATCGAACTTGAGCGCAGTGTGGCCGGACTCGACGATGTCCAGAATTTCCCGGACCACACCCTCCTTGCTGGTAAATTTGGCCTGGTTGGGATGGGTGTAGAGCGCAATTTCATCGCGTATCGGTCCGCCCATCAGCTCGTAAATCGGCTTACCAAGAACTTTGCCTCGGATGTCCCAAAGGGCTATGTCGATGGCGCTCACGCATTCGACTGCGGCGCCGCGACTGCCCATATAGGTGAAGCTGCGGAATATCTTGTGCCACAGATACTCGATACGCGCCGGGTCCTCGCCCGTCACAGCGGCACCAATCTGTCGCAGGATCGTGCAGAGGGCGCGATTGGCGAGCCTTGTCGTGGTGGTGATCTCTCCCCAGCCGCTCACCCCCTCGTCGGTCGTCACTTCGACGAACAGAAACTCTCCCCAATAGGAAGCATCGGATCTGATGAGCCACGGCCGAACGCTGGTGATTTTCATCTCAACTGCCTTTGCTGAAGTGATCGGGATAATGATATTCCTAGGCCTGTATTCTATCCTGCCCGAGCGGCGCTGCGCGCACGCATGTGTTCGAGGATGTGCCGGCCGGAGCCCTCGACGTGGCGTGCAATGAGTTCGGCTGCCTCGTTCGCATTTCCCGCTTTTACATGCGCGATGAGCTCGCGATGCTCGCTAAGGATCGCGGCCCGCCGGGCGAGCGTGAAGTTGAACCGCCGGCTCACAGCTCGAAGCACTTCGCGATGCTTCCACCAAAGCTCCGCGGCATGGCGGTTGTAGTGCTTTTGGTACATGACGGTGTGAAAGGCGGTGTCCAGCTCGCTGTGCCTCAACGTGTCAGCGAAGTCGTTCTCTTCAATCAGGCCTTGGATGCGTTCGAGTTCAGCAATGTCCTCGACGGTGGCCATATTCACGAACCATCGCGTCAGTGCTGGCTCGATCAAGACTCCGATCTCGTAGATGTCGCGAACAAAATCCTGATCTATGGGCCGCACGCGCGCTCCGCGGTTGGGAACTAAGGTGACAAAGCCCTCCCCGCGCAACAGCTGCAGAGCCTCGCGCACGGGGTTGGTCGAAGTGCCGTGGCGCCGGGCGAGATCGGTGACCACAAGCCGTTCGTTGGCAGCGAGCCGCCCTTCGATGATGTCTTCCCTGATCAGTTGATAAAGCGAGGCACCCTCGCTGGAGGCCCCGATAGCGTCGATTCCTTCGGGTGGCTGTGCTTTAAAATCGCTTGTTTCGGCCAAGGCTGTCCCCAATCAATACATACATTGCTCGGATATCACGCGATGTTTCGGTAAACAATGTACGATTTCGCTAGTTGACAGGCAATCTATGATCTGAAAACGTACGATGAGGTCAAAGGGATACATTGGGTGGAAAGTCCCGCGACCGGAAGGAACGACCGCTCGCCTCGACGCAGAGCGGCATGGGAGAACCTGGAGGATACCCTATGACGAGGATTTCACTCGGCGGTGCCGTCCTGCGCGGCACTGTTTCCACTGCTTTGATGGTATCGCTGATGTCCGCGTCGGCGCTCGGCGCACCGGTCGACTTGAGCAAGTGGTCGCCGCAATATGTGCGCTCCATTGCCGGTACAGAGAACTTTGACACGGCAGCTGATTGTGGCAAGGTCACTCCCCTCGACTACAAGGGGCGACTGACTTTCTGGTATCAGGGCGTGTTCGAGGGCGACCCCGACCTGCTGCGTCAGTATTACAAGGATTTCTTCGCGACCTTTCGCAAGACCTATCCAAACATCCAGCTTGAGGAGCAAGCCCTCACCTATAACGACCTCTTGGACAAGTTCCGCACCGCGCTGCTTGGCAATGCCGCGCCCATGGCGGTCCGCCTGCAAATCCTAGGTGGCACTGAGTTCGCCTCAAAGGGCTATTTGCAGCCTCTGAAGCCGGAGGATGTAGGGTATTCGACGGAGGATTTTTGGCCCGGCGCCATGAAGGCTGTAACCTGGGAAGATGTGACTTACGGCATTCCAACAAACAACGAGACGATGGCGTTCATCTGGAACGCCGACATTTTCAAGCGCGCAGGCCTTGATCCGGACAAGGCCCCAGCAACTTGGGAGGACGTCGTCAAGTATTCCAAGCAGATCCACGACAAGCTCGGCATTGCCGGTTACGGCCTCGTGGCTCGCAAAAATGCCGGCAATACGCCTTACCGCTTCATGCCGCAGCTGTGGGCCTATGGGGGCGGCGTCTTCGATGAGGCCACCGCCGATCCGACCTATAAGGAGGTCGAGCTCGATAGCCCGCAGAGCAAGGCGGCATTGCAAGCCTCCTACGATATGTATGTTCGCGACAAGTCGGTACCGGTTTCGGCGCTGACCAACCAGCAGGCCGACAACCAGCCCCTTTTCCTGGCTGGCCAGCTTGGCATGATGATCTCGCATCCGTCCGATTACGACGTTATGCTCGACCTGCAGAAAAAGGCGACGGACACCGACAAGGAGAAGGCGCAGACCGTTATCGACAATATGCGGTACGGCCTGATCCCGACCGGCCCTGACGGCAAGCGTGCCGTGGTATTTGGCGGTTCAAACATTCACATCCTCAAGCCCGAATATGTGGAGGGCGGCAAGGTAGACGAGCCGGCGGCAAAAGCTATCATCTGCATGTGGACGAGCCCCGAATGGTCACTTAAAATGGCTTATGCCGGCTCGAACCCGGGAAACCTCAACGGCTTCAAGACGAAGTGGATGAAGGAACGTCTGGACAGCATCAAGTTCCTTGATGTCACGACCTCGATGCTGCCTTACGGCATCCCGTTCCCCGCACTGCCACAGGCCCCCGAGATCATGAACATCATCATCCCGGACATGCTCCAGAATGCTTTGACTGGGGCCATGACCGTCGACCAGGCAGCGGACGACGCGGCCAAGAAGGTCAAAGACCTGATGGACGGTGGGCTCTAGTGCAAGTCCGACGATCTGACTGGCTGCGCAGCGATCGCAGCCGGTTTCGTTCCCAAGGATGAGGGCTCTGCACAGTGACGATCTTGACTGCGAAGGCCGAGGTTCCCCGACGAATGCAACCTCGTAGGTCCGGAGTGCTACGAAAGATCTGGGAGCATCGCGCTGACTACGCGTACGTGCTTCCTGCGATCGCCGTCATGCTCATCGTCATAGCCTACCCGATCTATTACACGATCGAGCTGTCGTTCTTCAATACACCGCCTGGCCTGCAGCTTCGGGACAAGATTTTCGTCGGTTTCGACAACTACACTTCCATCCTCAAAAGCCCGGTGTTCTGGACGGTTACCTCGAACACTCTGATCTGGACATTGGGATCGACCATGATCGCGTTTGTCCTGGGGTTCGGTTGCGCCCTCGCACTTCATCGGGACTTTGCCGGCCGCGCCATCCTGCGCGCCGTCCTGATCATTCCATGGGTTATCAGCGCAGTTGCCGCGTCCTATATCTGGAAGTGGATCTACCATTCGGACTTTGGGATCATTGGCGCAGTGTTGGTTGGCCTGGGATTGAGCGACCGGCCACCGAATTTCATCGACAGCGTCAGTACCGTGCTGCCCTCGCTGATCGTCGTGAATATCTGGCGAGAGTTTCCGTTCGCCATGATCATGATGATGGCTGGCCTGCAGACGGTTCCCGACCAGTTGCTGCGCGCCGCAAAAGTCGACGGAGCCAATGCATGGCAGCGGTTCTGGCACGTCACCTTTCCGCACTTGAGAAACGTCTCGACGGTGACGATCCTTCTCTTGGCAGTGGCCAACTTCAATTCTTTCATCATCCCCTGGATCATGACCGGCGGCGGGCCGTCCAACGCATCGCATATCTGGATCACCCACATTTACGAACTCGCTTTCGGCCGCCAGCGCTGGGGGGTGGCATCGGCCTATTCGGTGCTGTTGTTCCTGATCCTGATGTCGCTCGGCTACTTCTACGTTCGTGCGCTGAGCGGCAACGACCAGAAGGGTGGGAGCGAATGAGCACGATTGCCGAGACTGCTTCTCGAGGCCAGGCGCGTCACCGTATGCGCATCGACGGATGGCGGTGGGGCGGACGTATCTTCCTTGTGTTCATGCTGCTTTACACCGCATTGCCGATGATCTGGATGCTGATCACCTCGATCAAGTCCGGCTTCGCGGCCATGCAATTCCCGCCGCAGTGGTGGCCGGATCAACCCACTCTTGCCAGCTACCAGAAGCTGCTCGATCCGCAAAACAGCGTCGGCCAGGACTTCCTTCGTTTCTTCTGGAACAGCCTTTTCGTCTCCACTGCCACGACCATCCTTTCGGTGATCGTGGCGGTTCCTGCGGCCTACGCGTTTTCGCGCTTCACTTTCCCGGGCCGGAACTTTCTGTTCTTCGCCGTCTTGCTTCGCAACATGTTCCCGGCGGTAATCTTTCTCGTGCCGCTCTTCATCCTGATGCGGGCGATCGGGCTGGTGAATACGCATGGGTCGCTCGTCCTCACCTACCTCACATTCGGACTGCCGCTGGCAATTTGGCTCCTCAAGGGCTTCTACGACAATATCCCGGTGCAACTCGAGCAGGCCGCGCGCATCGATGGGGCAACGCGGTTACAGGCCTTTCTCCTGATCGTGATGCCGCTCTCGGCGCCAGGAATTATCGCCACGGCGATCTATTCCTTTATCGGCGCGTGGAACGAGTACATCTACGCCTACACCTTCCTCTCCAAGAACGAGCAGCTGACACTGCCCGTCGGCATTCAGCGCTTCTTCTCAGAAAATACGACGGACTTTCCCGGCCTGATGGCGGCCAGCTTTATGATGAGCGTGCCCGTCGTGGTCCTGTTCCTCGTCCTGCAACGATATTTCGTACGCGCCCTCACTGAGGGCGCAGTCAAGCACTAGGGAGTTGCCGGTGGCCCACGTGGTCCTCAAAGATCTTGTCAAGACCTATGGCAGCTTCAAAGCTGTCAACGATGTTTCGCTGACGGTCAACGACGGCGAATTTGTTGCGCTCGTCGGCCCTTCAGGCTGCGGCAAGACAACCACGCTCAATCTTGTGGCCGGGCTCATCCCCATCACATCTGGCGACATTGTCATTGGCGACCGGGTGGTCAACGACCTCGACCCCAAGGACCGCGACATCGCAATGGTGTTCCAGAACTACGCGCTCTATCCGCAGAAATCTGTCTATAAAAATCTGGCTTTCCCGCTGCAGATGCGCAAACTGCCAAGGGACGAGATTGACAAGAAGGTCAAGGAAGCAGCGCGCGTGCTCGACATGACGCAGCTGCTCGAGCGCAAGCCGCGCGAACTCTCGGGCGGTCAACAGCAGCGCGTCGCCCTGGGCCGTGCCCTCGTTCGCGACCCGGCGGTATTCCTGATGGATGAACCACTGTCCAACCTCGACGCGAAGCTGCGCGTGCAGATGCGGTCGGAAATCAAGCGTTTCCACCAGGACCTCAAGGCGACGATCATCTACGTGACGCACGACCAGCTCGAAGCGGTAACCATGGCCGACAGGATGGCGGTGATGAACGGCGGCTACCTGCAGCAATACGATTCACCGGCGCAGGTCTTTGCCCATCCGGTGAACATGTTCGTCGCCAGCTTCGTCGGCAGCCCGGCAATGAGCCTTGTTCCGCTGGAGGCATCAACGGCAAGCGGCAACACTGTGTTGACGAGTGCGGAAGGCTGGCGCCTCGACCTTTCGCCAATCAACGCGCAGAAGGTCGCGAGGGCAACCACCAAGAAAGTCGTGCTCGGCGCACGTCACTCGACGATCAAGCTGCACAAGAGTGCGGTGCCAGGCAGCATTCCGGCCAAGGCCTACACGGTCGAGCCGACCGGAGACGTCACCTTCGTTCAGGCGTTTTTGTCTGGCGCCATCGTCAACGTCAGCGTGCCGCCGACCATTGCCGTCGCGCCCGACGAACAGATTTGGCTCGAGTTCGATCAGGAGCGGATGCATCTGTTCGACGGCGAAACAGAAATGGCCCTCAAGGCCCACTGAGACAGAGCCGATGCGTGCGAAACGAGGGGCGTGAATGACTACGAAGCTTAGAATCACGGCAATCAAGCCCTATCCGGTATGGGTGGGAACGCGCAACCAGATGCTGGTCAAGGTCGAGACCGACAGCGGCATCTTCGGCTGGGGCGAGAGCGGCTTGAGCGGTCGCGAGAAGGCCGTGGCCGGCGCGATCGAGCACTATCGCGAGTTTCTCATCGGCCGCGATCCGATGCAGATTGGTCGGATTTGGCAAGAAGCCTATCGCAGCCAATACTTCGAAGGCGGGCGCGTTCTGCAGGCGGCAATTTCCGCTATCGACATTGCCCTTCACGACATCAAGGGCAAGGCGCTGGGGGTGCCGGCCTACGAACTGTTGGGCGGCAAGCAGCGCGACCGAATTCCTACCTTCGCCTCGACCGGTGACGAGGCCGAGGGGGATGTTGCCATCGAACGAGCCCGCGAACTACGCGAAGAAGGGTGGCAGGCGATCCGCTTCTTTCCGATCGGGCAAAACAGCAAGGACATCTTTGAACCGCGCCATTCGATCGGCGCGACCGCAACTATGCTGAATAAGGCGCGCGAGGCACTGGGCGACGAGGTCGTCCTCGGCATCGACTATCATCATCGGCTGTCGGTGGCAGAGGCGGCGAGCTTCTGTAACAAGCTCGGCCGTGGCGTGCTTGATTTCCTCGAGGAGCCGATACGAGATGAGACGCCTGAAGCCTACGAATCCCTGCGCACGATGACCGACATCCCCTTTGCCATCGGCGAGGAATTTGCCAGCAAGTGGCAATTCCTGCCCTACGTCGAACGTGGTATCCACCAGTTCAACCGGCTCGACGTTTGCAATGTCGGCGGGCTCACCGAAGCGATGAAGGTCGCCGGTTGGAGCGAGGCGCACTATGTGGACCTGATGCCCCACAATCCCCTTGGCCCGGTCTGCACGGCCGCGACCATCCATCTCGCCGCCGCGGTACCGAATTTCGCCTGGCTCGAGACCAGGGCACCCGAAGCAAAGCTCGGCTTCGATAATTCCGACTTCTTCCCCGTGCAACCCCGGCTCGACGGCCCAGACTATCCTGTCAGCGATCTGCCGGGGCTCGGCGTCGAGGTCAACGAAGAGGCGGTCAAGGCGGAGAGCTTTCGGTTCTGGGAAGCGCCTCACCTGAGGCGCCGCGACGGTTCTGTTACGAACTGGTAGTTCATCCACCGGAGTCCAAAATGACGCATACTCCCGACATTACGCGACCGCCCAAAGATATGATCGACGCATTGAAGGAAATCGGCACCGCGACGGTTGCCGGCACGCTTGGCCACATGGGCTTCCGCAATCCGCACATGGTCGGTCCCGTGCCGCAAAACCGCGGGAAGTCGATCGTCGGACCGGCGCTGACTCTCCAGTTCATGCCGCAGCGGCCGGACCTCTTTACCGAAGGAGAATATGCCGATCCGGAGACGCAGTTGCACCGGCACGTGCTCTATCACGCGCAGGAGGGCGATGTGGTCGTGGTCGACGCGCGCGGCGACATGAGCTCGGGCGTCTTCGGCGATATGATGTCGACCTATTTCAAAGGTAGAGGCGGCGCCGGCATCGTAATCGACGGGTGTATGCGCGACCGGCCCAATGTCGAGAAGCTGGATCTCCCCCTATGGCTACGTGGCTGGACTCCCAACTATCATGTGCAGACCAGCATCTATCCCAATGCCGTCAACGTTCCGATTGCCTGCGGCGGCGTCACGGTAATCCCCGGCGACATAATCGTGGCCGACGATGACGGGGTGGTGGTGCTTCCAGTCGCAATGGCCTCGAAGGTAATCGAAGAGTCGCAAAAGCATCACGATTGGGAGGAGTTCTCGCGAGTGAAGCTTATGGAGGGCGGGTCGTTGCAGCGCTACTATCCGCTGCATGACGATGCCCGCGGAGAGTACGAAGAGTGGCGCGAAACAAACCGCCTGGAGAACCGAAGTTAGCCTATGGATTACCCTAGGCGATGGACGTGAAAGCGCGCTTGCGCTCCGCCTTTATGGCCTGTGCGATACCATCTTCTGCCGCCCGAGATATAATGATCCTCAGTTCGCGCGCCTGGGAGACGAGACCTTCATCAAGTTGAGCCATAACGATCTCCTTGATCTTATGCGCAGATCATCTGCGCATAAGATGCTGTTGAGAGGCGTTATTCGTCGCCCATCTTCAGCGCCGCGATGAAGGCTTCCTGGGGAATCTCCACCTTGCCGAACTGGCGCATGCGCTTCTTGCCGGCCTTCTGCTTGTCAAGCAGCTTGCGCTTGCGGGTGGCGTCGCCGCCGTAGCATTTCGCGGTCACGTCCTTGCGCAGCGCCGAGATCGTCTCGCGGGCAATGACGTTGCCGCCGATCGCCGCCTGGATCGGGATCTTGAACATGTGCTTGGGGATCAGCTCCTTGAGCTTCTCGCACATGTCGCGGCCGCGCTTTTCGGCCGCCGTCCGGTGCACCATCATCGACAGCGCATCGACCGGTTCGCCGTTGACGAGGATCGACATCTTCACCAGGTTGCCCTCGCGGTGGTCGGTGAGCGTATAGTCGAAAGAGGCATAACCCTTCGAGATCGACTTCAGTCGGTCGTAGAAATCGAAGACGACTTCGTTGAGCGGCAGATCGTAGGTCAGCATCGCGCGCGTGCCGACATAGGTAAGCTCGATCTGGATTCCGCGCCGGTCCTGGCAGAGCTTCAGGATGCTGCCGAGATAGTCGTCGGGCGTCAGGATCGTCGCGCGGATCCACGGCTCGTGGATTTCGGAGATCTTCACCACATCGGGCATGTCGGCCGGGTTGTGCAACTCACGCTCCGTGCCGTCGGTCATGTACATTTTGTAGACGACCGAGGGTGCGGTGGCGATGAGGTCGAGGTCGAACTCGCGCTCCAGCCGTTCCTGGATGATTTCGAGATGCAGCAGGCCGAGGAAGCCGCAGCGGAAGCCGAAGCCGAGGGCGGCGGACGATTCCATTTCGAAGGAGAAGGAAGCGTCGTTGAGGCGAAGCTTGCCCATGGCGGCGCGCAGATCCTCGAAATCGGCGGCATCGACCGGGAAGAGACCGCAGAACACCACCGGCTGGGCCGGCTTGAAGCCCGGCAGCGCCTGGGCCGTCGGCCGCTTGTCCTCGGTGATCGTATCGCCGACGCGGGTATCGGCCACTTCCTTGATCGAAGCGGTGATGAAGCCGATCTCGCCGGGGCCGAGGCGGTCGATATTGACCATCTTCGGCGTCAGCACGCCGACGCGCTCCACCTGGTATTTCGCATCTGTGCCCATCATCCGTACCGTCTGGCCCTTGGTCAACACGCCGTCGATGACGCGCACGAGGACCATGACGCCGAGATAGGCGTCGTACCAGCTGTCGACGAGCAGCGCCTTCAGCGGCGCCTTTTCGCCGCCTGGGCTCTTCGGCGCCGGCAGCTTGTGGACGATCGCTTCCAGCACATCGGGAATGCCAAGGCCGGTCTTTGCCGAAATCAGCACGGCCTCCGAAGCGTCGATGCCGATCACTTCCTCGATCTGTTCCTTGATGCGGTCGGGTTCGGCGGCCGGCAGGTCGATCTTGTTGAGGACAGTGACGATCTCGTGGTTGTTGTCGATCGCCTGGTAGACGTTGGCGAGCGTCTGCGCTTCGACGCCCTGGCTGGCATCGACAACGAGCAGCGAGCCCTCGCAGGCCGACAGCGATCGTGAGACTTCATAGGCGAAGTCGACGTGGCCGGGTGTGTCGATCAGGTTGAGAATGTATTTCTCGCCGTTGTTCGCCTGGTAATGCAGGCGCACGGTCTGGGCCTTGATGGTGATGCCGCGCTCGCGCTCGATGTCCATATTGTCGAGCACCTGCTCGGACATTTCGCGCTCGGCAAGGCCGCCCGTCGTCTGGATCAGGCGGTCGGCCAGCGTCGATTTGCCGTGGTCGATATGGGCCACGATCGAAAAGTTGCGGATATGGGACAGCGGAGTGGTGGAATTGGTGCTCATGCGCGCCATATAGCAGCGCCGCCCCCTGCCGCAAAGCGGTAATTATCCTGCTGTTTACGCTATTTCGTCCTGTGCCGGGCGCGTATCAGACCGGCCACGTCTCCAGCCGCCAGGCCGAATCCCAGAACATCCATTCATATTGCGAGGCGCGCACGAAGACATCGGTCATCTGCGCCCGCTCCACCGGCGATGCGGCACGGGCGGCGATGTCGGTCAGCGCGATCACTTCGCGGGCACCGGCGGCAAATTGCGGATCGCCATAGGTATTGATCCAGGCCTGGAAGGCATTGCCCTCGATAACAGGCCGGTTCTTGATCGCTTCGCCGACGTGCCAGTAGATCCAGAAGCAGGGAAGGATGGAAGACAGCGCCACCGCGTAGGAGCTGTGATAGGCGGTGGCAAGCAGGAAGTTCGTATAGGCAAAGCCGGCAGGCGAGGGCTCGGCTGATGCAACATCGGCGGAGCTGATGCCGAATTGGGTGAGGAAGCCGGCATGCAGGCCCTGCTCGACGGTGATCGCCTTCTGCGCCGAACCGAGGAAGCGCAGGACCTGCGCATTGTCGGGCGCCTTGGCCGCGACGATCGCAAGGCATCGCGCATAATGCTTGAGATAGAGCGCGTCCTGCAGGATGTAGTGCCGAAAAACCTCCGGCGGCAGTGTGCCATCCGAAAGCTGCTGCAGCAGCGGCAAGGCTTCGATTTCAGCCATGATCGGAGCGATCCTGTCCCAGGCGGCAGCCGTGAAGCTTCCTGTCAGTTCCGTGCTCTGCGTGCTGGCGTCCATTACTCTCTCCTCGGATTACGCCGCCATATATGGACGGTGCAGCGGCGAAAGCAAGGCGCGTTTGGTCGCTTTTCGCAGGCACTTGATTCCATCATCGGATAATGCATTTCTCCTATAGTAGAATAATGGGACTGGGAAATGGAACCGGAACTCGAACAGGCGATCGGCATCCGCATCCGCACGCTGAGGCAGGAAAAGGCTCTGACGCTCGATGATCTTGCGGCGGCCTCCGGTGTCAGCCGGGCGATGATCTCGCGCATCGAGCGGGCGGAGGCGAGCCCGACCGCGTCGCTGCTGGCAAGGATCTGCGCAGCACTTGGTCTGTCGCTGTCGGCCTTCTTTGCGGAAGAGGGGCAGGCCTCGCCGCTCGCCCGTCGGCAGGAACAGCAGGTCTGGCGCGATCCGGAGACGGGATATATGCGCCGGTCTGTTTCGCCCCCAGGCACGGCCTCCGATGTCGATATCGTCGAGGTCGAATTCCCCCCTGGCGCCCGCGTCAGCTTCCCCCCGCATGCGAGCGCCCATGGCATGACGCAGCATATCTGGCTGTTCGACGGCGAGCTGGAGATGACGGCGGGTGAGGTGGTTTACCGGCTGCGGCCTGGCGATTGCCTCTTCATGCCCGTCGGCGAGGGTCACGTCTTCCATAATCCCGGCAATATGCCCGCGCGCTATTGCGTCGTGCTCGATCGCGGTGGCCGCTAACAATATTCTGAGGAGAACAGCATGCCCGACATTCGTATCCTTTCCGCCGAGGAGGCCCGCGCCGCCGTTCCGGCCCTTTCGCAAGTGCTTGCCGATTGCGTCGCGGGTGGCGCCTCCGTCGGCTTCATGCAGCCCTATGGGCCTGAAGATGCCGAGCCCTATTGGCGCGATGTCGCCGATGCCGTCGCTGCGGGCGGCAGCCTGCTGCTGGTTGCCGAACTCGACGGCAGGATCGTCGGCACGGTGCAGGTGGGGGCCGCGCAGATGCCGAACCAGCCGCACCGCGGCGACCTGAAGAAGCTGCTGGTACACCGCTCCGCCCGCGGCAAGGGCCTCGCCAGGCTGCTGATGGAGGCTGCCGAGCGCGAGGCGGCAAGCCGCGGCAAGACCCTGCTCGTGCTCGACACGGCCACCGGCAGCGATGCCGAGGCGATCTATCCGCGCCTGGGCTGGCAGCGTGTCGGTGTCATCCCCGATTATGCGCTGTGGCCGGAAGGCGGCTTCTGCGCCACCACCCTGTTCTACAAGCGGCTCACTTGATTGCGCCGGCCCGCTCAGGCCGACTTGGCCAAGACCGGAAGCGCGCCGCCGAGCGTCGCGCCCGCCGTCCACTGCGCGGCATTCCAGCCGAATTGCCGCGCCGCTTCGATATTCACCGCCATATCGTCGATGAAGGCGATTTCGCCGGGCAGCACGCCGGCCCGCTCGGTCGCCAGCCGGAAGAAGTCAGAGGAAGGCTTGCTGTGTCCGAGTGCTGCAGAATAGATGATGTCGTCGAAATGCGCGCTAAGGCCGATCTGCTCCATCAGATAGCGTGCCCGCCTATGCTCCTGGTTGGTCGCCAGCAAGAGAGTGATGCCGCTTTGCCTGAGAGCCGCGAGTTCTTCGAGCAGATTGAGATCGAGGCGGGAATCGTTTTCGAACCAGTAGTCGATCAGTGTTTCGACGCTGAGGTGGGGCGCGATCTTTGCGAGAACGCCGGCGAGCCTCGGCTCCAGTGCCTCGCGCCCGATGATGATATCGCGCCAGTGGATCTGAAAGAACTCCTGCTGCAGCAGGTCGACACGCAGGCCGAGATCGCGCTCAAGATGGGTGAAATGAGGCAGGCCATCCACTGGACGACCATGAATGAGCACGCCGTCGACATCGACCATCAGCACTTTCATGCGGAAAATTTCCTGGTTCTCAAAACACCGACGAAGGTGGCGGCATTATTCCAGACGATCAAGGGCCTGCACCGCTTTTTTGTCAGGGCCGAGCCGTGTAAATCTCCATTGGCAATCAAAGGCAGGATCTGAAATGCGCGTCATCTATTCCGAAGACCATAAGCTGCGCGATGCCAGGACCGAGCTGCACGCCGGCCAGCTGGTGACGCCTTTCGAGGCGCCGTTTCGCGCCGAATGGATTCTGGCGGCGGTCAAGGAGGCGGGCTTTACCGATGTCGTGGCACCCGATGCACACGGGTTGGAAACGGCGCTAAAAGTGCATGATCCCGCCTATCTGGATTTTCTTGCCACCGTGTGGGACCGCTGGGTGGCGGCCGGTTTTACGGGCGAGGCGATCGCCAATTCCTTCGCCGTTCGCCGCACCAGCCAGCGCGTGCCCGACAATATCGTCGGCGCGATCGGCCACTACGCCAATGCCGCCGATACCTCGATCACCAAGGGTTCCTACGCGGCGGCGATCGCCTCCATGCGCTGCGCGATATCAGGCGCTGACTGGCTGAATACCGGCAATCGTTTCGCCTTCGCGCTCTGCCGCCCGCCCGGCCACCATGCCGGCATCGATCTCTTCGGCGGCTATTGTTTCATCAACAATTCAGGTGTCGCGGCGCAGCGGCTGCTCGACCATGGTGCGAGGAAAGTCGCCGTGCTGGATGTCGATTTCCATCATGGCAACGGTACGCAGGATCTCTTCTATCACAGAGGCGATGTCTTCACCGCATCGCTGCATGGCGATCCCATGCATGCCTTTCCCTATTTCCTCGGCCATGCCGACGAGGAAGGCGAGGGGGAGGGCACAGGCGCCAACCGCAACTATCCGATGCTCCCGGGCACGCCTTGGGATGTCTGGTCTTCGGCCCTTGCCGATGCGCTCACCCGCATCAAGGCCTTCGGCGCGGAGGCGATCGTCGTGGCACTCGGCGTCGATACCTTCGAGCGCGACCCGATCTCCTTCTTCAGCCTCACCTCCGACGATTTCACCCGCATGGGCGCGATGATCGCTTCCGCCGGCCTGCCGGTGCTCGCTTGCATGGAGGGCGGCTACGGCGTGCCGGAGATCGGCCTCAACGTCGCCAATGTCCTCAAGGGTCTGGAAGCCTGATCCCTGCCGATGACCGACGAGACCGTTCCATCCGACATTCCGACATCACGCATGCTGAGCTGGGCGCGCAACTCCACCGTCTATCGCCTCGAGCGGCGGATGATGACGGAAAAGCAGCTCTTTGACGCCATCTCCCGCAAGGCCAAGGAGAAATTCGATGGTATCAGTGCGGCGCAACTCAAGGCCATCGCCGATTTCGCGGTCAAATTTGCCTATGACAACAAGGTGCTCGACGATCACGCCTATGCGGAGATCAGCACGCGCTCGGCCGTGCGCGGCGGTAAATCGAAGCGGGCGATCGCCCAGAAGCTTGCTGCCAAGGGCGTCTCCAGCGACAAGGTCGAGGCGGCACTTGAGGAGGCTGACGATCTCTATGCCGCAGCGATTTTTGCCCGCAAACGCGCCTTCGGTCCCTTCCGCCGGGTCGAGCTCGACGAAAAACGGAAGGCGAAAGAGCTTTCGGCCTTCGCTCGCAACGGCTTTAGTTTAGACATCGGCAGGAAGGTCTTCGACATGAGCTTCGAAGATGCCGAAGAGGTCATCCTCGCGGGCCGTCTGTGATATTGCATCAAGGGTTTTGCGGTCCGGTTTGCGCTAATGGCTGCCCCTCACCCTAATCTTAGCGGGGTCGAGCCACTCGCCTCGACCCGTCCTTTGGACCCCCGTAAACGGGAAGAGGGGACGTGCCCTGCGAGCGGTAGGAGAGGTACGGAGAGGGCGCGGCATATCCCCTTCGCCCCGCCAGCGGGGAGAAGGTGCCGGCAGGCGGATGAGGGGTTCGCCGGCCGTTCCTTGGCGCCTCAGCATCAGCGCTCTTGATCCCGGCATGAAAAGTTTGAATTTGGCCCTCCCCCGTCTTCGGCTTAGAACCGCGCCAGGATCGGGGGCCACATGGACATCAAGAATATCGAGAGTGGGACGGACGGCGCGGCCTTGATTGCGCAGCCGGGCGTATCGCCGACTTCGGGCGGCTTGGCGGCCGGTATCGCCATGTGCCTGATGTCGATGTCTTCGATCCAGTTCGGGGCGGCACTGTCTTCGTCAGCCATTGCGACCTATGGCGTTGCCGGCGCTACCTGGCTGCGGCTTGCTTTCGCGGCGATCATCCTTGCCGCCGTCGTCAGGCCTTCGGTGCTGCGTTATAGCGGCGCCCAATGGCGGGCGACGTTGCTGCTCGGCACGACGACGGCTGCCATGACGCTGTGCTTCTTCGCGGCGATTCAGCGGCTGCCGCTCGGCCTGGCGATCGCCATCGATTTCCTCGGGCCGCTCTCGGTCGCCGTCTTTGGCTATGGCCTGAGCTGGCGACTTACCTGGCCGTTGATCGCTGCAGCCGGCATTCTCTTCCTCGCCCATGACGGCGAAGGCTGGGTCGGCAATCTCTCAGGCGTCCTCTTCGCTCTCGGCTCGGCTGTGGGATGGGCGGTCTATATCCTGCTAACGAAAAAGGTCGGCGCTGCCTTCAAGGGGCTGGAAGGTCTCTCCATGTCGCTGCTCGCCGCCGGCCTCGTCGCAACCCCCTTCGGTCTTGCCGAGACAGGGGGCGCCTTCACGCTGAAGGGGTTGGCGGAGATTCTCGGCCTTGCCATCCTCGTGCCGCTCCTGCCCTATGCGCTGGAAATGGTGGCGCTGCGGCGCATGCCGGCGGCATCCTTCGGCATCCTGATGAGCCTCGAACCGGCGCTCGGCGCGCTCGCCGGTTTTCTGATCCTCGCCCAGCCGATGACCGCGCTGCAGATGCTGGGTACGGCGCTCGTCGTGGCGGCCAGTGTCGGCGCCACCGCCTCGGCGGAAAAGGCCTGAGATCAGGCGGGTTTGCGCGCGGGATCGTCGAGCGCCGGATTGTAGAACAGCGACAGTGTCAAGCTTTTGGCGATCCGCTCCGCCGTTGCCATGAACCAGGCCTTAGCCTCCGGTGACGGGGCGACATCGTCGAGCGTTGCGGCAAACAGCGACAGCCATTTCGGAAAGAGATCCGGCGTCAGGTTCTGGACGCCCGTATGCGCCTGCACCGGCTTGCCGCCATAGGCGCCGCTGCGGAAGGCGACGGCCGACCAGAAGTCGTTCATCTTCGCCATATGCTCCGGCCAGCGACCGGACAGCCTGGCGTCGAACACCGGGCCGAGATCGGGATGCGTTAGCACGCGTGCGTAAAAGGTCTCGACCAGCCTGTCGATGAAGGCCGCGTCCACGCCCATCGCCTGCATTTCGGCCTCCGCCCTTTCGCGGATCGCCGCGACATGGGCAGGGCGGCCCTGAATGTCATTGTCCATTCCAAATCCCCGGCGCCGCGTGATGCGGCGCCCTCTCATATAGGTGTTTATGGCGGCGCGCCAAAGTCGTCCGCGCCGCTTGCGGCAATCTGTCAGCGGGCTTGCTCGCGCACTTGACCGTCATCATTGCGTTCTTTAGATTTAGAATAATTCTAAAAATTGGAGAAAGTCATGCTGACGCGATTTTTCAGATCCTCGAAACGATCTTTCGAGTCGCTGTCCGAGCAGGAGATTCTTGCCCTTGGGATCGCCTCCGAGGAAGACGATGCCCGCATCTATCTTGCCTATGCCGACAGGCTGCGCCGCGAATTTCCGGCCTCGGCCAAAGTCTTCGAGGACATGGCCGAAGTCGAGGATACCCATCGCAAGTCGTTGATCGAGATCCATCGCCAGCGTTTCGGCGAGCGCATCCCGTTGATCCGGCGCGAGCATGTGCAGGGTTTTTACGAGCGAAAGCCGGACTGGCTCAGGGCAAACCTTTCGCTGGATGCGATGCGGCAGGAAACCGAGGCGATGGAGGAGCAGGCCTATCGCTTCTATGTCGAGGCGGCAAAACGGACTGCGGACGCCTCGACGCGTGAGCTTCTCGGCGATCTCGCCCTCGCCGAACAGGGACATGAGGATATCGCCCGCATGCTGGGCGACAAACATACGCCCGCAGACGTCAAGCACGACGAGGACGCGACGGTGCATCGGCAATTCGTGCTGACCTATGTGCAGCCGGGTCTTGCCGGACTCATGGACGGCTCGGTCTCGACTCTGGCGCCGATCTTCGCCGCCGCCTTCGCCACGCAGGATACCTGGCAGACCTTTCTCGTCGGCCTTTCGGCCTCTGTCGGCGCCGGCATATCGATGGGCTTCACTGAGGCCGCCCATGACGACGGCAAGATCTCCGGCAGAGGCTCGCCGGTAAAGCGCGGCCTTGCCTGCGGCATCATGACGACGCTCGGCGGCCTTGGCCACGCGCTGCCCTATCTGATCCCGCATTTCTGGACAGCGACGATCACCGCCGCCGTCGTCGTCTTCTTCGAACTCTGGGCCATCGCCTTCATCCAGAACCGCTACATGGAAACCCCCTTCCTGCGCGCCGCCTTCCAGGTGGTGCTCGGCGGCGGCCTGGTGCTCGGCGCGGGGATTTTGATTGGGAATGGGTGAGGAGCGGTCGGCGAAGCCGAGCAATCGATCCAGTGAATCGATTGCAGCGACGAACGCCCTGAGCCCAAAGCGAAGGGCCGGGAGACGGTGCGTCATACCCGGCATCAAAAGCGGTCCGTGCCCTTCGCCTGCGCTCAGTGCACTCGCGGCCTCGCCGCTCCCCCCCTCATCTGCCTGCCGGCATCGACCGCGGTCGAGCCACGGGTCTCGACCGCGGTCGATGCCGGCAGGGCAAGGGGGTGAGGAGCGGTAGCGACGAACGCCTTGAGCGCAAGCGAAAGGCCGCGGCAGCCCTCCTCTCCACATAAGGACAAAGAGAACCATCCCCAAAAGCAAAAGGCCGGCAAAGCGCCGGCCTTTCCACATTCTCTATTGCAACCCTTACCGCAGCGCGCCGACTAGGACGTCGCGGCCGTTCTCGATGGTGACCCAGCGGCCGGCATTGTAGCTCGACTGGCGCTTGACGAAGGAATAGGGCGTGCCGAACCACGGCTTGACGTCGGCGGCGAGGTTGTCGAGCACGAAATCGCCCTCGGCGGTGCGCAGCGTCAGCACCGCATGACCTTCACCATCCGGCTTGCGCACGACGGTCATCAGCAGATCGGCAGCCGGAAAGCCGCGTTGGATCAGCATGCGGCGCTTCAACAGCGCGAAATCCTCGCAGTCGCCGGCGGTGGTCGGATAGGCCCAGACCTCATCCTTGCCGTAGATTTCCTTGTCGGTCATCGGCGTGATCGTGCGGTTGACCGTGGCGTTGACCGAACGCACGAGCGACCACTTCCCCAGGGTCATGGCAACGGGGCCGGCGTTGCGGTTTGCGCCGCATTCAATGCGGTGAATCTGACAGAAATCATAGTGCCCGATCGGCTGTGAGGTGGCATTGCCTGTCACCATGGAAGCATTTCTGCTGGGGGCTGGTATGGCGGCCGTCGCCATCGCAAACATGGCCATCATGGCCACAAAGATACCCTTGATCCGCACGCCCGCTCTTTCCTTGCATCGCCCTTATTTATTAACAAAGTGTTAATGGAGAGGGCCGGAAAGAGTCAATCGTTACTTCTTGGGAGGACCTTACGACCCGCCGATATGGTTAAAATGCAACGGGTTGGGGGACCTGCATCAGGCGAATTTATCCGCCTCTGCCGTTCGAGCGGGCATCTGCCTATTTGTTGATGAACGAATGATGCCTTTGACGGCACTCAAGAGAAGCGCGATATCGCCGGGGCGGGAAAGGCGGTGGTCGCCGTCGCGGACGAAGGTCAGCACAACGTCGTCGGAGGGAAGATGTTCGACCAGTTTCATCGCATGCGCATGCGGCACATCTGCGTCTTTCATGCCCTGGAGAATGTGCACCGGGCAGCCGGTTTCGATGATGCCGTCGAGCACCCGGTTCTTTCGGCCGTCCTCGATCAGCGCCCGCGTATAGATGTTGGGTTCTGGGCTGTATTGCGAGCGCTCTTCGAAATAGCCGCGCTCGGCAAGCGACTTGCGCTCCTTGGCCTTCAGATTCGGCTCGATCAGCTCGGAGGTGAAATCGGGGGCCGGCGCGATCAGCACCATCCCTGCGAGCTTTGGGCCTTCGAGCGTTACGCCGCCCTGGCGCGCAAGCTCCTGCGCCAGCCTGAGCGCGATCCAGCCGCCCATCGACGAGCCGACGAGGATTATCCGATCGGGGGCGACATGGCGGAGGACGGCAAGTGCCTCCTCCAGCCAGCGCGAGATCGTGCCGTCGCTGAAGCTGCCGCCGGAAAGCCCGTGGCCGGAATAGTCGAGGCGGATGCAGGCAAGCCCAAGGTCCGCCGCCAGCCCATCGAGTTCCACCGCCTTGGTGCCGCTCATGTCGGAGCGGTAGCCGGACAGCCAGACGAGTGCCGGTGCGCCATTGCCGGCCCGTGCCGGGCGGACAAGCATGGCGATCTCACGCGCCGCCTCACCCTCGCCGACCGTCAGGAACTGCGGTTGGGCAATGGACAACTGATCGGGCATCGGCGAAACTCCTGTTGTTTTGGCCTATAAAACAGATTCTTGGCAGGCTGACAGCGGGTGATTTTTCCGCTAAAGGATGATATTGACTCCGTTGCAGCGATGACGCGACACGTTTGTGCACCCCTGATTGGGAGCGCGATGCTGCAACGTTCCGAAACAACGCGAGGAGAATACGACCATTCGCAGACCTTTTAAAACCGACGCGCCCGTGAAGGACGGACCGCGTTCGAACCGTGAAATCCGCATTCCCAAAGTTCAGCTGATCGGGGCTGACGGTGAGAATATGGGCGTCGTGCCTACCGACCAGGCCTTGAGAATGGCGGAAGAAGCCGGCCTCGATCTCGTCGAAATTTCCCCCAACGTCGAACCGCCGGTGTGCAAGATCCTCGACCTGGGCAAGCTGAAATATGCCAACCAGAAGAAGGCTGCCGAGGCGCGCAAGAAGCAGAAGATCGTCGAAGTCAAGGAAATCAAGATGCGCCCGAACATCGACACCCATGATTATGAGGTGAAGATGAAGGCGATGGGTCGCTTCTTCGACGAAGGCGACAAGGTCAAGGTGACGCTGAAGTTCCGCGGCCGCGAAATGGCCCACCAAGAACTCGGCATGAAGCTTCTGCAGCAGGTCAAGGCCGATACGATCGAGTTCGCCAAGGTCGAAGCTGAACCCAAGCTCGAAGGCCGCCAGATGATGATGGTGCTGGCGCCGAAATAAGCGCCAGGCAGTTTTTCGCCCAAGGCCGTCCGCAAGGGCGGCTTTTGTGCTTTATGCCATTCTGCTTTGGGTCATTGTATTTTGGGATGCGCGAAGATTCCTCCGCGGCCCCGTTGCACTTTCATGACGCTGCGGTTATAAGCGCGCGTCCGAACTGACCGGCAGGGCATGCCGTGGCAGTTTCGAATGCTTGCGGAACGGTTCGTCGCCGATGCCGCAGATCAACAACAAACGCTCCCGCACCTGGTTGCGACGGCCGGAGAACCGGACTTCGCGAGAAGGGCTTTTTTGATAAGCGCGCAGGGAGGACAGAAGGAGTAGCAAAATGCCCAAGATGAAGACGAAGTCCTCTGCCAAGAAGCGGTTCAAGATCACCGCAACCGGCAAGGTCAAGGCTGCCGCTGCCGGCAAGCGCCATGGCATGATCAAGCGTTCCAACAAGTTCATTCGCGATGCACGTGGCACCATGGTTCTCGCAGAACCGGATGGCCGCAAGGTTATCAAGAATTACCTGCCGAACGGTCTCTGAGACTCGTCCGCGAACGCTAGATTTAAGGAGATCATGATATGGCACGTGTCAAAAGAGGCGTCACCTCTCACGCCAAGCACAAGAAGGTTCTGAAGGCCGCAAAGGGCTTTTACGGCCGCCGCAAGAACACCATCCGTACCGCCAAGGCTGCTGTCGATCGTTCGAAGCAGTACGCCTACCGCGACCGCAAGGTCAACAAGCGCAACTTCCGTGCGCTTTGGATCCAGCGCATCAACGCCGCTGTGCGTGAATTCGGCCTGACTTATGGCCGCTTCATCGACGGCCTGAACAAGGCTGGCATCGAAGTCGACCGCAAGGTTCTCTCCGACATGGCGATCCACGAGCCGGAAGCATTCGGCGCGCTGGTCAGCGCTGCCAAGAAGGCTCTTGAATACCTCAAGGAAGCCGGCACGACGAACGAGTTTGAAGGCGCGGTCAAGTAACCAGCGCTTCCCAAGCTTTTGAATTTATGATTTTGGGAAACCCGCGCTGGTTTGGGCTAGCGCGGGTTTTTCTTTCTTTATATTCCTGGCGCCGGCCGGCGCCGCCTGCCTCCCGATCGCCCGCCTGATACTGGACGGAAAGAAGTGACAATGTCAGATATCGACCAGCTCAATGCATCGCTGCTCGCCGAAATCGCCGCCGCCGATGACGAAACGGCGCTCGAAGCCGTGCGCGTTTCCGCCCTCGGCAAGAAGGGCTCCGTCTCCGAACTGTTGAAGACGCTCGGCGCCATGACGCCGGAAGAGCGCCAAAGCAAGGGCGCGGCGATCAATGTTCTGAAGAACGCGGTGACCGAGGCGCTCACCGCTCGCAAGACGACGCTCCGGCAAGCGGCGATCGATGCGCGGCTGAAGGCCGAGACGGTCGACGTCAGCCTGCCGGTGCGCTCTTCGCCGGCCGAGCGCGGCCGTATCCATCCGATCAGCCAGATCGTCGACGAGATCACCGCGATCTTCGCCGACATGGGCTTCTCGATCGCCGAAGGTCCCGACATCGAGACCGATTATTACAATTTCACCGCGCTGAATTTCCCCGAAGGCCATCCGGCCCGCGAGATGCACGACACCTTCTTCTTCAACCCGGATGAGAATGGCGAGCGCAAGGTCCTGCGCACCCACACCTCGCCGGTGCAGGTGCGCACCATGGAGGCGCAGACACCGCCGATCCGCATCATCATTCCCGGCAAGACCTACCGCCAGGACTCGGACGCCACCCATTCGCCGATGTTCCATCAGGTCGAAGGCCTGGTCGTCGACAAGAAGGCCAATGTCGCCAACCTCCGCTGGGTGCTGGAAGAATTCTGCAAGACCTTCTTCGAGGTCAACAGCGTGACGATGCGTTTCCGCCCGTCCTTCTTCCCCTTCACCGAGCCCTCCTTCGAGGTCGATATCCAGTGCGACCGCTCCGGCCCGATCGTCAAGTTCGGCGAGGGCACCGACTGGATGGAGATCCTCGGCTGCGGCATGGTCCACCCGAACGTGCTGCGTTACGGCGGGCTCGATCCGGACGAATATCAGGGTTTTGCCTGGGGCATGGGCCTCGACCGCATCGCCATGCTGAAATACGGCATGCCCGACCTGCGCGACTTCTTCAACGCCGACGTCCGCTGGATGACGCATTACGGCTTCCGCCCGCTCGACATGCCGACGCTGTTCGGCGGCCTCAGCGCTTGAACGGAGAATTGGGACGATGAAATTCACGCTCTCCTGGTTGAAAGAGCATCTGGAAACGGATGCCGGCCTCGATGGAATCTGCACGCGCCTCACCGAGATCGGACTGGAGGTCGAGGACGTCGACGACAAGGCGGCATTCAAGCCCTTCGTTATCGCCAGGGTCGTCTCGGCCGAAAAACATCCGCAGGCCGATCGCCTGAAGGTCCTGATGGTCGATACCGGATCCGGCGCGCCGGTCCAGGTCGTCTGCGGCGCCCCGAATGCGCGCGCCGGTCTCGTCGGCGCCTTCGCAGCGCCCGGAACCTATGTTCCCGGTATCGACGTGACGCTCGCCGTCGGCAATATCCGCGGCGTCGAAAGCCATGGCATGATGTGCTCCGAAAAGGAGCTGCAGATCTCCGATAGTCACGACGGCATCATCGATCTGCCCGAGGATGCGCCGGTCGGCCAGAGTTATGCCGCCTATGCGCATCTCGACGACCCGATAATCGAGATCAACCTGACGCCCAACCGGCCGGATTGCACCTCGATCCACGGCATCGCCCGCGATCTCGCTGCCTCCGGCCTCGGCACGTTGAAGACGCGGCCCGCGCCGTCCTTCGCCGTCGAAGGCGAGACGCCGGTGAAGCTGACGCTCGATCTCGACGATCCGAAGCTTTGCCCGGGTTTTGCGCTGCGCCTCGTGCGCGGCGTCAGGAACGGCCCGAGCCCGCGCTGGATGCAGCAGCGGCTGATCGCCATCGGCCTGCGCCCCATCAACGCGCTTGTTGATGTCACCAATTACATGACCTTCGATCAGGGGCGGCCGATCCACGTCTTCGACGCTGCCAAGATCAAGGGCAACCTGACCGTCCGCCGCGCCGTCGAGGGCGAGACGGTTCTGGCGCTCGACCAGCGCGAATACAAGCTCTCGCCGAACAACGTCGTCATCGCCGATGAGGATGGCATCGAATCGATCGGCGGCATCATGGGCGGCGAACATTCCGGCTGCGATGAGAGCACCGTCGACGTTTTGATCGAATCCGCCCTCTGGGACCCGATGAACATCGCCAAGTCAGGCCGCAGCCTCGGCATCATCACCGATGCCCGCTACCGCTTCGAACGCGGCGTCGATCCGGAATATATGGTCCCCGGTCTCGAACGCACGACGGAACTGGTGGTGGAACTTTGCGGTGGCAAACCCGCCAGAGCAGAGGTCGTCGGCTACAAGGGTTACCAGCCGAAGATCGTCGATTTCCCCTATTCGGAGGTCAAGCGCTTGACGGGCCTCGACGTCTCGAATGAGGAAAGCAACACGATCCTGACGCGCCTTGGCTTCAAGGTCTCCGGTTCCGGCGAGCGGGTCTCCGTCGCCGTTCCCTCTTGGCGTCCCGATGTCGACGGCAAGGCAGATCTCGTGGAAGAAGTCATGCGCATCCACGGCGTCGACAATATCAAGCCGGCGCCGCTCGAAAGTCACGCGGCCGTCAACGGCAAGATCCTGACGACGCTGCAGATCCGCAGCCGCCTCGCCAAGCGGGCGCTCGCCGCACGCGGCATGCTCGAAGCCGTCACCTGGTCCTTCATTCCGGAAGACCAGGCAAAGCTGTTCGGCGGCGGCTCGCCCGCCCTCAAGCTTGCCAACCCGATCGCCGCCGAAATGTCGGATATGCGCCCGTCACTCCTGCCGGGCCTGCTGACCGCAGCCCAGCGCAATGCCGACAAGGGTTACGCCGACGTCGCCCTCTTCGAGGTCTCCGGCACCTATGAGAACGACAGGGCGGACGGTCAGCGCCGCGTGGCCGGCGGCATTCGCCGCGGCACAGCCTCGCTTGCCGGCGCCGGTCGCGCCTGGTCGAACGCCGCCAAGGGCGGGGGCAAGCCGGTCGACGTCTTCGACGCCAAAGCCGATGCGCTCGCCGTCATCGAAGCCTGCGGCCTGCCGATGGGCAATATCCAGATCGAGCAGGGCGGACCGGAATGGTATCATCCCGGCCGTTCCGGCACGATCAAGATGGGGCCGAAAGTCGTGCTCGGCTATTTCGGCGAATTCCATCCTCTGACGCTGGAAGCGCTCGACGTCTCCGGCGCTCTCTGCGGCTTCGAGGTCTATGTCGACGCCATGCCGGAGCCCAAGCGCAAGGCGACGCGCACCAAGCCGGCGCTTGAGCTGTCGCCCTTCCAGGTGGTGCGGCGCGACTTCGCCTTCGTCGTCGACAAGACGGTGGAAGCCGGCGCCATCGTCAAGGCTGCGACCGGGGCTGACCGCAAGCTGGTGACCGGCGTCAATGTCTTCGATATCTTCGAGGGTGCATCGGTTGGCGACGGCAAGAAGTCGGTGGCGATCGAGGTTCAGATCCAGCCGGTCGAGCGCACGCTGACGGACGAGGATTTCGAGGCGCTGACGCAGAAGATCGTCGCCAGCGTCGCCAAATTCACCGGCGGTGTCCTCAGAAGCTGAGCTTCACCCAACGTTG
The DNA here is from genome assembly GCF_013087515.1 of Rhizobium sophorae. Lineage (GTDB taxonomy): Bacteria > Pseudomonadota > Alphaproteobacteria > Rhizobiales > Rhizobiaceae > Rhizobium > Rhizobium sophorae. The sequence goes on along the minus strand of NZ_JABFCN010000051.1, from coordinate 66,420 downwards.
TCAAATAATGGACCGGTCGCGAATGGCGGCCGGTCCTTTCACCTATGCAGATGGAAGAGTTTGCTGACGATCGTCCAGCGGCCGTCGATCTTCAGCAGCGAGAGATAATCGGTAAAGCGCATTCCGGCAAAGTCGTCTGTCACCTTGACGCTTGCCGCTTCGCCCTCGACATCGACGCTCTGAATGTCCATGTAGGGCTGCGTGCCGGGTGGCGCCGGCTCTTCCGCCAGGATCGCGGCGATGAACTCGTCCCGCGTCAGCCATTCGACCGCATTTTCGTAATGGCCGATGATCGAGCTTTGCGGGTGAAAGGCCTTTTTCAAGGCTGCCTCATTGGCGAAGGCCATGCCTTCGACATAGAGATGAACTGTCTGTTCGACTGCCTGCCTGTCCGACATATTGTCATCCCGTTCTCCGAGATGGCCTTAGATAGTTTCGCCAGCCCCGAAGGCAAGCCCGGCCGGTTGTTGCCGACCGGGCTTTCGCTCTTTGTTTCGGTAGGGGTTCAGATATTCGTCATGGCAAGCGAGGCGTCCGAATAGCGCTTGCCGGCCACCTGTCCGGCGGGGATCGCTTCGCTGAGCTGCTCGAGTTCCGCCGGGCTCAGCACGATATCGGCAGCGGCCGCATTCTGTTCGAGATGGTGAAGCTTGCGGGCGCCGGGGATCGGCACGATGTCGTCGCCCTGGTTCAACACCCAGGCCAGCGCCAGCTGCGCCGCCGTCACGCCTTTCTCGGCGGCAAGCCGCTCGAGAGTCGCGACGAGGGCGGCATTAGCGTCGAAATTTTCCGCCTGGAACCGCGGCACTTGCCGACGGAAATCGTCGGCAGCTAGATCCTCCACTTTGCGGATCGACCCGGTCAGGAAGCCGCGTCCAAGCGGGCTATAAGGTACGAAGCCGATGCCGAGTTCGCGGCATGTCGCAAGCACCTCCTCTTCAGGATCGCGCGTCCAGAGCGAATACTCACTCTGCAGGGCTGCGATCGGATGGACTTCATGGGCGCGGCGAATGGTTGCGCTGCCGGCTTCCGAAAGCCCGAGCGCCCGGACTTTGCCTTCCTTCACCAGTTCCGCCATCACGCCGACGGTCTCCTCGATCGGCACATTGGGATCGACCCGGTGCTGATAAAAGAGGTCGATGGTGTCGATGCCGAGGCGTTTCAGCGAAGCCTCGGCGACCGCGCGCACATGCTTGGGGCGGCTGTCGACGCCGGCGATGGCGGCAGCACCCGGCTTGTTGGCATCGATCTTGAAGCCGAATTTGGTAGCGATCACCACGCGGTCCCGGAATGGCTTCAGCGCTTTGCCGAGCAGAACCTCGTTGGTGAAGGGACCATAGACTTCTGCGGTGTCGAAGAAGGTGACGCCGAGATCGATGGCGCGATGCAGTGTCTTCATCGATTCTGCATCGTCGCTGGCGCCGTAGGCGAAGCTCATGCCCATGCAGCCAAGGCCGACGGCAGAGACGGTCAGATCGTTTCCGAGTTTCCGGGTTTTCATGAAGTGCTCCTTTGAGCTGATTTTGAAACCGCTTGATCGGTTGTTGCGGCACCAGCAGACCATATCGCTGCAGCATCGATCAGAAAATACATGCAGTTTCAAACGGGTTGTTCTATCATTTCGATCAATGAACAGGACCCAGCTCTCGCAACTCGCCGTTCTCGCCGCCGTCTCGGAGCATCGCAGCTTCAGGGCCGCTGCAAAGGAACTCCTCGTCGCGCCCTCGGCCGTCAGCCATGCGATCTCCAGCCTAGAAGACAGTCTGGGGGTGCGGCTGCTGGCGCGCACCACCCGCAGCGTGGCGCCGACGGAGGAGGGCCGCCTGCTTCTTGAAAGACTTCGTCCCGCACTCGAGGAGATCGATATTGCCTTGGAGGCCGTCCGCGATACGCGCGTCAAGCCGGCCGGAAACCTGCGCATCACCGCGCCGCGCTTCGCCTCCGATCTGCTGCTCGCCCCGCGCCTCGGCGACTTTCTCAACCTCTATCCCGATATCACCCTGGAGATCGCCAATGAGGACGGCTTCACCGATATCGTCAAGGAGGGTTTCGATGCCGGCATCCGGCTGGAGGAGAGCCTCGAGGCTGATATGATCGCGGTCAGGGTTTCCCCCAATCTGACGACGGTGATCGCCGCTTCGCCCGAATATTTCGAGTATCATCCGAAGCCGCAGCATCCACGCGATCTCGTCCATCACCGCTGCATCAAGCGGCGCTTTACCAACGGCTCGATCTATCGCTGGGAATTCGAAAAGGACGGGCAGGAACTGGTCGTTTCGGTCGACGGGCCGCTGATCGTCAGCGAGGATCGCCTCGCGCTGCTTGCGGCGTTGAATGGCGCCGGTCTTGCCTATCTCTTCGACATGCGGGTCTATGCGGAACTCGCGACCGGCAAGCTGGTGCGGGTGCTGGAGGATTGGTGCGCGCCCTATTCCGGGCCGTTTCTCTATTATCCCAGCCGGCGGCAGATGCGGCCGGCACTGCGCGCCTTCATCGATTTCTTCAGATATGCCGAGAAGGATGCGGGCGGCCGATAAATACTGAAACAGCCGCCCGTTCCCATCATTTCATCAGGCAGCCTTTGCCTTCTGGTTCGCCGCCGTGGTGGCGAGCTGGGAGAGGGTCTTGTCGGTGGCCGTTTCCTCCTGCAGCGTCTGGTCGAGCAGGCGGACGGCATCCTTGAGGCCGAGCGTCGCGGCCCAGGTCTTCAGCGTACCGTAGCGGGCGATTTCATAATGCTCGACCGCCTGAGCCGCAGAGATCAGGCCGGCATCGAGGGCCGATGTGCCCTTGAATTCCTCCATGATTTCTTCGCCCTCGGCCAGAATGCCCTGGATCGCCTCGCAGGTCTTGCCCTGGGCGCGTTTGCCGATCAGTTCGAAAACCTGCTGCAGGCGCTCGACCTGAGCTTCGGTTTCCTCACGGTGCTTTTCGAAGCCCGCCTTCAGTTCGGAGGACTGGGCGGCGCGCGCCATCTTCGGCAGGGCGCGCAAAATCTGCCGTTCGGCAAAGTAGATGTCCTTGAGTGTGTCGTGGAATAGATCTTCCAACGTCTTTTCCTTGGCCATTTTCTCGATCCTTGTTCTGGGGAAAACCGCGAATGCGGCGACACATTAAGAAGAGAAGATCCCGCTAATTGTTCCCGATCAATTTCGGGTGGACTGGAAATCGGTGCCGGGCAATGATTCCTGCCGTCGATGCGCAGGAGAATAACGTCATGCGAAAGCCGAATTCGATGAAGGGTCTGGAGGATCTCGGCCGCGTGCGGCTGTCGCAAAACTTCTTCCTTCGCGATTTCCTGCATTCCGAAATCGCCGATTTCTATGGCATCCCCAATATCCCCGAGGATCCCGATCTGGCGATCGAAGCGGGCAAGAGGCTCTGCGAGGAATTGCTGGAGCCGCTGGAGGCGACGTTCGGGCGCCTGCATGTCCGTTCCGGCTATCGTTCGTCCGCGGTCAACAGGTTCGGCAATGAGAACAATCTGAACTGTTCGACCAATGCGTCCACCGCCTCGCATCACATCTGGGATGTGAGGGACTTTGACGGCTGCATGGGTGCCGCCGTCTGCGTTGCGGTGCCGTGGATGGTCGACCACTACCACGATGAAAGCGACTGGCAGCGGCTCGCCTGGTGGATTCACGACCACCTGCCTTATGCCTCGCTCTGCTTCTTCCCGAGGCTCTGGGCCTTCAATATCCAGTGGCACGAACGACCGAAGCGGGTGATCCAGAGCTATGTCAGGCCACGCGGCATCCTCACCAAGCCGGGCATGGCCAATTGGGAAGGCGATCACGCCGCCTTTTACGAAGGATTTCCCCCGCTCAGAAACTGATGCGGTGCTCAGAAGGTGATGCGATAGCGGATGTGGCCGTCGCTTTCGACGTAGCTGTCATAGAGCGCTCGTGCGGTTCTGTTCTGCTCGCTCGTATGCCAGTAGAGCCGCGACCAGCCTTTGGCTTTGCAGGTCGAAACGAGATCGTCCATCAGCGCCCGCCCGACGCCTTTGCCGCGCGCATCGGCATCGACGAACAGGTCTTCGAGATAACAGTCCCTGCCGCGGATCCACGTGCCCTCATGGGTGAGATAGAGTGCAAATCCCATGGTCCTGCCGTCGATTTCGGCGACACGCATCGCGATTGCCGACGCCGGATCGAAGACCCGGAGCCATGTGGAATCGGTGATATCGGCATCGACCGTGACGTCGTAAAAGGCGAGGTAAGCCGCCCAAAGTTCGCGCCAGCGGTCTTCGTCCTCGGGGCGGGCATCACGTATCGTCACGGTCATGGGCTCTAATCTTTCAGGCGCCGGCTTGGTCGAGGAGCGCCATCGCGTCATCGGAAAGCGCCAGTGTCGCCGATTTCGCCAGGCTTTCAAGCTGCGAAAGGCTGGTGGCGCTGGCGATCGGCGCCGTCACGCCCTTCTTGCGCAGCAGCCAGGCGAGCGAAATTTCCGCCGGCTTGGCGCCGGTCTCGGCAGAAACCCTGTCGAGCGCGGCCAGGATGCGCAGGCCTTTGTCGTCGAGATATTTTGAAACCCGGCCCTCACGTGCGCGGCCTTGCGTATCGGACTTGCTGCGGTATTTGCCGGTGAGGAAGCCGGCGGCGAGGCTGAAATAGGTGATGACGCCGATGTCTTCTTTGACGCAGAGATCGGCAAGCGGCCCCTCGAAGCTTGCGCGCTCATAGAGATTATACTCCGGCTGCAGCACGTCGTAACGCGGCAGGCCGGCCTTTTCGGCAGCGTCGAAGGAGGCCTGGAGCAGTTTAGCATCATAATTCGAGCAGCCGATGGCGCGGATCTTGCCCTGCTGCTTCAGTTTGGCATAGGCGCCGAGCGTTTCCTCGTGCGGCGTATCTTCATCCGGCCAGTGCGAGAGATAGAGGTCGATATAGTCGGTCTGCAGCCGGCGCAGCGAATCCTCGACCGCCTTCAGGATATAGGTCTCCTTCAGCGTCTTTCCCTGTCCCATGTCGGAGCCGACCTTGGTGACGATAACGGCCTTGTCGCGCGAGACCTTGGCTTGGCTTAGCCAGCGCCCGATGATCTCCTCGGAATCGCCGCCCTTGTTGCCCGGAACCCATGCGGAATAGACATCCGCCGTATCGATCGTGTTCAGGCCTGCGTCGAAGAAGGCGTCGAGAATGGCGAAGGATGTTTTCTCGTCGGCCGTCCAGCCGAAGACATTGCCGCCGATGACGATCGGCGCGACCGATAGACCTGTTTTTCCAAGCCGGCGCATTTCCATGACGCTCTCCAGAAGTGTGAAGGAATTGAAATCGCGGATACGACAGAACGCCGCCCTGACGAGAACCTAGCGCGATCGGGGCATTAGGGAAACCAAACTTCCGTGATTTCATGTCGCGCCATTGCGCCACGGCTAAGGCCTGAATATGGTTCGCCGAACTCATTTTGGGGAGGCTTGGATCATGCTGCGTTTCGGTATCATTTCAACGGCGAAGATCGGCCGCGACAATGTCGTTCCGGCGATCCAGGATGCGGAGAATTGCGTCGTCACGGCGATTGCCAGCCGTGATCTGGCGCGCGCAAGGGAGATGGCCGACCGATTCTCGGTGCCGCATGCCTTCGGCTCCTACGAGGAGATGCTGGCCTCCGACCTCATCGACGCTGTCTACATCCCGCTGCCGACCTCGCAGCATATCGAATGGTCGATCAAATCAGCCGATGCCGGCAAGCACGTGCTCTGCGAAAAGCCCTTAGCGCTGAAGGCCGGCGATATCGACGATCTGATCGCCGCCCGCGACCGCAACCGGGTGGTGGTCACCGAAGCCTATATGATTACCTATTCCCCGGTCTGGCAGAAGGTGCGCTCGTTGATCGACGAGGGCGCCATCGGGTCGCTTCGGCATGTGCAGGGCGCCTTCACCTATTTCAACCGTGACCCCGGCAATATGCGCAATATCCCCGAGCTCGGCGGCGGCGGCCTTCCCGATATCGGCGTCTATCCGGTCATGGGCACGCGTTTTTCCACCGGCAAGGAGCCGCTCTGGATCCAGGCGATCACCGAGCGCGATGCGGATTTCGGCACGGATATCTATTCGAGCGTCAAGGCCGATTTCGGCGATTTCGAGCTGAGCTTCTATATCTCGACGCAGATGGCCAACCGCCAGGTCATGGTCTTCCACGGCACCGAAGGGTATATCGAGGTCAAATCGCCGTTCAACGCCAATCGCTGGGGACCGGAAGAGATCGAGCTTGCCGACCGCAGCCACAATGAATCGCGCATCTTCCGCTTCCAGGACAGCCGCCAGTACAAACGGCAGGTCGAGGCCTTCGCCCGGGCGGTGACGAACGGCAAGGAAGAGATCGTCACGCTCGAAAATTCGAAGCTGAATCAGAAGGTGATCGACGCGATCTACCGGGCCAGTGAGAAGGACGGCTGGGAAGCGGTCTAGCGATTAACCCCGAAAATCGGAATCGATTTTCGGAAAGGATTATGCGCCACTTCAGAGGGTTAGAGCGTCCTTAGCGCGCCCTATTGGACGCGCGGCGCTCTAATTATTCCGCGCGGAAGACGAAGCGCGAATAGCCGAAGAAGCTGAAGATCATCGAGGCGATGCTGGCGATCACCATGGCCGCTAGCGGCTGAAGCGCCGGCAGCGACAGCAGAAGCGCGGAATAGAGGCCGTAATTGACGAGCGCTGCCGTCACCCCGACCGAGCCGTAGCGGAAGCCTTCGGCGGCAAGCGAACGGCCGGAGCGATCGAAGGTGAAGCTCCGGTTGAAACCCCAGGTCGCGGCCATCGCGAAGGCGATCGCGATGAGCCGTGCCAGAAAAGGCCCGAGCGGCGTGAGATGGAGCAGCGCCGATAGGATGCCGGCATCGACGAGGAAGCCGATGCCGCCGGCGATGGTGAAGCGGACGAGCTTCTTCATGCCGCATCCGCCTTGCCGGGCGGCGCGCGCGAGACCGGCCCTGCGTCGCCGAGCGGCGCCTTTATAGCGCTCGGCCTTTCCAGACCTATATAATGGATACGAAGCTGTTCGGCGCGGGCACGCGCAACGGAATCCAGAATGACGCCGGCGGTGAACAGCATGAAGGAAATCATCATCAGCGCCGTCGACAGCACCCAGGTCGGCATGCGGCTAACGAGACCCGTTTCGAAATATTCCGCCAGCACCGGCGCCATGAAGCCGAGGCTCGCCAGCATGAAGGTGGCGCTGATTGCGCTGAAAAAGGCGAAGGGCCGGGTTTCCTTCATCAGCATCGCGAACATCCAGAGGATCTTGGCGCCGTCGCGGAATGTCGAAAGCTTGGAATGCGAGCCTTCCGGCCGGCGGCCATAATCGAGCTCCAGCTCACTGACCGGCAGCTTCAGCCGCGAGGCATGCACGGACATCTCGGTCTCGATCTCGAAGCCGCCTGATACCGCCGGGAAACTCTTGACGAAGCGGCGCGAAAACGCGCGGTAGCCGGAAAAGATATCGGTGAAGTCGGGGCCGAAGATCATCCGGTAAAGCAGGTTGAAAAGCCGGTTGCCGAGCGCATGGCCCTGACGGCCGGCATCGGCGTGCACACCACGCCTGGTGCCGACCACCATGTCGGCGCGCTCGGTCAGAAGCGTGCGGACCAGTTCCTCGGCATCCTCAGGCGCATAGGTGCCGTCGCCGTCGGCGATGATGTAGATGTCGGCTTCGATATCGGCGAACATGCGGCGCACGACATGGCCCTTGCCCTGACGCCGCTCGCGAACGACATGCGCGCCGGCAAGCATCGCCTGCAGAGCGGTGCCGTCGGTGGAATTGTTGTCGTAGACGTGGATCGCAGCATCGGGCAGCGTTGCCCGGAAACCCTGCACGACAGCGCCGATTGTCGCGGCTTCATTATAGCAGGGAAGCAGAACGGCAATATTGAGATTATCGGTGCGCGATCGGGCCATGACTCTACTCGTTACACTTGAAAGCCGCGCTCAGCCTAAATCATGCGCCGTTAATAAGACCCTATGACGCAGGCAAAATCGGCGGCTGCCACAAACGGCTTTTACACTTTCTTGATCGGCGGTGGCTAAAGTTCGGGTATCGAAACGAAGCGCTAACCACAATGAACGCTGTGCAGCCGATCCCGCATGCATCCTCCGCGATCGACGCTTCCAGGGGCGGGGTGCGCGACCTGCTGACGCGTCTCTGGCCGACCGTCATCGCCTATAGTGTCATCCTTGCCGCCGCCATCCTCATCACCAAGCTTTCCGGCGCCACCGATTACGTCGGCCCCGACAATGACGACGGAATGCGTCTCGTCGAGGTTCGTGATTTCCTGGCCGGGCAGGGCTGGTTCGATCTGATGCAATACCGTCTCGGCCTCGATGGCGGCACGCTCATGCATTGGTCGCGGCTGATCGATCTGCCGATCGCCTCGCTGATCTGGTTCTTCGGCCTGTTTGCGCCCCGCGAGACGGCCGAAGCGCTGGCGCTCGCCATCTGGCCGGTATCGCTCATCCTGCCCGCCATGCTCGCCATGGCGGTTGTCGGCCGGCGCATCGGCGGTATTGCCGCCATGCATATCAGTCTCGGCTTGACCGGTCTTGCGATTTACACCGGAAACCGTTTCGCGCCGGGCGCCATCGATCATCACAATGCGCAGCTGGCGCTGGTCGCGACGATGATCGCGATGCTGCTGGATCCCGAACGCCGCGCCTGGTGCTATGCGGTCGCTGGCGTCGCGGCGGCGGTTGCCATCGCCATCGGCGCCGAGACGACGCCCTTCGTCGCTACCGTCTGCGTGATCGTCGCCCTGCTCTGGGCATGGGAGGGCGAAGATTTTGCCGTCGCCGCCAAGGCCTTCGGGCTGGCGCTGGCGACTGCGATCAGCATCCTGTTCTTCGCAACCGTGCCGCCCCGGCTCTATTCAATGGTCACCTGCGATAATCTCTCGCTCGGCTATTACAGCCTGGCGGCGATCGGCGGCGGGTTGCTGTTGTTTTCGGCGGTTTTTGCCAGCCGCTTGCGCCGGCCCATGCGCTTTGCCGCACTCGCCGTCGTCGGCGCCGGCGTCCTCGGTTCGGCGATCGTGATCGCACCGCAATGCCTGAGCGATCCGCTGGCCGGTCTCGATCCGATGCTGGTCGAGCTCTGGCTGAGAAATGTTTCAGAAGCGCAGTCGATTTTCGCTCTCGCACGCACCGACCCCTTCTCGATCGGTGGCTTCTATGCGGCCGGCCTGTTCGGTATCGCCGTCTGCATCTTCCGTATCGTTCAGCGTGACCGCGTGCAGATCCACCTGATCCTGCTCTTCCTGCTGATGACGAGCTGGGCAATCGCGCTGGTCCAGGTGCGCGGTTCCACCTTCTCGAACCTGATCTCCATCCTGCCGCTTGCCCTGTTGATTATAGATGTCCGCCGCATCTCCAACGGCGACAGCGAGAATGTCGCAGCCGCCTTCGTCTATATCGTCACCGTGCTCGCCAGTGCTCCGGCCGCTTGGGCCGTCGGCGGCGGATTTGTCTCGCTGCAGATGGAGAATGCCGCGCGGGAGAAGGCGACGGAGCCGGCAAAGAAGATTTCATGCACATCGCAAGCGGCGCTGGCGCCGCTCGCCGGGCTGCCGGCCGGATTGGTCTCGGCGCCGTCGGAAATGGGCGTGCCCATCCTCCGCTTCACCGCGAACAGGGTTCTTTCTGCACCATATCATCGCAATCAGGGCGGCATGCTGACGGAGCTGCATATCGGCATGGCGGCGCCGCAGGAGGCGGAAGCCTTCCTGAAGGGGACCGGCGTGACGGTGCTCGCCTTCTGCCCCGGCGACCTGCAGACCCGCGAGATCACCAAACTGAAGCCGGATGGGCTCTATGCTGAGCTCGGCAAGGGCAATATCCCGCCCTATCTGGAACCGCTTCCGAAGGCGGCAGACGTGGGCGTTCAGTTCTTTCGCTATCGGCCGGCGACGAACTGACGCCGGCAATCTTCAGGATGGGAAAAAGCATGTCGCGATAACGACATGCGTAAAAACAAAACAAACGCGGCAAGCCAATCTGAAAGATCGCGACGCGCTAATCAGTGTGAAAACGCGTTGTCAGTGCGAAACCCGCATGGCGCGGCGAAGACGCTGATTGGCATAGAGCCCGAGCACGAAGAGCATGAGGCCGCCATTATAACCGAGCACGGCATAGACGAATGCGAGAATAGACACCGGCCCGGGCGAGGTTATCGCCGCCAACGCGAATGTCATTCCGATCAGCGCGGCGACCAGCGCGATCACGCCAGCCGAACGCGTCTGCCCGGCGCTGACGCCCAATGCTGCTGCTGTGAGAATAATCATTTCAGCACCTTCCCAGAGAGAACGAGGGGAAGCATAGGAAGCGCCAACTAACAAAGATTTACCGGCGATCTTCGCCGAAAAGCCTTTGTATTGCGGTGGTTAGCAATCCCTTTCGGGTAAAACGCATATTCTAACTATCCGTTCCGCAACAAAACAGATTTACACGATTTTGTTGTTTGTCCACCTGGCTGCAACGAGTGCATGTGCAGGATGCATTGAGACGAGCGCGCTTGATGCAATGGCGACGAACCCCTCCCACAACGATTTCAACGGCCGGGAAAACAGGTTCCTGCGCCAAGGCTGAGCTTCCCGTTTATCGCTGAGCGACATACAAAGAGGGATGAGCAACGTCTTCGACGGCGATTCGCCGACCAACCTTGCCGAATATTCGGTTTCGGAACTTTCCGGCTCGATCAAGCGCACTGTCGAAACCGCCTTCGACCAGGTTCGCGTGCGCGGCGAAATCTCCGGCTATCGTGGCCCGCACTCCTCGGGCCATGCCTATTTCGCGCTGAAGGACGACCGCGCCCGCATCGACGCCGTCATCTGGAAGGGCACCTTCTCACGGCTGAAGTTCCGCCCGGAAGAGGGCATGGAAGTCATCGCTACCGGCAAGGTCACGACCTTTCCGGGCTCCTCGAAATATCAGATCGTCATCGAGACGCTGGAGCCGGCCGGCGCCGGCGCGCTGATGGCGCTGATCGAAGAGCGTAAGCGCAAGCTCGGCGCCGAGGGCCTGTTCGATGCCGCCCGCAAGAAGCGGCTGCCCTTCATGCCCAGCGTAATTGGCGTCGTCACCTCGCCGACCGGCGCCGTGATCCGCGATATCCTTCACCGTATCTCCGATCGTTTTCCCGTACATGTCCTCGTCTGGCCGGTGAAGGTCCAGGGCGAGGGCTCCGGCGAGGAGGTGGCGAACGCCATCCGCGGCTTCAACGCGCTTGAACCTTCGGGCGCCATCCCGCGCCCGGACGTGCTGATCGTCGCGCGCGGCGGCGGCAGTCTGGAAGATCTCTGGAGCTTCAACGACGAAATCGTTGTGCGCGCTGCGGCCGAAAGCCGGATACCGCTGATCTCGGCCGTCGGCCATGAGACCGACTGGACGCTGATCGACTATGCCGCCGATGTCCGTGCCCCGACGCCGACGGGGGCAGCGGAAATGGCGGTGCCGGTGAAGGCGGAGCTCGAGGCGCAGGCCGCCGCTCTTGCCGCGCGCCTGCAGGGCTGCATGAACCGGCAGATGGATCAGCGCCGCCAGTCGGTGCGCGCGCTGATGCGGGCATTGCCGTCGCTCGATCAGCTTCTCGCCTTGCCGCGCCGCCGTTTCGACGAGGCGGCAACCGGTCTCGGCCGCGGACTGGAGCTCAACACCATCAACAAGCGCCGCGGCTTCGAGCGCGTCGGCTCGCATCTGCGCCCGGATCTGCTCGCCGGCCGCATCGCCGAGCGCCGCCAGACGCTGAACGAGCGCATGGCCCGGGCCGAGCGCATGGTCGAGCGGTTGATCGACCGCTCGAAATCACGTGTAGACCGCGCCGAAGCAATCCTCGCCTCGCTGCCTGCCCGGATGAAGGCCCAGACCGACCGCGGCCGCGAACGCCTCGGCAATCTTTCGCGCCATGCCGATACGGCGATCCGCCACCAGCTGACCCGCGCGCGCGCCGAGCTTTCCGCGCAGGACCGCGTGCTGCAGTCGCTCTCCTATAAGAATGTGCTGAAGCGCGGCTACGCCGTCATCCGCGATGAGGATAACAGGCCGGTCTCGCAGGCTGCTCAACTCTCCGCCGGCATGGGCATCGCCATCGAATTCGCCGACGGTCGTGTCGGCGCCATGACCACGGAAGGCGGCACACCGCCGGCCGGCGCCAAGAAGCGCAGCGTAAAACCCGCAGAACCGCCGAAGCAGGGAAGCCTGTTCTGACGATGCGGATCCTGCTGGTGCTTGCCCATCCGCTGCCGGAAAGTTTTGCCGCTTCGGTGGCGCGCACGGCCCGCGAAGCGCTGGAGGCCTCCGGCCATGTCGTCGATCTGCTCGATCTCTATGCCGAGAATTTCGATCCGCGTCTTTCCGAAGCTGAACGCCGCGGCTATTTCGATCTGCCCTACGACACCTCGGCCGTTGCTAATATCGTTGCCCGTCTGAAGGCTGCCGACGGCCTCATCCTCGTCTTTCCCCAATGGTGGTTCAATTTCCCCGCCATCTTGAAGGGTTTCTTCGACCGCATCTTTGCCCCCGGTGTCGCCTTCAGCCATGATGCCGCCGGCGGCCGTATCGTACCGCAGCTGACCAATATCAGGCTGCTCTATGCGCTGACGACAACAGGTTCGCCCTGGTGGCTGGTGCGTCTCTATATGGGCGATCCGGTGCGCCGGCTCTTGAAGCGCGGCATCGCCGCCTTCTGCTCGAAGCGGCTGAATTTCAAGATGCTCAGCCTGCACGACATGGACCGCGCCACCGATGCAAAGCGCAGGGCGCATCTCGATCGCGTGCGCAAGCTGCTATCGGCGATCCGCTGAAGCAAATCCAGCAAAAGTGTGCAGCAGGTTTGCGTTCGGACTTGCGAATGTTGCCGAGCGCCTCGCCACCCGCCCCTGTCCTTCGAGGCTACGGCCTGCGGCCTTCGCATCTCAGGATGAGGGCTAGTTGTTGTGCGCCAGCGTCTGGCTCGGTCAGTGCACGATGACGCCGCTCAGGCCCATTCGCCCTGCCGCATCACCGGAACCCGCGAGCCATCCGGCTTGATGCCGTCGATATCGACCTTGTCGGAGCCGATCATCCAGTCGATATGGATCAGGCTGGAATTGCCGCCCTGCGCCTTGATCTGCTCCTGGCTCAGTGTCGCGCCTTCGAGGAAGCACTTGGAATAGCACTGGCCGAGCGCGATGTGGCACGAGGCATTTTCGTCGAACAGCGTGTTGTAGAACAGGATGCCGCTGGCCGAGATCGGCGAGGAATGCGGCACGAGCGCCACTTCGCCGAGCCGGCGCGCGCCCTCGTCGGTATCGAGCACCTTGTTCAACACCTCTTCGCCGCGAGAGGCCTTGGCCTCGACGATGCGCCCGCCTTCGAAGCGCACCTGGATATTGTCGATCAGCGTGCCCTGGTGCGAAAGCGGCTTGGTGCTCGACACATGGCCTTCGACGCGCAACGCATGCGGCGTGGTGAAGACTTCCTCGGTCGGGATGTTCGGATTGCAGGTAATGCCGTTCTTGGCGGTGGAAGCGCCGCCGTGCCATTCATGTCCATCGGCAAGGCCGACCGTCAGGTCGGTGCCCGGTCCCTGGAAATGCAGCGAGGCGAAGCGTTCGCCGTTCAGCCAGGCGGAGCGCTTGCCAAGATTGGCATTATGCTCGACCCAGGCGGCGACCGGATCGCTAACATCGACGCGCGAGGCGGCAAAGATCGCCTTGGCGAGCTTGGCGATCGCGATCGGCTCCGGATCGTCGGGGAAGACCACCTTGGCCCAGGAGGGGTTCGGATAGGAGACGATGTTCCAGTTGATGTCGAAATTCGAGATCTTCTCCAGCGCCGGCTTGTAGGCGGTGGAGTTGGCGCGATTGGCGCGGCCGACCTTGCCGGCATCCTGCTCGGACAGCAGCATCGGATTGTCGCCGGCGACCGCAAGACGGGCCGTCCCGTTGGCATAGGCCTTGGCCATGCCCTCGTAGAGCCAGCCGGAGGCGCGGTCGAAGCTCTCGTCGCTGCCATACTGATAGCGCGCCAGCGTCGTTTCCTCGTCGGAATAGAAGGCGGAGACCAGCCCGGCGCCGGCCAGATAGGCATGTTTGGTGATCAGGCGGACGAGCGGCAGCGCCACGACAGGCGCGGTGATCACCAGATCCTGACCTTTTTGCAGCTGCAGCCCGACCTTGATGGCGACTTCCGCAAGCTTTTCCAGCTTGACGGGATCAACGGTGTTCTGGCTCTGGGGCATGAAAGTCATGGTTCAACCTGCCTTCTGTCATCGACGGTGGGAGGCTGGAAGACTTAGACCCGTTTGCGGCGAAAATGAAGCCGCCGAATTGCAGGCGGCCGGATATATGTCCGGCCGCCGGGCGCGCTTCAGGCGGCGGCAGGCAGCCTGAGCAGGATCGAGTTATGCTTCTCGAGGAATTCCATCAGCCGCTGCGGGTAGTCCGCGCCAACGGCGGCCCTGACGCTCGCCCGCTCGGAAAGCGCCTTGCGCCAGCGCCCCACCCGCTCGAACCCTTCGAAGATGCCGCTCTCGCCGAGTGTGTCGAAGAGATCGAAATACCGAAAGACCGGCGCGAAGACGGCGTCGACAAGGCTGAAGTCGTTGCCGGCGAAATAGGGGCCGTCCGTCAACACCTTCTCGACAGTTGCGAATTTGGAGATGAGCGCCTTGCGCTTGGCCTCCAACTGCACGGCATCCTCAGCCGTCTCGTAACCCCAGAGATCGGAAAGCACCGATGAACCGAATTCCATCCAGCCGCGATGGCGGGCACGCGTCAGCGCATCCTTCGGATGCAGCGCCACACCTGGCTGCGTTTCCTCCAGATATTCGCAGATGACGCTGCTTTCGAAAAGCACCGCCTCGCTGCCATCCTCCTCCTCGATCCGCAGCAGCGGCACCTTGCCGAGCGGCGAGATCTTCAGGAACCAGTCCGGCTTGTTGGCAAGATCGATATTGATGCGCTCGAAGGGCACGCCCTTTTCGAGAAGCGCGATCGCGGCGCGTTGCACATAGGGGCAGAGATGATGGCTGACGAGGGTAAGCTTGCTCATGATGGTCTCCTTGGCAACGATGATAGATGTAATTGCATCTAATATCGCTTGCAGCGGAATTCAAGATAGATGTAATTGCATTTATGTCCGAAAAAACGTCGAATCCAAGCGAAGCCGTCACCTCTGCCTGGACCAGCATCATGCGCGCCCGCGAACGGCTACTCGCTGCCATCGAAGCCGATCTGAAAGCGGCCGGCATGCCGCCGCTTGCCTGGTACGACGTGCTTTGGGAATTGGCGCGCTCGCAAGACGGCAAGCTGCGCCCTTACGAGATTGAAGAGCGGACATTGCTGGCGCAGTATAATCTCTCCCGGCTGATTGTTCGGTTGGAAAAAGAGGGGCTGGTCCGGCGCGAGTCCTTCGCTGAGGATGGACGCGGCCGCTGGGTGGTGATCACAGATGCCGGCCGAAAACTTCGCGAGCGCATGTGGACGGTCTATGCCAAATCGATCGAGACCCATATTGGCTGCAAGCTTGCCGAAAACGAGGCGAAAGCGATCGCCGGCCTGCTCGACCGCTTCCTCTGAATCCTGTTCTCAATTAAAGAGTGAGAGCAAGATGTCGTCGGAAAACCACTCACACTTTTCGGCATCATGCTCCGATCAGGCAATCAGCGGCGCGGCAACAGCCTTCAGTGCCTTCAACGCAGCCTTCGGATCGAGCCGCACCTGCAGCCCGCGCTGCCCGCCATTGATATAGACCAGCGGTTCGCCAAGGGCGGCTTCCTCGATCGCCGTCGGCACGGTCTTCTTCTGGCCGAACGGGCTGATGCCGCCGACATGATAGCCCGTCAGCCGCTCGGCATCGGCGGGCTTCATCATATTGGCCGACTTGCCGCCAAAGGCGCTGGCAAGCTTCTTCATGCTGACTTCGCGATCCGATGGCACGACGACGCAGACCGGCTTGCCGTCCACTTCCGCCATCAGCGTCTTCAACACCCGATGCGGCGCCTCGCCGAGCGCTTCGGCCGCCTGCAGCCCGACGCGCTCGGCATTGGGGTCGTAGTCATAGGCATGAACTGTGAAGGCGACGCCCGCCTGCGAAAGAAGCTGTGTCGCGCGCGTGGTCTTGGACATCTCTTCCCCTCGTGAGTTCAGCGGCGCCTGTCAGCTTCCGAACGCACCGGCGTAAATCTCCGGCTTGAAGCCGACCAGCAGCTTGCCCTTCGCCTCCAGCACCGGCCGCTTGATCATCGATGGCTGGTCGAGCATCAGCTGGATCGCCTTCTCCCGGGTCAGGTTCTCGCGCTCGGCATCGGGCAGTTTGCGGAAGGTGGTGCCGGCGCGGTTGAGCACGGTATCGAGGCCGGCTTGGTCGATCCAGGTTTCGAGATGCGCGCGGTCGATACCGAGCGCCTTGTAATCGTGAAACTCATAGGCGATGCTATGTTCTTCCAGCCAGCTGCGGGCCTTCTTCATCGTGTCGCAATTCTTGATGCCATAGATGGTGACGGCCATGCCCGATCGATCTCCGTGTGATGGCAGCGAGATAACATGCACGACGGCCGGCGCAAACGCCGTGCGACGTTTTATCCCCGAGCGCGTCGACAATCGCCGCAGGACAAAACCGGCCCCGTTCAATTCTCCAGCGTGCCGGCCTTGCGCGAAGCCTTGCTGGGTTCGTCGCACGCGATCTTCATCAGGTCGCCGCGCCGCCGCACCAGCCGGTCGGAGGTCCGGGTCAGGATCAGCCCGTCCTGCGGCGCGGTGAGTTCGATGCTGCCGCCCGGCTGCCCTGGCCGGGTGACGATCGTCACTAGGCGGTCGCCTTCCGCAACCCTCTCGCCGATATTGCGATGGAAAAGCACGGCGCCGCCTTCCGGAGTGCGAATGATCTCGACATTGTCGAGCGGTACGGCCGGACCGGAAAATATCGTTGCCGCGGGTTTCCCATCGATAACGATCCCCCTTGCCGCAAGGAAGTGCCAGAGCCCATCCGCATCCTTTTTCGCCAGCACCGGATCGACATCGCGCTTGCCGCGCAGCTCGACGGTGACGGAGAGCTTGCCGGGCAGCCGGGGCCGGCGTTCGCCTGGAACTTCATATTTCCACGCAAAACCGACGGCCTCCTCGAAGGCCGAGCTTTCGCCATCCGAAAGCAGCACGGCCGCCATGTCGAGCGCGGCGGCGAGATCGGCCGCCTCCGGCCAAAAGGCCTCGTCGATATAGGCATATTGCAGGGATTCGTCGTCGCAATGCAGGTCGAGCACGAAATCGGCCCCAAGCGCCATATGCAGCAGCTGCCGCTTTAATCTGTCGGTAGCCGGGTAATCGTCGAGATCCTCGATCAGCGTGGCGCGATCGACAATGGAGATCAGCGGAAAATCCCGGTTGAAATTGGTACGTGAGCCCAAGTCGAAACGACCCTGCAGCTCGCCGAAATGCGATTGCGCCGCACCGATCGGATTGGCCTGCGGCACGATGGTGATGTCGCCGGCGATCCCGCCTTGGTCTTCCGCCTGCCGCAGCCGCTCGCAGAGGAAATGCAGCAGCACCGTTCCCGGCAACTCGCCGGCATGCAGTGCCGCCTGGATATAGGTCTTCGGCGCCTTCGGATCGCGGCCCGTAAAGCGCAGCACCGGCAACCGCCACTCCGTTCCCGGCGTATCTCCAGGGATGATGATCTCTGAAACGTCCATGCTGATTTCGCTCCCGTTTGCAACCAGCGCCCGGTTAGGCATCCCGAGCTATATGAGCGGAAATAGGGCAAGCGCAAGCGTGGTCCGGAGACATCATTGTCTCAGCCGAGCAGCGGCCAGCGATCGATGATCCGATGTTCGGTTTTTCCGAGAACACTGTGGATGAGCAGGAATTCGGACGCGGTCCATGAAACGGGTGCATCGAGGCTCGTCGGCGGCACGGCGTTGCGGTCATAGAGCAGCGTCATATGCGGCGTGAGATCGCGGTTGATATTGTGCCGCAAGCCGGCATTGTGCATGCCGACGCCCAGTTGGACATGCACTCGGGTGAGTGGTTTCCGTCCGCCTTCGCCGCAAAGCACAAGCGATCGCGCCTGCGGGAATCGCATGATCCGGTCGAAGCTTATTGCGATCGGCGCACTCTCGACTGTGGCGCCGGCCTGTCGTGCCGCGAAGACCACATCCTCCGGCAGCTTCGGATAGTCGCCGACCCAGATGATCGACACATGCAATGTCGTCAGCCGCGGCATCCCGGAAAGGGAGAAGGCTCGACGATAGTCATCGGCGATTGCGGCCGCCTGCTGCTCGACGGCATCAGGAGTGCAGAGCGCAAAGAAAAGTCGGTCTCCGCTGGCGTAGCTTTCGCTCCGCCGTCCGAGACCATTTTTGTCGTCTCCGAAGTCGAGGGGCATTTGGTTCATGGAGTTTCAGGTCGTCATGACCCACCTTGTCGCTGTCAAAACGCGACGAAGAATACTCTGAAAGGACGCAGCATCAAGAACAAAAGAAGAACATAATTACCCGATATACTCGACGTCACACTCATCCGAACCGCCGCTCAGGATCGGTTGAGGTGGAGTTCGACCGACATCGCAGGGGTGCACCGCAATATTTCTTGGAAGCGCGGCGCGCGCAAGAAACGGGTTGAAACGGCGGCCGTCCCATACGATTTTGAGATCATTGAAAACGCGGAGGCTGTGTCATGGCTAAGACAACGCACCACTATCTCATCTTCGAAACCGCGGGCGGTTTCTGCGGCATCGCCTGGAGCGACGCCGGCATCACCCGCTTCCAACTGCCGACCAAATCAGCGGAAGCAACCGAACGACTGCTGTTGCGCCGCCTGCCGGACGCCGAAGCCGGCGCGCCGACGCCTGCTGTGCTGGAGACGGTCGCTGCGGTGAAGCGTTACTTCCAGGGCGAGGAGACGGATTTTTCCGGCGTCGAACTCGATCTTGCCGGCCAGGATACCTTCTTCCGGGATATTTATGCAGCGGCAAGGCGTGTCGGCTGGGGCCGCACCACCACTTACGGCGCGCTGGCCAAGGAGCTCGGCGTCGGGCCGGAAGCCGCTCGCGACGTCGGCCGGGCGATGGCGAAAAACCCGGTCGCTTTGATCATTCCCTGCCACCGGGTGCTTGCGGCCGGCGGCAAGATCGGCGGTTTCTCCGCTCCCGGCGGTTCGTCATCGAAGGCCCGCATGCTGGAGCTCGAAGGCGTCAACCTTGCACCGCCGCCGCCTGCCCAGCAGTCGCTGGGTTTTTAGGCGGCGAAGGCTTTTCGTTTTCCGCAATTCCCGGCAAAATCGCTTCGCGCTCTGCCTGGCAAAACCGTTCTGCATTTTTGCTGCAATTGCTTTGGCAGCAATCTCAGCGGATCAATAGGGGCTGGCCGTCGGCCGGATGATGATCTCGCTGACATCGACGTCATCAGGCTGGCTGACGGCGTAGAGGATCGAATTGGCGATGGCCTCGGGGCTGATCGTGATCGCCCTGAAAGCCTTCATGGCATCCCGCGCCGTCGGATCGGTGATCGTCTCGGCCAGTTCCGATGTCGTCGTGCCTGGGGAGATGACGGTCACCCGGATACGATCGGTCTCCTGCCGCAGCCCGTCCGAGATCGCCCGCACCGCGTATTTCGTCGCGCAATAGACCGCGGCCGTCGGCGAGACGCTGTGGCCGCCGATCGAAGACAGGTTGATGATCTGCCCTGATCCCTGCGCCTTCATGATCGGAAGCGCCGCCGCGATGCCGTAGAGAACGCCCTTGATATTGACGTCGACCATCCGGTCCCATTCGTCGACCTTTAGGGCGTCTAGCGGCGAGAGCGGCATGACGCCGGCATTGTTGACGATGACATCCAGCCGGCCGAATTCGGAGCGGGCAAAGCCTGCAAAGGCCTCCACCTGAGCACGGTCGGTGACGTCAAGCTTTTGCAGGCGCACCGACCCGCCGTTTGCCGCGATGTCGCCGGCGAGTTCCTCCAGACGCTCGGTGCGGCGGGCACCAATCAGGACATGGGCGCCTGCGGCAGCCAGCACCTTTGCCGCGGCCTCTCCGATGCCGCTGCTGGCGCCGGTGATGGCAATGACTTTTCCTTTGATATCAGACATTTCAAGCTCCATTTGCAGATTGAGGGTTCTCTTGGCGTGCAGTCAGTTCGGGAAATCGGCGCTCAGCGTCGTCTCCGCCCAGGTGTCGAAATTTGCGCGCAGCGACATGATCGTCATCCTTTCCGGCAGACAAACGCGGCCTTCTCCTGTGTGGCATTGCCTTTCGGGCGGCACGTCATTTGCGCCGAAGCACCATGCCGCCATGATGGAGGGTGTTGCCGTCGACGAAATCGCCGTCGGCCGTGAAGCCCGTGTCATCCCAATATTCGATGTGGCTTCCGGTGACTTCGTAGCGTCCCCGGTAGGCGCTTTCCCGGCTGCCGCGGGCCTCGTCGTAGCGGCCAGTGGGCAGAAGTTCGTGGCGGACGCGGCCATCATCCGTAACCCACATGCCGACATAGGGATGTTGCTGCATTGTGTTCTCGCTTGTTTGTTGCTGCTGAGTTTCTCGGTCGTTCACGGTATCGGCGGCGGAACTGGTCGCCGCGCCAGCCAGGGTGACCGCCGTGAAAAACTGCAGGACGGGGCTTTTGAAAATCCTTCGCATTGTCTTGCCTTTCGAAGCCTTGTTGACCTCGACTGAAAGATAATATGGAGAGCCAGAGCGATTAAGTTGCCAATCCAGGATGCCTTGGTTAGAAATGCTAACCAATGGTCGACGATCTCGAAGGCATTTCAGTTTTTCTTGCGGTGGCGGAGGCGCGCAACTTCCGGCTCGCCGGCGAGCGCCTCGGCGTCACCCGCTCCGCCGTCAGCCAGGCCCTGCAGCGCCTGGAGGATCGGGTCGGCGTCGCTCTGGTCCAGCGCACGACGCGCAGCGTCAGCCTGACCGAAGCCGGCGAAGTGTTCTTCGAGGCGGTTCGTCCATCGGTCCGCCAGGTCAAGGATGCGATGCAGACGGTGCGGGAAATGCAGGCGCGCCCAAGCGGCTGGCTCAGGATCACGGTTTCCTCGATCGCCGAGAACTTCCTCTCCGGCACCTTGCTGGCCGGCTTCATGGAAGCCTGCCCTGATATCAAACTCGATATCACCATCACCGATGACGAATTCGATATCGTCGAGGCCGGGTTCGACGCCGGCGTCCGGCTCGGCGAAGTGATCGAACGGGACATGATCGCGATCTCAGTCTCCGAAGAGCAGCGCCAATGCGCGGCCGCATCCCCCGCCTATCTCGAGCGCCGCGGCCATCCCCACCATCCGCGCGAACTGCAGAACCACGCCTGCATCGGATGGCGGCCACGCCCGGATACGGCGCCCTATCGCTGGGAATTCACCGAGAATGATCGCGACTTCGACGTCTCCGTCGATCCCACTGTGACGACCAACGACATGGGAATGATGATCCGCATGGCCTGCGCCGGGGCAGGGATCACCTTCGGCATGGTGGAGACTTTCCAGTCCTTCATCGACCGCGGTGAACTCGTGCCGCTGCTGGAGGATTTCTGCCCACCCTTTCCGGGCTTCTATCTCTACTATCCCAGGCGCCAGAGGCAGCCGCTGAAGCTGCGCGCATTGGTCGATTATGTCCGCAGATTTGACGGGCGCTAGAGTTGCGATCTTCGATCGGAAGGTGCGACGCCTGAGATGGCGGAGGTTAAGATACTGCCGCCTCGCCAGTGACGGCCTGGGTTGCCTTAGGCTGAGGACGCAGTAGCAAATAGAATGCAAAGACGTGGCTGATCATCAGCAGGGGCACGTAAATGATCGGGATCGCGTATGCAGCGCCCAAGTCCCCCGCCCGCGCCGGCAGGCCGACCTGGATCGCGTGATAATAGTCGAGGGCAAGGTCGCCCATTCCCACGAGATTGAAGTTGACCACGAACAGCCAGAAGACCTGGCGTATCCTGATCGTTAGGAGCGCGAGCATGGCAAGCAGCCCGGCCGCGAGATCGCCATAGGCAGCGAAGGTGGCGAAGCTGGTGGGCAGGTTGGGACCGACGACGCCGGGCAGAATGAAGACGAGCCCGAAGAAGCGGAAGCTGTGCAGAGTGGCGATGGCACGGTGCGCCTTGACCCTGTCCATCGATGTGAGCCAGGGCAGAATATAGGCGCCGAAGCAAAGCAGCCACGCGACATAGCCTAGCACGAGATGGGTTTGAAAGATCGATTCCGTCGACATCGGGCACTCCAGATTTGTGGGGTCCAGATGTACGGCCGCTTCCTGTGATCGACTATTGGCGATAATATCGATGCGGTATGAAGCAGAACTTCACAGTCAGGCAAGGCGCGCTCGACGGCGTTGAGGCGTTTCTGAGCGTTGCCCAGCACCGCAGTTTTCGCAGAGCAGCTGCGGAACTCGGGGTAACCCCATCGGCAATCAGCCAGGCCGTCCGCGCTCTCGAGGAACGTGTCGGCGCAGTACTCTTCATCCGCACGACGCGCAGTGTCGGCCTGACCGAAGCCGGCGAGCGGTTCCTGACGCGCGCAAAGCCCGCCTTCGAGGAACTGGTCGCGGCAAGCGAGGTTGCGCGTGAGCTCGGGCAGAGACCGGCTGGACTGTTGCGTCTCACGGTGCCGCCGGCAGTGGTGCCGATCCTGTTGGAGCCACTGATTGCCTCCTTCTGCCAGGCCTTTCCCGAGATCGAGGTGGAGGTCGCCGCGAATGAGGAACTGGTCGATATCGCCGCCGAGGGATTTGACGCCGGTATCCGGCTCGGCCAGTTCATCGCAGCCGACATGGTCGCGGTCCGGCTGACGCCGTCCTTCCCGCTGGTGGTTGTCGGCAGCCCCGAATATCTGCAGCGGAGGGGGCGGCCCGAGCGCATCGAGGATCTGCGTCAACATGCCTGCATCCGCATGCGCCGCTCGAACGGCTCAATCGCGCCGTGGTCGTTTGTCAGCGGCAAAAAGCCGATCGAGGCAGTCGTCTCCGGGCCGCTGATCGCCCATGATTTTCCCACCATGCTGGGAGCCGCCGTCGAAGATATGGGGCTTGCGCAAGTGCCGGAGCCAATCGCCACCGGACCGGTGAAGGCGGGAAAACTCGTCCGCGTCCTGGAGGCGTTCGCCCCGATGGCGCCAGGTGTGTTCCTCTACTATCCAAGCCGTCATCAGGTGATGCCGAAGCTGCGGGCCTTCATCGATCACGTGAAAAGCCGGGCGGACGCTGCCGACAAAACCCGAATTCACATCGACGACAAGCAAACGCCAGCCACGAAAATGCGCTGAGGTGGGAAGCGTGACTGGAATAGACCCAAACCGAAGCAGATCAACGATGGGCGGCCTCCGTCGAGGTCACTTACGGCCGCTGAAGCCGGAACGCAGTCGTCTCTTTCATGATAACGACCGGCCGAGGTGACTGAACCTCGGCCGGCCGTTTCCTGTGCGGGCTTCCAGCCTACACGGTCACTGCTTCCCAGCAAATCAACGGACCGTCTTCGGCGTCGATACGCTCGCCGGCGCGGGTGAAGCCATTGGCTTCAAGGACACGCTGTGAGGCGATATCGCCGCCCCGGTTTCCGCGGAGATCAGCGCCACGCGAGGCGATGCCCTTCAGCAGTGCTTCGAAGTCACGAGTGGTTAGTTCGATGGGGGGCCGGGAGCATTGCTGTTCCGTCGGTCTTCACAATGGCTCGGTGGCGCCGTATTTTTGCCGGCCAGGCAAGTCGCAGCCAAATACACTCCCTTCTGCCGTGCCGATGCATAACCATCATCCAGGAGGCTACCAACATGAAAGACGTCGTCGCTTTGGTAACCGGCGGAAGCCGCGGCGTCGGCCGCGGGATTGCGCTTGCTCTGCTTGCTGAAGGAGCCACAGTACATGTTACGGGCAGAACGCGTTCCGAGGCAGAGGCAAGCCTAGGAGGCAAGCGCGTGGGCTCGCTGGAGGGGCTTGAGCTTGAAGCTGCGAACCTGCCTGGACGAGTGGTCATTCATCATTGTGACCACTGCAACGACACTGAGACCGAGCGGGTGGCCGAAGAGATTCGAGCCGGCAGCAGGCTGGACATTCTGGTGAACAATGCATGGCCCGGCTATGAAAACATGGTGGAGGATGGCGAATTTACCTGGCCTCGAGCTTTCTGGGATCAGCCTGCGTGGCGATGGGATGCCATGATCGGCACGGCGCTGAGGGCGGCTTTCATGATGTCGCGCGCAGTGGCGCCGATGATGATCTCGGCGCAGCGCGGTCTCATCGTCAACATTTCGTTCTGGGCGGCTCAACTCTACGAGGGGAACGCGATCTATGGTGTCGCCAAAGCTGCAGCCAACAAGATGGCTGCAGACTTCGCACATGATCTGCGCCCACATAATGTCGCGGCCGTCGCACTCTATCCGGGTCTCGTCCGCACCGAAGCCGTCTTGCAGAACGCTGAATATTTCGACTTGTCCAATTCCGAATCCCCCGGATTCATCGGCCACGTCATCGCCGGACTTTGGCGAGACCCTGCGCTGATGTCAAAATCCGGGCACGTCTTGGTCACGGCAGAGCTGGCTGCGGAATACGACATTGCTGACGTCGACGGATACAGACCTGTTCCCCTCACAGCCGCGGACTTTGCGAACGGTTGAATACTCCCTTGTTGGCGCGTGTGAGATCAGGGGGGCGCCTCTCCCGCATACGGGACGCCGTGGCACTTCGATTGCCGGGCAGGAGGCCGTGGGAGCCGTGGCTTGCCGCCTTCGGGTCTCTCGACAATGCAAGGAGCAAGCTCATGCAGAAGAGTTTTACCACTGACGACGTGATAATTCGCAATGTCCCCACCACGCCGGTGGCGATCATGGAGCACCGGGCGACCCGGCGACGCTCGGCGCCACCATCCAGCGGTTCATCGCCTGGCGCAAGGCCGCTGGCCTGCACCCCCGGACAAGTCCGACCTTCAATGTCTGGCGTTCCGAGCGGTCCTCACTCGCCTGCCGACTATAGAGTGGACCTTTGTGTCGGGACCGACCAACCGATCGAAGCGAACGGCAAAGAGATCAAAGCCGGCGAGATCCCTGGCGGACGCTGCGCGTCGTCGGCAACACCGACAATCTGGAGCCCGCCGCGCTCTACGTTTATCGCGCCTGGCTTCCGGCCAGCGGCGAGGAAGCACGCGATTTCCCGATCTATTGCCAGCGGCTGAGCTTCTTCCCCGAAGTGCCGGAGCATGAAGCGGTGGCGGAACTGTTCCTGCCGCTGAAATAGCGCCCTCTGGCGGCGGCCTGTCCATGCTGATCGCTGTAAGCGCACAGGCCGTTGTCCGCCTCAGGCCGGCCGGGGGCTTGAGCCCCGGGGGAATGTCTACAATCCCCGCAAGCCATCTACCGACTACATCGGCTCTTAGCGCACCATTCCAGGTCCGAACCGCGAACGCGGCAGAAGTACCGTCAGCGTCAGCCTTCGAACACCTGAGAGGTGCGCAACAGCCAAGGTCCGGAGTGCATCAGATATCCTTGACCTGTGTCAAACTGCGTTTGTGCATATTGTTGTCTCGGTAAGATTTCGGCGACTTACCGGCTACCCGCTTGAACGCGTTACTAAAAGCGCTCTCCGACGTGTAGCCGACTGAGCGCGCGATCAACGCCACCGATTTTCCTGCCTCGTCCCGCAGTGCCTGCTCAGCCAGTCGCATGCGCCACTGTGTCAGGTAGGCCAGGGGCGCGACGCCAGCGACGGTTCGGAACCGGTCGGCGAACGTCGTCCGCGACATGGCGCAGGCAGCGGCGAGATCTTCAAGGCGCCATGCCCGCGCTGGATCCTCGTGCATCAAACGTAGGGCCGGCGCGATGCGCGGATCGCTTAGCGCCCTTAGCCAGCCGCTGCCTGCGCAATGTGCTCCGGCCAGATGGGCCCGCAGGATCTGGATGAAAAGCAGCTGCGCCAGCTGAGCGGATGCGAGTTCAGCGCCTGGTAAATCGGATGTTCGCTCCTCGACGAGCCGGTCGAGCAGCCAGCGGAACGTCGTGGCGGCGGGCAAGTTCGCCTGCACGTGGATCCAGGGCGGCAGCACGTCCGCCAACAGGCGGCCGCTCACGGGATCGAGCAGGACGTGTCCGCCGACATGCGCGAAGTCGTCACCGTCGCCGAGTTGAGCCGTCGTTCGCCCGACTCCGGAGAACAACGTCATCGCGTCGACAGGAGAGACATCCGGATCACTGGCGAGTACGAATGCTCGTGGCGCCGAGAGCAGCCCCACATCACCAGTTGCAAACCGGATAGGCGCTTCGCCGTCGAGCGTCACCCAGCAGCCTCCCTTTACGACGGCGAAGAACTTGATCGTCTTCGGCACGGGGAAACGGATCGCCCAAGGGCCTCCAGCGGTGAATCCACCCGTGACCAGCGTTTCCGCCCGCGCAAGCTTGAGAATGTCGGAGAAGGGATCAGCGGTCATTTCGTATTCTCGCGCAAGTATTGCGTATTCTCAAGCATTCAACGTCCGCCCTGTCGCATCTATGTTCACTGCCACACGAACGCCAGAACGACGAGGCCAATGACAATGATATTGAGCAAACGGCACCTTGGACATCAGGGCCTCAAGGTCGGCGCGATTGGCCTGGGCTGTATGGGCATGAGCCAGTCCTACGGACCGGCCAACGAGGCCGAATCCATCGCCACCCTGCATCACGCCATCGAGCTCGGCTGCGACTTCTTCGATACGGCGGAAGGCTACGGCCCGTACACCAACGAAGAGCTTCTCGGCCGCGCCTTCCGCGACCGTCGGGAGAAAGTGGTCCTCGCCACCAAGTTCGGCTTCCGATTCGAGAATGGTCGCCAGCTCGGCACCGAGACCGACAGCAGCCCCGCCGCGATCCGCCAGACGGTCGAGGGCTCGCTGCGCCGGCTGCAAACCGACCATATCGACTTGCTCTACCAGCACCGCATTGATCGCAAGGTACCGATCGAAGATGTGGCGGGTACGGTCGGCGAGCTGGTGAAGGAAGGCAAGGTCCGCTTCTTCGGCCTATCCGAGGTAGGTGCCGCCACGCTGCGCCGCGCGCATGCCACCCATCCGGTCTCGGCGCTGCAGAGCGAATATTCGCTGTGGGAACGCAATCTCGAAGCCGACGTGATCCCGGTCTTGCGTGACCTGGGCATCGGTCTTGTGCCGTTTTGTCCGCTCGGACGCGGCTTCCTGGCCGGCGGAGTGAAACGCGCGGAAGACTATCCCGAAGGCGATACCCGCCGCATCGATGAACGGTATCAGGGCGAGAATTACGGCGCCAACCTACGGGCCGCGCGGGCAGTGTTCGACATCGCTGAAGCCAAGGGTGTAAAGTCCGCACAGATCGCGCTCGCCTGGCTGCTGCACAAGGGCGATTTTATCGTGCCGATCCCCGGCACCAAGCGTCGCGCCTACCTCGAGCAAAATGTCGCGGCAGACGCTGTCCGGCTGACGCCTGCCGAGATGCAGACGCTCGACGATGCACTGGCGTCCGGCACGGTCTCCGGCAATCGCTATCCCGACTGGGTCATGGCGGGGATCGACCGCTGATGCGCAACAAGCAAGTCTGGAGATCGTTATGAGTGGCGAACTGGTGCTCGTGACCGGCGGAAGCGGGTTCATCGCGCAGCATTGCATCCTGGCGCTGTTGCGGGCGGGCTATCGCGTGCGGACCACGCTCAGGTCACTGTCGCGAGAGGCGGAGGTTCTCAGCAACCTCAGGACCGGCGGTGCCGAGCCGGGTGGCCACCTTTCGTTTATCGCCGCTGACCTCACCGCCGACGACGGCTGGGCGGAGGCTGCCGCAGGCTGCACCTTTGTGATCCACGGCGCCTCGCCGACGCCGTCCGGCGATCAGCTGCGCGAGGAAGATTGGGTCAGGCCTGCGGTCGACGGCAACCTGCGCGTGCTCCGCGCGGCACGCGATGCGGGCGTGAAGCGGGTGGTGCTCACCTCGGCCTTCGGTGCGATCGGCGTCGGCCACAAACCGCGAAGCCGCCCCTTCGTCGAGACCGACTGGAGTGACCTGAACGGGCATGTGGCGCCCTATCAGAGATCGAAGACGCTGGCCGAGCGAGCGTCGTGGGATTTCATTGCCCGCGAGGGCGGCGGGCTCGAGCTTGCGAGCGTCAATCCCACGACCGTGTTCGGGCCCGCGCTCGGCCCCGACTATTCCCACTCGATCCGTCTCATCAAGAACTTGCTGGACGGTCAGCCGGGCTGTCCCAAGATTAATACCTGCGTTGTCGACGTGCGCGACGTCGCCGACTTGCATTTACGCGCGATGACCGATCCCGTCGCAAGGGGCGAGCGCTTCCTTGCCGCGTCGGGCGAAAGCCTATGGATGGTCGAGATCGCCAGGCTGCTGAAGCAACGTCTGGGGAAAGGGGCGAGCAAGGTGTCCACGCGCGTTTTGCCCAACTGGTTCGTCCGCGTCGTCGCACTTTTCAATCCGGCGATGAAGGGGATCGTGCCGCATCTCGGCGTCAATATGAACGCCAGTAGCGAGAAGGCCCAACGCCTGCTTGGTTGGGAGCCCCGCTCGCGCGAAGAGGCAATCGGCGCCACGGCCGAGAGCCTCATCCGCCTCGGCCTGGTCAACACGACGGATTAGAAATTGGAGACAGCTATGAAGATCGACGGCGGTTCCCTACGGCAACGAAATGCGCCGCCTGCCGATTATAGTGTGGACACGGCGGGTGGCGAATATCAGGTCGCGGATTTATGCGCATTTCAAAAACCAGTTGAACTAACTTACAACCGATTGCATAGTGCAATCAGCTTGCGCGGATATGCCTTTTAAGGAGAGGAAGTGAGTATGGCCAAGCTCGTGTTCGGAATGAACCAGTCCCTGGACGGCTACGTCGATCATATGGCGTTTGGGCCAAGCCCCACGCTTTTCCGCCACTTCATCAAGGAGGCTCAGCGGCAGGCGGGCAGTGTGTACGGTCGCCAGATGTATGAGGTCATGCGTTACTGGGACGACGAACATCCTGAATGGGATGCAGAGCGAAAGGCCTTCGCGGCCGCGTGGCGGAACCAGCCGAAATGGGTCGTCTCGCGCTCGTTGAAGTCGGTCGGTCCCAACGCCAGGCTTGTTGGGGAAGATCTTGAGGCCGCGATCCGCGAGCTGAAGTCGGAACGCGACGGGGAGATCGAAGTCGCCGGCCCCAATTTGGCGCAAAGCCTCACCGAACTTGGCCTGATCGACGAGTATCGAATCTACCTTCACCCCGTCGTGCTCGGTCACGGCAAGCCATATTTCGCCGGACCCCGGCCGCCGCTCCGCCTGATGGCTCATGACCGGATTGGCGAGGATGTGATCAGGTTGACCTACGTTCCGGCCTGATCTCGCAACTCGCCAGATGAAAATCGCCGCGGAAGTCTGGTCTTGGTGCGGCCATCCCCCGTGACGCCGACGGTCTGGACGGGAAGCCCTTTCGCGCCGCCGGCACACGCGATCAGCCTCGTTCTCGACACTCGACATGTCACCCTCCACTTCATCCTCCAAAGAAGCATTGGGCGGCGGCCTCAATCACGATTTGAGGTGGGCAGATTAAGAGCTGCCCCGTGAGATCATCGGACCAACCTCCAGCTGTTCGCGCGCCGCGACCACATCGGCGGTATGCAAGCCGCTTTCGAAGTATTGGTACACGGAGGCCAAGTGATTTAGCGCGATATCACCATGTCCGGTTTGCAGCGCGAGTTTGACCTGTTGGGTCGCAGCCCGCAGTTCGAGAGTTAGAGCGCCGCTTCGCTGCGCCGCCCGCACCGCCGTGGCCAAATTTTCCGCGGCGGAATGGACATCACCTTCGCGCCACCGCGTCAGGCCAATGACGCGGAACAACTCTGGGCGGCACCAAACCTCGTCCCGCTCCAGACAATCGCCGGCTTCCGCCGCGACGGCGCGCGCGACATCGAGACGATTATGGGACAGGGCGGCGTCCGCGAGCATCACGAGGTTCATTGCGAAATGAATCCGCAGATTGCGGCTCCTGAGTCCGCCGATAGCGTCACGCATTCTGTCTACCGCCTGCGCGTCACGGCCAGCGGTGTCGATGGCAGCACGATAGAATCGAATAAGGGGGGGCCAAATGTCCAGCTGACAGATTTGGTACTGCGCTTCCAGCCGCGTCAACTGGTCCCGCGCCACATCAAGACGGCCGCACCAAAGCGATACCGAAAGTCCCCCCACTGCCAACGCATGCATGAGCGAGACGGGATGGCCGATCGTCGTTGCGGCCGAAATGCATCCCTGCGCCACATCGAAGGCCTCCCGGTGCTCGCCGACGACCCACAGCATCGGCGCGAGATAGGACCGTATTCCAACGAAGCGATCGAGTTGAAACCTTGACGTCTGCGAGCGATAGGCGACCGTGGAATGACTGCGTGCCAACGCCTTGAGGCCCGCGACCGAAGTCTCGATATCGCCGCAGTAGAAACGGTTGACCAATTCCAGTCTCGTGACATCGGGCACCGCCGAGTGACCTCCTTCCTGGTTGAGGAGGCCGCGGAGTTCGGAAAGGGCGGACAGGACTTGGCGATGATTTCCGGCGAATGTCTTCGCGCCGGCCCAGCCCATCGTCGTTCGCAGCCGGTACTCGACATTCCCGGTTTCGTCGGCAAGGGTCCTCGCTTCACGCCACGCCGCTTCAATCTCCGGTCCGCAATCGTCGCCGAAATTGAGATTGAGGGCGTGCGCAGACACGAGTTTCAATCTGAGCACAACATCGTCCATAGCCAGACCATTGAGCCCCTCCACCACTTCGGCCACGCGCGTTCGGGTCTCTGAGAGGGAGGACAGCTCGTTCCACAGTGGAATGGCGGCTGCGGTCAGCCGGATGCCGAATTCCCTGTCGTGTCCATCACGCCACGCCCAATCGATGGCTCGGTGGAGATCATTTCCCCAACGGCCGTAGCGTGCGGTCCAATCTTCGCGTGCTCGCCAGTTCCACTCGACTTCGCCTTGTTCGAACACAGCCAGCAGGTAGCGCGTATAGCTCGCCATCGCCGCCTGCTCTTCGCCGCTCGCGCGAAGGCGTTCGCTGGCGAAGCTGCGCGTGCTGTCAAGGAGGCGATAGTACCGGTGTCCGCTATGATAGCTGACAGACGACAACGATCTGGCGGCAAGGCTCTCCAGCCACGCCCCGACATCCTCTGCCGACCCGAGATGGCCGCAGATCCCGACAACATCGTTCAGCGTGAACGTTCCACTAAATAGTGACAGATGACGCAGCAGACATGCTTCGCGCTCGGGAAGTAACCTATAGCTCCAGTCCAGCATCGCCATCAGCGTCATATGCCGAGGCGCCGCCGCGTTCCCCTGCAACACAAACGCATCGAAGGCATTCTCCAACAGGTCGGCCAGCTTGGCGGGCCCATCGGTGGACAGCCGCGGCGCCGCCAATTCTATCGCCAGCGCGATACCATCGAGGCGACGGCTAATGGCCGCGAGCGAAGAGGCGTCCGCATCGTCGAGCCGATATCCCTGCGTCACCGCGCGCTGTACCAGCAATTCTACGGCCGAAAAGCCTAACGCCGCCGCCGCGTCCAGCTCGCTCCCCGCGGGCGGAAAGCGAAGCGGCGCGAGACGATAGACCGACTCCCGCCTGCACCGGAGCGGCTCCCGACTCGTCGTGACGACGAGAAGCCTCGGAAGCGCGTGATTGAGATGGTCTGCAACCGTCGCCGTGGCGTTCAACACATGTTCGCAATTGTCGAGCACCAGCAACAATTCACGGTCGCGCAACATTTCGACAAGGCCTGCCAGGATATTGACGAGACTGCTGTTCAGGCCACACGCAAAGGCAATTGCCGGCGCGACCAGATGCGGAGAGTCGATCGCCGCAAGATCGACGAAGCAGACGCCGTCCTTCAAGCTCTCACCGACCTGCCATGCGGTGGCGACTGCTACGCTCGTCTTGCCGACGCCGGGCGGGCCGACAATTGTAAGCAGCCTGGTCTCGGCAAGCGCGCCGGCGAGGTCGGCCATAGCCTCGTCGCGCCCGATCAGCGCCGGTGGGGCCGGCAATTCCCCTGTAATGCCTCTGACCGCGTCGGAAAGAGCTGCCTCGTCAGCACCGCCGAGGACGCGCAGTGGCGCGACGAACCGATAGCCGCGGCCCGGCACGGTTGCGATGCAAGTCAGGTCGGGCTCCACCTGCGCCAGAGCGCGCCGCAACACTGCGATATTGACCTTGAGGTTACTCTCATCGACGAAAACGTTCGGCCAGGCTGCGCGAAAGAGCTCGTCCTTACTGACAACGATACCAGGCCGGCGCACGAGCGCATGAAGTAGATCGATCGCACGGGATCCGACACGGATTGGAACATCGCGATGAAGCAACAGCTGGCGAGCGGGAATGAAGCGGCAGTCGCCAAAACAATAGGTTGTTATGTTGGCCTCTTCCAATTCTTCCATCGTAGCTCCCTTTGCTGCGACGACACGGACTCAAGCTCGGGCCTGGCCGAGGTAATCTCCACGGCTGCATTAATTTTACCTTTTTTAACCGGCGCCGTCAGCGCCTCGATGCTATTTACGTTCCCAGGCCAACTTGAGAAAAGGCTGAACCGGTTGGTTCGGGCGCAAGTCGGTCGGCAGGAAACATTCAGGCACTTGGGCGCTCTACCTCCGGTGGCCATTCCCGGTAGCGCTCGTGTCGGACTGACAGAGCGGAAACCGGATTGAAGGAACGGCCGCATGCCTCGCGCGCTCAACACACTGACGCTGTCAGATGCAAAGCAGATGCTGCAGGCCGGCGAGGCCAAGGCAGCAAACCTCGGCATCCCCTATAATATCGCGGTGGTCGATGCCGGAGGCGCGCTGATCGCATTCACCCGCCAGGACGGTGCGCTCGCCGGGAGCATCGATCTTGCGATCAGTAAGGCGAAGACAGCGCGCATGTTCGACAAGACGACGGAATATCTTGCCGAGCTCGCTCAGCCGGGCGCACCGCTGTTCGGGATCGAACAGAGCAATGGTGGCAATGTCGTGATCTTCGGCGGTGGTCTGCCGGTAAAGTACGACGACCAGATCATCGGCGCGGTCGGCACCAGCGCCGGTTCGGTCGAGCAAGACATCGCGGTCGCCATGGCGGCAGCAGAAGCAATTTCACCAAACGCGAAACCGTAGGGAGACTTGCGATGAAAGCAGCGCGCATCTTGGAGTATAAAAAGGCCCTGGTTCTCGAGGATATACCGGTCCCCGATATTCAGCCCGACGAGGTGCTGGTGAAGGTTGCCGCCTGCGGTATGTGCCGGTCGGATGTGTTGCTGATCGACGGCTTCTTCCAGGGCTATGGCGATATCCCCCCACCGGTCATTCCCGGCCATGAAATTACGGGCACGATCGAGAAAATCGGCAGCGTCGTGCCGAAGGTTGCTGGTATCGAGGAAGGCGATCACGTGGTGGTCGCACCCGGTTGGGGCGACGGTGTCTGCCGCCATTGCATGGTCGGCGATACGCACATCTGTCCCAATGTCCGCTGGCCCGGCTTCGGCCGCGATGGTGGCTTCGCGGAGTATATCCCGGTACCGGCACGCTATGTGATTAAGGTGCCGAAACACCTGAAGTTCGAGCAGCTCGCGCCGCTGACCGACGCCGGGCTGACGCCCTACCGCGGCCTCAAGAAAATCCGTAACGCCGGTGGCCTCGGCCCGGATCGGGTGATCGGTGTGTTCGGCATCGGCGGGCTCGGAGCATACGCCGTCCAATATGCCAAATTGCTTGGCGCCGGCGGTCCGGTGGTCGCGGTCGCCCGCAATGAAGAAAAGTTGCAGGTGGCCAAGAAATATGGCGCGGATCATATCATCGCCATAGAGGGCAAGTCCTCCGAGGACGTTGGCAAGGAGCTCAAGAAAGCCACTGGCCAGGACAAGTTCGACGCGATCATCGATTGCGCCGGCGCGACCGAGATGATGCAGCTCGCCTTCTCGCGGTTGGCGATCAGCGGCCACTATGCAGATGTGGGGTTCATCGGCGATCGCATCGATATCCCGTTGTTCCCCCGCGTGTCGGGCGAGCAGACTTTTCACGGATCGTTCTGGGGCAACAACGCGGATCTCACCGAGGTAATGGCGCTCGCGGCCGAAGGCAAAATCCAGCACACGATCAAGACGATCTCCTTCGATGACATCAACGAATATATCGACCTGATGCGCGACAATAAAATCGTTGGGCGTGCCGTCGTGACGTTCTGACAGCGTGAGGGCGCAACGAGACCGGACTACCGCCGCGCCAAGTATCCTGCGCCGAAGTGACTTCATGTCCGAATGAAACCCAATCTTTGAACGCATCATAATTTATTCAAGGAGAAGATCGTGACTCAACATGTCCTGTTCATCGTCACCAACGCAGCCGTGATCGGTCCGCACAATCGCAAGACCGGCTTCTTTTTCGCCGAGGTCGCTCATCCTTTCGACGTGCTCGACAAGGCGGGGATCGCCGTAGAGTTCGCGTCTCCCGCTGGCGGATGGACGCCCTACGACGCGTACGACGAGAAAGACCCCGCCCAAAAAGAGTTTCTCGAGAGCAAGGCCTTTCGTCGCCTGAATCATAGCCGAAAGTTGTCCGAAGTGGACGCTGCGGACTACGACGCCATCCTAGTGCCCGGTGGCCTCGGGCCCATGGTCGACATCCAGCGTAACGCGGATGTCCAGAGGGCCATCGTGCGCGCCTGGACCACCGGAAAGCTCGTAACCGCTGTTTGTCACGGTCCGTGCGCGCTGCTCAGCGTCGACCTCGGTGATGGCACGCCGTTCGTGCGCGGCAGGAAGCTTACGTCGTTCTCGAAGAAGGAAGAGTACGACTACGCCCGCGATGACGTGCCTTACGAACTTGAGGATGCGTTAAGGGCGGAGGGTGCCGAGTACTCATCTGCATCCAACTGGGAACCTCACGTCGTCGTTGATGGCCGCCTTATCACCGGCCAGAACCCCGCCTCGGCGGGGCCGCTGGGAAAAGAACTGGTCGCCGCCCTCAAACGGGCTGCTGTTCCGGCGTGAATTGATGAGATGCAGGCTGAAAGATTCGGGCGTGCCCTCATACCGCAACCGCGCTCGCAGCTTCTCGCCCCGCCCACTCAAACGAGTGCACATGCGCACTTTATCGGGAGCCTATCGCATGACTCAATCGCCGGCCAAGATCACTGCCGTCCTTACTGCTCACCCCGGCAAAGCCGCTGACCTGCGATCACTGCTTGTCGGCATGGCACCGCTTTGCAGAGCCGAACCCGGCAATCTGCGCTGGGATGGCTGGCGCGACCAGGCCGTTCCCGAGCGCTACGTTCTGGATGAGCTCTATCGCGACGGTGAGGCGGTGGAGGCGCATCGCCGGACGCCGCACTACCAGGATTATCTGGCACGCATTCCTTCGCTGGCGGAGCGGTCGGCGCTGGTACTCGAGGCGGTAGCCGTGTCGTAGTTCTGTCGAGGATCGGAGAACATCATGCTTGAAGTGGTGCAAGCCTTTGATCGGAAACACATCGCCGATCTGCCGACGGACGATGCTGCGGCCTTGGAATCGAAGCTCGCGACTGCGCGCGCACGCTTTCTGAATCGCAACGACTGGCTTGCGCCGCATGAACGGATGGCAGTGCTGCGGAGACTCGCGGACCTTGTCGGGCTGCAGCGCGAGGTCTTCGCCAAGCGCATCGCATGCGAAGGCGGCAAGCCCTACACCGACGCACTCGTCGAGACCGACCGCGCGATCGACGGCATTCGTAATGCTGCCGATGTGCTGCGGACCCGCGGTGGCGTCGAGATTCCGATGGGCCTTACGCAGGCAAGTGTCAATCGACGTGCCTGGACCATTCAGGAGCCGATCGGTGTCGTGGCCGCCATTTCCGCCTTCAATCACCCGCTCAATCTGATCGTCCATCAGGTGGCACCGGCGATTGCAACCGGCTGTCCCGTCATCATCAAGCCGGCAGCAGCTACGCCGCTTTGTTGTCTCGAACTGGTCAAGCTGGTTCATGAGGCCGGGATGCCGGAGGGCTGGGTGCAGGCCTTTCTTCCCGAAAGTCGCGTTCTGTCAAGCGCGTTTGCGAGCGATGCGCGCATCGCGTTCCTGAGCTTCATCGGGTCAGCGGAAGTAGGCTGGCGCCTGCGCGCAAACCTGGCTCCCGGCACCCGTTGCGCCCTTGAGCATGGCGGCGTCGCACCCGTCATTGTCGACCGGAGTGCCCATCTCGACGAGATCATCGAACCCCTTGCCAAAGGCGGCTATTATCATGCTGGCCAGGTATGCGTGTCCGTGCAGCGCATTTATGTACACGCCGAACTCAAGGAGGCTTTCGTCGAGCGGTTCGCCGCGCGGGCCGACCAGCTCCGTGTCGGCGATCCCACCCGCGCCGAAACAGAGGTCGGCCCCCTGATCACGCCTGACGAAGCCACGCGGGTCGAGGCGTGGATCGATGAAGCCGCAACGGCAGGAGCCCGTCGGATCGGCGGCGGACGCCTGAGCGATACCACGCTCAAGCCGGCCATACTCGTCGATCCGCCGCGCGACACCAAGGTCTCGACGCATGAGATTTTCGGGCCTGTCACCTGCATTTACGGATATGACGAGGTCGAGGATGCGATTGCTGCAGCAAATTCCCTGCCGGTAGCATTTCAGGCGAGCATTTTCACACGCGATCTGGATGTCGCGTTCAACGCGGCCGAGAAGCTCGATGCCTCGGCGGTGATGGTGAATGATCACAGCGCGTTCCGCACCGACTGGATGCCTTTTGCCGGCCGGCGCGAATCCGGTTACGGCGTCGGCGGCATTCCCTTTACGGCCCGCGAAATGACCGCGGAGAAGATGATCGTCTTCAAGCGCTAGCGCCAGCGGATCTTCCAAAATTACGCCTCGTGCAACCACCGGATTGGAGATCGATCGATGTTTGGAAAGGCTTACGAAGCGCAATGCCAGGCAATGAAGTTTACCCCGTCCAGTGCTCACCATGAGAGCCAGGCGCTGGCTCTTTTCTCGCTTGCACTGGGCAGTTTCTGCATCGGAACGTCAGAATTCGCCAGCATGGGCATCATACAATTGTATGCCGAAGACTTCGGCATCGATATTCCAACGGCGACGAATGCGATTACCGGATATGCTTTCGGCGTCGTCCTTGGCGCGCCGCTCGCCACGCTTGTCGCGGCCAGACTCAATCGTCGGACTTTGTTGCTGTGTCTGATGGCGCTATGGGTAGTTGGAAACGTCCTGTCATCGATGGCGAGCAATATCGGCCTCTTTGCGGCGGCCCGGTTCATAAGCGGCGTGCCGCAAGGCGCCTATTTTGGAGCGGGAGCGGTTGTCGCGGCCTATTTCTTCGGCGCGGAGCGCGCCGGAAAGGCTTTCGCGCTGGTCATGACCGGTCTGACGATCGCAACGATCTTCGGTTCGCCCTTGGCAACCTTCCTTGGTCAGACGCTCGGGTGGCGGAACACCTATCTCGCCATGGCCGCGCTCGGCGCAGTCGCGCTTCTTGCGCTGTTCCTGTTCGTGCCGCGCACGGAAGCCCTTCACGGGGGCTCGGTCCTCCATGAGTTGTCGGGGCTTCGTCGATGGAATGTTTGGGCAATGATCGTCGTAGCGGCGCTCGGAATATCGAGCATTTTTGCGGTCTATGCCTTTATCGGACCATTGGTGACCGATGTGGTGCAGCTCGATCAATCCAGGATCCCCCTTGCGCTTGCTGTCTTTGGCGTCGGCATGACGGTCGGCAACGCAGTCGGTGGTCAGCTCGCAGACACTTTTGCGTTTCGCGGCCTCATCCTTGGATACGGGATAACGCTGATCGTCCTTGTTATCTTGTCGTGCTTTGGGACGAACGCATGGGTTTTCATGCTCTGCCTCTTCTGCGTGGGTGCTGCGATGATGGCGGCGATTCCAACCATTCAGGTGCGGATGACGCATTTTGCACCGGAAGCCCCGACACTGATGGGGGCAATGAACCTGGCCGCTCTCAATGTGGCGAATGCTCTTGGGGCTTGGGGCGGTGGACTGGTCATCGCCGCGGGATACAGCGTCCTCTTTTCACCGCTTGCCGGATTTTTGCTGACCGCTGCAGGGCTGCTCGTCTATTTCATCGCGCTTCCGCGAAGCGCTTCGGTCGTGCAGGCTTAGACGCGCAAAAAACCAGGCGCTGGCTGAAGCTGCGAGATCCAACATCACCAGGCGAGAGCGAGGAACAATGGGAATGGCAGCCGATGGGCAGCGCAAACTGCCGTCGAAACTAAGCCACGATTGCCGTTCCCTCACTCCCACTCGATCGTGCCCGGCGGCTTCGACGTAACATCGTAGACCACGCGGTTGATGCCGCGCACCTCGTTGATGATGCGGGTGGCGGCGCGGCCGAGGAATTCCATGTCGTAGTGGTAGAAGTCCGCCGTCATGCCGTCGACCGAGGTGACGGCGCGCAGCGCGCAGACGAATTCGTAGGTGCGGCCATCACCCATGACGCCGACGGTCTGAACGGGCAGCAGCACGGCGAAGGCCTGCCAGATGGCGTCGTAGAGGCCGGCCTTGCGGATTTCGTCGAGATAGATCGCATCGGCCTCGCGCAGGATCTCCAGCTTTTCGCGGGTGATACCACCTGGGCAGCGGATCGCCAGGCCGGGGCCCGGGAAGGGGTGGCGGCCGATAAAACTGTCGGGCAGGCCGAGTTCGCGGCCGAGCGCGCGCACCTCGTCCTTGAAGAGCTCGCGCAGCGGCTCGACGAGCTGCATCTTCATGCGCTCCGGCAGACCGCCGACATTGTGGTGCGACTTGATCGTCACCGACGGGCCGCCGGTGAAGGAAACGCTCTCGATCACGTCGGGATAGAGCGTGCCCTGGCCGAGGAAGTCGGCGCCGCCGAGTTTCTTCGCCTCTTCCTCGAAGGTCTCGATGAACAGCCGGCCGATGATCTTGCGCTTGGTTTCCGGATCGCTGACGCCCTCGAGTTCGCCGATGAAGCGATCGGCGGCATCGACGTGCAGCAGGTGCAGATTGTAGTGCTCGCGGAACATGGCGACGACGCCGGCCGCCTCATCCTTGCGCATCAGCCCGTGGTCGACGAGGATGCAGGTCAGCTGGTCGCCGACGGCCTCGTGGATCAGGAGCGCTGCGACGGAACTGTCGACACCGCCCGAAAGGGCGCAGATGACGCGCTTGTCGCCCACCTGCGCACGGATCTGCTCGACCGCCTTCTGGCGGTAGGCCGACATCGACCAGTCGCCCTTGATGCCGGCAATGTTATGAATGAAATTGCCAATCAGCTTGGCGCCGTCAGGCGTATGCACCACCTCCGGGTGGAACTGCACGCCGTAATATTTACGCTTCTCGTCGGCGATGAAGGCGTAGGGCGCGTTGGAGGAGGTGGCGACCACTTCGAAACCATCCGGCAGCGCGGTGACGCGGTCGCCATGGCTCATCCAGACCTGATGGCGCGAGCCGGAGGACCAGAGGCCCTCGAACAGCTGGCAGTCCCTGTCCACGTCGAGGAAGGCACGGCCGAATTCGCGGTGGTGGCCGCTCTCGACCTTGCCGCCGAGCTGCATGCACATCGTCTGCTGGCCGTAGCAGATGCCGAAGACCGGCAGACCGCTGTCGAAGATGATCTGGGGCGCTCGCGGCGATCCCTCGTCCACCGTGGAAGCCGGGCTGCCGGACAGGATCACGGCCTTCGGCTGCAGGCGGTTGAAGCCTTCTTCGGCCGATTGGAAGGGGACGATCTCGCAATAGACGCCGGCCTCGCGCACGCGTCGTGCGATGAGCTGGGTCACCTGGCTGCCGAAATCGACGATGAGAACGGAGTCGGGATGTGCTGTCTGGGTCATGGCGAGGCTTTAATGAAAAGCGCCTCGCCTTGCAATCCGGGAAATCGGCGGCATCAGGTTTTTATTGTTCCGATTGTCCCCCGCGCGTCTGACAAGGCGCGCGGCGCTTCAGGGCTCAGAACCAGAAAACCCCGTCCTCCAGCGCCGTGAACAGGCTGTCGACGCCATAGGAGAGCTTGCGGTCGACGATGTGCAGATATTCGGTCCAGCCCGAAATATGCTGCAGTTCGACGGCGCCGTCGGAAATGCCGCGAAGGCCGATCAGCGGCAGCTTGTAGCCCTGGCAGGCGCGCAGCACCGCATAGGTCTCCATATCGACCATGTCGGCGTCGATATTGGTATAGGCGGCGCCTGAGATGATGTTGCCGCCGGTGGAAAGGCTTGCTTCGGCAATGCCGGGAATGCGCAGCGGCAGCTCGAGCGTTGCCGGGAGGTCGAGAAAGGGTGTCTTGCCCTTTTCGAAGCCGAGCGGTGAGGCGTCCATGTCGCGGTAGGAAACCGAGGTCACCTGATAGATTTCGGTCTGCTCCAGTTTCGCGGAGCCGGCCGAGCCGAGGGACACGACGAGATCGGGCAGGTCGTCGGCTGCATCCAGCCGCGCCAATGTCTTGCTCAGCGCGATGGCCGCCTCGACCGGGCCGACGCCGGTCATCAAAGGTTCGATGCGCGAGCGCAGGAAGGGACCGTATTCGGCCTCCGCCGCCATGACGAAAAGGATGGATTTCCCGGCGACCGATTTCAGTTCGAACTTCATCCCGTAATGCCCTCTCTACCGCGGATCACCATCATCGTTCCGGTCATGGAGGCGATGAGTTTGGCCGGCCCGTCGCTGATCGCGTAGCCTCGCCCGTCGGCGACGATGATGGTGGAGCCGGGTTTGGTGATTTCCCCGCGAAACAGGAAACGATCGCCACGCCCCGGCGACATGAGATTGACCTTGAACTCGATCGTCAGGATCGAGGCTTCCGGGTCGATGACGCTATAGGCGGCAAAGCCGCAAGCCGAATCGAGCGCGGCGGAAATGATGCCCGCATGTAGGATGCCGTGCTGCTGTGTCAGTTTGACGTCGAAGGGAAGCTCGATCTCGACGACGCCGTGCTCAACACGCGTCAACTCCGCGCCGATTGTCTCCATCGCCGCCTGCCGCGCAAAATTGCGGCGGATTCGCGCGCGGAAATCGCCCCTGTCAGTCTCGCTCATGTCTGCCCCTCTTGCAGCCGCGAAAGTGGCATGGCGCGCCGCATTCGACAAGCTGGACATTGTTGAAATCGGTCCGGGCGGCGATGGAAACCCGGGACCGTGTCGCCGGGGCAACCCTTCACCTTTCCGCCGCCGTGCAAGCCGGTACGGCTGGCCGGTACCGCTGGCCAGTACCGCTGGATTGTGGCGATCCGATGCGAAGAGGATTGCAGCTTCGCGCGGTGCGCGTATTCTCCGCATCGGGTTGCGAAATGATGGAGCGCCAGCATGACGACGATATCGCAATCGGTGCGAAATTTCGAGACCTGGCTGGCCGGCGAACTCGGCGACGATCTCGTCAAGGACGATCTGCGGGAGAAGCACGAGAAGATGCGGAGCGACGATTTCGTCTTCCTGCGCGCCACCTATTGGCGCTGGTGCGAGATCATCCTCGACATCTGCCCGGAACTCGGCCGCACTCCCGGGGTATTG
The DNA here is from genome assembly GCF_013087515.1 of Rhizobium sophorae. GTDB lineage: Bacteria > Pseudomonadota > Alphaproteobacteria > Rhizobiales > Rhizobiaceae > Rhizobium > Rhizobium sophorae. The sequence continues at coordinate 25,032 of NZ_JABFCN010000051.1, read as the reverse complement.
GCGATCGGCGATACGCATCTGGAGAATTTCGGCACCTGGCGCGATGTCGAGGGCCGGCTCGTCTGGGGCGTCAATGATTTCGACGACGCGGCGGTGATGCCCTATGCGCTGGATCTCGTTCGCCTTGCCGCAAGCGCCGTCCTGGCCGGCGGAGGTGACGGTCCCTCGGTTCGCATGATCGGCGAATTAATCTTGAGCGGTTATCGCCGGGGCCTTGAAAATCCACTGCCCGTCATCCTCGAGCGCGACCACAAATGGCTGCGCAAGGCGCTGCTGCTGCCGAATTCCGAACGCCGGGAGTTCTGGGAGAAATACGAAATGTTGCAGACCGGCAAGAAGCCGGCACCATCAGCCTATGTCAAGGCGCTCGCAGACGCGCTGCCGTTGGGATCAGGACCTTTCGTGGCGAAGCCGCGCAGCGGCGGCACCGGCAGCCTCGGCCGGCCGCGTTTCGTCGTCTATGCCGAATGGCAGGGTGGACCGGTGCTGCGCGAGGCAAAGGCGCTGGTGCCGTCCGCCTGGTCGCTTCGCCACAGGCCACGGGATGTGGCGATCCATGCAAGTGAGATCGCCAATGGGCGGGCGCGCTCAGCCGATCCGCACTACCGGGTCTCCGGCCGCATCCTCGTGCGTCGGCTCTCGCCGAACAGCTGCAAGATCGAAATCGACCGGCATCCGGAGATCCTGCTTTCGCCGACGATGCTCGAGCTGATGGGCTTCGAGATCGCCAATTGCCATTCCGACGATGCGGCGGCGGCTGCGGCGATCCTGAAGGACTTGGCGGCACGGGGAAACGAATGGCTGCACGAGGCGGCAAGGGCCGCGGCATCGAGCGTCAGCGCCGAGCAGAAAGCCTATTCCCGCGCCGGCTAAAGCAATTCCAGCAAAAGTGTGCAGCGGTTTTGCGTCCGGAATTGCGCTTCTCTGATTTAGATCCGCACGATGTGCTGATCCCAGGCGACGTCGCTGCGGGTCGACAGGAAATCGCCGTCATAGGAGGAGACGGCAAAGCCGCTTCTTGCCGGGGCGATGCCTGCCGCATCCGGAACGGAAGTCTCGGCCAGCATTTTGCCCGTCCTAGCGTCGATGGTCACCGAGGCGCCGCCCTTCGGCGAGGTGATGCCGACGAGGCCCTCCCTGCGATTGACGGCGATCGCTCCGACATAATTGGCAAGCCTGCGCGTCGTCTCCTCAGGCAGGTCGATGAAGGTAAGATTCTCGCCTTTGGCGAAATGGCCGACGAGCGGCGGCAAATCCTTGCGGTGGCCTTCATACTGGCAGGCGAACCAGATGCGGCCCTCGCCGTCGAGATCGACGTGGCGGGTGGAGAGTTCTGCCCATTCCGCCGGCAGCACATGTTTTTCGACCAGCGCACCGGTTGCCGCATCGATCAGCGCCAGCGACGGCTGCATTTCCCCGAGATTGAGCTTGGTGCGGCCGAAATCCGGATGTGTCTCGATGCCGCCATTGGCGACGATGAGAAGGCGTCCGTCATCCGACACCGTCATGTCGTGCGGACCGATGCCGTAGGTTTCGAATTCGCCGATGCGGGTGAAGCGGTTCGTGGCGTCGTAGAGGCCGATCATGCCGCGATTGCCGTCGAAGTCGTTCTCGCTGGCGTAGAGCAAACGACCGTCAGGAGAGAAGGCGCCGTGGCCGTAGAAATGCCGGTCTTCCCTGGAGCTGATGACGATCGGCTCGCTTTTGTTCCAGGGATCGAAGATCATCGCATAGGTGCCGGGCCGGCGCGCGAAGGCGACAGTCTTGCCGGTACTGGCGCTGAAGGCCATGCCGTGGGCGCGGGCGGGAAGCGCCACCTGATCGACGATCTCGCCGCGCTCGGTCACGGTCGCAATGGCAAAGGAGCCGTCGGCTGCCCGAATGCCCGAGGCATAGACCGCATCGGTCCGCTCGAGTGCCATCAGCGACCTCGGCGCCAAAGAAGCAAGGAAGCCAAGGCCGGCCGCCTTGACGAAGTTGCGTCGGTCGATTGCGGCACTTTGCATCATCGTCTCAGTCTCCGTCCGAAAAGGAAAAGCCGGCCGAAAGGCCGATGGCTGCGCCATATTCGTCGCTGATCCGGGTGATCAGGTCGCGGCTTTCGGCAAGCAGCGTATCGAGCTTGGCCTTCTCCGCATCGCTTGTGGCGACGTCGATGTCGGGATTGAGCTTCGGTACGCTGTCGAGCAGCGATTTGAAGTCCTCGTCGATCGCGGCGGCAATCGGCTGCTTGTCCGGCGGCAGAAGTTCGGCCATGCCGGCCTTCTGCCAGAGCGTGCGCAGGCCCTCCAGATTGGCGGCCATCGATTTCCAGGTATTCTTGGAGCGCCAGTAGATCGCCATGCGCGGCCGTGGCGTGGTGTCCTTGCCCTTGTAGAACTGCTCCAGCCGCTGGTCGCGGACATTCTCCGCGCCATGGACGAGAATGCCGAGCAGCGCCGTCACCGCTTCCTTGTTGTCCATGAAATCATTGCTCTGCGGGCCTGGATGTTTCCAGCTCGCCTGCACGCCGTCGGGCTTTTCCCAGGCGGCGACGACTTCGCCGGCCTCACGCTGGATATTGCCGGCGACCGCCTGGCCGTAAAGGCAGCGGAAACTGCCCTTCTGCCCGACAAGATCGTCGGAGCCATTGCCGTAAAGCACGTATTCCAGCGCCGTCAGCCCTTGCAACGCAACACTCTTGCCGGCGATCGCATCAACGGTCGCATCGTTCGGATCGGCCTTGGCGATCAGCGCCTGCACCTGCTTGAGGCCGACGCCCTTGCGGTCGGGATAAAACAGGATGTGCTCGAAGAGATTGTCCTGGATAACAGGCCCGGTCTGGACGATCTCGATGATCGACCAATAGCGGATCGTGTCGTCGAAGGTGGACTTCGCTTTGTCGAGCGTCTGCTGCGTGCCGTCGGCGCAAAGATCCTTCATCGCCGTCGTCAGCCGGGCGGCCGATTGCTGCATGTTGCGATAGCCGGGACGGATCACCTCGTCGACGGCGCGCTGCATGACGGCGGGAACGGCATCCTCGTTCAGCCCTGCCGGGGGAGTGGCCGTCTGGGCGGCCGCGGATGTAGCGAGGCCGATCAGAGTAAGGCAGAGCAGGGGGTGCCAAAGGCGCATCAAAGTGACTCCAGGAATGTAATCAGGGCCGCCCTGTCGTCTTTCGGCAGGGAGGAGAAAGCGTTGCGGGCCTTTTCAGCTTCGCCGCCATGCCAGAGGATCGCTTCGGTGAGGCTCCGCGCACGGCCGTCATGCAGGAAAAAGCTGTGTCCGCTGACAGTCCGGGTCAGTCCTATACCCCATAGCGGCGGCGTGCGCCATTCACGTCCGCTTGCAAGGCCGACCTGCTGCCCGTCGGCAAGCCCGTCGCCCATGTCATGCAGAAGAAAGTCGGAATAGGGCCAGATCAGCTGGAAGGACTGCGCTTTGTCGGGCGCATCCCGCCGGGTGACGAATTTCGGCACGTGGCAGGAAATGCAGCCGCTTTCGTAGAAGATCCGCTTGCCCTGCAGCGTCTCGGGGAAACTCGCCTTGCGCCGTGCCGGAACGGCAAGATTTCCGGAATAGAAGGTGACGAGGTCGAGAATGGGACCTGGCGCTTCTTCTGCGCCCAACCGTTTCTGCACGCCGGTCGGCATATCGAGGCATTTCTCTTCCGCCTTGGTGCAATCGCCCTGCGCATCCGGGTGATCGGGCGTCGAGATGCCGATATCGTTGGCAAAGGCATCGGCACTCTGGTCGCGCACCGTGGCGTTCTGCGCCTTCCAGCCGAAGCGGCCGAGGGCGATCTTGCCGCTGCGATGGTCGCGCACGATCGCCGCCTTCCCCGAAATGCCGTCGCCGTCGGCATCGTCCGGATCGGCATGGGCAAGGATATCGGCTTCGGGAATGGCCTCGATCAGTCCGAGGCCGATCATCGCCGAGGCGACACGCGGCGAAGTCGTCGTCGCGGGGTCGAGCGGCCCATAGCCAAGGTTCGTCACCGCATAACTCGGCCGGCGCAGCGACACGGTCTCGCCGTCGCCGAGCGTCACCCTCTCTTCGCGGTAGCTGATCGCCATTTTCCCTTCGGCGGCAAGCCCGGGGACGGCGAGATCCTGCAACTGATGGCCGTAGACCGGATCGGGAAAATTGACGACATCAGCCTGCGCGATGGCCTTTTCGTCCTCCCGCGTCGTGGCGGCGCGGGAAAGCCGCAGCAACATCGAGGTGGCGCTCGGGCCTCCCTCCGGCGGTTTACCGCGGCCGTCATTGACATGGCAGCTCATGCAGGAGCGGGCGTTGAACAGCGGCCCGAGACCATCGGAAGCCTGCGTCGAGGAGGGAGCGGACACCCAGAGCTTGCGGAAGAGCGCATTGCCGAGCTTGAAATTCTGCTCTTCGTCGAAAGGGATGTTGGCCGAAATATGCGAGAAGCTGTCTGCGGTGACAGGGTCGATCGAGGTCGTCGCACCCGCCTGCATGGCTTCGTATTGTTCGACCTTGGAAAAATCCGCCGTCGGCCGCGTCACATCGGCGACACGTTTCAGATCGGCCTCGGAGAGGTCGGTGCGTTTCCTCGGCAGGTCGAAACCGGCGGCGATGCTGACGGAAAAACCGGCAAGCGTGGCGCAGAGCGCTACGCTGGCGAAAAATCGGCGGGCCGGGGCATGCGACATTTCAGGGTCCGGGCCGCTCCGGCTGTCGAAGCGGCCCGCCTTTTTGCTTATTTGAAGACGGCGTTAGGATTATCCAAGCTGTCGGAACCTTCAAGCTGAACCGTGCCGAGATCGAGTGCGGCAATAACGCGCTGCACCGATTTCGTCTGGTCGATCAGCCCGTCGATGGCGGCCTGGACGACGGCGTTGCCTTCCTTGTTGCCTTCGCCGATCATCTGGTCGTACTTTTCGACCGTCTCGCCGCGCTTTGCCATGGCATTCATCGCATCGAGCGTCTTGTTGAGCTTGCCGTCCACTTCGGCATCGAGCGCCTTGTCCTTGGCGGCTACCAGATCGTGCAGCGATGGGCCGCTGAGCTTGCTGCCGTCGACGCGGGTATAGTTGCCGGTATAGGCGGCAGCGATGCCGATCGCGTCGTTGAGATGCGAGTTGTAGGTATTGTCCGAGAAGCAATCATGCTCTTCTTCCGGATCGTGCAGCAGCAGGCCGAGCTTCATGCGCTCGCCGGCAAGCTCGCCGTAGGAAAGCGAACCCATGCCGGTCAGGATCGCCACGAGGCCGGCCTTCGGATCGGTTTCGACGTTCTTCGTCGCGGCACCATCCGGCTTCCAGTTGTCGGTCATTTCCTGCAGATCGGAAACGAGCAGGGTGGAGGCGGACTTCAGATATTCGGCGCGGCGGTCGCAATTGCCGTGCGTGCAGTTCTTGAGGTCGTAATCGGTTGCCGGGCGGTCGCCGGCGCCGGGACCCGTGCCGTTCAGATCCTGACCCCAAAGCAGGAATTCGATGGCGTGATAGCCGGTCGCGACATTGGCTTCGATGCCGCCGGCCTCGGCCAGCGTGCCGGAGAGGAATTCCGGCGTCAGCTTGGAGGCGTCGACGTCCTTGCCGTCGATCTTGATCGTCTTGTTGGCGATGACATTGGCCACATAGAGAGAATTCTCGTCGCTCTCGGTGCCGTAGGAAGCATCGACATAGTCGATCAGGCCTTCATCGAGCGGCCACGCATTGACCCTGCCTTCCCAGTCGTCGACGATCGGATTGCCGAAGCGATAGACTTCCGTCTGCTGGTAGGGGACACGCGCCTTGATCCAGGCCTCCCTGGCGGCCTTGAGCGTCGCATCGGTTGGCGCCTTAAGGAAGGCGTCGATCGCGGCGTCGAGCGCCTTGGCCGTCGTCAGCGAGTCCTCGTATTTCGCATGCGCCACGTCGGCGTAGTGTTTCACCACGCTAGCAGCATCGGTCTCGGCATGCGCGGGAAGGGCGAGCAGGGCTGCGGGGGCGATCGCCAGCACGGCTGCGCGGAATTTGCGGTTGAGCTTCATGATCCTCTCCTGTGACGGGATTTTCCGTCTAATCGGGCTCCGTCTCTTCGCGCAAAAGCAAACTGGTGTCAAACACTCTAGTTTGGAATGATTTTAAGAATGGACAGGCGCGGCTAACCGGTCGTTTTTGAACGGTATCTGCTTGAAAAATTCGCAGCAACCGCGCCATTTCGCTGCGGCATCGCTATCCGTCACAGGCCTCCGCGAAACCGCCTCAGCCCTTCCGCTGCATACGACAGAAGAAGAAGCCGTCCGTGTCGGTGGAGGCGGGCGTCAGCGTCACCGTCAGTCCGTCGGAAGAATGCGGACGCGGGGCGTCCTTTCCGAAGAGCTGATCCCAAGCAGGCAGGGCGCTGACGATCTGAAAATCAGGATTGGCGGCCGTGAAGCGGCGCGCCTGCTCCTCGTTTTCCTGGGGCAGCACCGAGCAGGTCACGTAGATCAGATCGCCGCCGGGCTTGACGAAGCCGCTCGCCTGCGCCAGCGCGTCCTGCTGCTGGGCGGTGCGTTCGTCGAGGTTCTTGGCCGTCAGCCGCCACTTCGTATCGGGGCGGCGGCGCCACGTGCCGGTGCCGGTGCAGGGCGCGTCGACCAGCACCTTGTCGCAGCGTCCGGCGAGGGCGGAGAGCGCCTTGGCGTCGTCATGCACCTGGACATTGCGTGTGCCCGCTCGCTTCAGCCGCTCGATGATCGGCGCCAGCCGTTTGCGGTCGGCGTCATAGGCGTGAACCTGTCCCTTGTTCTGCATGGCCGCCGCCATGGCGAGCGTCTTGCCGCCACCGCCGGCGCAATAGTCGAGAACTTGCTCGCCATCATGGGCGAGCACCAGGTCGGCGACGATCTGCGATCCCTCGTCCTGAACTTCGAACCAGCCTTTCTGGAACGAAAGCCCGGCTGTCACGTTGGGAAGACGCGAGGCGCCTTCGCCGGCGGCAATCCGGATGCCGTGGCGGGCGATCTTTGCTGCATGCGCGTGGGCTCTTTCGAGCGCCTTGACGACCTTGTCGCGGGAGGCTTTGAGCAGGTTGGCGCGCAGATCGAGCGTCGGGCGGGCGGCGAGCGCCTGTGCCTCGGCGAGCCAGCCGGCGCCAAAGGCCTGTTCGAAGGAGGATTGGACCCATTCGGGAATATCGCCGCGGATATGCGGCGGCGCATCGTCGAGCGAGCGGCTTTGAAAGGCCGCAACAGCGTCGGCCGAGAGCGGCGCCGGCGCAAACTTTTCATCCGCCAGCTCACTGGCAAGGCTATCCGGGGTGAAACCCCATTGGCGGAACATGACGGCATGGGCAATGGCCGCGGCACTGTCGTCATCCATCAGCCAGGCATGGGAAAGCCGCATGCGCAGTGCGTCATAGACGATGTTGCCGATCGCTGCACGATCGCCGGAGCCGGCGAAGCGGTGCGCGAGGCCCCAGTCCTTCAGCGCGTCGGCGACGGGCCGCTTGCGGGCATCGATGTCCGCGAGCACAGAAATCGCCCCTTCGAGGCGGCCGCCCAGACGCATTCACATGTCTCCTGTTGCCGTGGCATGTGAACGACCAGCGAAAACGCGATGGTCACGCAGTGGATTGTTCACAAGTCTCAACCGGGTGGTAACCGCGATTGACGGCAAGAGCAAGCGCCGCTTCCGGCGCAGTCAGTGGTGGCCTCAGCTGATGACCTGGTAGCAGACCTTCGCAGTGCCGGAGCTCACCATGCCGATATTCTGGGCGGCGGCGCGCGACAAGTCGATCACACGACCGCGGATGAACGGACCACGATCGTTGATGCGAACGACGACGGTGCGGCCATTGTTGCGGTTGGTGACCTTCACCTTGGTGCCGAAAGCAAGCGAACGATGTGCGGCAGTCAAGATGGCAGGGTTCATACGTTCCCCGGAAGCAGTTTTGGAGCGAAGTGCGTACCATGAAGCACCGCCACAGCCATTTGCAGCAAAACCTTCCGCCGGAAGCATGGAAGAACAGGCGGCAATAGTTGCGGCGACGATAATAGAACGGCGTATTTTCTTCAAAACAGAGTATCCCTCAACTATTGAGCTCACGCCCTTGCAGGCGGCGGGGGCTTAAATCTGTGAAAAAGTGGCGAAAAAGTGCCGGACAAGTTCACGGAATATTACAATCTGTAATATTCGTGAGCGCGGTGATGGAATCTCAGGAATCCATGCCACCGCCAAATGTGGAAAAAACCTAATAAAATCAGCTAAAATCCGAACGAATTTTCCGAAGGGATAGTTAACGCCTTGGCGTTCACGAAAATCGCGAAAATATTTTTCCGATTTCGCCATATTTGTTGCCACATTTGGGCAAATTTAAAGGCCGTTAACCATAAGATGCGGCGAAAATTGTCCGGCCAAAGCGGGAAAGTAGGAATTTCCTACTCATTTTGGGTGAGTGCATCCGTCGCAAACAAGACTGCGTTCTAACCACGCCAGCGCCCGTGCTGCCACAATTGCGCAAGCGACATCGGATAGTTCGGGAAGGAGAATTCGAAGCCGGTGGCCTTGAGTTTCGCATTCGAGATGCGTTTGTTCTCGCCATAGAAGGAGCGTGCCATCGGCGTCAGTTCGGCGGTCTCGAACGCCTGCTCGGGTGGCGGTTCGACGCCCATCAGGCGGGCTGCCTCGACGATCACATCCTGCGGCGGGCCGGGCCGGTCGTCGGTGACATTATAGATGCCGCCGAGACCGCGCTCAGACAGGAAGCGTGTCGCCGCACCGATATCCTCGACGCGGATGCGGTTGAACACCTGGTCCTTCTTGATCAGCCGTCGCGCCGTGCCCTTGTCCAGATTGCAGAAGGCGTTGCGGCCCGGCCCATAGATGCCGGAAAGGCGCAGCACCGCCGCCGGCACGCCGCGTTCCTGGCCCATTGCCAGCCAGCCCTCTTCCGCCTCGAGCCGCTCCTTCGATCGCCCGGAAACGGGCACGCACGGCGTTTCCTCACTCACCCAGGCGCCCTTGTGATCGCCATAGACGCCGACGGTGGAGAGATAACCGATCCATTCGAGCTTTGGCAGCAGGCGTGCGCTGTCTTTACCAAGCAGCCGCAGCAGCGGGTCGGCCTTTCCAGGGGCGATCGACTGCACCAGATGGGTAACGCCGTCCAAAGCCTGGCGCAACCCGTCTTCCATGCTCTCGCCGTCGAAAAGGAATGCCGCTATGCCGTTCCGGCTAAGCGCTTCCATCTTGTCTGGCGAGCGCGTCGTGCCGGAAACGCGCACGCCGTCGCCGGCAAAGGCCTTGGCGATTGCCGTGCCGGAATAACCGCAGCCAAAGATCATCACATGCATCAGCCCACTCCCGCCAATCGCCATTCGTTCAGGACGTCGTCATCTCTCTCATCCGCCCTTTGTGCGGCAAAGACTGAGAATTCGCCAGCCTCCATCAGCCGCGAAAGCGCCCAGACCGCCATGCCGCGTACCACGGGTGAGGGATCGCCCGAAAGCATTCGACATTGCCCGATGAGCCCTTTCTCGCCGGAATTGCCGGCGGCGATCAGCACATTGCGGACGAAACGGTCGCGGCCGATCCGCTTCACCGGGGAGCCGCTGAAAAAGGCACGGAAGGCGGCCTCGTCGAGTGTCAGCAGAAAGGCGATCGACGGCTCCTTCAGATCTTCCCGCGCCTTGAGCTTCATCTCGGAGGCGGAGCTTGCGAACTTGTTCCAGGGACAGGCGGCAAGACAGTCGTCGCAGCCATAGATGCGGTTGCCGATCAGCACGCGCAGATCGGCGTCGATCGGTCCCTTGTGCTCGATGGTGAGATAGGAGATGCAGCGCCGCGCGTCGATCTGGTAAGGCGCCGGGAAGGCAGCCGTCGGACAGATGTCGAGACAGGCGCGGCAGGAGCCGCAATGATCGCTCTCAGGCGCGTCGACCACAAGATCTGCGGTGGTGAACATCGTGCCGAGGAACAGCCAGGAGCCATGAACGCGGCTGACGAGATTGGTGTGTTTGCCCTGCCAGCCGAGCCCGGCCGCCGCCGCCAATGGCTTCTCCATGACAGGCGCCGTATCGACGAAGACCTTCACATCGGCGCCCGCCCGCGCCGCAAAGCGCGTGGCGATTTCCTTCAGCCGGCCCTTGATGACGTCGTGATAATCGCGGTTGCGGGCATAGACGGAAATCGCTGCCTTGTCCGGCTTGTCGAGGATAGCGCGGGGATCTTCTTCCGGGGCGTAGTTGAGGCCGAAGACGACGACGGAGCGCACCTCGCTCCACAGCGTGCGTGGATCGCCGCGCCGGTCGCGCGTCTCCGCCATCCAGTCCATCGTCCCGTGGCGCCCGGCATCGATGAATTGGCCGAGACGCTCCTTGGCTTCGGGGATCGCGTCCGGTCGCGTGATGCGGCAGAGATCGAAGCCCTTGGCGGCAGATTCCGCCCGGACGAACTCGGTCAAATTGTCGCGGCGGCGGCGCTCTTTGTCGTCATTGTCAGCTTCGGGCATGAAGAGCCCTCGTCAGAAATCCAGATCGGCATAGTGTGAAACCGGCGTCAGGCCGCGCACGCGCTCGGTCAGCATCGGCCGGAAGGATGGACGCGACTTCAGCCGCTGGTACCAGTCCTTGACGACGGGCGAATCCGCCCACTCGATCTCGCCGAGATAATCGAGGATCGAGATCGAGGCCGCGGCGGCAAGGTCGGCATAGCTCATCCGTTCGCCCGCCAGCCACTGACGCGAGCCGGCAAGCCAGGTGAGATAGCGCATATGCTGGCGGATATTCGCGCGGGCCGTGCGCAGAACCTTCGAATCCGGCGCTCCACCGCCCTGATCGGCGGTCATCTGCAACTTATAGACACGCTCGCGGGCGAGCGGCTTGGTCACGTCGTTTTCCATCTTCTGCATGAACCATTCGGTCAGCCGGCGGATTTCCGCCCGCTGGAAAGGGTCTTCGGCGAGCAGCCGCCGGTCGCGCTTCAAGACGCCGTGCGTCTCGTCCAGATATTCGGAAATGACGCTCGCGCCGCAGAGCGCGCGCATGCTGTCGTCGACATAGACCGGCAGCGTGCCGGCCGGATTGAGCGCCAGGAAATCCCGGCGTTTCTCCCATGTCTGCTCCTCGATCAGATCCGCCTGATAGCCGTATTCCGCCAGGATCAGCCGGACGAAGCGAGATGCGGATGACATGGGATGATGATAAAGCGTGGGCATCGATACTCGAGCTTTGTGATTGCTGTTACAGGACTGTGGGGCAGCTCAATTATAGCGCCCTAGTCATGACTCATTGGTTGAAGCTATAGGAGCTTGGCCCCGCCAATACAAGCGAATCGGATTTTACCCCATCTGACGATGGCGAAACACGGTCTAATGAACGAATGGAAGCGGCGGCCTGATCGACCCAAGCGCTCAGGCCCGGCCGAACTTTAAACCGGAGACAATGTATGGATTATATCAGTGCTATCATTCTCGGTATCATAGAGGGGATCACCGAGTTTCTGCCGATCTCGAGCACCGGCCACCTGATCATTGCGGAACAATGGCTCGGCCACCGGTCGGACATGTTCAACATCGTCATTCAGGCGGGCGCCATCCTCGCCGTCACCATCATTTACTGGCGTCGTCTGGTGGATCTGGTGCTTGGCTGGCGCGACCCTGCCAATCGCGATTATGCCGCCAAGCTGATCGTCGCCTTTCTCATCACCGCCATTCTCGGACTGGTCGTCAAGAAGCTCGGCTTTGAACTGCCGGAGACCGCGACACCGATCGCCTGGGCGCTCATCATCGGCGGTATCTGGATGATCTTTGCCGAGTGGGCCGCTGCGCGCAGGCCGCCCCATAAAGAGATCACCTGGCTTGTCGCCATCCTGGTCGGCATCGCCCAGATCGTTGCCGGCGTCTTCCCGGGAACGTCGCGCTCTGGCGCCACGATCTTCGTCGCCATGCTGGCAGGCACGGGCAACCGCGCCGCGGCGACCGAATTCGCCTTTCTCGTCGGCATACCCACAATGTACGCCGCAAGCGGCTATGAATTGCTGAAGACGTTCAGGGATGGCGGAGCGGCGGGCGAAGACTGGACGGCGCTCGGCATCGCCTTCGTCGTGTCCACGATCGTCGCTTTCATCGCCGTCAAATGGCTGCTGGCCTATATCAGAAGCAACCGGTTTACGCTGTTTGCCATCTACCGCATCATTCTCGGTGTTTTGCTGCTTGGCATGGCAGCGACCGGCTTCATTGCCTGAGACACCCGTCCCGCATTGCATTCGCGCAACTCCCGGCGCGAATGCAAATGCCCCGTCGGACTCCGCGAACAGACACTCTGTTGCCGGCAGAAGCCGCCAATCTTTCAGATAGGCGATATTGAGAAGATAAGCGTCCGCCGCCGCTTGAAGCAGGCATGGCTGACGTTCATTGTGGAGCGCGCTGTTTAAGGCGTTCCGATCGACTGCTTGCTTGGAGCAGGATGCCGGCGCAGGGCCGGCCTTTTCGTCAATGGATGATCGAAGCCGTAGAGCAAGGATCGACGCCGTAGGCCGGCGAGCAATCGCCCTTTACCGCCGCGACCGAACCGGGCGCAACGAAAGAGCCTGCAAGGATAACCAGCGCCGCACACGCAAACAGGAGCGCGATTGACTTGCCCATTGAGAATTGCCTTTCACAGTGATTGCCGCGCGCGACCACAGGCGTTGAGTCCGTTGGAAGACGCGCGGGTTTGGTAGTCAGTGGAATGGCAAATAGCAATAAACGTTCCTGCTAAATTTGGCGTTAATTCCACAAAATTTCCGATGCGTCTTTTATGCAACGCTACTGAATATGCCGAGCACCAGAACACCTCAAACTTGCGCCGGGCTTTGCGGGACACGGCATGGCCAAAAGGCCGCCCGCGGCATCCGCAGACGGCCAAGCCTCATCGTCGGGAAAAAAGTCTCATCGTCTCGAAAAGACGGTCAGGCGGCCTTGCCGGTACCGGTGTACTGGCCGTGCGGACGATAGTGCACCAGATAGGAGCCGAACACCGATGCCACCATGGTGGGCGTGATGCCAAGGCCCTTCAGCGTGCGGCCTTCCGCCTCGGCTTCCCGGGAGACGATGTTGTCGCGCTTCAGCAGGCGCACCTGGTCCGGCGTGATCGGCGGCGTTATGAAGGGGACCAGCGAAGCGATGCTGCCGATCATCGAAGCGATGCCGAAGGGCAGGGATATCAGCGGGTTCTTGCGGCACGTTACCTTCAGCATCGTCTCGAGACATTCGCGGAAGCTCAGCACCTCAGGCCCGCCAAGCTCATAGACCTTGCCGCCGGCGACCTTGCCGTCGACGGCGCGGGCGACGGCCTCGGCGACATCCTCGACATAGACAGGCTGGAATTTCGTCTTGCCGCCGCCGACGAGCGGCAGGATTGGCGACATGCGTGCCATCTCGGCGAACTTGTTGAAGAAGCTGTCCTCCGGTCCGAAGACGATCGACGGACGGAAGATCACCGCATCGGGCTTAACCGAGAGGATGGCCGTTTCGGCGCGGCCCTTGGTGCGGCCATAGTCAGAATCGGATTTCGCGTCGGCGCCGATCGCCGAAATATGCGTCAGCGTCGCACCTGCGCCGCGCGCGGCTTCGGCAATCGCACGAGCGCCGAATTCCTGCACGGCGTCGAAAGTGTTGCGGCCGGTCTCATGCAGAATGCCGACGCAGTTGACGACGTGGCTCGCACCATCAACGGCGCGATCGATCGAGCTGCGGTAGCGCAGGTTTGCCTGCACGAAGGAGATCTGGCCGACATTGCCGAGCGGCTGCAGGAAGCCGGCGAGATCGGGACGGCGCACGGCGACGCGGATGTTATAGCCGCGCTTGGCCAGCGCCCGAACCACGTGCCTGCCCACGAAGCCGGACCCTCCGAACACGGTGACGAGCGGCGGCAGGTTGGCAAGGGTCATGGCAGGCTCCTCGAAAGGCTTTGCGGGATGCTGAATAGGCTCTCGTCTTAGCCGAATCCCTGCGCGACGGGAAGGCCCATCACGCCGTCAGTTTTTGCGAACGCGAAGTTGCTCAGACGCCCTCGACGACGACCATTTCCGCATCCGCGACTTCCTGGCGGATTTTCGCGGCGATCTGGTATTCCGGCGAATTATAGCAGTCGACCGCATGCTGCATCGAGGGGAATTCGATCACCACGTTGCGGGTGCGTGCCTTGCCCTCGAGTTCGGTGAAGGCGCCGCCGCGCGCGAGAAAATTCGCGCCGTATTTTTCGAAGGCCGGCTTGGCCGCCGCCACGTAATCCTTGTAGCGCTCGGCATCGCGAACGTCGACGCGGGCGATCCAGTATCCCTTGGCCATGGTCTTCTCCCTTTTGTCGTTGACTCTGGTTAGCGATTTGCCGGCCAGAGTGCGCTCACCATCTCGCTGAGGATCGCGCGGGCGGCATCTCGGGGATCCGGCGCCCTGACGACAGGCCGGCCGACGACGAGATGCGTCGCTCCCGCCTTCAGCGCGTCGAAAGGCGTCATCACCCGCTTCTGGTCGCCTTTGTCGCTTCCGGTCGGGCGAATGCCGGGGGTGACGATTGCCATGTCGGGTCCGACGATCTCGCGCACCGCAGTTGCTTCCTCGGCGGAGCAGACGATACCGCCCATGCCGGCGGCGCGCGCCTGTTCGGCGCGGCGCAGCACCAGGCTGTGCGGATCCTGGCTATAGCCGGCATCGGTAAGGTCGTTGGCGTCCATCGAGGTCAGCACGGTCACGCCGAGCAGGCAGAGGCCAGAGCCGGCCGCGGCCTCGACCGCCGCCTTCATGGCTTTCGGATAGGCATGCAGCGTCAGCATCGACATACCCATCTTGGCGATGTTCTCGACGCCGGAGGCCACGGTGTTGTCGATGTCGAGCAGCTTCATGTCGAGAAAGATCTTCTTGCCGCTTGCGGCAAGATCGCGGGCGAATTCCAGGCCGCCGGCAAAGACCAGCTGATAGCCGATCTTGTAGAAGAGAATGTCGTCGCCGAGCGTGGAAACCAGTCTTTCCGCCTCGCCGATCGTTGGAACATCCAGGCCGACGATCAACCGCTCGCGTGCGTCCATCTGAAGTCACCCCTGCCAGTCTTCGATGGGTGTCCAGTCGCATGATAAGCGGCGATCCGCAAGACCGAAAGCATAGAGATTGCCGCCGCCGCCCGGCTGGTCTCGGTCGCGGGAGATCGGCCTGTCGGCTATATGGCATTTGAGCAGCGTGCCGACGCCGCCATGGCCGACGAAGGCGATCGGCGCCGTCGCATCGTGCGTGGCGAGAACGGCGTTCACAGCCTCGACGATGCGGGCCTGCGCGTCGACGGCGCGCTCCCAGCCCTTGAAGCTTTGTTCCGGATGGCCGAAGAACCAGTCGGCAGCCTCTTCGAATTGCGGCGGCGGCAGGAAGCCAGTGGCCGAGCGGTCGTTCTCGTGCATGGCGTGGACGATCTCGATCGCAACACCGGAAGCTTTCGCCAAAATTTCGGCCGTTTCGATCGCCTTCGTCTCGTTGCTGGAGATGATGCGCCGCAATTGCCTCGCCCAGCCGCTCTCTGCCGCTTTGCGGGCGCGCGCCGCGCCGACATCGGAAAGTCCCCATTTCGGCACGGGCACGTTGGCGTCGATCCTGACCTGCGGATGGGTGATGTAGATCCCGAACATCTCAGCCGCGCCTGTAGATCCAGAGCTGCGCCGGCGGAATGTTGCGCATGACGAAGTCGAAATGCTGGATATGGTAGCGGTCGGGATTGGCGGCGATCGGCGAGATCGCGCCATAGGAAATCTGCACCATCGGCCGGCCGGCCGGCAGTCGATCGAGCAGGCTTTCGAGCAGCGAGATGCGCTTCGCCATCGGGAAATTCAGAAGCGGAATGCCCGAGACGACGGAATCGAAAGTGAGGCCACTGAAATTGCCAAGAGTGGTCTGAAGATCGAAAGCGTCGCCGTTGATGAAGTGTACGCCGGGATAGGTCCGCAGCAGATGTTTGTGGAAATCTGTCGAATATTCGATCGCAACGAGATTTTCCGGCCGGACGCCGCGGCCGAGGATGGCCTTGGTGATGGCGCCCGTGCCCGGTCCGAGTTCAAGCACTGGCAGCCCGGAATGAATATCGACGACGCTTGCCATGCGCTTCGCCGTGATCGAGGAGGTCGGCACGATCGAGCCCACCGTCTTCGGCCCCTGCATCATGCCTCGGAAGAAGCGGATCTCGTCGTCGAACCTCTTCCCGAACCGTTCCTTCACCTTGACCCGTAAGCTCATTCTCCACCCATCCGCATGTTGATCGAATGCCTTAATATGCCGCTTGTCGCTTAAGGGACAAGGATTTTCGCAACAAGGACATCGGCGTCAACAGTTCATGCAGCTTTTGGCGCTACACGCGGCATGAGATCGGCGAGCTTTTCGCTCAAGTGATCGGCGTCGACTGGAGCACGCAGCTTCACGTCGGTATTGTCGAAATAGAGATAGACGTCGCGGCCCTTGTTGCGCGCCGCTACGGGTGCCAGCACCCGCGTCGCATTCTCAGGTTCTCCGCCCGTGGCCCAGGCGCGGATGCGTTGCGCCCAGATGTCGAGTGCTTCGTCCTCATAGCCGCTGACATAGAGCTTTTCGGAGCCATGCAGGCGGCAATAGACGAAATCGGCGGTGATATCCATCAGCAGCGGCCATTTCACCGTATCGGCGCAGACGAGAGCGACCCTGTGACGCCTGAGCATCTCGATGAAAGCGGGCGAGCGGAAGCTCTCGTGGCGGATTTCGAGGGCGTGGCGGATCGGCTGGTGCCCGTCGCTTTCAAGCCAGGCTCGCCCCTTGACGTGTCCGTCGTGCCGCCGGGCCAGGTCTGCCGCCGTTTCCCCATTATGCGGCAACAACGCCAGGAAATTCTCGAAAAGATCAGGATCGAAGGCCATGTTCGGCGGGAATTGCCAGAGGATCGGCCCGAGCTTGGGGCCAAGCCGCAGCAGGCCGGAGGCGAGGAAATTGGCGAGCGCCGTCTCGATATCGCGCAGCCGCAGCATATGGGTGATGAAGCGCGGTCCCTTGACCGCGAAGACGAAATCATCCGGCGTTTCATCCCGCCAGCGGCCGAAGCTTTCGGAACGCTGCAAGCTGTAGAATGTGCCGTTGATTTCGATCGACCGGAAGTGCCGGGCGGCGTAGGAAAGCTCCTGCTTCTGCGGCAGGTCCTCCGGGTAGAATTGGCCGCGCCAGGGCGCATAGGTCCAGCCGGATATGCCGATGCGCACCGCTCCCGTCTTTTTGGCCATGAGATCCTCCGTTTTGACAGGAGGAAAAACGGCAGCGGGCGGCCTTCGTTCCCGTCAGACGCGCATCGGCATCAGCACGTAGAGCGCATCGTCGCCAGCGGTGTCGCGGATCAGTGTCGGCGAGCCGGCATCGGCAAGCAGGAAGATCGCTTCCTCGCCGGAAAGCTGGGCAGTGATGTCGAGCAAATATTTGGCGTTGAAGCCGATTTCCATCGCATCCGTGTCGTAGCCGACGGCGACTTCCTCCGTCGCACTGCCGGAGTCTGGATTGTTGACGGTCAGCATCAGCTGCCCCTCGGAAAGCGCCAGCTTGACGGCGCGTCCGCGCTCGGAGGAGATGGTCGAGACGCGGTCGACGGCCTGTGCGAAGCTCGTGCAGTCGACGCGCATTTCCTTGTCGTTGCCTGTCGGGATGACGCGCTGATAATCCGGGAAAGTGCCGTCGATCAGTTTCGAGGTCATGACGATCGAGCCGATCGTCAGCCGGATCTTGGCGTCGGAAACCTCGACGGTCACCGTCGTTTCGGGATTGTCGACCAGCTTCTGCAGTTCGCCGACCGTCTTGCGCGGAATGATGATGCCGGGCATGCCCTCGGAGCCGGAGGGCGCATCGACATCGGCGCGCGCCAGCCGGTGGCCGTCGGTCGCAACCGCCCTGAGTTTCAGCTGGCCATTGCTCTCGATCGTGTGGAAGAAGATGCCGTTGAGATAATAACGCGTCTCTTCCGTCGAAATCGCGAACTGCGTGCGGTCGATCAGCATTTTCAGATCGGTCGCCTTCAGCTTGAAGGAATGCGTGAAGGTGCCGGCTGTGAGATCAGGGAAGTCCGATTCCGGCAGGCACTGCAGCGAGAATTTCGAGCGGCCGGACTGCACGGTCATCGCGCCGCCATCGGGGCTGGTGGCAAGCAGCACTTCCGAGCCGTCGGAAAGCTTGCGCACGATGTCGTAGAGAAGATGTGCGGGAACGGTGGTTGCGCCGGGCTGCTCGACGCTAGCAGGTGTCGCCTCGGTGATTTCGAGGTCGAGGTCGGTCGCCTTCATGTCGAGCTTCTGGCCGTCGGCCTTGAGCAATACGTTGGACAGGATCGGGATCGTGTTGCGACGTTCGACCACGCGGTGGACGTGGTTCAGCGATTTCAACAGGTTTGACCGCTCAATAGTAATACGCATGGGATGCTACCGCTTTCGACCGTGACTGTCCGGGCGCGTCGAGCACCCGAAGAATGCTGTCCCGGCTTGCGGCCGGGGGAGTGGACGGGCAAAATGGCAGACTTCAGCATTGCTTTGCAAGAGGCATGGACGCCGGCACCCCTGCATTTGCGGTTTTCCAGAGCAATGCTCACAGAAATCCAAACCCTTGCCGAAGCGGTGCGGCTCGCCCATAAGGGTTCGATGCCGGCGACGAGCCGGCGGGACGAAAGCAAATGGCATGAATGAGGAAACGACAGCGGACGCCGCCAGCCGGCGAAGCTTCCGCCTGCACAATGCAACGGTGCCGGCACGGCCGCTGGAGTCGGCGCTCTATCTCGTCGCCACCCCCATCGGCAATCTCGGCGACATCACGCTGCGGGCGCTCGAAACGCTGGCCGGCGCCGACGTGCTTGCCTGCGAAGATACGCGCGTCACCCGCGTGCTGCTTGACCGCTACGGCATCCAGAACCGCCCCTTCGCCTATCACGAGCACAATGCCGACGAGGCCGGTCCCAGGCTGCTGCAGGCGCTCGAAGCCGGGCGTTCGGTGGCGCTGGTTTCCGATGCCGGCACGCCGCTGGTCTCCGATCCTGGCTATCGGCTGGCGCAGCAGGCGATAGTGGCAGGTTACCGCGTCATTCCCATTCCCGGCGCCTCCGCCCCGCTCGCAGCGCTTGTCGGCTCCGGCCTGCCGAACGATGCTTTCTTTTTCGCCGGTTTCCTGCCGGCCAAGGACAAGGCCCGCCGCGACCGTCTCGGTGAACTTGCAGCAGTACCCGCGACGCTGATCTTCTTTGAATCGCCGCATCGCATCGGCGCAACGCTTCTGGCAGCCGCCGATGTGCTCGGGCCCACGCGCCCCGCTTCCGTCTGCCGCGAGCTGACCAAGACCTATGAAGAGTTCCGTCGCGGCACGCTTGCCGACCTCGCCGCCCATTACCAGCAGGTGGAAAACGTCAAGGGCGAGATCGTCCTGGTGATCGGTCCGCCGGAGCCGGTCGAGACCGATGAGGCCGATGTCGAAGCCATGCTGGCCGACCTGTCGAAGTCGATGCCGACGGCCGGCGCCGCGACCGAGGCTGCCCGCCTCACCGGCCTGCCGCGCAAGGTGCTCTATCAGCGCCTGCTGGAGATCAAGAACGCCGATGGGCGATAATGATCTCGCAACGATCAGAAGGAAGGCGCTGCGCCGGGGCCGCATGTCGGAATATGTCGCGGCAGCCTTCCTGATGCTGAAAGGCTATCGCATTCTGGCGCTACGCCACCGCACCCGGCTCGGCGAGATCGATATCATCGCCCGCAAGGGTGATCTTGCCGTCTTTGTCGAGGTCAAGGCCCGCCATGGCGAGGCCGCGGCGGTCGATGCCGTCTCTGTCGCCTCGCAGAAGCGGATACGGGCGGCAAGCGATCTCTGGCTCGCCCGCCAGGCGGATCAGGCTCGCCTTTCCCAGCGCTATGACATCGTCGCGATCATGCCCGGCCGGCTGCCGCGGCACTTTCCGGATGCCTTCTGACCTCT
Organism: Rhizobium sophorae; assembly: GCF_013087515.1. GTDB lineage: Bacteria > Pseudomonadota > Alphaproteobacteria > Rhizobiales > Rhizobiaceae > Rhizobium > Rhizobium sophorae. The sequence continues at coordinate 5,145 of NZ_JABFCN010000051.1, read as the reverse complement.
TTCGACCCATCGGATTTCCGGATCGTTAAAATTTTAGCTCCCGCTTGAACCAGGTCGTTACGACTCTCTGCTATCGCAGTCTTGGTAGGGATAACAATTGGGGTTGTTTCATGGCCTGGAAGCTGATGCTTGCAAGTGCGGTCGCCATGGCCGCGCGCTCGGTGCCGTATGCGGTGGCGAAGCCGGCCGGAAAATCCTTCGTGGCGCATGCGAGCGATCTGCTGCCGCTGAAGTCCACACCGATCAATCCGGATTGGATTATCAGCGGCAATCCGCAGGCCCGCACCGCCGAACATTCGCGCGGCCATGACGAGGCCTCGCTGACGGCGATCTGGGATTGCACGGCGGGCGAATTCCGCTGGCGCTTCGGCTGGGACGAGACGGTGATGATCCTCGAAGGCGAGGTCCATATCACTGCCGAGGACGGCACCGAACGAACGCTCTGCGCCGGCGACGTCGCCTTTTTCGCCGGAGGAACCTGGGCGAGCTGGCGGGTCGACACTTACGTCCGCAAGGTCGCCTTCCTGCGCAAGCCCTTCCCGAAGCCATTGGCAATTGCCTACCGTCTCCGCAACATGCTGCGCAACAACGGCAACCAGGGCATCGCCGCCTGAAAACTGCGACCGGAAGCCCTTGATTGCCCGTTGCGTTTGATATCTGGCCGACCTACATCTGTCCGGCATTCAGCGAGGGATGGAAATGGCCAAGATCACCAATGTAGCGGTCCAGATGGACCATGTCGCAGGCATCAATATCGCAGGTGATTCCACCTTCGCCATGAGCCTGGAAGCCCAGGCGCGCGGCTACAAGCTCTTCCATTATACCCCCGACCGCCTGAGCTTTCGCGACGGTAAGCTCTATGCCCACGTCGAGCCGATGATGCTGCGCGACGTCAAGGGTGATCACTTCGAGCTTGGCGCGCCGGAGCGCGTCGATCTCTCGACCATGGACGTCGTGCTGCTACGCCAGGACCCGCCCTTCGACATGGCCTATATAACCTCGACGCATCTGCTCGAGCGCATCCACCCGAAGACGCTCGTCGTCAACGATCCGGCCTGGGTACGCAATTCGCCGGAAAAAATCTTCGTCACCGAATTCTCCGATCTGATGCCGAAGACGCTGATCACCAAGGATGCCACCGAGATCCGCCGCTTCCGCGACGAGATGGGCGATATCATCCTGAAGCCGCTCTACGGCAATGGCGGCGCCGGCGTCTTCCATTCGACCCGCGACGACCGCAACCTCTCTTCGCTGCTGGAAATGTTCGGCCAGCTTTTCCGCGAACCCTTCATCGCCCAGCAATATCTGCCCGACGTGCGCAAGGGCGACAAACGCATCATCCTGGTCGACGGCGAATTCGCCGGCGCCATCAACCGTGTTCCGGCCGAACACGACAGCCGCTCCAACATGCATGTCGGCGGCCGCGCCGAGGCGACCGAACTGACGCCGCGCGAACAGGAAATCTGCGCCCGCATCGGCCCGGCGCTGAGGGAGCGCGGCTTCCTGCTCGTCGGCATAGACGTGATCGGCGGTTACATGACCGAGATCAACGTCACCTCGCCCACAGGCATTCGCGAGGTCAAGAAGTTCGGCGGCGCCGATATAGCAGCGCTGCTTTGGGATGCGATCGAGCGCAAGCGCGGCTGAGCCAGCCGCTCATGACCGTTCTGGTCCCGCGACCGAGCACAACCAAGGTCACAGCGGATGCCTGACTATGTTCTTTGATTGTTCTTGTTTTATTCCAGCTTCCATGCCAGATTGCAACCGCTGGCCCTGAACGGCCGGGGGCGGTATAAGAGTTTGCGGGACAAGGGATGGGCATATGGTCGCGCGTGTCAGTACGGTGGCATTTCAGGGTATCGAAGGTGTGCCGGTCGAGGTCCAGGTCATGGTCGCTCCCGGCAAGGTCGGCATGCAGATCGTCGGTCTGCCCGACAAGGCGGTTGCCGAAAGCCGCGAGCGCGTGCAGGCGGCCCTCCACGCCTCAGGCCTGGCGCTGCCGGCGAAGCGGGTGACGGTCAATCTGGCGCCTGCCGACCTGCCGAAGGAAGGCGACCGAAACCAGCATCGAAAAAATGTATCTGATCTAAGTTTTTGAGTTTACAAGAAAATTAATCACCTGCTGATGATACGTCAATCGCGCTGCGATTAGTGGGCGCTGACCTTACCGGCTCGATTAAGAGGTGGCCTGCAACTCACAAATTGCAGGCTGTTCGCGCTCGCATCGTTTTTTTGCCAGCTCAGAAAAGGTCTGAAAGATTTTCAAGGAATTCCTGTCGTTGCGAAGAACGGCTCTCGGATGAGAATTCCTGTCCGACGGTAAAGATGTCGCCGTTCGGGCGAACAGGTTTGCACTGAGCATCGTGACAACACTCATCCAGGGCTGAACAACTCCAAGTCGCATTGTCGATTGTGTGAAGTCTCCGGGGAAACCTCATGGACAGGGCTGGAGCGGCATCCGGCGACCCTTTTCACACCAAATGCGGGTGTGTGCCGGACCTTGCGCTCCGGCGCTTGACATGTCCTGGGAGTGGAAATATATTCTACGTAGAAACGATTTCATAAAGGAATTCTTTGATCTAGATGTCAAAAAAAAGAAAAAAACACTAATTCGTGGTTTTCGGGATTCTTCCGCAAGAATTCCTTTCATGAAGGAAAAGTTCGATAAGACGTGAGCTGATCTGCCAATGGATGAGGATTTCACTGAATTTGACGCGCCAACTGAGGCGTTGGAGTTTTATGTTCCCGGACATGCGAAGTACGACTTAAGCGTGCTTGTTCCGGTCTACGGTTTGGCGCGCTTGCAGCCGCTAGTCACCGCACTCCAAGCCACGTTACGAGGCTTGAATGCGACAACAGGCGCGAACTACTTCGGCCCGTGGCGACGCTTTATGTTGCAAGGGGGACTCGCCGCACGTTGTAAGGCGGAAGGTAGCGATTTTTTTCGGGCGATAATGGACGGGAACCTCAAAAGGATAGTCAAAGCCGACGTCGAGCGTGCCCTCTCCGACGCTTTCGAAAGACTAAAGAACTTCGATGATTTTAGCTTTACCTCGTCAACAAACGATAAAACGAGGGCGGGCTTCTGGGATGGCATCAAACGGCTAAGCAAGCTGTTGGCAAACGTTAACTTTCTGCCTCCGTTCACGGTATCGGGTCACATTCCACATATTCCCGGAACGAGGACACCAGTCTTTGCCGATCTATCACGCGAGATAGGGCGACTAAAGCCATCGGTGTCCTGGTTAGAAGCCGAGGACGCGGCTTTGAAGGAAAATATAGAGTTACTACAGCTGCTCCGGGACGAGTTGGAGAACGAATTCGTTGAAGAGTACAAGCTGTTCCTCGACGGCCAACGCATCGTGTTCGACGACGGTACACCATCAGCTCGGCAAATTGACGAGATACTTATGAAAGAAGGAATATCCAGCCATAGCCTTGGAAAAAAGGGAAGTCGGAAGCGTTTTGAATTAGGAATAAAGCTTCTGTATTCAATTACCTATGACGAATACAAGTGCGCATCACCCCAATGCCGCGTCCAAGGTTTTATCGTATCGGCTGGAGGCCAATCGAAACTGCGACCGTACCTGGGAGCCACGCCTCGCGCGCTTCATGCCGCTTTTGTAATCGTTCTCATCGACACCGGCTGGAATATGCAGCCATGCGCAGATTTAGGGCGAAACCCGTTCGTCGGTGAAGCAAGTCGTGGTCGGCGAAGAATTAAATCCGTTGGCTCGGCTAAAAACAGAGCTAACAATTTGAAGATCAATGGCGTTCTCTCGGACACTGACACTTCGGAAGCTAACCTTCCGATCAAGGGTCAGGACGGTCGTCTCCCAGGAGTAAAGCTCATTGAACAATGGCTCGACATGAGTTTGCCCCTACGGGAGAAGGCGGATCGCGATGGCAATGTTTCGGCTAATAGCCTCTGGATTTGGCGAGAGCGGTTCGACGGGAACGCCTCCAGCAATATAGCTTCAGTGGACAAAGGCTGGTGGTATGCATTCTTAGATCGTCTTGCGCCCCATCCCAGACTGGGCGGCCTCCCATTCACTCATCGGGCTATCAGAAAGACTTTCATAAACATCGAGGCAGCCAAAGGCGTTTTCAACGTACGGCTTCCGATGGCTCTGGCGGATCATTCGTCGGAGCACATGACGCATCAGTACCTGACTGAAACAACAATACATGCCGTGTACTCGTCAAAAATGCGAATTTTCATGGAGCTTTGGGAGAGCACCGCGTCTATTGGTATCGTCGATGCTGCTCGCTGGCTAGGCTTGAGTGAACATGACCTAAAGAAGAGGCAGCAACTAGGTCTCGGTTCCGGGCTTGATTTTGCATCCGTTCATAGCTCGAAAGAGGATATTGTACCGAGTGTCGGTACGGTTAGCGAAGAAAACCGTCTCCTCGTCGTTGATGATCGTTCCTTAGAGATATTACATCTTGCCAGGCTAGCGTTGGGAAGGCTTCGCGAGCGTTTGCAGTCGCTGAATCCCTGGCGTTGGGTACGATCATGGCTGCCTTACCAAGTCATCATTGACGGTTACTGCAATTTGCTAGAGCGGGGCAGGCATAGGTTGCGATTCCAGCGAGCTATTGCGATAGTACAGAAGCGCTTGGCAGCGAACGACGACGTGCTCCCGGTGTTATATTGATGAGCATAGACCCTAAACCTGCCCGCCGAAGCAAACATGATCAGATCATAGCTGCGCTTGCGCCCCGGTGGTGGCTTACCAGGGACTGCCAATTTACCGACGATGTGTGGAAAATTGATACATCGCGGAAAAATCGGGAACGCGTCAAAGTGCAGGTTATCCGTTTTGACGTCCCGATCAAAGGTTGGCCAAGCTTTGCTAGATTGGATGATCCGTCCGTGGAGTTCGATCTCATCACTGCAAAGCTGCTCATTTACCTTTCCTTGGAGCCGCCACCAGTTGGGTGGTTGACAACCGCTTCCAGCGTCGGGCCGCTACACCGAAGACACTTAAATTTCATCCGATGGAAACACGAATGGAAAATAGGAAAGAACGCGGACATTCGTCCCCCTCACGTGCGCCACTTTGAAAGATGTCTACGAACACCAGTGTTGTTTTCCACGCAGAACTGAGCCGGTTAGGCGCATAATTTCCATTGAGAATTGAG
>NZ_JABFCN010000050.1 GCF_013087515.1 Rhizobium sophorae | reverse complement strand
CAGCCATCACTCTTGAAAATGGTCTGGGTGATCGCGCCGCGATTACCCCATGTTTTGCGTCCGGAATTGCGTAAAAAGAGGAGAGGGTGGTGGCGAAATACGGCGCAACGATCGCCTGGCACCGCAACGGCGAGACCTTCACCGACAACCGCTACAGCCGCGCCCACCGCTGGACCTTTGACGGCGGCATCGAGGTGAGGGCGTCCTCTTCCGCGCATGTCGTCCCGCTGCCCTATTCGGCCGAGGATGCCGTTGATCCGGAAGAGGCTTTCGTCGCCTCGCTCTCCAGCTGCCATATGCTCTGGTTCCTGTCGATCGCCGCCAAACAGGGCTTTCGCGTCGACAGCTACACCGATGCCGCCGAGGGCATCATGGAGAAGAATGCCGAGGGCCGCCTTGCCATGACCGTCGTGACGCTACGTCCGCATGTCGTCTTCAGCGGCGAAAAACAGCCCTCACTCAGCGAACTCGAAGCTCTGCATCATCGCGCCCACGACGAATGTTTCATCGCCAATTCGGTGAAGACCGAGGTGCGCTGCGTTCCGGTTCTGGGCTGAGCGGGGCCGTTGTCAGGTACGAAACCTTCCAACTTCGTTTTACAGCGACTCAGATTGTGCTCTTCACCGAAGCGTCTCCGCTATTTTGGTAAAAGCCAACTTGTTGGAAAGCAGTGCCTCTAATACCTCTGTCTTTGCATATGTTCTTGAATGTTTGATCGCAAAAAAATGGGCCAGCATATTCAACCAAGCGAAACACGTGCGCGCTGTTGAGGACACTCGGCAGAAAACACCAGTCAGCTCCGCCCGATATCATATAGCCGCCCCATCTAGTGACGCGAATTAAAGGGGAGTTCTCGACATCCACTGCCTCGCGGTATGAATCAACAACGCTGCACTGCCAGATTCTCGGACCGGTTTTTCCGTTCGAAAACTCGGTCTCGCAAAGCAGGTATTCACATGACTTTGGAGCGAACTCCTCAAGCAAGCTCTTCATTTTGTCGGAGATGAAAAGGAAATACTCCACAGCATAAATATCTTGGACCTTCCGCTTTGGATCAAAGATCAGCTTTGGCGTTTCAGCATATTCGGGTATTTGCCACGGGCCGCGCGGCAAATCGAGCATGCTATCCGGCCATGGAGTTCGGCTGTAATTCAGGCCGAGGTAGCCACTATCTGGCAGCAGCCTGTCCCGGTTTGCGAACTCCCAGCCATAATTTCCATTTGAATCAAGTACATAAATTCCCTGAGGTTTCGCTCTGGCGCCACTCATGCTTCATTCCAAGGCGTGCTTGAAAATATAAACGGTATAGCTGGCTCTCTCGGACAGCTTTACCGCGGCTGTTCGACCTCGATCCGCATGGCCGTCGGCGTCAGTTGAGGCCTGATCGTGCCTCGGCCTTCGCCTTGGCGATATCACGTAGCGCGTTCGCCAGCACGTCGGGCGTTTGCGCGCCGCTGACGGCATATTGCTGATCGAAGATGAAGAACGGCACGCCGTTGACGCCCATCTCCTGCGCCGCCTTGATCTCGGCGACGATCAGATCGCGATCGGCATCGGAGGCAAGCAGCGAGGCGATGACCGAGCGGTCGAGGCCGGCTATCTCGGCGATATCGAGCAGCACCGCATGGTCACCGACATTGCGGCCTTCCTCGAAATTCGCCTTGAACAGCGCGGCAACGACCTTGTCCTGCTTCTCGCGGCCTTCGATCATCGCCCAGTGGATCAGCCGATGCGCATCGAGCGTGTTCGGGCCGATCTTGATCGCTTCGAAATCGAAGGCGATGCCGACCTCGCGGCCATAATCAGTGAGCATCTTGTGCGCCTGCGCCACGCGCTCTTCGCCGCCGAGCTTCTCCGCCAGCGCCTTCTTCTGGTCGACGCCTTCCTTGGGGTAGTCGGGGTTGAGCCGGTACGGCCGCCAGTTGATGTCGACGCCGATCTCGTCCTGCACCTCGGCGATGGCGAGCTCCAGCCGCGCCTTGCCGAGATAGCACCAGGGGCAAACGACATCCGAGACGACGTCGATGGTGATACGCTCCATGATGATTTTCCTTATTCTGTGCGTCTTCCCAGGGAGACATTCAAAGCCGGGGTGGTTCGGCTGCTTCTTATTGGGCGCTCGTATCCCACCATAGCGGCAGCTGGTAGCCGTAGAGCGGCACCGTGTCGGGATGGCCGATACGCTTGCTGCGCGCCACCCATTGCTGACCCATATGATAGAGCGGCAGCACGTAGTGGCTGGACAGCAGCAGCCGGTCGTAGGAGCGCACCGCCGCGGTGAAATCCTCGGCCGAGCGCGCCCGGAGCAGGTGATCGATCAACGTATCGAGATCGGGGTCGGCAGCGCCCGCGAAACTGTCGCTGCCTTCGCGGGTCTTGGCGGCCGAAGACCAGCGGCCGAGCTGTTCATTTCCAGGCGATAGCGAGGACGTGTAGGACTTCATGATCATGTCGTAATCGAAGCTGTTCGTCCGGCTCTGATACTGCGAATCGTCGACTGTGCGAATCGAAGCGGCGATGCCGATCGTCTGCAGCGAACGCTGATAGGCGACCGCGAGCTTCTCCTGGTCGGCATTCTGCGTCATGATCTCGAAGGCGAGCTGGCGGCCGGAGGCATCGAGCATCTTGCCGCCCTGGATCGTATAGCCGCCCTGTTTCAGCTGCTCGACGGCCTGTTTCAGCACATTGCGGTCGCGGCCGGAACCGTCGGTGACCGGCAGCTTGTAGGTGCCGTCGAGAATCTCCGGCGCAATTTTGTTCTTGATCGGCCCCAGCAGGGCAAGCTCGGCTGCATTGGCGGGGACCCCGAAACTCGACAGCTCGGAATTCTGCCAGAAGCTCTGGGTGCGCTTGTAGGCGCCGGAATAAAGGTTCCTGTTCGCCCATTCGAAGTCGAACACCAGCGACAGGCCCTCACGCACCTTCGGATCGGCAAAGATCGGCCGGCGCGTGTTGAACACGAAGCCGAGCATACCGCTCGGCAATTTCGGCGAGAACACGTCTTTGACCACAGCCCCCGAGGTGACGGCGGGGAAATTATAGGCATTGGCCCAATGGCCGGGATTGCCGTCGGGATAGATGTCGACATCGCCCTTCTTGAAGGCCTCGAACAGCGTCGTGTCCTGCAGGAAATACTGGACGGTGATTTGGTCGTAATTGTCGGTGCCGACCTTGGCGGGAATGTCCTTGCCCCAGTAATTCGGATCGCGCTCATAGGTGATGCTCTCGCCGGGCTTCACCGTCTTCACCTTGTAGGGACCGGAGCCGACCGGCGGCGTCAGCGACGAACGGTCGAAGGTTTCAGGATCGATCGCATGTTTCGGCAGCACCGGGAACAGGCCGAAGATCAGCGGCGTCTCGCGGTCGGCCTTGTCGTTGAAGGTGAAACGCACGCTGCGCTCGCCGACCTTCTCCATCTTGGCGACGGCGTTGAGGCGGTTGGCGAAGGGCACGCGGCCCTTGTCGCGCATCAGCTCGAAGGTGAACATCACGTCTTCGGGCGTCACCGGCTGGCCATCGGCCCATTTCGCCTTCGGATTGAGGTTGAACTGGATGAAGCTCCGGTCATCGTCCCATTCGACCGTTTCGGCCAGCAGGCCGTAGAGTGTGAAAGGCTCGTCCCTGGAGCGCTGCATCAGCGATTCGTAGACGAGATTGCCATAATCCGGATCCCACATGCCGCGCGCCGTCGTGCGCATACTCTTCAGGATGAACGGATTGAGGTTGTCGAAGGTGCCGACGACGCCGTAGGTGATCTTGCCGCCCTTTTTCACGTCGGGATTGACGTAAGGGAAGTGCTTGTAGTCCGGCGGCAAAGCCGGCTCGCCATGCATCGCGATGCCGTGCAGCGGCTTGGCAGCGACAGTGCCGCACAGCAGCGAGAGGACGAGGGGGACGACGATACGGAGCATTCGGCAATCCTTGATCCGTGAAACGGGCATGATTCAGGCCAAGATTATCATGGGGTCGACCAATTCCAACACAGAGCGGCGATTTCTTTGTCATCGCGACGAAATGCACCTCAAATTGCCAAAGAAATGCTGGATATCTTGCACGCTGCGATGTAACAGGTGAACCCGAAGTTTCGGGGTCATGCATTTGCCTTATTTTTTTAAGAGGTGGAGTGCCGAACGACCCGATGGTTGGGGCGGCAAGACGCTGCCCCGAACGCATATCAGGAGACGGAATTCGTTATGATGTTCAAGTCTGAAAAGAAAATGCGGGCAGCACTGTCCGTTCTGGCAGTGGTGTTCGGCGCTTCGGCTCCGGTCTCCTCCTTCGCGCAGAGCGCGGCGGCACCGGCTCCGGCCGATGCCCCGGCGCAGGCCGCAGGAGCGCCGAAGCTCGGCTGGTACAAAACCTGCAGCAAGCAGGAAGACAACGACATCTGTGTTGTCCAGAACCTGATCCTCGCCAATGGCGGCCAGCTCGTCACTGCCGTCGGCCTGATCTCGGTCTCGGGCAAGATCAACCGCAAGCTCCTGCAGGTCTCGGTTCCGACAGCGCGCCTCATTCCTCCCGGCATCATGATGCAGATCGACGGCGGCAAGGGCCAGAAGCTCGACTACGCCGTCTGCCTGCCGGACAAGTGCACCGCCGAAATTCCGCTGACCGACGCGATGATCGCCAGCCTCAAGAAGGGCAGCGACGTGATCTTCACCTCGATCAACTTCCGCCGCGCCCCGAACCCGATCAAGATCTCGCTCGAAGGCTTCACCGGCGCCTATGACGGCGAACCGGTTTCCGAAAATAAGCTTGCCGAAAGCCAGCGCAGCCTGCAGGAAGGCATGCAGAAGAAGGCGGAGGAAGCCCGCAAGAAGCTGGAAGATGCCCAGAAGGCAGCCAAGGCGCAGTAATCCTGCTACCTTCTTTGAAACAGAAACCCGGCTTCGCGCCGGGTTTTTTGTTGCGCAAAGAAAAGGCCTCGCCGGGAGAAGCGAGGCCTTGATTAAACGATCGGCACGAGTGACTTAGTGGGCGAAGCTCATCTTGGGTTTGAACTGCCCTGACGGGGCCTGATCGAAAATCTGGTAGATCTGTGGGTTGCGAAGCGGCGTGCCGCTTTCGTCGTTCATCAGGTTCTGCTCGGAGACGTAGGCGACATATTCGCTTTCGTCATTCTCGGCGAGCAGGTGATAGAAGGGCTGGTCCCTGCTCGGGCGCACTTCGGCCGGAATGGAATTCCACCATTCCTCCGTATTCGCGAACTCCGGATCAACGTCGAAGATGACGCCGCGAAACGGAAAAACCTTGTGCCGAACCACTTCGCCGATACTGAACTTTGCTACTCTTTCTTTCATGGTACGACTTCCTTTCATCACCAAATTTGGTGATTGGTGTCGCGCAAATCAAGATTTTTGCGCGAGTTCGTCACATGAACGTCACATCCTCCTGCTGGCGTCCATGACCCGGGAGGTGAAAGCCCCGGCGAACCGGGGCTTTCGGTCTTCGCGGCCGATCAGGCCGAATAGTACATGTCGTATTCGACCGGATGCGGCGTCATTTCGAAACGCATCACCTCAGCCATCTTCAGCTCGATGAAGGCATCGATCTGGTCGTCGTCGAAAACACCGCCGGCCGTCAGGAACTTGCGATCCTTGTCGAGGCTTTCAAGCGCTTCGCGCAACGAGCCGCAGACGGTCGGGATCTTCTTCAATTCCTTCGGCGGCAGGTCGTAGAGATCCTTGTCCATGGCCTTGCCGGGATGGATCTTGTTCTTGATGCCGTCGAGACCGGCCATCAGCATGGCGGCAAAGGCGAGATAGGGGTTGGCGGTCGGATCCGGGAAGCGGACCTCGACGCGCTTGGCCTTCGGGTTCGAGCCGAACGGAATGCGGCAGGAAGCCGAGCGGTTGCGGGCCGAATAGGCAAGCAGTACAGGGGCTTCGTAACCCGGGACGAGACGCTTATAGGAGTTCGTCGACGGATTGGTGAAGGCGTTGATCGCCTTGGCATGCTTGATGATGCCGCCGATGTAGAACAGGCAGCTCTCGGAAAGGCCGGCATATTCGTCGCCGGCAAAGGTCGGCTTGCCACCCTTCCAGATCGATTGGTGCACATGCATGCCCGAGCCATTGTCGCCGAAGATCGGCTTCGGCATGAAGGTCGCCGTCTTGCCGTAGGCGTTGGCCACCTGGTGCACGACATATTTGTAGATCTGCATCTTGTCGGCGTTGCGCACCAGCGTATCGAATTTGATGCCGAGTTCGTGCTGGGCGGCCGCGACTTCATGGTGATGCTTTTCGACGACGACGCCCATTTCGGAGAGCACCGTCAACATTTCCGAACGCATATCCTGGGCGCTGTCGACGGGGGGGACCGGGAAATAGCCGCCCTTGACGCGCGGGCGATGGCCAAGGTTGCCGGTCTCGTAATCGGTATCGTCGTTCGACGGCAGTTCGGTCGAATCGAGCTTGAAGCCGGTATTGTAGGGATCGGCCTTGTACTTGACGTCGTCGAAGACGAAGAATTCGGCTTCCGGGCCGACGAAGACCGTATCGCCGATGCCGGATGCCTTGAGGTAGGCTTCGGCCTTCTTGGCGGTGCCGCGCGGATCGCGGTTATAGGCTTCGCCGGAAACCGGATCGAGGATGTCGCAGACGATGACCATGGTCGACTGAGCGAAAAACGGGTCCATATGCACCGTTTCCGTATCGGGCATCAGCACCATGTCGGACTCGTTGATGGCCTTCCAGCCGCCGATTGAGGAGCCGTCGAACATCACGCCGTCGGCGAACATGTCCTCATCGACGCAGACAACGTCCATCGTCACATGCTGCAGCTTGCCCTTTGGGTCGGTGAAACGCAGATCGACGAACTTTACGTCGTTCTCCTTGATCTGCTTCAGAATTTCGCTTGCGGTCGCCATTAATGAGTTTCCTCCGATTTGCGATGACGGTGTAGGTCGGCGATGACGGTAACGGACTTTGCGCGATTGGCAAAGTGGTCAGATGGCATCGATGCCGGTCTCGCCGGTGCGGATGCGGATAACCTCTTCGACGTTGGAGACGAAGATCTTTCCATCGCCGATGCGGCCGGTCTGCGCCGCCTTGCGGATCGCATCGATAACGGCCTCCGCATTCTCGTCGGCCAACACGACCTCGACTTTGACCTTCGGCAGGAAATCGACGACGTATTCAGCTCCGCGGTAGAGTTCCGTGTGGCCCTTCTGACGGCCGAAACCCTTGGCTTCCGTGACCGTGATACCCTGCAGGCCAACTTCCTGAAGGGCTTCCTTCACTTCGTCCAGCTTGAAAGGCTTAATGATCGCTTCGATCTTTTTCATGAGAAAATGTCTCTCCGCTTCTCTTGTTATGGCAGGAACTTTCCCGCTCGCCGGGTATGATGCAGATATCGTGCCAGTTTGAAATCCATCCTATCGAAAAAAGACGTCGATTCGGTCAAAACGCGAGCGTTTGCGGGGAATTCTACGTGGTTTTGGTGACGGACAGGTGGAAAAGCGTTGCCCCCCGATCAAAATCCCACTCGAAACTGAAAAAGTCAGGTATTTTCGCAATCGCGAAAGTACCTCACGTGAGGATTAAAAATTAGGCATATGCCTAAATTGCGTCCTTCTCTTTCCTGTTTCAGCCGGTTGTTTTTTAGGCGTTTTTTGATTGAATAGGATGATGACCAAACATCTGTCCGACCTTCTTCTCACGCCTGCTGAAATGGCCGCCGTCGATGCAGCCGCTGCTGCGTCCGGCATCGACTCCTTCGGCCTGATGGAGAGGGCGGGTGCTGCGGTCGCAGCCGCTGCTCTGCGCCTTCATCCCGGAGCGTTGCGCTTCGTCGTCGCCGGCGGACCCGGCAACAATGGCGGCGACGCTTATGTCGCAGCACGTCATCTACAGCAGAGCGGGGCGAGGGTGGCGCTCTTCCACCTTGGCAATCCCTCCAGGCTGAAGGGCGATGCCGCCCGCGCCCGCATCGGCTGCGCATTGGAGGGACAGGAACTTGATCTCTATCGGCCGGAAACCGGCGACGTCGTTATCGATGGCCTGTTCGGGGCGGGGCTTGGCCGCGCGGTGCCGACCGATGTGCAGGCGCTGATCGAGCGCGTCACCGAGGCCGGTATTCCCGTGCTCGCCATCGATCTGCCCTCCGGCCTCGATGGTCGCACCGGCAAGGTGCTGGGTGCCGCCTTCCGGGCCCGCAACACCATCACCTTCATGACCCGCAAACCCGGCCATCTGCTGATGCCGGGCAGGGAGCTTTGCGGTGAATTGGAGGTCTTCGACATCGGTATCCCCGCCCGCATCATCCGCGCCGAGGCAAGCGGTCTCATCGCCGAGAACACGCCGGATGCCTGGAAGGGTGCGCTGCCGGCCGAGCAACTGGAAACCCACAAATACAAGCGCGGTCATCTGGTCGTCTTCTCAGGTGAGGCCGACAAGACGGGTGCAGCGCGCATGTCGGCGATCTCGGGCCTGAAGGCCGGCGCCGGCCTGGTGACGATCGCCGCCCCCCGCGCCGCGATGGTTGCCAATGCCGCGCATCTGACCGCCGTCATGCTGCATGCCATCGAAGACGAGGCCGACCTCGGCGACTGGCTCTCCGACAGGCGGCTGCAGACCTTCGTCCTTGGCCCCGGTTTCGGTATCGGCGCCAAGGCGCGCGGCTTCGTCTCGGCCCTTGCCGATCGCAATCTGGTGCTCGATGCCGACGGCATCTCCTCGTTCAAGGATGATCCGCAGCAGCTGTTTGATCTTTTCCGGGGTGAGCCGCGTCTGGTGCTAACACCGCACGAGGGCGAATTCGCGCGGCTTTTTCCCGATATCGCCGGCGACGATGCGCTCGGTAAGGTGGATAAGGCTGTGGCCGCCGCCCGCCGCGCCAATGCCGTGATCATTTACAAAGGCGCCGATACTGTCATCGCCGCGACTGATGGACGTGCGCTCATCAATACCAATGCCCCGGTCTGGCTTGCCACCGCCGGTTCCGGCGACGTGCTTGCCGGCATCATCGGCGGCTTGCTCGCCCAGGGCCTACCGGCCTTCGAGGCCGCCGCTGCCGGCGTCTGGCTGCACGGCGAGGCCGGCCAACGCGCCGGCAAAGGGCTGACGGCGGAGGAGCTTGCAGCCAAGGTATTGCCGCTTTAGCGCCGTTGCATCCTCTTGCACCTCGAAAGCAGAAGTTAATCCGCACCGTCCCCAACATGTCTGGCCGTGGCGCAGGCTGGGTTGTTTTACCATTATAAATGCGGCCGATGTGTCAGTTGAGTGACGGTTTTATTTCAGAGTTTTAAAGCGACATCGATCAGCGAAAGATGTCCCGCGTCGAGAATCAGCAATCCGCAAAACTAAACTGTCATTAAAATGTAAATGAATGGAAATACTTAATGGTGTCAGGAATTCCTGTCGGCTGGAACACGGGGTCGTACGCCGGGTCCTGAGCTGATCTGGTTTGAATTCTGATCGAAGTGCGCAGTGAACGGTTGCAAGGGGGAAGCGCTGATGGAACGTTTTTTTCGGCAAGTGCACAGAGTGACGAGCGCCGCCGCCTGCTTTGCCGGACTTGCGGCAGTCGTCGGTTCACTGTCCATCGCTCCTGCAGCCACGGCCGAGCCCATTCGTGGCGCCGGCTCCACATTCGCGGCACCCATCATCGCGAAATGGGCAGAGATCTACGAGAAGGCGCGGATGGATGACGGCGACTTCAGCTCACCCGACTGGACCGTAGACTACGAGCTCGTCGGTTCGCTGGCAGGTCTGATGCGCCTTGATCAGCCGGAGCTGGATTTCGCTGCGACCGATGTGCCTGTCTCCCACGATGAGCTTTTGAAGCATGGCCGCCAGCAGTTTCCGATCGTGCTCGGCAGCGTGGCGATTGCCGTCAATCTTGACGGTATCGGCAAGGGGCGTATCAACCTGACTGGCCCGCTGCTTGCGAATATCTATCTCGGCAAGATCCAGTCATGGGCCGATCCTGCCATCAAGGCGATCAACCGGGAGATCAGCCTTCCCGATCAGAAAATCAGCCCGGTTACCCGCAAGGACGGATCAGGCACCACCTTCATGTTCACCGAATTCCTGTCCTCGGCAAGCCCGGAATGGAAGGTGGCACATGGCGCGGATACGCTGATCGCCTGGCCTGTGGGGACGAGTGTCGAGGGAACCGGAGATCTCATTCGCGCGGTGCAGGCAACCAAGGGGGCGATCGCCTATGCCGATTTTGGCCAGGTCGAGCGTGCAAACCTGCCCTATGCCGCTGTTCAGAACAAATCCGGCCAGTTCGTAAAACCGGGACCGGATGGCGTGCGGGCTGCGGCCAGCACCGCCTCATGGGATGAAGCGAAAGCTTTTTCGGTGTCGCTCACGGATCAACCGGGAGAGGCGGCCTATCCGATCAGCGGCGCGACATTTGCTGTCGTTCCCATGAAGGGACAGGCGCCCAATCGCTATCGCCGCGTGCATGATTTTTTCCGCCTGGCGTTCGAGACAGGCAGTAAGGACGCCGAGGCGCTGGGCTATGTGCATTTGCCGCCGCAGCTCGTCAGTCAGATCGTCAAATACTGGCTGAAGCAGGATGCATCCGCGAGCCAGTAATTCGTTCGCGCATGATACGCGGTCGGGACATCCCCGACCGTATGAAATCGGGCATATGAGTGAGGCGCGGGGGCGCCGTTGAAGCGCGCCATTTTGGCGCCAAGGGGGTAAGGCATAATGAACATCGACATTTTCAAGGATATTCTTGTGCCCGTTATCGGCGGGCTGGGGATATTCATGCTCGGTCTGGAGTTCATGTCGAACGGCATCCAGGCACTCTCCGTCAACAAGATGCGCGCATTTCTCGCGAGAGCCGCAGGCACGCCGATCAAGGGCGTCATCGCGGGAACGCTCATCACCGGTGTCATCCAGTCATCGACGGCAATGACGGTCATGGTCGTCGGCCTCGTCAATGCCGGCGTTGTCGGATTGCGTCCGGCGATCAGCGTCATCATGGGCGCCAACATCGGGACGACGCTCGGAAACGGCCTGATCGCCTTGCCGCTGGGTCCCCTTGGCCTGATCTTTGCGGGCGTTTTTTCGCTGGTCTACTGCTTTGCCAAGAGCGAGCGGATCCGCAACGTCGCGCTTGCCTGCATGGGCTTCGCGCTGATTTTCTACGGTCTCAATCTGATGACCGGCGGCCTCCGGCCGCTGCGCAACATACCGGAGGTCATGGACGTTCTGTCGACGCTGACCGCTGACTCCTATTATAATCTGATCAAATGCGTGCTGATCGCCGCCGGCGTCACCGCGATGATCCACTCCTCGTCGGCGACGATCGGTATCGTCATGGGGCTCGGTGCGGCCGGTGTCCTTGACTGGACGACGGCGGTTGCCTTCTCGCTGGGTGCGGATCTCGGAACCACGATCACCTCCTGGATTGCCTCGCTCAATCTGTCGAAGAACGCCAAACGCGCTGCCTATGCCCATATGTCCTTCAACATTATCGGCGTCTGCATCACGGTGCCCTTGTTCTTCGTCTCGATCGACGTTCTGGCATGGGCGATGCAGTGGTTCGGCGGCGATCCCGGCGTTCCGGTCGTGGTTGAGGGCAAAGAGACATTTCCGCTGGTTCCGGTCGCTGTCGGTCTCTATTCGACCTTCTTCAACGTCTTCAACACGGCGCTGCTGTTTCCCTTCGTCAGCGTCTTCGAACGTGTCTTGTCGCGCATCGGCCGTATCGACGCCGAGGATGTGGAAGATTATTCGACGCCGAAATTCCTCGACCGCAGGCTCACAAGCGACTTCGCGCGGGCCGTTCCGGCCGTCCAGCAGGAGACCGCGCGTCATCTGCAGGCCGGCGCGATGTTCCTGGATATTGCCCGGTCCGCCAAGTCGGCTCCATCGGATCCGGGCGAACATTATCTCGCCACCGATATCCTTAGCCGTGACATTCGCGATTATACCGCATCGCTGATGAAGGAGGATCTGCCTTACGAGCAACTCGATCTGGTTGCCAGCCTGATCGAGGAGGCGGATTTCACCGCTGCGTTGACGGAATCGATGCATCAGGTCGCGCGGCGCGTGAAGCGTGAAAAATTCAGCGAACCCGCTTTGGCGATCGTCAATCTGGCACTGAGCAAGCTCGATGCCTCTCTGCAGGATATCATGCCCGACTATGGCGTGGTTCGTCCCTCCATGCCGGCCGGCCATGTCAGCCTTCCCAATGTCACCGAACTGCGGGAACAGACGCTGGCACTTGGCCCGAATGCCGGTGCGGCCGAACGCGGCACGATCCTGGCGCTTCTCGGCTCGGTCGAGCGCGCGGAGATCCTGATCCGCCGCATTGACGAGGAGCGCAAATCCGTGAACCGCCAGAGCGTTTTGTCACGGGTTTCGCAGAAACGGGAACGAAAGGCACGTCCTCCGCTGGACGAGGGCGGCTTGAGCCCGATGCCGGCTGAATAACGGCCATTGTCGTCGTGATCCTTGCGTGGCATCTTCCCGCCAGAGGATGCCACTTTTCGTTGATTGGTTTTCCGTTTTTCACTGCGTAAGTCTGTCTTCCCGACGGAGGCTCGAATGAGTGTTGGCCTGATCGCCCTTCTTGATGATATCGCGGCTTTGGCCAAGGTGGCTGCGGCATCGCTCGACGATATTGCCGGCCAGGCAGCCAAGGCCGGCGCGAAAGCGGCCGGCGTCGTCATTGATGATGCGGCAGTCACACCCCGCTACGTCACCGGATTTTCGGCGGCACGCGAATTGCCGATCATCGGCAAGATCACGCTCGGCTCATTGAAGAACAAGCTTCTGATCCTGCTTCCCGCGGCGCTGATCCTGAGCCTTGTCGCACCGCAGGCGATCACACCGCTGCTGATGATCGGCGGACTTTATCTCTGCTACGAGGGTGTGGAAAAAGTCTACGCACTGGTGCTGCCGCATGCAGCTCACGCCCATGAAACGGCACTCGAGACGACAAGCCTCGATGCCAAATCGGTAGAAGACCAAAAGGTCGCCGGTGCCATCAAGACGGATTTCATCCTGTCGGCCGAAATCATGGCGATTACGCTCGCCGCGGTGCCGTCCGGCAGCATGTTCACGCAGGCCCTCATCCTTGCCGTTGTTGGACTGGGCATCACGGTCTTGGTCTATGGCGGCGTGGCGCTTATCGTGAAGGCCGATGATCTCGGTCTGATGCTGGCACGTGTGCGGACGGCATCTGCGATGGGCGCCTTCTCGCGTGCGATCGGAAAGGGGCTTGTCACAGGCATGCCCTATTTTCTGAAAGTGCTCGGCATCGTCGGAACGGCCGCGATGATCTGGGTCGGCGGCGGCATCATCGTTCACGGCCTCGAAGCCTATGGTATCGGCGGCCCTGCACATCTGATCCATGATGCCGGCGAGGCGACGGCACACGCCATTCCCGTTCTGCCATCCGTCCTGCGCTGGATCGTCGAGGCCGCGGGAGCGGGCATCGTCGGTATCGTCGCCGGCTTGATCGCAATTCCGGTCGCAGGCTACGCCGTCTCGCCGATATGGCGGTACCTCAAATCGCTCCTGCCGCACCGCCGGAAAGAGGCGTTGGCGGAGGGGAAGAAATGAAGCCCGAGTCCGTCGACGAGCAAGGCGTCATATCCAGCGGGCGCGCTTGAAACGGATGAAAAGTGCGATGCACATGACGGCGATGACTGCCAAAACGACAAAATAGCCGTAGCTGGTTTTCAGCTCGGGCATATTGTCGAAATTCATGCCGTAAATGCCGGCGATCGCCGTCGGAACGGCGAGAATGGCAGCCCAGGCCGCCAGCTGCCGTGTGATTGTGCCCTGTCTTTGCTGTTCAATCAGATTGCTCGCTTCGAAAACCGATGTGATCACGTCGCGCAAGCTTGCAACCATCGTCTCGACACGGTGCATGTGCTGAAGCGCATCGCGGAAATAGGGCTTCGCTTCCTTGTCAAGCGACGGCAGGTCGAGATGGTAGAGCTTGCCGCAAAGGTCCAGCATCGCATCCAGCACCCGCTGAAACAGAATGACTTCCCGGCGCAACTTGAAAATGCGGGCGATCTGGTTGCGGTCGAGAAAGGCATCGAGCATTTTTCGTTCCATCTCGAGAACGGAATCCTCGATCGTGCGGACAATGGGAAGATAGCCGTCGATAATGAAATCGAGAATGGCATGCAGAATGTAGTCGGTGCCATGGCAGAGCGTCTGCGGCGATGTCTCCAGCCGGCCGCGCAGCTCTCCGTGCCCGCGCTCCGACCCATTGCGGACGGTGATGATATAGCGCTTGCCGACGAAAATTGCGGTTTCCCCGTAGGTGATATGGTCCCCCTCGAGCTGTGCCGTCTTTGCGATGACGAACAGCTGGTCGTCATAAACGCTGAGCTTCGGCATCTGCAGGGAACTGAGCGCATCGGCGATCGAGAGTTCGTGAAGGCCAAAACGGCCTTGCAGCAGCAGGAGCTCGTCCCGGCTAGGCTTGTGCAGGCCGATCCAGATGAATTCGTTGTCCACCGCCGGAATGGCGGCAGCCTCGAAAGGGACTGCCTCGACCCGGCGTCCGTCGCGATAGAGATAGGATGCGGCAACGCTCATGCGGGCTCCCGGGTTACCACGCTCATGATGCCCTCATGCAACGCGTGACTGACGATGTGATACCCACAAGGTCACGATCCTTTTGTGACTATCGACCCCGCCTATTTCGCCAACGCTTGCTGCAGGGCGATCGCCCCATGCGGCGCATTGACCTTGCCTTCATGGATCATGAAGGCGAAGACGTCGCGTGGCTCGACCTTCACTTTGCGATCTCCATCGATCAGCGGCAGGTCGTCGGGAATTTTGCCCTCGGCCCAGGTCTCCAGTCGGTCTGCCCAGGCCTTCAGGTCCTTTTCTGGATAGCAGGTCGGGATGTCGTCTGATCCCTTCTGCAGCCTGGCATAGACGAAGTCGGCCGTCACGTCGGCGATCATCGGATATTCGAAATGTTCGGCACAGACCGGCGCCACGCCGTATTTCGCAAGCAGCACCACGAACTCCGGCACCTTGAAGGAATCGTGCCGCACTTCGACCACGTGGCGGAGCGGCAGTCCGTCCTGTTTTGCCGGCAGCAGTTTCAGGAAGGCTTCGAAATCCTCCGCATCGAATTTCTTCGTCGGCGCGAATTGCCAGAGCAGCGGCCCGAGATGATCGCCGAGTTCGCTGATGCCCGATGACAGGAACCGCTCCATCGATTCACCGGCTTCGGCAAGCACCCGTCGATTGGTGACGAAACGCGTCGCCTTCAGCGAAAAGA
Source organism: Rhizobium sophorae (assembly GCF_013087515.1). Lineage (GTDB taxonomy): Bacteria > Pseudomonadota > Alphaproteobacteria > Rhizobiales > Rhizobiaceae > Rhizobium > Rhizobium sophorae. Next base: position 11,501 of record NZ_JABFCN010000050.1, on the reverse strand, counting down.
TGAAACCGTCGGGCACGTCAGCCGCCCATTTGGCGAAGACCGCAGGCTTCTGCGTGCTGTAATAGGTGCCGTTGACCTCGATGACCCTCAGCTGGCGGCTGGCATAATTCAGCTCGTCCTTCTGTTTCAGGTCATCGGGAAAGAAATGTCCGCGCCAGGGCTCGAACGTCCAGCCGCCGATGCCGGTGCGGATAGTGCCGGATTTCGTCATGTCGTCCTCCCCATTCGCAGCCGCTCAGGCCGCATTGATCTCTTTCGTCATATCGACGAGCGTCCATCCTGGCCGATAAGGGTTCGGCCGGCGACCCGTTTCCTGAAACCCGAAGGCGCTGTAGAGCGCGATATTCCGCTCCATCCGCGCATTCGTGTAGAGCCGGATCTCCGGCACGGCCCATTCCCGCGCCTTGCCTTCCAGCCAGCGCAGCATCGCCAGCCCATGCCCGGCACCCTGAAAACCCGGCGAGACCGCGATGCTGAACAGCATGAGGTGATCGGAATGCTGCTCGACGACCATAAGGCCCGCCGTTTGCCCGTCGATCTCGCAGAGCCAGACTTCACCGCGTTCGATCCGCGGCGTGTAATCCTCCGTCACCGGCATCGGCGGAGCGCCGAAGAGTTCGCTATAGGGCTGATAAGCGGCTGACGTCAGCGTCGCGATCGTTTCCAGATCATCGGGCGACGCTGGCCTCATCGTCATTCCGCCGCAACCGCCTTCTTCGCCGGCCGCCGTTCCAGCAATTCCTTCAGGAACTGTCCGGTATAGGACCGCTTTTCCTTGACGATCGCTTCGGGCGTGCCGGTCGCGACGATCTCGCCGCCGCCGTCGCCGCCTTCGGGGCCGAAATCGAGCACCCAATCGGCCGTCTTGATGACTTCGAGATTGTGTTCGATCACCACCACCGAATTGCCCTGGTTGACCAGTTCGTGCAGCATTTCGAGCAGCTTGGCGACGTCGTGGAAATGCAGGCCGGTCGTCGGTTCATCGAGAATGTAGAGCGTGCGCCCCGTCGAGCGTTTCGACAGCTCCTTGGCAAGCTTGACGCGCTGTGCCTCGCCGCCCGAGAGCGTATTCGCCTGCTGGCCGACCTTGATATAACCGAGACCGACATCCTTCAGCGCTTGCAGCTTGTCGCGCACCGCAGGCACCGCCGCGAAGAAATCGACGCCTTCCTCCACCGTCATGTCGAGCACGTCGGCGATTGACCTCTGCTTGAAGGTGACGTCGAGTGTCTCGCGATTGTAGCGCTTGCCGTGGCAGACGTCGCAGGTGACGTAGACATCGGGCAGGAAGTGCATCTCGATCTTGATGACGCCGTCGCCCTGGCAGGCTTCGCAGCGTCCACCCTTGACGTTGAAGGAGAAGCGACCCGGCTGGTAGCCGCGTGCCTTCGCCTCCGGTAGACCGGCAAACCAGTCGCGGATCGGCGTGAATGCGCCGGTATAGGTCGCCGGGTTCGAGCGCGGCGTGCGGCCGATTGGCGACTGGTCGATATCGATCACCTTGTCGATATGCTCGAAGCCGTCGATACGGTCGTGATCGGCCGGGTTTTCACGCGCGCCCATGACGCGGCGCGCGGCCGATTTATAGAGCGTCTCGATCAGGAAGGTGGATTTGCCGCCGCCGGAAACGCCGGTCACCGCCGTGAACACCCCGAGCGGGATCGACGCCGTGACGTTCTTCAGATTGTTGCCGCGCGCGCCGACCACCTTGATCTCGCGGCCCTTCTTCGGCTTGCGGCGTTCGTCGGGAACGGGAACGCCGAGTTCGCCGGAGAGATATTTGCCGGTCAGCGACTTCGGATTGGCCATGATATCCTGCGGCGTGCCATGGGCGATGACCTGGCCGCCGTGAATGCCGGCCGCCGGGCCGATATCGACCACATCGTCGGCCGACAGGATCGCATCCTCGTCATGTTCGACGACAATGACGGTGTTGCCGATGTCGCGCAGGTGCTTTAGCGTGTCGAGCAGCCGGGCATTGTCGCGCTGATGCAGGCCGATCGACGGTTCGTCGAGCACGTAAAGCACGCCCGTCAGACCCGAACCGATCTGCGAGGCGAGCCGGATGCGCTGACTCTCGCCGCCCGACAATGTGCCGGAATTGCGCGACAGGCTGAGATATTCCAGGCCGACATCATTGAGGAAGCGCAGCCGGTCGCGGATTTCCTTGAGGATGCGCACGGCGATCTCGTTCTGCTTGGCATTGAAGCTTGCCGGCAGCGTCTCGAACCAGTCGCGGGCGACGCGGATCGACATACCGGTCACTTCGCCGATATGCAGCGTGGCGATCTTCACCGCTAAGGCCTCGGGCTTCAGGCGGAAGCCGTTGCAGGAAGGGCAGGGGGCCGCCGACATGAAGCGCTCGATGTCTTCGCGCGCCCAGGCAGAATCGGTCTCCTTCCACCGCCGCTCGAGATTGGTGATGATGCCCTCGAAATTCTTCTGCGTCGTGTAGGAGCGGGCGCCGTCGGCGTAGTGGAATTCGATCTTGTCGTTGGTGCCGTTGAGGATGACGTCCTTGGCCTCGTCGGAAAGATCGTTCCAGCGGGTGCCTAGCTTGAAGCCGTAATGTTTGCCCAGCGCTTCCAGCGTCTGATTGTAATAGGGCGAGGTCGACTTGGCCCAGGGCGCGATCGCCCCGTCGCGCAGCGTCCGCTCGGGCTCGGGCACGATCAGGTCCGGATCAATCTTCTGCTGGGCGCCGAGACCATCGCAGGCCGGGCAGGCGCCGAAGGGATTGTTGAAGGAGAACAGACGCGGCTCGATCTCGGGAATGGTGAAGCCGGAGACCGGGCAGGCGAACTTCTCCGAAAACAGCACGCGTTCATGGGTCTCGTTCAGCGATTTGTTGGCCGAGCCACCGGCCGACGTCTCTTCCGCCGGCAGCGGCTTGTCGGCGAATTCGGCGACCGCCAGCCCGTCGGCGAGCTTCAGGCAGGTTTCGAGACTGTCCGCCAGGCGCGCAGAGACATCCGAGCGCACGACGATGCGGTCGACCACCACGTCGATATCGTGCTTGTATTTCTTGTCGAGCACCGGGGCCTCGGCGATCTCGTAGAACTGGCCGTCCACCTTGACGCGCTGGAAGCCTTTCTTCATCAGCTCCGCCAGTTCCTTCTTGTATTCGCCCTTGCGCCCGCGCACGAGCGGCGCAAGAATATAAAGACGGGTGCCCTCGCCGAAATCGAGGATGCGGTCGACCATCTGGCTGACGGTCTGGCTCTCGATCGGCAGGCCGGTCGCCGGCGAATAGGGAACGCCGACGCGGGCAAAGAGCAGGCGCATGTAGTCGTAGATCTCGGTGACGGTGCCGACCGTCGAGCGCGGATTGCGCGAGGTGGTCTTCTGCTCGATCGAGATCGCCGGCGACAGCCCGTCGATCTGGTCGACGTCGGGCTTCTGCATCATTTCGAGGAACTGGCGGGCATAGGCCGACAGGCTCTCGACATAGCGCCGCTGGCCCTCGGCATAGATCGTGTCGAAGGCGAGCGAGGATTTGCCGGAACCCGACAGCCCGGTCATGACGATCAGCTTGTTACGCGGCAGATCGAGATCGATGCTCTTGAGATTATGCTCGCGCGCGCCGCGGATGGAGATCGTCTTCAGTTCGCTCATCGTCTCTGCTTTGGTTTTCTGGATGACAGCCCTTATTTAGTGATGCCGACGGGCGAGTCGAGGCTGAATATCCGCAAGGGCTCAAGGTTTTCGATTCTGTTGACAGGATCATACGGATAAATTAGAACAAATAAAGAACAAAGTTCCTGATGGATGCATGCGGCTTTCTGATGGATAAACATGTGGATTAAATGCCGCCCATGCGCATCGGCGGTCCGTGATGGTTTAAGGTGCGCCGATCGATTAAACGCCGCCGGGCAGGGCGGCAGGCAGGGTGAGAAGCATGGCTGGTAGTGTGAATAAGGTAATTCTGATTGGAAACGTCGGTGCAGACCCCGAAATCCGCCGCACTCAGGATGGCCGGCCGATCGCCAATCTTCGTATCGCGACCTCGGAGACCTGGCGCGATCGCAATTCCGGCGAGCGCCGTGAGAAGACCGAATGGCACACTGTCGTCGTCTTCAACGAGGGCCTCTGCAAGGTCGTCGAACAATATGTGAAGAAGGGCGCCAAGCTCTATATTGAAGGCCAGCTGCAGACCCGCAAGTGGCAGGACCAGCAGGGCCAGGATCGTTACAGCACGGAAGTGGTGTTGCAGGGGTTCGGTTCGACGCTGACGATGCTCGACGGCCGCGGTGAAGGCGGCGGCGCGAGCGGCCGTGGCAGTGCCGGTGGCGGCAACGATTATGGCGACGACTACGGCGCCCCGGCTCCCTCCTCCTCGCCGAGCCGCGGCGGTGGCGGCGGCAGCAACTTCTCGCGGGATCTCGACGATGATATCCCGTTTTAGCAGAGAATAGGTCAATTTTCGTTAACTAAGATGCCGCAAGTCGTTGTAAAATAACGACCTTGCGGTTTCTTTATGTTTGTCGCTCTGATGGGAATTTCATTTTAGGAAGAGAATTGGCACGACTGTAAACTTAGAGACCGCCGCGCAGTTGTGCGCCACCGCGCAGCCTTCGCCCTGGGGGCAGATCAGGAGAAAGTCCAGGTCGCAGAACAAGAAATATGTTGACCTCCATCGAAATTTCTCTTATGGAGAGATATTGACAGTCTGATTATACTTGGTAGCTTCCGTTAAGATTTTTAGCGGGAGCATTTGGTGTTGGCGACTTCAAGAAACCCCTACAGAATCCAATGGTCGATTTTTTCCTCCGGCGAGCGCATGCCGTTTCTCGTGCCCGCCGCTACCGGCGTGCCTTTCGAGGCCCCGACCTTCTGGGTCATGGCGAGCCGGCGGCCCCAGGGCCGTCAGCCTAACACGCTTTCGAACGAACTTCGGTGTCTCATGTACCTCTATCTTTGGGGCGACGCCCGCGGCGTGGACGTCGTGGAGCGCATCAGGGAAGGGGTATTCTTCTCCCTGACGGAGACGCTCGATATCGCGAACTACTGCGGCCGGTCCATGGTGGAGGCGATAAGGCAGGTCGAGGAGCGTTCGTTGAACGTGGTATCGCGGAGGAAGAGCGGCAAAGCGTTGGCAAAGGCCGCCCGGTCCCTCGAAAAAAGAAACCGGCTCTCTGCCGTCCGGTCGTTCATCGAGTTCACCAGTGCCGACGTGCTATCGACCCTGTCCCGGTGGCCGCAGCGTTGGCAGCAGTACAGCGCGGTCAGAGCCCATCAGCTAGAGCTGATCGACGGGCAGTTCCTGAAGATCTCCAAGCCAAACCGGGATGAGACGAGCCTGCCCGAGGGATTGGACCCTGCGGCGGTGAAGCGCCTTCGCGAGGTCATCGAGCCTGATCATCCGGACAACCCCTTCATGCCGAAAGTCCGCTTTCGGAACTACTTGATCGTCAGGCTCCTGCTCGATCTGGGGATGCGTCGAGGAGAGATGCTTGGCATTAAGATCGCCGACTTCGTTCCGGCGTCGAGGGGTACGATCACCATTCACCGCAGACCGAACGATCGTGATGATCCGAGGCGAAACAAACCCGCCTCGAAGACCGCCGCGCGAGTGTTGGAGCTGAGCGGTCGGCTGACAGAAATCGTTCATGAGTGGATCGTCGGACATCGGCGCCACATACCAGGCGCCCGTCGCAACCCCTACCTGATCGTGAGCACCCGCGACGGTGCGCCGATGTCCGAGTCAAACGTTAACAAGATCATGGAGACGCTTCGCGACCGCGTGGAGGGACTTCCGAAGGAGCTCGCGCCTCATCCGCTGCGGCATACTTGGAACGACAACTTCTCCGATCTCATGGATGAGAACAAAGTCTCTGCCGAAAACGAGATCAAGTGGCGCAAGCGGCTCATGGGATGGCGGAACGAAAATTCTGCGGCGTCATATGTTCGCCGGACCGTCCGCCGCCGCTCCAACGAGGCGTTTGCGGAGCTTCAGGACAAGTTCGCGATCGGAACGAAGGAGCAAGCGTGATGGAAATGACGCTCGTTGGAGCATTGGAGTCGCTACCGGAGCTCCCGCCCACAGCGGTGACAAAGGACGGCGTCGTATTCGATCCTCGTCCCGACGTTTGGCTTCTAGCCTCGCTCACCAAGAACCGCGTCGTCTTTGAGTTTGATCGATTGAACAACTTTTCTTCCGAAATGCGCCACAAGCTTAAGCTTGCGATGATTTGGAAGCTGGAGAACTCCTCGTTTAGTCACGCGCGAAACCAATATGAGAGGCTGGTTGCATTCTTTCACACTCAGTTCGCCAAGAGGAATGCTTACAGTGATACGATCTCTCTATCTGACATACTTAGTTATCGGGGGAACCTGACCACCACCACAGAGTGGAAACTGGGTGTTCTTCGCATTCTCCTCACCGACATGGAGAGCATGGGACTGGGTATCGCCTCTGCAGAAGCGCTCGATTACCTCCGGGACTCTACGATACGGGGGAACGTCAAGGGCACCTCGATCAGAACTCGTGACAACCACAAGGGGGCGTTCGGCGACATTGAGCTTCTGTCCATCCAGTCCGGTCTGAATGATGCCTACGCGAAGAACCTCGTAAGGCTGGACCACTTTGCAATGATCTGGTTATTCCTCGGGTATGGTCTTCGGCCGATACAGGTCGCGGCACTAAAGGAGAGCGATCTTGCCATCTACGAGGGCGACGGGGGCAAGTTTTACGCTCTTAGAATACCGCGAGCGAAGCAGAGCGGCGAGAAGGTACGGGGCTCTTTCAAGGTCAGATACTGTAGTAAGCAGATCGGTCAGCTTCTCGAAGAAGTCTTGAGTTACAACCGACGACTACGGGAACAGTCGGGCTTGGACGGGGACGACTGGCCGATGTTCATGTCGTCGGAAAGAGGCATCCTGCCGGGCCTGCGATATCACCATACGTCGTCGGAGATAGGCACGATCGTCAATGATATCACCGGTGCGTTGACAGGCCTTATCGCGAACACACGCAGGTTTCGCATCACGCTGGGCCAGCGTGCCGTGGACGATGGAAAAGACAAGTTTATCGTCGCAGAGATGCTCGACCATTCTGACACTCAGAACGTCAAGGTGTACTTCGAAGCCAGTCCAGCCATGGTCCTTAGGCTCGATCGACACCTTGCGATGGAAATGGCGCCGCTGGCTCAGGCGTTCGCGGGCGTCGTGGTCAACACGGAGGCCGAGGCATTGCGAGGTGGAGAACGGTCCAGCCGCATTTATGATCGCACGCTGATCGACAACGTCGCGGACCCGCTGGGCACTTGCGGGCAGATGAGTTTCTGCGGTCTCTCGGTTCCTTTTGCCTGCTACACCTGTCGTCACTTCCAGCCGTGGCTTGACGGTCCTCATGAAGCGTTCATGGCCGCCCTGATCGCCGACCGGAACCGGATGAAAGACGACGATCTGTCTCCTAAGATCTACGCCATCAGAGACAGAACCATTCTCGCGGTGGCCCAAGTGATCCAGCTCTGTTCGGCCGAACTGGAAGCAAGGAAGGCGTAACAGCGTGAACACAAATGTCGTCCCCCTCATATCGCCTGCCATCGTCCGACCGGCCGACGCCGTCGCGGAGTTCGTCCGCTTGGTACGCGAGGAAATCAACTCACTGATCCCGGCCGAACTTTGGGATCAAGATATCTGGCCGGTTGGGAGCAACTTCGCTACCAAAGGCCAGAACCGCAACAACCGCATACTCGCCTTCTACAACAGCTCGGCGACCATCTCGAACCAGCAGGAAGTTACGGGCGCCCCCCTTGATCCCGCCATCAAGGACTTCGCGAAAGCGTATCTTCGCTACTCCCATTCCGCGTCGCCGCTAAGCTACGAAAACACCCAAAAGCGACTGGACGCCCTTCAGTTCATAGAGGCTGCTTTTAGAAAATTGGGGCTGCACCCGGCGATCGAAGCGCTCAATGTCGTAGTTCTGAACGAAGCGGTGAACCTTGCGCGGCTAGGCGTCGGCGCGGGTCGGCACTACCAGTTCGCCATCTACATCCAGCAGGTCCACCGTTTTTGCATGGACCGTCATTACATCGACGCGCCCTTCCAGTGGCGGCACGGCGTCCGTAAGCCCAAGGACGCTAGCGAAGCCATCGGACAAGAGGCCCGTGATCGCCGCAATGAAAAGCTCCCAAGTCCCGAGGCGTTCCATGCGCTTGCCCACATATTCCGAACGGCGAATACGTTCATCGACCAATTGTACTCTGCCGTCTGCGCCGTCTGCGTCTCGATACCGATCCGTGCCCACGAGGTGCTTCAGCTTCGCCTTGATTGCGAAGTGCATGGTCAGGCGACGGACCCGGAGACGGGCGAGGTGCTGGAAACGTACGGTATCCGCGTCTGGCCTGGGAAAGGAAATCCGCCGCAGGTGAAGTGGGTTCCGACGGTGATGGTCTCCGTCGTTCAGAAGGCGGTTCAGCGCTTGCGCGAACTATGTTTGAACGCTCGCGAAGTGGCGTCCTGGTATGAGGAAAATGGAGATCAGCTTTGGCTGCCAGCACACCTTGAGCGCTATCGCGGCGAGGACAGGATACCGCTGGAAAGCTTCAACGAAGTGGTCGGTGTCAAAGGCATGAAGCCCATTCGTCTGTGGTTGCGTGCGAACAATATCGTCTGGACGCCGGAGTATGTCAGCATCTCGTCGCTAGCCAAAAAGCTCATTCCGCAGTTGCCGGGAGACTTTCCATACTACAACGGAGACCGAGACCAAAAATATTCTGAAACGCTCGTCGTGCTGCTTTACAACGAAGGTCATGCGCAGCGCGGAATATACCGCTCGCTCATAGAAAAAGCCACTGTGCAGTCCTTCGAGCACTGGCTGTCGGGTCACGACGGCGGCAAGAAGCCGAGTATCTTCAAGTCGATGGGATTTACGGAGAAGGACGGAAGCGACATCGAGATCACCACTCACTCCTTCCGGCACTGGCTCAATACGGTGGCCCAGTTAAAGGGGATGAGCGATCTCGACATCGCCAAATGGAGTGGGCGCGAGGTCGAACAGAACCCGGCCTATAATCACGTCACCGCTGAGGAAACACTCTCGCAGATCAGGGCGGCGGTCGATAACGGAAATGCAATCGGTCCGATGTTCGAGGCCGCAAAGATGCAGGGCGTCAATCTCCCGGTAGATCGGCGCGACTTCATCGACGCCCAGATTGGCTCGGCACTTGTTACGGACTCCGGCATCTGCGTGCATGACTACTCCCTTCTTCCCTGCCAGAGCCATGGCGACTGCCTCGGCTGCTCCGAGAACGTATTCGTGAAGGGCGACGCAAAGCACCGCGCGAAAATCGAAAAGCGGTTGGCTATGGCCGAGAAGCAACTCCAAGACGCGTTATGGGCTATGGGCGAAGAGTATTATGGTGCTGACCGTTGGGTCGCGACGCATGAAAGAGGCATCGCGCGGATGCGCCAGATGCTTTCGATCCACGACGATCCGACCATTCCGGACGGCACCATCATCAATTTGGCCCACGGAACGCTGGACAACGAAGTCGCAATGGCGGTCCGCGACCGCGGCGACGTGGCCGACGACGTTCCACTCAGAATCCCTGTCGAGATGGACGCCGCGCTGGATGAGGTTCTCTCTTCGATGTGGGAGGAGTGACGGTGGCGAAGGCGAGACTTACTGACAAGGAGATCGACCTAATCGTCGGAATGCTTGCCGGGTGGAAGGGTCGACTGAGCTGGGAGCTCGTGCTGCAGCGCGTGGAGGCGATGCTCGGGAGGACCTTCACCAGGCAGGGTTTGGACAAAAACGAGACCATCAGCATCGCCTTCGGACAAGCGAAGGACAGGCGCCGTAAGCTACCCAAAAAGGAAATCGAAGAGAGCGATCAACCACCGGAGCTGGCTGCTGCGGAGCGACGGGTAGAGGTGCTTAGGGCTGAGATCGCTGTGCTCAAATCTGAGCAGGAGAGGTTCCTGGAGAAGTTCGCTACATGGCTTTATAACGCACGAAGCCGAGGCATATCCGAGTTCGATCTTAACAGACCGCTTCCCGACGTCGACCGGGACGAGAGCGAGCGAAAGCGATGAGCATCAACTCTTTCCAGCAGGTCAGCGAGGAGAACTACGTCCGGCTCGAGGCTTACCTCGACCGGATGGGAAGCGCCGGGCTTAAGCTTCCAAGCAGGGGCGGGAAGGTCAACAAGACGGCTGTCGCCACCGCATGCGGCTTCAATCGCGAGACGTTCACTCAGAACAAGCGGTTCGATCGGCGTCTGGACCAGGCCGTCGCAGCCCTGGGACTTGACGGTCCATCGGCACCTGAGCCGCCGCGACGGGACGGAGCCGACAAGGCGCGTATCACGATTCTTGAGCAGCAGCTCGCCTCGCTACGTGGTGAGAACTACGAACTGCGGCGGAGGCTGGCGAGGTACGAGCATGCCACCGTGACAGGCAGGCGTGTGATCCCATGACGACAATGCCACGCGGCCGTCACATCGTGGAATTCCTCGCCTCTCGACCGGAGTTCGTCGGCGTAGGTAAGGCTACTGCCCAGCGCCTTTGGGAAAGGTTCGGACTGGACTTCTATGCCATTCTTGGGGATGGCGACGTCCACCGCCTGTCGGAACTGCTCGACCGCAACCAGGCCGCAATCGTCGTCGAGGCCTGGCGCAATCAGCAGGCGCTCGCCGACTGTGTAGTCTTCTTCGACGAGCAGGGGATCGAGCTGAACGTCGCCCGTAAAGCTGTCGCCTTCTGGGGCGACGAGGCCGTCTTGAAGATGAAGGACAACCCTTACCGGCTGCTGACCGTATGCACATGGCCGCAGGTCGACAGGGTGGCGACGGCTTTGGGCGTCAGCGGGGGCGATCCCCGTAGGCTCGTTGCTGCTGTGGAGAGCATCCTTTACGACCGCCTCGACCGAAAACATACCTGGTGCGGCGGATCAGTTCTGGTGGGTCTCGTGGCGAGACGACTGTGCGTGTCTGAAGAAGATGCTTTGACGGCGGTGGAACTTGCTGTCTCCGACGGGGCGGCGATCCCTATTGACGGTGGTTTTCAACCTGCCGGCGCGGCCTACATGGAGAGGTTCATCGAAGCCCGGATCGACGCCCATGTCCGGCGCACCGTCGGCCATGACCTGTTCCTCGACGGCATTTGTTCCGAAGACGTCGCCAGCTTCCTCGCGAGGTTCGATCCATCAAGATCTCTGACGAACGAGCAATGCGATGCAGTCGGGATGGCTTTGCAGAACGCCTTCTCCCTCCTTATCGGCGGCGCCGGCGTAGGCAAGACCACTACGCTCCGAGCAATCAACGCAGGTGCCCGCCACTTCGGCATGAACGTCTATCAGCTCGCCATCGCTGGGCGGGCTGCGGGACGGATCGCCGAGGCGACGGGAAAGCCTGCACAGACCGTTGCGTCCTGGCTGAAGGGCGTCGCCGATGGGCGTATCGAGCTCGGTCGGCACACCCTCGTGGTAGTCGACGAGTGTTGTTTTCCACGCAGAACTGAGCCGGTTAGGCGCATAATTTCCATTGAGAATTGAG
>NZ_JABFCN010000005.1 GCF_013087515.1 Rhizobium sophorae | reverse complement strand
AATGCAGCAACTACTTCGCCAATGCCGGATACGCTTCCGTCAAAACCTGAAAGGCTCTAATGCCGAGCATCGAACAGCGGCTCCAAGTTGCCGTTGCTCAAGGCGTCGTAACGGTTGACGCTGCGACCGCCGCCGCGCGTCCCGAACGCTCAACTCAATCATTGCGGCCTTCGCCAGCCCGTCGTCTCTTCCTCGTTGAGACCGTCCCTGCCGGTCCTGCCAACAGTTACGGCATCGCCGTCGTCACCGATGAAGTCGATTATCCAACCGTTCTTCTCGCGGGAGAATTCTTGCATGTAGCAGACGCACCCCTGCGGATTCACTTCGGAAAGAGGAACGTCAGCGCGAGACGGAAGCCGATGCCTTCCGGGCCGTTCTCCGGTGCATCCGCCCAATAGCGGATGCCTGCCGTTAGGCTGATCGGCTGCTAGTCGATGGTGATCAGCTTGGCAACTGCGAAGTTGATCGGCACCGACCAATCGTTCGTTTCCCAATTACAGGTGGACTCGGTATTCAGCGAGAATGTCCAGGCGTCCTTGGTCGTGTAGGAGATGAACGGCTGGAGGAACGTCGAACTCACATCCTCCCGGTCGCTTTGACCGGCGAACGACCAGATGTGGTTCCCGAGAAAGCCGTAAGTCCAGGGGCCGTCCTGTTTGAGAACGACGGCTGTCGGCCCAGCGCCCCACTTACCGCCACCAAGGAGCTCGTCGGTCGCGGTGGGAAGGAGGAATACCGGTCCGGCACCCCAGACGATACCGGTCTCCGTCGGTTTGGCTGGGGAGAGAAAGAAACTCTGCAACGTGTCGCCGAGACCGAACTGAGTTCCGGATGGCCCGGCGATGTCGTTCTGCCATGTGACCGGGAGGATGGTCCTCGATATGAGGTTCCAGTCCTCGTTCAGAGAAAATGGAATGACAGGCTGTATGTTCAGCGTTGCCTTGTCACGATCTTCGGGACCGTAGCCGTGGTCATAGTTGAACTGGAACGGGACGCTGATCAGCGAAGCGATCGGATTCGACAGCTTCTTCGCGAGTTCTTCGCTCGACTGGGCGTTTGCTCCACCTGAGGACAGAACCAGCGCCGGCAAGCGGCATCAGCCGACAAGTCATGAGCTTCCTTGACGTCTCACCGTACCGAACTCTATCTGCTGTCCCAGAAGTCGTTCTCAGAAGTGGATAACGACGCCGAGGATCAAAACTGCTGCGTTCGCCATCCCCGTCGCGTCCGGTTGACACGGCCCGCGCTCTTTACCGGAATGTCAACGCAGTCCAATAGTTCCTCCCGGCTTGCCGATCTTGCCGAGGACGTCTGGTCCCCCATCTATTGGGGACTGTGACTACGGGGGTTGGGATGACGGACTGGCTTGGAAATGTCGGTGTGCATGTGGATCTGCTCCGAAACCTGGCTGTCCTTGTCGTCGCCTACGTCCTGGCGCTTCCGATCGCCTGGGATCGAGAACGCAATGAACGAAGCGCCGGCCTCAGGACGTTTCCTCTCGTGGCGATCGCGGCGTGCGGCTTCATTCAAGCCGCCGAAACAGTCACCCACGACAGCCCCGAAGCGACCGCAAGAATTGTGGAAGGTATAATCAATGGCGTCGGCTTCATCGGAGGCGGCGCGATCCTTGTCGGAAAGGCGAGCATTCGCGGTACGGCAACGGCAGCAAGCCTGTGGGCTACGGGGGCGATCGGCGCGGCTGTCGGCTTAGGAGCCTACGAGACGGCGATCGTCCTTTCGATCGCGACGTTCGCGACGCTCCGCCTCATGATTCCCTTCAAGGCAGAAGGGAAGGACGAACGCGAGTCTGGAACCAGTCCGAGTGAGGCAACGGACAATCCACCTCGATGAATCGCTCGGCCACGAGCATAAGCGCCGACAAGCGGAAATCGACGTGCGCCTCTCGCGGTGAAGCTTTCGTCCATCGAGCAGCTCACGGAAGATCTGACGCCAGTGGGCATCACTATTCCCTCCGCGGATCGCTACGCCGGTCATTCAGAGCACGATCCACTGCTGCTACGATCTCCCCTGGCGTGCACGGCTTCATGAGAAGCTCCCCTACCGCGAAGGACGGCTCGATGTCCGCTCGACAGCTTCGGCCACGTCGCCAGCGTGACGTGTTCGCGATACCCCGCTTCGTCGAGGACTGACTCGATGTCGAGTGCGATGAACGGCTCGTCTTCGAGGATCAAGATGAGAGCCATGGCTCTCCTTTCGGGGCCTTTCATCGCTATATCAACCGAGGAGCCATGTCACCTCCGACCAGTACCGCAGAGACTGGAACGGCGCGCAACAATCTGAAATTTCCCGCGTTTAACCGAACCCCGCCAGACGCTGGACAAACCAGAACGCGGAAACCATACCGATGAAGTAGGCCACCCATGGCCGTAGCCGGAAAACGTCGAATGCCAGAAGCACGCGGACGCCAGCCACCACCAGCAGAACGACCCCGACAAAGACAAGCTGCCTTGCTCGACACCGAGATTGAACGTCAGCAATGCCGGCGGCACGTCCTTCTGCGGCAGCCCGATGTCCCGAAGCGCGCCGCCGAAACCGAAGCCGTGAAGAAGTCCGAACAGGAAGCTGACCAGCCATGGATAGCGGGTGGAAAGATTGCCCCACTTTCCACCGACGATCTCGCACGCGACGAACATGATGCTGAGGGCAATCAGGGCCTCGATGGGCGCTTGCGGAGCTGACGCGAGTCCGAGGGCGGAAAACGCCAGTGTCACGGAATGCGCCGCGGTGAACGCGGTGATCGCCAGCAGCAGCGAACGTGTATTTCGAATGAGAAGCAGAAGTGCGAGGACGAACAGCAAATGGTCGAAGCCCAGCATGATGTGTTCGACACCGAGAGCAAAATAAGTCCGGGCGGTCTCGAAGGCGTTCGGTTGAGCCACCACGCTCGCCTCCCGTGTTGATGAAATCGTCAATCGCCTCTGCGGCACGGTATCGCAGCCCGTCAGCAGCAGCGATCCCTGCCCGCCTGTCTCATCGATCTTCAGCGGCCTTCGTTCAGACGCCGACCGGACCGCGGATCAAGTTCGCAACGCGCATGCTCAACTCAATCGACTCGAACGGGAACTGCCGTGACGGCGACCGGAGCGGATCATCTGGTCCGTATGTGAGGCGTCACCACTCAGACCGACTTTGCGCTTTTGGCAAGTTCCCAATTGATGCTCTCTGCTAGATCCGGGAAAACTTCGTGATCTGACGCCAAACAATCAGGCCCGCTGCGCGTTTATCACATGATCGCTCACTCCGGCATTTAAGGCGCGGCGTCGCAGTGGTCACGGGTAATATGTGGCTAGGTCTGCTCGGATGGCTGGCACACACTACGATCGACGAGGCGAAGGCGAGGGGGAAGACGACTTTCACCCAAGACTTGGCCTTGCACATCATCTGCAAGGTCATCTGGCTCGCCTACCCCGTCTTGTTCGCAACGCTCTCGCATGGTGCGTCTATCTCGCTCTGGTGGCGCTAACGTTCGGTCTGGGATCTCTACCAGGATGGTGGCCGTTATGAGCGGGAAGATCGAGCGCGACGCGCTGCTATGGCTCTTTCCATCTTTTCGGCGAGATCTGCGAAGGCTTCTTTGAACGGCCTTGCAGCTTCCATTTCTTCCCTGGACATGGGTGGGTTGTCGAAGACGCCATCCCAGCCGTCCTTGGAATATCCTCTACCCAGCTGATACTCGGGCATTTCCTGGACTTTGATAACCATCAGAGCATGCTCCTCTCGCGGAGTTAGAGCGGGTGTATGCGGCTCACGTAGTGAACTAGAAAAGTCGCCGTCGGTTGCAAGATACCTGGAGCTGACTGCGCGTCCGCCTCTCACAAGGAAAACTCTAATGGACCCTTCGATTGCTCCGGCCTCGCGGGCCGCAGTGGTGACGCCGAACGATAGCGCCATTGTGGGCGCACGGGCGCTCTATATCGGGACGGCAGGCGATGTTGCCATTGCGCCGCGCCGGGACATGGATCCGGTCATCTTCAGGAGCGTGCCAGCGGGGACAATCCTACCGGTTCATGCGGCCATTGTGGCGCTCACCGGAACCACCGCGTCCAACATCATCGCGTTGTTCTGATGGACAACGGCAAGAACGTCGCGCTGAACGAGATCCCGACGCTCACAGCGAGGGCAAGGTTTCGCAGCCCATCTTCGCGGTCGCTCCGACTCTTGAAGAGTGGAAAAAGATGAAGACGCTCGGCTACGGCATCTCAGGGCTCATTGCCTTCGCCGGCCTGACGATCGGCGGCATCATTGCCTATGCAAGCGATGGCGCGGTGGCGGCACTTCGGCCCTGGTTGAAAATCAACTGACCGGCTCGGATCAAAAAGGAGCCCCGCCGAAGCGGGGCTAGTGATCGCTGGAAAGTACCGGACCGCACAGGAAAGGAAGGGAAGCGGACACCCCAGTGTGGGGCGCCTGTGCGATCCTCGCCGCCTAACGTGAGATTGCCAAGAAAGTTCCCGGGTTCCGGACCAACTAATAGCTCCTAACGGACACGAGAGCGGATCGCGAAGATAGCAAGGGGTTGCTGCTGGAGACAGGAGACTCCACTGCGCGATCCGCTCCGGCCCAAGTAACACTTTTGTGTGACAATAGTTCCGATACGATACTGCGAAGTAAGAGTATTATCGACGTCAAGCGACCATCCATCCTGAGCATCAGTTGTGTGGCAACTGAGAAAGGGAAGTATACTCAATCACACCGGTCGTTCTGCCGCTTCGGCTATTTCAGGTTGTTCTTTAGCTGGAGTCGGTGTTGCGTCGTCCATAATGCGCCGTTTTCCCATATTGAGCCATGCTAATGCCAAAAAAAGCCCCGCCTTAGGTAGGACGGGGCTAGTTATGGGTTGCGACGGGCCGCACATCGAAGTGTCGAGAGGCTGCTGTGGTCCATATCTCAGCACGGCCTAAAGTCCTACGACTCCGGTGCCTATTATTATTCCCGTCCTAAGTTCTTTTTATGAGCCTTCGCTTGGCCATGTAATTCCAGCAGTTTTTCATAGTGCTCCTCGACCCTCCTGCATGCCTCCCGGGACTGCACTTCCACCGCCGGTAATACATCAAAAGGACGCCCCGATCGTCCTTTGAGCAATCTGGGCAAAAGCGCATCGTCAGGACCAAGCTGTACGGGTTCGTGTTTGGAGCAGTGCCATGGAGCTTGTCGAATACTGCCTGCACAAGCTTGGAAGCTTTTTTTATAACACTTACTATCTGAATGGTGGGGCAATGGCGCTCAGTTTCGCCATTTCCATTGGTTTGGTTCTGACGGTTTTCGCGGTGGAACTCACCTATGTGGGGTTCGGCAATTCCGGGTTCCGTCGGGTTTTCTTCGAACGCAGTAAATCCACAATCACCGACATCGTCTATTTCGTCCTTCAGGCGACGGGAATGATTACGCTATTCGCGGTGCTCGCATCATTTGGTATGTCCTATGCCATCACCCGCGCGGCTCAGGATGCCCCCCACCTGGACCTTGCCCGGAGGCTGCCAGGCTGGGCACATGTTCTCTTATTCCTAGTGCTGACAGACTTCTTGAGTTACTGGCAGCATCGGTTGATGCACCGGCTGCCCGTACTATGGCGGCTGCACGAATTTCACCACGCAGCCGAAGAGTTCAACGCGCTGACTTCGTCGCGGGAACATCCGCTGGAGAAGGCCATAAACATGGCCATTATGGTCGTTCCGGCGCTGCTTATCGGCCTGCCAACGGCCGAATTCGCCGTCGTGACCATCACCTTTGGCGCCATTGGTCTGGTCAAGCACAGTGCCATTCCCTGGCATGGCTGGTTTGGCAAATACGTGATCCAGTCACCACGCGACCACTTCATCCACCACTCCCGAGTGCGGGAACATCACGACAAGAATTTCGCCAATTATTTCCCGATTTGGGATCATTTGTTCGGCACCTATTACAAGGGCGATGCAGCCGGTGCAAAGCTCGGTCTAGACCGCGACTACTTTAACCAAACCGATCCGTTCCGAGAAACCATCGCCACGGAAATCCGTTTCTTCCAACGCGCGTGGCAAGCTGCCAAGGCCAAGTGCGGCATAAGCCCCATAAGCGGAAAACGTGCCTCGGCCCAGGGGCTGTCGGGCGCGGAAGAGCACCGGTAGCGCAAGGCTGGCATCGCTCTGTTGCTTTCGGGAATCCACGTTGCTGAGATCGAATATCGAGCGTGGACGGATGACGGAAAGCTTCGGCACGCATCCTATAAGGGGCTGCGAGAAGAGCAGGATAACGCTAATGTTTACGAGGTTTGACGATCTTGCTTGCGAGGAAGCCGTATGGCAGCAATTCGGATCGATGTCGCAATGGGAATTGGTGGATTGGACACACGATCCACGTAATGTGCCCGAATGGGAAGATCCCGACGGAGGTTCGGCAATAATCCCTATGCAGCGCATCCTTCACAGCGTCGGCGTTGAGCACGTTGAGGAGATTCTGGAAGCCAACGAGACCCTAAAAGCTATCGACCGCGCGTTCGAAGCTGCGAGGGCAAATTGAGTGGTCGCTCAAGCTGGAACCCTTTTGATCCCGTCGGGGCCGTCCACACATGCTGATTAAAACATCTGCACATCGTATGCACCGATCCATGTTCTCTTGGGCTGCAGCTCGTTGTGTCAATCACCACATGGACGAACAATCTGTGCGATGACGCCTGCATCTTGGATGTCGGCGACCACGAGTTCATTCGGCACCAGTCATGGATTATGTATCGCAAGGCCAGGCTCGAGGAAGCCTTGACGCTGGATAACGGTGTTCAGCGAGGCATATTCATTCCCCGCCAGCCGATGCGTCCTGAGGTTTTCGACCGTGTAGCGGTCGGTATTTGCTCTAGCCAGCACACGCCCCGCAAGATCAAGCAGTACTACGGATGCTATGCGGTTCCCACGCCACCTGCTGCCGACACAGGTTCATGAGCTTTACGTGCCACGTCTATGCACTCGAACCACGCCAGTCCGAGCGGTGAAATATGCCGATCTGTCCAGTCGATCACTGGGGATTCGAGTCAGGCATTCCCGACCACGTCGCCGTCTTCGTCGAGCACGTGCACCGGCAGATAGGTGTTCTTCTCCATCCACTCCCGGACGATAAACCTGATCAAGTCGTTACGCGTCTTGCCGGCCTCGCCGGCCAGATCCCGCAGAGCTTCTTCCATGTCATCCTCGAAGACGATTGATCCGGAGTTTCGCGACAGTAACGCGGCCCGACGAATCATGACCTTGAGATCCGGTCGGGAGACGTCCGCGATCCGGTTCGCGGCGTGCTCAAGCAGAGCAGCGGTATCAGGTGCTTTCGTGTGCGCCTCCAGCCACGTCATCACCTTGCCGCATGTTGCTGCCAAGCATCGAGCCCAGCCTCGGTGAGCATATAATAGCCGGTGCGGTCGGGATACTTCTCCTGCGGGAATGTCTCAAGAAAACCTCTGATCTTGAGCCTCGCGCGACGACATCGTCGATATCGCCCGGTCGCTGGCGCGGCCGGGCAGGTGAGGTGAATCGCCGCCTCTGCCAGACCGGTCTGGTGCTCGCGATTCTTGGCGATGATGCTTAACCAAGCGGAGACGGCAGCACCTCGCGTTACACCGGGAAAGGGTTTCGCCACGCATCGAGTTGTTCAAGCCGTTCGTACCACGCATGTATGTGCCGAAACTCGGCAAGTGGAATCTCAGCGGAGGTCGCATAGGGAAGTGCAGCGGCCAATGCGAAATCTGCGACAGTCAGTGTCTTACCGACCGCGACGCTGTTCGTGGCCAAATGGTTGTCGAGCACGCGAGCATGTAGTCGAAAGCTCGTCTTCGCGTCTTCGATCACGGCGACGTCAGGCTCCCCGCCGAACAAAGGTTTGATCAAGGTTTCAAACCACAGCGTTGCCCCGTGCTGGGTGAAGTGACTGGCATCCCAACTCAACCAGCGCAGCACGTCGATCTGCCGGTGGTCATGTGGCCAGAAATCCGATTCGACGCTGTCAGACAACCGGCACATGATGGCATTCGCTTCCCACAAGGTTCCGGCATCATCCTGCAGCACCGGGACTTTCCCGTTCGGGTTAAGCGCCAGGAATTCTGCGGTGCGCTGTTCTCCGCTTGCCAGGTCAATCCTGACGAACTCGACGTCGGCTTTGAGAAAACGAGCGGCGGCGCAGGCCTTCCGGGGATTGAGCGTCTCGCAATAATAGAGCTTCATCGCCGCCTTACGCATGATCCGGCCCTTCGGATTCAGTCTCGAGAAAGAAGCTCAACCGCTCGAGACTTTGCGACCAGCCGTCTTCATGACCCTTTAGTGACGATGCGCTATCAAATCCACTCTGCCGAAACGTCATTTCTGTTCCTCCGTCGCTTTCCTTTAACGTGATGGTGACGACGGTTTCCGGGCTCGTTTCGCCGGTTCCGATTTCCCAGGCATGGGTGAAGACAAGTCTGTGCGGCGGCTCGACCTCCAGATATTTTCCGCCGACCCAATGCTCTTCTCCATTTGGGGCGATCAGACAGGCGCGGTGTCTACCGCCGGGCCAGGCTTCAAGCCGATCGCCCACCGCCTTGAAACCGTGAGGGCCGCACCATTGCACCAACGCTTTCGGGTCGGTCCATGCCCTGAAAACGAGGTCGCATGGGGCATTGAACCTTCTTACAAAAACCAGATCGCGGGCGTTGCCAGTATCAGTCTCCGGATTTGTCATCTTCGTATCCTTGTTCCTTGGACAAATAGACATCAAGACGATCGAAGCTCTGATCCCAGAAGCGTCTGTAATCGCCAATCCAATCAGAGATTTTCTTCAACGCGTCCGGCTGAAGTTCGCGGGGACGCGAAGTCGCCTCACGGCCGGAGCGGATCAATCCGGCCTGTTCCAGGACCTTGAGATGCTTTGAAATGGCAGGCTGAGACAACTCGAAGGGATCTGCGAGTTCGGCCACGGTCGCCTTGCCGCGAGCAAGCCGCCCAAGGATTGCTCTCCTTGTCGGATCTGAGAGTGCGGAGAAAATCGCATCGAGGCTGCTATCCATATATCACCATGTGGCTATATAACCGAGTAGATATATGTCTTATCGCGAGATGTCAAAGGCAATCTTAACGGATCCCCTCCGATGAACGGGCTGCCGATGTCTTGTGCGAACGGGCGATGTTGCTCTACGCAAAGGCGCGAGGACAGCCCGGCCAGGTGAGGGGGCGGTGTAAAGCGATGACGTACATCTCTTCTTGAAGGATCGCTGATCCGGAACCGTGATGCCATCCCCCCTCATCCAACAAGGCGACTGACGTCATAATGTCCGATTTCACAAGCTGTTCGGGCTGGACCTTCCGGGTGCTGTCTCAGGTGCTTCACGGCTTATGTCCGGGGCAATTCGTGCAAGGCGTTTCATATGTTTTGAAAAGCCAGAATGCTGGTTGAAGGACACGCTCGGAAAGCACGCGCTTCGAAAGGCGTCGAGCTGGGAGTAAGGTCGACTGATCACCAACTGGGCCCGCCGTGGAGATCAAGGACGGGGGATAGTCTCCGATGGATTGACGGGTCGCCCGGTGTCAGACAAAACGCATCAGCAGGAGTTTATCGATGCGTGTTGCCGCCATCCTCTTCATAGCCGTGTGCTTATTCCTGGCGGGGGCGACCGCTTCCCGCGCATATGTGAGCAACTCGAACCTTTGGCTGCTCGCCACCGCGCTTGTTCTCTACACATTAGGCAATCTTTCGATGATCGCTCTCATGCGGACAAGCGGGCTTTCCCTTGCCATTTCGTTGTCGTCGGTTGCGCAGCTCATCGCAATCAACGCGATCGCCGTCTTGGTTTTCGACGAGCGGCTCGGCTGGCATCAGGCGATTGGCGTCCTCCTCGGAATAGCATCGGTTACGCTCATGGTGATCGGATGAATGGCTCTCAGCGACGCTTCCTTGACCACGGCGAATGGCAGTCGTGGGGCGGACTCTTCTGGACGCGCAACGGCCGCGGTGTTGGACAAGAGGCTCGGCCGAAATCAGGCTTGGGTGCCAAGGCGACCTGAACATGTACGATATCATGCTTCTTTTCCTTGCTGGCTTGTTGGCAGGCAGCATGAACGCGTTGGCGGGCGGCGGGTCGTTCGTATCCCTGCCTGCGCTGATATCGGTCGGAGTGCCCTCGGTAGCCGCAAACGCGACAAGCACCTTAGCCTTGTTTCCCGGCGGTATGGCGAGCTCGTGGGTCTACCGTGATGGGGTTAGGAGTGTGTGCGGCGTCGACGTCGCGCCCATCGCCATCGTGACGGTGATCGGTGGTGTGGCCGGAAGCCTTCTATTGCTACTAACCCCATCGAGGATTTTCGATGGTATCCTGCCATGGCTTTTGCTGGTGGCGACATTGATGCTCGCCGCAGGTCCGAGGCTCAGTGCCCAGTTGAAGACGCAGGCACGTCCGAGTGTTCTGGCGTTTGCAACGGTTCAGTTCTTTCTCGGTCTTTATGGCGGCTATTTTGGCGGCGCGGTGGGTCTCATGATGCTTGCGGCATGGAGCGCGCTCGGGGGCGGGGACATCAAGAGCCTCAATCCGACAAGAATGGTGATGGTCACTGCCGCCAACGCGGTCGCCGTCGTCGTCTTCGTACTTGCCGGGGCAATCGTATGGCAGGAGTGCATTCCCATGACGATTGGAGCTGTTATCGGCGGGTGGATCGGAGCGCATATCGGACGAAGGCTGCCATCATCGGTCGTTCGGGTGCTAACCCTCGCGGTCGCCATTTTGACGACCGCGGTGTTCTTTTCGCGAGCTTACCTTTGAGCGGAGGTCCCCTCAGCAATAACTTGCAAGTGAAGGAGCCGAAGCCCTGCAAAATGCTCAAGGGGCTCGACGAATGGATCGCGGGAAAGCGTCGATCCAGCGGATTTGATTGAGAACGCACGAACGATCGTCATTGCCGCCGAATATCGGCGGCACGCAGATGAGGCTGGTGCCCAGTGTTCGCCTTTCCAAATGCGACGATTTGCTGATTGATGGGCGAGAGGCGCGATCCTCTGCTGGATCACTCAACTAGCGCCCGGAATGCGGCGGGCGCGTCCTCGAAGGCGTAGGGACTGAGGAACTGGCGTCGCCAGTTTCTTGTCTAACGGTGAAAGCCGGGCTTCCGATCGAAAGCGATCAGCGCCCATGTCCAGAAGGAACCGAAAGGGAGGCTTCGGGATATCAACCCGCAATATCGCAAGAAATGGATACACATTGTGTATGAGGAAAATTCGTTGTCCTCAGCCTTAGGAGTCATCATTCACCTGGGTAGAGCAGGCGCGAACGGACTTCGGGCAATCGTGGTCATTCTGGAGAAGCAGTATTTCGATGATGTCGGCGTTCCGGAATGATTCGCGGCGTTCGACTTCCTCGCGAACATATCGGCGGCCTTGTTGGCTTCAGCATGGCGGGCACGGAGGCTGGCGAGTGTTTCCCTGCCAACATGCCCAAGCTGACGCTGGCGATGCTAAGGCGACCAAGCGCCTTTATGTCCTTTCATTGTGCGGCCTGCGAAACGAGCTTTGGCATGCCAGCGGATCACGGAACGGTTCTTGCACGGTTACCAATATGTTTACCGCGGGAAGACCTAACGTCATGAAATGGCACAGATCTGGAGAGTTTACTCCCTTGATGCTCGTTGTAAGTGGGCCGGAAAAGTACAAACTTGTCGCAACCCTTTGGGAGGCCGCCAATATGCTGACGGCTTGCTGGCCCATCGACGATGGAGAAGAGTATCTCACAGCGATTAGAGCGTGTCGGGATGCACTTCATGGGGACGTCTCGGCCGAGGACGCACGAGAAGCGCTGATCCGTGCCGCCGACGAAGCTGGCATTCCGGTGATCACCGTCGTTCACTGAGCTTCGCTGCCGACTATGAAATGAGTTCACGGGCGCCTTCGTGACACAGCCCTCTCGTTCCGCCGCGCAGGTCCGTGCCGCTGAACATGACCTTCAGGCCGCGCGCGGCCAGCAGTTCTTTTGGCCTCTCTTCGGCCACAGGTGAAGCTTCCGTTCCTTCATCCACTTGGCGTACGTCTCCGGCGTGTCGATGCCGGAAACGAAGGGAACACCTTCCCAGCAACCGCATGTTCTGCCCGCCGCATTTTACCGTGTCGCCGTCGCCGACAGTCAAAGATGCGCAGATGATCCGCCCAGCAATCGTTGAACGATATCACCACGCTCGGCCGCCTCCAGCTTTCGCCTGAGTGCCTGTTCCTGTTCGTGTGACTTGTGTGGGAAATGCTCGAAGCACCACCAGCGGGTCGCCACGGCCGGAGAAGGACTGTTGCCCCAGCCACCCCACTCCTCGCATCCCTTTTCCTCGCAATAGTGGACATGCATTTGCGGCGCTTCCGTCAGCGGCCGTCTGTCGGTGTCGCTCATCTTTCCTCCTGGAGTTGCCAGCCCGCTTTCGGGACCGGCCACCCCTTCCTGGCCGCGCGGAAATCAGCCTCGGCTTCGGCTTTCTTCTTGGCTTCCGTGATGCCTATTGCCCAAACCGTGATGCGCATGCGGCCGGCTTTGAATACGAAGCGCCGTTCGGTGGTTTGCTTGCCTGCCGTGTATCCCGCGCGAAAGCATGCGCGGGCAACCGACAGGCTAATGCTCTCGCGGAAAGACTGCGGTTGCGACGACCACCAGTCCCTCAGAGCAGTTTCGAACGGCACGGACTTTGGTTGGGGACGGTCAAGCATAGGCCTCAGCCCTGGTTTCTCGTTCAACGTCGCTGACCGGTGATCCGAGCCGCTTTCTCTCATAATTCATCTTGGGCATATCAGTCTCGATGGTAGCTCGGTCGCCAGCCGCGGGCCATGCCTCGGCTCATGGCGCCTTCGGTCAATGCCAACTGCTGGCGAAGGTGACGGATATCTTCCAGCAGGGTGTCTATAGCTGCGTGCGTATCGCCTCTGTGGTAGGCAATCACCTTTGCACGCTCATCATCTTCCACGGCTTCGCCGATCGGCTGCTCTCGCATATCCGTGCTCCGTATTTCGATTTTCAGAATGGCGGCCGCGGCGCCGATGTTCTTATTATGTTCTGATCTCGATGCGAGTCAATAATCAATCGAGGTCAATTGCTTTCTTAGGCGCTGCTTTTGCTCTTGAGCACCCAATACACCTTCTCCCTAACGACCGGCGCCTAGTAGCGTTTGCACCAAGAAATCAAGCAGTGCCATCAACATCGCCGTCTTCGTCGAGTTCATGCACCGGCAGATAGGTGTTCTTCTCCATCCACTCCCGGACGATGAACCGGATCGTGTCGTTACGCGTCATGCCGAATTCGCCGGCCAGGTCGCGAAGAGCTTCTTCCACATCATCCTCCATCGACACGGCGCCGGAATTACGCAGCCGCAGTGCTGCCCGGCGAAGCATGATCTGCAGATCGGCGCGTGAGATATCTGCGATCCGATCGGCGGCGTCTTCGAGGAGAGTTGCGGTGTCGGGGGATGTCATGGGTTCACCTGCGCGCGGTCATTAGGGATGGAGCAGCGAAATTGATGCCCCGCCACGATTTGCCGGTCGAGCGGACAGTCCATCCAAGCTGCCGGCCATCCAAAGGCGTAGCCGCCTAGGAGAGAGGGGCCCCGCCGGAAATTTGCAAATGAAGCGGGTCATCAGGTGCTACTCGTCAATCTCATTGCCATCATCGTCGTACTCCGCCCCGCGGTCAGAGTCCTCAACATAAGTCCGGCATCCCTCTTCAAAAGACGATGAATTGCCCGAACAATCGTCCTCGCTTTGAATGCCGTTCTCCTCCGCCCATTCATAGCCGGCCCTGTGACCCTCGCAGTTGCCGACGCATGAATTCCCGCCGAAGCTCTGGGCGAAGCCGGGGGCTGCGAAGCTTAGCACCAGCAGAACGCTCGCAAACAGTATTGCCATCACCTTCCCCACTGCCAACCTCCCGGACGAGACATTGCGCTTCTGCCACCGCACCTATT
The DNA here is from genome assembly GCF_013087515.1 of Rhizobium sophorae. Lineage (GTDB taxonomy): Bacteria > Pseudomonadota > Alphaproteobacteria > Rhizobiales > Rhizobiaceae > Rhizobium > Rhizobium sophorae. The sequence goes on along the minus strand of NZ_JABFCN010000005.1, from coordinate 64,973 downwards.
GCCCGCGGCATCGTACTGCCAATCGTACTGGCAGTTGCCTGGATAGCGTCTCGTTGGAGTATATGCACCGCCGCCGCAGTTGCCATTGGCGCATACAGCAGCAGCGGTTCCGACCAATGCAAGCCCCACGAGAACCGCGGCGGCCTGCCGTTGCTGGGCAACCATCTGCTCACATTCCAACATGCTCATCCCGCGTCGGTTCACTTCCGCCACGAGCTGGAATTGAAACGCTGGATCTCGCGTTTCCAGCGCCGTCTTGCAAAGCGCGGCTTTGGAAACGGCCGATGGCTTGTTGTTGAATTCAACCGGCGTCGTTGTGCAGCCCGCCACGGCGAGCGACATCGCCACGACGCCGAAACGTCGAGCTAGCAGATACATTTTCACGGATAACCCCTCAGTTGCCCGCTGCCAGCATCGCAGAATTCGGTTCCACGTCAAATTGCATATTAATCTATCGTTAACGCAGCTTTAGGATGTACGGCGAAGGCCGCCATTGGCGAACCGACCATCCCCTCTTACTGTTCGCGCAAGGGCGGCGCCGTCCGACGAAACAAATCTGGAGATCCGCTCGCGAGATATCCACGATCGGGTTGGCGGCGTCCTCGGAAGGGCGCAACGCCGATCAAGAGCTGGTTCGGTGATCTGCATTCGAGGCGCGATCTTGATCTGCTGGGCCTTGGCGATCCGGGCGCCGAGCCGGCCAAGGCGCGTGGCGAATATTTTCCGTCGGCTCTGTCGATTTTTGCCTCAGCCGATCGTCCTTGTCATGATGTGCTGGCACCGCGGTCGTGGCTTCGGCACGTTCTCAGGCAACAGAAGGAGCTATTGTCATGGATAATCAGCATCTGGTCCCCGCCGCCGTGCTCGCGGCCAAGAACGGCGTCCGGTTTCCCAATGAGAGCGAGGAATATCGCATTGCCCGCGACGCGCTGCTGGCCGAAGAGATCGAATTGCGCCGGCACATCGAGCGCGTGGCGGTACAGCGCCGGGCGCTGCCGCCGGGCGGCGAGGTGACGAAAGACTACCGCTTCGAAGGCAGCGACGGGCCGATATCCTTCAGCGAACTCTTCGCCGACAAGGAGACGCTGATCGTCTACAGTTACATGTTCGGCCCGGAACGCGAGCGCCCATGCCCGATGTGCACCTCGCTGCTGTCGGCCTGGGACGGCGAGGTGCCTGACATCCAGCAGCGCGCCGCCCTTGCCGTCGTCGCGCTTTCGCCGATCGGCAGGCTGCTCGCCTTCAAGAAGGAACGCGGCTGGCACCACCTGCCGCTCTATTCCGACACGACGGGCGATTACAGCCGCGACTATCACGCCATCGGCAGGGGCGGCGGCGATGACGCCGCATTCAACGTCTTCACGCGCCGCGACGGCAGCGTCCGCCATTTCTGGAGCCAGGAGATGGGCGAGGTGACGGCCGATCCCGGCGAGGATCCGCGCGGCGCCCCCGACCTGATGCCGCTCTGGACCGTCATCGATTCGACGCCTGAAGGCCGGCCGGCGGACTGGTATCCGAAGCTGTCTTATTGAGATCAGCGGCGGCTTACGCCGTCAGCCGGTGGAGCGGTTTCTGGAGGGCTCGGCCCATTCGATGCTGGTAACCGCGTCATCCGGCAGCGGCGGCGGATCGATGTCGTAGACATAGCCGCTGAGCATGTCGGCGGCGCGTTCCGTCGCCTTGATCTTCGCCTCGGTTTCGGCGACCGCCTTGGAGATCGCCTCGATGCGGGCGCGGAACATGTGGGCGAGCACATCGCGGCCGGACTGTTTTTCGAGCCGTTCCAGATGCAGTCCGATGCGCGAGGCGTGGCGCTCCAGCTCGCTCTTGCTGAAACGCGCCTTGCGCAGTTCCTCGGAGAGGCTGTCCTGCATGACGGCGACGGGATCGAAACTTCCGGGTGCGCGTTCGTCGAGCACCGCATCGGTGACGAGCTTCTCGATCATCACGAGCGCCTGCAATTCGGCCGCATCGGCGAATTCGACGTCGTAGCCGGTATCGTCGTAGACCTTGCGCCGGACCGGATCGAGAAGCAGCCCGTAGGCTTTCTGCAGATTGGCAAAGGCGTCCGAATCACCACCTGAATCGGGGTGGGCAACCTTCGCCAGGCGCCGATAGGCGGCCTTCAGCTGCGCCTCGTCCGCATCGCGTTCAACGCCGAGAATATCGTATGGATCCGTCACGCCTGCTCCCTTGCTCCCCGCCACGTTGCGGGCAGTCTAGGTCTTCTTCTGCATCAGAAGGGCGAAGTTTAGACCGAAACGAGGAAAGACGTCCATGGCCCGAGATGGCGATGGTTTATCCTGATGCTCGACCAAATCATCGATTGTTTAATGTTTTCAATTCGTTGTTCGAAGATCAGCCTGTGGTGATCGAAGCGAGATAACATCTGGCTTCGCCATCGATTTCCAGCACAGTCGCGACCGCCTCCTCGATCAGCAGCGCATCGCCGGCCGCAAGCGCGCCGGTCTCGCCGTCCCGCCGGAATGATAATGCGCCGCGATGGCAAAGCAACAGGCATGTCGAGGGCGAAAGCTGCACGGTCTTGCCGCCATCGACGTCGATGCGGATCAGCGTATGGGCGAGCCCGTCACGGCGTGTCATGACGTTGAGATCGGTGATCGCTCCGTCCTCGAGCCTGGCAGCGACGGGGATGTCCGCCGGGAAGGCCAGCGGATCGCTTGCCGTTGTCAGCGGCACGGGCGTGCTGCCTGCCACATCGAGCACCATGCCGTTGCCATCAAGGATCGCCAGCGTGCGGTCGATGCCGGGAAAGATCGAAAACGGGCCGTCCTCCGCGACCGTCGCCATGCTGATGCGCCAGTCGAAGTCGTTGATCGAAGCGCCGGGTGGAAAGACGGCGATCTCCACCGTCTCTCCCTTGCCGTTTTTCCAGGGCATGCGTTTGTGATCGCTGGCGCGCAGGATCCTCACCGGGCTCAGTTCCCGAGAATGCCGGGCAGGCGCAGGCCCTTTTCCTTTGCGCAGTCGATGGCGATCTCGTAACCGGCATCGGCGTGGCGCATGACGCCGGTCGCCGGGTCATTCCAGAGCACGCGCTCGAGGCGTCTTGCGGCATCGTCCGTGCCATCGGCGCAAATGACCATGCCAGAGTGCTGCGAGAAGCCCATGCCGACGCCGCCGCCGTGATGCAGCGACACCCAGGTGGCGCCCGACGCCGTATTGAGCAGGGCATTGAGCAGCGGCCAGTCGGAGACGGCGTCGGAGCCGTCCTTCATCGCTTCGGTCTCGCGGTTTGGCGAGGCGACGGAGCCGGAATCGAGGTGATCGCGGCCGATGACGATCGGGGCGGAGAGTTCGCCTGTTCTCACCATTTCGTTGAAGGCGAGGCCGAGCTTGTGGCGGTCGCCCAAGCCCACCCAGCAGATGCGTGCCGGCAGGCCCTGGAAGGCGATGCGCTCCCTGGCCATGTCGAGCCAATGATGCAGGTGCTTGTTGTCCGGCAGCAGCTCCTTCACCTTGGCATCGGTCTTGTAAATATCCTCCGGATCGCCGGAAAGGGCGGCCCAGCGGAAGGGGCCGATGCCGCGGCAAAACAGCGGGCGGATATAGGCCGGCACGAAGCCTGGGAAGGCGAAGGCGTTTTCGAGGCCTTCGTCCAGCGCCACCTGGCGGATATTGTTGCCGTAATCGAGTGTCGGAATACCGGCGTTCCAGAAGGCGATCATCGCTTCGACATGTTCGCGCATCGAGGCGCGGGCTGCTTTTTCCACAGCCTTCGGATCGCTTTCGCGCTTTGCCTTCCACTCACCCATCGTCCAGCCCTTCGGCAGATAGCCGTTGATCGGGTCGTGGGCCGAAGTCTGGTCGGTGACGATATCGGGGCGGATGCCGCGGCGGACCATCTCCGGCAGGATTTCGGCAGCATTGCCGAGCAGGCCGACGGATTTCGCCTCGCCGGCCTTGGTCCAGCGGTCGATCATCTCGAGTGCCTCGTCCAGCGTCTCGGCCTTGGCGTCGACATAGCGGGTGCGCAGGCGGAAATCGATCGAATCGGGATTGCATTCGACGGCCAGGCAGCAGGCGCCGGCCATGACGGCGGCGAGCGGCTGGGCGCCGCCCATGCCGCCGAGGCCGCCGGTCAGGATCCATTTGCCCTTGAGATTGCCGCCATAGTGCTGGCGGCCGGCCTCGACGAAGGTCTCGTAGGTTCCCTGCACGATGCCCTGGGTGCCGATATAGATCCACGAGCCGGCCGTCATCTGGCCGTACATGGCGAGGCCCTTCTTATCCAGCTCGTTGAAATGATCCCAGGTCGCCCAATGCGGTACGAGGTTGGAATTGGCGATCAGCACCCGCGGCGCATCCTTGTGGGTGCGGAACACGCCGACCGGCTTGCCGGATTGCACGACCAGCGTTTCTTCTTCCGTCAGCGTCTTCAGCGTCGCGACGATGCGGTCGAAATCCTCCCAGGTGCGGGCGGCGCGGCCGATGCCGCCATAGACGACGAGCTCGTTCGGGTTTTCGGCGACATCCGGATCGAGATTGTTCATCAGCATGCGCAGCGGCGCTTCGGTCATCCAGCTCTTCGCATTGAGATCGTTGCCGCGGGGTGCGCGGATTTCGCGGATATTGTGGCGTGGATTGTTCATGGCGGTTCCCCTGTTCTCAGGTTTTAAATCGTCAGGTTTCGGGCGTCAGCGTTTCAGGTCGGGCGCGATCCGTTCGATGCGCACCAGAATGTTCTTGAGATGAACGCGAAGTCTGTCTGCCTTGGCGGCGTCGTAGGCAAAGGGTGGTGCCTCGGTCTGGAGATGCGTCGATTGCGCGAGTTCCATCTGGATCGCGTGCACACCAGTGTCGGGTCGACCATAGTGGCGTGTCGTCCAGCCGCCCTTGAAGCGACCGTTGAGCACACTGTCGTAACCCTCAGTGGCTTCGACGACGGTGAGCGTCGCCTGCTCGATCGCGCTGTCGCAGGTCTTGCCCATATCGGTGCCGATATTGAAATCCGGCAGTTTGCCTTCGAAGAGAAAGGGAATGTGCGACCGGATCGAGTGGCAGTCGTAGAGGATCGCGACGCCATGGATTGCTCTCACGCGCTCGATCTCGGCGGCAAGTGCTGCATGATAGGGAGCATGAAAGTCCCGCAGCCGCGCCGCGATGTCGGCCTCATTAGGTCCTTGCCCATTCTTCCAGATCGCCTTGCCGTCGAAATCCGTTTCCGGCACGAGGCCGGTGGTGTTCTGGCCGGGGTAGAGGCTGACGCCGGCCGGATCGCGGTTGGCGTCGATCACGTAGCGGTGGAAGGTGGCGCGCACGGTGGTGACATTGTCGAGCAGGCCGTCATAGAGCTCGTGGATGTGCCAGTCGGTGTCGGCCAGCATCCTGCCATTGTCGTTGAGGCGGTCGGCGATCTCGGGCGGCACCTCGGTACCGGTATGGGGGAAGCCGAGGATGACGGGGGAGGTGCCCTGGCGAATTTCGCATGGGACTGAGACTTTTTCCTTGATCGTCATCTCAGCTCTCCAGAACCGGCAATATCCCAGATGAGACCGAGGCGTTCAGCGCGCCCGTCGCCACCAGTTCGGCGGCGGCGGCGAGGTCGTTTGCCATGTAGCGGTCGACGTCGAGGCTCGGAACCTTGGTGCGGATGGCAGTGATCGCCTTGCCGAGTTCCGGGCTGGTCGACAGCGGCGCGCGCAGTTCGACGCCTTGAGCGGCGGTCAGCGCCTCGATGCCGATGATGCCGAACAGGTTCTCGGTCATGCCAAGCAGCCGACGGGCGCCGTGGCAGGCCATCGAGACATGGTCTTCCTGGTTGGCCGATGTCGGCGTCGAATCGACCGAGGCCGGGTGCGACATCTGCTTGTTCTCCGACATCAGCGCCGCGGACGTCACCTCGGCGATCATCAAGCCGGAGTTCAGGCCCGGCTTCTTGGCGAGGAAGGCCGGCAGGCCGTAGGAGAGGGTCGGATCGACGAGCAGCGCGATGCGGCGCTGCGAGATCGCGCCGATCTCGCAGACGGCGAGCGCGATCTGGTCGGCGGCGAAGGCGACGGGTTCGGCGTGGAAATTGCCGCCGGAGACGACGGAATTGTCCGACAGCACCAGCGGATTGTCGGTGACCGCGTTGGCTTCGATTTCAAGCGTGCGGGCAACCGAGCGCAGCAGATCGAGGCAGGCGCCATCGACCTGTGGCTGGCAGCGGATGCAATAGGGATCCTGCACGCGCTCGTCGCCCTCGATATGGCTTTGGCGAATGATGGAGTTTTCGAGCAGGGCGCGAAGGGCAGCCGCGGTGTCGATCTGGCCGCTATGGCCACGCAATGTGTGAATATCCGGATGGAAGGGCGCCGAAGAGCCCATGGCTGCATCGGTGGACATGGCGCCGGTGATGAGCGCCGCCTGCGCGGCGCGATGGGCGCGGAACAGGCCGGCAAGTGCCAGCGCCGTCGAGGTCTGAGTGCCGTTGATGAGAGCCAGGCCCTCCTTGGCGGCGAGCACCACCGGTTTGAGGCCAGCTCTTTCGAGGGCTTCAGCGCCTGAGAGCCGTTCGCCGGCGAAAAAGGCTTCGGCCTCGCCCATCATCACCGCCGCCATATGGGCAAGCGGGGCCAGATCGCCGGAGGCGCCGACCGAGCCCTTTTCCGGGATCAGCGGGATGACGCCCTTTTCCAGCATGGCTTCGATCAGCCGCACCAGCTCCAGCCGCACGCCGGAGGCGCCGCGACCGAGCGAGACCAGCTTCAGCGCCATGATCAGCCGCACGATATTGTCGGGCAGCGGCGCGCCGACGCCGCAGCAATGCGAGAGGATGAGATTGCGCTGCAAGGTGGTCACATCGGCGCTGTCGATCTTGATCGAGGCGAGTTTGCCGAAGCCGGTATTGATGCCGTAGACCGGCGCATTGCCGGCGGCGATCTCGGCGATGCGGGCAGCGGCCTTGGCGATCCCCGTATCGAAGGCGGGATCGAGCCTTGCCGGCACACCGGTCCAGTAGATGGTTTCGAGATCCTTGAGCGAGACGGAGCCCGGGTGGAGCGTGATGGTCATCGGCAGTTCCTTTCGCCCTTGAAGACGCGTGCGTGAAGCGGGTTGAAGCCGATGCGGTAAACGAGCTCGGCGAGGCTTTCGATATCCCAGACGGCGAGATCGGCGGATTTGCCGGGTTCGAGCGTTCCCGTCTCGTCGAGCAGGCCGAGCGCGCGGGCGCCTTCGCGGGTGGCGCCGGCGATGCATTCCTCGACGGTGAGGCCGAAAAGTGTGGCCGACATGTTCATGGTGAGCAAAATCGAAGTGAGCGGCGAGGTGCCGGGATTGCAATCGGTGGCGATCGCGATCGGCACGCCTGCCCGCCGCAGCGCCTCTACCGGCGGCTTCTGCTGTTCATGGATGGCGTAGAAGGCGCCGGGCAGGAGCACGGCGACAGTGCCGGCTGCGGCCATCGCCGCAACGCCGTCTTCGTCGAGATATTCGAGATGATCGGCTGACAGTGCGCCATATGACGCGGCAAGCCTGGCGCCGCCGAGATTGGAGAGCTGTTCGGCATGCAGCTTGACCGGCAGGCCGAGCGCCTTGGCCTTGTCGAAGACGCGGGCGATCTCGGTCGTGGAAAAGGCGATGCCCTCGCAGAAACCGTCGACGGCATCGGCAAGACCGAGGCCATGCATGTCGTCGAGACCGGGCAGGACGACATCATCGAGATAATCGCCGTTGCGACCCTTATATTCCACAGGCGTCGCATGGGCGCCGAGATAGCTGGTGGCGACGCGGACCGGACGCACATGGCCGAGCAGGCGGGCGCTCTGCAGCATTTTCACTTCACCGGTCCGGTTCAGCCCGTAGCCGGACTTGATCTCGATCGTGGTCACGCCTTCGGCAAGCAGCGTGTCGAGCCGCGGCAGGGCCTGCGCGACAAGCTCCTCGACCGACAGCGCATTGGTCGCCTTCACCGAGGAGACGATGCCGCCGCCGGCGCGTGCGACCTCCTCATAAGTCGCGCCTGCCAGGCGCATTTCGAACTCGCGGGCGCGATTGCCGCCGTGGACGATATGGGTGTGGCAGTCGACGAGACCGGGCGTTACCCAGCGGCCTTCGAGATCGACGATTTCGGAGTGTTCGATGGCCGATGCCGGCAGCTCGCTTTCGGCGCCGGCAAAGGCGATGCGGCCGTTTTCGATCAGCACGGCGCCCTTTTCGACGATGCCGAGCCCCGATTTTGTCGGCGCGAGCGTGGCGAGCCGCACATTGCGCCACAGCGCCGGACGGGTGTCGTCAGGTAGGGCTTCCTCTGAAAAATTGTTCCCGGTCATCAGCTTTGCGCCTTTCCTTATGCCAAAACATGTATATACATAATCGACAGGTGACAAGAGAAATTTTGTGCGCTTTTCTGGAAAAGAAAGATCGGCGGCACGGCAAGAGGAGAGGGAAGGTCATGACCACACTTCACGCAGACACGGCGCTGACGCCGCATGGCTGGCAGAAGGATGTGCGACTGACGCTCGAGGCCGGGCGCATCGCGCGGGTCGAAATCGGCGTTCCCTCCAAGCCCGGCGACGAACGCCACGCTCTCCTCGTTCCCGCCATGGCGAACCTGCACAGCCATGCCTTCCAGCGCGCGATGGCCGGCCTTGCCGAAGTGCGCGGCCCGGCAAATGACAGCTTCTGGAGCTGGCGCACTGTCATGTACAAGTTTGCCCTGGCGATGACGCCGGAGCATGTGGAGGCGGTCGCGGCCAAGCTTTATGCGGAAATGCTGGAGGCCGGTTTTTCCCGCGTCGGCGAATTCCACTATCTCCATCACGACAGGGATGGCAGCGCTTACGCCAATATCGCCGAGCTTGCCGAACGAATTGGTGCTGCGAGCGAAGAGACCGGTATCGGCCTGACGCTGTTACCGGTCTTCTATGCCCATTCCGGCTTCGGCGGAGCTGCCCCCATCGACGGCCAGCGGCGTTTCATCAACTCGCTCGAAAGCTTCGAAAGACTGATGGAGGGATGCCGGGCAGTGACCAGCCGGCTCGACGGCGCCGAGCTTGGGCTTGCACCACACAGCCTGCGCGCTGCAACACCCGACGAGCTCGCAAGGCTGGTGCCGATGGCGGGCGACGGCCCCATCCATATCCATGTCGCCGAGCAGGTGAAGGAGGTCGAGGACTGCATCGCCTGGTCCGGCGCGCGGCCGGTGCAATGGCTGCTCGATCATGCGCCTGTCGATGAGCGCTGGTGCCTGATCCATGCGACGCACATGACCGAGGACGAAACGCGGCGGATGGCGAAAAGCGGCGCGATTGCCGGCCTCTGCCCGATCACCGAAGCCAATCTCGGCGACGGCGCCTTTGCCGCGCCGCTCTTTCTCGAAGAGGGCGGGCGTTATGGCATCGGTTCGGATTCCAACGTGCTGATCTCCGTGCCGGAGGAACTGCGCCAGCTCGAATATTCGCAGCGCCTGGCGCTTCGCGCCCGCAACGTCGTCGCGGCACCTGGCGGTTCAACGGCGCTTACGCTGTTCACACACGCGCTTGCCGGCGGCGGTGCCGCATTGAAAGCACCGGCAGGTCTCGCCGAAGGCCATCACGCCGATATCGTTTCGCTCGATGCTACGGCCGTTCCTTATCTCACGGGCGACCAGATCCTCGACCATTGGGTGTTTGCCGGCGCCGTCGCCGTCGATTGTGTCTGGGCGCATGGCCGCAAGCAAGTGGAGGGCGGACGCCATCTCAGGCGCGATGCTATCGACCGGCGTTTCCTGGCGGTCATGGGCGAGCTGCTGGCCGCCTGAAAAAGAGCTTTTCCTGTCCGGACATTCAAATTAGAGCAATTCCAGCAAAAGTGTGTAACGGTTTGCGTCCGGGATTGCGTAAAAACAAAGAGATAGCGGGAGACCAATCGGAACGTGGCGATGAACCAAAGCAGGGATCTCACCTTGCATCAGCGCATCCTCAGCGACATCGAGGGCCGTATCGTCTCGGGCGATTGGCCGCCGGGGCACCGCATTCCCTTCGAGGTCGATCTCGCCACGCAGTATGACTGCTCGCGCATGACGGTGAACAAGGTGCTGACCCAGCTTGCCAAGGCCGGCCTTATCGAGCGCCGCAAGAAGTCCGGCAGCTTCGTGACCCAGCCGCAGGCGCAATCGGCCATTCTCGAAATCCACGACATCAAGGCCGAGGTGCAGTCGCTGAACCTGCCCTATTCCTACGCGGTTTCGAAGAAGGTGAGCCGCAAGGCCAAGGCGGACGACAGCCGCCGGCTGGAACTGCCCGTGGCGTCCTCGGTCGTCGAGGTCGTCTGCATCCACAATGCCGGCGCGCGGCCCTTTTGCCTGGAGGAGCGGCTGATCAGTCTTGCGACGGTTCCTGAAGCCGCCGATGCCGATTTCCTGACGATGGCGCCAGGCCCCTGGCTGCTCAACCAGGTGCCGTGGAGCACGGCCGAACACCGGATCCATGCCGTCTCAGCTGGTGCCGAGCTGGCCGTGGCTCTCGATATACCACGCAATACCGCCTGCCTCGTGGTCGAACGCCGCACCTGGAGCAATGCCGGCCCGGTGACGCATGTGCGCTTCACCTATCCTGGTGATCGTCACGCGCTGGTGGCGCGTTTCACGCCGGCATCGTAATAAGTGCCCGATCCAACCGGCCGGTGCCCCGGTGACGAACCTGCTGGATCTCAAAATCTCGCCCATGGGTGGCTATCGGAACTGCTCGGCATGAGGGTCGCCGGCAGCGTCATCCTCTGCCATTCGATCGCAGACTCGGCCCACGCCTTGTCCACGCGTTCTCGCCTCCTTTTAAAAAGGTCGCCTCCGCCCGTTTTCACAGGCCGTTGTAAGTCTCTGCCAAAACCTTATAGCGGGGCCGCCTGATGCCATGGCCGTTTTCCTCAGCCGAGCAATGCGAGCCTCTGCTGATCACAACCTCACTCCTGGCGGTGTCGTAGCCTGGAAGTCCCATATACAACATCGCGGGTGTTTTCATTCCTCGAACATCTTGCCGCTGCGCGCTTCGAGCCGGTAGCGGTGGCCGGGATAGACGAGGCGGGCGGTCGAGACCACCTGTTTCGCCGACCATGTGCGCCGGCGGATCGTCAGGCACGGTTCGGTCTTCATGATGGTCAGGAGCTTGCATTCCCAGGCCTGCGGCATCGCGGCCTCGACGACATGCTCGGAGCCGCTGAGCGGGGCCGCGGCCGTCAGATAGGCGTTCGGTGTCAGCGTCGAAAAATCCTGAGCGAGATATTCCGGGGCGGCTTCCGGATGCACGAAGCGGTCCTCGATCTGCACGGGAACGCCGTTTTCGCTGTGGACGATCAGTGAGTGGAAAACCGCAGCGCCGATCGGCAGTTCCAGCGCGTCGGCAACCTCCGGAGAGGCGGTTTCCTGGGCGAGAACGACGACGGCGGCCTCATGGACATGGCCGCGTTCGGCGATTTCCTCGGCGATGTTGCGCACTTCGAACAGCGCCGAATAGCCCTTGCGCTCGGCGACGAAGGAGCCGACGCCCTGTATGCGGATGAGCTCGCCCTCATTGGCAAGTTCGCGCAGCGCCCGGTTGGCGGTCATCTTGCTGACGCCGAGTTCGACGACCAGCTCGTTTTCCGAGGGCACGCGGTATTTCGGCGGCCACTCGCCGCTCTGGATGCGGTCGAGGATCACCTGCTTGACTCCGGCATAGAGCGGGGTGCTGTCATTTTCCGCCAGTTCGCGCTTCATCTCGCCGGGACGCTTCATTGCCTATTCCTTTTGCACGAATGGAATTCGCCACATAAATCGACTTTCCCTCTTGCATATCACAAAATATCTCATATGGTACCATATACAACCTCCCAATCGGTCCTTGAAACAAAAATAGGACAGGAAAGGGCAAGCCGGCGAAGATCGGCCGTGGTGCCGCAAGGTCTGTTTCAACTCCAGAGGAGAATTCAAAAATGAAATTCAGCGCAATCCTGCTTTGTGGCGTGGCGGCGTTTTCCGCCTTCGCCGCGCCTGCCTTTTCCAAGGACTGGACGAAGGCGACCATTACGCTCGAAGGCGCCTATGCGCCCTGGAACCTCACCAATGCCGACGGCACGCTCGGCGGCTTCGAGCCGGAACTCGCCAAGGTGCTGTGCGAGCGCGCCAAGATCGAGTGCACGCTGGTTGCCTCCGACTGGGACGGCATGATCCCGGCGCTCAACGCCGGCAAGTTCGACGTGATCATGGATGCGCTATCGATTACCGAAGAGCGCAAGAAGATCATCGACTTCACCATTCCCTATGCCGCCACGCCCGCCGCCTTCGCCGCCGCCAAGGACAGCCCGCTGGCGAACGCCGCCGGCACCGGCGCCACGATCAAGATGACGCCCGGCCAGACCGGCGTGAAGGAGATCGACGCGCTGAAGGAAGTCTTCAAGGGCAAGACGATCGGCATCCAGGCGGCCACCGTCTACGCCAAGTTCGTCTATGACAATTTCGGCGACATCGCCGAGATCCGCGAATACAAGACCGGCGCCGATCGCGACCTCGACCTGCAGAACGGCCGTATCGACCTCGGCTTCGATGACGCCGTCTATTTCGCCAACGCGTTCAAGGCCGCCAACGACACGCTCGCCTTCACCGGCCCGGAGATCGCCGGCTCGATCTGGGGCGAGGGTGAAGGTCTCGGCCTGCGCAAGGCCGATACCGACCTGCGCGACAAGTTCAACGAGGCGATCAAGTCGACGCTTGCCGACGGCACGGTCAAGACCCTGTCGATGAAGTGGTTCAAGATGGACGTCAGCCCGCAGCAGTAAGCGTTTCGGCCTTTCGGCCCGCAGACACCTGTCTCCGGCTTTATCGCCGGAGACAGCATGTTAGAACAGGATGATTTTAGGCCGGATCGGCCTAACATCTGAATCCTGTTCTAATTTTCAGAGTTAGAGCATGATGTCGTCCGAAAACCGCTGACACTTTTCGGCATCATGCTCTGGTGTCAATCCGCAAAACACTGCCACGGACGGGGAACGGACGCTATGGCAAGCTTGGAACTGCTCGGCTTCGGCTCGACGGGATGGGGCGCGCTGCTCATTGCCGCAGCCTTGATGACGCTGGCCGTCACGGCCACGGCGCTGGCGATCGGCGCGGTGCTCGGCGCGATCGTCGCGGCGGCGAAACTCTCCGGCAATCTTATCCTCGTCACGCTCGGCAACGTCTATACGACCGTGTTTCGCGGCGTGCCCGAATTGTTGATCATCTATCTCATCTATTTCGGCGGCTCCTCGGCCGTCACCGCTATAGGCAAGGCAATGGGTTACGAGGGCTTCCTCGGCTTGCCCTCCTTTATCGCAGGCGCGCTTGCCGTAGGCATCATTTCCGGCTCCTACCAGGCGGAGGTGTTCCGCGGCGCCTTCCTTGCCATCTCCAAGGGCGAGCTCGAAGCCGCCTCGGCGATCGGCATGCATCGTGGCATGCGCCTTCGCCGCATCATCATGCCGCAGGTGTTTCGCCTCGCCATTCCAGGGCTCGGTAACGTGTGGCAGCTCAGTCTCAAGGATTCGGCGCTGATCTCCGTCACCGGCCTTGCCGAGTTGATGCGCACCAGCCAGGTGGCGGCGGGCTCGACCCGGCAATATTTCCTGTTCTTCATCGCCGGCGGCTGCCTCTATCTGATCCTCACCAGCCTTTCGGACCGCGTCTTCAACGGGGCGGAGCGCCGCGCCAACCGCAGCATGCCGGCATCCGCCATGGGCCAGGCGTAAGGAGGCGACAATGGATTTCACCTTCATCGCCTCGACCCTGGTCACCCTGCTCAAGGCCGTACCGACGACGCTCATCCTGTTTTCGCTGTCGATCTTCTTCGGTGGCCTGCTGGCGCTCGTCATCGTCTGGATGCGGACCAGCGGCAATCCGGTGCTTACGAGCTTCGCCAAGGGTTATATCTTCATCTTCCGCGGCTCGCCGCTGCTGATCCAGATGTTCCTGGTGTTCTACGGCCTTGGCCAGTTCGGCTTCATCCGCTATTCCTTTCTCTGGCCGTTCCTGCGCGAGCCGATGGTCTGCGCCGTGCTGTCGCTGGCGCTCTGCACCGCCGGCTACACGGCGGAGATCTTCCGTGGCGGCATTCGCGCCGTCTCGCCGAAGGAGATCGAGGCGGCGCGCTCGATCGGCATGTCCGGCTTCCTGCTGGTCCGCCGCATCCTGGCGCCGATCGCCTTCCGCCACGCATTGCCGGCCTATTCCACCGAGATCGTGCTGATGATGAAGTCGACAGCGCTCGCAAGCCTCGTCACCGTCTGGGAAGTGACCGGCGTCGCCCAGCGGCTGATCTCGCAGACCTACCGCACGATGGAAGTCTTTCTCTGCGCAGCGATCATCTATCTCGTCCTCAACTTCATCATCCTGCAGGGCATGGCCTTGCTCGAATATTCGCTGTCCCGACACCGCCGCGCGGCCCCGCAGGCGCTGAAGGCGTAAGCGGCTTTTTGACCCGATTGGAGCACCCATGCCAGGCGTAACCCGACTATCGGTCCGCAATATCCGCAAGAGCTTCGGTACGCACGAGGTCTTGCGCGGCATTTCCCTCGATGCGGAAGACGGCGATGTGATTTCGCTGCTCGGTGCCTCCGGCTCCGGCAAGTCGACCTTTCTGCGCTGCATCAATATGCTCGAAACCGCCAGCGACGGTGAGATCTGGGTCGACGGCGAGGAGGTCCGCATGGTGCACAAGGGCGGGCGAAGCAAGCCGGCCAGCCAGAAGCAGGTGGACCATATCCGCTCCGAGCTCGGCATGGTGTTCCAGTCCTTCAATCTCTGGTCCCACATGACGATCCTGCAGAACGTCATCGAGGGCCCGATCCATGTGCTGAAGCGGCCTCGCGCCGACTGCATCGCCGAGGCCGAAGCGCTGCTTGAAAAGGTCGGCATCGCCGACAAGCGCCATGCCTATCCCGCCCATCTCTCCGGCGGCCAGCAGCAGCGCGCCGCAATCGCCCGCGCGCTGGCGATGAAGCCGAAGGTGATGCTCTTCGACGAGCCGACTTCGGCGTTGGATCCGGAGCTTGTCGGCGAGGTGCTGCGCGTCATGCGCGCGCTTGCCGAGGAAGGCATGACCATGCTCGTCGTCACCCATGAGATGAGCTTTGCCCGCAACGTCTCGAACCGCGTCGTCTTCATGCGCGAAGGGCTGATCGAAAGCAGCGGCAAGCCGGACGAAATGTTCACCGGCGGCGCCACACCCGCCTTCCGCCAGTTCATCGGCCATTTCGGAAGCGGCCAATGACGATCACCATCGATGCCGTGCTGACCTGGCGCGATGTCGCGCGCGTCGGGGCAGGGGAGGCGCTGGCGCTGTCGCCCACCGCCTGGGTCCGCGTCGAGCAGGCAAGCCGCATCGTTGCGCGCATCGTCGAGACGGGCGTGCGCGCCTATGGCGTCAATACCGGTGTCGGGGCACTGGCGGATACGGTGGTCGATCGGGCCTCGCAGAGCCTGTTGTCGCGCAGCATCGTGCTCAGCCATGCCTGCGGCGTCGGGCCATTGCTGGCTGCCCGCGAGGTGCGCGCCATCATCGCAGCACAAATTGCCAATTTCGCTCACGGCCATTCCGGCGTGCGGCGCGAGATCGTCGAGCGTCTTGCGGCCCTGCTGGAACATGATTGCATTCCCGATGTGCCATCCAAGGGCTCCGCCGGTTATCTCGTCCACAATGCCCATATTGCCCTTGTTCTGATCGGCGAAGGCAGCGCTCATCTGGGCGGCCGGCGCATGAGCGGCCGCGAGGCGCTTGCTGCGATCGGCTTCGAACCGCTGGTGCTCGGCGCCAAGGAGGGCTTGAGCCTTGTCAACGGCACGGCCTGCGCCACCGGCCTGACCACTGTCGCGCTTTCGCGCGCCGAGCGGCTGCTCGATTGGGCCGATGCGATCGCAGCCCTGACGCTGGAAGCGGCTGGCTGCCAGATCGCCGCCTTCGACGCGGCCGTGCTGGCGCTGCGCCCATCGGCGGGGATCGAGAAAGTCGGAGCGAGCCTGCGCGCGCGGCTTCAGGGCAGCGGTCTTGTCACCGCCGCCTTCGGCCGGCGCACCCAGGATGCGCTCAGCCTTCGTTCGGTACCGCATGCACATGGTGCTGCCCACGACGTCTTCGACAATTCGGCCCGCGTCGTCGATCAGGAGCTTGCCTCGGTGACCGACAATCCGGCTGTCTCAGGCACGCCGGAACAGCCGATCGTCTCCTCCGAGGCCCATGCCGTTGCCCCGGCCCTCGGGCAGGCGGCCGATAGCCTGGCGATTGCGCTCGCACAGATCGGCGCGATCAGCGAGCGGCGCATGGACCGGCTCGTCAATCCGCTGGTCAGCGGCCTGCCGCCCTTCCTCGCCAGCGACGCCGGCAGCCATTCCGGCTTCATGATCGCCCAATATACTGCCGCCGCGCTCAGCAACGAGAACCGCCGCCTTGCCGCACCCGCGGCCATGGACGGCGGGCTGACCTCGGGCCTCCAGGAAGATTTTCTCGCGCATCCGACGGCCGCCGCCGGCAAGCTGCTCACCGTCATCGACAATGCCGAATATATCCTGGCGATCGAATTGATGGCGGCGGCCCAGGCGCATGATTTCCTGGCGGCCACCGCGGCGCGGGCGGCAGGCACGGACCTTGTCTACAAGGCCGTGCGGGAACATGTTTCCCATTATGGTGACGATCGGCCGCTCAATGGCGATATCGAGGCTGTCCGCGGCCTGATCCGCGATACTGCGCCGCCGCTATAACCGGCCTCTCAGAACGGCTGGGTTTCGGAATTCTGCTTGGGCTTTTCGCCGGCCTCGAGACGTTTGAGGCATTGGACGAAGGTCGGGTAGAGCTGCTCCACCCGCGAGAGCGGCAGTGTCCAGTCGCCTTCGTCACCGGCAAAGGTGATCTGCACGTCAGGCATTCCGGCAAAGGAATTCTTGATGATCTTCTTCAGTCCGGCGCTCCCCTTGCTGGCCGGACCCCAGAGGCGAAGCGTGTTCTTGTCGAAGAAATCGGCAGCGATTACTTTCGTCACCGTACGGTCGGTCAGCGTCACCTCGGTCTTGGTGCCGGCCGGAATGTCCCATGTGGTCTTTGCGACCAGCCAGAACGTCTCGGTCGCGCTCTGGCGGAATTCCATGGTCTTCCCGATCTCGCTGTCCCACAGCAGGCGGCAATAGGGATGCGGGCTCTCATTGGCAAAGCCGACCGACCACTGTCTCGCGCCGCCGATCCATTCGGTCTCGCCGAAGGCTGAAACCGGCTGCACGATGGCCGCCATCAAAACCATAGCCGCGAGAATTTTCATCGCCAACATCATCTCCAACGCAATCGGCTCCAGCGATAGCAAAAGAAGGTTGAGCTTTTGCTACTACAGCCGCCGCGCGCGTCGTCGACTGCGGATTCACTTCGGGAAGAGGAACGTGACCGCGACGCGGAAGCCCAGTCCTTCCGGGCCATTGTCTGGAGCCGCCGCCCAATATCGTATGCCCGCCGTCAGGCTGATTGGCTGCTTGTCGATGGTGATCAGCTTGGCGACTGCGAAGTTGATCGGCACCGCCCAGTCGTTCGTTTCCCAGTTATATGTCGACTCCGTATTCAGCGAGAACGTCCAGGCGTCCTTGGTCGTGTAGGAGAGGAACGGCTGGAGGAACGTCGAACTCACATCCTCCCGGTCGCTTTGACCAGCGAACGACCAGATGTGGTTCCCGAGAAAGCCGTAAGTCCAGGGGCCGTCCTGCTTAAGGACGACCGCTGTCGGACCCGCACCCCACTTGCCGCTTCCGAGGAGCTCGTCCGTCGCCGTCGGCAGCAGGAACACCGGGCCGACGCCCCAGACGATGCCGCTCTCGGTCGGCTTGGACGGCGAGAAGAAGAAGCTTTGCGTGATGTCGCCCAGACCGAACTGCGTTCCCGACGGTCCGGCAATGTCGTTCTGCCATGTGACTGGCAGGATGGTGCGCGAGATGACGTTCCAGTCCTCGTTTATCTTGAAGGGAATGACCGGCTGAATGTTCAGCGTCGCCTTGTCGCCGTCGTCTGGACCATAGCCGTGATCGTAGTTGAACTGGAACGGGACGCTGATGAGCGAGGCTATCGGATTGGAAAGCTTCTTCGCCAGGTCTTCACTCGACTGGGCGGCTGCCGTCCCTGTCCAGACACCGAGCGGCGCGACAACCAGTACTACCCAAGAAGTGACTTTCTTCATCAATGCCTCCATGATCCGATTGAACCCAGCCCGCAGGGCAGGCTTCCTCCGAAATGAAACGATATCCCCCGGATCGATCCTGTTGGATTCCGAACGGTGAGCCGCTGTCACGGCGGCTCTCCGCTGCTGGGGGACGTCGTTTTTGCGGCTCCCGGAGGACACCAGGTCTTCAAATGGCGAGCATATGGAAGGATAATCGCTAACAGTACGAAGTTCGCCAGTCCGGCCTTTAGAACCGAATGGCGACCCCGAAGATCGGCCCCTGCTGAACGACGTCGAAGACGAACCCGTCATTATCGTAATTGACGCCGAGTGCACGATATCCGGCGACCGCAGAGATGGTGTCGTTGAACTTGTAGCCGAGGCCCAACGCCACATCCCAGTCGATATCGGCGCCGCCCGCGCCCAGCAGGCCCCACCCCGTGACATAGATTTCCGGCGTGAAGAAGTAGTTTCCTCGGACGCCGGCGACGGCATCGACCCATGTGGCGCTGTCTTCGACATCCACTCCGGCCAGAATGCCGCCATTGAAGGAGATCTCTGTTTTGGCCGACCAGACCCTCATGCCGCCGACCACATCGAGATGGCCATTTTGGTCTTCGAGCACGGCGTAACCGGCGCCAAGAAATCCCGCGAAGGTCTTCGATGTCACATCGACGCTGTCGGCAAGGATGCCGGCAGGTGTGTCGGCGTCGGCACCGAGCTTGGTGTAGATCACGTCACCGACGATGCTGAAGCGATCGTATCTTGCTTCGCCTGCCGCCATGAAAGCGAAGTCGAGGTTATTGAGGATATCGCCGAAATCCGCGTCGATATGAACTTCCGGAAGTCCAAACTGCCCAATATCGCCGGATATGCCGGCAGCCCAGAAATATGGCGCGAAGGTGAATTCCCAGCCGCTCTGGCTCTCGACTGTTTTTGCTTCCGGCGTGAGCGGCGTGATATCGGCAGCGTTGCCGGCCGACGCCGCGCAAATGCCCGTCACCAATAGAATGGCACGCAAGTATATGGCTTTCATGAGAATCCCCCGATCTCGTTTCGCCTCGGCACTGCTGTCCCGAGTCGGCACTGTGCAGCGAGAAGTAGATTTCGACAAGCTAAAATACCTATTTTCCGTTGATCGCCTGCGTCAACTGCCCGATGAGGCCTGAAATCTGCTGGTCCTCAGGTCTCAGTCGCGCCAGATCCTCGGCGTATTTCAGCGCCTCCGGCAAGCGTCGAAGCTTGAGACTGTATTGGAGCGCCAGGCCGATGATATCAGCGTCTTCGCCCGCCGCCCAACCATCGAGCTTGTCCAGTGCTTCTTCCGTCCGGCCAGCGGAATCGAGAGCGACGGCAAAGGTCGTCTTGTAGCGGGAGTTTTGTGGATCCAGCCGCACGGCTTCTTGGAGTTCTGTGATAGCCTCGGTCAATGCCTGTTTGCGTACCAGCGACAACGCGTGTCCGTACCGCAGATCCGCGCGTTCAGGCGCCATCCCGATCGCTTCGGCATAAGTCTGTTCCGATTGGTCGTTCCGGCCGGTGGCGCGGTAGAATTCCGCGAGATTGATGCGCATTGCCTCCAGTGTCGGGTCGAGCGAAATCGCTCGCCGGAACGCGGCTTCGGCCTCGGCCGTACGCTGTCGGGCGAACAGGAAGAAGCCATAATTGCTTTGTGTTTCCGCGACGTCGCCATTGGTTTCGACATAGGCGCGCAGGTCCGCGACGGCGGCTTCGAAATTGCCTTGCTGATCGCCGAAGAGGTGGGGAGGAGTGCCGGCGAGTGCGTTGGCGGCAGCAACGCGCACCACGCGCGTTGCATCGCCCAGCAGGTTGCCGATCGCCTCCAGCCTCTGCTCCGGCGGAATGTTGCCTGCCGCTTCCGCAGCACCGAGCCTGACGAGCGGATCCGCATCGGCCGCGGCCGTTTGAATGTCGGCGGTGATCTCCACGCCGCCAGTTCGGCTCATTGCTGCGATGGCGCTGCCCCTGACAATTCCTGCTTGGTTTTGATTGCGGACAAGGTCGCGCAGAGCCTCCACCGCGGCTTGATCGCCGTTTGCAGCTCCGGCGAAGGCATGGGCGATCGACGGGCGTTTGCGCCATTGCGTCCCGTACCATATCTCCATTGTTTCGGCTGCCCAATTATTCGTTCTGCCGACATGACAGGTCGTGCACGCATTCGGCGTTCCGAGGGTTGCCGACAGGTCGGGCCGGGGGATGACGAAGGAGTGGTCGCGGCGCGGGTCGACCTTCATGTAGGTGCGTTCCGGCATGTGGCAGTTGGCGCATTGTGCTCCGGTGGAGCCGGCCTGGTGACGGGTGTGCGTAGGCGTGTCGAACAGCCCGCTCGGATCCTGGTTGACGAAGCGCTCCGGCTTCGTCTCTGTGTGGCATTGCGTGCACAGTGCATTGCCCTGGGCTTTGAGGCCGGCATCGTGCGGCCGATGGCAGTCGAGACAGGTCACGCCCGCCCTTGCCATCTTGCTTTGCTGAAACGAGCCATATTCGAAGACCTCGTCAAGGATCTGCCCGTCGGGGAAATAGAGATCCTGCCGGAGCAGGGCAGGGGAGAAATAGTCGAGAAAGGGCTTTCCCGGCTGGTAGCCGTCCAGCAGCTTGGTGCGCCTGGCATGGCAGGCAAAGCAGATGCCCGCATCGACTTTTGGCAGACCTGTGTCCGGCTTGACTGCGGATGAGGCGTTGCCCGATTGCGCGGAAGCGACGTGCTTGGCGCCCGGACCATGACAGGACTGACAGCCGATGCTGGCGGCGACGTAGGTCGACTCGTATTCGTTCGTCTGCTGTTGAAACTTCGCCTGGGGATCGGTGGAATGACAATCGATGCAGGTGCGGTTCCAGCGATAAAAGGGACCTGTCCAATGGTAGGTCGATCCGGGTTTGGCCGGGGTGCCGTTGCCGAGCCAGAACCACTGCCGTCTGACCGTATCCCAGGCGATGTCGAGAGCCTGCAGCCGTCCTCCCCCGATGTCGATGAGGTATTGCTGCAGGGGCTCGTAGGCGAAGGTATATTTGACTTCGAACTCGGCCTGGTTGCCATCCGCCCCCTCGGTGTTGACGAAGAAGCGGTCATCGTGGCGGGTGAAGGTGGTGACGACGCCGTCTTGCTCAAACCTGCTATTGTCGAAATCGCCGCGCACCGTTTCCTCGTCGGCCAGGGCCATGGCCTTTGCATGGTGGGATTTCGAAAAAGCCGCAGCCTGATCGGCGTGGCAGGACGAGCACGTCCTTTCGTTCACGAAACCCTCGTGGATCGATATTTGCAGGTCGACAGCGGGCGTCGAGAGGGGGTCACGCGCAAGGCTGTGCCCGGCAAAGGCGAGCAACAGGAAAAGCAGGAGGGGCGTTCCTCTCACCGCTGCTGACCGAACAGACGCTGCCACTCAATCGCTCCCCGTCGACGTTTTAAAAGGTCACGGCGCCATCGTCCAAGGCTCCGGCGCTCGGCACATTCCCCTAGTCCTTGAACACCTGCTTCCAGTCGGCCTTCATGTCGACGACGGTCCAGCCAGCGATGGAGGCGGCATCGAGCGCCTTGTCGAGGCGACCGAATTCGGTATCGCGGTCGTAGGCGTATTCACGGTCCGAATCGGTGTGATGGATCAGCACGCCGAGCCTGGCAGGTGCGCCCGCCATGGTCGTCCATTGCAGCATTTGGAGATCTCCGTCGGAATTGCCGAAGGCTGCAATCGGCCGCCGGCCGATCTGCTGGTTGATCCCGACGGGTTTGCCGGCCTTGTCGTCGATGAAGTTGACTTCAGGGAGCCGATAGAGGGTCGGCGTGTTGTCCTGCATCCTGAATTCGGTCTTGATCGACGAGCCGATAACCTGCTCGGGCGGGACGCCATAGACTTTTTCCGCCCATGGCCGCATGAACTCGATGCCTCCGCCTGAAACGATGAAGGTCTTGAAACCGTTGGCGCGGAGATAGGCGAGAAGCTCGACCATCGGCTGATAGACGAGTTCTGTGTAAGGCCGCTTGAATTTTGGGTCACGGGCCGACGCGAGCCAATCGGTGACGATCTTCTGGAAATCGCTGCTGGTCATTCCGGCATGCGTGGTCATGATGAGCTCGACGAGGCCCTTTTCCCCCGACGCCGCGAGCGCCTTCAAGTCGCCTTCGAGCACGGCCTTGAACGGCTGCGTTTCCTTCCATTCCGGATGCTGAGGAGCAAGCACCTTGACGCGATCCAAGGCAAAGGCGAGCTGAATATAGATGGGATGTTCGACCCACAAGGTGCCGTCGTTGTCGAAAACGGCTACGCGTTCCGGTTCCGGGATGAAGTCGGGCGATCCTTGCCCGGTTACCTTCTCGACGAAAGAAACGATGGCTGCCTTCGAGGCCGTGTCGTTCCATGAGGGCAGCGGATCGCTCTGGGCGTAGGCGGAAGCAACAAAGAGAAGAGCCGCAATAACAGCCAGCGTTCCGTCGCGGGCCGATTTGATGAAATCTTGAATCGCGAACATTGGACGTCCTCCAAATTGCCGGTGCGAAAGTCAGATAGCCCACGCTTGGAAGACGGCGGCTCTGGCAGGATCCAGGCCGCCGTGCGAAAATCAGTTGCCGGTCGGCATAGGAATGCTCACGCCTTCCTTTGCCAACGATTCTCGGATCCATTGAAAACGACTGTAATCCGATAGCGTGATGGGACCGTTGTAGGTCAGGCTCTGCGGCTTGCGAGGTGGGTACTCCACGTAGGTGGACATGATCTTCTTCAATTCTTCGCCCATGACGACGCCCATCCAGGTCCGCTCTGTGAAGTTGTTCATGAAAATGTCGTAGCGTTCCTGCGGGTCCTGCCACAGATCGAACACCTGGGGCACCGTGGCTACATACTTCTCCTCACCCTTCCAGCCGAGGTTGGTGTCGACCGCCAGCCCGCCCGTCGAGGCTCCGTTATCCCCGCGGATATTAAACGCGAACTTGTAGTTGTTGACGCGTATCGCACCGGGCGAGAGCTCGTTTTCGGTAAAGTAGAACCATGACTTGCGTTCCGATTTACCGGCGCCGAGCAAGATCGGCGACATGTCGTAGCTATCGAATATGATCGGCTTGTCTTCGCGATCCCTGTCGGGAAGTGGAACCGCGCCGACTGCGGCGAATGTCGCCATCAGATCGAGACCACCGACGATGTCGTGGTTCTTGGTGCGGGGTTTGATCTTTCCCGGCCAGACCGCAATCGCAGGAACACGGTTGCCGCCCTCTCGCAGGGTGCCTTTGGTTCCGCGGAACGGGGTGTATCCGGCATCCGGATAGACGTCCTGCCACGCCCCATTATCGGTGGTGTAGAAAACCAGCGTGTTGCGGTCCATTCCGGTTTCCCGCAATTTGTCCATGATTCGGCCAATGCGGGTGTCGAGTTCCACGATCGAGTCCGCATACTTCGACTTCGACAGGGACTTGTGCTCGAACTCCGGGGCCGGCATGTTCGGCTGGTGAACCTTCATAAAGTTCACGTTGATAAAGAAGGGTTCGTCCGGCGCTTTGGCAGCCTCGTCAAGAAAGCCCAGTGCGGCCTTCTCGACGTAACTGTCAAAGAACGGAACGCCGACAACGCCTTCCTTGCCATCGATCACCGGTGTGTCGACATATTGCCCGTTAACTTTGAAATCTTCGGTCACCGGTCCTCCTGCCTTGCCGGACAACGCCCCCTTGGTCACCTTCTGGAACATCTCCCGCAGCTTCGGATCCATGTCCGGAAACCAAGTGGGGTCGGCATACGTATAGGCATTCAAGTGGTAGAGGCCGGCGTACCGCATCTCGTCATAGCCTTGCGCAGTCGGCAGGGCGTAATCCGCTTCGCCGAGATGCCATTTGCCGGTGAAGTAGGTGTGATAGCCACCACGTTTCAGCACGGATGCAAGTGTCCATTCGGCCGCAGGCAAACCACCGCCCTGACCCTGAAAGGCAACTGTCGTCATACCGCTACGGTTTGGTATTCGCCCCGTCTGCATAGCGGCGCGGCCGGGCGTGCAGCTCGGCTGGGCGTAGAAGGAGAAGAAGGTCATGCCGTCTTCAGCCAGTTTGTCGATGTTTGGCGTCGGCATCCCACGACCTTCACCCCCGCCATAGGGGCCGAGATCGCCATAACCCGTATCATCCGAAACGATGAACAGGATGTTGGGTTTTCGTTGGGAGTCCTGCGCTTGCAGGGGCGAGGCCGCACACCAGAGAATGGTGGATGAAGCCAGTGCTCCGATGCAGCGGATAAGGATTCTGCTGTTCATTTCAAATCCTTCCGTTGACGTTCTTGAATGACGGAGCCACTCGCGGCCAAGGCTGCGATTGCGTGCGTCGATTCAACTGGACTGCTTAAATGAAGATCCTGCCGGAGCTGCCTCCGGCAGGGATGCGAAAGCCGTCGCCATCTCTGCTCCGGCCCGCTGAACCTTAGCGAATGCCGCCTTCGCCCGATATTGTACTTTGGGGAATCTCTTCACGCGGTGGCAATCGAAAGTAGTGATGCCCAGATGACGCCGCGGCGGGAAACTGTTATTGTTGCCTGGCTTTGGGGGGAAGCTGATGGGCTTGGGCGAACGGTCAGGTCGATTATGCCGCGCTGCCTTTTTTTTGGCGGTGGCCGCCCTGAGTGTGTCCAGTCGTCAGGCAGCAGCCTCCGACCCCTCGATCGCCATCATCGACCGGGTTCCCCGCGTCCTCGTTCTTTATCCCTATGACGAAAGGATCGCGGCGACGACCGCTGCCGGAGAGGCCTTGCGAAGCCGTTTGCTGGAGGCGACCAACGGCAAGGTCGATCTGTTTTCCGAGTTCCTGGATCTCTCGCGATTTCCGGAAAGCGATCATGTCGCGCGCATGGCTCGATATCTGGGCGAGAAATACGCGTCGCGCCGCCCCCACGTGGTCGTGGCCCTCGGCAGGGAATCGGCCAGCTTCATCGTCGCGAACCGCGGCACGATCGCTCCCGGCGCAAAGATCGTCGCCGCCGGTTTCGGCACTGCTACCGCCGAGAAGATCGCTTTGCCCGATGACGTGATAGGAGCCTTCTCGACATTCAACATTCTGAAGACGGCCGAGATGGCCCGGAGCCTGCAGCCCGATGCCCGCCACCTCTACATCGTCGGAGGCTCGTCCGACTTCGACCGGAGCTGGCTGACGACGGCCCGCGCGGATCTCGAGCAGTTCTCGAAATCCTATGATACGACGACCTTTCTGGAAGATCTCACGATCGATGAATTCGTCGAACGCGCGTCCCGCGTCCCGCCCGACAGCATCATCCTGGCATTGACTGTCTTCAAGGATAGGACAGGGCGCAACTTCATTCCGCGCGACGCGATCGGACAGATCGCGGCAACCGCCAGCGCGCCTGTCTATGGGCCTTATCAGACCTACATCGACCATGGCGTCGTCGGCGGCAATACTGTCACATTCGATGCGCTGGGCCGGACCGTCGGGGACCTCGTCATCGATGCGATCGCCGGCAAGCCGGTGTCGGATCTCGAAGCGCCCCAGACATATGTCGTCGATGCCCGGCAGCTTCAGCGGTGGGGACTTGCCGAAAAGGATCTGCCGCCGGGCACGGTGCAGATGCACAGGGATAAGAGCCTCTGGGAGGAACACTGGGTCATATTGGTGGCGGTGAGCGGCCTCCTGCTGGCGCAAGCCAGCATTATCTCGGTGCTCCTGTTCGAGCGGAGGCGCCGTCGCAACGCGGAGCGCAGCGCGCAACTTCATTTGCTGGAAGCCGTTCATCTCAACCAATCCGCGACAGCCGGCGCATTATCCTCGTCCATCGCTCACGAACTGAATCAGCCCCTTTCGGCGATCAGAAACAATGCCGAGGCAGCCTCGATGCTGCTGCGAAGTGCGAACCCGAATCACGAACTGATCCAGCAGATTCTCCTCGACATCCAGGAAGACGATCAGCGCGCGGGCGACATCATCAGCCGGATGAGAGGATTGCTCAAGAAGAGAGACGAGATCGATTGGCAGGAGTTCGATCTGAACGATGTCACGTCGAACGCGATCCGCATCATTCACGGCGAGGCGGAACGGCGCGGGATCAAGCTGACCTCAACCCAGCCGCCGGGCGAGCTGCCGGTGCGTGCCGACAAGGTTCACGTGCAGCAGGTTATTCTCAACCTGGCGACCAACGGGATGGACGCCATGCTTAACGCCGTCCCGGAAGGGAGAACGCTTAGCTTCGCGACGGGACTGGCGAACGAGAAGGCGGAGTTGCGGGTCTCCGACACCGGAGACGGCATTCCCGAAGAGAGGCTGATCCGCATCTTCGAGCCGTTCTATACCACCAAGAAGGCGGGTACCGGGCTTGGGCTTTCCATAGCCCGCGCCATTCTCGAGACCTATGGCGGTACCATCTGTGCCGGCAACCGCGCCGAAGGAGGCGCGGTCTTTCGCGTGGCCCTGCCGCTCGCCCACAGAGAGGAGCGATCGAGATGATACCGGTTGTCCATATCGTCGATGACGACAAATCCTACCGGACGGCGACCGCAAGGCTGCTTTCCGCACACGGTCTCAAGGTCGAAGTCCATGAATCCGGAGATCAGTTTCTCGCTCGCCTTCCCGATTGTGAGCCGGGCTGTGTTCTTCTCGATCTACAGATGCCCGGCCAGTCCGGCCTGCAGATCCAACGCCGGCTGCGCGAGCTGGCGCCGCAATTGCCGGTCGTGTTCCTCACCGGCAAAGGAGACATCAAGGCAAGCGTCGAGGCGATGAAGGCGGGCGCCAAGGATTTTCTGGAGAAGAGTTCGACCACGGCGGCATTGATGGAGGCGATCGATCACGCTCTCATCCGATTTGAAAGACAGCGGGCCGCACACGAACGCCTTCAAGCCCAGCAGGCGCTGGTGGCGGGGCTTAGTCCGCGCGAGGCCGAAGTGTTCCGGCTCCTCATTCGCGGCCGTCTCAACAAGCAGATCGCTTATGCGCTCGGCATCTCGGAGCGGACGGTAAAGGTGCATCGCCATCAGGTCATGGAAAAGCTTGCCGTACGCTCGCTGGCCGAGGCAGTGTCGATCGCCGCAAATATCGGCCTCATCGACCAGGATACGGCATCGCCAGTGGGGTGATCGGCCTCCTTCCCCTTAGGACAATATCAATCGACCTCCAAGCGGCCTAATTTGATCGGGAACCGTTAATCTCTCATATGTTCGAAAGAGGGGGCATGAGGTGGAGAACCTTCGCCGCACGGTCGCTGTCGTCGATGATGACGCAAGCCTACGGCGCAGCCTCGGGCGGCTGCTCAACGCCTACGGTTTTCTGGCCATGGAGTATGCATCCGCCGAAGCCTTTCTCGCTCGCGATCCCAAAACGGCGATAGACTGCCTTGTCCTTGATATCGACCTCGGAGGCATGTCCGGCATCGATCTGCAACGCAGGCTGAGGGCCGAGGGGACAACCCTTCCGGTGATTTTCATCACGGCACTGGAAACCGCCTCCGTGAAGGCGGAGGCGGAAGAGGTGGGATGCGTTGCTTATCTGCAGAAGCAGTTTTCCGGAGCCGCGCTGATCGCGGCCATCAACAAGGCGTTCGGATCGTGAGCTGTTGACCCGCGCTTTTCAAAGGATGACGGTCGGTGTGCGATCGCCCTCGATGGTGTGCCGCGGCAGCGCGTTTTTGCCGACCCGGCCGCCGCGGTCCCTTGCCGGAGCGCGACCGGATCAATGCCTTTCGCCATCTCGCTGGTTGTGTCGATGAACCGTCGAAGGTGAACTCGCCAAGCGTAAAAACTCCCTTTAGGAGCGTCCTTGAATGCAGCTAGGCCTTGAATCCCGAGGTCGCGTTGCCAATCTGGCGAGGACGACATCATGTAAAGGGAGCTCGACGGCAGGCATGACTGAGGTTCAACGACAAGGTTTTCTGACAAGGCTTACCGCCTATGAACCGCTGACGCTGATTACGCTCGCGTCAATCGCGGGCGGACTGTTCGTGCTCCAGCGGCTGACCAGCGAAGTCCTGGAAGGTGAGACCTTTCGCTTCGACGAGGTGATTCTGCTGGCGTTGAGACGTGCGGACGATCTTGCCGTGCCGATCGGCCCCGGCTGGCTGACGCATGCCGTCGACGATATCACCGCCCTCGGCGGCATCACCGTTCTCTCGCTGCTGACGGCTCTGATCACCATCTATCTTCTGTTCGACCGGCGCTGGCCGATCGCCATCTTCGTCTTTTCCTCGGTGCTGACCGGCTGGCTGGCGAGCACGCTCTTGAAGATCCTTGTTGCCCGGCCGCGCCCCGATATCGTGCCGCATCTGGTCGAGGTGAGCGATCTCAGCTTTCCCTCCGGACACGCGATGGTCTCGGCGGTCACCTATCTGACGCTTGGGGCGCTGCTGGCGCGGACACAGCGTTATCGGTCGACGCGGATCTTCGTCATGGGCGCCGGCGTCTTCCTTGCCGTCATCATCGGCTTGAGCCGGATCTATCTCGGTGTCCATTACCCCACGGATGTCTTCGCCGGATGGTGCGCCGGCGCGCTCTGGGCGCTCGGCTGCTGGCTGATCTCGAAACGGTTCGTTCCAAGCCGCGCGCCAGATGGTGCCGCCGAGGCTGGAAACGGCGACAGCAGATAGCTCTCCCAAGTCTCGTCCATGGCGTGACGGCGGAGAGATAGGGGATGCCGATCAGGGCCGATCCGCTTCCAGATTTTCAATCTCATGCTTCAATGCCCTTCATGCATAATCTTTAGCAGCGCACGCCTTTTCCCCTTCATGCAGCTGTTGCACAGCGTTGCGGCATCTACAGGACCTTGATCTCCGTCGGTATAATGGACAAAAACCATGGCAACTCTGACAACGATCACCTCGACGGTCACGGCCGCATTTCTCGGCTCCTTCGTCGAGGTCGTCGAAGCCTTCACCATCATCCTCGCCGTCGGCGTCACGCAAAGCTGGCGTCCGGCCTTCATCGGCACTGGTCTGGCGCTCGGCGTTCTGGCCATCCTTGTGTTGGCGCTCGGTCCGTTGCTCCACCTCATTCCGGTCGAGCTGATGCAGTTCGTTATCGGAACGCTGCTCGTTCTCTTCGGCCTGCGCTGGTTGCGCAAGGCGATCCTCAGGGCTTCGGGCATCATCGCGCTGCACGACGAGGACAGGGCCTTTGCAGCCGAGACGGATAGTCTGAGGCGCCAATCCGCAGAGCGCCGCGCGAATTTGCTGGCGGGCATTGCGGCCTTCAAGGCCGTGCTGCTCGAGGGAATCGAAGTGGTGTTCATCGTCATCGCCACCGGCGCCGGACATGGCATGATCGGCTATGCCAGCCTTGGGGCCGCCGCGGCTTGCCTGCTGGTGCTGATCATCGGCCTCTTCGTGAACAAACCGCTCTCGGCGGTTCCGGAGAACAGCCTCAAATTCGTCGTCGGGTTGCTGCTCAGCGCCTTCGGCATATTCTGGGTCGGCGAGGGTATAGGCGCCGAGTGGCCGGGCGCCGACCTTTCGCTCCTGGCGATCCTTGCCGTGCTCGCCGTCTTTTCTTTCGCCGCAGTCCGGATGCTGCGCCAGTATTTCAACGCCAATGCCGAGGTCGCCGCATGACGAATATTCTCAAACTCGTGTTCAGGGAATTCTTCGGCATGTTCATCGACGACGGCGCGCTGGCGCTGGCGGCGCTGCTATTGATCGCCCTTGTCGGCGTGCTGGTGAAATTCGCCCATGCCGACGCGCTTCTCGCCGCCGCCCTGCTTCTCCTCGGCTGCCTGCTGATCCTCGCCGAGAGCGTGGCGCGCGCGGCGCGGAAGAAGTTTCAGCGGAAATAGTCCGGAGCATGTGATGCCGAAAAGTGTGAAGCGGTTTTCGAACGACATCACGCATTTCTTTGATTTAGGGCAGCTATTGCGGCACCTGGAACAGGTGGCGGATACGCGTCACCAACGAGCTCACCGAGCGGCCGTGCAACGTGGCGCCTTCGGCCGCGAAGGAATGCTGGCCGGTCTCGATACGGTGTAAGAGGGTGGCGGCAAGCTCTTCGGCAATGCCGGGCCGGTCGTGCAGCAGCGGTGTCAGGCTTGCCTGGGCAATCTCGTAGACGACGACGAAGGTCAGCGCCCGCAGGCTCGCCGCTTCGCCGACACCGATCAGCAGTCCGCTTTCGCCGAAATAATCGCCCGGCGCCAGCCGGCCGAGTTCGATTTCCTTATGGCCTTCCTGGCGCGTGGCGACAAGGGCGCCGCTGCGCACGATCATCAGCGATGCGACCGTATCGCCCTGCTCGATAAGGATGGAATCCTTTTTGTAGGTCCGCCGGGTCATGGAGGCTGCCAGCGTTTCCTTCTCATCCTCGGTCAGCGAGGAAAACAACGGGATGGCGTCGAGAAGCTTAAGCGGCGTCGGCCGGTGCGGCTTCATCACCTCCTCCGGCTGCAACTGGTCGGGCGGTGGGCCGGCGGCATCGAGCGGTCGTGCCAAGGTGAGGCCAGCAGCCTTGATATGGCGGTAGATGAGATCGAATATCTCGTTCTTCGCCGGTCCCGTCTGGCCGATATCCTTGACGCGGAAGGAGAGTTCCAGCTCCACTGCATCTGATGTCAGCGATTTGATCTGCACGCCGGGTTTCGGCTCAGTCAGGATCGAGCCGCTGCTCAAGAGCACGGCGCGCATGACGTCGATGATCGCCGATGGCCCGATCGTCGGCACGACGCGGACCGTCAGCGTTGCCCCGTGACTGCGGTCAGGACTGCTGAGGTTGGTCAGCCCGACCTTGGCCAGAAAACTATTGGGCAGGACGACGAGGTCGTTTGAGCCGTTCAGCAGGTGGGTGGAGCGCCAGTTGGTTTCGACGACGCGGCCCTCGATACCGTCATTCAGCACGATCCAGTCGCCAATCGTATAGGGCCGGCCGAGATTGAGCGCGATGCCGGAAAAGACGTCGCTCAAGGTGCTTTGCATCGCAAGGCCGAGAATGATGGCAAAGACACCCGACGTGGCGATCAGCGTGCCGACGGGAAAGCTGAAGACATAGGCGACCACCGAGAGGATCGCGCCGAGATAGATCAGGCCGATGACCAGATCCTGAACGAGACGACCTTCGCGCGGTTGGCGCTCGAAGATCAGGAAGACGCGGACGAAGGCGATCAGCGCCCAGGCGGCATTGATCCACCAGACCACCTTGGCAAGGGCGATGAAGACGCGTTCGAAGGTCGAAGCCGTCGTCGGCCCGACTTCGTAGGGTACGATGTCGTGATAAAGCAGCAGGACGGTGAGTGCCGCGAAGAAAAACACCTGGCCGGCGAGCTTCCAGCTCGGGAAGGGCCGAAGCGCTATGCGCGTGACGATCGCACCGACCACGGCCAATGTCCCGGCTTGGACGACAGGATCGGTAAGCACTCCGGACCATGTGGGATTATCAAGCATCGACTGTCCACTCGCCAGAGCGTGAAGCCGAAAAGTGTGAGCGGCTTTCGGTCAACATCATGCCTCACTCTTGAATTCTAATGACGCTTCGCCACATCCTGACTTCCAATCCGACTGCGAGGCAACCGTAAAATAGTGCCAGCACCCAGAGCGTCGGAAGCCGGGTCACCAGCGACCCCCACCGAGCCGCCGTTCAGCGTGGCGCTGACGATCAACCTCATGTCTGTGGCGCCTCATCCTTGCGGCGTCACAAGTGCTGGAGCGCTTACAGCGCCGCGCGTCTTTTAAGACACGCGGCGCTGTAACACTTTCAATCCTCGCACGTGCTTTCCGAAAATCGATTCCGATTTGCGGGGCGATGCGCTTAGCTAAGTGCGCGGCTTCAGGTTTTCTGGATCATAGATTGGCTTGTACCCGACGCCGACAACCTCCACCGGATAGGTCTCGGCAAAATACTCGACATTCAGCCTGCGTCCGACCTGGCAATACGACCAGGGCAGATAGGCCAAAGCAATGTTCTTTCCGACCGTCGGGCCGTAGGCGACCGAGGTCGTGTAGGACCGACGGCCAAGCTCGTCGACCAGGACCTCTCCCGTGGCGGGATCGACAACCGGCATGTTGCCGACGGGATAACGCTTTACGCCCGATTTGTCGGTATTCTCGGTCATCACAAGCGTGCAGAGCATGGCCGGCTGGTGCTCGCGCGCCTTGTATTCCAGATGTTTTGCCTTGCCGCGGAAATCGGCTTCCTTGACCTTTGGACGGGCGAGATCGGCTTCGATCAGGTTGTACTGGGTCAGGAGGTCGGCGTTCTGCAGGCGTAGGCTCTTTTCCATGCGGCGCGAGTTCGCATAGGTTTCTACGCCGAAGGCCATCACGCCGGTCGAGCGCAGTGCATCCCAGACGACGAGGCCGTCTTCGTACTTCATATGCAGTTCCCAGCCCTGCTCCCCGACATAGGAAATGCGGAAGGCCGTGACGGGCTTGCCTGCGATTTCGATCGGCTTGATCGCCGCGAAGGCGAAGTTTTCCTGATCGAGGCCGGCCGGATCGGCCACGGCCTTCTTCAGCGTGTCGCGCGCGTTCGGACCCCAGATGCCGATCGTCACGAATTTTTCCGAGACGTCGGTGATGGTCACGTCAAGGCCGCGGTCTTCGGCGACGCGCTTCATATAGTGTAGGTCGCGCGGGCCGGCATCAGCGCCGTTGACGAGACGGCAGCGGTCGGCCATGCGGAAGACGGTGAAGTCAGCGCGGACCATGCCTTCGTCGTCGAGGAAGTGGGTGTAAATGCCCTTGCCGATGTTTGCATCGCCGCCGATCTTGGCGGCGCACAGCCATTCCATCAGCTCGACATGGTCCGGTCCCTCGATATCGACCATGTGGAAGTGGCTGAGATTGACGATGCCGCAATCCTCGCTCATCGCCAGATGCTCGGCATTCGACACGCGCCAGAAATGGCGGCTGTCCCATTCATTCTCGCGAAGCGGGACGCGGTCGGCGTATTTCTCCAGAAGGTGCTCGTTGGCGGCGTAGCCGTGTGCACGCTCCCAGCCGCCAAGTTCCATGAAGTAACCGCCTAGCTCCTTTTCGCGCTCGTAGAAGGGCGAGCGTTTGGCGTTGCGGCCGGATGCATAGGGTTCGCGGGTGTGAACGGCCGGGAAGTAGATCTTCTGGGCGGCTTCGTAGCAGCGGCCCTCGATGAACTCTTCGGTCAACTGATGCGGATAGAAGCGGGCGTAGTCGATGCTGTTGTGATCGATTTCAGTGCGGCCATCGGTCATCCAGTCGGCGATCAGCTTGCCATAGCCAGGACCGTCCTTGACCCAGATGGCAACGCAATACCAGAGACCGCGCACCTTCTGGCTCTCGCCGCAGGATGCGCCGCCGGCGGCGGAAACCTGCAACAGGCCGTTGAAGGAATGACCCTCGTTATAGCCGAGTTCGCCGAGGATCGGCGTCAGTTCCATGGCGCGCTCGAGCGGCTCGATGATCTGTTCCATCTCGAGGTCACGCTGGGAGGGCGAAAGGCGGGCTTCGTGTTTTTCAAGGAGTTCGCGCGGATGGCACATGCGCGGATTGGTGGCTTCGTAATAGCCCCACTCGATCTGGCCGCCCTCCGTCGTCGCCGGGTCGCCGGTATCGCGCATATAGGCGGAGTTGCCCTGGTCGCGCAGCAGCGGGAAGCCGATTTCCTTGCCGGTGCCTTCAAACTCGTTATACGGACCGAAGAAGGTAAGCGGGTGGTCGACCGGCATGACCGGCAGGTCTTCGCCGACCATCTCCGCGATCAGGCGCCCCCAGAGGCCGGCACAGACGATGACGTGGTCGGCCATAATAGTGCCGCGATGGGTGACGACGCCCTTGATGCGGCCGCCTTCGACGATCAGCGACTTGGCCGGCGTGTTGCCGAACACCTTGAGCTTGCCTGCCTTTTCGGCGGCATCGACCAGCTTGCCGGCAACGGTCTGCGAGCGCGGAATGACGAGGCCGGCATCCGGATCGTAAAGGCCGCCCATCACCTGATCTTCCTCGATCAGCGGGAACCTCTCCTTGATTTCGGAAGGGCTGACATAATGGGCGCGCGTGCCGAAAGCGCGTGCCGAGGAAAGCTTTCGCTTGATTTCCTCCATCCAGGTATCGTCGCCGGTGCGCGCCACTTCGAGACCGCCGATGCGCGCGTAGTGGCCCATCTTCTCATAGAAATCGATCGAATATTGCGTGGTCCAGACCGACAGATAGTCGTGGCTGGTGGTGTAACAGAAGTCCGAGGCATGGGCTGTCGAGCCGATATCGGTCGGTATGCCCGACTTGTCGATGCCGACGATATCGTCCCATCCGCGCTCGACGAGATGATGCGCGATGGAGGCGCCGACGATACCGCCGAGCCCGATGATGACGACCTTTGCCTTTTCGGGAAATGCTGCCACGTGCTGTTCCTTCTGCTTCCGCACGAATTGAATTATTTAGCCGCGCTTGACTTACGCTTTGCGCGTCAGATGCAGGAGCCATGTCAGCCTGGTAAAGGTGTCACATTTGCCGAAGCTGCGGAACCCCTAGACCTTTCCGCATGGAAGCTGCGATGGGCTATTATGCACAAGGCTCATGATCGTCATTGGTCCTACGCCGCCGAGTACCGGCGTAATTGCGTCAGCCCGGATCGAACGGTTAGGCAAAGCGGCGACGACCGGATATGGGCGAGCCCTTGCGGCTAGCCCGTCCGCCCGCACGCCCCGGGATCACGGCGCTGCAATCGCTGCAAGTCGGTCGATGTCGACCAGCACGATGTCTTCGGAAACAGGCTCGCGATTGTGCAGCCGGAACCATTCCGCAGCTTCCCGCACGCGGTCACCATGCGGCGGCGGATAGGCGCCAAGTCCGAGAACCCATTCCCGCACGGTCTCGCGCTCCATCCGCCCGGCCCGGTACCGATCGCAGACGGTTTTCGCCGATGCGACGAGATCATTGATGCTTTTCACGGGATACCCTCAATGCACGGACGGCTCTTCATCCTCAAGAAACGATCGAATGCCGTCGCGGGCGACGACGGCCAGGAATTCGTCGAAGGCATCCCGGTCGGTCGGAAATGGCTCGTCCCAGCGGATCAGGTCCTCCGCTTGCGTGACCACCTCCATCGTCCAGTCTTCGTTGCTGCCGGACGTGCGGAAGATATCGACGAGCACGGTGATCCCGTCGTCGGTGAATTCTCCCGCCAGTTCGGAGTGTTCGAGCTTTTCTTTTTTCGCCATCATTCAGCCACCCGCACCGGGCGGTGCGTCGTTTTCGAGATATTCTTCATATTGAACCGTCTCAGTCTCATTCGTGTCAATCGAGGCTTCGGCGCGTTTCGCGAGGCGAACGCCCGCACCCCCGCCATTTTCCGGGATGAAAACAACGCCTGCGCCCTCCAGGGCGTGCTTCATATCCTGAAGGGTCCGTTCGTAGGGAGAGCGCTTCCCGGCCTCGAAATTAGCAATCGTCGCTTTGGCGACTTTTGAAGCCGAGGAGAGATCGTCCTGAGACCATGCCAAAAGGGCACGAGCGGCGCGGCATTGAGCGGAAGATAGGCACAAAACAATAACCTTGCATCAAAAGTGTGATTCTGCCTCGGCAGATTATATTAAAAACGCAATCTCGATACAAGCAATGATGAGAGCAGCTACATGACGGCACAGCATGTTAGTGAGCGCTGGAATGGACCCGCCTATTCCAGTCTTTCGACCATTAATACTCCGCGCTCATCTACCCAACGACCAGGTTGATTGACTGAATATTATTAAAGACTAATTTAGCTTACCTTTATCACGCGCCCGGGAGGTAACAATGCGTGAGCCAGATATGCAAAAACTTGATGCGCTTGTCGGTCGTCTTGTTGGAGACGTTGGCGCCGCCATGTCAGGTGCCCTGGTCGTGCTTGGCGACCAGGTCGGAATCTATAAGGCGATGGCCGACGGAACGCCGATGAGTGTCCAGGACCTTGCCGCAAAAACGGGGATAAAGGAGCGTTATCTCAGGGAATGGCTGAGCGCCCAGGCGGCTGCCGACTATGTCGCTTACGATGAAAAGACCGATCGTTTCAGCCTGACGCCGGAGCAGGCGATGGTGTTTGCCGAGGAAAACAGCCCGGCCTTTTTCGTCGGCGCCTTCGAGGTCGTGCAATCCATGTGGATGGACGAGTCAAAGGTCGCCGATGCCTTCCGTACCGGCAAAGGGCTTGGTTGGCATGAGCACAGCACCTGCCTTTTCCGAGGCACCGAACGCTTCTTTCGCCCGGGCTACAACAGCCATCTCGTGGCCGAATGGATACCGGCTCTTGCCGGGGTTGAGGCAAAGCTCAAGGCCGGCGCCAGTGTCGCCGATGTCGGCTGCGGTCATGGGGCATCGACCATCCTGATGGCGCAGGCCTATCCCGCGTCCCGCTTTACCGGCTTCGACTATCACGGCCCGTCGATTGAAAGGGCAAAGGCCGCCGCCCAGGATGCGGGCGTTGCCGACCGTGTGACCTTCGAGCAGGGCTCGGCGGCGGAATTTCCGGGGCGCGGCTATGATATGGTCGCCATGTTCGACTGCCTTCACGACATGGGCGATCCGGTCGGCGCCGGCCGGCATGTCAAGGAAACGCTCGGGCCGAACGGCACGTGGCTGATCGTCGAGCCTTTTGCCCATGACCAACTCAAGGACAATCTCAACCCGGTCGGCCGCGTCTATTACGGCGCGTCGACGATGATCTGCACGCCGGCATCGCTCTCCCAGGAGGTGGGGCTCGGGCTCGGCGCGCAGGCGGGAGAAATGAAACTTCGAAAGGTCGCGCTCGACGCCGGATTCACGCACTTCCGTCGCGCCACGGAAACGCCGTTCAACATGGTGTTTGAAGTCCGGGCCTGAGGCAACTTGGGATAGCCAGCTATCTCAGCTTGCCGATGCTGGCATACATGCCTGTCGTGCGGAATTCGGTAGGATTGGTGCCGTAGACGCGGCGGAAGACCTTGGAGAAGTAGTTGGGGTCCTCGAAGCCGCACATGATGGCGACTTCCTTGACCGGCAGGAAGTCGGCCTTTGTCAGAAGCTTGACGGCGCGCTGCAGGCGCTGCTGCAGCACGAATTCGGCCGGCGGCATGCCCTCGCTCTCGGCAAAGCTGCGCGAGAAATGCGCGCGGCTGAGGCCGACGATGCCGGCAAGCTCATTGACCGGCAGCGGTTTTTCGAGATTGGCGTTGATATGGTCGATCACCGGCTGCATGAGGCTGAGCTCGGCGGCAAAGGCCGGCGAGCCGAAGACGTCGTCGTAAAGCGCCATCGCCGCTTCATAGGCGATCGCCGAGGCAGCACCTGGCGAAGTCGCGCCCTTGACCAGGCGCAGGCTGCAATCGGCAAGATGATCGATGGTCGAGGGCTGCAGCTTCAGCACCGGGCCGGCGGTCGACAGCACCATCTGGTGGATGCGCAGCGTTTCCTCGCCATTCATCGAGATCCAGAAATATTCCCAGCGGTCGCCCTTCTCCAGCCAGTAGCGATGATTGTGCGGCACCAGCACGAGCAGCGTGTCGCCGCCCTGAAGGCGATAGTTGCGGTGCTGATAGCGCAGCTGGCCGCTGCCGCTGATCGTGTGCTGCAGCACGGTGAAGGGCGTCTGGCCGCGCCGGCGGCCGTCCCAATCATACGTCTCGTTCTCACGCACTTCATAGCCGGCGCTGGTCGGCATGGCATGCAATCGCTGGCGGCCGCGGGGCAGCGAAACCGTCCTCATCGACTGTCCGTTGGCGATCAAATCCTGCAGCACAAAATTACCCCTGAAAGCATAATCCTTCTCTGGTCGCCCTGTCGATTTCGGGCATAATCCCGACCGACAAGAGGAAGAGACCACGGCCGACAGAGCGGCCGGGAGGAAAAAGGCAGATTTTACGGCGTTTTCAGCCACATGCGTCAGCATGCGGCCTGATCCTCCATGGCCTTCTTTTCCTTAGCATTCGATTGGGTCGAGGTGAAGATCATGAGTTTCAAAATCGCTATCATCGGTGCTGGCAGCGTCGGTTTCACCAAGAAGCTATTCACCGATATATTGTGCGTTCCCGAGTTTCGCGACATCGAATTCGCGCTGACGGATCTCAGCGAACATAATCTCGAAATGATCAAGGCGATCCTCGACCGCGTCGTCGAGGCGAATGGGCTGCCGACGAAGGTGACGGCGACGACCAACCGTCGCCAGGCGCTGGAAGGCGCGCGCTACATCATCAGCTGCGTCCGGGTCGGCGGGCTCGAGGCCTATGCCGATGATATCAGAATCCCGCTGAAATACGGCATCGACCAGTGCGTCGGCGATACGATCTGCGCCGGCGGCATTCTCTACGGCCAGCGCAACATCCCGGTCATCCTCGACTTCTGCAAGGATATCCGCGAGGTCGCCGAGCCCGGCGCGAAATTCCTGAACTATGCCAACCCGATGGCGATGAACACCTGGGCGGCGATCGAATATGGCAAGGTCGATACCGTCGGTCTCTGCCACGGTGTCCAGCATGGCGCCGAACAGATTGCCGAGGTGCTCGGCGCAAAGTCGCTGAGCGAGCTCGACTATATCTGCTCCGGCATCAACCACCAGACCTGGTTCATCGACCTGCGCCTAAACGGCCGCAGGATCGGCAAGGACGAGCTGATTGCCGCCTTCGAAGCGCATCCGGTCTATTCGCAGCAGGAGAAATTGCGCATCGACGTGCTGAAGCGTTTCGGCGTCTATTCCACCGAAAGCAACGGCCATCTCTCGGAATACCTGCCCTGGTATCGCAAGCGGCCGGATGAAATCACCCGCTGGATCGACATGTCCGACTGGATCCATGGTGAGACCGGCGGCTATCTCCGCCATTCCACCGAAACGCGTAATTGGTTCGAGACGGAATATCCGCAATTCCTGGAATCCGCTGCGAAACCGATCGATCCTGCCAAGCGCTCGAACGAACATGCAAGCCATATCCTCGAGGCGCTGGAAACGAACCGGGTCTATCGCGGCCATTTCAACGTCAAAAACAATGGCGTCATCACCAACCTGCCGTCCGATGCGATCATCGAATCGCCGGGCTTCGTCGATCGCTTCGGCATCAACATGGTCTCGGGCGTCACCCTGCCGGAAGCTTGCGCGGCCACCTGCATTTCCTCGATCAACGTCCAGCGCATGTCGGTGCATGCGGCGATATCGGGCGACATCGACCTTCTGAAGCTTGCCGTGCTGCACGACCCGCTGGTCGGTGCCGTCTCGACGCCGGAAGAGGTCTGGCAGATGGTTGACGAGATGGTCGTTGCCCAGGCCCGCTGGCTGCCGCAATATGCGCATGCCGTGCCTGCCGCCAAGGAGCGGCTGTCGAAATCGAAGGTGCAGACCCGCGACTGGGCGGGGGCCGCACGCCGCAACGTTCGCTCGATCGAGGAGCTGCGCGCGGAAAAGGCGGCGCTGAAACAGGCCGTCTGATGTTCTTGAAGGATGGGTCGTCATGGGTTTCCGGGAGGGAAATCCATGGCGTCAGACCCGCTTTCATGTCGTTCGAGGAAAAGGAGCCGCGTGAGCCGTGCTCCGGAACAAGAGGGAGAAACGATGATGAATTTCCGTAACGCAGGCATTCTGGCCGGACTGGCGCTCAGCGTCTCAGCCGCGGCGCTGAATGCCTATGCCTCCGAGCCAACCATTCCACCGCAGCCGGCGGATTTCCCCGCCGAAGGCAAGATCAACTATGTGGCGCGTGACTCCATCCTGGAGTTCAAGGCGCTGCCCGAATATCATGAGCCCGACTGGGTCACGAAAAACTTCGTCGCCACCGGCAAGCTGCCGCCGGTCAAGGACCGGCTGCCGAAGGAGCCGCTGGTCTTCAAGACAGGCAATATGCCAGACGGCATCGGTGTCTACGGCGATACGATGCGCCACGTCATCGGCGGACGGCCGGAAGGCTGGAACTATGGCGCCGGCCAGACGCAGGGCTGGGGCGGCATCGATATCGGCCTTTCCGAATGCCTGACGCGCACCGCGCCGCTGTTCCAGGTGCAGGCCTCCGACACCGAGCCGCTGCCGAACCTCGCCAAGAGCTGGGATTGGTCGCAAGACGGCCATAAGCTGACCATGCACCTGATCGAAGGCGCCAAATGGTCCGACGGCGCGCCCTTCAATGCCGACGACATCATGTTCTACTGGGACGACGAAGTCATCGACCCGAACGTCTCGCCGCTCGGCGGCGGCGCCTCGCCGGAAGCCTTCGGCGCCGGGACGACGCTGAAGAAGGTCGACGATTACACCGTCGAATGGACCTTCAAGGAAGCCTTCCCGAAGCAATATCTCTACACGATGTCATACCCGAATTTCTGCCCGGGTCCGTCGCACATCCTGAAGCCGAAGCATCCGAAATATTCGAAGAACACCTACGACCAGTTCAAGAACGCCTTCCCGCCCGAGTTCATGAACATGCCGGTCATGGGCGCCTGGGTACCGGTCGAATATCGCCCGGACGACATCATCGTCATGCGCCGCAACCCCTATTACTGGAAGGTCGACGAGAAGGGCGATCAGCTGCCCTATCTGAACGAGCTGCACTACAAGCTCTCGACCTGGGCCGATCGTGACGTTCAGGCCGTGGCAGGATCCGCCGATTTCTCGAACCTCGAGCAGCCGGAAAACTTCGTCGCCTCGCTGAAGCGTGCCGCGGAAGAAACGGCGCCCGCCCGGCTTGCCTTCGGCCCGCGCCTCATCGGCTACAATCTCCGCATGAACTTCTCCGCCAACGGCTGGGGCAGCCCGGACGAGCGCGGTGAAGCGATCCGCGAGCTGAACCGCAACGAGGACTTCCGCAAGGCCGTCACCATGGCGCTCGACCGCAAGGCAATCGGCGACTCGCTGGTCAAGGGACCGTTCACCGCGATCTATCCCGGTGGGCTCTCCTCCGGCACCAGCTTCTACGACCGCAACTCGACGGTCTACTACCCCTTTGATCTTGAGGGCGCCAAGGCGGAACTCGCCAAAGCCGGTCTCAAGGACACCGACGGCAACGGCATCGTGAACTTCCCGGCCGGGACGCTCGGCGGCAAGGATGTCGAAATCGTCATGCTGATCAACAATCAGTACACGACCGACAAGAGCCTTGCCGAAGGTGTCGTCGGCCAGATGGAGAAACTCGGGCTGAAGATCGTCATCAACGCGCTCGACGGTGCCAAGCGTGACGACGCCCATTATGCCGGCCGCTTCGACTGGCTGATCCAGCGCAACACGACGGAGCTGTCGTCGGTGGTGCAGAATACCGAACAGCTTGCGCCTGTCGGTCCGCGCACCAGCTGGCACCATCGCGCCGGCAAGGATGATCAGCTCGATCTGATGCCATTCGAAAAGGAGCTTGTCGACGTCGTCAACAAGTTCAGGACGAGCCAGAACAACGAAGAGCGCGTCGATCTGATGAAGCAGTATCAGAAGATCTCGACGGAGCACGTCAACACCGTCGGCCTGACGGAATATCCGGGCGCCCTGATCGTCAACAAGCGGTTCTCCAACGTGCCCCAGGGTACGCCGATCATGATGTTCAACTGGGCTGAAGATTCGGTGATCCGCGAACGCCTGTGGGTGGCCGCCGACAAGCAGGGCAAATACGAGCTGTTCCCCGAACAGCTGCCTGGCAAGCCCGGCGAAAAGGGCCCGATCAACTGATGCCTGTCATCAGGACACAAAGAGCCAAAGCGCGTCGCATGTGATGCGACGCTGGAGAGTTCCCTCCCAGCTGAAGTGAAATTCAGGCCGCGCGTGGCGCGCGGCCTGATATGACCAACAAGCCGGCCGCGCTGACAAGGAGCGACTGGCGGCAAGGAGAAGCGAACCGTCTGATGTTACGATTCCTGCTCGTGCGCATAGCCTCTGCGATCCCCATTCTCTTCATCCTGAGCGTGGTGACTTTCGCGATTATCCAGGCCCC
The DNA here is from genome assembly GCF_013087515.1 of Rhizobium sophorae. Taxonomy (GTDB): domain Bacteria; phylum Pseudomonadota; class Alphaproteobacteria; order Rhizobiales; family Rhizobiaceae; genus Rhizobium; species Rhizobium sophorae. The sequence goes on along the minus strand of NZ_JABFCN010000005.1, from coordinate 23,083 downwards.
GCCCGGCGACTACGCCGATTACATCCGCTCCCAGCTGATCAACCAAGGCGGTGCGTCCTATGCCCAGGCCGAAGCGCAGGCGCAGCTCTACCGGGTCGAACATGGCCTCGATAAGCCGCTGGTCGTCCAATACGTCAACTGGATCGGCGGGATCGTGACGCGCGGCGATTTCGGTTACAGCATGTTCTACAACAAGCCGGTCGCCGATGTCGTCGGTGAACGCCTGCCGCGGACCTTGCTTCTGGCGCTCGTCTGCCACCTCTTCGCCTCGGTGCTTGGCATCGGTTTCGGCATCTGGGCGGCAACGCGCCAATATAGCTGGATCGACAGCCTGCTTTCGGGGATTTCCTTCCTCGGCATGACGGTGCCGCGCTTCCTGATGGCGCTGATCATCGTCTATCTCCTGGTTTTCCAGCTTAACGTCTCCGAAATCGGCAGCTTCTTCTCGCCGCAATATGGCGGCGCGCCCTGGTCGTGGGCGAAGTTCGTCGATCTCGTCCACCATGTCTGGCCGGTCGTCGCGATCGCCACCTTCGGTGGGCTCGCCTACAATATGCGCGTCATGCGCGGCAATCTGCTCGATACGCTGAATGCCCAATATGTCGAGACGGCCAAGGCCAAGGGGCTTTCCGGCGCAGCCGTGGTCATGCGCCATGCGGTGCCGAATGCGCTGCACCCGCTGGTGATGTACCAGGGCGTCGTGCTGCCCTATATGCTGACCGGCGAGATCGAGACCGCGATCATTTTCGCATTGCCGACCGTTGGCCCGGCGATCGTCGGCTCGATGGCGGTCGGCGACGTCTATGTCACCGCTACCTTCATGATGGTGCTGTCGGCGACGCTGATCGTCGGCAACATCATCGCCGACATGCTGCTCGCTTTGCTCGATCCCCGCGTCCGCCAATATGGAGGAGCCTGAGATGTTGGCTTTCGACTCTTCTGCAACGCCGCCGACAACCGACATCGAGACCAAAAAACAATCGCGCGGGCATGAGAGCTATATCGCCCTTGTCTGGCGCCGGCTGAGGCGCTCCTGGACCGGCATGGCAGGGCTGGTGCTCGTCGTGCTCCTGCTCGTCATGGCGATCTTTGCCGATTTCTTTGCGCCGATGGACCCGAAGGCGACCGATGTCGGCTTCGCGCCGCCGCAGATGATGAGCTTCCACGACAAGGACGGCAATTTCGTCTTCCAGCCGCGCGTCTATGCGCTGTCGGATTCCGAAGAGCTCGACCCGGTCACCTTCCAGCCGATCGTCGGCGTCGACTACGACAACCCGCGGCTGCTCGGCTTCTTCGTCAAGGGCGCCGAATATCGGCTCCTCGGCCTGATCCCGGCCAACCGGCACTTCTTCGGCTCGACCGACGGCCAGCCGGTGCATTTCCTCGGCACCGACAAGTTCGGCCGTGACGTGCTGTCGCGCGCCATCATCGGCTCGCGCATTTCGCTGACGATTGCCCTGACGGTGGTCTTCATCGTCACCATCATCGGCACGACCGTCGGCATGGTGTCGGGCTATTTCGGCGGCACATTTGATGTCTGGCTGCAACGTTTCGTCGAACTGGTGCTCGCCTTCCCGCAACTGCCGCTCTATCTGGCGCTGACCTCGCTGATCCCGGTGACGGCGCCGACCAATGTCTTCCTTGCCTTCGTCATCGCCGTGATGTCGGCGCTCGGCTGGGCGCAGATGTCGCGCGAGGTGCGCGGCAAGACCTTGGCGCTCGCCCGCATCGATTATGTCAGGGCGGCAATGGCCGTCGGCGCCACCGATACACGCATCATCATGCAGCACATTTTCCCGAATGTGATGAGCCATGTCATCGTCGCGGTGACGCTGCACATACCGAGCGTCGTGCTCTTGGAATCCTTTCTCGGTTTCCTCGGCTTCGCCGTCAAGCCGCCGCTGATCTCCTGGGGGCTGATGCTACAGGATACGGCGACCTATTCGGTGATCGGCTCCTATCCCTGGATTCTCTCCCCCGTCGGCTTCGTGCTCGTCACCGTCTTCGCATTCAATGCGCTCGGCGACGGATTGCGCGACGCGGTCGATCCTTATTGAGGTGATGAAGATGGCTCTTGCACTGGTCAATTCCTTCGCCCCGCCCGTCCGCCACGATCATGATGGCCGTTCGGACACGCCGATCATCGACGCCCGCAACGTGGCCGTGAATTTCAAGGTCGAAGACGGCATGGTCGAAGCCGTCAAGGACGTCTCCTTCCAGCTCTATCGCGGCGAGACGATCGCGATCGTCGGCGAATCCGGCTCCGGCAAATCGGTGACGGCGCGAACGGTGATGGGGCTGTTGTCGAAGCGCGCCGTCGTCTCCGACAAATCGACGGTCGCCTATGACGGCAGCAACATCCTGAAATTCTCCGAGCGGGCGCGCCGCAAGCTGCGCGGCGACCGCATCTCGATGATCTTCCAGGAGCCGATGAGCTCGCTGAACCCGATCTATACGATCGGCAGTCAGATCGTCGAGGCGATCCGCGTGCATCGCCGGATCAGCAAGAGGGATGCGCAAAAGCGGGCGCTCGAACTGCTCGAACATGTGCAGATTCCCGATCCCGCCGCGCGGCTCATGCAATATCCGCATCAGCTTTCCGGCGGGCAGCGCCAGCGTGTGATGATCGCCATGGCGCTTGCCAACGATCCGGACGTGCTGATTGCCGACGAGCCGACGACGGCGCTCGACGTCACCGTGCAGGCGCAGATCCTGAACCTGATCCGCAACCTGCAAAAAGAATTGGGGATGGCCGTCATCCTCATCACCCACGACCTGACCGTGGTGCGGCAGTTCTCCGATTACGTCTATGTGATGCAGTATGGTGAAGTGCGCGAGCACAACACCACCGAAGCGCTGTTTGCCAATCCGCAGGACGTCTATACCAGGCATCTGCTCGCCTCCGAGCCGCGTGGCCAGGCCAATCCGCTGCCGGAAGGGTCGGATGTCATCCTCGAAGCTAAGGGTGTGCGCGTCTCCTTCATGATGCGTCACGGTACCTTTCTCAAGCCGGCGATGCGTGAGCTTGTCGCCGTCGACAGCCTCGACCTGACGCTGCGCCGTCACGAGACGCTCGGACTCGTGGGCGAATCCGGTTCCGGCAAGACGACATTCGGCCAGGCGATCCTGCGGCTGAACACGCCCGACAGCGGCGAGATCCATTTCGACCATCAGCCGATCCACGGCCTTTCCCGGGCCGAGATGCGGCCCTTGCGCGCCCGCATGCAGGTGGTGTTCCAGGATCCTTTCTCATCGCTCAACCCGCGCATGACGATCGGCCAGATCATCGAGGAAGGTCTCGTCGTCAACAGGCTGGGCGCCACCAAGGCCGAACGGCAGGACCGGGTGCGCGAAGCGCTGATTGCCGCCGGCATGCCGGGCCATATCCTGTCGCGCTTCCCGCACGAATTTTCCGGCGGCCAGCGCCAGCGCATCGCCATTGCCCGCGCCATCGCGCTGGAGCCGGAATTCATCCTGCTCGACGAGCCGACATCGGCGCTCGACCTTTCCGTCCAGGCGCAGATCATCGAACTCCTGCGCAAGCTGCAGGACGAGCGTGGCCTGAGTTACCTGTTCATCTCCCACGATCTCAAAGTTGTCAGGGCGCTCTGCCATCGCGTCATCGTCATGCAGCATGGCAAAATCGTCGAAGAGGGCCTAGTCAACGAGGTTCTCACCCATCCCAAGACCGCCTACACCGAACGGCTCGTCAAGGCCGCTTTCGAGGTAGCATGATTGCCGAATGCCGGAGGTTATAATGGCAGCAAATCCCAAAATCACGTTCATCGGAGCAGGCTCCACCGTCTTCATGAAGAACATCGTCGGCGACGTGTTGCAGCGTCCGGCCCTGTCGGGTGCGACGATCGCCCTGATGGATCTCAACCCGCAAAGGCTGGAAGAAAGCGCCGTCGTCGTCAACAAGCTGATCTCGACGCTCGGCGTGAAGGCGAAGGCCGAGACCTATTCCGACCAGCGCAAGGCGCTTGCGGGCGCCGATTTCGTCGTCGTCGCCTTCCAGATCGGCGGTTATGAGCCCTGCACGGTCACCGATTTCGAAGTGCCGAAGAAATACGGGCTGCGCCAGACGATCGCCGATACGCTCGGCGTCGGCGGCATCATGCGCGGGCTTCGCACCGTGCCGCATCTCTGGAAGGTCTGCGAGGATATGCTCGCCGTCTGCCCCGAGGCGATCATGCTGCAATACGTCAACCCGATGGCGATCAACACCTGGGCAATCGCCGCGAAATATCCGACCATCCGCCAGGTCGGCCTCTGCCATTCGGTGCAGGGCACGGCAATGGAACTGGCCCACGACCTCGACATTCCCTACGAGGAAATCCGTTACCGGGCGGCCGGCATCAACCACATGGCCTTCTATCTCAAATTCGAGCATCGCCAGGCTGACGGGTCCTACCGCGACCTCTATCCCGATCTCGTGCGCGGCTACCGCGAGGGCAGGGCGCCGAAGCCCGGCTGGAACCCGCGCTGCCCGAACAAGGTGCGCTACGAGATGCTGACGCGGCTCGGCTATTTCGTCACCGAAAGCTCGGAGCATTTCGCCGAATACACGCCCTATTTCATCAAGGAGGGCCGCGAGGACCTGATCGAGAAATTCGGCATTCCGCTCGATGAATATCCGAAGCGCTGCATCGAGCAGATCGAGCGCTGGAAAGGCCAGGCGGAGGCCTATCGTTCGGCCGACAAGATCGAGGTCAAGCCGTCGAAGGAATATGCCTCCTCGATCATCAATTCGGTCTGGACCGGCGAGCCCTCAGTGATCTACGGCAATGTACGCAACAATGGCTGCATCACCTCGCTGCCTGCCAATTGCGCTGCCGAAGTGCCCTGCCTCGTCGACGCCTCCGGCATCCAGCCGACCTTCATCGGCGACCTGCCGCCGCAGCTGACCGCGCTGATCCGCACCAATATCAACGTGCAGGAGCTGACGGTGCAGGCGCTGATGACCGAGAATCGCGAGCACATCTATCACGCCGCGATGATGGACCCGCATACGGCAGCCGAACTCGACCTCGACCAGATCTGGTCGCTGGTCGATGATCTGCTCGCTACCCACGGCGACTGGCTGCCCGAATGGGCACGCACGGCCCGCAAGGTGCAGGCCGCCTGACCCCCTCTCCCGGGTGAGGCGTCAAGGAGCCCCGCGGTGGCAACAACCGCGGGGCTCTTTGCGTGGGGATGGGGCGTTTTGCGATTTGGGGACATGACTCGCATGGCCGGATCGACATCCTTCGCCATTTTCTTGAATGCACCTTCAGAGCCGAATCGAAGGCGCTTCACCGAAGATAAGGCGAAGCCTTCGAAGCACGGCGGTAGGACGCAGCGCAACAGCGACGGCTATCGCGAGCGGTTGTGGGGTAAAACGAAAGAGCCTCATGCTGCTGCCCAAATTCTGGCCGGATCGTCCGTTTGGAACAGATCCTCCTAATATACGTTTGTGGGAAGCCTGCCCCACGGAGGACGCCATGATCAGCATCTGGGATGCGAACGTCGAATTGAAGATAGATGATCGTTTTCACGTCATCAGGAGCGCTCGGGAGGCGGTCGCATTCTTGAAGAAATCCTGGCCCGACAATAGAAGCGAGAGCTACGCGACAGCGCGGAAGGTATGCCTGGACGCGGCGAATGGTGTTGTTCCCGGTGCGGAAGCGCGAGCTGCGTTTGAGGCTGCGGCGAAGGAGGCCGGCATCCTGCGACAAACTTAGGGATTACCTTATTCGTGCCTGCCATTGAACAGAGGCGCTGGCGCAGTGCCATGAGGAGCGACATGACAGAGGGTGATGCACTCCGCCAGGAAATCTATCGGCTTGCCGCGGCAGCCGAAGCTGACCCAGAAACAACGTCGAATTTGAAGGCGCTGGCCGTGCAGCTCTGGGCAAACTTCGACGAATTCACCGTCGAGGACCTGGAAGATATACTGAGGGACGAATGGAGAACTCGCGGACTGCCGTTCAACGACAACGCGGATATGTAGGCGCTTCTAGAATTGGAGACGTCTGTGCTACCTCAGAGGCCTCTTTGCTGCGTTCGCAATCGGGCCCCTAGCTGACCTTTGTTCGATCGGTGACGCATGCTCCTCGTGAGCAGTGGTGCCGATATCTTCCGCGCGCTGGGTTCTCAAAATTATGGTACTTGAAAGTACCTAAAATGCCCCTATAGTTGAGTCCGTTGGAGAAAAATCGGCCAATGGACTTCGCGCTCCTTTTCAACCTGTTCCGGAAGCCCAAGCAGGCTAACGTCACTGACGTCACGCTCTGGCACAAGCACGAGACACTCCTGCCGGTGCCACTCGTCGACGCCGCCGCCCGAAACCCGTCGGGACAAATCTGGCGTCGGCTGAATGGTGTGCAATGGGAATATAAGCAGGACCCGGAAACGATTGAAGAATTCGACGCTCGACAATATTGAGGCTCAAAGCCCCGTCGCGGTGAAATTATCACAAACTCCCGCCCCTTTCGCGAGTGATTATCGTCGTCGGGTGTACCGCGCACATGGGTGCCATTCTTACGACAATGGCCGCGCACATAGACACTCCCGCCATAACTCGGCGCTGGCTTCGCCCATGACGAATGACCGTCAAAGCCCCCAGGGCGAGAGACCGCGCTGCGGCGCCACAACGACGTCCGGCAGCGTCGAGGCTTTCCGACGTTGGTCCCCCGAACGGCTAGGGGCTCTCAAACCCGCAATCGAGACTCTTGTAGCGTCGAGCTACGCTTGAATGATGGCAACTTATGGATTGCGCTGTCGACGCGAACGGCGTGCTCGTTTCCCTCAAGCTGCCTTCGGAAGTAAATTCAATGATCGGGCTGAAACGCCTACGAAAACAGAGCCGACACAGGGTAAGGCAGGGCGAGGGCGGGCATGTCATCCCGCTCGAAATATCCAACCGCTCTGGTCTCGCTGTCCGTCCACGCGCCTCGATCCGCAGCGACTCGGCATTTGAACAATGTGACCACGTACTCCACTTGATCACCGTTCGGGTAAGTGTACCGAAAGTCTCTTCCGCCAAAGATGCCGAGAACGGTGGTCGGGAATACGGCGAGGCCAGTCTCCTCCATCACCTCACGAATGATGGCCTCCTGTGGCGTTTCGCCAGGCTCGATTGCGCCAGCAGGCAAACTCCATCCTTCCCCTGAAGCTTTTTCTTGCAGGAGCAGATTGCCAGCATGATCATGAATGACAGCGGCCACCGAGGGAAGCAGGAGTAGGCGGTTCCCGATCAAACGGCGAAGCTCCATCAGGTATGGTGTCATCTTGGTCTTTCCATGGTTCCAATATCCTTTTGAGTCTTTCGACAATGCAACGCGGTAGAAGAATCACTCGTGTGGGCACATCATTGACATCGCAATTGTCTGAAGGAAGAAGTGGACATGGAGGACGAACAGTTTCGGCAGTTGCAAGGCATCGTTCTCAAGAGCCAGATGTTGTCAGCCCTTCTGCACAATTGGGAAAAGGTAGCCCTTCCGGACTGTTGGGTCGTTGCTGGTGCGATTGCTCAGACCGTCTGGAACCATAGGTTCGGTTTTCCGCCAGCTCACGGCATCAATGACATTGATATCGTCTATTTTGACGCCAGCGACCTTTCCGAGGACGCTGAAGCGGAACAAGCGGCACGCGTTCGAACGACCTTCTCCGATCTACCCGTTTGGATCGACGTGAAAAACGAAGCCAGGGTTCATCTTTGGTATGAAGCGAAACTCGGATATCCGATCAAGCCGTATACATCGACCATTGATGCCATCGCTACATTCCCGACAACGGCAACGGCCGTCGGCCTTTGTCCTCGCAATGGCAGCCTCGAACTGTGCACTCCTTTCGGCCTTTCCGATCTCCTAGACGGCGTTGTCCGTCCGAACAAGAGGCAGATCAGGCGGGAGATTTACGAGAAGAAGGTCAGTCGGTGGCTCAAAGTCTGGCCGAACCTTAATGTCGTGGGTTGGCTTGAGGACGAATGAGGAGACGCGTTCGTGTATCCTTGGGTCTGGCATAATCTAAACTACTTACGAAATGGGCGTGGCGTGTTCCAAGATCATTCCCGTCGATCAAATCGACTGCAGCCTCGTCGGAATTTTCGAGCTGCAGGAGCGCGTGGAAGAAGCCAGGAAATCGACCTGGGCAGCGGTTTGCGCAAAGTGTCCAGCTGCTTTCGACGGGGCATTGTTGCGCATGGCCTCCTTTCGGGTTGAAGGCGGAGGGCTGAGCATTGCTGCCAACCGGACCCGCTTTTCTGCCTACGTGGCGACACGCCATCCCGCTTTCGCATCCGAACATCCGCACGCAGATCGCGCTGATCCCCTTGGATTGACCGCTATCGTGCTGACGGCCGACGGCAATGTCATTGTCACGAAGCGAAGTTTGCTTGGATGCCGAACAAATCCACGGCTGCGGCTATCCTGTCGGGCGCAGATGCGGCACCGGATCGAATTGAAGCGTCTGAACTGCTTATTTACTCCGCGGAGGATATTCTCGATGACAATGGCCCTCACAAAAACGCCGCTATGACGTGGAGTTTCATCAAAGCCAGAAAGTTCCTGCAGCTGCATTCGCGCTCAGACTTCAGTCCGATGGGCCGTAGCACAGGCATCTAAGTACATTGCGGGGAGACAATGCCAAGTCTGTTCATTCGAGACCGATCTCGGTTGCGATTGTGCCGCTGTCCTCTGAGACATCCTCAACTGCGGGAATTTTGCTGTGATCAGAACGAAGATCGACCTGCTGTGGTTCAAGCGGTGCTGCGCGTTTCACCTGCAGCTTTTCCCCGACCGCGAGACAGTATCAAAACTCAGCGCCCTGCAGGACGGCATCGAGCGCGAGTGCGATGGTCCGCTGCTGCGCGTCCCCGCTGCGAGCCTGCACATGACGGTCGTCACTTTGATCGATGCAGCGACCCAGTTCAGTATGCCAAACGACGAGGTTTGGAAGCTGAACGGGGAGCGATGGAAGGAGATCGTTGAGAGACTGGTCAAAGAGACCCCACCGATTGATCTCAGTTTTCAAGAGATGCAGGCTTCAGAAGCTGCTATCTTCGTAGAGTCACCCGAGCCGCCAGAGCTGCAACGGCTTCGTCTAGCTGTTTCAGACGCCATCTGGTTCGAAGATTGGCGTCCAAAGCCGCCGCGAATAGCTCACATCACGCTGTTCAGGTTCTTTGCCGAGGAATGGCTGCCAGCGCTCCCCGGCGATGCTGGGTTGTTGCCCATCGAACTCAACGTAAAAGCCCTTCAATTGGTGAAAGAGAAAATTTACCCGAGCGTCGAAGTCGATGTACTTGGCCGACCATCGTGTCTGGGCGCAAGCGAATCATGACGCCCGGTTCAGAACAGAGGGAACGCTCCGCACGTCCACTCTCCCGGGCGAAACACCCTCAATGGCTAGTGGCCGCCAATATCGCCGCGAACTGGGCCTATGCCCCGCGGCTGTGCATTGGTTGTGTTGTCCGATCCACTCGTTGCGCGCCCCGAGACGATTGCTGCCGCGGCTGTTTTTCAGAGGCACGGCGTTCTCCGATCATGGCAGGCTGCCAAGGCCTCGAGGGCCAGGCGAGGTGAGGGGAACGGCGGGTCGCTGATTACGAGGTCGGCGACTCTCGGCTCAGGCGGCCTGAGCGGAACACACGGTTCTTAGGGCGGTCGGTCCGGCTCTGCCGCGCGCAACTGTCATGCTCTTATAAGAGCACAAATAGAAGGATTGTCCGCAATCTGTGATTGGAGAGACTTTTTATCTCAGTCTCCATCGGCTCCGATCTTGCCGAGACCGTGGAATTTGCGATCGACAGCATCGACGTCAGCGTCCGGGTGGAGCTCGTCTGATCTTTACGGCGGACGACAAGAACATCCTCGGTGACGGTTGCGAGGCTCCAACCCGCGAATGTGCAATTCATGTGATGCTCCATGGCTCTGACCGGCCCCTGAACGCCGTTTGCCGCTAAATGCCGGAGCGCGCGGGGGCTATGCCTGTCTTGTTCGAGGACCGCCTGGTACGAATCTTGCGCGCGGGCGTCACCAATGATGGTGGTGCATCGGCGAGTGCCTCGCGGGCAGCCGAGGTCAAGGTTGTGGCAACGAAATCTGCCTCCCCAAGCGCGGGCGGTTGCCTTTCCTTCTGGTTTTCCACCCAAAAGACCGCGCCGACGCGAATGGCTGGGTATATGCGCTTGAACCGACGAACAAGTATGGCGGCGTGCCTTGTCGAGTCCTCATTGAGGAAACAAACTACGATGGCGTTCGATTGTTTCGGAACGAGGCTCATGGCGCGGCGATTGGGGATGTCGGAATGCCTCGCTGCGACCACCTCTGCTCCCTGTACCTGAAGTATCTGGGCAAGCATCGCAGCCGACGCGTCGTCGAGCGGCCCCCTGCCTCCGACGCAAAAGACGGTCTTGCCCCGTCCGTCAGGTAGCTCGCTTTCATCCCCATTCCCTTCCTTGGCGGGGCTGGGCTGACCTGCCGCTTCCTTCTGTTCCTCTTCCTCTTCCTCTTCCTCTTCCTGCTCTTCTTCCTGCGCGATTTCCGCGAGGTTCGAGACCAGTGTGATGGCAGTCCCGAACACCTGTTCCATCTGCTCCGCGGTCAAGACGCCTCGACGTCTATCCTTCTCCGCGAGTAGAAGGGCGGGAATGGCAACCTTGCCATAGTAATCCTCCAGATAGTCCTCCTCCAGGAATTCCTCAGCGTAGTCGGTCGCCTCATCGGGATCGCCGGCAAGAAGCCGCTGATACAAACGCTCCTTGGGATCGAGCACCGGGTCACTACCAAAAACGACCTCAAGGAACTCGAACTGCGGGACATACCGGCCCAACACTGCGAGACACACGGTCAGCGGCGTGGACAGCACAAGACCGACTGGTCCCCACAGCCATGCCCAAAAAATCGCCGCGACGATGATTGCCAGCGGAGAGAGGCCGGTACGGGAACCATAGAGCCAAGGCTCGATGACGTTGTTGCTGGTCAATTCCAACACAAGGAAGATGGCCCCAACCCAGAGAACAAGGCTCCAGCCAGGGTCAACTGCAAAGGCCAGGAACAGCGGCAGGACCGTCGCGATCACAGGCCCGATATAAGGGACAAATCGAAGGACGATGGCTAGCATCCCCCAGAGCGCTGGATTTGGAATGCCAACCGCCCATAGTCCGAGCGCCAATGGGACGCCGTAGGCGCAGTTCACCACCAGCTGCATAAGAAGATACCGCGCGACGCGGCTACCTGCCTCCTGGATGGCTTCTGTTGTGCGATGCAGATCGCCATAGCCAACGAGCCGGATAAAGCGATCGCGAAGCTCTTCCCGCTCTAAAAGCATGAATATTACGACGACGATGATCAAGCCCAATGAAGCGATGGGGCCGAGCAGAGGACCAATCAGGCTAGTAAGCGTTTCAATTGGTCTACTAGGAGCGAATATCTCAACGAGCACGGGCTCCCTTGGTCTTGATCCGGTACCTGGAGCACCTGGGCGCTGCTCGGCGTTGCTGAGCTCACGACCGACGCTCTCAACAACTGATGTCAGGCGCCGCACAATACCGCTATCCGTTCCACTTTCCTGGAGAGACCGAATTTTTGCTATGATGTTGCCTTGGTAGGCCGGAAGGTTCTGGGCGACTTCGGCTACGTGTCCCGCTACGACAAGCCCGAACAGGACGAGAACAAGAAAAGCGATCACGACGGTGACGATTACCGCCGGAATACGCGGCATCCCAAGCTTTCGAAGACGAGAGGAGATGGGAGCCAACGCGAACGTCAACAGGACTGCGATTGCTAGAGGAAGAAGTACTTCCTTGCCGAAATACAGGATGGCAATAACAGCGAGTACACTCGCGAAGGCAGGCATGCGTGAAGGGGCGGATGGCGAGGTCGAATAGACGCGGCGGGGACCGAGGTCATTTTCCAATTCCGCCTCCGTGATCCTGGCGTCACTCGAAGACATCGATGTGTCGGTCGCTCTCACCAAGTCTTTGGAAAATAGGGCGCAGATCGGCCTCGGCAATGGTGTGACGAACCTCCCTCAACGGGCTTTAGGGCATACGTTCCGAAAAACAGCCCCGCCGTCGTTAGGGCTATGTTGCTGATCGCACCTTGATGCAGGCCAGTTCCTTTCAGCCACTCGTGCCGTTGCGTACGCTGCAGGCAATGGGCGCAGCATCTTCCTGCAATCCCGCTCCGAGCCATTGGGACCTTTTACGGTAGAATACTCGGCATCGCCCGGCTATTAGGTTCAAGTCACGTGGCCCTTTTAACGGTAATCGATGCCAAATCCTCCCGAATCCTCCGGCGAAAGCCTGGCAACTCCATCACGGGTCGCAATAAGCCAGCAGATTCAGCGATGCAAGCGGCCGCCCCGGATTCGCCAGGCCTCGTGGAGGTGGAACGGCTGCAGCATAGGATGAATGGCGCACTGGCCTTCTCGATTTTGATCTCCCACCGCAAGGCGTACACCGTCGCACTCACACGGCTACGAACATCCGACCTGTTCGATCGTACAGCCTGGAAAAGAGCTGTTCCATCAGTACCGGATTCCCATGGCCGCGGCGACCTCGTCGCTGTACCGCAAAGTCGTTGACGATCGGAGGCCTGTTCTTGACGCGGATGGTACGGATCTCGCTTTGCCTTTTTATCAACTCGTCGCGATCACGGGTGAATGCCTGGCGGGGGGACCAATCGCGTTGAGGTGGCCGTTTGCTCCATCCCGGCACTTTTGGCTATGAAGGGCCATGCGCTCAATGGCCGGCATAAGCAAAAGGATGCCTGCGACATGTATTGTTGCATCCGAAACTATCCTAATGGCATCGAAGCTCTGGCGGAAGCGTGCAAGCCGTTGCTTGATCACGCAAGTGGCGCTGAAGGCTATCAGCATATCGCCAGCAAGTTCGAGGTGCGTGATGGCTATGGCGCTATGAGCGTCCGAAACTTCGTCGCCGAAACCGATATTCTCGACGGGCGTTCCGCCGATCAGTGGCCGCGAGACGCTTTCGGGCAGGTCGCCGCCTGGCTGCGAGCTCTCGGCTTTCGAGGTTGATGCAACCGCGTATGATGCGGTGATCCCGGCACTATATCGAATCGGGGGAAGACTGGACTATGAAGGCACCATGTTCGCCTGCAGGAAAAAATCGTGATCATCACCGAGAGCTTGCCGTCCATTGTCTATGCCATTGCCGACGTCCACGGACGCGCCGATCTTCTCGAGGCCATGCTTGGATACATCGCCGCTGACTCGAATGATCATCATTCGAAGCCGGTCGTGATCTTCCTGGGCGATCTGGTCGATCGTGGCCCCCACAGTCCAAAGGTACTGGATCAGGTCTATTCGACACTCGACCTATATCCGGGTTCTCGACTGATCCTTGGCAACCATGATTTTTACCTGCGTGAGCTCCTTCGCGGTGCTCTCACATATGAGGACGCCGTCAACTGGATGGATTGGGGTGGCGTCGCGACATTGAGCGCGTATTCCACTTGGCCAGTCCCCGCGTTCGAGAACATCGCTGCAGATATCCGCCGCGTTTTCCCACACCATGTGGACTTGCTGGAAAATGCGCTGTCATTCAAGGAGATCGGGCGCTTCTGCTTTGTTCACGCTGGAATACGTCCCGGCGTTCAGCTCGCAAATCAAAGCGAATACGACTTGCGGTGGATCAGGGCGGGCTTTCTCGACCACATTGACGTTCATGACCATGTCGTTTTACACGGTCACACGATCACAAAGTCTCTTCGACCCGAAGTCTATTCAAATCGCATAGCATTGGATACCGGAGCCTATCGCACTGGCCGGCTAAGCGCCGCCGTAATCAGGCGCGATGAGCTTTCACACTTCGTATGCACCGAACTGACCGAGAGCGGCGCCATCCGAGTCGGCGAGTGGCGGCCATCTAATTGACAAGAGTAGGAGATCGACTGTCGATGTCTCCCCGTGCTCGGGCTCCGAGCGATTGGCGGGGAAGCAACGCTTGAATTTCTAGACCGAATGAAAGAATGAACGGCACTGCATCGGTGCCTTTTTCGCGGCTGTGGGTCGGGAGTACGGCTCGGGTCTCGCAACGTGGGCCTTGCCGTTGCGCTTCGATTATGTCGAGATAGGGAGCGATTTCGAGCGCCTTCGCCTGGATTTCGAGGACTGGAACGAGGGCCTTTCCGCTCAGTTGCGCGCGAATTCGAGAAGGGGGCCTATGTCGTGATTGTCGGCGGCTCGAAGTGCGGCGATGTACCGCGTGCGCAATTCTCCCGCGTCGGCCAGGCTCCCGCTATCGGCGGTCGGAGAAGCTGGGCACGTCCATTTCCAACCAGATCGCGGACAACCTGTCTCGCTATCAGGTCGATGTCATCGAGGTCATCGGCCATACCGACGAGCAGCCGCTGGCCCCGACGAGTTCCAATCTCGACAAGACCTTGATCGATGTCCTCGACAGCAAACCGCCGATCATCGCCTTTGAGCCGGCCGACAACGCGGGGCTAGGATTGGCACGGGCGATCGCCGTCGCGAATATCCTTAAGGCGAACCCAAAACTGAGCCAAACAACGGTGCTTCCGATGTCGGCGGCGCAATTGATACTACCGGGCGATACCGTCACCGCGGGGCAGGCGGGAAATGTCGAGGCGCGACGCCGCATCGAAATCAGGATCCGGAGACGGGCTCAGTCCCTGTCTCCATGATCAATGGCCCCATCGCGGCGCCCGCCATCCGGCTTTCAGCGCTTGGGCTTCATCACAAAACCAGCGCTCGCCTTTCATGGTGTCGACCTTGGTGCGGTCGTACCATGGAGACCATGGCGCGTGGTAGATATGGCCGTTCTCGGTGATGTTGCCTTTGATCGGGCAGCCCCTTGGGGCTTGTTGCTCGGCCACCTTCCATCTCTCGGCGCGATAATCCCATGCGGGGATCGTGAAAGCCTGCCAAATCCCCAGGTGCTCGCCGTGAGCCTTGTCCTCGAGCGTGGCGTAGTCGGTAGAGTATTTTCGGAATGCCCATGCGTTGCCTGACGCGATCATCTCGGCATTGATCTCACGCTCGCCGACACGACATACACCCAGTTGTCGTTCGTAGATGTCCACTCCGCGATCATCGCAGACGACGTCTCCCGATGCCACCAGTTCCTCCATCGCCGCAATGGCAACCTTGCCGCAGGGCCAATCTCCTCCGGACAAAGAAGCGCATTTCTGTCCGGCCTCGGGTGCATCGATTCCGTTGAGCCGCACCGTGACTTGGTCAAGAAGGATCGTGTCCCCGTCTATGACCCGCACCGTGGCCGCAGTCGATTCCCGTGGGAATGCCCCGATCGCGAATGCGATGATGACCGTCATCCAGCCTGTGTTTCTGAACTTCGTGTTCGCCAATAAGGAGTTGCCTTCTCTGTTCTTCAAAAACGCGACGCGAGGCGCCCGCTTCCGTTGCCCACGCCGCTTCAACTCGCGGCGCGTCGACGTGAGAACAGCCTCGCGATCCGAGGAAGCCCCTGAGGGGTCAATCTACACCCGCTCGTCGAACTGTCTTCGAGCGCGATTTTTCAGATCCCCGACCCGTCGAGGTTCCGGTCATCGTCGCCCTCCCAGGGTGGGGGTATCGACGTGCGACCAAGGTTGGCCGAAGGCATTGGCATCCAGCATTTCAGTTCCGGATCGGCATATTCGATGATCTGCCCCGGCGAGGAGTCGGACGCGCGCCAGCCTTCTCCCGCGAACTGATCGCCATTCGACCAGTACGCGAGGTCGACCTCCGCCGGCCCCTGCTCGGATGGCCGGATCGTGACCAGGATCCGACTACCGTCTTTCGGTGCGCTTGCCATATGGCGCCAACGGTCTGCCTCGTCCATCGTTTTTCCTCCTGTCTCGCTACAGGAGAATGTCACCTCCCCATCGAAAACGGTCAACTGAAACTTTGCCAAAGCGATCCATTGACCTGAACTGGAAAACAGCGGCCGATCCCGTTGGGGAAACGGGCAACGCCGGGGCCGGAGCAAGGTGACATCTGGAGCGTTCGGCGACGCGATCTTGGAGAACGCATCGGAATGCCGCTTTGACGCTCACCGCTGTCGCGGCGACATTGATCCTCGTTCCACGGGCAAACTGCTGTCGCGCTTCACCATCGTCGCGGCATCCCTGCATCGGATGCCGCGCGAGCGCGTTGACGCCACGCCGTCAGCCCACGGGTGCGAGTGTGGTCGGTTTGAGCTGACGGCGTCGGCACGCGTTGAAACGGGGACCAGCCGATGACTGCGGCGGCCCTTGCTTCCGAGGCGAGCGTCAGCCGCCGCCTTAACCGCGCTTAGCCAAAGAACGCGCGCAGTTGAGCGAAGAACCCACTTGGCTTGGAACCCGCCATCTTTCGCAAACGGCGAGCGACGACTGCAGCGCTGACGCGTTCACCGAAATGGCAGAAGCACACGAGATCATGCAATTGCTCGTCGCTGAGTTCGAAGAACCGTTTGGCTTCTCCATAGCTGTCATTTTCCATTCCCGCCGCCCGCAGAATGGGATCAGCGAATGCGACGGAGATGGGCGTGCCATCATCGCGCAGGGCAAGTCGATCTGAAATCGGCTGATATTCGGTTTCGTGAAGTGTCTTCAGAAACGGTCTGGGGCTGCGTTCGAGACTTTCGGCCCAGCGTTCAAGCCGTTCGCGCCGCGTGATTTCAAGGCGCTTGCAGGTCGGGCTGACCGTTGCGATGCTTTTCAACTGATCTAGTGCGTACTGTTCCATTTCGGCCTCCTATCTCCGGAAAAATAGATGGTCCGCCTCCCGAAAACAGCGTCGCTCAGGTCGCGTCCGATGTCCAATCACGATTGAAAACGGGCATCTAGTTGACGTTTCCGTAATCACTGGAGGCGCCTTTGCTTGCGGGCCGGCTCTTTTCCCATAGGGTTTCCGCGCCATGTCACGCCAAAGGCAACCAGGCAGGGTTCGGTATGGACGTAATTTTCGAACAGCTTCTGCACCTTTCTGGACACACCGAGACGCTCATTGCCGTTTACGATGGTCATGACCGGCTGCGGTACGCCAATAGCGCCTTTCGTTCTGTCTATTTCATCGAACCCGATGAAGCTCCACTCTGGCGACATCACCAGCTTGCGAGCGCATGGCAGGATTGTCCGGCAAGATCGCGACCAGGCGATCAAGGCGTCCTACACCGATGAACTCACGGGTGTCGCTAACCGCCGCTTCGTGATGGCACGCGTCGACGACATGCTGACAGCCGGCCGGGACGGAAACAACGGATGCCTTGCCGTATTCGACATCGACAATTTCAAGCACATCAACGATCGGCTTGGTCACCACGCCGGGGATCTCGTCCTGCGCGATTTCGCTCATCGCATCTATCAGATTGTTCGTCGCAACGATTGCTTTGGGCGAGTCGGCGGAGAAGAGTTCGTTCTCGTGATGCCGGCGACCGGGCCGGAAGACGCCATCGCCATGGTCGAGCGCATGCTGACTGTGATCCGCTTCTCCCGGCCTCTGCCTGAGTCACCTGACTTCAGCTACACCTGCTCCGCCGGTATCGCCGCTTGTGCCCCGTCAGACAGCGCTTCGGAGCTTTATCGACGCGCCGATCAAGCGCTCTACGCTGCCAAGTTGAGCGGACGGGACAGGGTGCGCGCGGCGTAGGGACAGCTACGCTTGAAGCTCCATTTGGCCTGTCTTGCACGTCAGTCGCTCGCCAGGGCAATGGCGATCGTCGGGCCGGCCGGGCAAGCCATCGCCGCCGCGTGCATCCGCGACGTGAGCGAAATGATGCCGGATCGCGGGGTTTGCCATGTCCGCCTCCGCCTAAACCTCCTCCTTGGATTGCGTGCCATCGCGTCCTGCCCCGGCTTTTGGTCCTGCCAGGCTCGCGCCGCCGGCAACGGCTTTGCCGTCCTCCACTGCGTTTCGGCCCCGCGGGGTGCAGGCAGCGCTTGCAGCCTGGCTTTCGGACCGCCGTAGCAGGTCGCGATGGCCGCGACCTCGAAACGGAGGTTCCAACATGAGCTGGCAGCAATCCAATCAACGATCCGATATCTACAGCCGCATCACCAACACGATCATCGCCGATCTTAAACGGGGCGTGCGGCCATGGACCAGACCCTGGACGACGGGACATGCGACAGCCGAGGTCAGCCGGCCACTGCGCCACAACGGCCAACCCTATTCCGGGATCAACGTTCTGCTTCTCTGGTCGCAAACCATCGCCCGCGGCTTTGCCTCGTCACGCTGGATGACGTTTCGCCAGGCAATCGAACTCGGCGGCGCCGTTCGCAAGGGCGAAACCGGCACGACCGTCGTCTTCGCCAGTTCGTTCATCCGCACCGAGACGACCGAGACGGGCACCGAGATCGAACAGGATGTTCCGTTCCTCAAGGCCTACACGGTGTTCAACATCGATCAGATCGCCGGTCTTAACGGCCGCTTTGACGACGTCGCACCTCACCCCGATCCGATGAGCCGCATCGGCAATGCCGGCCGCTTCTTCGCCAATACCGGCGCGCTGATCCGACACGGAGGATCGGCTGCCTATTATGCCGCTCAGCGTGATTACATCCAGATGCCCTGCCTGGATGCCTTCCGGGACGATGCGTCTTACGTCGCCGTCCTCAGCCACGAGATCACGCACTGGACCGGCGCACCGCGACGGCTTGATCGCGATCTCAGCCGCTACGCGAAAGACCGGAGCGAACGCGCCCGCGAAGAACTGATTGCCGAGCTCGGCAGCGCGTTTCTCTGCGCCGATCTCGGCATCGTCCCAGAGCTCGAACCACGCCCCGACCACGCAAGCTACCTCGATGGCTGGCTGAAGGTTCTGGGCAACGACAAGCGCGCCATCTTCTCGGCGGCAGCACATGCGCAGCGCGCCGTCGACTACCTGCATTCCTTGCAGCCGGAGCTCGACGAGGAGGAGGCTTTCCTTCACTCAACTGTCTCTTCCTTCACTCAGGCATGCGAGACGCCGATGCCGATCACCGCAGGACCCGATAGCCTCGCGACCGCTTTTTGCGCAAAAGCGTGAGCAGGAGATCGACGGCTTTTGCCTCGCTATCGAAGACATGGATCTTCTGCTGCCCGCGGCTGCCGATCCGTCCCCAGCTGCGCACCAGCGATGTCCCACCGAAGAGGTTCGGCTCGATCGACAGCGCATAAAAGCGGGCCATGTTCTTCGATGGATCGATGCGTTCGATATAGAGACGATAGGGCTGGACTGTCATGCGGGCAGAATCGCAAAGACCGGTTCACTGCGTCCAACGACATTTGTGAATCGGTCAGGCGTGATCGATTCATCGGGGTGATGGGACCGCCTGGCTCATCTCTCCTGCCGTGTTGAACACCACGGTCTCCTGGCCAGCCTGGCCAGGCAAATTGGAGACGGCCCTACCGGTTGAGGCGTAGGTGCAGGCTGGGCGATGATCTCTAAACATATCGTTTGCTCTAATATGATCTGCAAACAGATCTATATCGTTGACAACAGGGACAAGAGATATCTATACATATCATTGCATTGTCGAATGAAACGCGCAGGTATCACCATGACCCCAGATTCGGAGGCTTTGCTCGAAATCGGGCGGTTATTGAAGAAGGCACGACAGGCCTCGGCAATGACCCAGGAACAGGTCGCCGATTTGGCAGGCATTTCGCGTCCTCGTTATCGCGACATTGAGACGGGGGTCGCTGCGGCTCGCGCGACAACCTTGATGAATGTCGCCCGCGCGCTCGGCCTGGAAATGATGATGATCCCCCAAGCAATGGTTCCCGCGGTCGAGGCCTTGCTGCGCCCACATGACGACGATGACCTCCCGGCTTTCATCTCCCGCCCCGACGATAACGATCATGGCTAGGATGTTCCAGGCTCCGAACGCCATTCCTTCGCTTGAGGTGCTGCTGAACGATCTGAAGGTCGGTACACTTGTCAGGACGCCTGGAGATTTCAGTGCGTTCAGCTTCGACGAAGCTTATCGTGCGACGGGTGGGTTCCCAGTCCTTAGCCTGTCATTCCGGGCGGCGACGGGAGGGTTGCGCAAGGATCCCAAGCCAATTGCCGGCGCCTTGCCGACGTTCTTCGCCAATCTTCTTCCTGAAGACAAATTGCGCGAGGCGATGGAAAAGCACCACGCAGGTCATGTGCGCGCGGGCAACGATTTTGATCTGCTGGCCGCGCTCGGTCAGGACCTGCCAGGCGCTGTCCGCGTTGTACCGAGCGGTGGCACGACGGCGGTGATCGAGGACGCGTCGAGGGGCAAGCCGAAAGCCCGGTTTTCACTCGCAGGTGTGCAGATGAAACTCTCGGTGATGAAGAACACTGGCAGGGGTGGTGGTCTAACCTTGCCGATGGGTGACGAGCAGGGCCATTACATCGCCAAGTTTCCTTCGACATCGTTTCCTGGTGTTTCTGAAAACGAGTACGCCAACCTTGCATTGGCTGCAGCGATCGGCATGGAAGTGCCAGAACGCGAGCTTGTCGAGAAGTCCGATTTCGAAGGGATCCCCGAGGAGTTCGACACGCTGTCGGACGGAAAGGTACTCCTGGTCAAACGCTTCGATCGGGGCGCCGGCGCCGAACGCATTCATATCGAGGATTTCGCTCAGGTCTTCGGTATTTATCCCTCGCGCAAATACGAGGCCGCAGCATACCACGATATAGCCTCCGCCCTCGGTGTCGCCATCTCGCCGACGGCCGCCCTCGAGTTCGTACGCCGTCTGGCCCTGACGGTAATAACCGGCAATGGCGACATGCACCTCAAAAACTGGTCGGTGATCTATCGTGGCAATGGCGACAAGCCGGAGCTCGCGCCGATCTACGATGTCCTGTCGACCGTGCCCTATATTCCCGCCGATGCGATGGCGCTGTCGCTCGGCGGCGAGCGCTCCTTCAAGGCGCTCGCCGCGCAGCGATGGAAGATCTTCGCCAACCGCGCGAGGCTGCCGGAGCCGGCTGTGCTCAAGGCGGTCGTCGATATCGTTGAACGCGTCAACAAGCATTGGTGGAGCCTTCCGGAACGGGCCGTCGTCCCGGAAAAAGTGCTCGAGCGGATCGATGAGCACGTGAAGGCGATGACGCCCTTACTCAGCAGTTGCGCCAATCAATAGGGCTGGAATCAGAAGCACGCTGTCATGACGGATCTTCCGCTGCCGCGACTGCGTCCAAGGCGTGCGCAGACCGGTTCATCGGGGTGATGTGAACCGCCTGGTACATCTCTCCCGCCTTATCTCTCCTGGTTGGCAAACAATCCGGCAAATTCCGGATCGGCATAATAGCGCAACTTTGTCGCAACGATCGGCCGCTGCCCGGCGATGAACAGCAGCTCGGTCTTGGCATGCAGATTGCGCACTTCGTCGGGCGTCAGCAGAGGGCGGGCGACATGCTGCTCGGCGAAGGAGAGGCCGGTCCTTTCCGAGTCGAGCGCGCGCGCCGCCGTGTTGAACACCACGGTCTCCTGGCCAAGCAGATCGGAGACCAGACGGGCGCTGTCGTGATCATTGACGCCGAACACTTGCAGCACGCCGGCGTTGGACAGAAACGTGCCGGCACGCTGGCCATAGGTGGCGCGCAGCTGATGGATGTCCTGGACGATCGGCCAGAGTTGCACACCGTAACCTGCCATCAATCCCATGGCCCGTTCGATCGGCGCCAGATGACCAAGGGCGGCGAACTCGTCGAGCAGATAGAGAGCCGGCGGCGTGGGCGAGGGTGCGGTTCGCGCCATCTCGGTCAGGCTCTGGGCCGCCAGCAATCGCAGCCAACGCGAGTAGGCCGCAAGCCTGTCCGGCGGCAGGACCAGGAACACGGTCGCCTTGTCTGCCTTGAGGTCACCGAACCAAAAGTCCGAGCGTGACAACACCCCGGTCATGCGCGGACTGTCGAGGAAATGCGTATGTCGCTGGGCCGCCGACAGCACACCGCTGGCTTCACGATCCGACTTGCCGAGATGACGGTTGGCGGCCCGCGCAATCAGTCCGTTGACCGCGTCGCTTGCCTGCATCTCGCCCAGCACGGCACGGAACGCTTCCGGCCGGAAACGTGATCAGGGCGACGATGGCCCAGAGCGGATCGCGGGCCGCCATGCGCATCATGTTGCGGAGAGCGATTCTGATCTGGTTGGCATGGATCATGATGCCGCACTCCGGTTGCCGATATTGCCGACGTTGCCGAGCGACGGCTCATTTGCCTGCGGCTTCAGCAGATCGTCGAACAGATCCCGATCGCCATGGCGCGTGAGGAACTTCGGCAGTTCCGATCTCAACCACGCGGCCAGTCCTCCGCCGATCTGCACATCGCGATCATGCTCCAGCCGATGCAGCACAAGTGTGCCGATCAACACCTTGCGGCGCGTATCGATGGCGCGCTCCTGCTTGCTGAGACGGATCTGCAATGTCTTGCGTTGCGCTTCCAGCTGCGCCAGCCGTTCCCCGATGGATTTACGTGCCACTGTCATTGTCTCCCTTATCATCGATGAGCGATTGAACCGGCGCCATCAGGACATGGCTGTCCCCAATCGCATGCGCAGATGCTGCGACGATGGATGCATGTCGGCTACTCGCATATCTGCGCGTGGAAGCGACCGGGTGAACGGCTTACGAGGTCATCGGGAGATTGCCGCGCGCTCCCACCAGTGCCCGAAGGAGCCAAGCGACGAAGGCACAAGGGCGCACTTACGAGTTGCGGGGCAACTCAAAGCGCGGGCCGGCGGATCGGCCAAGAAGGACATGCGATGGCGATCTATCATCTCAGCATGAAGCCGATCGCCCGCAGCGGTGGCCGCAGCGCCGTGGCGTCCGCCGCCTATCGCGCCGCCGAGCGGCTGACGAACGAGCGCGATGGGCTGACGCATGATTTTAGCAACAGGAACGGTGTCGAGCATGCCGAGATCGTCTTGCCGGCTCGTTCTTCCGCCTATTGGGCGATGAAGCGATCCGCCTTGTGGAATGCCGCCGAGCGTGCCGAGAAACGCAGCGATGCCCGGATTGCCCGGGAATTCGAAATCGCGCTGCCGCACGAACTGACGCCGGATCAACGCCTGGTGCTGACGCGGGCGTTTGCGCTGCATCTGGCCAATCGTTATGGCGCTGCCGTCGACTTCGCGATCCATCGGCCGGGCGAGGGAAGCGACATCAGAAA
>NZ_JABFCN010000049.1 GCF_013087515.1 Rhizobium sophorae | reverse complement strand
ATGCCTGGGACGCGCTGACGCCGATCGAGGAGACGCTGCGTTTCCTCGACGATGCGGTTACCTCCGGCAAGATCGGCTATTACGGCTTTTCCAATTATGTCGGCTGGCACATCGCCAAGGCCTCGGAGATCGCCAAGGCGCGCGGCTATACCCGCCCGGTGACGCTGCAGCCGCAATATAACCTGCTGGTGCGCGACATCGAACTTGAGATTGTTGCGGCCTGCCAGGATGCCGGCATGGGTCTGTTGCCGTGGTCGCCGCTTGGCGGCGGCTGGCTGACCGGCAAGTACAAGCGCGACGAGATGCCGACGGGCGCCACCCGCCTCGGCGAAAACCCCAATCGCGGCGGCGAATCCTATGCGCCACGCAATGCGCTGGAGAGAACCTGGGCAATCATCGCTGTCGTCGAGGAGATCGCCAAGGCGCATGGCGTCAGCATGGCGCAGGTGGCGCTCGCCTGGACGGCGGCGCAGCCGGCAATCACCTCCGTGATCCTCGGCGCCCGCACGCCGGAACAGCTCGCCGACAATTTGGGCGCCATGAAGCTCAAACTCTCCGACGACGAGATGGCGAGATTGAACGATGTGAGCGCGCCTCAGCCTTTCGACTACCCCTACGGCAAGGGCGGCATCAACCAGCGCCATCGCAAAATGGAAGGCGGGCGGTAATTCATGGGACTGGGACGGTGGCCGAGCCGCCGGTCCGGTTCGGCCTGGCGTAGGACATGGCAACGATTGACGTCGCGCTGATCGCTTGACCTGTCATGCCCTACCCCAAGTTCGGACGCTCCGCCGAGACAAGACACACCATGATAAAAGAAAGCGAAAGGCGGCGCTCCATTTGGCCACCGCAGGAGCCGGCTCGGCATCAGGGAAGCTGACAACGCCATTTGGCTCATATACTTCATGCACTATGGCCTGGAACAGAGGACCGTGCAAACCATCCGGGTTCACGGATTCGCTCATCTGGTGAACTGGTTCAGGCGCACCTATCACGTCACACCTGCAAAGCTGCGCAGGTCGCATCGGGACCTCGGAGTGCGCTGACTTGCACGTGGGCGAGCTTGCCTTTGCCGATGACCCCTTCCGCAAGTTCATTCCGTCGCTATGCTGTTGGAGAGCAAGGAAGAGCATTATGGTGACGGAACAAGATACCAGCCATCCCCTGGAGCGGATGACGATAGTCGGTGATCTGGAGGCGGCCTCCTTCGTTCCCTGGATCCGGCGCCACGCTGCCAAGCTTGGGCTCTCGCACACCATATCTCATACGAGTTCCCAGCGGATCGAACTTGAGGTTGCCGGGCCGGAAGAACTGATCGACATGATGGAGATGGGATGCTCTCTCGGGCCTATCGACGTATGGGTCGAGAGGATAGATCGCACGGCGATCAGCGGCGAAAGGACCTAGTCCGCGCTGTGGCGTAATTCCCCCGTGCATATTATTTACTCAATGTTGCCAATGCGAAATAATTATGCAAACCTAATAAGGTTGAGCGGAATTGCCTTGGTGCGGAGGTGAGGCACGCTCGGCAAATAGTTGATTTTGTTCAGGAACTCTAACGATGCCTTCCGATACGACGGGCTTTTGGACGCCAGTCGCCCTTTCCCGGGATTTGCCGGCCGGAACCGTCATACCGGCATGGACGGCAGCCGGATCGATTGCTCTGTGGCGCAGCGCTTCCGGACGCATATCGGCATCGGCGGATCGCTGTCCGCATCGCGGCATGCGCCTGTCTCACGGCTTCGTGCGTGGCGAGGCGCTTTCTTGCATCTATCACGGCTGGAGCTATGGCCAGGCCGGAAACTGTCTCCGCATTCCCGCCCATCCGGGGCTGACGCCACCGGAAACCATCCGTGTCGACACCCATGATGTCGAGGAAACAGACAGTGTGATCTGGGTGGCAGTGGGCACGCCCGTATCGAAGCCGCCGAGGCTCGAGGGCCTCATTCCCCTGCGCTCCCTGACGGCGTTCGCCGGCATCGCGGCGATCGAGGCGGCGGCCGGCAGCAAGGGGAGCCCTGATGGTCTTGTCGAGATCGACACACCCACCGGGACCATCTGTCTGCTATTATCCGCCCAAGAGGACGGACGGACGCTGATCCATGTGCTGCTGAAGGGTGATGCCGGCCTTCCTGCGGGCATCGGGGCTTCACGCGCCGCCGAGAGCCTGCGGCGCCGGGCTGAGGGTCTTCAGAAAAAGGAGATCGCGCAATGACCATGCAGGCGATGATCGACGAATGGTATCCGGTCGGGCTTTTCAGCCAGCTCGACAACGCCGGCCGTAAGACGGCGCTGATGGGCGAGCCGATCGAGGTGGCGCGCGACGCCGATGGCAATGCGAAGGTGACGGGCGGAGATGGCCGCGTTCTGCCGGTGCGCGTCCGTTACGGTCATGTCTGGTCGTCCCTCGGCCAGCCGCAGAAGGAACTTTTCCCCATTCCCGAGGCCGATCAGCCAGGCCGCCGCTTCGTCGATGTCGGCGTGGTGCGGGTGCGCTGCTCGCCGCTGCGTGCCGTCGAGAATTTTCTCGACATCGCCCATTTCCCCTTCGTCCACACCGACATTCTCGGCGCCGAGCCGCATACGGAGGTCCAGAACTACAAGGTCGAGATTCGCGAGGAAGAAGACGAGGTCTGGGCGACGCAGGTGAAATTCTACCAGCCGCAGGCCGCCAAGTCGGCAAGCGGCGGGATCACGACGGAATACATGTACCGCGTGCCGGCACCCACCTGCTCCGTGCTTTACAAGACCTGCCCGCCGCGCCCGAGCGAATGGGATGTCATCACGCTCTTCGTGCAGCCGCTGGCCGAGGACCTCTGCGACGTATGGCCATGGATGGCGCTCTTCGACGACGAAACCGCGATGACCGACCTCATCCATTTCCAGCAGACGATCTTTCTGCAGGACCGGTCGATTCTCGAAAACCAGATCCCGCGGCTGCTGCCACTCGACCCCGGCATGGAAATCCCGACGCGGGCCGATCTGACATCGATCGCCTACCGGCGCTGGCTGAAGCGCCACAATTATACCTACGGCGCACAGCTGGTGGCGCAATGAAGCTCTACGACTATATTCTCTCGCCCAGTTGCTACAAGGTGCGCCTGATGGCGGCGTTGACCGGCGTGAAGCTTCACCTGCGCCCAGTGGATTTCCATCCCGGCGCCGAGCATCGCGGCCCTGAGCTGCTTGCACTCAATCCGGCAGGCTCCATTCCGATCCTGGAGAATGGCGACCTGATCCTGACCGAGTCGTCGGCGATCCTCGTCTATCTCGCCGCCACGGCGGCACCCGAGTGGCTCGGCAGCGGCAAGGCCGAGGAAGTGGCGCGGGTGCAGCAATGGCTGTCCTTCTCCGGCCGACTGACGGCAAGCCTCGGGGCAGCGCGGCTCCATGAAATGCTGCTGCGTCCCGGCGACATCGATGCACTCCAGGCCCAGGGCATCGCCGCCCTTCGCGAGCTTGAAGCCGGGCTTGTCGAGCAGGGCCTTCGCGGCATGCGTTTCCTCGCCGCCGACCGGCCGACAATTGCCGACATCGCCTGCTTTCCCTATGTGGCGCTGGCGCCTGATGGCGGCGTCACGCTGGATGCTTATCCTGCGATCCGGCTCTGGTCCCGCGCGCTGCGCGCCCTCGACAATTTTATCGAGATGCCAGGCATTCACCGGCTGCACGAATTGAAGCCCGAACCGCAGATCGAACCGGGCGAGGCGTGAGATGGCCGGTTATCTCCTGAAAAATTGCGCAGCCGTGATCGTCGACGAGGGTAAGGGACCGGTCGTTCATCGCAATGTCGATCTGCTGACCAGCGGTCCGGCGATTGTGGCGATCGGCGAAAATCTGGCGGCGGACTCACTGCCTGCCGGCACGACCGTTCAGGATGCTGCCGGCTGGTTCGTCTATCCGGGTCTCGTCAACACCCATCATCACTTCTTTCAGTGCTTCGTGCGCAACCGCGCCGATCTCGACTGGACGAAGCTCTCGGTGATCGAGTGGCTGGACCGCATCTACCCGATCTTTTCGCAGCTCAACGAGGAGTGCTTTTATCACTCCTCCGTCACGGCGATGGCCGAGATGATCAAGCACGGCTGCACCACGGCCTTGGATCACCAATATAATTTCCCCCGGCACGCCGGAAAGCGGTTGATCGACTGCCAGTTCGAAGCGGCCGAACTGCTCGGCATGCGTTTCCATGCCGGCCGCGGCGGCAATACCCTGCCGAAGTCGGAAGGCTCGACCATTCCCGACGAAATGCTGGAAACGACCGACGAATTCATCGCCGACTGCGCTCGGCTGATCGACACCTACCACGATACCAGCCCCTTCAGCATGCGCCAGGTCGTGGTGGCACCCTGCCAGCCGATCAATTGCTACCGCGAGACCTTCGTGGAATCGGTGGCGCTGGCGCGCGATCGCGGCGTCATGATGCATACCCATGTCGGCGAAGGCGAAAGCCCGGTCATTCAGGCGCGCCATGGCATGCGTACGGTCGACTATCTGGAAGAACTCGGCTTTGCCGGGCCTGATACCTTCTATGCCCATTGCTGGGAGCTCACCCACGACGAACTCAGGAAGATGGCCGCCAGCGGCACCGGCGTGGCGCACTGCTCGGAACCGGTCTATCTAGTCGGCGCAGAAGTCACCGACATTCCAGCCATGGCGGCCTTCGGCCTGCGTGTCGGCCTCGGCTGCGACGGCGCTGCTTCCAACGACAATTCCAATCTGATGCACTGCCTGCACTCCGCCTACATGCTGCAGTGCCTCGTCGCCTCCAGCCGTGCCCATCCTGTGCCGCCGCCGGTCGATTTCCTCGGCTACGGCACGACAGGGGGTGCCAGTCTGCTCGGCCGGCGCGATGTCGGCCGGCTGGCGCCCGGCATGGCCGCCGACCTGTTTGCGATCGACACTCGGCGCATGGATTATGTCGGCACGCGCCACGATCCGCTGAGCCTGATTGCCCGCGTCGGCATCGGTATGGCGACCGATATGACGATGATCAATGGCCGCGTCGTCTGGCAGAAGGGCGAATTTCCCGGGCTGGACGAGGCCAAGCTGGCTGCCGATGCCGAGGCCGCACTATCCACCGTGGAATTTTAAAAAACCAAAAGAGGGAACTGAGACCATGACCAAACTGACCCGCAGAAACCTGATGACGGCCGCTGCCGCCACCGGCCTTGCCGGTGCGCTCGGCAGCCGGCTTGCTTTTGCCGCCGACGAGCCACTCGGCATCACGCTGGTAATCCCCTCGCCCGTCGGCGACGTTGGCTGGGGGCACGCACTTGCCGCCGGCCTCGAGCCGATCAAGGCCGCTTACGGCGACAAGGTGAAGGTCACCGTGCTTGAGAATATCGCCGAAGGCCCGGACGCCGACCGCATCATGAATAAGACCGTCGCCGACGGAAACAAGTTCCTGGTTGCTGGCTCTTTCGGTTATCAGAACGGTGCCTTGCAGATCGCCCGCCGAGATCCAAGCGTCACGGTTCTGCACGCCTCCGGCTTCCAGGTCGCGCCGAACTTCTCGCCCTTTGCCGCCAAGTATTTCCAGGGTACCTATCTGCTCGGCATGGCTGCGGCAGCACTTTCCAAGACCGGCAAGCTCGGCTCTGTCTCCGCCTTTGCCATCCCTGAGCTCATTACCTCGATCAACGCCTTTACGCTCGGCGCCCAGGCCGTCAAACCCGATATCGAGGTCTCGGTGGTCTGGGTGAACTCATGGTTCGATCCGGCCAAGGAGCAGGAAGCCGCCAAGGCCCTGATCGCGCAGAAGTGCGACGTGATCTTCTCCAACGCCCAGGACACGCCGTCTGTGATCTCCGCCTGTGAGGAAGCCGGCGTCTACGCCTTCAACCTCAATTCCTCGATGAAGAAATATGCGCCCAAAACCTATCTCGGCTGCATCGCGACGGACTGGTCGCCGTTCTTCAAGGCTTCGGTCGATGCCCATCTCGCCGGCACGTTCAAGGGCGCCAATGCGTTCCTCGGCGTCGCCGACAAGGTCGTCGAAGTGGTCGACTGGAATCCTGATATTCCGGCTGACGTGATGACCAAGATCAAGGAGATCGAGGTAAAGATCGCCGACGGCAGCTTCTCGCCCTTCACCGGGCCGATCGCCAAGGCCGACGGCAGCGAAGCTGTCGCATCGGGTGCGACCATGGCCGACCCCGAGATCATCGCCATGAATTGGCACGTCAAGGGCGTGTCCACGCCGCTGCCGAAATAAGTCATGACCACCCCGCTCCTGTCGCTGCGCGGCATTTCGAAGAGCTATGGCCAAATCCATGCCAATCAGGCCATCGATCTGGACGTGGCGCCGCAATCGATCCATGCGATCCTCGGGGAAAACGGGGCGGGAAAATCGACGCTGATGAAACTGATTTACGGCGTCGAGCAACCGGACGACGGAGAGGTCATCTGGGAAGGAAACCCTTTGCGCCTCGCCTCCCCCGCCGAGGCGAGGCGCAATGGCATCGGCATGGTCTTCCAGCATTTCTCGCTGTTCGAGACACTGACCGTCCTGGAGAATATTCGGCTGGTCGTGCCGGGCCGCAAGGCTGAGCTCAAGGAACGCATTCGGACGCTTGGACGGGAATTCGGTCTTGAGGTCGACCCGCTCGCCCATGTGCATGCGCTGTCCGTCGGCGAGCGGCAACGGGTGGAGATCATCCGAAGCCTGATGACCAATCCGAAGCTGCTGATCCTGGACGAGCCCACCTCCGTCCTGCCGCCGCAACTGGTGGAGAAGCTCTTCGACACGCTGCGACGGCTGCGCGACGGCGGCGTTTCCATCCTGTTGATCTCCCACAAGCTCGAAGAAATCCGTGCGATCTGCGACCGGGCGACGATCCTGCGCGGCGGACGCGTGACCGGGGATGTCGACCCGCGTGAACATGATGCCCATGACCTCGCCCGCATGATGATCGGCCATGACATGCCGGCGCCGATGTCGGCGCTGCCACTGTCTGGCGGGGAAAAGCGGCTGGAGATTATCGGTATGGACCATCAGCCCGACGATCCCTTCGCGGTGCCGCTCTCTGGCATCAGCCTGGAAGTTCGTGCCGGCGAAATCCTCGGGATAGCCGGAATTTCGGGCAACGGTCAAAGCGAGCTTGCCGCGTTGATTTCAGGTGAGACGCTGCTGGGGCGCGACCAGCGCGATCGGATCTACATGATGGGAATGGATGTCGGCAGGCTCGACGCCGCCACGCGGCGGACGCTCGGATTTGCCTTCGTTCCGGAAGACCGGCTCGGACGCGGCGCCGTGCCCGAAATGTCGCTCGTCCTCAACAGCCTGCTGACGGCCCATCCGCTCAAGCTTTTGCGCCACGGTCTCGTCGACAGGTCGCGGGCGTTGGCGTTCACCGATGATTGTATCCATCAGTACGATGTGCGCACACCCGGCCCGGAGGCGGAAGCCGGCACACTATCGGGCGGCAATCTGCAGAAGTTCATCGTTGGCCGCGAAATCATGCTGTCTCCCAAATTGCTTTTCCTGGCGCAGCCGACCTGGGGCGTCGATATCGGCGCTGCATCCGCCATCCGCAGCCGTCTGGTCGCATTGCGCAATCAGGGCATGGCGATTCTCGTCATTTCCGAGGAGCTCGAAGAACTGTTCGAACTCTGCGATTCCATCCAGGTGCTGCATCACGGCCGGCTCAGCCCGCCGCTCGCAACGCGGGACACGAAACCCGAAGAGATCGGCCGATACATGATCGGGGCACAAGCCTCGCCTGAGAAAGTCCAGTAATGCGCGCTTGGTCCCTTGCTTTCGTTCCCACCCTGGTCCGCCGGGAGCGCGCCTCGCTTGCCGCGGCCCTGCGCGCGCCTGTCGTAGCGCTGGGGGGAGCGATCGCACTTAATCTCGGCCTCTACGTTTTGATGGGCCGCGACCCTGTCGCGGTTGTCTATGCGATGCTTTTCGAGCCTTTCCTCTCCTGGGCGTCATTTTCGGAAGTGCTTTTGAAGGCAGGCCCGCTCCTTCTCATCGCCCAAGGACTGGCGATCGGCTTTCGCGCCAAGGTCTTCAACATCGGCGCCGAAGGCCAGTTCATTCTTGGCGCGATCTTCGCCTCTGCCATTCCGGTCTGGTTTCCCCAGGCGACGGGCCAGTGGATCTGGCCGGCAATGCTGCTGCTCGGCGCAATCGGCGGCGCACTTTGGGCTTCTCTCACCGCTTTCTGGCGCGTGCGCCTCAACGCCAACGAGATCCTCGTTTCGCTGATGCTGAGCCTCGTTGCGGCGCAGCTGCTGAACTATCTGCTGCTCGGCCCGTGGAAGGATCCGAATGGCTTCAACTTCCCCCAGTCGGTGATGTTTCAGTATGATGCGATGGTACCGACCCTGATCGCCGGTACCCGCGTCAACGTCTCATTCCTCATCACGCTCGCTTTGTCGGTTGCGGCCTGGGTCTTCATGCAGAGGAGCTTCATCGGCTACAAGCTCCAGGTCGGCGGTCTGGCGCCGCGGGCTGCGGGCTATGCCGGCTTCAAGGAAGGTTGGGCGATCTGGCTTTCGCTGCTGATCGGCGGTTTTGCGGCCGGTCTTGCCGGTGCTGCCGAAGTTGCAGGCCCGCTCGGCCAGTTGCAGCGTTCGGTCGCGAGCGGCTATGGCTATGCAGCCATCATCGTCGCCTATCTCGGCGGCCTACATCCGATCGGCATCGTGATCTCAGCGCTGGTTATGGCGGTCATCTATATCGGTGGCGACAATGCCATGGTCTCGGCCAACCTGCCGATCGCCGCCGTCCGCGTCTTCCAGGGCAGTCTGCTGCTCGCTTACTTGATCGCCGTCGCTTTCGTGCGCTATCGCCTTGAATGGCGACGCACCGCCCATCGGAGCCCATCATGAACGCGATCGAGTTCATTCTTGCCGGCATGCTCGCGGCTGCGACACCGTTTCTTCTGGCAGCCCTCGGCGAACTGGTGGCCGAGCGCGCCGGCGTCCTCAACCTCGGGGTCGAGGGATTGATGGCTTTCGGTGCCGTGCTCGCCTTCATTATCGTCTACCAAGGCGGCGGACATCTGCTGGGCTTCGTCGCCGCGGGGCTCGGCAGCGCTGCCCTTTCCCTGCTCTTCGCCTTCGTCACGTTGGGATTCCGGGCAAACCAGGTGGCGGCGGGCCTTGCCATCGGCATTCTCGGCCAGGGCCTCTCCGCGCTTTTCGGCAAGACCTATGAAAGCCTCACGGTCAGAGGACTTCCGAAGCTTGCCCTTCCCGGGCTTTCGGACCTGCCGGTTATCGGCCGCCTTTTCGTCCAGGACATCGTCGTGTGGATTTCGCTCGCCGCGACCCTCGCCCTCTGGGCGATGTTTGCCTACACGAAGCTTGGCCTCATCGTTCGCGCCGTCGGCGAGAACCCGAAAGCCGCGCATGCCATCGGCTATTCGGTAATCACAGTCCGCGTCCTCGCCATCGCCTTCGGCGGTGCGATGGCCGGCTTCGCCGGCGCCTATGCGTCGGTGGTCTATACACCACTCTGGGCCGACGGGATGATCGCCGGGCGCGGTTGGATCGCCATCGCCCTCGTCGTCTTCGGGACTTGGCTCACCGGTCGTATCTTCCTCGGCGCCTGCCTTTTCGGGGCGGTCTCGCTGATGGGGCTTGCAGCCCAGGCAACCGGACTGGACGTTCCCTCGCAACTGCTCTCGAGCCTGCCATATCTTGTCACGATCATCGTGCTCGGCATCATCTCCGCCGACCGTCGCCTGCTGAAACTGAACGGTGTCGCTTCTCTCGGCGAACCATTCGAGCGATAGGGGGCGGAAAGTGGTTTTCGGGATCAAACGCTTATCGCATAATTCCCTAAAAAGACGCGCGCCGCTGTAACGCGTCGGCGAAAAAGCCCGTGGTCAACCGCGATCGCGTTTCTTCTTGCGGCCGTGCGCATCAAATTGGACGAGCAGCGACTTGAGTTCGATCTCTCGAACGCGTCTTGCCGCTTCATCCGGGCTGACCCATTCGAGAATACGCTGACCCCGCTCCTTGAAGTCGCCGCTGATTTCCGTGACTTCAATCTGAAACATGTCGACGATACAGGGCGCCACATCGCCATTGTCGAGTTCTTTCAGATAGGTATAGCGCCCAACCGGTTTCTTCTTCACCATCCCGCGCACGCCTGCCTCCTCCCAGGCCTCGATTGCTGCTGCTTCGAAAGGCTTTTTCCCTTTCATCGGCCATCCTTTCGGGATGACCCAGCGTGCGCTCTCGCGAGATGTGATCACCAGGATTTCAACCTCGGATCCGGCATTGCCGGGGCGGAAGCAAAGTGCGCCGTATTGTTGACGGAATGCACCGGCGAACAGCGTTTCAGGAACAGCAGCGAGCTGCCGCAGCAGTGGCTGGGACTTGTCCGGTCGAGGCTTCCTGCTTTTTTTGCTCGGCGTCATAACGAATGAATTACCGAATTTGCTTGTTGCTTCAATTGCCTGGGCATGTTTATGACAGATTTATGACAATCGGCCGCACGAGGAAGGTTCCCGGGCATGATGAGCATTTTTCGCAAGCTGATGCCACGGGAAGACAGATTCTTTGAAATGTTTTCCAAGCACTCGAAGACCGTCGTTGCCGCCGCACACGCCCTCGATCAACTCCTGAAGGGCAATGACGTTGAGAAAAACTGCGAACGCATCGTCACATTGGAAAACGAGGCCGACGACGTCACGCGTGAGGTTCTTCTTGCCGTTCGACGAAGCTTCATCACGCCCTTCGACCGAGGTGACATCAAGGACCTTATTCAGTCGATGGATGATGCGATCGACATGATGCACAAGACAGTCAAGACGATCCGCTTGTTCGAGCAATCCAGCTTCGATCCGCTCATGCAGGAGATGGGCAGTGAAATCGTCAAGGCGGCAAACCTTGTCGCAGAAGCGATACCCCTCCTCGACAGATTGGGAGCCAATGCCCAGCGTCTCGCGGCCATCGCGGAGGAGGTCACCCAAGTGGAGGGACGTTCCGATGAGCTCCACGACCAGGGTTTGAAGGATCTGTTTCTGCGTCATGGCGCCGGCGGCAATGCGATGGCCTACATGATCGGAAGCGAAATCTACGGCGATCTGGAGAAAGTCGTCGACCGCTTCGAGGATGTCGCCAACGAAATCAGCGGCATTCTCATCGAGAACGTCTGATGGATGCCTCCCTCGCTCTGCCGCTGCTGGTCGGCCTGGTCGTCGTCGCCCTGTTCTTCGACTTTCTCAACGGTCTGCATGATGCGGCCAATTCGATCGCCACGATCGTCTCGACCCGCGTCCTGCGGCCGCAATATGCGGTCGCCTGGGCGGCATTCTTCAATTTCATCGCATTCCTGTTCTTCGGCCTGCATGTGGCCGAAACACTGGGGACCGGCATCATCGATCCTGCGATCGTTTCGCCTCAAGTGATCTTCGCCGCACTCATGGGCGCGATCATTTGGAATATCCTTACCTGGATTTTCGGGATTCCATCAAGCTCGTCGCATGCGCTTGTCGGTGGGCTGGTGGGGGCCGGTTTGGCAAAGGTGGGCTTCAGCTCGATCGTCTGGAACGGCCTTCTAAAGACCGTCGGTGCCATTTTCCTTTCGCCAGCCATCGGCTTCCTGCTTGCCCTGCTGCTGGTGCTCGCCGTCTCCTGGACATTCGTCCGGCAAACGCCGTTTGCGGTGGATCGCACGTTTCGCATCATGCAGTTCGTGTCCGCTTCGCTTTATTCGCTAGGCCATGGCGGGAACGATGCGCAGAAGACGATGGGCATCATCGCGGTGCTCTTGTTCAGCCAGGGATATCTTGGCCCGACATTCTACGTGCCTTTCTGGGTGGTCATTACCTGCCAGTCGGCAATGGCTCTCGGGACGCTCTTTGGCGGATGGCGGATCGTTCATACCATGGGTTCGAAGATCACCCGGCTCAACCCCATGCAAGGTTTCTGCGCAGAGACGGGCGGAGCGCTGACACTCTTCGGAGCGACCTGGCTCGGTATTCCCGTTTCAACGACGCATACCATCACCGGAGCAATCGTTGGAGTGGGCGCGGCTCGTCGCGTCTCAGCTGTGCGCTGGGGATTGGCCGGCAACATCGTGATCGCCTGGATCGTCACGATGCCGGCGGCTGCAGCAATATCCGCGGCGTTCTACGGCCTCGTATCTTTGCTGCAATGAAATGAGGTGATGGCGAGGCAATCGCCACGCATTGACCTTCCCTCCTCCTGAGCTTTCCCGGTGGCAATACCGACGAATAAGGCGGGCAGAATCTGCTATGCGGTCTGCGGGATCGCGACTTCCATATTGCGTGCACTGCACAAATAGAACGCTCCCGTGGCTGCGATTACGTTAGCAATCGCACAAAACAGAAGCAGAAAATAACAAAGCCTAAGAAATCGGCATTTGTCAATTCTTCGCATTTTTCCTTTTACTTCATGCCGTTACCATATCCTCTCGAAATTGGCACGCTGCTTGCAAGTTCTGAGAAGCATCGGTCAATGGCGACCGGCGCAGATAGGCGCGGCATAAGCGCCTACAATAGACACCGACGTCGCAAGGTCTTTGCTCCGGGATTCTCCCATCCCTGGACGCAATTTCCGGCGGCGTTTTTTTGTGTCCAAATTCAGCCAGCAGAGGGAACCTGCGCATGACAAAGAATTTGCAGACTGGGATTTCGACAACCGGCATTAGCCGCCGCAGCATGCTCAAGACGACCGCAGCGGCTGCCCTCATCGGCGCCGTCAAGGCTGCCTTTCCGTCCGGCGCATTCGCAGCCGGAGCAGGCCCTGAGGTGAAAGGTGCCAAGCTCGGCTTTATTGCTCTCACCGATTCCGCACCGCTGATCATCGCCAAGGAAAAGGGCTTTTTCGACAAGCATGGCCTTCCGGAAACGGATGTGGCCAAACAGGCATCCTGGGGTGCGACCCGCGACAATCTCGTGCTGGGCGGTGCAGCAAACGGCATCGACGGTGCCCATATCCTCTCGCCGCTCCCCTATCTCATGCATACCGGCAAGGTGACGCAGAACAATAAGCCGGTGCCGATGGCGATCCTCGCCCGGCTCAACCTCGACAGCCAGGGCATTTCCGTCGCCAAGGAATATGCCGACACCGGCGTGCAGCTGGAATCCTCCAAGCTGAAGGCGGCATTCGAGAAAAAGAAGGCGGAGGGCAAGGAGATCAAGGCCGCCATGACCTTCCCGGGCGGCACCCATGACCTCTGGATCCGCTACTGGCTCGCCGCCGGCGGCATCGATCCGAACAAGGACGTTTCGACCATCGTCGTGCCGCCGCCGCAGATGGTTGCCAACATGAAGGTCGGCAACATGGACGTCTTCTGTGTGGGCGAACCGTGGAATGAGCAGCTCGTCAACCAGGGCATCGGCTTTACCGCAGCCACAACCGGCGAGCTCTGGAAGGGTCATCCTGAAAAGGCGCTCGGGATGCGCGCCGAATGGATCGAAAAGAATCCCAATGCTGCCAAAGCCCTGCTGATGGCTGTCATGGAGGCTCAGCAGTGGTGTGAAAGCATGGACAACAAGGCGGAGATGGCTGACATTCTCGGCAAGCGCCAATGGTTCAACGTTCCGACGAAGGACGTGCTCGGCCGCCTCAAGGGCGACATCAATTATGGCAACGGCCGCGAGTTCAAGGCCACCGACCTCTATATGAAGTTCTGGAAAGACGGCGCCTCCTACCCGTTCAAGAGCCACGATACCTGGTTCATGACGGAAAACATCCGCTGGGGAAATCTGCCGGCGAGCACCGACATCAAGGCGCTGGTCAACCAGGTAAACCGCGAAGACGTCTGGCGCGAAGCCGCCAAGGATCTCGGCGTTGCGGCAGCCGATATTCCCGCATCGTCTTCTCGCGGCAAGGAGACTTTCTTCGACGGCAAGGTCTTCGACCCCGAAAATCCTTCCGCTTATCTCGACAGCCTTTCGATCAAGGCTGTCTCGTGACCCGCTCCGGCGCGCAACGGCGCGCCGGCCTTTCATTCACGTGAGGAGCGCGTTGATGTCCGCCCTGGCAAATAAAGAAAATCCCTCCACGGCCGCCGCTGCCAAGCCGGCGGCAAAGGTTCTGCCGTTTTCCGGCAAGCACGGATCGCGGATCGATTTTCGTCGAGCGGCACTGGCCGCACTTCGCAACGTCGTTCCGCCGGTCGTCGTGCTGGCACTCATCCTGCTCGTCTGGCAGGTGCTCTGTTCATCGGCGGATGCGTCTTTGCCCTCACCGCATCGGGTCTGGCAGGATAGCTATGACCTGATCGCCTATCCGTTTTTCAACTACGGCTCCCAGGATATCGGGCTCGGCTGGCGCGTGCTCGTTTCGCTGCAGCGCGTTCTCTATGGCTTCGGACTTGCTGCGGTCGCTGGCGTCATCATCGGTGCGATCATCGGCCAGTCGGCCTGGGCGATGCGGGGCCTCGATCCGATCTTTCAGGTGCTGCGTACGGTTCCGCCGCTCGCCTGGTTGCCGCTGTCGCTCGCAGCCTTCCAGGATTCCAATCCTTCAGCGATCTTCGTGATCTTCATCACGTCGATCTGGCCGGTGATCATCAACACCGCCGTCGGCGTCCGCAATATCCCGCAGGATTACCGCAATGTCGCCGAGGTGCTGCGCCTCAACCAGTTCGAGTTTTTCTGGAAGATCATGCTGCCTTCGGCAGCGCCTTATATCTTCACAGGCCTCAGGATCGGCGTCGGCCTCTCCTGGCTCGCCATCGTCGCGGCCGAAATGCTGACGGGCGGCGTCGGCATCGGCTTCTTCATCTGGGACGCGTGGAACTCGTCGCGCCTTTCGGACATCATCGTCGCGCTCGTCTATATCGGTATCGTCGGCTTCGCTCTCGACAAGCTGGTGGCAGCACTCGGCAAACTTATCACCCGCGGCGCCACGGCCAATTGAGGAACGCACCTATGAACGCCTATCTGAAGCTTGATCATATCGACAAACATTTCGATCGCGGCGGCGTTCGCTCCGAGGTGCTGAAGGACATCAACCTGACGATTTCCGAGGGTGAATTCGTCTCGATCATCGGGCATTCCGGCTGTGGCAAGTCTACCCTGCTCAACCTGATTGCCGGCCTGACTCCAGTTTCCGCAGGCGCCGTGCTCCTTGAAAACCGCGAGGTCAATGGGCCCGGTCCGGAGCGCGCCGTGGTCTTCCAGAACCACTCGCTGCTGCCCTGGCTGACGGTCTACGAGAACGTCAATCTCGCCGTCTCCAAACTCTTCAACCGAACGAAGACCAAGGCCGAGCGGCATGAGTGGGTCATGGCCAACCTCGACCTCGTGCAGATGGCGCATGCGAGAGATAGGCGGCCTTCGGAAATTTCCGGCGGCATGAAACAGCGCGTCGGCATCGCCCGCGCGCTTGCAATGGAGCCGAAGATCCTGCTGCTCGACGAGCCCTTCGGCGCGCTCGATGCGCTGACCCGCGCCCATCTTCAGGATGCGGTGATGGAAATCCACGCACGGCTTGGCAATACGATGGTGATGATCACCCATGATGTCGATGAAGCGGTGCTGCTGTCCGATCGCATCGTTATGATGACCAACGGCCCGGCAGCCCGCATCGGCGAAGTGCTCGACGTGACGATGCCCCGTCCCCGCAATCGCATCGAACTCGCCTCCGACCGGACATATCTCAAATGCCGTGAAGCCGTGCTGAAATTCCTCTATGAACGCCACCGCTTCATTGAAGCCGCAGAGTAGAGACTGCCAAGCAAAGGCCGACCGAAAAGTGGTTCGGCATTGACGTGACGCCGAGGTGAACGGCGATCCGTTAAACGAAACGGCAAGCCCGGCGAGAAACGTCGCCGGGCGAGCGCGGGCTGCCCCTGCGCTCTATCCAACCTCGCTCAAAAATTCTTCGGTGTCCATGAGTTCGAGCTGCACGGAAAACCGATCGTGCAGAAGTTCCAGTGACGCGTCATGCGTATCGTCGGCGCCGCTGCAGACGGCGTCCTTCAGCACGATGACACGATAGCCGAGATCGATCGCGCCGAGCGTCGTGGCCAGCACGCAGACATCCGTTTCACCGCCTGATATAACAAGTGTATCGACCCGCTCCGACTGAAGGATCGG
Organism: Rhizobium sophorae; assembly: GCF_013087515.1. Classification (GTDB taxonomy): domain Bacteria; phylum Pseudomonadota; class Alphaproteobacteria; order Rhizobiales; family Rhizobiaceae; genus Rhizobium; species Rhizobium sophorae. The sequence continues at coordinate 52,703 of NZ_JABFCN010000049.1, read as the reverse complement.
ATGCAGGCGGCCGTCAATCCAGGGGGAATAGGTGCGTTTGTCGAAGTGCCTTGCCGGCGGAACCAGCGATGCCAGCGATGGGGCGAGATCGATGAAGCCGCGCGGAAGATGTTCGCCCGTCATCATCCACCATTTCCGGTAATAATCCCGCCATTTCCCCGGCATGTCGTCCGCACGTTCGGGTGGCAGGAAGCGGGTAAAGATCGTTCGGGACGGATGCCGCCCGGCCAGCTCTTCGATCTGGGGAGAGATCCGTGCCATCCAGGGAACGTGCCATGGCGTGTCTTCGGCAAACATCCGCTGCATGTCGACGCAAAGGTGCCGCCACTCGCCCACCTCGCCCATCACATCCTCCACTCGGTCTTTGGGCGTCAACCGCCGCGTGAGGCGAAAGTTCCTGGCGGAAGATCAAAAAGCCCTCTCAGGCAACGGCGCCTGAAGCGGTCGAGATTAAACCGCTCTCAGCTTTCCGGAAACTGTCAAGGTCGCGAAGAGGAACCGGTTTGGAGAAGAAGTACCCTTGGAGGTCGGTGCAGCCGAGGGCCGCCAGAAAGTCGCGTTGGTATTCCGTTTCGACCCCTTCAGCTGTCGTCGAGATACCGAGGTTGCGGCTGAGCGTGACGATGGCGCCGATGATGGCCGCTCCGTTGGCCTTTGTGCCGAGCTGTGAGACGAAGGATCGATCGATCTTGATGCGGTCGATATCGAAGCGCACCAGATGGCTGAGGCATGAAAAGCCAGTTCCGAAATCATCGAGCGAAATCTGAACACCCCGGCTGCGCAGCGACCTCAGCACCGTATAGACGTCCGAGTTATCCTCGATCAGCGAGGACTCGGTGAGCTCGAGCTCAAGCCGGGACGGTGGCAGGCCGGTCTCCTGGAGCATGGCGAAGACTTCCTCGGCAAAATTCGGCCTTCTCAACTGGGCGGGAGACACGTTGACCGCAACAAATGTGTTTTCAGGCCATTGGCAGGCGGCTCTGCAGGCTTCGCGCAAGACCCAGAAACCGAGAGCGTCGATGAGGCCGCCCTCCTCGGCGACAGGGATGAAGCTCGCAGGCGTCAATAGTCCGCGCTGACTGTGACGCCAACGCACCAGAGCCTCCGCGCCCGACGCCGAGTATCCTGCCTCAGCGCGATGTACCGTTTGGTAATAGACCTCGAGCGATCCGAAATCCGGCCCGTTTACAATCGGATCGGATTGCGGACCGTCAGCGGATGAGGCCGTGCCTTTAGCCAGAACGTCCCGCAATTCGTTCTTGAGAATGTCGCGCGCATTCCTGCCGCCGTCCATGGACGGTGAATAGAGACGCCACTGGCCTCTTCCCCCCATCTTTGCCTCGTACAGCGCGACGTCGGCATAGCGCATGATGTCATCGGCATTCCGCCCGGCGTCCGGCACGACGGTTACGCCGATCGAGCCGCCGACGCGTGCAACGGCCTCGCCTCTCAAAAGCGGGAAGGGTTTGCCAAGTTCGGTAACGATCGCTTCGCATATTGCCGGCAAAACGTGATCATGATCTTTGATGTCCCGGAGAAGCAGGGCGAATTCGTCCCCTCCGAGCCGGGCAAGCGTGTCGCCTGGACGAAGCAGGGAACGGATCCGCTCCGCAGCCATGCTGATAAGTTCATCGCCGGCGGCATGGCCGAAAGTGTCGTTGACCGCTTTGAAGCGGTCGAGGTCGAGAAGTGCTACCGCCGAGCGTTCGGTCGAATTCTGTGTCTCAGCCAGGCACTCGTCGAACCGCATCGCGAACAAGGCGCGGTTGGGAAGATCGGTCAGCACATCATGCAAGGCAAGCTGCCTTGCGTGCAGCTCGCTTCTCTTCAACTCGCCGAGACTGCTTCGCAGGCGCACCAGCAAGACCGAGAACAGGATCGCGATCACCAAGGCGGCAATCGACAGCGCCGGCATCAATCGGCCAATCACCCTCGAACCTGGAAGATCGGGTCGCCATACGATGAAGCCGATCGGTTCGCCGTTTGCCGTGGCGTCAATCTGGAACGCAACCTCATTTTCGTCTGCATCGGCCGTGCGCGCGAAGCGCGCGCCATTGAGGCCCTGTTCCCGGCTCAATTCATCCAGCGCCGCACCATCGATAAACCGCACGACGATCAGGAATTGCCGCATCGGCTGCTGCTGCCTCTCAGTGGCCTCGTTGATGGCGACGACGCCGACGATCGTCGGTCGACCTTCCAGCCGCATCAGATTGGCCAGCGCCCGGCTGGAACGGGCACTCGCAAGACGGCTTTCCATTGAGGACGGCGTTCGTTCGTTGGAAACCGTGCCGTGTCTCACCCCAAGCCGGACATCCTGAAGGAGAGGCAAGAAGAGAGGCTTCATCCAGCGATAACGCTTTTCTGTTCGGGCATCTGCCAGCATGAGCAGTTGCGCCTTCTCGTCAACGACAAAGGCCTGGTCATAGCCGAAGGCGGACATTGCGGTCTGGCTGATCGCACTCCCGGCCGCCGCCGTCAGAACGGCCTCGAGGCTGGAGGAGCCTCCCGTCGAGCGGGCGGCAGGATAAACACGTGTGAGGTAACCGTTGCCGAACTGGCCGATAACATGGGCGACTTGATCGACCTGTTCCCGCAGGCGCGCATTCACTAGCTGGCGCTGTCGATCAAGGGCTGCAGCGTCGCTCTCGGTTCCTGCCCAGAGCGCCGAAAGCACGACAAGTCCGATCGCTCCAAGTCCGCTGACGGCAATAAGAAACAGAATTCTTCCCGAAGCGATCCAGGATTGCTGAAACGTGTTGGAGCTGGAAGGAAGAACGATGTGCAAGCGTAGACCCCTGAACACCACGACGCGGGCGCATTCGTCGACGCTAACAAAGAAGCGTTCACGTAGAATTAAAAGCTGTGACCTACTATTGCGCGATATCGACTACGTCCCAAGGAGCTCCCGACGATGTTGCGCATATCCATTCAGACTATACTGCGCGGAGCGCTGATGGCGGGCGGGATTGGTATCTTTCTGGCCGCGACCTCGCCGCTCGAGGTGGTTGCGCAAGATCGCACGCCGATGAGAATTGCCGTCGAAGGTGCGTTTCCGCCCTTCAACTATCTCGATGCAAATAACAAGCTTCAAGGCTTCGATATCGATATTGCCAATGCGCTGTGCGAGGTCGGCAAGTTCGAATGCCAATTCATCATCGAGAAGTGGGACGACATCATCCCCAATCTCGTTGCGGAAAAATACGACGCGATCATCTCATCCATGTCGATGAGCCTTGAGCGGCGTCAAAAGGTTGCCTTCACTGAAAAATACTACAACAGCCCGTCGGTGTTCATCGTACGGAAGGATTCGTCGATCAACGACATCAGCCCCGCCGCGCTCAGCGACAAAAAACTTGGGGTGACATCGTCGACAGCGCAGGAATCTTTTGCCAACCATCTTTATCCGGAGATGAAAAAGACCGTTTTTCGGTCTTCGCCCGAATTATATAAGGGTCTGGCGGATGGGAACGTCGACATTATCCTTGAGGATAAACTCGCCATCTACGACTGGATTGCCAACACCAAAGCAGGAAGCTGCTGCGAGTTCAAAGGGCCGGATCTGGTCGACATCACATACTTCGGTGAGGGCGCCGGTATCGCGCTGCGCCTGGATGATAAGGAGCGTCTGACGCGCCTGAACGAAGCGCTGAAGAGCATCAAGGCGGATGGGACCTATGACATGATCAACGCAAAATATTTCCCGTTCAGCATCCAGTAGTTCGCCAGCCAATTTTCGAGAATGCGGGATGGCCGGGATTTCGCCCGGCCATTTCTATGTCTGCAGTCTTGTCGCTATGCGGCTTTCGCCACCTCCCCGTGCGGATCGAGGACATATTTCGTCGCCGCTCCCTGGTCGAAGCTCTCATATCCATTGGCGGCATCGTCGAGCGGGATGACCTTGGCGTTGACGATATCGGCAATTGGCAGCCGGTCGTGGAGGATCGCCTGCATGAGCTGCCGATTGTATTTGATTACCGGAGTCTGGCCGGTGTGGAAGGACTGTGCCTTGGCCCATCCGAGGCCGAAACGAAGCGAAAGATTGCCGTGTTTGGCGGCGTTGTCGACGGCGCCCGGATCCTCGGTAACGTAAAGGCCGGGAATGCCGATCGAACCCGCGGCACGGGTAATCTCCATCATTTGATTGAGGACGATCGCCGGCTGTTCGCCGCCCGAGTGGCCGCGTGCCTCGAAGCCGACCGCATCAATGGCGCTGTCCACCTCATTGCTGCCGACGACCTGCGCGATCATGTCGCCGAGACGGTCGCTCTTCGACAGGTCGATCGGTTCGAAACCGACCTTCGCCGCATGCGCCAGACGGTCCTTGTTGAAATCGCCGATCATAACGACGGCAGCGCCGAGAATGCGAGCCGAAGCCGCAGCCGCAAGGCCGACAGGGCCGGCGCCTGCGACATAGACGGTCGAGCCGACACCGACGCCTGCCCGCACTGCGCCATGGAAGCCGGTGGGCAGAATGTCGGAGAGCATGGTGAGATCGCGGATCTTCGCCATCGCCTTGTCCCGATCAGGGATTTTCAGCAGATTGAAATCTGCATAGGGAATGGTGACGTAGCGCGCCTGTCCGCCGATCCAGCCGCCCATGTCGACATAACCGTAAGCACCACCGGCGCGGGCCGGGTTTACCGTCAGGCAGACACCGGTATCCTGAGACTTGCAGCAGCGGCAACGGCCGCAGGCGACATTGAAAGGCACCGAGACGATATCGCCGATGTCGAGCATCTCGACGTCGATGCCCTTCTCGATGATCTCGCCAGTGATTTCATGACCGAGGATCAGGCCCGGCATCGCCGTCGTGCGGCCGCGGACCATGTGTTGATCGGAGCCGCAGATATTGGTCGATATCACCTTCAGGATGACGCCGTGTTCGATGCGGCGGCCGTCGGGCGCTTCCAGCTTCGGATCGTCGATGTCGCGCACTTCGACCTTGCCAGGACGGAGATAGACGACGCCTCTATTTTTGCTCATGGATTCCTCCCACGTGTTTGAAATGCCTCGATCCGCAACCAATGCAGCCGACGGCAAACTTTCCTCCGGCCTGCCTCCTCTGCAGTCCGGCATGTCAATACCGCCGCATCGGGCGATACTCGAATTCTGCAAATAGGCGGGGACGGATTGAATGGAAGGGAGGAGCGAACGCTGAAGCTTTAGCCTGTCGTGTTCGTGATCGCCTGCCGCAATCTGTCGGTCTGCTGCGCAAAGAGCTGGTTTCCGGGCTTGAGAATCTCCTTTCGGTCGATCTAGGTGTCTTTCCGAATTATCATCCGGCGATGTCCTTGAGGATCTCGGTTCCTCTGCCGCTTACACCTTCAGCAAACCACGCCGTGCGCAAAACAGCGCTCATGAAAACGACAGGGCGCAACTCAAAGACGACAGTCGGGAAGACAGGACAATCTGCCTGCGCGGCGATGACGCTGTTCAGGAACGCTGCCGCTGCCCGCGCTTGAAGTCCACAACCGTGTGCCAGAACACGGCGCCGAGAATGATCGTGCCGCCGAAAAAGGTGGCGATGGGCGGCTCCTCGGAAAACAGCAGCCAGACCCAGAAGGGCGTCAGCACGATTTCCATCGTGCCGATCAGCGCCGCCTCCGCCGGCGGCATTCGCTTCGCTCCGGCAAGGAAGAGCACCAGCGCGAGAGAGAAATTGGTCGCGCCGAAAGCGGCGAGCACGATCCAGTTGTGGAGGTCGAGCGAGCCGACCGAACCGAACGGAGCGAAGATGACCAGCGTCAGGAAGGCGCTGACCACGGTCGGCGGCAGGCTCGGCACATCAGGACTGATGCGCGGAATGATGATGACGAGCGCGAAGGACGCCGTCATGCCGAGCGCCAGCAGGTCGCCCCAACCGGTACCGCCGCCGATCGACGAGGCGACGATGACCGCAACGCCAAGGAGCGAGATGCCGCCTGCAATCAGCGTCCGCCCGGAGACCCTCTCCCGGAGAATGACCCAGCCGAGCAACGCTGCGATGAAAGGCGCGGTCGCATAGATCATCGTCACATTGGCGACGGTGGTCATGTAGAGCGCCCCGATGAAGCATACCTGACTGAAGGTCTGGCATGCGATCATGGCAAGACCGGACGGATGGAAGACGGATCGCCATTGCTGCCGTGAGATGCCCCCTTCGAGGAAAAGGCAGGGGATCAGCAGGAACAGGCCGCCAAACAACGACCGCCAGGCGATCGCAGTCCATACGTCAGTCGTCAGGAGCCGCGAATAGACGCCACTCGCGCTCCAGGCAAGCGTCGCGGCAATGATGAGAAGCACACCCTTCTCGTGCTCGCTGCCTGCGAGGCGTCTGGCCGGATTTTCAATGGTCACGCAGATATTCTCAAAGAAGGAAGTCGAACGCGGCTCTTTTGTGCGCCCAGAATTGACATCAGACAAACGAATAGTAGAGATGACTACCATCGATTTTTTCTATGGCTATTCCGATGCACGAACCGATTGAGAGCGACCTGCTGAGAACCTTCCTGGTCGTTGCCGAAACCTCCAATTTCTCCGCCGCCGCCCAACGCATCGGGCGAACACAATCGGCCGTCAGCACCCAGATCAAGAGGCTCGAGCAGACGATCGGCGAAACGTTGTTCGAGCGCGGCGCCCGCGGCGTGCTGCTCACACGCCAGGGCATACAGCTGGTGCCCTACGCCCGCAGGATCATCGACCTCCTGAACGAGGCCGCCGCGACGATCCGCAGCAAGCCGCTGGATGGACCGGTACGTATCGGAATTCCCGAGGAATACAGCCAGACGGTACTGCCGGCGGCCCTTGCGGCTTTCGCTGTCCGCCACCCAGCCGTCGAGGTCACCGTGTCCTGCGACTATACCGTCCGCAACCTGGCCGCCCTCGAGCGGGACGAGCTCGATCTGGCCGTCGTTTTCGATTGGAGCGATGAGACGAAAGGCGAGGTCATCTGCATCGATCCCACAGTCTGGGTGACATCGATGGTCCACCGGCTGCACGACATCGATCCCCTGCCGATTGCGACCTATCGCAATTCCACCTGGTCGCGCGATTTTGCGCTCCGGTCGCTGGAGCAGATCGGCCGCAACTTTCGCATCGCCTTCATCGCCGATACCGGCTCGGGGCTGAAGAATGCCGTGATCGCAGGCCTTGCCGTCACCACGCTTTCCCGCAGCAGCATTCCGCCCGGCTGCCGGGAACTCACCGCCGAAGATGGTTTCCCTCCAGTCGATTCCTCCAAGGTCGTGCTCCGTCGGAGCACTTACCGTTCCAGCGAGGCTGTGCGCGAACTTGCTGAAATGATACGGGATGCGTTTCAGCCTATGCCCGCATCTCCGATGACGTGATGCGTCGGCGAAGGCGGCGCCGGGTCTCCGACGGGCTCTCGGAAAAACTTGCCCGGTAGCTTCTCGCAAAGGCCGAGGCCGAGTTGAAGCCGGTCGCCGCCGCGATATCGGCGAAGGAGGCCGCCGTCTCGATCACCTTGCGGCGGGCCGCATTCAAGCGGAGCGCGAGATAATGCACATGCGGCGGCGCGCCGATACTCTGCTGGAAGAGATCCTGCAGATGCCTTGCGCTGATGCCCACCCTGCGGGCGAGCCGCGTGAGAATCAGAGGCTGCTCGATATGTTCCTCCATCAGTCGCACCGCTTGCGCAACACGGGGATCGTGCATGCGCAACCCGGCCGCGGCTGCGGAAAGAGGCTCATCGGCATGGAAGGACGGCTGCTCGTAACGGAATAGACGGCTGACCTCGAGCGCCAGCGAATAACCCTGCCGTTGCCGGATCACCTCCAGCATCAGGTCGACGGTCGGAAGCGAACCCGAGGTCGTTAGCCGCTTGCCGTCGATGACGAACCGATCCTTGACGGCCCGCACTTGCGGATAGGCCAGCGCAAAATCCTCGTAGTCCTCCCAGTGAACGGTCGCCGGCAGTCCGTCGAGCAGGCTGGCTTCGGCCAGCAGCCAGGTGCCGGACTCGATGCCGGCAATCACCGTGCGATAGCGGGCGGCCTGGGAGAGCTGCATCTTGAGCGCCGGCGTCGCACTTCGGCGCCAGTTGTAACTGGCCAGCACGAACAGCGGCGTATCCTCGGTCGTCGCCTTGAAAGCGCCTTGGGCGGGCACGGCAATGTTGCTGGTGGTCGGAATCGATGCTCCATCCGGCGTCAGCAGCCGCCAGCGATAGAGCTCGCTGCCGGAAATGCGGTTGGCGCCGCGCAACGGCTCGATGACCGAGGCAATCAGGATCAGGTTCGCGTCCGGCAGGACGAGAAGGTCGATATCGAGCCGTTCCGTCGATCGCTGCAGCAAGGTCATCTCCCTTAGGTTCCGATAATGTATCGATTGCTTCCGAAATTGCAACGCATCGCCATCCATCCTGTCGCGTAATGCGGATAAGACGAGGGAGAACAAAAACATGCCTCTTGCGATGAACCGCGATGTTTTCATCACCTGCGCCGTCACCGGCGCCGGCGACACGGTTTCCAGATCCAGCCACGTGCCGATCACCCCCAAGCAGATCGCCGAATCCGCGATCGATGCGGCAAAGGCCGGTGCGGCGGTCGTTCACTGCCATGTCCGCGATCCGGAAACGGGTGCCGCCAGTCGGCGCAACGATCTCTACAGGGAAGTTACCGACCGCATCCGCTCGGCGGATGTCGACGTCGTTCTCAATCTCACCGCCGGCATGGGCGGTGACCTGATCTTCGGGGACGTCGAAAGCCCCCTTCCCCTCAATCCTAAGGGCACGGATATGGCGGGCGCCACCGAGCGTGTCAGCCACGTCGCCGAATGCCTGCCTGAAATCTGCACGCTCGACTGCGGCACGATGAATTTCAACCTCGGCGACTATGTCATGACCAACACGCCGGCCATGCTGCGGGCGATGGCAAAGAAGATGACCGATCTCGGCGTGCGCCCCGAAATCGAGGCCTTCGATACCGGCCATCTCTGGTTTGCCAAGCAGCTTGCCGAGGAAGGCCTGATCGAAGATCCGGTGCTGATCCAGCTCTGCATGGGCATTCCATGGGGTGCGCCCGACGATCTCAATACCTTCATGGCGATGGTCAACAATGTGCCTGAGAGCTGGACCTTTTCGGCCTTTTCGATCGGCCGCAACGCCATGGCCTATCCGGCGGCAGCCGTTCTCGCCGGCGGCAATGTGCGCGTCGGCCTGGAAGACAACCTCTTTGTCGGCAAGGGCCAACTCGCCACCAATGCTGAGCTCGTCGAAAAGGCCGTGCAGGTGGTCGAAGGCATGGGTGCCCGGATCATCGGCCCGGAAGATGTTCGCAAGAAACTCAAACTGACGAAGCGCTGAGGACGGCATGACAGGGATCAACAAGGCGGCTTGTATCGGCGGCGGCGTCATTGGCGGCGGATGGATCGCGCGTTTTCTGCTGGCCGGCATCGACGTTGATGTATTCGATCCGCATCCGGAGGCGAGCCGCATCGTCGGCGAAGTCATCGCCAATGCCGAAAAAGCCTATGCCATGCTGACCGGCGCACCCCTGCCGCCGCGCGGCAGGCTGACCTTCTGCACGACGCTCGAGGAAGCCGTCGCCGGCGCCGATTGGATTCAGGAAAGCGTGCCGGAAAGGCTCGACCTCAAGCGCAGCGTCCTGGCTGAGATCGATGCCGCGGCGCGCCCGGACGCCCTGATCGGCTCTTCCACATCAGGTCTGCTGCCGACCGATCTGCAGCGCGACATGAAGCATCCCGAACGCCTTTTTGTCGCCCATCCCTATAATCCCGTCTACCTCTTGCCGCTCGTCGAAATCGTCGGCGGCGAGCAGACCTCGGCGGCGACCATCAAGGCGGCGATGGATCGACTGGCGCCGATCGGCATGAAGGGCGTCCACATCGCCAAGGAGATCGAGGCCTTTGTCGGCGACCGGCTGCTCGAAGCGCTCTGGCGCGAGGCCTTGTGGCTCATCCACGACGATATCTGCACCGTCGAGACGCTTGATGACGTCATCCGCTACTCCTTCGGCCTGCGTTGGGCGCAGATGGGCCTGTTCCAGACCTACCGCATTGCCGGCGGCGAGGCCGGCATGCGCCACTTCCTCGCTCAGTTCGGTCCATGCCTCGCCTGGCCCTGGACCAAGCTCACCGATGTCGTCGATCTCGACGATGCGCTGATCGAAAAGGTCGGCCGGCAATCTGACGAACAGGCGGCCGGCCTGTCGATCCGCGAGCTTGAACGCATCCGCGACGAAAACCTCGTTGGCATCCTGCAGGCCCTAAAGGGCGGTCACGACGGCAAGGGCTGGGGCGCCGGCAAGCTGCTGAAGGACTTCGAGCAATCGCTCTGGGCGCAAGGCGGCAAGGCGACCGCGTCATTCGATCCGTCGAAGCCGCTGAGGCTCGTCGAGACGAAGGTCGGCCCCGCCTGGGTCGACTATAACGGCCATATGACCGAGCATCGCTACCTGCAGATTTTCGGCGATACGTCAGACGCATTGCTGCGCCTCATCGGCGTCGATCTCGCCTATGTCGAGGCGGGGCAGAGCTATTACACGGTGGAAACCCACATCCGCCATCTCGGCGAAGCAAAGCTCGGCCAGGCCATCCATTCGACCTGCCAGATCCTTGGTGTCGACGAGAAGCGGCTGCACGTCTTCCACACCCTGTACGACACGGTGACGGGCGAGGCTCTCGCAACCGCCGAGCACATGTTGCTGCATGTCGACAGCAAGGCCGGCAAGGCCGTGCCGGCGCCGGCTGATATCATCGACAAGGCGAAGGCGATCGCCAGAGCCCATGCGGAGTTGGCCGCGCCCGAAGGTGTCGGCCGTCACGTCGGCCAGAAACGGTAGGAGGATCGGCATGGATTTCGGACTGAGCGAAGAACAGGGAATGATCGTCGAGACGGTCCGCGCCTTCGTCGAGACCGAAATCTATCCGCATGAGAACGAAGTCGAGCGGACGGGCATCGTCCCGCCGGAGCTCGGACGCGAGATCCAGCGCAAATGCATCGATCTCGGCTTCTATGCCTGCAATTTCCCCGAGGAAGTCGGCGGCGCCGGCCTCGACCATGTCACCTTCACGCTGGTCGAGCGGGAGCTCGGGCGTGGGTCTCTCGGGCTGACGGTCTTCTTCGGCCGGCCCTCCGGCATCCTGATGGCATGCGAGGGCGAGCAGCGTGAGCGCTATCTCCTGCCCGCGGTGCGTGGCGAGAAGATCGATGCGCTTGCCATCACCGAGCCGGACGCCGGTTCCGATATGCGCGGCATGAAATGCGCCGCCCGCCGCGACGGCAGCGACTTCGTGCTGAACGGCACGAAACACTTCATTTCGCATGCCGATGTCGCAGATTTCGTCATCGTCTTTGCCGCGACCGGCGAGGAAGAGACGCCGAAAGGCATCAAGAAGAAGATCACGGCCTTCCTCGTGGATCGCGGCACGCCGGGCTTCGAAATCCTCAAAGGCTACGATTCCGTTTCGCATCGCGGCTATCACAACTGCACGCTCAGCTTCGAAGATTGCCGCATTCCCGAAGCCCAAGTGCTGGGCGAGGTGCATCGCGGCTTCGATATCGCCAACCAGTGGCTCTACGGCACGCGGCTGACGGTTGCCGCCACCTGCGTCGGCCGGGCGCGGCGGGTCTTCGACCTGGCCCTGCCCTATGCCGCCGAGCGCAAGCAATTCGGCAAACCGATCGGCGCCAATCAGGGCGTGTCGTTCAAGCTCGCCGACATGATCACCGAGATCGACGCGGCCGACTGGCTGACGCTTGCCGCCGCCTGGCAGGTCGATGCCGGCCGCCCTGCGGACCGGCAGATCGCTTCGGCCAAGCTCTACGCTTCCGAAATGCTCGCCCGCGTCACGGATGAGGCGATCCAGATCTTCGGTGGCATGGGACTGATGGACGACCTGCCGCTCGCCCGCTTCTGGCGCGATGCGCGCGTCGAGCGCATCTGGGACGGCACCTCGGAAATCCAGCGGCATATCATCAGCCGCGACCTGCTCAGACCCCTGGGAGCGTGACCCGATGACGCCTCGTCCGCTCGACCGCCTGCTCAGACCGCAATCGATCGCCGTCTTCGGCGGCCGCGAGGCGCGCAGGGTGATCGAGCAATGCGACCGCATGGGTTTTGCCGGCGAGATCTGGCCCGTTCATCCAAAACTCGACGAAGTGCTCGGGCGGCCCTGCTACCGCTCCGTATCCGATCTGCCTTCGGCGCCGGACGCCGCCTTCGTCGGCGTCAACAGGACCTTGACCGTCGAGATCGTCCGCAGCCTTTCTGAGGCCGGTGCCGGCGGAGCAGTCTGTTATGCATCGGGCTTCAGCGAGGCGACGGGTGAACTCGGCGACGGCGCCGAGCTGCAGCGGGCCCTTTTGCAGGCTGCTGGCGACATGCCGATCCTCGGGCCGAATTGCTACGGGCTTATCAACGGTCTCGACGGTGCGCTGCTCTGGCCCGATCAGCATGGCATGCAGCGTATCGATCGTGGCGTCGCGGTCCTTACGCAATCCTCCAATATCGCCATCAACCTGACCATGCAGACCCGCGGCCTGCCGATCGCCTATGTGGTCACGGCCGGCAATCAGGCGCAGACATCGCTTGCCGATGTCGCCTGCGCACTGATCGACGATCCGCGTGTGACGGCGGTGGGCCTTCATGTCGAAGGTTTCGGCGATCTCTCTGCACTCGAACGCCTGGCTTCCATGTCCCGGCAGTCGAGGAAGCCGGTCGTCGTGCTGAAGGTCGGCAGGTCCGAGCAGGCCAAACGCGCGGCGGTGTCGCATACCGCCTCGCTTGCCGGCAGCGATGCCGTCGCGGATGCCGTGCTCGCCCATCTCGGTATTGGCCGTGTCCAGACCTTGCCGGCACTGCTCGAAACCCTGAAGCTGCTGCATGTCGCCGGCCCGCTCGCAAATCATTCGATCTCGTCGATGAGCTGTTCCGGGGGTGAAGCTTCGCTGATGGCGGATGCCGCCGTCGGTCGCAATGTGGAATTCGCAACCCTGCAGCCGCAACAATTGCCCCGTCTGCGGCGGGTCCTCGGCGAGATGGTGACGCTTTCCAATCCGCTCGATTACCACACCTTTGTCTGGGGGGATCTCGCACGCCAGACCGAAGCCTTCAGCGCCATGTTCGAGGGCGGCTATGCCCTCAATCTCGTCGTCTTGGACTTCCCCCGCGGCGACCGCTGCGACGCGTCCGAATGGGCGATGACGGCAGACGCAGTCATGGCGGCCGCCGCTGCAACCGGTGCGCTGGCCGGGGTTCTGGCGACCCTTCCGGAAAACATGCCGGAGCCGATCGCCGATCGGCTGATGGCAAACGGCATCATTGCCTTCTGCGGTATCGACGAAACCATCATTGCGGCGGAAATCGCCGCCAGCATCGGCCGAGCCTGGGAAGCGCCATCTCGCCTGCCGCTGCTAGACGTGTCCTTTATGGACGGCGAGATCGAGACGCTGACGGAAGCCGATGCGAAGGTTGAGCTTGCCGCCTTCGGCCTTCCGGTTCCGGAAGGGCTGTTGGCCTCCTCTCCCGGTCAAGCGGCCGAGCAGGCCGAGCGGCTCGGTTTCCCCGTCGTGCTGAAAGCGCTCGGCATTGCCCACAAGACCGAGGCCGGGGGCGTCGTACTCAACCTGGAGGATAGTAAGGCCGTGTCGAATGGGGCGGCGGCAATGCCGCCGAACTCAGGCTATCTCGTCGAGAAAATGATCGATCCACCGGTCGCCGAGCTCATTGTCGGCGCCATCCGCGACCCTGTCTTCGGATTGTCGCTGACGCTTGGAGCGGGCGGAATCTTCGTTGAATTGCTTGAGGATTCCGTCATCCTGCCGCTTCCGGCGACGAAAACCGACATCCACGCGGCGATTTCACGCCTCAAACTAGCAAAATTGCTCTCTGGCTATCGCGGGCGGCCGAAAGGCGACCTCGAAGCGGCTGTCGGCGCTGTCTCAGCAGCGGCAGATTATGTCGTAAAGAACGCGGCATCCCTGGAGGAACTGGACATTAATCCATTGATGGTTCTTCCCGAAGGGCGTGGCGTTGCCGTAGTCGATGCTCTGATACGGCGGAGGAGGTAGCAAAGGTTGAGCGATCCCATTCGTACACGACAGAACGGCGGCGTGCTCGAAGTCGTCATCGACCGGCCGAAGGCGAATGCCATCGACCTGGCGACCAGTCGTTCCTTGGGGTTGATCTTCCGGGACTTCCGCGACGATCCGGCCCTGCGTGTCGCCATCGTGTCGGGCGCGGGTGAGAAGTTCTTCTGCGCCGGATGGGACCTCAAGGCGGCGGCATCAGGCGATGCGGTCGACGGAGATTACGGTGTTGGCGGCTTCGGCGGGCTGCAGGAACTGCGCGACCTCAACAAGCCGGTCATCTGTGCCGTCAACGGCATCTGTTGCGGCGGCGGTCTGGAGATTGCGCTGTCGGCCGACCTGATCCTCGCCGCCGAGCATGCAACCTTTGCCTTGCCGGAAATCCGCTCGGGTACGGTAGCCGATGCGGCTTCGATCAAGCTGCCGAAGCGCATCCCATACCATATCGCCATGGACATGCTTTTGACGGGACGCTGGCTCGACGTTCACGAGGCGCATCGCTGGGGTTTCGTCAACGAGGTCCTGCCGGCCGATAGGCTGATAGAGAGAGCGTGGGAGCTTGCCCGCTTGCTCGAAAGCGGGCCGCCGCTTGTCTATGCGGCCATCAAGGAAATCGTGCGCGAAGCAGAGGGTTCGACGTTCCAGACTGCCATGAACAAGATCACCAAGCGGCAGTTTGCGACGGTCGACACGCTCTATTCGAGCGAGGACCAATTGGAAGGCGCGCGGGCCTTCGCCGAGAAGCGAAGCCCTATTTGGAAAGGAAAGTAACAGGCGGCGACAACCGCAACATCTTCCCGCATGATTGCGGGCACCGGAGGGGGAGAGGAACCGCCTGCGGACCAGCCCGGAAGTTCTGTCAACGCACCATAAAGAAGGAACTGGGGAATGAACGACTACACCAAATATCTCGCAAGCCGTGTCACCGCCGGCGGGCTCAGCCGCCGCGAATTCATGGGACGCGCCATGGCAGCCGGCATCACACTTGCCGTCGCCGACAAGCTCTTCACCGAAAGTGCCGAAGCCGCCGAACCGAAGCGCGGCGGCCACCTGAAGCTCGGCCTTGAAGGCGGTGCAGCCACCGATTCCAAGGACCCGGCGAAGTTCCTGTCGCAGGTCATGTTCTGCATCGGCCGCTGCTGGGGCGACATGCTGGTCGAATCCGATCCGCTGACGGGTGCCGCTGTGCCCTCACTCGCCGAATCCTGGGAGCCTTCGAAGGATGCTGTCACCTGGACCTTCAAGATCCGCAAGGGCGTCAAGTTCCACGATGGCAAGGAACTGACGATCGACGACGTCGTTGCGACACTGAAGCGTCATACCGATGCGAAGTCGGAGTCCGGCGCGCTCGGTGTTCTCGGCTCGATCAAGGAGATCAAGGCCGACGGCGGCAATCTCGTGCTGACGCTCAGCGAAGGCAATGCCGACATGCCGCTGCTGCTGTCCGACTACCATCTGGTCATCCAGCCGAACGGCGGCGTCGACGATCCTCTCGCCTCGATCGGCACCGGCCCCTACAAGATGACGAGCTTCGAGCCCGGCGTCCGCGCCACCTTCGAAAAGAACAAGGATGACTGGCGCACCGACCGCGGCTATGTCGATTCGATCGAAATCATCGGCATGAACGACGCCACCGCCCGCATCGCAGCCCTGTCGTCCGGCCAGGTGCACTATATTAACCGCGTCGACCCGAAGACCGTCAACCTCTTGAAGCGCGCCCCGAACGTCGAGATTCTCTCGACCGCCGGCCGCGGCCACTACGTCTTCATCATGCATTGCGACAAGGCGCCGTTCGACAACAACGACCTGCGCCTCGCCCTCAAATACGCCATGGACCGCGAGACCATGGTGGAGAAGATCCTCGGCGGTTATGGCAAGGTCGGCAACGACTTCCCGATCAACAGCACCTATGCGCTGTTTCCCGAGGGCATCGAGCAACGCGTTTACGATCCCGACAAGGCCGCGTTCCACTACAAGAAGTCGGGCCATAGCGGTTCGGTGCTTCTGCGCACCTCCGAGGTCGCCTTCCCCGGCGGTGTCGACGCAGCCGTCCTCTACCAGGAGAGCTGCAAGAAGGCCGGCATCGAGATTGAGGTCAAGCGCGAGCCGGGCGACGGTTACTGGACCAATGTCTGGAACGTCCAGCCCTTCTCGACCTCCTATTGGGGTGGCCGTCCGACGCAGGACCAGATGTATTCCACCGCCTATCTCTCGACGGCGGACTGGAACGACACCAAGTTCAAGCGTCCTGACTTCGACAAGCTCCTGCTGCAGGCCCGCTCCGAACTTGATGAGGCCAAGCGCAAGGACATGTATCGCACCATGGCGATGACGGTGCGTGACGAAGGTGGGGTAATCCTGCCAATGTTCAACGATTTCGTGAATGCCTCCACCAAGCAGGTGAAGGGTTATGTCCATGACATCGGCAACGACATGTCGAACGGTTACGTCGCGACCCGCGTCTGGCTGGACGCCTGAGGGCATGGGGGCGTTTGCCCCTCCGATCTCCAACGAAGCCTGGACCGTGGGATGAAAACCCGCGGTCCTCCCGACGTTTTAGCGCGAGGTCCTCGCCATGACCAATCCTGCCCCAAGCAATATCTTGCCCGGCCTCGGGTTTCGGCAGCGTTTTCCGCTGCTTGCCCTTATCCTTGAGCGTTTCTTGCTCAGCATCGTCCTGCTCTTTGCCGTTTCCATCGTGATCTTCGGCGGCCTGGAAGCCCTGCCCGGCGATTTTGCGACCACCTATCTCGGCCAGTCGGCGACACCGCAGGCCGTTGCCAATATTCGCCAGGACCTCGGGCTGAACCGCCCGATCACCACGCGTTACGTCGAATGGCTCGGGAACGCCGTCCAGGGTGACTTCGGCACCTCCTGGGCCAGCAAGAATTCGGTGAGCGAACAGATCGGCAAGCGCCTTGGCAATTCGCTCTTCCTGGCGGGTTTCGCAGCCGTGATATCGGTGCCGCTCGCCGTCGGGCTCGGCATGCTGTCGGTGCATTTCCGCAATCGCCTGCCGGATAAGATCATCAACGTCATCTCGCTTGCGGCGATCTCGCTGCCGGAATTCTTCGTCGGCTACCTGCTGATCCTGTTCTTCGCGGTGAAATTCGGCGTGGCCACCTTTCCGGCGACGGTCTATGACAGCATGGGTTTCGTCGAGCGATTGAAAGCAATCGCGCTACCGACGGCGACCCTCGTGCTCGTCGTACTCGCGCATATGATGCGCATGACGCGGGCGGCAATCCTCTCCGTCATGTCGTCGGCCTATATGGAAACCGCAGAGCTGAAGGGACTCAGTGCCTTCCGCTCGATCGTCAAGCATGCCGCTCCCAATGCGCTTGCGCCGGTCATCAACGTCATCGCATTGACGCTTGCCTATCTCGTGGTCGGCGTCGTCGTTGTCGAAGTGGTCTTCGTCTATCCCGGCATGGGGCAGTACATGGTCGATGCGGTCACCGTGCGCGACATGCCTGTCGTGCAGGCCTGCGGCCTGATCTTCGCGGCCGTCTATATCTTCCTCAACATGACGGCCGATATTCTCGCGATTATCGCCAATCCCAGGCTGAGGCATCCACGATGAGATTGAGAGACATTCCCATCACCGCCTGGATCGGCATGGCCGGTATCGTCATCGCCTTCATCTTCGCGATATTCGCACCCTGGATCGCTCCTTATGGCGAGACACAGGTCGTCGGCGACGTCTGGCAGATGCCGGATGATCAATATATCTTCGGCCTCGACAATCTCGGCCGCGACATCTTCTCGCGGCTGATCTACGGCGCACGCACGACGCTCGTGGTCGCGTCCGCCGCCACCGTCATCTCCTTCTCGCTCGGCATTATCCTGAGCTTCACCGCGGCCGTCTCGCGCGGCGTGGTCGACACCGTCCTCTCACGCTTCAACGATCTGATGATGTCGATCCCGACGCTGATCTTCGCACTGGTGGTACTGGCGGTGCTGCCGCAAAACATGGTCGTGCTGATCCTTGTCATGGCGATCCTCGATTCCACCCGCGTCTACCGTCTCGGCCGTGCCGTGGCGCTCGATGTCGCGGTGATGGAATTCGTCGAGGCGGCGACGCTGCGCGGCGAAGGCAAGCTCTGGATCATCTTCCGCGAAATCCTGCCGAACACGCTGTCGCCTCTGCTTGCCGAATTCGGGCTACGCTTCGCCTTCTCGATCCTGTTCCTCTCGACGCTTTCCTTCCTCGGCCTCGGCATTCAGCCGCCTGCGGCCGATTGGGGCGGCATGGTCAAGGACAACAAAGACGGCATCATCTTCGGCATATCGGCGGCGCTGGTGCCGGGCACGGCGATCGCCGTGCTTGCCGTCTGCGTCAACCTCGTCGTCGACTGGCTCCTGAAACGCACATCCAGCCTCAAGGGAGGGCGCGGCGATGCCTGAGCTTCTTTCCGTTCGCAATCTGAAGATCGAAGCGACCAGCTATCCGCCGGGCGAACCGCCGAAGCGAGTGACAATCGTCGACGGCGTTTCCTTCGACCTGCAAAAGGGCAAGGTCCTCGGTCTGATCGGCGAATCGGGCGCCGGCAAGTCGACGATCGGCCTTTCGGCGCTTGCTTATGGCCGGGGTGGCGCCGAAATCACCGGCGGTGAGGTGCGGCTCGACGGCGCCGATATCCTGGCGCTCGGCAAGAACGGCATCCGAAAAATTCGCGGTGCACGAGTCTGCTATGTCGCGCAATCGGCGGCGGCCGCCTTCAATCCGGCCCACAGGCTCGGCGATCAGGTGATCGAAGCGTCGATCAAGCATGGTTTGATGAGCAAAGACGAGGCGCGCAAACGGGCGCTTTATCTGTTCGGGGTTCTCGGCCTGCCCAATCCCGAAACCTTCGGCGAGCGCTTTCCCCACCAGGTCTCCGGCGGCCAGTTGCAGCGGGCGATGACGGCGATGGCGCTCTGCTCCAACCCTGAGCTCATCGTCTTCGACGAACCGACCACGGCGCTCGACGTCACCACGCAGATCGACGTGCTGGCGGCGATCAAGCATGCCATCGAGGAAACGCACACCGCCGCCCTTTATATCACCCACGACCTCGCCGTCGTCGCCCAGATCTCCGACGACATCATGGTCCTGCGCTATGGCAAGCAAGTCGAGTATGGCAGTGTCCAGCAGATCATCGAGGCACCGCGGGAGGACTATACGCGCGCCCTCGTCAATGTCAGGCAGGCCTATCGCGAGGAAGCCGCCGACCAGTCCACGGCGCTTCTCAAGGTGGAAAATGTCAGTGCCGAATATTCCAACGGTTTCAAGGTGTTGCACGATGTCTCGCTGCATGTGCCGAAGGGGCAGACACTCGCTGTCGTCGGTGAATCCGGCTCGGGAAAATCGACCCTGGCGCGTGTCATTACCGGGCTCTTGCCGCCGAGCAGCGGGCGCATCGTCTTCGATGGAAAGCCACTGATGCCGGGCCTCAAGAGCCGGCCGAACGACGACCTTAGGCGTATCCAGCTGATCTACCAGATGGCCGATACGGCGATGAACCCGCGGCAGACGGTCCGCGACATCATCGGCCGCCCGCTGACCTTCTATTATGGCCTTCGAGGTGCCGAGAAGACCGCCCGGGTAAAGGAACTGCTCGACCAGATCGAAATGGGCAAGGGCTTTGTCGATCGCTACCCGGCCGAACTATCAGGTGGCCAGAAGCAGCGCGTCGCAATCGCGAGGGCGCTTGCCGCCAAGCCCGAACTCATCCTTTGCGACGAGCCGACCTCGGCGCTCGATCCGCTGGTTGCCGAAGGCATTCTGAAACTGCTGCTGAAGCTGCAGGAAGAGGAACAGCTCTCCTACGTCTTCATCACCCATGACATCGCTATCGTGCGCGCCATCGCCGACAGCGTCGCGGTGATGCATCGCGGCAAGCTCGTCCGCTTCGGTCCCAAATCCCAAGCGCTATCGCCGCCCTTCGACGATTACACCGACCTGCTGCTGAAATCCGTGCCCGAGATGGAGATCGGCTGGCTGGAGCGGGTACTGACGACGCGGAAGATGGCAAGCGCTGGAAATTGAAGGCTCCAAATCTTCCGGCGGTCATCCGGATCTGATGGCTTAGTCGCAAATCGGTGTCTTCAATACTCTGCCGGCACGGCATATACTTCCGCGGATGGATCTGCGAGGAACGAGCGCACCGTCGGTGGCAGCTGGCGTGAAGACAGCGGCAGTGGTCCGCAGCGCGACAGAAGCTCGCGCAGGTCGGGCTCGGCGCCGACATGCCGCCAGATCATCCGCGACGCATAGGGGAGATTTTCCCTTCGCCAGGAAACTCCCATTGTCGTCCCGCGCAGATAGACGCGCTGGTACTCGTCGAATGGCAGGAGGATCGTCTGTGACAGTATCGGATTCGAGCCGACCACCCGCTCCGTAATGAAAATCCGGTTTCGATAGAAGGCAGCAAGGCCGACATATTTCGAAAATTGCTGGATGCCGTTTCCGGGGTCCCGCAGACGCTCCATTGATTTGACATGCGCAAGCCCACCCTTCTCCAAAATGCGGCTGCAAGAACAGACAACCATTCCCGGCCAGGACGGTGAACGATGATAGGTTTGGAAATAGCCGATATGGCGCCGGAGCGCGGTCAGATCTCCTGGGAACGCCTTTAACAGTTCGGAACTTTGATTGAGGTCCAGAGTCGGTTTGCGAAGCCGCTCGCGAAAGAGCCTGGGAGCGAGACCAAAGTCGGCTGCGTCGAGATCGAAATACTTGGCTATGCGCGCGAGATTATGGGCCGACGGGCTCGTCTGGCCGTTGATATATCGATTGAATTGCTGCCGATTGATATCGATCGCGCGGCACAGATGCGAAATGGAACGCTGCGTGGCACAGGCAATCTTGAGGTTCTCGACCAGGTGACGCATCGGCGGCTCCGTCTTAAATGTTAGTAGCGTAAACTCGCTTAAAGATGCGTCAAGTCGCGAAATTGCGTGGAGCAGCCTGACCTCTACGTTCCCTTCTAGTAAAATTGAAAAAGGGAACTGCAATGACACGTGAAAAGGATCAATCTTCGCCTCTGAGTATCGGCCGCCGTCACTTCCTGGGCGGTGCCGTCGCGCTGGGCGCTTTGCCTGCTCTCACCTCCGGCCTGCTGGTGCCGCGCGATGCCCACGCGCAGGAAGCGAAACGCGGTGGTCATCTGAAACTCGGCCTCAAGGGCGGCGCCACCAGTGATGCGCTCGACCCTGCGACCTATAGCGCCTCCGTGTTGTTCGTCATTGGCCGACTCTGGGGCGACACACTTGTCGAATCCGACCCCAAGACCGGTGCGCCCTTGCCGTCGCTGGCGACTTCCTGGACGCCATCAGCGGACGCATCCGTCTGGACTTTCAAGATCAGGAACGACGTGCAGTTCCACGACGGCAGCAAGATGACCGTCGCGGACATCGTCGCGACACTGAAGCGACATGCGGACAAGAATTCGCAGTCGGGTGCTCTGGGGCTCATGGCCTCGATCACCGGTATCGAAGAAAAAGCGGGCGACCTTATCCTGACGCTTTCGGAAGGCAATGCGGACCTGCCTTTGCTTTTGACCGACTACCACCTGATCATCCAGGCGAAGGGCGGCGTCGACAAGCCTGCGGCGGCCATCGGGACAGGTCCTTACATTCTGAAAAGCTTCGAACCGGGCGTTCGCGCAGCCTTCGAGAAAAACCCGAAGGATTGGCGCTCCGACCGCGGCTTTGTCGACAGCGTCGAAATCCTCGTCATCAACGACAACACCGCCCGCATTGCCGCACTTGCCTCCGGCCAGGTCCATTTCGTCAACAACGTCGACCCCAAGACCGTCCCGATGCTGCAGCGAGCACCGACCGTCGACATCCTCCGGAATGCCGGCAAGGGCTTCTATTGTTTCCTGATGCATTGCGACACCGCTCCCTTCGAGAACGCCGATCTTCGGCTTGCGCTGAAATATGCCATCGATCGTCAGGCGATCCTCGACAAGGTTTTGGGCGGCTACGGAACGATCGGCAACGACTATCCGGTCAATTCCAACTACGCCCTCGCCCCGGCCGATATCGAGCAGCGCCCTTATGATCCGGACAAGGCCGCCTTCCACTTCAAAAAATCGGGTCTCGACCGCTCCATTCAGCTGCTCACATCAGACGCGGCCTTTCCCGGCGCCGTGGATGCGGCGATCCTGTTCCAGCAAAGCGCGCGCAAGGCCGGCATCACGATCGACGTCAAGCGCGAACCGGAAGACGGCTACTGGACCAATGTCTGGAACAAGCAGCCCTTCTGCGCCTCGTTCTGGGGCGGCCGTCCGACTCAGGATTCGCGCTATTCCACCTCCTACCTGTCGACCGCAGAATGGAACGACACGCGTTTCAAGCGCGCTGACTTCGACAAATTCGTTCTGCAAGCAAGGTCTGAACTTGATGAGGCCAAGCGAAAAGTGCTTTATCGGCAATTGGCGCTGATGGTGCGAGACGATGGCGGTCTGATCTTGCCCGTCTTCAACGACTATATCATGGCCTCTTCGAAAACGCTGAAGGGATATGTCGACGATATCGGCAACGATATGTCCAACGGCTACATCGGCAGCCGTGTGTGGCTTAATGCCTAAAGCTCTTCTGGATATATGACCATGTCAGACCGCAGCTTCACGACCATCGAAAATCAGTGGATCACCTTGAAGGACGGCACGCGGCTCGCCGCACGCATCTGGATGCCCGACGGCACGGAGAAGGATCCCGTGCCGGCGGTCTTCGAGTTCCTGCCCTATCGTAAGCGCGACGGGACAAGCCCGCGTGATGAATCCACCTACCCCGTCTTCGCTGCAGCCGGGATTGCCGGCGTGCGCGTCGATATCCGCGGATCGGGAGAATCCGACGGCGTCATCGATGGCGAATATACCGAGCGTGAGCTTGCCGATGCCTGCGAGCTCATTGCCTGGATTGCCGCGCAGCCCTGGTCGAACGGCGCGGTCGGCATGATAGGCATCTCATGGGGCGGGTTCAACAGCCTGCAGGTCGCAGCACTGCGTCCGCCGGGGCTGAGGGCCGTCATATCGATCGCCTCGACCGTCGACCGCTACAATGACGACATCCACTACAAGAACGGCTGCCATCTCTCCGCCCAGCTCTCATGGGCGGCAACGATGCTCGGTTACCAGTCGCGGCCGCCCGATCCTGCGCTTGTCGGCGAACGCTGGAAGGAGATGTGGCTGGAACGGCTGGCAGGCGAACCCTTCTTCATGGAAGAGTGGTTGAGCCACCAGCGACGCGATGATTTCTGGCGTCACGGCTCGATCTCAGAGGATTTTTCGAGCATGGAGATCCCGGCGCTTGTCATCGCCGGCTGGGCCGACGGCTACCGCAATACCCCTCTGATGGCGGTCGAAGGCCTGGGCCTCAAAGCGAAGGCACTGATCGGCCCGTGGGTTCACAAATATCCGCATTTCGCCTGGCCGAAGCCGCGCACGGATTTCCATGGCGAAGCGATCGCCTGGTGGAACAAGTGGCTGCGTGGCGAGGACAATGGCATCGACACCTTGCCGCAGGCCCGCGCCTATATTCTCGATGCCATCCGCCCTGCCCCGCGACGCGACAGCGATCCGGGTTTTTGGGTTGCCAAGGACGTCTGGTCGCCGCCACAGATGCAATGCTTCTATGTCGAGCAGTTCGGCAGGTTGACGGAAGGCATGCCGATTCCGCACGCGCCCGAACATCCCGTCTATCTCCGCTCGCCGCTCGACACCGGGACGGCGTCCGGGGAGTATTTCACCCTGAAACCCGACGCCGAAATGGCGATCGATCAACGCTCGGACGATGCCGGCTCGCTGGTCTTCGATACGATGCCGCTTGCGAGGGATCACGACTATCTCGGACGGCCCGTGCTCACGCTTGCGCTGCGGTCGCGGTCGGCGGGCGGAAATCTCTGCGCCCGGCTCATCGATGTCCATCCGGATGGCACCGCAACGCGTGTCGCCTTCGGCGTCGTCAATCTCACCCACCGCGACGGCAATGCAGATCCCAAGCCGCTGATGCCAGGCGAGAGGGTGACGATCCGGCTCGTGCTTGATGCCTGCGGTTATCGCTTCCGCAAGGGGCATCGCATCCGCCTTTCGCTTTCCACCGCCTATTGGCCGATGATCCTCCCGCCGCCTGATGACGACGGGATCGACATCGATATTGCGGCACTCGGCCTGGGGCTGCCGATGCTCGGCGAGCACGGGAGGATCGAAATCAAGGAACCGGCCAATCCCGATCCGCTGCCGAAATACATCGAGCACGCCGCCGCCGCGACGAAGCGGCAGGTCGTCCGCGATCTCTCGGCCGCCCGGACGGACTATCACATCCACGAGGATACCGGGCTCACAGAACACCCTGAGACCGGCCTCTCGACCCGGCAATTGCGGGAGGAGGTCTGGTCGATCTCACCTGATGATCCGCTGTCGATGACCGGGACGTCGACCTGGACCTGCGACATGCGCCGCCCCGGCTGGTTCGTGCGAACAGTCGCGACCGCGCGGATTGCTTGCACCCGGACGGATTGGATCATCAGCGCTGTCGTCACCGCTTTCGAGGACGATGTGCAAGTCTTCGAAAAGGTCTTTACGGAGAAGCAGATTGCGCGCGACCTGATGTGATCGTCAGGCCGCCGCGAAATGACTGATGGCCTCGCAGACGGCACGGAAGCCATCGCGGGCGCCATCGCTCATGTGGCGGGCGCGCAGCCACGCATGCACCATCTGCGGCTCCTCCCGGAACCAGACTTCGACGCCCTCCGCGGTGAGCCGGGCGGCATAGTGCCGGCCGTCGTCCCGGAGCGGATCGAAATGCGCGACCGTGATGAAGGCCGGCGGCAGCCCGGCAAGCGAAGCGGCCTGCAGCGGCTCGGCGATCTCATTGCCCGCCGGCGCCTGCAGGATCTCGCGGTAATAAACGACATCCGCCGTCGTCAATCCAGGCGCCGCAGCCATTTCGACATAGGAGTCCGCAGTAAGGTCACCGCCAAGCGCCGGATAGATCAGGACCTGGCCGACGACGCCGGACAGGCCTTCGTCGCGCGCCCGCAACGCAAGGCCTGCCGCCAGATTGGCGCCGGCGCTGTCGCCGATCAGCACGACCTTGCCGTTGGCGGAAAGCAGATGCTTCAACACGGCAAAGCCGTCATCCGTCTGGGCCGGCCAGCGATATTCAGGCGCCAGCCGATAATCGACGGAAACGAGTTCCGCGCCGGCAAAATCGGCAATTTCGGCGCAGATGGCATGGTGGCTCTCAAGCGAACCGACAACGAAGCCGCCGCCATGAAGATAGAGCAGAATGGTCCGCGTGCTGATTTTGCGCGGACGGTAACGCCGGATCGGTATGCGCTGGAACATGCCGTCCGCAAAGATCATCTCCGGGGGCAGCGGCCGGTCGAAACGCGCGCAAAGAGCATCGTACCAATGCCGCTGCTGCTCGATCGATGCTTGAACGGCGTCTGGCGGATAGAAGGAATCGCAAATCGCCAGAAACTGCAGGATGCCCCTTTCGGTGGGGACAGGCGGTTGGGCGGACATGAAGGTCCTTTCGCGATTTGGGACATGGCAGATTATGTCCCTGGCCGACTCTATCCTCATCATGCGCCTTTGTGATGGAGGCGATCTGTCTGGCCGCGACCCATGGATGTCGCGGCTTTCAAAATTCGCGATAATTTTTTCATCGCCGACCCAAGGAAAGTCATCCGAGAAACGTCTCAATCTCGAAATAGCATCTTGCTGGTCGGTATGGGGTAGGTGCGGAATTGGATGCGGAGCTCATAGAACGAGCGCAGGGCGGCGACCGGGAGGCCTTCGGGCAACTCGTCTCGCGCCATTATGATTTCGTCCATGCGACGGCGTGGCGCTGGTCGGGCAGTTCCACCGACGCCGACGACATCGCCCAGGAGGTCTGCGTCAAGCTCGGCGCGGCCATCCGCAGCTTTCGCGGCGCCAGCCGCTTCAGGACATGGCTCTACACGCTGACGCTCAACGCCGCCCGCGACCATAGACGCAAGCTTGCCCGAGAGGAGCAGACATTCCGAGCTTACTCCGCCGAACCGCAGCAGGATGCGCCGGCCGGAAACGAGGACGAGCTATCGAGCGAATTATGGGCGGCCGTGCGCGCCTTGCCGGAAAGGCAATGCGACGCCGTACTGCTCGTTTACGGCGAAGGTCTCAGCCATTCCGCTGCCGCCGATGTCATGGGCTGTTCGGAGGCGACCGTGTCCTGGCAGGTCCATGAGGCGCGCAAGAGGCTGAAGGCCGTGCTCGGCAAGGAAGAGGTATGACCGTGGACAAGGAACTCGAAAAACTCTCCCGCCTGACACCGCCGGCACCCGATCCGGAGGCGCGCGCGCGTGCGCTTGCTGCCGCGATGCAGGCCTTCGACACCGCAGAAAATAATGCGCCGGCAGCCCAAGGAAATGCGAAAGGCTGGCGTCAAAGCTCCATCATCAACTGGATATGGAGCCCTGCCATGAACAAGAAATTCCTCGCCGGTTCAGCCCTTGCGACGCTGCTCGTCATTCCCGCCGCCGGTTATCTCGCGATCGAGCTGACACGCAACGGATTGCCGACCGTCGATCAGACTGAGATCGCCGGCAATCTTTCGAAAAATGAGGCGTCGAAACAACCGGCCGCAACCGCCGATCAGCCGGTTACTGTCGCCCCGCAAGCACCGGCCGGGAACGGCAGCCTGACTGAGCAATCTGTTGCTGTCGCGCTAGCCCCGCAGGACAAGGAGGCGCCGGCACTCGCGAAACCCGATTCGTTGCAGACATCCGAATTCGATGCCAACGACGTCGCCGCCCTCGCGAACAAGCCGGAGGGTTCTGCCGCGGCACTCGGGGCGGCCAAACGCGCTGCGCCGGCCACTCCCGGCATCGCCCCTCAGCAGCAGTTGGCCGAACCGATGGCCGCCATCGCCCCCTCGCCTACTCCGCCGGCGGAGGGGCGTGTCCAGATTCAGCTCGATCCCAATCGCGAGCGGTTTGCCAATGCCGCGGCAAATCCTATCAAGAGCGTGGCGACGGATCCGGTCTCGACCTTCTCCGCCGATGTCGACAGCGCGTCCTATGCCTTCGTTCGCCGGTCGCTGACCGGGGGGGCGATGCCCGATCCGCAATCGGTTCGCGTCGAGGAGATGATCAACTATTTCCCCTATGACTGGCCGGGTCCTGATACAGCCGACCAGCCTTTCAAGGCGACGGTGACCGTCATGCCGACCCCGTGGAACCACGACACGGAATTGATGCATGTGGCGATCAAGGGCTATGACATCGCGCCGGCGACCACGCCGCATGCCAATCTGGTCTTCCTGATCGACGTCTCGGGCTCGATGGACGAGCCGGACAAGCTGCCGCTTCTTAAAAGCGCCTTCCGTCTCCTGGTCAACAGGCTGAAACCCGACGACACCGTCTCGATCATCACCTATGCCGGCAATGCCGGCACCGTGCTGTCCCCGACACGCGTAGCGGAAAAATCGAAGATCCTGTCGGCAATCGACAGGCTGGAGCCTGGCGGCTCGACCGGCGGCGCTGAAGGCATCGAGGCAGCCTACGATCTTGCCAAGCAGGCCTTCGTCAAGGACGGCGTCAACCGGGTGATGCTGGCGACGGATGGCGATTTCAATGTCGGCCCGTCGAGCGACGAGGATTTGAAGCGCATCATCGAAGAGAAGCGCAAGGACGGCATTTTCCTCACCGTTCTCGGCTTCGGACGGGGCAATCTCAACGATTCCCTGATGCAGACGCTCGCCCAGAACGGCAATGGCAGCGCCGCCTATATCGATAGCTTGGCCGAGGCGCAGAAGACGCTGGTCGAAGAGGCCGGATCGACGCTGTTTCCGATCGCCAGAGACGTCAAGTTTCAGGTCGAGTTCAACCCGGAACGGATCGCCGAATACCGGCTGATCGGTTACGAGACGCGGGCGCTGAAGCGCGAGGATTTCAACAATGACCGTGTCGACGCCGGCGATATCGGCTCCGGCCACAGCGTCACGGCGATTTACGAGATTACGCCCAAGGGAAGTCCGGCAGTGATGAATGACGATCTGCGGTACGGCGCAGCCAACAAGGTGCCGGCTGAGGCCTCCGACAACGCCCATCAAGGTGAGCTTGCCTTCGTCAAGATGCGCTACAAAAGGCCGGGCGAGGACAAGAGCGCTCTCATCACCACGCCTGTCAATAACAGCAATGCGGTCGCCACCGTCGATGCCGCGCCGCCGGATGTCCGTTTCTCGGTGGCCGTCGCCGCCTTCGGTCAGAAACTGAGCCGCATCGCCGCTCTCGACTCCTATTCCTATCAGGCGATTGCCGATCTCGCCGCGGCATCGCGGGGGACTGACACCTTCGGCTACAGGTCGGATTTCCTCGGCCTCGTTCGTTTGGCGGACGGCCTCAGCCAACGGTGAATGAAAAAGTGCCGACCGCGACAGGCGCAGCAAAAAAAGAGGCCTCCTAAACGAGGCCTCTGTTCTTGAGCGATCAGAACTTAACGCTGGCGGAGAGCGTCGCGTTGAAGGGTTCGCCGATCTGGTTGCCGAGATTGGTCGTGCCAATCGACGAGGTGTAATAGGTCTTGTCGAAAATGTTCTTGAGGTTGAGCTGCAGCGTCAGCGGCCGCTCGAGCTGGATGGTGTAGGCCGCAAAGGCATCGGCGAGCAGATAGCCGGGCAGGAAATAGGTATTGGTATTGATGCCGGCCCGCTTGCCGGCACCGCGAATGCCGGCGCCGACCTTCAGCGTATTGCCGTTGCCATCGATCTCGCCGAAGTCATAGGCGAAGAACAGCGAGCCCGTATGCCGCGGCACGTTGACCGGCCATTTTCCGGCATAGACGGGATCATCGATTATCTTGGCATCGGTGAAGCCATAGCTGGCGATCACGCTGAACTCGTCGGTGATCTCACCGGCAATGTCGACCTCCACGCCTCGGGCGCGCACCAATCCTGCGGTTTTCACGACAGTCTCACCGTCGACGACCTCGGAATAGGCGACATTCTTCTTATCGCTCGTATAGAGCGCGATATTGGCCGTCAGCCCGTCGGCGATCTCGAACTTGCTGCCGATTTCGTAGGAGACGCCTTCCTCCGGCGGCAGGTTGCCGTAATAGGCGGCGATCGACGATTGTGGCCGGAACGTCTCGGCGACATTCGCATAGAAGGAAATATCCGGCGTCATCTTGTAGACGATGCCGCCGCGCGGAACGAGCTTGTCGCCGCTGCTGTCGGTGTTGGTGACGAAGGGACGACCCTTGCCGGCCATCAGATCGTAATGCTGGTAACGCAGACCGCCGACGAGAATCCACTGGTCGGTGAGATAGAGCGAGTCCTGGAAATAGGCCGATGCCGTCGAGATCTGCTCGGTCTGGTCGCTATCGGCCTTCGAAACCGTCGTGCATTCCGGCAGCTTGCCGTAGACGGGATTGTAGATATTGAAATTCACCGATTGCGCGCAGCGGATCAGGTCGCTGCGGAATGTGTCCGCATAGTCGTAAGAAGCGCCGAACAGCAACTCATTGCGCAGACCGCCGATTTCGACATCGCCGGTCAGATCGAGGCGCAGGGCGTGATTGTAGATTTCCGAGCCCTGGGTCGCGTCGGCGCGGCGCGTCACGTTGCCGTTCAGGCGGTTATAGGCCATTACGCGGGCCTGATTGTCGGAATATTCATTGTAGCTGTAGCTATAATCGAAGTTCAGTTTCCAGTTGTCGTTGAACTCGTGCTTGACGTTCAACGTCGCCATGTCGGAGCTGCCCTCGGAAATATTATAGGGCTCGTCGAAGCGGATTTCGGGATCGACGTCGACGGCACGTCCGGTGACCGGATCGAAGATGGTGCCGCGATCGAAGGGGACGCTGTAATCCTCGTGCATGTAGGAGAGCGTGACCTCGGTATCCTCGCCATACCAGGAGAGCGACGGCGAGATGATCCAGTCCTTCGTCTCGCCGAAATTGCGCCAGTAGTCGATGTTCTTGTATTCGCCGATGATGCGGTAGGCGAAATCGGTTCCTTCGATCGGCCCGGTGAAATCGAGGCCGGTCGAGCCGCCGCCGAAGCTGGAGGCGGTGCCGTAGATCTCACCGCTGAAGGTCTGTTCCGGCTTCTTGGTGACGACGTTGATCATGCCGCCGGGGTCGAGAATGCCGTAAAGCGTCGAGGCCGGCCCTTTCAGCACCTCGACGCGCTCGGATGTGGCGTTGAAGCTGCGCGGCAGCGCCGTCTTCAGGCCGTTCGTCAGGATCGAGCCGTCGCGATTGTCACCGAAGCCGCGGCGAATGAAGGAATCCTGCGTGCCGCCGAGCGTATTGGCCTGGCCGATGCCGCTGATGTTGGAAAGCGCATCGTCGAGCGATTGCGCCTTCTGATCCTTCAGCACATCTTCACTGACGACGTTGACAGCTTGGGGGATATCGATCAGCGGCGTGTCAGTGCGCGTCGCCGTGACGGTCGAGATGGGCTGGTAGCCCTCCATCGCTCCGTCCTTGCTGCCGCCTCTGACGACGATCGGTTCAAGAACCGTGCTGTCCTCGACCCTATCGCCCTTCTTGGCGACCGTCGCCTTGGTCGGCTTCGCCGCTTCCTGTGCCATGACGGGATAGGCAGCGCAGGCGCTTAAAATGAGAAAGACCGCGCGCATATGGTTGATCCCAACGCTCGAAAGTGCCGTCTTTCCCTGCTTCATTTTGCCCCCATACCCGTCCGGATATTGTCCAATTCAACAATCAATTCGAAAGCCCGCACCATGTCGGGTCGGTGGCTTATTCTTTTCATGAATGTAGTAGTCAACTTTTAAGTCGCGCAATTTTTATCTTCCGTCACCAGGCGCATCCTCGAATTGGGCAAGTGATCCGCCCCGCAACGCGAAGTCGCTTGGCCAAAAATCGCATGGATTCAGCAGGATAGGTCCATGTTCGACGGATTCTTGCTGAGGCCGACTAGTGGAATGGTTCATCTCGCCTCAGCAGAAAGCTGGGAATCCCGGGAATTTACAGCGCGGAAAAATTGACTACTACAGTCATGAATACTTTCCCTTCGGACGAAACTTTGCACGAAAGCGGGCATGCAGAACGGACAGCAACAGATATTCGATCAGGATCGCATGGCCACACCGCCGGAAGCCAACCTCGCCCCGCTCTCGGCGGATGGGATCTCCGCGGGCTACGGGCGGCAGGTGGTCGTCGATGGTATCTCGCTTGCCGTTCCCGAGGGAAAGATGACGGTGCTTGTCGGGCCGAATGGTTCCGGCAAATCGACGCTGCTGTCTGTCATGGCCCGGTTGCTGAAGCCGTTGGCTGGCACCATTTGCCTCGATGGCAAGGAATTGCATCGGATGCCGACCCGGGAGGTTGCCCGCAGGCTCGGTCTGCTGCCGCAAAGCCCGCTGCTGCCGGAGGGGCTGACTGTCTATGATCTCGTCTCCCGCGGCCGGTATCCGCACCAGGGCTTCCTGCGGCAATGGACTGATGCCGACGAAGCGGCGGTCGAACAGGCGCTTGATGTCACCGATACGCTCGATTTCGCCGCTCGTCCCGTCGACAGCCTTTCGGGCGGACAACGCCAGCGCTGCTGGATCGCCATGGCGCTGGCGCAGCAGACGCCGGTCATCCTTCTGGACGAACCCACAACCTTCCTCGACCTGCATTACCAGGTGGAGGTGCTCGATCTGCTGCGCCATCTGACGCGCAATCATGGCCGCACCATCGTCGCCGTGCTGCACGACCTCAACTTCGCGCTCCAATATGCCGATCGCGTCGTCTTCCTGAAGGATGGGGCGATCCGCTTTGTCGCCGAAAAACCGAGCGATTGCACTGCCGATCTCATTCGAAATGTCTTCAATGTCGAAGTCGTGCACCTGTCCCATCCGGAAACCGGCATGCCGCTTTTCCTTCCCTCGGCCAGGACCGCCGGGCGATGAGTACCGTTTCCACTTCGACCGGCCCTGCTCCCGCGCATGTCCGTTCGGCGCGAAGCCTTGCGGCCCTCACCCTCGTGGCCGCGATCATCGTCATTCTTGCCTCCGTCCATGCGGGTATCGGCGCAAGACCGGTCGCGCCAGCCACGCTTTTTCGGGCCGTCTTTGCCTACGACAGTCACAATTTCGAACACCAGATCCTGGTGAAGCTCAGGCTTGCCCGGCTGGCTGCCACCCTCCTCGTCGGCGTTTCGCTCGGCATTGCCGGGCTCTTGTTGCAATCGCTGCTGCGCAACCCGCTCGGCGAGCCGCATATTCTCGGCCTGAACGCCGGAGCAAGCTTCGCCGTCGTCCTTTCCAGCAGCCTGCCTTTTCTTGCTGAGGGTATCGGCCGTCCGCTGATTGGCGCCCTTGGCGCCGGCGCCCTTTTCGCTCTCGTCATAGCCATTGCATCGGCCGGGCGCTCAGGCCTGACGATGCTGAAGGTCACCTTCTGCGGTATCGCGCTTTCGGCGCTTGCCTCATCCTTGACCTCGGCCATCCTCATTCTCGACGAGGAAACACTGCAGGAGATGCGCCTCTGGCTGGCCGGCGATCTTGCCGGCATCGGCTATGGACCGATCGCCGGCGCGCTGCTGCCCTGCCTCCTCGGCGCCGGTCTCGCATTCCTGATCGCCCCCCGCCTCAATGCCCTGGCGTTGGGGGATGCGGCCGCCACCGGTCTGGGGGTCCCGGTCAGAAGCACGCGGCTGGTCGGCCTTTCGGCAACCGCCCTTCTCTGCGGCGCGGCGGTTTCCGTCGCCGGCCCGATCGGTTTCATCGGCCTGATTGTACCGAACGCGGCGCGTTGGCTCGCAGGCGGCGATCTGCGTTTCGCCCTGCCGCTCTCGGCACTTTGCGGCGCAGCCCTGCTGCTTGCTGCCGATATCGCCGCCCGTATGGTCGCGAGCCCGCAAGAGCTTGCGACCGGCATCATGACTGCGGCGGTCGGCGCGCCGGTCTTCATCTTCGCGGTGTCGAGATATCTCCGATGAGCACTGCGGCGCAAAACGGCTACCGCCGCCTTGGCTTCGGTCCGCTTTCGCGGAGAATCCATGGCCGCAGCTTCGTTCTCTGCACCCTGCTTGCGCTGCTGGTCGCAACACTTGCCTTTCTCGCTGCTCCGCTTGGCAGCCACGAGGCCGGTGTCCGTGATCTGCTGACTGTCCTCTTCGCCCCAATAGAGGCGACCGGTCAAAGCCATGCGATCATCCGTGAATTCCGCTTGCCGCGCATCATCCTGGCGGTGACATCGGGCGCGATGCTCGGCCTTTCCGGTGCCGCCATGCAATCGCTGACCCGCAACGGCCTTGCCGATCCCGGCCTGCTCGGCGTCAGGGAAGGCGCCGGGCTCGCCGTGATCGGCCTGATGCTGTTCTTTCCCTCGGCAAACCTTTCGCTCCGCCCGTTGGTCGGCATGGCCGGCGGCCTTGCGAGCGCACTGATCGTCGTCGCCATCGCCCGGGATCTGTCGCGCATGCGCTTCGTGCTTGTTGGTATCGGTCTTTCCTGGCTGATGTCGGCCGCCCTTTCCGTCATCCTCACCACGTCGGATATCCGTGACGTGCAGACGGCCATGGTCTGGCTCGCCGGCAGCCTCAACGCCGCGTCCTGGGAGATCGTCCCGATCGAGCTCGTCTCGATGCTTGCGGGCGCTGCGATCCTGTTCCTGACCTCGGCGGCGGCCGATGCGGCTCTGCTCGGCGATCAGGCCGCGACGGGTCTCGGCGTGCGGCTGCGCCGCCTCTCGATCCTGCGTTTCACCGCACCGGTCCTGCTGACGGCGGTCTGTGTGGCCTGCGTCGGCAGCCTCGGCTTCGTCGGCCTCATCGCACCGCATATGGCGCGGCTTGCAATTCGCGGCGGCCAGACGGCACTGCTCGCCGGCAGTGCTCTTTTCGGGGCCGCTCTCGTCCTAATTGCCGACAGTATCGGCCGCCTCGCCTTCGCACCCCTTCAGCTCCCGGCCGGCATCGTGCTTTCGATCGTCGGGGTTCCCGTTCTCCTGCTTCTGCTCTGGAAGCGTCGAAACCTTCTGTGAGGATATTCCGAATGTTCAAGCTTCTGCCCGCGGCCGTCATCGCCTTTGCCGTCTCCACCGCTCCGCTCTTCGCTCAGACTATCGAAAAACGCCTCTTCACCGATGATTTCGGCCGCAAGGTCGAGGTGCCCACCCGTCCTCAGCGTATCGTCTCGATGCACGATCTCGATATCACCATTCCGCTGCTCGAGCTTGGCATGCGCCCGGTCGCCAGCCACGGCCGCACCGGTCTCGACGGGAAGGCCTACCTCCGCTCCAGCTCGATCCTCACCGGCATTGATTTCGACAATTCCGGCATCAGCTATATCGGTGCCGTCACCGTCGATCTCGAAGCCGTCGTCGCCGCCAAACCCGATCTCATCATCACCGAGCCCGGCCGCACCACGCCGGTCGAGCAACTCGAGAAGATCGCTCCCACCATCATCATCGACAACACCATCGGCAGCGCTCCGCATATCTATGAGCGGCTTGCCGATCTGACCGGCACGCAGAATCGCCTCGCCATCCTCGACCGTCGCTATCGCGCCCAGATCGAAGCACTGAGAGAGGTCATGGACCCGTCCAAGGTCACCATCTCGGTGTTGCAGGCGCAAAACGGCAAGATCAGCATCTATCACACCTATCGTGCGCTCGGGCGCGTGCTGCGCGATGCCGGCTTTCGTTTCCCCGGGATCATCGACGCCATCCCGGAAGGCGACCGTATTGAAGTCAGCGCCGAGCGGCTTCAGGAACTCGACGCCGATTTCATTTTCGACACCTACCGATCGGATACGGGCGGAACGCCTGATGATGAGATCGAGGCGATGAACAAGGTCCTGCCGGACTATTGTCAGTTCCTCGTCGCCTGCCGCGAGGGCCGCTATATTCTTCTGCCGCGCGAGGAGGCGATCTCCAATTCCTATGCAGCGCTCAACCTGATGGTCTCGGTGGTGCAGTCACATATATCAGGACGTCCCGGCCTGAAGCCGCTACAACAGTGACGCTCCGTCCGGGCTTTCAAAATCCACAGGAATAGGCCAAAGTACCTTCCATAAGATGAGTAGATTATGAAGGTATCGCGCCGGCCATGGACGACGCCCCCAGGTCCCGTAGAAAATTGCGCCGCATCGACCGTTTCGGCGAGAGGCTGAAGAACCGCCGCGGCTCACTGTCGCCGAGCCTGCTGAGCGTCGCCGACTATATCGACCAGCATCGTCATGCCGTTCTCGGCAAGTCGGCGCTCGAAATCGCCGCCGAGACGGGCACGTCGGATGCGACGGTCATTCGCGCCATCCAGGCGCTCGGTTTCGAGGGGCTGATCGATCTCAAGGACACGCTCGAAGCGCATATCGGCGAGACGGATTCACCCTCCGAGAAAATGGCGGCCACGACGCTTGAACTGAGCAACAGCGTCGATTCCGCCATCGATTTTGTCATCGCCGACCATCGCAATGCCATGGAGGCACTCTCATCTCCCGCCAACCGGGAAGCTATGACAAAGGCGATCTCCGTCCTATTGGAGGCAAAGCGCATAGGGATCTTCGGCATTGGAGCCTCCGGCGTTCTCGCCACCTATGCTGCACGTCTCTTCTCGCGCAACGGCTATCCCTCCTATGCGCTGAACCTCACCGGCATCGCGCTTGCGGAACAGCTTCTCACGATGGAAAAAGGCGATGCGTTGATCATGATGGCGTATGGACGTGCGCATCGCGAAGGCATGACAACAATCACGGAAGCCGAACGTCTTGGCATTCCGATCGTCATGCTGCTTGGGCAGGAGGACACGGTCTTGCGCAAACATGCCGATGCCTCGATCATCATCCCTCGTGCCAAGACGGAGCATGTCGCCCTGCATGGTCCGACGCTCGTCTGCCTTGAATCGATGATGCTTGCACTGGCGACCGCTGCTCGCGAAACGACGCTGCAGTCCCTCGACAGGCTGCTCACTTTGCGTGGTGCCATTCGTCCCAGCAAACGCTGACGACAGAATTCGGAAGCAGCCGTCTTGGGTACCGGTTATCCCAGTCTCGACCCGTTGACCGTGAGATAAACAGCGTAGAGAGACGTGCTCGCGGTAATAAAGAGACGGTTCAATTTCTCTCCACCGAACGTAACGTTGGAGACGCCCTCGGGAATATGGATCTTGCCGAGCAGCGTTCCATCCGGATCATAGGCGTGCACACCGTCGCCGGCGCTCGTCCATATGCGGCCTTTGCGGTCGACGCGAAAACCATCGAACAGGCCTGAAGTGCATTCTGCGAAAACGCCGAGATCGCTCAGCCTTCCCTCATTCGAGACTGCGAGCTTTCTGATATGACGCGGACCGCCGGGCAGGTGCGTTGCCCCGGTGTCGGCAACATAGAGCACCGTCTCATCCGGGGAAAAGGCCAGTCCGTTCGGCTTGACGAAATCGGAGGTCAGCTGATCGGTCATGCCTTTTGCCGGATCATGCCGGTAGACGTGGCATCCGCCGATTTCCGCCTCGCCATAGTCGCCCTCGTAGTCATGGAGGATGCCGTAGTTCGGGTCGGTGAACCAGATCGTTCCGTCGGATTTGACGGTAACGTCGTTCGGAGAATTCAGCCGTTTACCTGCAATGCGATCGGCCAGCACGGTAATCCCACCGTCGAAATCCGTCCGCGTGACCCGGCGCGTCAGGTGCTCGCAGGTGATCAGCCGGCCCTGATTGTCGACCGTGTTGCCGTTCGAGTTGTTGCTGGGCGCGCGGAATACCGACGTGTGCCCGCTGGTATCGTCGTAGCGCATCATTCGGTTGTTGGGGATATCGGAGAAAACCAGATATCGCCCGGCGGCAAACCAGGCGGGTCCCTCCAACCAGCGGCCGCCAGTCCAAAGCCGCTCGACGCGGGCGTGCCCGACGAAGCAGCTGTCGAAACGCGGGTCGAGAACCTCGAACCCCGTACCGTCAATTAGCCCGAACATGATGCCCCTCTCCATTTCCTGAAATTGTTATCGATATCATCCTGACGCGTTCTGATGGCCTCGTACAGATACCGAGCTGCCGACTTTTGCGAAAATACCCCATGAATCTTGGTTTTTGGGTGTTGGAACGGCGCGTTCCCGCAATAATATCGATTGTGCCATGATAGCGATAACTTTATCGTGTCTTGAGATGTCCAATTCGGACGTCTGTTTTGAAAGCGGAGACCAGTGAAAAACGAGGATGAGCCGAAAGACAAGCGTCTCAAGCCGGCAGACGCTCAAAAGCTGACGATGGCGGAGGTCGCCAAATATGTCGGCGTCTCCGCCATGACCGTTTCGCGTGCCTTTCGCCAGGATGCAAGTGTTTCCGAGGAGACCCGCAAGCGCATCATGGAAGCCGTCGATGCGCTCGGTTATGTGCTCGATCTATCTGCCGGCAGTCTTTCGTCAAGGCGGAGCGGCTTCATCGCCGCCC
The DNA here is from genome assembly GCF_013087515.1 of Rhizobium sophorae. Lineage (GTDB taxonomy): Bacteria > Pseudomonadota > Alphaproteobacteria > Rhizobiales > Rhizobiaceae > Rhizobium > Rhizobium sophorae. The sequence continues at coordinate 15,286 of NZ_JABFCN010000049.1, read as the reverse complement.
TGGTGCCCTCGATCAACAATTCGAATTTTTCCGATACCGCACGTGGCATGACCGATGCGCTGGAGAATACCGGCCTTCAGCTTCTTCTTGGCTATACCGACTATTCGGCGGAGAAGGAAGAAGAGCTGATTGAGGCTATGCTGCGCCGCCGGCCGGAAGGAATCATCCTGACCGGTGGCTCGCACACGGCGCGCGCGCGGCGGATGCTCGTAAAAGCCGGCATTCCCGTTGTCGAGACCTGGGAACTTCCGGAAGACCCGATCAATCAGGTCGTCGGCTTCTCCAACAGCGAGGCGATGTCCTTGCTGGTGCGGACGCTTGCCGGCCAGGGGTATCGGAAGTTCGGCTATATCGGCGGAACGACGGCGCGCGATACGCGCGGCAGCCAGCGGCGAAGCGGTTTCCAGAAGACAGTCGAAGAACTCGGCCTCGGACCGGGACGGATGATTTCCTTCGGCGTGCCGCCTATCACCATGGAACAGGGCGGCCAGGCGATCGTCAGCCTGCTGGAGCGCTGGCCGGACACGGAAGTGGTTCTCTGCGTCTCCGATCTTTCCGCCTTCGGCGCCATCATGGAATGCACACGCAGGGGAATGAAGGTTCCAAGGGACATCGCCATTGCCGGTTTCGGCGATTATGAGATTTCGTCCATCTGTCATCCACGAATGACCACCATCAATGTGGACTGTTATGGCATCGGCCGCCAGGCCGCCGCCCGCCTGCTGGATACCCTCCATACCGGCGAGGCGACCGGCGATGAGATCACATTGATCGGCTACAAGGTTGTCTTGCGCGAAAGCACGGACCGGAACGGCGCGCCAACCGCTTGAGACTAAAGCGCCGCGCGTCTTTCCAGATGCGCAGCGCTGTAACACTTTGAATGGCTGCAGGGATCATGCAGCAGGTTCAAAAGGCGATCTGGACTTTCATGGACTTGCTGCGGTCGCCCGCCAATTCGAAGGCGGCAACGGCCTCTTCGATCCCGAAAACACCTGTGAGCAACGGTTTCAGATCGACGCGACGCGCGTTGATCAGTTCGACGGCGAGCGCAAATTCCTCATGAAAACGGAATGTCCCGCGCATCTCGATTTCCTTGGCAACGATCATGTTCTGCGGGATAGAGACATCGCCGCCAAGGCCGAGCTGGACGAGAACGGCGCGGGGCTTCAGCGTCTCCAGACCCGCGCGCACCGCCCGCTCATTGCCTGACGCCTCGAACATGACGTCGAAATATCCCTTGTCGGCGCTGTAAGCCGCAAGGTCGGCGGCATGCGTGGCAACATTGATCGTTCTGTCGGCGCCGCTGGTGCGGGCAATCGCCAGAACGCTGTCCGTCACGTCGGTCGCGACGATTTCGCGGGCGCCGAGAACGCGCGCCGCAACGATCGCCAACATCCCGATGGGGCCGCAACCGGTGACCAGCACCCTTTTGCCGAGCAGTGACCCGGCGCGGTTTGCCGCATGCAGCGTCACCGCAAAGGGTTCGGCAAAGGCGGCCTCGTGAATGGAAATGCCGTCCGCGACCTTGTGGCACTGCCAACGCTCCGCCACCAGCCGCTGGCGAAAACCGCCCTGAATATGCGGCATCGGCATGGCACTGCCGTAAAACCGCATGTTGAGGCAGTGGTTTTGCTGCCCCCTCAGGCAATATTGGCAATGGTTGCACGGCCGGCTCGGGGAAACCGCGACACGGTCTCCGACGGCAAGATCGGCGACGCCGGAACCCAGCGCCTTGACCGTGCCGGCGATCTCATGGCCGAGGATCATCGGTTCGCGCAGGCGAACGGTGCCGAAACCGCCATGATTGTAATAATGCAGGTCGGAACCGCAGATGCCGCCGGCTTCGATGGCAACCTCCACCTGCCCGGCGCCCGCAACCTCCGGCTCGCGCTCTTCGATCCTCAGATCCTTGGCGGCATGAATGACGATGGCTTTCATATCGGGACCCTCACACGACGGGAGTTGGAAGCGGGCTGCCCGCAAAATGTGCAGCGAGATTGTCTCTGACCAGCTGGCCCATGGCCTTGCGAGTTTCGACAGTGCCAGAGCCGTGATGGGGCTGCAACACGACGTTTTGAAGCGTCAGGAAGCGTGTATCGATCTTGGGCTCGTTGAGGAAGACATCAAGACCCGCAGCCTGGATGGTGCGGTCTTGAAGAGCTGCAATCAGCGCCTCTTCGTCGACGGTCGTCCCGCGCGAAACATTGACCAGGATGCCGTTCGGACCGAGCGCTTTAAGCACCTCGGCGTTGATGATCTTCATGGTCGCCTCCCCGCCGGGGACGATGACGATCAGAAAATCGGCCCAATCCGCAAGTGCGATCAGGTCGGGTTCGTAGGTGTAAGCTACATCCGTGTGGTCATGACGAGCGAAATAGGAGATGTCGCAGCCGAAAGCGGCGGCTCTTCTCGCGATTGCCTTGCCGATCCGCCCCATGCCGACAATCCCCACTTTCTTGCCCGAGACGCGCGTCACCAGCGGCATGGCGACACTGCCCCATTGGCCGGAGCGGACCAAAACATCGGCCTGCGGGATCTGCCTTGCCGTGGCAAGCAGCAGTCCGAGGGCGATATCGGCGACATCTTCGGTCAGCACATCGGGGGTATTCGTGACGCGAATGCCGTTGGCGCGGGCGTAGGACAGGTCGATTGCGTCGGTGCCGACGCCGTAACAGGAGACGATTTCCAGTTTCGGCAATTGCGCCATCAGTTCTGCAGACGCTCCGAGTTCACCGCGGGTCGCTATGGCGCGGATATCCTTGCCGACCCTGGAAATCAGCTCCTGCCGGTCTGCCGCTTCCCACAGGCGATGGACGCGGTAGTTCGCCTCCAGATCCACCATATCCCAGTCCGGATAAGCTCCGGCCATCAAGATTTCTACCTCAGGCATTCCGTTTCCATCCAGCATTTTGACAGTTGATTATGTTATCGATAACATATAATTCGAAAAGGGATGTCAAGTGAGTTTCACCGTCAGCGACAGTTGAAGCGCCTGCGGCGAGACCCGAGGAGTGATTTACATGAAGAACTTGTTCGATCTTACCGGACGGCGTGCCCTGATCACCGGGTCGAGCCAGGGGATCGGTTATGCCCTGGCCGAAGGCCTGGCGCAGCATGGCGCCGAGGTGATCATCAACGGCCGCACGCCCGAAAGCGTCAAACGCTCGGTCGCGAGCCTCAAGGATCAGGGCCTGTCTGCCCATGCGGCGATCTTCGACGTGACCAGCAAGGATGCTGCCAAAGAAGGCATAGACGCGATCGAAGCCGACATCGGGCCGCTCGACATCCTGATCAACAATGCCGGTATGCAGTTTCGCACGCCGCTGGAAGATTTCCCGGCGGACAAATGGGAGCTGCTGCTGACCACCAATATTTCGAGCGTGTTCTACGTCGGCCAGGCAGCGGCCAAAGCCATGATCGCTCGCGGCCAGGGCAAGATCATCAACATCGCCTCCGTGCAAAGCGAACTGGCGCGCCCCGGCATTGCTCCCTATACGGCGACCAAGGGTGCGGTGCGCAATCTGACCCGCGGCATGTGCGCCGACTGGGCCAAATACGGCCTGCAGATCAACGCGATTGCCCCAGGCTATTTCAAGACGCCGCTCAACCAGGCGCTCGTCGACAATCCCGAGTTCTCGTCCTGGCTTGAGAAGCGGACGCCGGCCGGGCGCTGGGGCAATGTCGAGGAGCTGGTCGGCGCTGCCGTCTTCCTGTCAGGCCGTGGTTCGTCCTTCATCAACGGGCATACGCTTTATGTCGACGGTGGCATCACGACCTGCCTCTGATAGAGACGAGACGATGGACTTGGAGAGAAAGGCACCGCCTCTGGCCGTCATCGTCATGGGGGTCAGCGGTTGCGGCAAATCTTCGGTTGGAGAGCGCATCGCCGCAGAAAACGGCCTGCCGTTTCTGGAGGGCGACCAACTCCATCCTGCCGGCAATGTCGAGAAGATGGCGCGGGGCATACCGCTGACAGACGACGACCGCCTGCCCTGGCTCGACCGGATCGGCGCGGAAATAAAGACAGCGCAGAAGGCGTCGCAAGGACTTGTGGTTTCCTGTTCGGCACTGAAGAGAAGCTATCGCGATAGGTTGAGACAAGCGGGGGACGGGCGTCTGGCCTTTGTTTTCCTCGAAGGGGCCTACGACCTGCTGCTGTCGCGCATGAAGGCCCGTCAGGGTCACTTCATGCCCGCGACTCTGCTCGACAGCCAGCTCCAGACGCTGGAGGTGCCGACCGGGGAAGCTGGTGTGGTGACGGTGGCGATCGATAATGCGTTGGATGATATTGTGGCGCTGGCTTGCCAGCGGCTGAACGGCATGGCCGTCAAGGGAGGAGATTAACATGCAGGATGACTACAGAGCAGATGTCGCCGTCATCGGTGCCGGCATCATGGGAACGGCGATCGTCACCCGATTGATCGAGACCGGGCATAGAGTTTCCGTCTTCGACTTGGATGCCGAAAAAGTCGCGGCTTTGCAGGCCAAGGGTGCGCGTGCGGCGGGCTCCGTGGAGGATGCGGTCTCGCGGTCGGCGTTTTGCGTGCTCAGCCTCAATCACGCAAATATTGTCCGCGCCGTCGTCTTCGGCGAAAAGGGTGTTGCGGCGGCTGCAAATGCCGACAAGGTGCTGATCGACATGTCCTCCATCGACCCCGCCGAGACGGCCGACATGGCGATGCGGCTGCGTCGGGAAACCGGAATGGCATGGGTGGATTGCCCGCTCTCCGGCGGCGTGCCAGGTGCGCTGAGCGGACACCTGACGATCATGGCGGGCGGCACCGCTGAGGATTTCGAACGGGCGCGCGTGGTGATGCGGCATCTTGCCGCCAATTACACGCTGATGGGTGCATCCGGCGCCGGGCAGACGACGAAGCTGATCAATCAGCTGTTTTGCGCCGTGCTGTTTCAGGCCGTCGCCGAGGCGGTCAAGCTCGCTGAAGCCGGCGGCGTCGATCCGGCCGCCATTCCGGCAGCCCTTGCCGGCGGCAGGGCAGATAATCGCATAATGCAGGAATTCATGGCAAAATTCGCCGCCCGGGATTTCTCTCCGACGGGCAGAATCGACAACATGTTGAAGGACCTGGATTCACTTCAGGCCTTTGCGCTGAAGACGAAGACACCATTGCCGATGACCGGCTCCGTGGTCGAGATTCATCGCCTGCTGTGCGCTGCCGGCCTCGGGCCGAAGGACTCCGCCGAGATGATGCGTCTTCTCGACGGATTTCAGGCCGGCTGACATCAATTTCCCGGGAAATTCGAGATCGTCATCTTTCCGCTTGACCATCCGTAAATGTTATCGATAACATACGACCAATGACAACCGCAGCTTTGGGAGGAGCCACAGTGGAAGCCAAGAGACTGTTGGAGTTCCAGTCGATCACCAAGAGCTTCGGCGGCACGCAAGCGCTGCGCGACGTCTCGATCGACCTTCGCGAGGGGGAAATCCTCGCGCTGCTGGGGGAAAACGGCGCCGGCAAATCGACGCTCATCAAGACGCTTGCGGGCATCTACAAGCCCGATAGCGGCGACATCCTTTTTCGCGGCCAGAGCTACCATCATCGTCCCCCGAAGCCGAACGAGCGGCAACCGGTTGCCTTCATCCATCAGGATCTCGGTTTGATCGAGTGGATGACGGTCGGCGAGAACATGGGCCTGTCGCAGGGTTTCTCGATGCGTCGCGGCCTGATCGATTGGAACAGGACGCAGGCACGCGCCAAGGAAGCCTTGAAGCTGGTCGGCTGCGATTTTGATCCCACCACCCGGGTCTCGGCGCTGTCGCGCACCGAAAAGTCGCTTGTCGCCATTGCCCGTGCGCTTGCCGTGGAAGCCGACGTTCTGGTGCTCGACGAGCCGACGGCGAGCCTTCCTGCCGATGAGGTCGATCGGCTGTTCAACGCGATCCGCCCGCTGAAGGAGCGCGGCGTCGGGATGATTTACGTCTCCCACAGGCTGGACGAGATTTTCCGGATTGCCGACCGGGTCGCCGTTCTGCGCGACGGCTGCATGGTGGGGCAGAAGCCCGTCAGTGAGACGACCCCCGACGAGCTGGTGACGATGATCATCGGCCGCAGCGGCGACAATCTCTTTTCGAAGACCGAGATCAAGCCAGGCAAGGCGATCGTCAAGGTTCGCGATCTCGTCTGCGCCGGCACGAGCCCGATATCCTTCGATATCCGTGGGGGCGAGCTTCTGGGGCTGGCTGGATTGCGCGGCGCCGGGCAGGAGCGGATCGGCCGCGCGCTGTTCGGCTGCGAGCCCTTCAACGGCTCGGTTCTGCTGCATGACGAGGTCCCGGACCTTTCGAGCCCGCTGCGGGCCATGGCGTCGGGCATCGGCTTGATCGCCCGTGACCGGACGGAGGAATCAGTGGCGCTCTCGCTTTCCATTCGGGAAAATACCTATCTCAATCCGGGCGCCGTCGGGCGTGGGCTATTGTCCTTCCTGTCGCCGCGCGGCGAAGCCGATCTTGCCCATAAGATCGGCCATTCCGTCGGCCTCAGGCCGAACGACCCGGATCTGCCGGTGGAGGCCCTGTCGGGCGGCAATCAGCGGAAAGTGGTTGTCGGCCGCTGGCTGGCGACCGGCCGCAAGCTGCTGATCGCCGAAGATCCGACCGCCGGCGTCGACATCGGCGCGCGTGCGGAGATCTACCGTCTGATTACCCGGGCGCTCGAGGCCGGTCTCGCGGTTGTCGTGGTGTCGACGGATTTCGAGGAAATCGCCCATATCTGCCACCGCGCGCTGGTTTTCTCGCGCGGCAAAATCGTCAGTGAACTGACCGGAAGCGCCCTGACGACGGAGGCGGTCATCACAGCTGCATCCGCATCGGAAGCCGCTTGAGCCATCGGGAGAACAGCCATGCAATCCATTGAATCCACGGCTCTGGAGCCGACCAAGAGCGAAATGGCCGGCCTGTCCACGGGACAGAAGATCGGACGCCTGATCCCGGTTTACGGGCTGGTGATCCTCACCGTCGGCCTGATCGTGCTCTTCTCAATCCTGCTGCCCGATACGTTCCCGACCCTGTTGAACGTCCGCTCGATCGTGTCCGACAAGGCCATCATCGCGCTTCTGTCGCTCGCCGCGATGATCCCGATGGCATCGGGTCGCATCGATCTCACCGTCGGCTATGGCATCGTGCTCTGGCACATTCTCGCCATCAGCCTGCAGACGGCCTACGGCCTGCCCTGGCCGGTCGCGGTGCTGATTGTTCTCGCACTCGGCGTCTTCACCGGCTTCATAAACGGCCTGCTGGTCGAGGTCGCGAAGATCGACAGCTTCATCGCGACGCTTGGCACGGGAACCGTCCTCTATGCGCTTGCCCTCTGGCACACCGGTGGGCGGCAGGTGGTTGGCGTCCTGCCGGAGGGTTTCTATGCGCTGAACGGCACCATGCTGTTCGGCCTGCCGATTACCGGCTTCTACGTGCTCCTGATCGCGGTCTGCATGTGGATTGTGCTCGAATACCTGCCGATCGGCCGTTACCTCTACGCCATCGGCGCCAATCCGAAGGCGGCGGCCCTCAATGGCATTCCGGTCCGCAAATTCGTGATCGGCGCATTCGTCACCTCGGGCCTGCTTGCGGCGCTGACCGGGGTTCTTCTCGCCTCGAAGCTGCGCATCGGCCAGGCAAGCGTCGGCCTTGAATATCTGCTGCCGGCGCTTGTCGGCGCCTTCCTTGGATCGACGACGATCAAGCCGGGGCGGGTGAACGTCTGGGGCACCTTGATCGGCGTCATCATCCTGGCAGTCGGAATATCAGGAATTCAGCAATTCGGCGGATCGTTCTTCGTCGAGCCGCTGTTCAACGGCGTCACCCTGTTGATTGCCATCGGCATAGCAGGCTACGCCCAGCGCAAACGCGGAGCTGTGAGGAGGATCACACCCGCATCCAAATGAGGATGCCGGCTCATCCCGGCATTTCACAACAAACAAAATGGAGGAGTGAACATGAAGCGCAGAACGTTATTGCAGGCAACGGTCGCAACCGTCGCCGTTATGCTCAGCATGCCGGCATTGGCCGATTCCATGGCCGACGCCAAAGCCGTGGTCGAAAAATATGCTTCCAAGGTGAGCGCCTGGGACGGCCCGACGAGCGGCCCCAAGGGTGCTGCCGGAAAGAACATCGTCATTCTTGCCGGTGATATGAAGAACGGCGGCATCCTCGGCGTGGTCAATGGCGTTCAGGAAGCTGCAGGCGCGCTCGGCTGGACGGTGAAGGCGCTTGACGGTGCCGGTTCGATCGGCGGGCGGACCGCGGCGTTCGGACAGGCGATGGCGCTGAAGCCGGATGGCATCATTATCAACGGCTTTGACGCGGTCGAGCAGAAGCCGGCGATGGAAGCGGCCAAGGCTGCCGGCATTCCGATGGTTTCCTGGCACGCCGCCTCGGCGGTCGGTCCGGTTCCCGAAGTCGGTGTCTTCGCTAACGTCACCACCGATGCGATGGAAGTGTCGAAGTCTGCGGCGGATTGGGCCTTCGCCGATGCCGGCGGCAAGCCGGGCGTCATCATCTTTACCGATTCCACCTATGCGATCGCGATTGCCAAGGTCGATCGCATGAAGAAGGAGATCGAGGATCTCGGCGGTACGGTGCTCGAATATGTCGACACGCCGATCGCCGAAACCTCCCAGCGCATGCCGCAGCTGACCACGTCGCTTCTGCAGAAATATGGTGCGAAGTGGACGCATTCTCTGGCGATCAATGACCTCTATTACGACTTCATGGGACCTTCGCTCGCCTCGGCCGGCATCGCAGGCGACGGAAAACCGGTGAACGTTGCAGCCGGCGACGGTTCGGAGAGCGCCTATCAGCGTATCCGCGCCAAGCAGTTCCAGGCCGTTACGGTCGCCGAACCGCTCAACCTCCAGGGTTGGCAGCTCGTCGACGAACTGAACCGAGCCTTCGCGGGCGCTCCGTGGTCTGGCTATGTGTCGCCGCTGCATGTGGTGACCAGTGCGAATGTCGAATTCGACGGCGGACCGAAGAACAGCTTCGATCCCGATAACGGCTATCGCGATCAATATAAGAAAATCTGGGGCAAATAACCCTCCCAGCCGAGGGCGTATCGATCGATACGCCCTCACTTCCTGACATCACTGCAACATCCATCCAGCGCCGGCGAGTTTTGGAAAAGAGAACCTATGATCATTCGTTATGCTTTGTTTGAAGGCGAAATCCATCCCGGCAGAGAAGCGGAATTCCGCGAATTCGTGCGGCAGCGGCTCGTCCCTCTCTGGACGAAATTTCCGGGCGCCGAGGAAATCCGGGTGCTGGACGGGATGGAGCGCGACGCAGGCGCCCCGATTTATGCCATGGCGCTCGCCATTCGTTATCCCGATATGGACGCGGTGAACGCAGCACTTCTCTCCGATGTGCGGTCGCAGAGCCGCGAGGTGACCGGCGAACTCCTGCAGCTCTTTACCGGCAAGGTGCATCATCACGTATTCGCGGCCAACGAATACGCGCCGCATATCGCCTGACGGCAGTCGATCCCGACGTCCGCGACGGCTTGGATGACTGCTCCGGTCCGCTGCCCGGCCAAAACAAAAGTAAGGGTTTGAACAACGACCCGGAAAGCGCCCGCGGACGAGCCTCCCGGGCGCTTTTTCACGTCTGGTGCGCCGAGCATCCTCGACGCGACGGATGCGATCGTTTCTGTTGCCCGACTTTTGAGGACAATTTTCCCTCAGCGCCACTTTCATTAAACTAAATAGTCTATCGATTTAGTAGATTATGTTCCATCTTACCGTGCATCGCTCCTGCAAACAACAATCCGAAACGGGAAGATCGACGATGACATTGGCAAGGACATTCAAAATTGCGTTGTTCAGTCTGCTTGGTCTCAGTGCCATTCACGGTCCGGCGGAAGCCGAGACAGAGGCTCCGCTGCTTTCCAAAGTGCCGCCAGGCACGGTGCTTACGATCGGCGATCCTGTCACCCAGAAAGCGCTCGAAGTGTCCGGTCTCGGCAAGGAGCTTAGTTTCGAGGTCAAATGGGCCAATATCAGCGGCGGGCCGCAGACTTCGGAAGCTTTCCGCGCCCATGCGCTCGATGTCGGGTCGGTGGCCGAGATCCCCTCGATCTTCGCCAACTGGAACAACCTGCCCGTCCGCAACATCGCCTATCGCGAACGCCGTGACCCGATCGCCAATCCGATCTACCGCTTCGGCATCGCGCCGGGTGCCGACGTCAAGACGCTGGCAGATTTCCGCGGCAAACGCATCGCCTTCAGCCCGGGACAGGCCCAGGGCACGCTCGTTCTACGTGCCCTCCATGCCGCAGGCTTGAAGAGCGGCGACGTCACTCTGGTGGAACTGCCAAGCACCAGCGACGTCTATCCGAAGGCATTGGCGAGCAAACAGGTCGACATCGCACCGCTCGGCGGCGTCTACATCAGGCGCTACATCACACAATACGGACCCGATGGCGCGACCCTCGTGGAACATGGCCTGCGGGATGATCCGAGCCATCTTTATGCGCCGCAATGGGTTCTGGATGATCCCGCCAAGGCGGCAGCTCTCGCCGAATATGTCGGTCTGTGGGCACGCGCCACCGAATGGGTGAACCGGAACCCGGACCTCTGGATCAAGGAATATTACGTCGGTCAGCAGGGACTGAGCCAGGAAGACGGGGAATATCTCGTCAAGCTGACTGGCGAACAGGTCGTTCCCAGCGATTGGAGCGAAGTGAAGAAGCGCCACCAGGAAACCATCGACCTGCTGGCAGACGAGCTCGGCTACAAGCCCCTCAATGTGGAGCAGATTTTCGACAATCGCTTCGAAAAGCTCGGCGCCGCGGCTTTGGCCAAGAGCCAGTAATGTTCGACACCCCTTCGGAGAGGAGATCTGAAGCATGGCAACCACTTGGGATGCAGATGAGGCGAAACTATCCCTGACAGCAAGCGGGAGAATTGCGCACGCAGGTTCACGCGTGGCAAAGCCGATTGGCTCTGCTGGCCTGGCTGGCTCCGCCAGTCCTCGCGCCCGGCGCAGGCTAGGCCCCGGACCTGCGATACCTTTCGGATTGCAGATCGGGCCTGCATTGCTCGTCTTGACCTGGGTCGTCGGCTCGGCGCTCGGATGGATCGACCCGCGTATCCTGTCGGCGCCGTGGACGGTGGTCGAGGCTTTCGTAAGGCTGATAGAGCAGGGTCGCCTGCAGGACAACTTCGTGACGTCAGCGACGCGTGCCCTGCTCGGCCTCAGCATCGGATTGCTGATTGGCACGATCCTGGCGGTTATCGCCGGTCTTTCCCGGATCGGAGAAGCCCTGATCGACGGGCCGGTGCAGATCAAGCGCGCGATACCGACGCTGGCCCTGATCCCTTTGTTGATCCTATGGTTCGGCATCGGCGAGAGCATGAAGGTTACGACCATCGCGCTTGCCGTGATCGTGCCGATTTATATCCACACCCACAATGCGCTCCGCAGCATCGACAGCCGCTATGTCGAACTGGCCGAGACCCTGCGGATGAGCCAGAAGGACTTCATCCTTCAGGTGGTGCTGCCCGGCGCCTTGCCCGGTTTCCTTCTGGGTCTGCGGTTTGCCGTCACCCTCTGCTGGGTTTCTCTCGTCGTGGTCGAGCAGATCAACGCCACCAGCGGGCTCGGTTACATGATCGATCTTGCCCGAAATTACGGGCAGACCGACGTCATTCTCGTCGGCCTGGTGGTCTATGTGCTGCTGGGTCTCGTCTCGGACGGTCTCGTCCGCCTGCTTGAACGGAGGGCCCTCTCATGGCGCCGCACGCTGGCAAACTGAAGCCCGCAACCAAGGCCGTCCACGTGCGAGATCTCGAACGGCGGTTTGCGACGAAGACGATCCTCGACGGCGTCGATCTCGATATCGAGGAAGGCGAGTTCGTCGCCCTGCTTGGCCGCAGCGGCTCCGGCAAAAGCACGTTCCTCAGGGCTCTGGCCGGTCTCGATCACGGTGTCGAGGGAACCGGCACCCTCGAGACGCCGGAGAGCCTTTCGGTGGTTTTCCAGGACGCCCGCCTGCTGCCGTGGCGCACCGTCATCCAGAACGTCACGCTCGGCTTGACCGGCGCCTCCGGCCAGGACGCCGGGCGGAAGGCTTTGGCGGAGGTCGGACTCGCAGGCCGGGAAACGGCGTGGCCGAACCAGCTTTCGGGTGGCGAGCAGCAGAGGGTGGCGCTTGCCCGTTCGCTGGTGCGCGAACCGGCCCTGCTTCTCGCCGATGAGCCGTTCGGCGCGCTCGATGCGCTGACCCGGCTGAAAATGCACGATCTGCTGCGGGAGTTGTGTGCAAGACACCGTCCTGCCGTGCTGCTCGTCACCCACGACGTCGACGAGGCGATTTCGCTGGCCGACCGCATACTGGTTCTCGACGAAGGGCGCCTAATCGAGGATCTCAAGATCGATCTGCCGACGCCGCGCGACCACGGCGATCCGCGCTTTGCGCAATTCCGAATCCATCTTCTCCGCCGGCTCGGGGTCGAGCTTCCTGGCCGCAAGGCCGCCTGACATCAGCAACAGCTCAATTTGATCTGGAGATAAGCCAATGAGCACATCGAAAAGGCAAATGCGGCTTGGCGCATTCATCATGGCGACGGGCCATCATATCGCCGCCTGGCGCCACCCGAAGGCGCAGGCCGATGCCGGCCTCAATATCGATCACTACCGCGAGCTCGCGCAGACCGCCGAACGCGGCAAATTCGATCTCGTCTTCGTCGCCGACAGTCCGGCTGGATGGGACCGCGCCAAGGACCCAGAAACGCTTCGCCGCACCGCCCAGGGCGCGCATTTCGAGCCTCTGACCCTTTGGGCTGCCCTCTCCCAGGTGACCAAACATATCGGCTTCGTCGCCACGGCATCGACAACCTACGAAGACCCCTACCTGTTGGCACGCAGGTTCGCGTCGCTGGACTATATCTCCAAGGGCCGCGCCGCATGGAACGTCGTCACGACCGGTGCGGATGTTTCGAAGAATTTTTCAATTGCAGGCCATCCCGCCCATGCCGATCGCTACGAGCGGGCCGAGGAATTCGTCGATCTGGTGAAGGGCTTGTGGGATTCCTACGAGGACGATGCCTTTATTCGCGATAAGGAAAGCGGGGTCTATCTCGATCCCGACAAGGTGCATCTCGTCGATCACAAGGGCAAGTTCTTCTCGGTGGCCGGTCCGCTCAACGTCGGCCGCCCGGTTCAGGGTTATCCCGTCATCGTGCAGGCTGGTGCATCGGAGCCGGGGCGCGAGCTTGCTGCCCGCACGGCCGAGATGATCTTTACCGCCAGCCAGACGCTCGAGGATGGGCAGGAATTTTATTCCGACGTCAAAGGGCGGCTCGCCCGTTACGGACGCCTGCCGGACGAACTGCTGATCAGCCCCGGCATATTCCCTGTTCTCGGCGGGACGGAAGCCGAAGCCAAGGCGAATTACGACCATATCCAATCGCTCGTTCATCCCTCCATCGCCTGGAATATCCTTGCCCGCCACTACAAGGGCATCGACCTTTCCGGCTACTCGCTGGATGATCCCGCCCCTCCCCTGCCTGATAATACCGAACTCAACAAGAGCCGCCTCAAGCTGGTTTCCGACCTGGTCTCGCGCAACAATCTGACGCTGCGCCAGTTCTATCTGGCGGTCGCCACCGCTCGTGGCCATCGGACGGTGGTCGGAACACCCGAGCAGATCGCCGATGCAATGCAGAGCTGGTTCGAGAACGGTGCGGCCGACGCCTTCAACATCATGCCGCCGATCCTGCCCACCGCTTTGACCGATTTCGTCGATCAGGTCGTCCCGATTTTACGCAAGCGCGGCCTGTTCCGGCACGAATATGAAGGCACGACGCTGCGGGAGAACCTCGGCCTCCGGCGCCCGCCGAATGGCTTTGTGGTTCAGGTGGGGCAGCAGCAGGTGCAGACGGCCGTATGATCTCTTGAGGGGGCTTCCCCTGGTTTTCTTGTTCCAATCACAGACAGAACCGCAGCATTGCATGAGCAATAATTCCGAATTTCTCTGGTATATTCCGAACGACGTCAAAGCTGGCCATCGCGGCGATTCCGCCGTCGAGAACCACAACAGCCTGGATACGCTGACCAGCCACGCAAGGGCGCTGGAGGAGCATGGCTGGAAGGGCGCGCTCATCGGCACCGGTTGGGGCCGCCCCGACACGTTTACCGTCGCAACCTCGCTCGCCGCCCGGACGACCACCTTCGAACCGCTCATTGCGATCCGTCCAGGCTATTGGCGACCGGCGAATTTCGCTTCCGCGGCGGCGACGCTGGACCATCTGACCGGCGGCCGCGTGCGGATCAACATCGTGTCGGGCAAGGACAACCTCTCTGCCTACGGCGACAGCGAGGGCGATCAGGCACACCGCTATGCCAGGACCAAGGAATTCATGCGGCTGGTCCGCAGACTGTGGACCGAAGACAACGTCACATCCGCGGGCGAGAACTTTCGGGTCGCCGAATCCACCGTGGTGCCGCGCATCCAGGTCCGCGGCGACCGTCGGCACCCCAAATTCTATTTTGGCGGCGCTTCGGAGGCAGCCGAGCGGGTGGCCGCCACCGAGGCCGATGTCCAGCTCTTCTGGGGTGAGCCGCTCGACGGTGTCCGCGAACGGATCGCGCGGCTGAAGGCGCTGAGCAGGGAACTGGACCGTGACCTCCCGCCGCTGGAATTCGGACTGCGGATAACGACGCTGGTCCGGGACACCACCGAACAGGCCTGGGCCGATGCCGAGGCGAAGGTCGCCGAAATGGCAAGAAACAAAGGCAGCGGCTGGCACGATCACCAGCGCGTGCTCGCCGTCGGCCAGCAGCGGCTGCTCGAGCTGCATGAGCGCGGCGACGTCCTCGACGAGAACCTCTATACGGCGCCGGGCAAGTTCGGCGGCGGCGGCGCCGGCACCACCTGGCTGGTCGGTTCGGCGGAAGACGTCGCCCGCTCGCTGCGCAAATACCAGGATCTTGGCATCACCCACTTCGTGTTGTCCGACACGCCGTATCTCTCCGAAATCAAGCGGCAGGGCGATCAACTGCTTCCGCTGCTACGCGGCTGAAGCCGGAGCAGCGGCGCTGTGGTACCGCAACTGCAATTCATGCCGATTGCCGAGACCGTTCAGAGCGTCGCGCAGTTCGCGGGCAAGCCGCAAAACCTTGCTATGCGGGGGAGGTTGGAGATTTAGCAACCACCGGGAGAGCGTCAGTCAAATTGTCTATCCGAAAAGCGCAAATGCTATCCAGATAGAGCGTGACCTGCCACGGGTAATTTCCTCCAGATTGCATTAGAGTCCGGCCCATCAAAGGACG
>NZ_JABFCN010000048.1 GCF_013087515.1 Rhizobium sophorae | reverse complement strand
GGCGAGAGTGTCGCATCTCTAACTGGCCCAACTGTCGCATTACTAAATAGCCCCTACAATGCATATATCGCATAAGATAGATTATGGAACAGGAGGATGCTGTTTGATTACAATGGCATACCTTCGTCATTCATCTCATAGGCCCATTCCTTTTAAAATCGGCCCGCTCGAATTTGCGCCTAGACGATCCAGCACATCGACGAGTCACCTGCGGACGGGCCCTCATAGAACAGCTGATCCCAGCCAACAGACTCTCTTGAAACTCGTGTCCCGGACGACGCGCGCTTGGCGACTACGTCCGGGTCAGAGTGTTGCTTTGACGGGATCCG
Source organism: Rhizobium sophorae (assembly GCF_013087515.1). GTDB lineage: Bacteria > Pseudomonadota > Alphaproteobacteria > Rhizobiales > Rhizobiaceae > Rhizobium > Rhizobium sophorae. The sequence continues at coordinate 472,441 of NZ_JABFCN010000048.1, read as the reverse complement.
ACGGAAAGCTCGCCTGTCCGCTCGCCGTTGCTATTCCTCAAGTGTTGAGATGACCTTTGGTGGCCTTTGCAGCTCTGAGGCGGCAGCGGTTGCTGCTGCATCGGCGGGGCCGCCGGAAACATGAACCGTCGGCGTTGCAAACTGGATGCCTTTTTCCGCGAATGTCTTCTTGAGCATGGCGAGCGCCTTTCGGCGAACGCCGAACTGTTCGCCGGGTTTCGCCATGAATTTCAGCCGAATCTGCACGCCGTAATCTGCCATCTGCTCGATCCCCTGCATTTTCAAGGGCTCGATGATGTTGGGCCCGAGTTCAGCATCCTCCAGAAGCTCAACGCCGATGCGCTTGATGGTCTTGCGGACCTCCTCAAGGTCGCTGTCATAATTCAGGGTGAGCGTAATGATGTCGATGACCCAGTCGCGGCTGAGATTTTGCACAGCGCCGAGTTCGCCGAAGGGAACGATGGTGACCGGACCGCGATGATGGCGCAAGCGGATCGATCGCAGTGAGAAACCTTCGACTGTGCCTTTATATTTCGCCGCCTGGATGTATTCGCCGATGCGAAAGGCATCGTCAAACAGATAAAAGACGCCGGAGATAATGTCCTTGACGAGTGTTTGCGCACCGAAGCCGACGGCTATGCCGACGACGCCAGCGCCTGCCAGCAGCGGTCCGATCTGAATGCCAATGGCATCCAGGATCATCAGGAAGCCGACAGCGCCGATCGCCACGAAGAGTACATTGCGAAGAATGGGAAGGAGGGTATTCAACCGCTGACGCCGGCGCGCGTCGGGTCCGTCCTGATGCCCCGCCTGCACGCTTCGCGACGCTACCGCCATCTGACTGTCGATCAGCGTGCTTGCGAGCTTCCAGATAACGTCGGTCACCAGCAACACGATAACAATGCGGATTCCGGCACGGATCAAACGCGTGGTCACCGTTTCGGCTGCGGCGAGGTCACTGAGATTGACATTCCAGGCGCGGGCAATGAGCAGCGCAGCGACCACAATGAGGCCGTTCCGCAGCGTTTGCATAATGACAACCGACCATCCGACGATGGCCGGATCTTCGACCGCCTGCCCCTCCCCGGATTGAATAATGCGACGAATAATATCACGAGCCACCGAAACGGTAAGAGGCAGAAGCGTAATGATCATCACCGTCCAGAATGCCCCGTGGAGACCGGACACCCATAACAGCCACGATAGCAGGATGCTCGCGCTGAAGCCGACACAGACCAGCCGGCTCACCGGCGGCCCGTCAGAACGAAAGTGCCGCAGCCAGATCATAACGATCAGAGCGATTGAAACGACACCAAGCCATGCTGCAGTAAAGAGGTCGACCAAGATCGGTGAAGCCCCGATCGTCCTGATCACTTCAATGGTAGCCCAGCCAGCCGCCAGCACTGCGACGATTCCGAGGAGCCAATAGTACCAGAACCAGGCAAGCGGGGTGATGAGCGTCAGAAGCCGCATATGCGGCAGACGAGCGCCTGGCGCGATAACAATACGGCCCACGAGCACGCCAAGGCGCACCATGAGCGCGGCCGATAGCAGGATGAGCGCGATATCGCGAAACACGGCAGGCCACGGAAAGAGGATAAACGCGCCGAGGCTTCCGACCAGGTAGCCGACCAAAGCGAGGAGACCCATTGAAAGCCGGGCGGCGTGGAGCTTGATCCGCTGCCGGACCGTGTCGGCGGGCGCGTTCAGCACAAAATGGAGCAGCCCTCGCCCTGACCACCAGGCAAGGCGCTGCGCAACGAACCCGCCTGCGACGAAGAGTATGACCGCCAAGATCAGGCCGACAGGTTCGATACGATCATCCGTTTGGAAGACCCGGATCGCCGACTGTATCTGCCCGGGAAGCGTCGGAACGGCATCGACGAGTGTGAGCAACCTCTGGCGCAATTCCTGTAGTGACGTGGCAATCGACGTCTGTGCCGCCTCTTGCGAGACTGCTACCGGCTGCGCCGGTTCCTGATTGCCGGGGACGATCCGATTGACCAGCGCTCGTCCGGAATCATCATTCGGCAATTCGATAATAACTCGGATCGGCCCCGAGGAATTGGTCGGCTCAGCCGCCGAGACGGGGTTCGCGCTCGCGAGCAGAAGCGTTGAAAATAGCACCGTCAGGAATGTGGACACTCTGCGGAGGGGATGACGGTCGTCGTTGATGCGCATGTAGCCGTGGTCCCCGCGACGTTGTCGTCGCTGTGCTGGGTTGGTCGAAACTTCGGACTTTGTGCAGCGTTGCACGACCAACGTCAATCGACCAACCCGTCTGGCGGACGCAGACTGCGAACCAAGGGCTAGACGGTATTAAGACCGCAAGCTTCTGAAGGCGTCCCGGATCTCTTGACTGAAGAGTTCCGGCTCCTCCCAGGCAGCGAAGTGACCGCCCTTGGAGGCGCGGTTGTAGTAGATGAGCTTCGGATAGGCCTTGGACAGCCAGTGTTTTGGCGGCTTGTAGACCTCTCCGGGAAACACTGTGACGGCGACCGGGACTTTGACTTCCGTAAGCTTCGCGCCCGACATGACGTTTTCCCAATAGATCCGGCCACTCGAGGGGCCGGTATTCGTCAGCCAGTACAGTGTGATGTTGTCGAGGATGGCATCCTTGCCAAGAGCCTGTTCGGGATCGCCGCGTGTATACACCCAGTCGGCGATCTTGTCGTAGAGCCAGGCGGCCAGGCCGACCGGAGAATCCGCAATGCCGTAGCCGACTGTCTCCGGCCGCGTGCTCATAATCGCCGCGTAGCCGAAGCCGTTGTTGAGGAAGTCCCGGGCCTCTTCGAAGACGACCTTCTCGTCCTGAGACAAGCTGTCGGGAGCCGGCCCTCCATTTTTAAGAGCCTGGGCTGCGTCCGCTGGGAAGGTCGTGGCACGCTCGACCCTGTTGACGTGGATTGCGAGCAGCCCATCGGGCGCCTGGCGACCCAAGGCGTCGCTGATGATCGCGCCCCAGTCGCCACCTTGCGAGACATAGCGGTCATAGTCCAGTCGCTTCATCAGCACGTCCCAGGCAGCCGCTATACGCTGGGGGTTCCAACCTGTTGCTGGAGGTTTCCCGGAGAAACCGAAGCCTGGAATCGACGGGATTACCAGGTGGAAGGCATCATCAGCCGTGCCGCCATGCGCCGTCGGATCCGTCAGCGGCCCGATGACATCAAGCAGCTCGAAGACCGAACCTGGCCAGCCGTGGGTCATGATCAACGGCAGCGCGTTTTCATGACGGGAACGGACATGGATGAAATGGATGTCCAGTCCATCGATATTGGTGAGAAACTGCGGAAAACTGTTCAGCCTGCTCTCTGCCTTCCGCCAGTCATAGGACGACTGCCAGTAGCGCGCCAGCTCCTTCAGCCTGTCGGGCTGCGCCCCCTGCGAACGATCCATGACGGTTTCGCCGTCGGGCCATCGGGTCTCGGCAAGACGCCGCCTGAGGTCTGCAAGCGCCGCCTCGGAGACCTCAACCTTGAACGGTCGAACCTCCTCGGACGCGGCGCCGACAACATCAGCGGCGTTGGACGTGCGCGGAAGGAGAACGGCGGTTATGCCGGCCGCGGCAAAGCCTGACAGCAGTGAGCGGCGCGATACGTCGCGGTGTTTCAAAACGTTCAGCATTGCCATGATGCCGTGTCCTTTCGTGATATCGAGGAGAGGAAAAGATGCCCTGCCCCGCTTCAATGCCGAAAACGTCAGGCCGCGCCCGCGCCGGAACGAAAGATAAGAAACTTGTTGCCTTCGGGATCGCGAAAATAGGCGCAGTAAGGACCCGTGCCGTTCTCGCCACGCGGACCAGGAGCCCCTTCGTCCGAGCCACCCGCCGCCAATGCAGTTGCATGGGCTTCGTCGACCTTTGAACGGGACGGAGCTTCGAAAGCAATCATTCCACCGTTGCCGACGGTGGCAGGGCGGCCATCGAACGGCTTGATGATACCGAATTCGAGCGTGCGATGACCGTAGTAGATGGCTCGGTTGGGCTGGACGAGGACTCGTCCGATCCCGAACACGGCCAGAAGCTTGTCGTAGAATACCGAGGCGGCATCCAGATCGTTCGTGCCGACAGTGGCGTGGCCCGGGAGGCCGCGGACCTTGTCGGGGGCGGCCGCAACCTGGCTGCTTTGGGTAATGGCAGTCATATCAGTTCTTCCTTATACTGTCGCGGCCGACGTTCTGCCTTCCGCAAGCAAACGCCAACGAGCTGTCTCAAATCGGCGGCTGGTGGATATTTGGGCGGGTCGACGGCCGGCCGGCACCTCGGGAAAGTGAGAGGCACCCTCTCGTTCAGATGTCAGCCTTGGGCAGCCGGGTTGCAGCGCTGCCGCCGTCGAGAGGGTTCCTCTCACTTTCTCCGGCTACCGCGGGCTGACGCCATGCTCAATTATTTGTGGAGACAGGCGGCTTTTGGGCTTTGGCTGACCGCCGTTCAGAAAGGACATCCTATGTCTAAGGACAAAACCGCAAATGCTGCGTCAGCCGCGGCAACTCCCTTTTCCCACACGTCTGAAGCCTTCGCTTCTACGCAAGCCGTGCAAGACGCCGCCGACTTCATCGAGATCGACCAGATCCTCACGCTGAGGAGGATGATTGTCCGCGCCCACGCGCCAAAAGGCACCGTGCTTTTCCTGCATGGGTTTCCGGAAACGCTGATGGTGTGGAAGGGCATTGCGACAACGCTTGCTCGCGACTACGACGTCCACGCCTTCGATTGGCCGGGTTACGGGCAGTCGTCGCGCCCGGATTTGAACCGGTTTTCCTACGCGCCGAAAGAGTACGCCCGAGTGTTGAAGGCCTATATCGAGCGGGCAGGCATCGACCGGTCGAAGCTCGTGATCTACGCGACTGACATTGGCGCCCTGCCCGTCCTGCTGCTTGCTCTCGACGAGCCGACGATCGCCAGGCAGATCATCGTCGGAGACTTCGCGCCGTTCGACCGGCCGCAATACATGTGGGAGAACCTGCAGAATCTCAAAGCCGAGCCCACCGCTTCGCCGACCCGGGCTTACATGAACAAGACGAGCGACGAGATCCTTCAGAACGTGCACAGGCGCGGCCTCTCTCCCGCTGAGCAATTCGATCTGCGGATCGACGTCCAGCAAGACATGATCCGGTCATGGAGCCGTGATGGCGTCACGTCGGCGGACGCATTCGCGCACTACTACGCGAATTTCACCCGCGACCAGCATTATCTCGAGGCCAACCTCGACCGGCTGAAGACGCCCATGAAGGTGATCTGGGGCGAGAAGGACATCTACATCGCAAGGGAAATGGGCATCGAGTTCGCCGGCAAGATTGGAGTGAAACTCGACGTCCTGCCCGGCACCGGTCACTTTCCACACCTTCAGAATTCGAAACAAACAGTTGAAGAAATACGCACATCATTCAGATAACGTTTGATTTTCTTGGCGGATATTCCGCAACCGCGGCAGTGCCCAGTCGACAAAAGCCCGTACCTTCAACGCGAGAAGCCCCTGTCGCGCGTAGACGATATGAATGGGCTGGGGTGGACCGTCGCAATCGCGGAGGATCGGAACGAGCGCGCCGGACGCCAGCTCGTCTGGAATCTGATAGTCGAACAGCCGCGCGATTCCCGCCCCGCCGACGGCCGCCGCAACACAGTTCGCTGCGGTATTCACCTCCAGCCGGTTGCGGGGCACCGCCTCTATCGGCGTGCCGTCGGCGTCAAAGGTCCAGAAGAATGTTCGCTTGTTGAAGATGATCCCGTCGCGATTGGTGAGGTCGCCGGGACGCCCCGGCATGCCATGCCGCTCGAGATAGGCAGGACTCGCGCAGGTCAGCAGGCGGAATTCGCCGACCTTGACGGCATGGAGGGCGCTGTCGGCGAGGTCACCGAGACGGATCGCTATATCCACCTGCTCGGAAACGAGATCGACCGTGCGGTCGAGCGACAGAAGGTTCAGCGACACCTCCGGGTATTTGTCCATGAAGCTCAGCGCAATGGGCAGCACGTATCGGCTCCCGTATTCGATCGGCATCGTGATCGTCAGCACGCCTCTGGGCGTCTGGTATTCCCCCGACGCTCGTCGTTCGGCCTCATCGAGATCCGCCATGATCTTTCGAGCGGCGTCGACATAGTCGCGCCCTGCATCGGTGAGTTGAAGATTACGGCTGGTGCGGACGATGAGGTTTGTCCCAAGATGTCGTTCGAGTTCGGCCACCTTTCGGCTGACGCTGGGTAATGGCGCGTTCAACTTCCTGCTACCGGCTGAGATGCTTCCGGCGTCGACGACCGCCAGCAACATGCGCATCGCTTCGAGACGATCCATCGGACACCTCCAGTAAGATATCGCTTCTCAGCCCAGCTTAAGGCTTGGGTCCCGAACAGGATGATTTTAGGCCGGTCGGCCACAAATCTGAATCCTGTTCTGTATTATATAGTTAGAGCATGACGTCGTCCGAAAACCGCGCACACTTTTCGCCATCATGCTCTAGTCAAGCAGCTTCCGTATGGCCATCATCCCCTTTGCAGCATCCGACCAGGATTGACGCCAGATCAAAATGCCGACGCTGAGGATGGTCGCAATAGCGAAGGGGGTTGGCCCGATGAACCAGAAGGCGGCTGCAACGGTAAAGTAGTAGGACCGGACACCGACGCTGAATGATCGAAGCGCAGGGTTCAAAACCAGGGTCAGGGCGTTCGTCCAACCGGCGATGTCCCTGTCTTCATCGCGAGAGGGGCTCGCCCCGATCGCCGCCAGGCAGTAGTTGATCTGCCGGACCGCCCAGATGAAATCGGATAGTCCCCGCAGCAGCGTCGCCATGATCAGGAGAACCTTGCACTGGAAAAACCACGCCGGATCCTGAGCCGCAAACATCGCGATCAGGCCACCCGATCCATAGTTCGGCTCCATGAACAGCGCGCCGCTCAGCCCAACGATGACGATGAGATTGGCGGAGCCGAAGAAGGATGCCGAATTGATCGTGTGCCCGAGGATCGCGGCGTCGCCGATGAAGTTGTTGTCGCGCGTCAGGACCTCCCGCATCCAGGCGGCGCGAACGCGCACCATGTCTACGGAAAGGCTATCGTTCTTCCTCGGCCACCCTGCTGCCATCAAAGGCTCGACCGCCACCCAGACGAGAAGGAAAAAAACGATCGCCGCGACGTTCAGAAAATCCATGGTGCCCCCGAACTGAAACTGGATTTTCCTTAACAGTACTTCGAGCTAACGGCAGCTCCAAGCGTCTATCGTCCCCTGCCCTTCAGCTCATCAGCCTATATTCGGGTGTTCTATGGTCCGTCGCGGACCGCCGCGAGGTAACGGGACATAGTCGAAGCCCGAAGCCGAATGTGTTCGATCGCCTGCTGCGGCGTCACGGCCAGGAAGCCGACATGGTCGCGTGGGCGCAGCTGGACGAAGGCGTCCAGATCGGAATCGACTACCGTGGCGATCTTGGGATATCCTCCGGTCGTCTGGTGGTCGGCCAGCAGAATGGTGGGAACACCGTCTCCGGCGACCTGCACCGAGCCCCGCACGATCGCTTCCGACGGCATGTCCAGCGCGACGCTTGGCGCAAGCGACGGACCTTGGAGGCGTACGCCCATGCGGTCATAGGCGTCGCTCAGGCGGAAAGGCGATGAAAGGAAATTCGACAAGGTTTCTTTCGAGAAGAACCGATCCTGTGGCCCGACCACCACACGCAGCTCGGATCGCGGTCTTGCGAAGACTGGACATATGATCGGACCATGTCGATCGTCGCGTACTTGGGGATCGGCGACGGTGATGGTCTGTCCGACTGCAAGGCGCCCGCCGCCGAGGCCGGAGAGACTGTGCGTCGACATGCTGCCGAGCCAGGTCTTCGCCTTGATTTGACCGGCTAAGGCCAGATAGGTCCAGCTTCCCCAATGCCCCGGACGAATTGCCAGCCGCTCCCCGGCCCTCAAGGTGGCGACCATCCATGCGCTGCGCTTGGCGCCGGCATGCTCTACGATGAATCCCCCTCCCGCGACGGCGAACGTAACCTCCCCCGACATACAGTCGAGAACCAGGCCGCCCATGGAGACTTCGATTGCGGGCTGAGAGGCAGGATTGCCGACGGCGGCGTTGGCGGCTGCAAACGAGGTCCTGTCCATCGGACCGGAGGCCGGGACGCCGTAACGCATCAATCCGTGACGTCCTTTATCCTGGACCGCGACGTGCGGACCCGCGAAGTTGATTGCAAGGATGGCTTGGCTCATGCGAGGCACCTCGCGTCGAATTCGGCCCTCGATATGCGGCGGAAGCGCACCGCGTCGCCGACGTCGAATAGGAACGGACGGTCGTTCGATGCGGCATCGAGGATCTTCGTCGGCGAGCGGCCGATGATCCACCAGCCGGTCGGCATGGTGAGCGTGCTGACCAGGCACTGCGGACCTGCGATCAGCACGCTTCCGGCGGCGATGCCGCGAATAGGCGCCGGCTTCCTCGGCTGCTGAATGGCTTTGGGCACGCCTGCAAGGTAAGCGTAGCCTGGAGCGAAGCCGTACATGAAGACGCTGTAGTCGCCGGAGAGATGGGCGGATATTACGTCTTCCGGCGACAATCCGCTTGCCTCGGCGACGGCGGCAAGGTCGGGCGCAAGATCAGGATCGTAGCAGACTTCGACTTCGCGCATCGCTCCAATCGTCTTTGGAACCTCAGCCGCCAGACGCTCGGCAATGGCCGCCTCCGTCGTGCGATGATCGGCCACGAGCGGATCGAAGCATACGAGAATGCTGGCATAGGCCGGAACGGCTTCGACGAATCCTTGAAAGGGTGCCGCCTTCAAGGCGGCATCCAGCTTGACGACCCGATCGTGGATCCGTTTATCGATGGTTGCGCCGAATTCGACGAGCACCGCGTGCCCGCCCACCGGGCGGTAGTTCGGCACGCTGCCGGACGATGCGGATGGGTCCTGTGACAAATCAGTCGGCGCCTTCGATCATGAAGTCCGCATCCGCAGCACCTGCCCGAAGCGCCTTGGCTTCCGGATCGGTGACGGTAACCTCGGCGATAGGATAGCCTTTGGCCATCACCTGTTTTCCTTTGTCGGTTGAAGGAATGGTGCCACCTCGATGCCTGCCTTTTGCAGTTCCTGGCGCACGTGGACGGTCATGGCGAGCGATCCTGGGCTGTCCCCATGAACGCAGATCGAGTGCGCATCGAGAGGGATCGGAACGCCGTCGACCGTCGGCATGAGGCCGCTGGACAGGTACCCGATCAATCTCGATGCTGCCTCCGCGGGATCATCGATCATCGCTCCCGGCAGGTTGCGCGGCACGAGCCGACCCGTGGAGAGGTAGCCGCGGTCGGCAAAAATCTCACTGAAGACGGTCATCCCGGCATTGCGGGCCGCATGTTCCAGTTCAGTCCCGGAGATCGCCAGTATGGCAAGTTCCGGGGAGACCGCTCGCGTTGCGCGGACGATGGCGTCGGCGACCGGCCGTTCGTCGGCCGCCCAATTGGCGAGTGCGCCGTGTGGTTTGATGTAACGGACGCGGGCGCCCGTCAGAGCCGCAGCTCCCATCAGCGCCCCTGTCTGCGTCGCGACAAGCTGCTCCACTTCCCGGACGCTCAAGGGGATCAGGCGTCGTCCGAAGCCCTCGCGATCTGCAAAACCCGGATGGGCCCCGGCGACGACACCCCGCTCACTTGCGAGCGCGAGCGTCTCGACCATCGTCGCTGGATCTCCGGCATGCCCGCCACATGCAATGTTCGCACTGGTGACGACGTCAAGGATCGCCTTGTCGTCGCCCATGCGCCAAGGTCCAAACGCCTCCCCCAGATCAGAGTTGAGATCGATTTTCGTCATGATGTCCGTCAACCCCTCGCGCCGGTCTTATCAGCTTCGTCGCTTTCTGGAACGCCGAAGCCGAGGTGGAGCACATCTTCGCCGCGCGCGTCAAGAAAACGACGCTGCTGGCTGCATGCGAGGAGCTCGTGTGGCGGTCGCGGGGGACCTCGAAATGTCCTTGGAGTTGCGTCCGATGGAAAGGCGGCTAAGATCGGGGTGAAATGGTCGACCGCCCTGTTATTGATCGAGCGCGTCGTATTCTCTCAAGAACCGGGGGCCCACCCCCCGGCAGCATGGCGTGCAGACCGGGGATGCGGAATGAGTCTTGTCAACAGAGCTTTGGGAACGTCCGAATTTTCTTTTGCCGAAGAGCCGGGTATTTTCACCTGGGACTTGGCGACCGACAAGGTTTATGCGGATTCGGCGCTGGCAAACCTCTTTGGGCTTGATCCCGAAGAGACTCTCACGGGGCTGCCGGTCATAAGATACCTCGACCGGATTCACCCGGACGACAAGCCATCCGTGGCCAAGGCGATTTCAGAATCGGTGATCACAGGAAATCCGTATCGCTGTGACTATCGGGTATTTGATCGAAGCGGGCAAATCATAGCCGTGGCGGCCTTCGGCCGCTGCTTCAGGGATGAATCCGGAAACCCGTCGCAATATGCGGGCATCGTATTCCCGACGAATGATCACGTCCAGCAAGACGAATTGTCCGCTCACTGCAATGCGGCACTGAAAATTGCCCGGTCATCCGGCCTGCGGACGACGGCCGATGCGCTTGAAGCGATCGTCAGGGAACTTGCCAAGCCGATGCCTTCAGACACCGTGCAGGTTCATTGATTCCTTCCCAGGTGTTGGTTGTCGCATCAGATCTTCGTGATGGCGATGGTTTGTGCGAGCCTTGGATACTTGGCACCCGCAGAGGCGCTCTTCTCCTGGAAGTGATCGATGTTGCGGTCATCGGCAACGCGCCGCGCGCACTGCATTTAGTGGCAAAGGACAGTGGGCATTTCGAGGCGGGTTAACAGCGATCGTGTGACCCCTCCCAAGATGAATTCGCGCAGCCTCGAATGACCGAACGCGCCGGCGACGAGCAAATCTGCCTTGCGTTCCAGGGCTGCGCCTTGAATGACGCTGGCCGGTGAGCTTCCCTTCGCTTGCACGGCTGCGACATCGACGGCAAGACCAGCCTTCCGAAGCGCAGCAGCGAGGTGATCTCGGCTGCGCTCGTCAATCTGCTTATCATCGGTGACGGAAATCAGGACGACACGCGAAGCCTGTTCCAGCAAGAACCTGGCACCCGCCAGTGTCCGCGCCACGGTGGCTCCTCCATCCCAGGCTACGGCAACAGCATCGATCCGGCCGCTGAAATTATCCGGGGGAAAAAGCAGGAGCGGTCGACCGCTTCCAAACAGCACACTCTCGATCAGCGGCCTCATCAGTTCAGATGCTTCCAAAATGGAAAGATCATATGCGCGCGACAACTCGGCAAGAGTTTGCGCGACAAACGGCTGCCTCACATCGAATGGCTGGATCTCGACCTCGACCTCAGCTTTCTTCGCATAATCACGGAGCGTCTGTCCGAGAACGGTTCCATTGTCTCTACTCAAGCGCTCCGCCTCCGCACGCATTTTGTCGACGTCAAGGAAGGATGGAAATCGCGGCTGAACGGGTTCGATCCTGACCAGCGGTATCCTGGCCGTCAAACCGGCATTTTGGTGAAGGGCAACATAAACAGCATTCTGAAGAAGCGAGAAGGAGCTTGCGTCAGGATAGGTGGCCAGCGGTAAGTGGAATTGCGCTTTCACGGCTGATGTCCTTCCGATGATTGGAGCTATCATAGCGCAGACGTGTCTGCCGTGCTTTGACAAAGATCAAGGTCGCTCAACCGTGGACGAAGCGGCGAAGATTTATGCTAAGCGATGAAGTGCGGAGCGCGATTGAATATCAGCACGGCGCGGAGCAAACTCATCCGGACGCCGTCGAGCAGCAGCTTGCGGATGAACAGCAATGGCATATACGGCGCAGCGGCCTTCGATGAATCGACCGGCGCGTCTGGACCCCATCGGATGGTGACATCATTGGTAACGACCGAAGCATTCCAGCGCCTCAGTCTGGCGCTTGCAATCGGCATTCTCGTCGGCATTGAGCGCGGCTGGCGGGATCGTGAGGCTGCGCCAGGCAAAAGAGTAGCCGGTATCCGCACCTATGGCCTGTCAAGTTTCCTCGGCGGTTTCTGCGGTTTCCTGCAGCCTGTGACAGGGCCGATTCTGCCGACAGCTATCTTTATATTCTTTTGCATCACGGTTCTGCTCTTCAGCCGCATGCAGGCGGAACAAGAAGAGGATTACAGCGCCACCGGCACCATTGCGGCCCTGGTGGTCTTTGCGCTGGGCTTTGGCGCGGTAGTGGCGGATATGACGGTAACGGCCGCAAGCGCTGTGGCAATAACCGTCCTTCTTGCAGCGCGGGAGCCGTTGCATGGATTTCTTCGCCGATTGACCTGGCTTGAACTCAGGGCCGCCCTGATCCTGCTGACGATGACCATCGTCATCCTCCCTATCCTTCCCAACGAACCGATTGATCCTTGGCAGACAATCAATCCTTTCGAGCTTTGGATGATGACGATCCTGGTGGGAGCCGTTTCCTTTGGCGGTTATATACTCATCAAGCTGAGCGGCGCCCGCGCCGGAATACTGCTGACCGGGACCAGCGGCGGCATCGTTTCCTCGACCGCCTTGACGCTTTCTTTCGCCCGTCAGTCGAAGCAGATGCCTGCCCTCTCGCCACTCCTCTCAGCGGGAGCAATGCTGGCGGGAGCCGTTTCTCTCGCCCGCGTGCTTTTGATTAGCGGCGTCATTGCACCAGCTGTTTTCAGGGATCTTGTTCCATTACTCGCTCCGGCTGCTGCCACGCTCGCCATAGCTGGCGGCTTCGCCGCATTGCTGCAACGCCCGGATGATAGCGCCGATTTTTCACCCCGAAACCCGCTGGAGGTGATGGTCGTGCTGCGCTTCGCTCTCCTTCTCGCCGTCGTGACAGTCCTGACGCGAATGACCCTGATCGTCTTTGGAACTCAGTCGCTGATCGTCCTTTCATTCATCACAGGACTGGGCGATCTCGATGCGATAACGCTTGCCGTTGCGAAACTGTCATCCATCCAGGTGCCTGCAGACGCAGCCGCTCGCGCCATAGCGGTGGCCGCTTTCGCCAATCTTCTTGCGAAAGCCGTTCTTGCAGCTAGTATGGGGAGCATCGCTTATGCGGCTCGTTTCGCGATCGCAGGCGGTGTCGCGACTTTTGCCGGAATTGCTGGCCTGCTTCTAGCATGAGCGCTTGTTCGCGTATCAATCTCGCCGCCCGCACCAGCCAGCCACCATTAGCGACGATCCGTCACTGCCGTCTCGCCTCCGAGAGATGACCGGCAAACCCCGCAAGCAGCACGCCGAGCGGAAGACGCCGAACCAGTCTGGCTGCAATGAAGGTTGCGCCGATTGCCGCGGCAAGTTTCAGCCAGGGATAGTCGCCGAGCTGGACATGGGCGCTCGCATCGACCGATGTGGCCTTGGCTTTCAGCGCCGCTTCCGCATCCTCGCGCAGCACGCCTATGCGGGCATTCAGCAGCCTGACCTCATGCCGCAAGGCGTTCAGGCTCTCGTCGGCCTTTTCACGCGCCGTCTGCTCAGCGGCATCGGCAAAAGGCGGATCACCTTCCGCGATCAGTTCGTCGGGATCCGGCGGAAGGCCGTGGCGGTTGATGGATGATTGCATCGACATGTCCTCGAATAGCTGAGCGAGAGGAAATGAGGCCCGGCATTGCGGTCGGGCCTCATGATATCAATGGTCGCGTCGAAAACCCTGGCTCTGGTGAGATCCACCTTGCGATTGGGTTTGGGACTGGCCTTGGGATTGGCGATTGGTTTCGTCCGATGACGTGGTGCCAGGCTCGGGCAAGGTATAGGCACGCACCTTGGCGCTTCCATGCGCGGTGTCCCGCATTGCCACCGGGCGCGCATCGTCGAATGCACTCTCGGACACGGCGAGGTTTTCCGAGACTTTGCCGCCCTGCACCGATCCGGCAAAGCCGGTATTGGATGGGCCTTGCTGTCTGTCCTCCAACGACCAGAGATCCGCGCGTTCATCCATGTCGATACTGCCCTCATCGTCCAGAATATCGTGGACGGTCTCGTAGAGCGCGTCGTCGATATCATTGACCTGAACGAGGAAGCCGCCTCGCCGCAACCCTTCTGCATAGACCGCACGATCCTCGTCGGGGAAGAAGAAGTCTGCCAGAGCGTCGAAGAAGCCGCTGCGGTCTTCGCTCATTGCGCCGGCATTTTTTGCGTCCGCCTCATATCCGGGCATCAGCCTTATTCTCGCGACCGGCACGCCTGCGTCCTCGAGACGGGAAACGGCGGATTCGGCGTCCGATCGGTTGTCGAAAAATGCGGCGAGACTGCTGCCGCCTGTCGGGCCTGAAAAGGCCGGGTTGGTATCGTTGTAAATGTTGCCCATGGGACTCTCCTCTCGATGTGCAGATCCAGCCGCCAATGCGTTTTGGCCGACGTTTGGCCGGCGTCTGGTTTCCTGACTTGAAGAACCGTCGGCTGAGTTGAATGTTCCAGGGGTGGCGATGGGATTGGCGATAGGCTCGGCGGTGACTCCGGCGCGTCGCCTGCCATTTCGGCGCGCAGACTCGCAAATTACGCCGCTTGCGAAATCTCTCAGCGGTTGACGTCAAACCTTCGAGACGCTAGCACGGCTTTGACGCATTGGGGATAATTCATATGGACATGTTTACGGCAGCTGGTCTGACGGCTTTGCTGCAGGTCATTGCTATCGACCTCGTTCTCGCCGGCGACAACGCCGTGGTTATCGGTCTTGCTGCTGCCGGCCTCGAGGCGACGCAGCGCCGCAAGGCAATTATCGTCGGTATCGTGGCGGCGACCGTACTGCGTATTCTCTTTGCCAGCGTCGCAGTCTACCTGCTGGCGATCGTCGGCCTGCTGCTGGCCGGCGGCCTGCTGCTGCTCTGGGTCTGCTGGAAGATGTGGCGCGAGCTGCGCGCCGGCCATGGCGAGAGCCATGAGGCGGTGGGTGCCGAAGGCGCGCCGAAAAAGACCTTCTTCCAGGCGGCGACCCAGATCGTCATCGCCGACGTCTCGATGTCGCTCGACAACGTGCTCGCCGTTGCCGGTGCTGCGCGCGAACATCCAAGCGTGCTGGTCATCGGTCTTGCCCTGTCGATCGCGTTGATGGGGATCGCCGCAAACCTGATCGCCCGGTTGCTCAGCAGCCATCGCTGGATCGCCTATGTCGGCCTGCTGATCATCCTCTACGTCTCGCTCGACATGATCCACCGCGGTGGCGTCGAACTGTGGCCGTACGTGCAAGCGGGCGGGTTCAAGCTTTAGAGCCTGACCTCGGTCTCGAAGCTCATCTGGTCATACGCCGGCACCACATGGTCCGGCGTCTCGGCCATCACCACGTCGTAATCGAGCGGCGTGTGCATATGGGTGAGTATCGCCTGTTTCGGCTTCAGCCGGCCGATCCAATCGAGCGACTGTTCCAGCGACAGGTGGCTCGGGTGATAGGTATATTGCAGCGCGTCGATGATCAACATGTCGAGATTTTGAAGTTTCTCGACGGTCTGAGGCGGAAAATCGCTGATATCGCTGCAATAAGCCACATCGCCGATCCGGAAGCCGAGCGAGTGAATATCCCCGTGCTGCTGGATATGCGGATGGAAGGCGATCGTTCCACCGGGACCATGGATTTCCACGGGCGCGTCGAGGTTTTCGATGACGATCGGCAGCACGATCGGCGGATAATTGCTGCCCGGCGGCGTTTCCAGGCAATAGCCGAAAGCTTCCCGCAGCCTATCCATGGTAAATTGGTCGGCAAAGATCGGCACCCGGCGGCGCGTATTGTGAAAATAGCCGCGCAGATCGTCGATGCCATGAATATGATCGGCATGCGGATGGCTGTAGAGCACTGCATCGACATGGTCGGCCCCTGCCCTGATCATCTGTTCGCGAAAATCCGGTCCCGTGTCTATGACGACGGTGGTGACACCGCCATCCGGTGCGAATTGCTGCACCATGAAGGCGGCCCGCGTCCGCCGGTTCTTCGGATTGTCGGGATTGCAGGCGCCCCAGTCGCCGGTAATGCGCGGCACGCCGGGTGACGACGAACAGCCGAGAATGGTGAAGCGCCGCCGGTAGAGCACGTCGCTAGACCCTCGGCATCTTCGAGAACAGCTGGAAAGCGTTCTCTGTCGTGATCCGTGCGACCTCGGCGTAGGAAAGGCCGATCGTCTCGGCGAGCACTTCGGCCGTGTTGACGACATAGGACGGCTCATTGCGCTTACCGCGCCAGCGCTTCGGCGCCAGATAGGGCGCGTCCGTTTCCACAAGCAGCCGATCCTGCGGGATCGTCTTGGCGATCTCCCGCAGCTCTTCCGACTTCGGGAAGGTCAGGATGCCCGAGAAGGAGACATAGCCGCCGAGCGCGACGCCGGTCTTCGCCAGTTCCGGGCCTGCCGAGAAGCAGTGGAGGATGAAGGGGAAAGCCCCTTTCCCGGTTTCCTCGGTCAGGATCGCAGCCATGTCCTCGTCGGCGCTGCGGCTGTGGATGACAAGCGGCAGCCGGGTCTTGCGCGCCGCCGCAATATGCCGGCGAAAGCCTGTCTGCTGGTCCTCAGGCTTTTGCGTGTCGTAGAAATAGTCGAGGCCGGCCTCGCCGATCGCCACCACCTTCTCATGGGCATTGGCGAGACGCACCAGCTCTTCCGTCTGGATATCCAGCTCTTCGTCGGCATTGTTCGGATGCGTGCCGACCGAGCAGAATACCGAGGGATATTTCTCCGTGATGGCAAGCAGCGTTTCGAGCTTGCGTACCCGCGTCGAGATCGTCACCATCTGCTTGACACCGGCCAGATGGGCGCGCGCGACGATCTCGTCCCGCTCCGCCTCGAAGTCGGCGAAATCAAGATGGCAATGCGTGTCGATCAGCACGGCTCAAGCCTCCGGAGCCACGTAGCGCGGGAAGACCGGCGTCGGCGCTTCGAGCGGTGTTCCGGCAACGAGACGGCCGGCCTCGCCCAGAGCGGCGAAGTCGCGATTGTCTTCGGGTGCCGCGACCAGATCGAGCAGCTTGGCCGATGATTCCGGCATGAAGGGCTGCAGCAGGATCGCGATCTGGCGCACGACTTCGGCGGTGACATAGAGCACCGTGCCCATACGCTCCGGATCGGTCTTCTTCAGCGCCCACGGCGCCTGGCCGGCGAAATAGCGGTCGGTCTCGGAAACCACTGCAATGATCGAGGCGAGCGCCCGATGGATCTGCTGCTTGCTCATGTCCTCGCGCGTCGATGCGTGCAGCGCATCGACTTGGGCCAACATCGCCTTGTCCTCGTCGCTGAGCGGGCCGCATTCCGGGATCTTGCCATCACAGTTCTTGACGATCATCGACAGCGAGCGGCTGGCGAGATTGCCGATGCCGTTGGCGAGATCGGAGTTGATGCGCGTGCCGATCGCCTCTTCGCTGTAGCTGCCGTCCTGGCCGAAGGAGACTTCGCGCAGGAAGAAATAGCGCACCTGGTCGAGGCCGAAATGGTTCACCAGATTGACGGGATCGACGACGTTGCCGAGCGACTTCGACATCTTCTCGCCCTTGTTGAGCAGGAAGCCGTGGGCAAAGACCCGCTTCGGCAGCGGCAGCTTCGCCGACATCAGGAAGGCCGGCCAGTAGACGGCATGGAAGCGGATGATGTCCTTGCCGATAATGTGCACGTCGGCCGGCCAGTATTTCGCCCGCGGGCCGTTCCTGTCCTCGATATAGCCTGTCGCGGTGATGTAGTTGGTCAGCGCGTCGACCCAGACATACATCACGTGGGCGGGATCGTTCGGCACCTTGATGCCCCAGTCGAAGGTCGTGCGCGAGACCGAGAGGTCCTTGAGGCCGGACTTGACGAAGGAGATCACCTCGTTGCGGCGCTCGGCCGGGCCGATGAAATCGGGGGTTTCCTCGTAATGCGCAAGCAGCTTCTCCTGGTATTCGGAGAGCTTGAAGAAATAGCTTGCCTCTTCCACCCACTCGACCGGCGTGCCTTGCGGCCCGTAGCGCACGCCGTCGGCGCGCAGCTCCGTCTCGTTTTCCTGGTAATAGGCCTCGTCGCGCACCGAATACCAGCCGGCATAGCTGTCCTTGTAGATGTCGCCATTGTCGGCCATCAGTTTCCAGATGTTGCGCGACGTCTCGTGATGACGCTCCTGCGTGGTGCGGATGAAATCATCGTTGGAGGCGTTGAGCAGCGTCGCCATCGCCTGGAATTCGCCGGAGTTGCGATCGGCGAGCGCCTGCGCGGTGATCCCCTCGGCGCGGGCCGTCTGCTGCATCTTCTGGCCGTGTTCGTCGGTGCCGGTCAGGAAGAAGACATCCTTGCCATCCAGGCGCTGATAACGCGCCATCGCATCCGTCGCGATCAACTCATAGGCATGGCCGATATGCGGCTTGCCGTTAGGGTAGGAAATCGCGGTGGTGATATAGAAGGGTGTCTTGTCTGTCATGGCGGCCAATGTCCGGCTAACTCTATAAAAATGGTCAGCCGCTCTTAGCGCATGTCACCGTCAAGCGAAACCTCAAGTTTCGCCGCCGTCGATGATTTCCGGGACGATGGGGGCGTGAACTTGACTCAGCTTCTCGCCCAATCTACCCGTCTTGGGAAAGAGGGCGGGACAAGAACGAAGTGCCAGTTTTCATCTACCGGAATGGCCGTGGCCGCGCGCCCTCGGGAGCGCCTGCTTGACATTCGAGCCGCTCTATTCGCTTTCGGGCCTCTTCGTCGGCGCGCTTGTCGGAATCACCGGCGTTGGTGGCGGTTCGCTGATGACGCCCCTTTTGGTGCTGCTCTTCGGCGTCCATCCCGCCACTGCCGTCGGTACCGATCTTCTCTACGCGGCAATTACCAAGACGGCAGGCACTGCCGTCCATGGCATGCATGGGCGCGTCAACTGGAAGATCGTCGGCAGCCTCGCAGCCGGCAGCCTGCCGGCCGCCCTGCTGATGCTCTGGCTGCTGGCCGGCGTCGACCGCAAAAGCATCGGCGTGACCAACACGATCACCACGGCGCTCGGCTGGCTTCTCGTCATGACCGCGATCATGCTGGTCTTCCGAGGCCCGATCCTCGAACTAGCGCGGCGCGCCATCGGCGATCGAACGCCACCGAAACCGACGACCATCCTCGCCCTCACCGTCATTCTCGGATTCGTTCTCGGCGTCCTCGTCACCTTGACCTCGGTCGGTGCCGGCGCGCTGGGGGTGACGATCCTGCTGGTCCTCTATCCCAGGCTCGATGTGCGCGAGATCGTCGGTTCCGATATCGTCCACGCGGTACCGCTGACCTTGATCGGCGGCACGGGCTATTGGCTGATCGGCGAGATCGACTGGCCGATGCTGCTTGCCCTGCTCATAGGCTCTATCCCCGGCATCATCATCGGCAGCCTTCTTGCGCCGAAGCTTCACGAACGCACCATCCGCATCGTCCTTGCCGTCACGCTTGCCGTTGTCGCATTGAAGTTGCTGACCGGTTGATCAGAGCATGATGCCGAAAGTGTCGGCGGTGACGCGCTTTAAAGACCCGGCTGCTTGATGTCGGCGAGAATGCTGATGATCGTCTGCTTGCGGTCGAGGTTATAGCCATCGGAAACGGTGAGCCGCTCGGTGATCTCGGAATAGAGCCGCGCCAGCCGCTCCGCCGCCGCGATCTGCCCCTCGCCCGCTGCCGCGCGAGCCCGGTTCATGATGTCGTCGCCGACATGGCTGACGAAGAAATCGAAGATCGTGTCGCTTTCCCGCCCCGAAAGCGCGTCGGCCAGCCGATGCATTGCCTTGCGTGCTGTCGGTCCCTCGGCGGAAAGCATCTCGTCATAAGCGGCAATGATCTCGCCGCCGCCGTAGTTCAGGAGTTTTAGCGCTTCGCCGACGCTGCCCTTGGCGGCCGAAAGCACCGCCTCGCCCTCGCCTGATATGCCGAGATGGGCAAGGGCCGCGACGAGTGCATCATCGGCGAGCGGCGCCAGTTTCAGCGGCAGGCAGCGCGAGCGGATCGTCGGCAGCAGCCGCCCCGGCGCATGCGACAGCACCAGGAACAGCGCCCGCTTCGGCGGTTCTTCCAGGATCTTCAGGATGGCATTGGCCGCATTGCGGTTCATGTCGTCGGCCGGATCGATGATGACGATCCGCCAGTTGCCGGTGCCCGACGTCTGCGAGAAAAATTTGCCGGCGCGGCGCACCTCGTCGACTGTGATCGCCGATTTCACCTTGCCGGTCTTTTCGTCCACCGGCCGGGCCAGATGCAGCAGATTGTGCGAGGCGCCCGACGCGATCTGCCGGCTGACGGGCGAGGCAGGATCGGGATCGCCGATCGTCTCCGGCGCTGTCGCGGGATCGGGATGCGAGAGCACGTGATTGGCGAATCGGAAGGCGAGCGTCGCCTTGCCGATGCCCTCCGGCCCTTCGATCAGGACGGCGTGATGGCCCTTGCCGGAGCGATAGGATTGCGCAAGGAAGGCTTCCGCCTCCTCATGGCCGAACAGCCTGGTATTTTCCCCCGGCCAGATGGCGCCATCGAGCAGTCCGGGCCGCCCTTCACTCATGATGGGCCTCACTCATGGTGAGCGGCTTCCGGCATTCGGGCACGGCCTGCAGGAGACAGCAGCTGCTTGACGATCGCCAGGATCTCGGCGGCAATCGCTTCTTCCGTCTGCATGGCATTGACCACGTGGCAGCGCTCCGGCTCACGAGCGGCGATATCGAGAAAGGCCTCGCGCCGTTTCTCGTGCGTTTCCAACCGCTCCTTCTCGAAGCGATCGGGACCATCGGCCGCGGCGCGCTTCTGCGCCCGCTCCAGTCCGACCTTGGCGGGGATGTCGAGGATCACGGTACAATCCGGCATGACGCCGTTGATGGCGATGCGCTGCAGCGTCTCGATGAAATCGGGCTCGAGATTGCCGGTGATGCCCTGGTAGACGCGGGAGGAATCCATGAAGCGATCGCAGAGCACGACCTTGCCGGCGGTAAGGGCCGGCCGGATCACCTCTTCGACATGGTCGTTGCGAGCCGCGGCAAAGAGGATCGCCTCCATCCGCGTGCCGAAGGCTTCGGCTGCCCCTGACAATAGCACATGGCGCACGGCTTCGGCGCCAGGCGATCCGCCTGGTTCGCGCGTCACCAGCACGTCGTGACCTTCGCCTTTCAACGCCTCGGCGAGGCGGCGGATCTGCGTGGATTTCCCAGCGCCTTCCCCGCCTTCAAACGTAACGAACAATCCCGTACCGGATGACAATGACAACTTCCCGCATTCCAGGCGCCGCACGCGCCCCGCTCCTTCTATCTATCCGAAGATGTCAGGGAGGAAAACCTTTCGCCGCGGCGACATATTCACCTTTTCCGGCAAATTGCATTGAAAACAGCTCGTCAGACGGGCGCGGGCTTGTCCCAGAGCCAGGAGAAAAACAGCGATTCGCCGAGTTCCAGCATGGCGTCGACCGCCCGGCTGCTGAGCGAGCCCTCGCCGACTGCCTGCACGGTATAGAGCGGCACTTCCCTGAGCAGCCGGCTGCCGGCGAAAATCCTCAGCGTGCCTGCCTGCGTATCCGGCTTGACCGGCGCCGTCAGCGGCCAGCGATAGATGATGCGCGCCGACAGCCGGTCGGGATTGCTGATCGGAATATAGACGCTGACCGGCGCCTTGGCGACGAGATCGACGGTGCGCGCCGTGCCGCCATAGACGCTGGCGGCGCCGATCACTTCCTTCTCGCCGAAGATCTGCCGATTCTCGAAGGCCGTCAGCCCCCATTCGAGCACCCGCTTGGCCTCCTCCGTCCGCTCCTTGTCGGAAGCGATGCCAGCAAGCGCAACAAACAGCCGCTTGCCGTCGCGCTGCACCGAAGCGACGATCGAATACCCCTCGCCCTCGGTAAAGCCCGTCGCCAGCCCATCGGCGCCGAGATCGAGTCCGAGCAGCGGATTGCGGTTGCGCTGGAAGATCTTGTTCCACTCAAAATCCGGTTGCGCGAAATAGGGATAAAGGTTCGGATAGGATTGTTGAAGAGCGGCGGCAAGCGTCACCATCTCGCGTGCGGTCACCTTGCTCTTGCCATCGGGAAGACCGGTGGAATTGCCGAACTCGGCCTTCTCCATGCCGAGTTCGCGGGCACGCCGCGTCATCGACACGGCAAATTGCTGCTCGCTTCCGGCCATGCCCTCTGCGAGGATGATACAGCTGTCATTGGCGCCCTGGATGGCGACGCCCTTGATAAGGTCCTCGACGCGCACGCGCGATTTGAGGCTGGCAAACATCGTTGCCGTCCGCGACGGGGCCCCGCCCGTCCGCCAGGCATATTCGGAAACGGGATAGTCGGTATCGAGCGTGATCTGGCCCTTGGTCAGCGCCTCGAAGACCAGATCCATCGTCATCAGCTTGGCAAGCGAAGCCGGCGAAAAGCTCTGATCCTCGTTCTTGGCGAGAAGCACCGTGCCGGTGGTAGCCTCGATCATATAGGCCTGCGCCGCCTTGGTGGCGAAGCCGGCACCGCCATCGGCTGCAAAGGCTCCGGTGGCGAACAGCATCAGGCATGCAAGCAGGCGAAGCGCGGGCTTCAACATCGCAATTTCCACTTATGGAGCGGCGTGTGTCGGGAGGTTAGAGCGGTGGAGAATCCGATGCAATGCCATGCTCAGCGCGCGGCGAACTTTGCCTGCTGGCGCTTGGCCGAGGCAAGGATGGACTCTTGGGTTAGCCCATCATTGCGCACCATGACCGCGTCGAAGGCGAGATTGACGGTCACTGTCTTCACCTCTTCGTTCTGGTAGCCGAGCGCCAGCGAATTCTGGGGCCGCTCATAGGGCATCGGACCGATCTCCGGCAGCACGACCATGTGGTCCATGGCCTGCGCGCCGTTGTTGAAGGTCGGCGCCGATGGCGCGACCAGAACATGGGCAGCCGGTGCCAGAGCGGGTGCTGCGGCGGCTGCCGCATTGTTGCGGGCGCTCGGCGTCGAGCCGGCATAGGAAGTTGCCGACCTTGGCACCGGCACGTTGGCCGGCGTCTCGTAGTCTTCCGAACTCTGAAGTTGGTCGCGGGTGATCTTTCGGCTGTTGGAGGCGACCATCACGCCGGTTGCGATCTGGCCTTCCGGATTGACGCCGGGAATGCGGCTGCCCTTCGGCGCGTATGAGGCCATCAGATAGGGCATGTCGTGGCCGTCCATGCGGGCGCGGCCGACATATTGCACGCGCACCTTGCCGGTGCCGCTGTGCTGCAGATCCAGCATGTCGGCCGTCTTGTTGGAAAGATCGATGATGCGGCCTTCATGATAGGGTCCGCGATCGTTGACGCGCACGATGACGGAAGAACCGCTTTCGAGATTGGTAACGCGCGCATAGCTCGGCAGCGGGAAGGTCGGATGTGCGGCGGAAAGATGCATCTGGTCGTAAACTTCGCCATTCGCCGTCAGGCGCCCATGAAAGGCCGAGCCATACCACGAGGCGACGCCGACCTTGTTATAAGAGAAATCTTCCTTCGGATAATACCACTTGCCCTTCACCTCGTAAGGGTTGCCGACGATATAGCGGCCGCCGCCCTTCGGGATATTGTTGCCGGTCGCGACCCGCGGGCTCGCCTTCACACCATATTCGGATTCGGAGAAATATTCTTTGCCGTGGGCTTTTTTCTTCGGCACCGCCTGCGTCGTGCCGCAAGCCGCAACCGTCGCACACATCGCCGAGATCGCCAGCCACCGTGCTGTCGTTGCGAAAGACGCCGCCCCGTAATCCAGTTTCATATGCCCCACGCCGCTCAAAGATCGTTATGGTTAAGGAACCCTGCCCCATCCTGGGGCAATAGCGCCTTATTCCCGCCCGCCTAACGAGGCTTTAATCTTGCTAAGTTCGTGGCAAATTTACGAACGATTTCGGAGCGATAGCGACAATTCTAATGATTATGGTTTATAAATCACTAACAAAAGCCACTTCCGCCTGCCCTTCCGCCGCCGCAATGAGGCCCGAAATCATCGTGCCGATGCGAGGCATATGGTGAACATCTGGGGTGCTTCCGGACGCCCCAAAGCTCCATATTGGAACACGGCCTGCGCGTATTTGAGGAGCGGCGGCGCGTCACTAGCTTGCCTATCCCCGCGATATGACGCTATGCACTCTCGACGCGGGTTGAGGGCTTAAGAATGGACAGAATTTTCAAAAGCTTGATCTTGCTGGTGGTGGTATCCAGCTCATCAGCAGTCGCCGCCGCGGAAGATTTCCCCGCCTATTGGCGCAAGACGATGACCAATGATCCCAAGACGAATTTTTATCTGGCCGAGGCCTTGAAACCCTTACCGAACAAGGATGCCGAAACCCTCAAGGTGCTCAGGCTGTCGCTGATCGCCGGCAACCTTTGCCTCGACGCCGCCATCGACAGGAGAACAGGCGAAGCCTATCTGCACCGGGCCGGATATGACCGCCTCCGCGGAAAGACATGGGACGAGGCCGCCTTCCTCGCCAACGACTGGTTCAAATATTTCAACTACCGCTCCCTCGCCCACCTATGCGCCGGCATCGACTATATGTTCGGGCGGGAGGGAAAGCTGGTGCCCAATCTGGTCAAGCCCGGCAAGGGTGAGCCGAAGGGAACCTACGATCCCCAAAATCCCTACCTGCGGCTTCCGCCCTTGCGCAAGCCGAATGGCTAGGTAGCGTCGCCGATAGATGTGATGCAACGCGGGTCGCGTATTTGACGCTTCGTGGCTGTATGGGAACGAATTGTCGGCCACGGGCTTTGAAGGTTTAGACCTTTGGAGGATCACCATGAACGATGAAACCCTGACTCAGCTCGACACGATCAGCCAGCAGTTGCATGCCCGATCTCGCGCGCTTGCCCAGCCGGATAAAGATAACGACATTGCAATCCTGATGTCGGCCCTCGCCGTGACGATGGAGGCGGTTCGATCGCTCGGCGAGGATATGAAACAGCTCAACGGCCCGAAGGGCCTCGGATCTGACGGAAGCTAAATCTCTTATGTCGCCGGCGCAATTCACAGAGCTTGCGCCGGGAACGATGAGCGCCAAGCGCTCATCTTCGACATGGTGGGAAGCCGTGGGCCGTCTATGCCGCCGGTGGACGATAGCGAATCGACTTCGCCTTTTCCAAGGCCTCGATCGTATCCTCGACGCTGAGGAGGACAGTGGTTTCCATGGAGCTGAGCGCGCCTCCTGCACCGATAGCAAGTGCTACAGCCGCCATCGATACGTTATCAGGCGCCTCCCACAGATTCCAACCGTCATGCTCGCCGAAGGCGTACCAGAACCCGTGGAGCTTTCCGCCCACGGATTCAATGTAACTACGTGCCGCCTCTCGGCGATCCTCGGGGTTTTCGATCATCCGCGCCCAGGTCTCGGGCGTATAGCTAAAGCGTGTGAGATACATGGCCATGGTTTGTTTCCTCCGCCAGAACACGCAGTTAACGCTCAAGCCGGGGAGAACGCGAGTCATTTCCAATGTGTGGAACGGGCTTCCAACGATCTCGGTCGCAATGCCCAGAAGAACAGCGAGTTTCGCCGTCAGAAGATCTTGCGGCGTTCATCGAAAAGTAGATTTTAGCAGTTATTCCGACTCCGCTTCTCATCTCACATCGGGTTCCGGCAATGGATCTTGCGACAGTCCTGCTTCTACACAAGTCTTCCTTCATCGTCGGAGCGATCTGCTTCTTCTACGTGAGGTGGCGCTCCGGAGCGACGCCCGGGCTCGGCGTGCTTGCCGTTGGTTTTACTTTGCTCGCGATCGCCTCAACGCTGGCAGGTTGGGACGAGAGCCTTCACATGTCCGCCAATGCCAGGACGTTCTGGAGTTTTTCGCTGGGCGCCAACGGTTACGGGCTGATGACGGTTGGTCTTTTCGGCCTCAGCCGGCGTCAAAACTCTCTACGAGACTGGTGGCCATTGCTCCTGCCCGTCGTCCTGACGCTGAGTGCGGCGATCACGCCATGGTATTTGGACAATGGATTGAGAGCATCGGTGTTCAATGGCAGCGCCACCATCCTGCTTGCCTTGTCAGGTTTCGTGATCGCCCGCGACTTCTTCCACGAGCGTCTTACCGGGCGGCTCGGCCTTTCCGCATCCATTTGGCTGGCGACGTCTCTCTCGGCTTTGGTCGTCATTGGTTTCATCTTTCCGAATGATGCGCCTCTTCCCCCGCGCTACGCATTCTTTCTGCTGATCATCTGTCATTTCGCAGTCGCTCTGTTCGTGCTCGTTGTCGTGCAGGAAAGAGCCGAAGAGAAGCTTATAAGACTTGCAAATACCGATATGCTGACCGGCATTCCCAACCGGCAGCATTTCTTCAATTCCCTTCCGAAAAGCCTCGGCCCCGGGGACGCCTTCGCCCTCATCGATATCGACTTTTTCAAGCGTGTTAACGATATGTACGGACATGACAAAGGTGATGTCGTTCTCATAAATGTTGCTCGGACGATTGCTCAGAGTGCCCCCGCTTCCTGCGTGCTAGGTCGGTTGGGCGGCGAGGAGTTCAGCCTCTTTTTTCGCGGCCAAACGGCAGCCTCCGCTTTTGCGTTCGCTGAGCGGATACGCGAGGCTGTCAACGCCCTGAGCTTGTCTTCGAAGGAAATCAGGTCACCCCTTCCGTCAGTGCAGGTGTGGCACTTTGGGAAGCGGGTCTAACCGAACAAGACGTCCAGAAGCGTGCAGATCAGGCGCTCTACATTGCCAAAAACAAGGGTCGCAACAGGGTTGAGTTGTTCAGCAGCGTCGGGTTGACCTGCAGCGTCCTTGCGCCGGAACCGCTACCGGCTCGTGCAGGCGAAGAACAACGGAAGGTCGGCTCTCTCGAGCTAGTCGCACGTCATGGCGAAGATGCTGGCAAATGCTGCAGAGCAAGTTGACGCTGCTACCAAAGCTGCTAAAAAGCCAGCCATCGAGTGATTGGGTCGCAAATCGGTAGCAATGGCCGGTTGGTAGAAATCGACAGAATGTTGATGTCTCAACCTTTTCAATCAGATGGAAGAGTGTCCGAGTGGTTTAAGGAACCGGTCTTGAAAACCGGCGTGCGGGAAACCGTACCGTGGGTTCGAATCCCACCTCTTCCGCCATCTTATATTGATTTTGTTGCACAATTTCCGCTTTTTCGAGAATGCACGCTTGTCGTATCCCCCCTTCTAGTATGAAAGCCGCCAGGCTGATGAGGCTGGCGGCTCATCTGTTGAGCACCAAGGTTGGTTTCAGTGGCACTGCCGGCTAAAAATCGAAATACACGGTCACACCTGACCGACGACGATAGGAGTAATGGTCGCGATAGCCGTAATAGTCGCGACTGCCGTAATACCGCGGACGATAGCACGAGCCGTAGTACCGACAGTCGCGGTAAGCGTAGCGGTGTTTCTTCCGGTGGCCATACGCATGTCCATTACCGTGGCGACGGTGTTTGACCTGCTCGACGTCGGGGGTGTGCATATGTACTGCGTTCGGCACGACGATCGGCGCGGCGTTCAGCGGCAGGGCGAAAGATGCAGACAAGATCATGGCTGCAAGTGAGGAAAAAAGCATCTTCATCGGCGCATCCTTTCAGGCTGCGATTCTGGGTTAATAAGCATTAACCTCCGATGAACGGCTGCAAGTATCCCAGAAAACACCGGCCGGCGCGCCGCTGGTGTGGCTCGGCAGCGGGCTAACGCAGGTCTACGACCCACGCCGATGCGCACAGGGCGGCGCACATTCGATTAATTCCCAGATCTCTCCGCGGCGGTCGCTCGTGTACAGGAGCCAGTCCATGCCGCGCGCTCTTCGTTGCAACGCTTGCACGCCAAAGCGATGCTGCCTGCCGTGAGCTGAGCTAAGAATTTCGATGTCGTAGAGTTCGCGACCCTTCCGCCATCCGTCGTTTTCCGAAAATTGCGGTTTGGTACCTCAAGAAGGTTGGCGTTCCCTGAGGCAAGAGATGAGTTTCACGCCGCCTCCCTTGCGTTGACGATGAGATGATGTACAGGCAGCAACAGGACGCGACCGCCATTAACTTAAGAATGGGGTCGGGCGGCAGATTGACGTCACGTCGCTGCCACGAGATCACGTGGCCGTCCTCTGGTCGGCGTCCGCAAGTACGAGAGCAGCAGTCGCCTATCTCGACTGAGATGATATTATTGGGGCTGCAACGGCAAGGGAAATGACTTTGTCAGCAGCACCCTAGGTCTTCAGATTTCCAATCTGGTATACCCGGTGTCTCAAGCGGTCCAACAAGTGCGAGGCTCCTTTTATGATCGTTCAAGCCTGCATCAACGGCGCGCGGCCGAGCGATTTCCATCCCCTCCTTCCGCTGACGATCGATGCCATGGTGCGTGATGCCACGGCTTCGGTTGCTGCCGGCGCTGCGGAGCTCCACGTTCATCCGCGCGAAGCCGATGGCAAGGAGAGCCTTGCCGCTGTCGATGAGACGGTGGGCGCGATCCGCCGGGCTTGTCCGGGAACGCTGATCGGCGTCTCCACGGGCGCCTGGATCGAGAGCGATCGCGAGAAAACGCGGGAAGCCATCCGCCGCTGGCGTGTCCTGCCGGATTATGCCTCGGTGAACCTGTCCGAAGACGATGCGCCCGATGTCATGCAGCTGCTGCGGCAGAAGGGTGTCGGCATCGAAGTCGGGCTGGCATCGGTCGCCGATGCGGAGCGCTACATCGGCCTCGATGATCGTGAGCGGGTCTTTCGCGTGCTAATCGAGCTCGATGACGAACAGGATTTGCAGCGCGCATGCGATATCGCGGACGGCATTATCAGGGTACTTTGGGATAGCCGGGTCAATCGACCCATTCTTCTGCACGGTTTCGACGACACCGTCTGGCCCTTCGTCAGGTTGGCGCGCGAGCGGCGCTACTCCACCCGTATCGGTCTGGAAGATGGCAAGCACCTCCCGGATGGGACGATTGCGAACGACAATGCCGCGCTGGTCACTGCGGCCGTTGCGATCTTCCGTGGCCAATCGAACTGATCCCGATGTGTCGGCGGCCGGGCGGCAGTGCGGAATCTCCTTCGGCGCCATCGGCCGTCAAGGCGCAGAAGTTTCGAAATACGGGCTCGGCGATGTCGATGATTCGCCGGACGGCCCTCACGAGAAGTACGCATATATCAGGACGCCAACAGAACCCCAGAAGATAAGCGGCGCCAGTATCATCCCCGCGACGAAAATTTTAGTCACAGCAAAACTCCGAACACCTCCATGCATGCCGAAGCAAGCTATTGCATCGACGGAAAGTTGCCATGGGCACAAAGTCCGGGATGGATCGGACCTTGGTCTGGGTTTCGCTCGCGCGGCCGATCAGTGCCGGACTCTACTCTCCCCGAGCGCTCGGCGGCGGTAAGTCCCGGCCGCGATGACGAGCGCGACGACAAGCAGTGCTGCCGCAACGGCGAAGGTCATCCGCATGCCTGAGGCGACGGCCTCGGGATGCGCCGCTGTGATATCGGGTGTTCCCGAAGAGAACGCGAAGACGGCGCCCATCACGGATGCGCCGGTAATCAGCCCGAGATTGCGCGACAGGTTGAGCATGCCCGAGATGACGCCTCGCTGGTCGGGGTGGACATCCGCCATGACGGCGGTGTTGTTGGCCGCCTGGAACAGCTGATAGCCGGGTGTCAGCATGGCGATGGCGGCGATGTAGCCTGATATCCCGGGAAGCACTGCCATGGCGACGGAGGCTGCCGCCATGACAACGAGCCCTGCGACAACCACGAATGGCGCGTCCAGACGGTCCACCAGCCGACCGGCCGGGATCCCGCTCAAAATGGAGATGACGGGGCCGATCGACATGACGATGCCGACGAGAGCTTGATTGAGCCCGAGCGCACGGGAGAGGTAGAACGGCGCGACGACCAGCGTCGCCATCATCACCGTCGAAACTAGCATGTTCATCGCCAGGCTGGCGGTGAGCACGCGATTGCGGAATACTGTCAACTGGATCAGCGGCGATGCCACTCTTGCCTCGGCGAAGACAAACAAACCGGTGCCGAAGACGGCGGTCAGTAACAGGGCGACGTTCAGCAGGCCAAAACGGCCGTGCCCGATCGTCATCGCCAGCGCATAGGCCGAAAGCGTCAGCGCAAGCAGCAGTGTGCCCGCCAAGTCGAAGCCCTTCCGATCTGTCCTCCCCTTGCTGATATCGGCGGGCAGGTGGCGATAGGCGAGAACGAAGGTCAGAACGCCGAGCGGCACGTTGACGAGAAAGATTGCCGGCCAGCCGAGCCCGGCGATCAGGAAGCCTCCGAGCGAGGGCCCAAGAGCAGTGCCGATCGCCGACATCGTTCCAAGCAACCCCATGGCGCTCCCGGTTCTTTCCTTAGGCACCGTTTCGCCGACAAAGGCCATGGTCAGAGCCATCATGATGGCCGCACCCAGACCCTGCACCGCGCGCGCGGCAATCATCAGCCATAACGTCGGCGCGACGCCGCAGAGGATCGAGGCCAGCGTGAAGAGCAGGATGCCGATGAGGAGCAGCCGGCGTCGACCGGTGATGTCGCCGAGCCGTCCGACGCTGACGATCAGGGTCGTGATGGCAAGGAGGTAGGCGAGAACGATCCACTGGACGTCCTGGAAGGCGGCGTTGAATGCCTGCGCCAGGCTCGGCAGGCCGACATTGGCGATGCTGGTGCCGAGTGACGGCAGCAACATGGAGAGGGAGAGACTGGCAAGCGCCCAGCGGACGGAAGGTGTCCGTTCGGCGATTGCCTCGCCTCGTTCTGCAATGATCGGCTTCACCCGTGAACTCCGTTTCTCTTAGCTCCCCAGAATGGGACTGATGAAAACCTAGTCCTCGGCTTGATATGGCAGAAGACGCATGATTTGCACTTCATCCATGCGTTTGACGCCACATTAGGATGAAACCGTGTTATACCTGATGCATGTCGACACCCGATCTCAACCTGCTAGTCACCCTCGATGTGTTGCTTGCCGAGGGCAGCGTTGCGCGTGCGGCACAAAGGCTGCGGCTCAGCCCGTCGGCGATGAGCCGGGCCTTAGCGCGATTGCGCGAGACGACGGGCGATCCGCTGCTGGTGCGCGCCGGCCGCGGCCTCGTCCCCACGCCGCGCGCGCTCGAACTGCGCGAGCGGGTCGGCCAGATTGTCGAGGACGCGCAGGCGGTCTTGCGTCCTGCCGAGGCGATTGACCTTCAACGCTTGGTCCGGACGTTCACGCTGCGCACCAGCGAAGGCTTTGCCGAGAGCTTTGGACCTGATCTGATCGCACGCCTCGGCCGGCAAGCGCCCGGTGTGCGGCTGCGCTTCGTGCAGA
Source organism: Rhizobium sophorae (assembly GCF_013087515.1). Classification (GTDB taxonomy): domain Bacteria; phylum Pseudomonadota; class Alphaproteobacteria; order Rhizobiales; family Rhizobiaceae; genus Rhizobium; species Rhizobium sophorae. The sequence continues at coordinate 441,321 of NZ_JABFCN010000048.1, read as the reverse complement.
AACCGGACAAGGACAGCGCCCCGCTTCGCGATGGAACCGTCGATCTAGAAACCGGCGTCGTCAGCGGGACGACGGGTCCAGAGGTGCGGGCGCAGGCCTTGTTCCGCGATCGTTTCATCGGCGTCGTGCGCTTGGGGCATCCGCTTTGCGAGCGCGAGATGACACCCACCCTTTATGCCGGCGGCGAGCACATCTACGTCTCGCGGCGCGGCCTCGACAAGGGACCGATCGATGACGCCTTGAATGCGCTCGGGCTGGAACGGCAGATCGCCACCATCGTCAGCGGCTTTTCTACGGCGTTGGCGCTCGCCCGGAACTCCGATCTGATCGCCAGCGTGCCCGAACGGCACACCGGAGCCTTACGCGCGGGGATGCATAGTTTTCCCCTCCCCGTCCCGACGCCTGAGATTACGGTCTCGTTGCTCTGGCACCCCAGGATGGATGCCGACCCCGCGCATCGCTGGCTGCGCGGCTGCGTTCGGGACACCTGCGAGCGCGCTGATTGAAGGTCCGCGTAGGATCTAAGGTTTGACCCGATTGATCCGTGTGTTGACTATCCCGCGTCGCCGTGATTTCCCGTTGTGATCACCAAACGAGGACGTTATGACCGACATCATTGTAAAGGACAGCAACGGAAGCCAGCTTCACGACGGCGATTCCGTGACGCTGATCAAGGACCTCAAGGTTAAGGGAACCTCGGAGACGCTGAAGCGTGGAACGCTGGTCAAGGGCATTCGTCTGACCGACAATCCGGGCGAGATCGAGTGCAACACCAAGCAGGTCAAAGGCCTCGTGTTGAAAACCGAGTTTTTGAAGAAGGCATAAAGTCCCTCGCCCGCGACTCCGCGATCAATCGGCTTTCACCGCCTCCGGCGGCACTTCCTCGGTGATCACCTCGAAACGGGAGAGCGTTGCCGGACCGAAGGCTGTCGACATGGCGACGTCAGTGGCGTCGCGGCCGGTTCCCATCAGGATCCGGCCGATGCGCGGCGTGTTGTGGCGGGCATCGACCGTATGCCAGTGGCCGCCGAGAAAGACCTCGAACCAGGCGCTGAAATCCATCGGATTGGGATCAATCGGAACGCCGATATCGCCGAGATAGCCGGTGCAATATCTGGCTGGGATATTCATGCACCGGCAAAGCGCGATGGCGAGATGGGCAAAGTCGCGGCAGACGCCTGCCTTGTCGATGAAGCCGCCATGCGCGGTGCGCAGGAGGTCGGCCTTCTGGTAATCGAAGGTGATGTGGTCATGGACGAAATCGCAGATCGCCTGAACGCGCGCCCAGCCGAGCGGCGTCGACGAGAAGGTTGCCCAGGCGAAATCGGCAAGCCTGTCGGTGTCGCAATAGCGGCTGCCGAGCAGGAAGACGAGCACCTCGTCCGGTAGATCGTTGATCGCGTGCTGGACGGCATCTTCGGGAACGATGTCGGGTTGACCGCTGTCGTAGATCTCGAACTCCGTAGAGATCGTCGTCACTCCCGCCGGGGCGACGATCCGGCTGCAGGCATTGCCGAAACCATCGGCATATTCCCAGGCCTCGATCGCCCGGTCGAATGTCAGGACCTGCTCGCTGAGAAGATCGGCGCGACGGGAGGGATGGATATTGAGAACGAGCAGCATCGGTGTCGGCTGTATGCATTCATAGCCCAGATGAAACCCGGCGCGTATCTTCATTGTGGCTTCCTTATCGCGTCTCCGCAGAGGTGGAGGTGAGTATGGAACGTTGATCGCGACACCCGGTTCCCGCAGACACGATCGTCTCCGCGCGGCTGCCTCGCGGTAATCAAGATCACCTCGGAATAATCAAGACTATCTCATTGTAACCAAAGATTTACTTCGGAGGTAATCGAGATTACTTGGTGGTGACGTTGACCTGCACCGTCATGCTGTCGAAATCCTTCCCGTCCCCGTCATAGCTGCCGCTCAACGGCACTGCCTGGCGCGGATCGCGGGCAACCGCGACACGAATGAGATCGCGGTTGCCGACGATGCCGTTGGTCGGATCGAACTCGGTCCAGCCGGCGCCTGGAAGATAGATCTGGCACCACGCATGCGTGGAACCGCCGCCGAGCACGGTGGAACCGTCCCGGTCGGGAACATAGACATAGCCTGTGACGAACCGCGCTGCGAGGCCGAGGATGCGTGCCGCCTCCATCATCAGAAGCGCAAAATCCCGGCAGGTGCCGGAGCGAAGCTTCAAGGTCTGCACCGGCGTCTGCGTTCCGTGTTCATGGCGCCGCGCATAGACGAAGCTCTCGCGGATGGCGTAACAGAGCGTCATCAGCAGATGCCCGGTCTCCGTCGGACGCCCCTGGCGCACGAATTGGCGTGCCCAGCGTCCGACCTCGTCGTTCGGGTCGGGATAGTGGCGCTGCATCGCCGGCGTCAGATCCGCGATCTCGTCCTTGTCGTAGGAGAATGGATAGGTCAGGGCTGCGTCGTCGACCTTGAGATCCAGGGCGACCTGCGGCGTATGATCGAGCGTGATCCAGGTTTCGAAACGAAGTTCGGACGCCGGCCTCGAAAAATCGACGAGCGCCACGCAATTGCCGAAAACATCGTGGATCCAGCGCACATGACTTTCCTCAGGATAGATCGTCAACGACGCTTCGAGCAGCCGCTGGTCGAAACTGTCGCGCGGCCGGAACATCAAGCGATGCTCACCGAAATCGACGTCCCTGACGTAACGATAGGACGTGATGTGGCGGACGGAGAAAATCGTCATAAGCCACCGTCGAATCTATTCACTTTGCTGCTCCAAGGTGGCAACGCCGCCTCTCTTCTGCGGAAGCGCCCTGCCGGCTTTCCCGCTCATCCCGATTTCTTGTCATATAAGCACGTTCGAAAGATTGCTATTGTATCTTTATCGATCGACGGTAGGCCCGTCCAACCTAAGAGGATAACATGCATATCATCTGGGACGTTCTGACGCTTCTGCTGACAATCGGCTCGCTCTATGGCGGTCGCGAATACCGGATTATTCGCGCTCGTGCCCGCGCTCAGAATTGGGGCAACTTCTGATTCGATCCGGATATCTCTGATTTGATTGCGAATCATGGCCGCACCGGTCGTTGCCGGTCGCCGTTACGTCGAATGACGTAAAGTCATGCGCTTAAGAAACTGCTTTATTAGTTGAGGCGGAGTCTATCCGTCCATTCTCCCTGTTAATCCTAAGCCCGCCTCACCCCAGGCGGGCTTTTTTATTCCATCGCCTGCATCACTTCTTGGCGCCGGCCGAGAGCACCCGATGTGTCGCATTGTCCATGGCGTGGCTCGCTTCCTGGCCATCCTTCTTCAGTCCGTATGCGGTATTGCCGCAGCCGGAAAGTGTCAGCAGGCAGATGCAGGCGATGGCGATTGCAGCTTTTGGCATCAAGTGTTTTCCTCGGATTGAATGGCAATCAAGGGAAGATGACGCATTCTTCGCCAAAATCAATCCGCCGGCGATGAGCGCGAAACTCGCGACATGGAACTCGGTGACGTCACAGGCGTTTACGGGAGCCATCCAATCGGGGTTAACGACATGGACTACCAGATTGCCTTCGCCGCGACGGTCGCAACAGCGTCCTTCCTCGTCTTTATGCTGATCGTCCACCGAACCTGACTGGCCCTAGGGTGCGCGCGATCACTGGAACCCATCGCCAACGGCGTTCCGCGGCCTAATTATTTGCGATCTGGAGAGATAGCGGCACTAGTCGCCGCCTCGACGATAACGCGTAGATCGGAAGGTCTGAAGCGCGCACAGATCGCAGGTCACCCGCCAACAACACGGAAAAGGTGCAAAATAAAGCTTTCGACATCCGAAAGTATTTTTGCGATCCTCGATGTATTTAATTTTAATTAATTACCAAACTTAACTATCCGTTAACAATATTGTTGCGCTCCGTCCCCTTCCGATTATGCTTTACGCAAAAGGGGAGAGGGACGATGTTTAGCAAAAGTCTGATTATGCCTATCGGCTTCGCGTTGCTCGCCATTGCCGGCCTGCTGTTCCAGATTGTCGCCCACGCGCTACGCTCTCCGGTCACCCTGCTGCAGCTGTGAGTCACATAAGTTGCTGAACCCGCACGCGATCTCAGTAACTGGGAGTGGAACTTCCTTTCATTTCGTGCATTCTGTGACTCGTTTTGCCAGGAGGGAGATAACCATGGAAGATGCAGGCGTGGGTTGGATTGCAGCCATCATTATCGGCGGCGTCGCCGGATGGCTGGCGGAAAAGGCCATGCGCAGCAGCATGAGTCTGCTCATGAACATACTGCTCGGCATCGTCGGCGCCATCGTCGCCAACTGGATCCTGGGTCTGTTGCACATCCAGCCGCTCGCCGGTTGGCTGGGTTATCTGATCACCGGTTTCGTCGGTGCCTGCATCTTGATCGCGATCGGGCGCGTCATCCGCCGCTAAAGGGCGCCGTTGCCGATCGTCGGAAATATTAAAAGCCGGGCGTTCATCACGTCCGGCTTTTCCTTGCCCTGAATTCCGTTCAGCGGCGGCTGAGCAGGCCGAACACGTAGGCAATGCCTGCCGTCACGGCGAGTGCCACGAGCGGTTCTTCGCGCACCTTGTCGCGCAGCCGTTCCGTCATCAGCGAAGCCTCGTCGGTCACCGCCGACTTCGCCCCCTGCCCCAGCGCGACCACGCTTTCCGTCAGTCGGGAGAGATCGTTGCGAAGGGCTGCGACCTGCGCCGACAGATCGTCTGCTGCAATATCAGCCTTGACGCGCGCAGCGGTGGATTCGGCGGAAGCGGTTTTCAATTCTGCCATGGTCTGCTCCTGTTTCATGGGATGCCGCTTCAACGAAATGGCGGCCCGAAAGGTTCCGCCGCAACCGATCTTTTGTTCGCCGCAAAGCCACCGCGGCTGAGTGGACCCCTTGTGCAGCTTTTCGCGCGACAAACCCTTCATTTCCTGTCGGCTTTGTTTTAAGGAACGTCGAATGTCCGCCCGCGCGCGGGTCAATGATACTGCGAGGTTTGCGTTTCTATGTTCCATATCCTGAGAAGAGCTGCTCAGACCTGGGTTGCCAAGCTCCTCCTGCTTCTGCTCGTCGCGTCCTTCGGCGTCTGGGGCGTGTCGCATGAGCTGCTGTCAGGCGGCAACAGCACCACGGTCGTGACCGTCGGCGATCAGCATGTGGACGTCAACGAGTTCCACCTCGCCTATCAGCGCCAGGTGGCAAGCCTCAGCCAGCAGTTCGGCACGCGCCTCACCCCCGAGCAGGCCCGCGCCTTCGGCGTCGAGCAGCAGGTGCTCGCCCAGCTCGTCGCCGGCGCCTCGCTCGACCAGCTCGCCGAAGACATGAACCTCGGTCTTTCCGAAGATCGCCTCGCCCAGCTGATTGCTGACGATCCGGCTTTCAAGGCCGTCAACGGCCGGTTCGACCGCGAGCTCTTCATCTCGCGCCTGCGCAATGCCGGCATCCGCCAGGACGATTACATCAAGGAGCGCAGCAAGGTCGCTGTCCGCAGCCAGGTGGTCGATGCCATCTCCAACGGCTTCACCGCACCGAAGACGCTGGTCGACGCCTTGAAGCTCTATGGCGACGAAAGTCGCAGCGTCGAATACCTGCTGCTCACCAATGCCAATATCGAGCCGATCAAGGCACCTGCCGACGACGTGCTGGCGACGTGGTTCGAAGGTGTCAAACAGCGCTACCGAGCGCCTGAATACCGCAAACTCGTCTATCTCAAGCTGCAGCCTGCCGATATTGCCGATGCCGCGACCGTCACCGACGACCAGGTCCACGAAGCCTTCGACAAGAGCAAGGATACCTATCGCACGCCGGAAAGCCGCACCATCGAACAGCTGACCTTCGCCAGCAAGGATCTCGCCGCTGCCGCCGAAACGGCGCTGAAGAGCGGCACCAGCTTCGATCAGCTGGTCTCCGACCAGGGCAAGACGGCAAGCGACGTGCTTCTCGGTGAGTTCACCAAGGACAAGGTTCCCGACCAGGCCGTTGCCGATGCCGCCTTCGCGGTTTCGCGCGATGGCGGCACGACGCCTGTCGTCGATGGCTCCTTCGGCCCCGTCATCCTGCGCGTCACCAACATCAAGTCGGAAACGGCGAAGAATTTCGACGAGGTGAAGGAGGATATCCGCAAGCAGCTGGCGCTTTCCAACGCCTCTCAGGAAGTGATCAACGTTCATGACCGCATCGAGGACCTGCGCGCTGGCGGTTCGACGCTCGAGGATATTGCCGGCCAGCTGAATCTCAAAGCCGTAACCGTCGATGCCGTCGATATGACCGGCGCCGACAAAGATGGCAAAGAGGTCAAGGATATCCCAGCCAAGCAGCAACTGCTCGGCGAAGCTTTCAAGACCGAGGTCGGCGTCGATGCGCCGCCGCTGCCGATCGGCAATGACGGCTATGTCTGGTTCAACGTCCGCGAAATTACGCCGGACCGCGACCGCCCGGTCGCCGAAGTGCGCGAAAAGGCCGTCGAGGACTGGACGGCGGAGCAGCAGAAGGCCGAGCTCGCCAAGAAGGCCGACGCGTTGAAGGCCGAGGCGCAGGAGGGCACGGCCCTTGCCGATATCGCAATGCCGCTTGGCATTGCCGTCGAAAGCAAGAGCGGCGTCACCCGCGCGACCGACGATGCAGTCCTCGGCCGGGCTGGCGTCACAGCCGCCTTCTCGGGTCCGGTCGATACGGTCGCAAGTGCTGTCGGCGCCGATCCCTCGACGCAGATCCTGCTGAAGGTCACCGAGGTCAACACCCAGCCGACCGGCGACGTGCTGAACAATCGCGATGCCCAGATCACCGCCATGGCCAATGCCGCCGGCGACGATATTCTCGATCAGATGGTCAACCTGCTGCAGACGCAGTATGGCGCTCAGATCAACCAGACGCTCGCTGAACAGGCGACGGTCCGCTAGGAGGTTTTATGACCGATCTGAAGCCGTTCCTGGCCAAGGCCGCAAGCCGCGAGCCGCTGACGCGTGACGAGGCCCGCGCCGCCTTCGACATCCTGATGTCGGGCCAGGCGACGCCCTCGCAGATCGGCGGATTCCTGATGGCGTTGCGCGTGCGCGGCGAAACCGTCGATGAGATCGTCGGCGCCGTCACCGCGATGCGCTCGAAAATGCTGACCGTCGAGGCGCCGGCCGATGCGATCGACATCGTCGGCACCGGCGGCGATGCCAGCGGCACCTACAATATCTCGACGCTGGCAGCGCTGATCGTCGCCGGCGCCGGTGTTCCCGTCGCCAAGCATGGCAACCGGGCGCTGAGTTCGAAATCGGGCGCAGCCGACAATCTGGCCGCACTCGGTGTCAAGCTCGACGTCGGTCCCGAAATCATCTCCCGCTGCATTGCCGAGGCCGGCGTCGGCTTCATGTTCGCGCAGATGCATCATTCCGCCATGCGTCATGTCGGTCCCTCGAGGGTCGAACTCGGCACGCGGACGATCTTCAACCTGCTCGGGCCGCTCTCCAATCCGGCCGGCGTTCGCCGCCAGCTGCTCGGCGTCTTCTCACCGCAATGGCTGGTGCCGCTTGCCGAAGTCATGCGCGATCTCGGCTCCGAATGCGTCTGGGTCGTCCATGGCGACGGGCTCGACGAGATCACCACCACCGGCATCACACAAGTCGCAGCACTCGAAGACGGCAAGATCCGCACCTTCGAGCTCTCGCCCGCCGATTTCGGCGTCAGCCCTTGTGTGCTCGCCGACATCAAGGGCGGTGACGGTGTCGCCAATGCTGCAGCCCTTCGCGAGGTCCTCGGCGGCACCCAGAATGCCTATCGCGATGTCTCGCTCGCCAATGCCGCCGCCTCGCTCGTCATCGCCGGCAAGGTCGAGACGCTCCGCGACGGCATGACGCTGGCCACGCGGTCGCTGGATAGCGGCTCTACTGCGCTCGCTCTCGACAAACTCATCGCCGTTTCCAACGATATCGACTAGGATTGCCCGATGACCGATATCCTGAAGAAGATCGAACTCTACAAGCGCGAGGAGATTGCCGCTGCCAAGGCGGCGGTGTCGCTTGCCGATCTGAAGGCGATGCAAGCTGATCAGTCCGCCCCACGCGGCTTCCACAAGGCGCTCGTTGCCAAGCGTGATGCCGGCCGCTTCGGCCTGATCGCCGAGATCAAGAAGGCAAGCCCCTCGAAGGGTCTCATTCGCCCGGATTTCGATCCGCCGTCGCTGGCGAGCGCCTATGAGGCCGGCGGTGCCGCCTGCCTGTCCGTACTGACCGACAGGCCGAGCTTCCAAGGCGCACCGGAATTTCTGACAGCCGCCCGCGCTGCCTGCACGCTGCCGGCGCTGCGCAAGGATTTCATGTTCGAGACCTACCAGGTGCATGAGGCCCGTGCCTGGGGCGCCGATTGCATCCTGCTGATCATGGCCTCGCTGTCGGACGATGAAGCCGAGCGCCTGCAGGACGAGGCCTTCGCCCTCGGTATGGATGTGCTTGTCGAGGTCCACGACGCCGAGGAGATGGAGCGGGCGCTAAAATTCTCCTCACCGCTCATCGGCATCAACAACCGCAATCTGCGCACTTTCGAAGTCAGCCTCACCGTCAGCGAGACGCTTGCCCCCATGGTGCCGGCAGACCGGCTTCTGGTCGGCGAAAGCGGCGTCTTCACCCATGCCGATTGCAAGCGCCTGCAGGCCGTCGACATCAACACTTTCCTCGTCGGCGAGAGCCTGATGCGCAGGGACGACGTGGCGGCCGCTACCCGCGCTCTGCTCCTTGGCGACGCCGCCATCGCGGCCGAATGATATGAGCGGCCAAAAGCCAGGCCTCACGCATATCGGAGCCTCTGGTGAGGCGCATATGGTCGATGTCTCCGACAAGGCCGAGACGGTACGCATCGCCACTGCCGAGGGCCATGTGAAGATGGCGCCGGAAACGCTTGCTCTCATCCGCCAAGGCGATGCCAAGAAGGGCGATGTGATCGGCACGGCGCGTCTTGCCGGCATCATGGCGGCAAAACGCACCCCCGATCTCATTCCGCTCTGCCATCCGCTGATGCTGACGAAGGTCACGGTCGAGATCGCGGAAGATGCCGCGCTGCCCGGCCTGCGCGTTACGGCGACCGCCAAGCTCACCGGCAAGACCGGTGTGGAGATGGAGGCGCTGACCGCCGTCTCGGTCGCTTGTCTGACGATCTACGACATGGCCAAGGCGGCCGATAAGGCAATGGAGATCGCCGGCATCAGACTTCTTGAAAAGTCCGGCGGAAAATCCGGCGATTTCCGTCATCCGGAGGCGAGATGAACCTTCTCCCGGTCGCCGAGGCCTTGAACCGCTTACTGTCTCGCGCCAAGCCCATTGCTGCATCCGAGACGCTGCCGCTTTCCGAGGCTGAGGGCCGTATCCTGGCCGTCGATCTGACGGCCGGCCTGACCCAGCCGCCCTTCAATGCCTCCGCCATGGATGGCTATGCGCTACGCCGCGAAGACGCGCCGGAGCCGGGCGCCGTGCTGAAGGTCATCGGCATGTCTTCCGCCGGCCACGGCTTCGAGGGAAGCGTCGGCCAGGGAGAGGCTGTTCGCATCTTCACCGGCGCGCCTGTTCCGCCAGGCGCCGACAGCGTCCTGCTGCAGGAGGATGCGGAGAAGATCGAGGGCGGCATCAGAATCAATTTCCCTGTCCGGCAGGGGCAGCATGTTCGGCCGCGCGGCCAGGATTTCGCCGAAGGCGAAGCCGTGCTGTCGGCCGGCACCGTGCTCGATTTTTCGCGACTGACGGTTGCTGCCGGCATGAACCGGCCTGATGTCGAGGTGCTGCGTCGCCCGCTGATCGCCATCCTCGCAACCGGCGACGAACTGCTGCCGCCCGGAAGCACGCCCGGCCCTTCGCAGATCATCGCATCCAATACGTTTGGCATTGCAGCCCTTGCCCGCAAAGCCGGCGCCGATGTGCTCGATCTCGGCATCGTGCCTGACGACAAGGCCAAGATCAGCGCGGCGATCGACACGGCGCGGGACGCCAAGGTCGATGTGATCGTCACGCTCGGCGGCGCTTCGGTCGGCGACCATGATCTGGTGCAGGCCACGCTGATCGAGGCCGGTATGCAGCTCGATTTCTGGCGCATCGCCATGCGCCCCGGCAAACCGCTGATGGTCGGCAGCTTCGGCGAGACGCATGTGCTCGGCCTGCCCGGCAATCCGGTCTCTAGCCTCGTCTGCTCTCTGCTCTTCCTGGAACCGCTGATCCGCAAGCTCGCCTCCCTACCGCCAGTGCAGCGCGAGGCAACGGTGGAGGCAGCCGTCACACTGCGCGCCAACGACCACCGGCAGGACTATATCAGGGCGAAACTTTCGAAATCCGCCGCCGGCCACTGGCTCGCCGAACCTTTCGGCAAGCAGGATTCCTCGATGATGAAGGTCTTCGCCGCAGCCGATTGCCTTGTCATCCGCCCGCCACATGCGCCGGAATTGCCGGCCGGAGCGCCCTGCCCGGTCATGTTGTTGCGGCCTGACCTTCTGGCATAATCTTGCCTTCAGCTTTGCCGGAGAGCGCAAAAACGCCCGCCGGCACTGCCCCGCCGCCAGTGCCTCCGCCGAAATCCGCAACCGCATGGGTGGCGATTCGCCTGAGTTCGCCCTGCGGCAGGTGGGCCCGTTCGGGATCGCCGATCAGCACCTCGATATCGCTCGCCTGGCAACGCCGGAGGAAGGCCATTACCCGCAAGGCGAGCGCTGGATCGTAGAACAGGTCGCCGACGACGAGAAGGTCTGCATCCGGCGGCGGATCCTCGATGATATCGGCGGCCCGGGCTACGATATCCACGCCGTTGATCGCCGCGTTGAGGCCGATCGCGGCAATGGCATTGGCATCGATGTCGACCGCCGTAACCGTGCGTGCTCCAGCCTTTGCTGCCGCGATAGCGACGAGTCCTGAGCCGGCGCCGAGATCGAGGACACGGCGGCCCGCGACCGTTTCCGGCTGGTCGAGCAGATGGCGGGCAAGCACGGCGCCGCCGGCCCAGGGATAAGCCCAGTAAGGCGGCGGATCGGCCTCTCTGCTACTGGCAAGCCGCCAGAGCCCGCTCGCAGGCCCTGCCGTATGAAGGCAAATCTCGGGGATCGAGGGAACGGGGGATATAGGCAGGTTGGCACGGATGAAGGCGGCCGGATCGAGTTGCGACATGCCCGGGCGTTTCATCGTCGTCTGCTCCTGCCGAGGCTGTAAGGGCATCATCGTTTTTAATAGCAAGAGCAGGTCGCCGTTGTGGAATTCCCCGCCATTTATGCACGCGACGATTGAGGTGAAATAATCAAGCCGAGCCAGGCTTTTCGCAAGGAACTGAACCGCTATTCGTGATGAGGCGTGCCATATGCCATTCAAGAACGCAACACAGGTCGTTGAAGCGAGACCGTCTTGGGAGCCTCGGCGCGTGCGAGATCTGCGAGAAACTATTCCATCAGCGGGGAATCACCAAGCCGACGATAGGCGAACTTCCGTCCTGCAACCGATGTCTGAGGGAAGCTTAAGCTTCACTGATTGCACGCTGCGGCAGGCATCAAGAGGGTTGAGTCCTGCTGGTGCAAAGCAAGGCAGACAACCTTCGTCGACGATCGTTGGCTGTCGGGCATTTATGAATCTCATTTCTAACATCATGCAGATAGTACCGCCTAATGCTCCATGCTGAGGCGAGGTAACGTCCACAACCAACCGCCGTCTCCAGTGCGATGCCATGTCCGGAGAAGATGAGGCGTGTCTTGGGTCTAAGGTCTTTAGCGCGGCCTGCCAGCAACGGTGCTGGCGCGCGCTACTCCGCCGTCCTTTCAGGGGGCTTCGACAGCCTGCATTCGGGAAGTACACGCATGACAAAAATTTTGGCTTCTGTTGTGATCTCCACCTTCATCCTTGTGTCGGCGACGGCTCCTGCGGCAGCGGAGGGAGATGTCGCCTTGGGGCAAAAAGCGTTTCAGCGCTGTTCCGCCTGTCATTCGACCACGGATCAGAAGAAGGCTGGGCCGGGGCTCGGCGGCGTTGTCGGGCGCGCGGCCGGCGCTGCGGAGGGCGTCCGCTATTCGACGGCCATGAAGGCGTCGGGATTAGTATGGGACGAGGCGACGTTGGACCGATTTCTAGCAGCGCCTCGCGAAGTTGTACCAACCACCACAATGACCGTGGGCGTACCCAAGCCTGAGGATCGGCTAAAAATCATCGCTTACCTGAAGTCCCTGTCGAAGTAGCTGCGAACCTCTTGGCTGAGCAAGCCGGCGATCGATAGGCACCCAACGTGGCTGATCATCGCTGACCGGTCTTGGGTTGACGTGTCTGCTCGTGCTTTTGTCTCGCATTCAGAAGCCGCCTTTCTAACGTCGTGCAGGTTGGCCCAACTAATTTGGCGCCGCCGGACGAGCTAACGTTGCCGCGGAGAGCAGGCTCTTGGTCGAAGGCGTCTCATCATCCTGGAGGTAGCTGGCGGCACTCCTGTCGCCGTCGCTCTCCTCAGAGATCGACGGTTCTAACCGTTAGCTGAACGACAACGAGCACATCCATTATGAAACATCGGAGAACCGACCAGTCATGATCACACTGAATATCAACGGTAATCAGCACGAGGTCGACGCCGACCCGGAGACACCCATCCTTTGGGTCCTGCGCGACACGCTCGGCATGACCGGGACCAAGTTCGGCTGCGGCGCCGCGCTTTGCGGCGCGTGCACGATACATCTGGATGGTGAGGCTGTCCGGTCCTGCAGCACCCCTCTCTCCGCTGCCGAGGGCCTGAATATCACCACCATAGAAAAAGCGACCGACGGCAGCGACCGCGTCGGCGCCGCTGTGCGCGCAGCTTGGGTCAAGCACGATGTAGCGCAGTGCGGTTATTGTCAGAGCGGTCAGATCATGAGCGCCACGGCGTTCCTGGCATCCCTGCCCTCCGGTTCGCAGCCGACTGCCTCGGAGATCGATTCGGCAATGGAAGGCAATATTTGTCGTTGCGGAACCTATGTCCGCATCCGCGCCGCCATAGCCGATGCTGCCAGCAATCTCGTCTGAAGGAGACGCCATATGTTGCCGAACATGGATTATAGCGAATTACCGCGTGCGCTGCAGCACATGCTGGAACGGGGTCGTTCAACGGCGGTTCAGGCGTTGCCACGCCGCAGCTTTCTAAAGCTGACGGGGACCCTCGGTTTGGCTGTCGGCATTTTCCCCCATCTGGCCGCCGCCCAGTCCACCGACGCGGGTGAGGTGCCCACCGCTCTGAAGCCGACCGAGCAGCCTTCTGCATTTGTTCAAATTGCGCCAAATGGCGAAGTTATGGTCACAATCAACCGGCTCGAGTTCGGTCAAGGCGTCCAAACAGCATTGCCGATGATCCTGGCAGAAGAACTAGACGCGGACTGGAATTCAGTACGCAGCCAGCTCGGCACCAATGACATGGCCTATGTTGATCCGCTCTTCGGCATGCACCTTACCGGCGGTTCGAACACCATCAAGAACAGCTTTACGCAGTATCGCGAGTTGGGTGCCCGCGTCCGCGCCATGCTACTCGCAGCCGCGGCGGACCGCTGGAACGTGGATGTTTCCGCGCTGCGAACCGAGGCAGGTGTGGTTCTGGCTCCCGATGGCCGCAAGCTCGGTTATGGAGAACTTTCCGAAGCGGCCATGGCCCTGCCCGTCCCTCAGAAAATAGCGTTGAAGGACCCGAAGGATTTCCGCATCATCGGCCAGCCCACCCAGCGTCTGGACGCACAAGCCAAGAGTAGTGGCCAACAGAGTTTTGGCATCGACTTCAAGCTGCCGGGACAATTGACGGCCGTGGTGGCTCGCCCTCCGGTCTTCGGAGCTAAGATAGCATCGCTGGACGATAGCGCAGCACGTTCAGTAAAGGGTGTGAAAGCTGTTTTGCGGGTGCCGCTGGATCGCGGTGCAGAGGGTGTGGCCGTGGTGGCCGACGGGTATTGGCAGGCATCTCAGGGCCGCAACGCCCTTAAGGTGGAGTGGGACACATCGGCTGTCGAAAAGGTCGATAGTGAAAAGCAGCTTGCCCAGTTTCGCGAGATCGCCGATCGCCCCGGACCGCGCCAGTTCGATGCCGACATGGCGCCATTGGAAACCGCACCCTTGAGTCTGGAAGCCGAATTCGTGTTTCCGTATCTCGCCCACGCGGCGATGGAACCCCTGAACTGCACCGTTCGGCTTTCCGACGATCGTGCCGAGATCTGGATGGGGAGCCAAAGTGCAGGGCTCGACGCCGGCGTTGCAGCAAACGTGCTCGGCCTCAAGCCGGAACAGGTCGTGGTGAACGTGCAGACATCGGGTGGTGGCTTCGGCCGGCGCTTTTCCAGCAGCAGCGACACGGCAATGGAGGCGTGCCAGATAGCCAAAGCCGCCAGGGCGGCGGGGCTGAACGCACCGGTGCGAACGCTCTGGAGCCGTGAGGACGATATGAGGGGCGGCTACTATCGTCCAACGCATCTTCACCGCGCCCGCATCGGCTTCGACAAAGAGGGCAATGTGCTGGCCTGGGACCACACCATCGTCGGCCAGTCCATACTGACGGGAACCGTGTTCGAGAAGTTCCAGGTGAAGGACGGCATCGATGCCGCCACAACCGAGGGGATGCGGAGCCCCTATCCGCTTCCTATGCGCCTGACAGTACATCATCCTGTTGCCAACGTGCCGGTTCTGTGGTGGCGCAGCGTTGGCTCCACACATACGGCTTTCGTGATGGAGACCTTGCTTGACGATATAGCGAGAGCCACCGACCAGGATCCGGTCGCATATCGCATGAAGATGTTTGGCGATGAGCATCCTCGTCATCGCGATGCACTGCAACTCGCCGTAGACAAGAGCGGTTACGGCAGTAGGGCATTGGCAGAAGGCCGGGCCTGGGGTGTGGCCGTGCACGAATCCTTTTCATCCGTGGTGGCCTACGTGGTGGAAGCCTCCGTCGTCGACGGGCAGCCCAAGCTGCATCAGGTTACGGCGGGGGTGCACTGCAATTTGGCCGTCAACCCTCGGACTGTGGAAGCGCAGGTCCAGGGCGCGGCGATCATGGGCTTGTCGACATGCCTTGCCGGCGCGGAAATCACGCTCAAGGACGGTATTGTGGAGCAAGGCAACTTCAGCGAATTCACGGTGGCAAGGATCACGGATGTGCCAGAGTTCGACGTCAACATCGTACCGAGCGCGGATGCACCGACAGGCATGGGCGAACCCGGCTTGCCGCCTTTGGCGCCGGCATTTGCCAATGCCATCTCGCGTCTGACAGGCAAGCCAGTCAGGCAGATGCCTTTCAACCTCGCTTAGAACCTGGCTCGAACGAGAGCCTGCCCCGGTCCTGTGTGCCGCTGAATGCAGCGGGCCGCACAGGGCCGCGCTATTCCTGTCGCGTGATGCGACCATCTTCCGGACAGGCCTGGCAGGGGCGTCAGCCTTTGAAACGAAGCGCCTCGACGAGGAGCGCAAACGCAGCCGTATGCTGACGTCGGCTTGGGTAATACAGGTGATAGCCAGGGAACGACTGACACCAATCGTCGAGGACTCGGATCAGTCGCCCGTCTGCAATGTATTGTGAAACCTGACTTTCGAAGGTGTAGGCAAGCCCGAGCCCATCCAAAGCAGCGGCTTCCAGCATCAAACTATCGTTGATGATGAGCGGCCCGTTCATTCTGACCACAAGCTCCTCGCCGTCGCGCTCGAACTCCCAGGCGTACAATCCACCTCCTGTGGTTTGCCGGTAGCTAATACCCCGGTGGTCGCCGAGATCGCGGGGCGTCATTGGGATTGTGCGGTTCTGGAAGTAGGACGGCGATCCGACGACTGCCATGCGAAGGTCAGGGCCGATCCTGACGGCAACCATGTCTTTTTGAACCTGTTCTCCAATGCGAATACCGGCGTCGAACCGGCCGGCCACGATATCCGTCAGGCCCTCGTCAAGAATGACCTCCATTTCAATATCCGGGTATTCCGCCAAGAATGTTGTCATGACAGGCCAAAGCACGCTCATGGCGGCATATCGGAACGTCGTGATACGGATAGTGCCCGCCGGCTTGTCACGAAGTGAGGTGACGGCTGCGATCTCGCTTTCGATGTGTTCGAAGGCAGGGCGGAGGTTCCGAAGCATACGCTCTCCGGCATCGGTCAGCGACAAGCTTCGTGTAGTGCGTGAGATTAGCCGCACCCCCAGCCTCTGCTCCAGCATCCTGACTGAGTAACTGACGGCAGACTGGGAAAGTCCCAGCTTGGCGGAGGCGCGCGTAAAACTTCCAGCCTCGGCGACGGCGATGAAGGCTGCAAGTTCGCTGAAGTCACCGTGTCTCATTTATCAGCCTCATTTCTAACTTCATGCAGATTATAGCGGCTAATCATCGTTTGTCTTCATCGCTATCTGTCACTTCACAAACCGTTGACCGGCAAGCAAGAGAGACAATTGCTCATGGAAACTACGTCCAAAATTTTTGAACCGTTCGCATTCGCCAAGGGGCTCACGCTTCGCAACCGGGTCGTCATGGCACCAATGACGACATGGTCGGCGAATGACGATGGAACTGTCTCGGATGAGGAAGTTTCGTATTATCGACGTAGGGTAAACGGCGTTGGCCTCGTTGTGACGGGCTGCACGCACGTCACGCCCAATGGCATCGGCTTCACGGGCGAATTCGCTTCTTATGACGACAGCTTCATGCCAAGTCTGCGGCGGCTCGCGGAATCCGCTAAGAGCGGCGGCGCACCCGCGATTCTTCAGATTTTTCACGCTGGGAACAAGGCCGTGCCGGAGCTGGCCCCGAAGAAGGACGTGGTCAGCGCCAGTGCGCTCGAAGTTCCCGCCGGCCCGTTCAATCCAGGTGGGGTCACTACACGTGCTCTGAGCCATGACGAAATCCTCGATGTGATTTCGGCGTTCGGGCGTGCGACGCGCCGTGCCATCGAAGCGGGCTTCGACGGTGTCGAACTCCATGGTGCCCATGGCTTCCTGATCCAGAACTTCTTCTCGCCTGTCTATAACCAGCGCAACGACGAATGGGGAGGCGCGCTGGAAAACCGGATGCGGTTCCCGCTTGCAGTGGTCCTCGAAGTGAAGCGGGTAATAGACACATACGCGACGCGACCCTTCCTTTTGGGATACCGGATTTCCCCGGAGGAACCAGAATCCGGCGGGCTTCGGATCGAGGACACCTACGGGCTTATCGACCGTCTCATCGATTGCGGCGTGGACTACATCCATGCATCGCTGTCGAGCGTACTCGATGCCAAGCCGGTTGAAGCTAGCGATGATCGCATGATCGCTGAGTTGATCGCCGCCAGAGTTGCAGGGCGCGTGCCAGTCCTTGCCGCTGGCCAGGTCAGAACGCCTCAACAAGCGGAGCGTGCCCTCGATCTGGGCCTTTCGCTTGTGGCTGTCGGCCAAGGGCTGGTGATCAACCCGGACTGGGTCGAACTGTCAAAGAGCGGAAACGGCGATCTGATCGAGACGGAGATCAGAACCACGACGGTCCCAAAAATCGCACTTCCCACCAAGCTCTGGGGCGTCATTGAGGCAGCCGGCGGCTGGTTCAAGATCAACGATGATCATGCGGCGCACGGGCGGAAGGCCAACGCATAAAGTGTCGGTACACAACTCGCCATCAAGGAGAATTCTATGAGTAAAGTCTGGATGATCACAGGCGCCGGGCGCGGCATGGGGTTCGATTTCGCCAAGGCGGTTCTGGCGTCCGGCGACAAGCTCATCGCCACCGGCCGAAATCGTGAGCGCGTTGCCGCGGCCATCGGTCAATCGGAAAACCTGCTGGTCGTCACGCTGGACGTGACAAAGTCTGCCGATGCGGACTCCGCTGTCAAAGCGGCGCTTGAACGTTTTGGTCGCATCGACGTGCTGGTCAATAATGCCGCGAACTTTTACGCAGGCTATTTTGAGGAATTGACCTCAGCCCAGATGGATCTGCAGTTGGCCAGTAATCTCCTCGGCCCCATGAGTGTCACCCGCGCCGTCCTGCCGGTGATGCGCCGGCAGGGGTCCGGCAAGATCATCTCGATCTCATCGACGGCCAGCTTGCTGGGCTTTGAGTTTTGCAGCGCTTACTCTGCCGCGAAGTTTGCCCTCGATGGCTGGATGGAATCGCTGCAGCCCGAAGTGGCGCCGTTCGGCATCGAAACGATGATCGTCAATCCGGGCTTCTTCCGCACGGAATTGCTGACTGACGAATCAACCCAATATGCTCCGTCATCTGTCAGCGACTACGACGAAAGACGCGCCCAACACCTGGCATTCTGGAAATCCGCCAACGGCCAGCAGAGCGGCGATCCCGCAAAACTCGCCCAAGCGCTGATCACCCTGGTCAACCAACCGGAGCTACCCCGCCGGTTCATCGCCGGAGCCGATGCTGTTGGCATGGTGGAACAGAAAATCGCGCTGTTGCAGCAACAGATCGATGCCTACCGCGACCTTTCAAGTTCGCTTGCCTTTGACGTGAAATCGCAAGCCTGAATCGACGCTTTGCTGAAGCTCAGTAATTCTTCATGGCAAGATGCGGCATGCCACCGTCAAGAAATTCCGCGCCATAGGCGACGAAGCCGAAACGCTCGTAGAGCGGCAGCTTGTCCGCCTGTGCTGTGAGATAGAAGCGGTTGTCGCGGGCAGCGCGATGCAGGTCTATCGCTCGCTCGATCATTGCGGCTGCAATGCCTTGGCCGCGCCATTGGCCGGCAACAGCAACCCGGCCGATCTTCACATGTTCCTCGGCATAAATCACCCGCAGGGTGCCGGAGACCTCGCCCGCCGTGACGGCGACGAGATGATGGGCGCTGAGATCGTCGGCATCGAATTCCTCGGCTTCGGGAACCTTCTGCTCATGCACGAAAATAGCGCGCCGCAGCCGGAAGGCCTCATTGCAGAGCGTACTGAAAACCGGAACGCTGAGGATTGCCGTTTCCACCATCATCCTTGCCTCGCTGAGGGATACGGCCCAAAGCCCTCCGCCAGGACCGGCGAAGGGTTACTGCATAATTCCTTAAATGGGAATCGATTTAAGGATAAAATTATGCAGCAATTCAAAGCGTACAGCGCGGTGCTGTAGCGACAAAATCAGCCGGGCTTCTTCTTCGAAAACTTGGCCTTCGGCCCGGCGCCGCCTTTTCCGTCATATTTGGCGCCTTCGAATTTCGGCTTGTCGAATTTCGGTTTGTCGGATCTCGGGGCATCGAAGCCAGGCTTACCCGGTTTCTTGCTCCAGGGCTTGCTATCCTGTCTCTCCTGGCCCGCATTGTCGGCTGCGGCGTATCCGCCGCCCGGACCCTTGCCGAACTTGTTCTTCGGCCGCTCGCCGCGGAACGTATCGTCCGGCCGCTCGTCACGGGATGGCTTGCCGGCATAGGGCTTCGGCGCAGGCGCCCGGCTGAAATCCGGTGTGCCGGAAAGCCTGGTCACGCGGATGCCGCGTTCGAGCGCCTTGTTCGGACCGATCGCCGCCAGGAAGCTTTCGGCACTCGCCGCGGCGATCTCCACAAAAGTTTCCTCGGGTTGCATCTTGATCGCACCGATCTCGCGCTTCGTCACATTGCCGTTGCGGCAAAGCATCGGGATCAGCCAGCGCGGCTCGGCATTCTGCTTGCGTCCGACCGAGACGGAAAACCAGACGCTGGCGCCGAAATCTTCGCGCGGTCCCTTCTGCGCCGGCTCGTAGGGCTCGGCATTGTCGCGGCGCTTGCGGCTGCGCTCGTCCTGCACGGTGACCTCGATCAGATCCTCCGGCGCCGAATGATTGGTGCGGTAAAGACGCAGGAAGGCGGCGGCAAGCTTTTCGGCGCCGTGGCTGGCGAGAAGCTGCTGTACCAGCCCCTGCTCTTCCTCCTGCGGCGTTTCGTTGAAGATTGGATCGGCGAGCAGCCGCTCGTCGTCGCGCTCGCTCACTTCCTCGGCCGAGGGCGGCCGCGCCCAGGCAGCCGAAATACCGGCATTCTCGAGCAGGCGCTCCGCCTTGCGCCGTGCACTCAGCGGCACGATCATGGCGCTGATGCCCTTGCGTCCGGCCCGGCCGGTGCGGCCGCTGCGATGCAGCAGCGTTTCCGGATTGGTCGGCAGGTCGGCATGGATGACGAGATCAAGGCCCGGCAGGTCGATGCCGCGGGCGGCGACGTCGGTCGCGATGCAGACGCGGGCACGCCCGTCGCGCATCGCCTGCAGCGCATGGCTGCGTTCGTTCTGGGTCAGCTCGCCGGACAGCGCCACCACGGCAAAATTGCGGTTGTTGAACCGCGCCGTCAGATGATTGACGGCAGCACGCGTCGAGCAGAAGACGATGGCATTGGTCGCCTCGTAATAGCGCAGCACGTTGATGATCGCATTCTCGCGGTCGCTCGGGGCCACCATGAGTGCGCGATATTCGATGTCGATATGCTGCTTTTCCTCGGCCGCGGTGCTGATGCGCACGGCATCGCGTTGGTAGCTCTTGGCAAGCTTGGCGATCGCCGCCGGCACGGTTGCCGAAAACATCAGTGTCCGGCGTTCGTCCGGCGCCGCATCGAGGATGAATTCCAGGTCTTCGCGGAAACCGAGATCGAGCATCTCGTCGGCCTCGTCGAGCACGGCAGCCTTCAGTTCCGACATGTCGAGCGCCCTGCGGCGGATATGGTCGCAAAGCCGGCCGGGTGTGCCGACGACGATATGGGCGCCGCGTTCGAGCGACCGGCGCTCGCTACGGATGTCCATGCCGCCGACGCAGCTGACGATCACCGCGCCGGTCATCTCAAAGAGCCAGTCGAGCTCGCGCTTCACCTGCAGGGCAAGCTCGCGCGTCGGGGCGATGACGAGAGCGAGCGGCGCGCCGGCATTGCCAAACCGCTCCCTGCCCTCAAGCAGCGTCGGAGCCAGCGCCAGACCGAAGGCGACGGTCTTGCCGGAGCCCGTCTGGGCCGAGACCAGCGCGTCGGAAGCGGCGAGCGCGGGATCGAGCATCGCCTTCTGCACCGGGGTGAGTTCGGCGTAACCGCGCTTCTGCAACGCCTTGGCGATCGCCGGAACGACGCCGTTAAATTCTGTCATGGGTTCGATCTTTCGGAGCTGTCAGGCGCGTTGCTGCGCCATGGCCGGAGCCAGCCGGCGGGGTATTTGCGCCGTTCCTAGCCGCTCCCGCGGCGATTGTCAAAGCGTGCGGCTGCGCCACAGCCAGACGTCGATGCGGCTTGCACGGCCGCGCAGCGCCGTTTCCAACGGTCCCTCCATACGGCCGGACTGCATGAGCACGCTATCGGGACCTGCTGCGCGGACGATTTCGGCGCTCAGCGCCAGTTCGACACCATGGCGGGCGGCGACCTCCATCAGGCGGCTGCCGACATTGACGGTGTCGCCCGCCGCCGTGATCTGCTGCCGGTCGCCGCTGCCCAATCGCGAGGCGACGATCGGGCCGCAATGGGCGCCGACCTTGAAGCCGATCTTCTTCTGGGCAAAGCCCGCATGCGCTTGAAGCCAGGCCCTTGTGCGCTCGCACAGACTGACCGCGCAGGCGGCGGCCCGGGCGGCATCGTCATCGGCGGGCTCCGGCAGGCCGAACAGAATCATCGCCCCGTCGCCCATGAAGCTGGTGATGGCGCCGCCATGGGCGCGGGCCTCCTCGTCGACCAGTTCGAAGAAGCCGCTCAGCATCTCGCTCACCGCCACCGGCCCCGCATTTTCGCTGAGGCCGGTGAAACCCGAGAGATCGATGAAGATGACGGCGGCGTTCTGGCGCACCGGAGCGGCGAGGAAATTCGGATCGCGCGCCAGCCACTCGCCGAGCCCAGGCGCCTCAATGCGCTGCAGGAGTGCGCTCTGTTCGGCGTAATGACGGGCGCGGCCGCGGTCGAGCCAGAGTTCGGCCGCGCCGAACGCCAACGCCGGCGGCAGCGCCGCGGCGATCGGCAGCGCCGCACTCAGCCAATAGCCATGTGCGAAGGCCGACAGATTGAGCATCGCCCAGACGATCAGCGTCAGCACGATGATGACATAGCCTGCCGCACTCCGGCGCCAGGCGACCAGCGACACGAGCACGATCGGCAGTCCGATGGCAGTGGCGGCATCGATCAGCCGCATCCTGCGGTCGCGCACCATGCCGTCGCCGGTAACGAGATGGGTGATCGCCGTCGACATCACCTCGACGCCGGGCATGACGGGATCGAACGGGGTCGGGAAGACGTCGCCGCCGCCGGTGACAGTCGAACCGATGACGACGATGCGGCCTGCCACCGCATCCGCCGACAGCTTGCCATCCAGCGCATCGGCGGCGCTGAAGGTGGCGATACTGCCGTGCCCGCCATAGAAGGTCACCGGCAGGCGCTGGCCGATATCTGTGGGAATACGCAGCTTTCCGAGCATGATAGCGTCGCGTTCGATGGTGGGATCGACGCCGAGCGCCACCGACGCGGCACGCAGCGGAAAAGCCGGATCCAGCCGGTCTGCGGCACGCGAAATCAGCGGAATGAAGCGCGGCGTGCCGGTCTGGTCGGTTGCGACGTTGACGATACCGACCGCGGCGGCCTCGGCAAAGCGGGGGAGCGGCAAGAGAAGCTGATTTGCCTCCGGGATGGCGGCAAGCGGATCCTCGGCCGCATCGGTGACCCGCTGGCGGCTTTGCGCAAAGGTGGCCGCGGCCGCAATCACGCTTGGCCCCTGGCGAAGGGCTGAGGTCAGTGCGGCATCGCCCTCCTCCGGCCCCGGATCGACCAGCAGAATATCGATCGCCACGGCCTTCGGCTTCAGCGCGGTGATGGCATCGACGAGGCGCGCAAGTGTCGCCCGATTGAGCGGATAGCCGTGCGCCCCAGCGGTGCGGTCGTCGATCGCGACGATCGAGACGACGGGAGGCGGTGTTTTCGCCCCGACGATGAGGCTGCGGATATCGGCAAGCGAGGCCTCCATCCGGTCGAGAAGGCCGATACCGGCATGGAGATTGGTATAGCCAAGCGCAGCTCCCCAAAGACCGGCGAGCAGCAGCGCGATCACAGTCAACAGGCGATGGTTCATGGGACTTATTGGCCGAGACGGGCAAGAAGAGCAGCGGCGCGCGGCGCCGGCCAGCGACGCACGACGAGGGGTCCGGTTCCGGCGGTAACGTCGACACCCTCGCCCGGCGACAGCAGCACCGGCTCGCCAGCCGGCCGGCGAACCGCGACGCTGCCTCTGACGACCAGCACCGAGGTTTGGCCGCCTGCGACATCGACGGCCCATTGGGTGCCGCGCACGGCCGCAATCGCCTGCGGTGTCACGACCTGAAAACCACCGGCGTGCTGGGTGTTATCGACATCGACAAGAATGGCCTTGCGGCGCAGCGATGCCGAATCGGGGCTGCCGTCACGGTTGCGGTCGACGAGGCTGTAGGCAGCGCCGGCCTCTGCCGTCACCGTCACGCCGCCGGGACAACTGAGCACCTGGCGGGCGCCGGCATCACGCGATACCGTGCAGCCGGCAGACTGCGCAAAGGCCGCCCCATACGGAATGAGGCCGGCAGCAAGTGCGGCGGCAAGTATGCTGCGAAGCGTCGTATTCATGGAAAGTCCCCTTGACCGTGCGGAACAGTTCTTTTCGAAAGCGCCCGCCAACCGTCTTCTTCCATATGAGGGATGATAGCCGAATTCAAATATTTCCCTAGGCAAAAAAAGCAAACTGACGCAATCGGCGGCGGAATTCTTACGTTCTACTATCCGTTTCGGGCGCCGGTCCGGTATAACGCGCCCGCGGCCGGATCAATTCGCCACTGTCGATCTGTTCCATCGCATGGGCAAGCCAACCGACTGAACGGGCAAGCGAGAAAATGATGATTGGCGCCTCCCTTGGGAGATCGAAGGCGGCGGCCATCGCGGCAAGCGCGAAGTCGACGTTGACCCTTTCGCCGACCATCTGCTCGCCGGTTTCCCGAACCGCGGCAAACTGCGGCGGCAGGGGGAAGTGCGACAGCAGCGCTAAGGCCCTGACATCGCTGTCGGGATAGAGCGGATGGCCGAAGGCCGACAGGCGATTGCCCTGGGCGAGCGTGCGGCGGATCGCCTGCTCCGCCCCAAGCGCAGAAGCGGTCTCGATCAAGGCGTCGACGCCTTGCCAGGCGGCACCATGCAACGGCCCTGTCAGCGTCGCCAGACCGGACAGCACGGCGGCCGAAAGGGCTGCACCCGCCGATGCCGTGACCCGCGCTGCAAAGGTCGAGGCGTTGAGTTCGTGATCGGCAAGCAGCACCAGCGCACGGCGCAGGCAATCGGCAGCCTCCGGCCGCTGCCAGCTTGCCGCAAGCCTGAGATGCAGCGGCCGGTCGGAAGGCCCAGGCGCCAGCGCATCGGCGACTGTGTAGAGAACCCCGCTTGCTTCACGCCGAAGTGCTGCCTGCGAGCGGCCGAGCGACGGCAGATCCGATGTCACCGGCCCTGCCAGCGCCAGGAATGCCGCCTGAAGCGACGGAGAGGCATGTCCGGTCCCGCTGCTGCAAGAGAGTGGCTCCGCGCCGTTCCAGAGCAGTGCCGCCGTCTGCTCCAGCGTCGCGACTTCAGCAAAACCGGCAGCATCCTTTCCGCGATAGAAAAGCCGTCCGCCGATGATGGTGGAGACTGCCGACGGAAGAACCGGATCGCCCCAGCGGATCGCCTCGGCGGCGACCGTTTCGGTCTTGCGGCGGCCGGCATGGCGCTCGGCAAGCCGCTGGACGTCAGCGGCCTGGTAGAGGCTGCGGCGCGGGTCGGCGGGATCGGGCTTGGCGCGGATGCGTCCGCGGCTGACATTGGCGTAGAGCGTCTGCGGCTTGGTCTTCAGCGCCCGCAGCGCCTCCTCGGCAGTCAGCCACGACATCGGAACCTCACATTGATCAATTGCATCAAGATTGACGTCAATGAAACTAGGTCGGATCATCTTTGTCGTAAAGGAGAAACAACATGAAAAACGGCTTGGAAGATGTCATTGCTGCCGAAACGCAGCTTTCGGATGTCGATGGCGAAGCGGGACGTCTGATCATCCGCGGCGTATCGCTGGATCACCTGGTTGCAGAGGGCACCTATGAAGGCGTCGCCGCCCTATTGCTCGATGGGCTGATGGAAAAAAGCTTCGACGAAGCGGAATTGCGCGACTGGTTGGCGCAGGCGCGAACGAGGATTTTCGGCCATATCAGGGCCGCCGATGCCGCCCTGCTCGCTTTGCCTCCGGTCGATGCGATGCGGGCGCTGATCGCCCGCCTACCCGACGGCGAGGATTTCGATACCGCTCTCAGCCTTCTCGCTGCGCCCGCAGTTTTCCTGCCGGCGATCCTTCGCATGCAAAGCGGCAAAAGACCGATCGCGCCCAACGCCTCGCTGCGGCAGGCGGCCGATATCCTGCGTATGCTGACTGGAAAATTGCCGACCAGGGAGCAGACAGCGGCACTCGACACCTATCTCGTGACGATTTCGGACCATGGCCTCAATGCCTCGACCTTCGCATCACGCGTCATTGCCTCGACGCAGGCCGGCCTCACCTCTTCCGTACTCGCGGCACTGAGCGCGCTGAAAGGGCCGCTGCATGGCGGCGCGCCCGGTCCTGTGCTCGACATGCTGGATGCGATCGGAACGGCGGAGAATGCTTACTCGTGGCTCGGCGAAGCGCTTGACCGCGGCGAAAGGCTGATGGGCTTCGGCCACCGCATCTATCGCGTCCGCGATCCGCGCGCCGATGCACTGAAGGGAGCGCTGAAGCCGCTGATATCAACCGGACAGGTGAACAGCGCCCGCGGCGCTCTGGCGGAAGCCGTGGAGGTCGCTGCATTGGCGATCCTGAAGGCACGCAAGCCGAACCGGCCGCTCGACGTCAATGTCGAATTTTATACCGCGCTGCTGCTCGAAGCGCTCGGTTTTCCCCGCGAGGCCTTCACCGGCGTCTTCGCGATCGGCCGCACCGTCGGTTGGCTGGCCCATGCGCGCGAACAGGCGCTCGACGGCCGGCTGATCCGGCCGCGCTCGGTCTATATCGGGCCGCTGCCGGCGGCTGCGTGAAAGTTGAATTCGGCGGCAGTATACCCTGCCGCCGATCCTCAGCCGCCGACAAAAGCGGCCAGCTTGTCGAGTGTCGAGCGGCACCCTTCCTCATTGTCTTCGAGGCGGATCCCGGACGGAATATTGTCACTGACCATCGTCACATCGGTGCCTCCATCCGCAGGCGATAACATCGTACTGACGGTCATCTCGCCGGAAAAACCCTCGTCCCCGGAATCGAAGACCGTTGCCCAGACGATGCGTTCATCCGGCACGAGCTCGGCAAAGCGGCCTTCGAACCTGTCTGTCTTGTCGGAGGTCTTGCCCGGTTGCGATGCCTCTTCGTCGGGATAGACGAGCGACATGCTGAAGGCACCGCCTTCCCTGCCATCGAAGGCATGGACGATGCCCTTCATGGTACCGGGCGGAAGCCAGGTGGCGACCGCATCTGCATCGAGGAAGGCGCGGTAGATGCGCTCGCGCGGCGCTGCGATGAAGCGTGAGACGGTCGTGCTGCGTGAAGGGGCCATGCCGGCAAGTTAGCGCAGACATGGATGTTATCCAGATCGCGCCTGAAACAACGCGATCTGGTGCTGTCAGTCGTCAGACGAGACGGCTCTGTTCCGTCGCTGCTTCGATGAAGCTGGCAAACAGCGGATGCGGGTCGAGCGGCCGGCTCTTCAGTTCCGGGTGATACTGCACGCCGATGAACCAGGGATGATCGGGATATTCGATCGTCTCCGGCAGCACGCCGTCCGGCGACATGCCGGAGAAGACGAGGCCGCAGTTTTCGAGCCGGTCCTTGTAGTCGACATTGACCTCGTAGCGGTGGCGGTGACGCTCGGAAATATCGGTGGAACCGTAGATATCCGAGATCTTCGTGCCCTTCTTCAGCGCCGCCTTGTAGGCGCCGAGGCGCATCGTGCCACCGAGATCCCCGGCTGCCGTACGCTTCTGCAACTCGTTGCCCTTGACCCATTCGGTCATCAGGCCGACCACCGGCTCTTTCGTCGGGCCGAATTCGGTCGAGGAGGCACCGGACACGTCGGCGAGATTGCGCGCCGCCTCGATGACCGCCATCTGCATGCCGAAGCAGATGCCGAAATACGGCACCTTGCGCTCGCGGGCAAAGCGGGCAGCGTGGATCTTGCCTTCCGAACCGCGTTCGCCAAAGCCGCCTGGCACGAGGATGCCGTGCACCTTTTCGAGATAGGGCGCCGGATCTTCCTTTTCGAAGACCTCGGACTCGATCCATTCAAGATTGACCTTGACGCGATTGGCGATACCGCCGTGATGCAGCGCCTCGATCAGCGACTTATAGGCATCCTTGAGGCCGGTATATTTGCCGACGATCGCGATCGTCACCTCGCCCTCCGGCGTGCGGATGCGGTTGCAGACCTCTTCCCACGGGTCGAGCCGCGGCTTCGGCGCCGGCTCGATACCGAAGGCCGCGAGCACTTCGTCGTCGAGGCCTTCCTTGTGGTAGGCGATCGGCACGTCATAGATGTTGGCGACGTCGAGCGCCTGGATGACGGCGGACGGGCGAACGTTGCAGAACAACGAAAGCTTGCGGCGTTCGGCTTCCGGAATTTCGCGGTCCGCCCGCACCAGCAAGATATCGGGATGAATGCCGAGTGCCTGCAGTTCCTTCACCGAATGCTGTGTCGGCTTGGTCTTGAGCTCGCCGGCCGCCGGAATATAAGGCATCAGCGTCAGGTGAACGTAGACGGCGGTGCCGCGCGGCAGGTCGTTTCCGAGCTGGCGGATCGCCTCCATGAACGGCATCGCCTCGATGTCGCCGACGGTGCCGCCGATCTCGCAGATGACGAAGTCGTAGTCGTCATTGCCTTCGATGACGAAATCCTTGATCTCGTTGGTCACGTGCGGAATGACCTGCACCGTCGCGCCGAGATAGTCGCCGCGCCGTTCCTTGTCGATGATGTTCTTGTAGATGCGGCCGGTGGTGATGTTGTCGGTCTTGGTCGCCGAACGCCCCGTGAAGCGTTCGTAGTGACCGAGATCGAGATCGGTTTCCGCGCCGTCGTCGGTGACGAAGACCTCGCCGTGCTGGGTCGGGCTCATCGTGCCCGGGTCCACGTTCAGATAGGGGTCGAGCTTGCGAAGCCGGACCCGATATCCACGGGCCTGCAGCAACGCTCCGAGAGCCGCGGCCGCAATTCCTTTTCCGAGAGAGGAAACCACGCCGCCAGTGATGAATACGTATCGCGCCATGGGAGTCACCGGATACCTTTTCAAAAACGATTCCACCAGCCCAAAAATTCTTTTCCAGAACTTTCGATGCGTGGCGCAGGAATCTGAACAAAAGAAAACCGGCAGACCCGAGGGCCTGCCGGCGGTTTATGTCGAAGACCGGTTTACTGTCCCGTCGGGACGCCGGAGGGCTGAGCCGGTGCCGGCGCGGCCGGAGCTGCGGGCGTTGCCGGGGCAGTCGTTGCCGGAGCAGTGGTTGAAGGCGCGGTGGCCGCCGGGGCCTGAGGCGCCGGAGTGCCAGTTGCCGGAGCTTGAGCGGCGGGAGCCTGCGGTGCGGGTGCTGCCGCGCCGCTGCTCGGAACGCCGTTGCCGGCCGGCGGGGCTGCCGGAGCCTGCGCGCCGCCGAGCGAATCGAGAATACCGTTGCCCTGGCCGCCTGTTGCCGGAATGCGGTCGAGAATGTCGCTCGGACGGCCCTCGTAACGCGTCAGGATGCCGAGACCGAGCGAGGTCAGGAAAAACAGGGTCGCAAGGATCGCGGTCGTGCGCGTCAGCGCATTGGCCGTACCGCGGGCCGACATGAAGCCGGAACCGCCGCCGATGCCGAGGCCGCCGCCTTCCGAGCGCTGGATGAGCACGACGCCGACAAGGGCGAGCACGATCATGAGATGGATGACAATCAATACGGTCTGCATGGGTCCAGTCCTGCCCGCCTGGAGACGGACAAAGTTAAGAATTCTGGCGGCTCTTTACATGAGGCTTTCATCTATTCCAAGCCCTTCGGCCCGGAATAAACCCGGGAATAAACCCAGGAATAAAAAATGTCTCAGGCGAGCAGCGCCTCATAGGCCCGGTAGATGGCAAGGAAGTCGGCCGCTTTCAAGCTCGCTCCGCCGATCAGCGCGCCGTCGACATTGGCAACGCCCATCAGTTCATGGGCATTGGCCGGCTTGACGGAGCCGCCGTAGAGAAGACGCATCTTGCGGCCTTCATCACCGAAGCGGGCCGCAAGCTCTGCGCGCATGAAGGCATGCGCCTTTTCGACATCAGCTGATGTCGGCGTCACGCCGGTGCCGATCGCCCAGATCGGCTCGTAGGCGATGACTGTGCTCTTAGCGGTGGCGCCGTCCGGAACCGAGGCTGAAAGCTGGCGCTTGATGACGTCGAGTGCCTGGCCTGTCCGGCGCTCATCCGCGGTCTCGCCGATGCAGATGATCGCCGTCAGCCCTGCGACGAAGGCGGCCTCCGCCTTGGCGCGCACCAGATGATCCGTTTCGGCATGGTCGGTGCGCCGCTCGGAATGGCCGACGATGACATAGGTGCCGAAACAATCGGCAATCATCTCGGCCGAGATGTCGCCGGTATGCGCACCGGATGGGTTCTGATGGCAGTCCTGAGCGCCGATCGCCAGCGGGCTGTCGGTGCACAGCGCCGTCGCCACATAGAGCAGCGTCGCCGGCGGGCAGATCAGCGCTTCCACCTTGTCGGAGAGCGGCGGGCGAACACCCTCGGCGATCATCTTGATCTGATCCAGGGAGGCACGCATGCCATTCATTTTCCAATTTCCCGCCACAAGCGGGCGCACGTCAGGGGTCATGCCGGCCTTCCACAATCTGCTTATGCCTTGGGCAATATCAAAAGCTTGCAGCAAAGAAAAGCATCATGCCCTTGACGTAAGGGGAATCTCTGCGATCCCGCGCATATTTCTGCCGAATATCGTCCGCTACAGCGCCGCGCGTCTTTTGAGACACGCAAGGGTAGCATTTTTATTCATGCATCGTGCTTTCAAAAAATAGTCTCCGATTTTCCAACCGATGCGCTAGCCGGCAAGAATCCAGTTCACCACCCTGCGCCAGTCGATCATCCGGATCGGTGTCCCGTGATTGCCGGTCTGAAACAGCGTGAAACGCGCCGGATATTTTGCCTTGTGCAGGCTTTCGAACAGCGCCTGCTGGTCGGAGGCGGCATAGACCGGGTCGCGGCTGCCATGGGCAAACCACAGCGGCAGCTTTGCCTTGTAGAAGGCGCTCTTGATGAAATCCGGATCGGAGACCCCGCTCATGATCAGCATGCCCTTCAGCCGCTTGACACTGTCGCTGTCGCGCGCAATGCCCCAGCAAACCTGGCTGCCCATCGAGGCGCAGGAAAGGATGATCGGCCGGCCGGGCGATTGCGCGCTGGCATAGCGGATGAGGCCGGCGATCGCCGCAACGCCGCTGCTGTCGAAGCTTTTGACCGTCGGCGAATAATAGACGCCGCCATTGCCGGCGACGAGGTTCTTGAGGCGGTT
This sequence comes from Rhizobium sophorae, assembly GCF_013087515.1. Lineage (GTDB taxonomy): Bacteria > Pseudomonadota > Alphaproteobacteria > Rhizobiales > Rhizobiaceae > Rhizobium > Rhizobium sophorae. The sequence goes on along the minus strand of NZ_JABFCN010000048.1, from coordinate 410,949 downwards.
GAAATTGCCACCGAAGCTATAGTCGTTGGCGCCGAGCCGGCGGTCGCCGTCGCGGCCATGGATGAAAATCACCGTGAAGGCGGCGCTGCCAGCCGGTCCCACCCTGGTGACATCGAGCTTAATGCCGTCGAGGGACAGCGTCTCGTCCGCTTGCGCCTTGCGGATGCCGAGTGCCACATATTTCTGCTGCACCCGCTTTTGCGGGATCTGATCGCGGCCGTTGATATCGCGCATCTCGTCATAGTCGATGACCTCGAAGGCGCCGCCGTCGCCTGTCTCCAACACGGACTGCTTGGAAAACAGATCGTCCTTGAAAGGCGGCAAAGCGTCGGCCGCCTCTGCCGGGCCAACAGCGGACAGGATGGCTGCGGATAAGAAAAACGCCGCAATTGCGGTGATGATGGTGCAATGACTTGTGGACATTCGCATTCGGATGGTTCCTGAAGCCTGCCGCCGCTTGCCATTCTGCGCCCGGCAACGCAAATCATTTGGGAAAAGCGCGCCAAATCCGGCGGTGTCGCGTATAGAGGTGCTTTCTGGCAAAATCTGCCTGATTCGCAAACGTGGCATGAAATGCGGTGATTTTGGGTCGGCGGCGGATGCCCGCCCAAGCCAGACCCAAGACAGGATGAAGATCTGAACGGCTCCATGGACGATAGCAACGACCTCTTTTCCGGAATGCCCCTCTCTGAAAAACGCGAGGAGGCGCAGAAGCCTGCGGTGCCCTCCGAACGGCCGCCGGTGACGGCTGCGCCCGCCGCAGCGGCAGCACCTCCTGCTGCCGGAGCCTCCGCACGCCCGGCGCCCGCCGCCTCGAACTCCGATGATTACGGCGCTTCGTCGATCCGCGTCCTCGAAGGCCTCGAGCCGGTGCGCATGCGCCCAGGCATGTATATCGGCGGAACCGACGAAAAGGCGCTGCACCACCTCTTTGCCGAGGTCATCGACAATGCGATGGACGAGGCGGTCGCCGGGCATGCTAATTTCATCGAGGTCTATCTCGACCTCGAGGGTTATCTCACCGTCTCCGACAATGGCCGCGGCATCCCGGTCGAGAACCATCCGCAGGTGCCGGGCAAGTCGACGCTCGAAGTCATCATGACCAAGCTGCATGCCGGCGGTAAATTCGACGGCAAGGCCTACGAGACCTCCGGCGGCCTGCACGGCGTCGGTGTTTCGGTCGTCAACGCGCTCTCCGACGACCTCGAGGTCGAGGTAGCGCGAAACCGCAAGCTCTACCGCCAGCGCTTCTCCCGCGGCCTGCCGCAGGGCGGGCTCGAAGAGTTGGGCGACGTCCACAATCGCCGCGGCACCCGCGTGCGCTTCCATCCCGACCCCCAGATCTTTGGGGATCACATGAAGTTCGATGCCGCCCGCGTCTTCCGCATGGCGCGCTCGAAGGCCTATCTCTTCGGCGGCGTCGAAATCCGCTGGAGCTGCGAGGCGGGCGTGCTGCCCGAAGGTTCCGAGGTCCCTGACAAGGCCGTTTTCCACTTCCCCGGCGGCCTGAAGGACTATCTCCAGGCGACGATGGGCAGGGAGTTTACCGTCACCCGCGAGATCTTTGCCGGCAAGACCGAGAAGACCAGCGGCCACGGCTCGATGGAATGGGCGATCACCTGGTATGGCGGCGATCCGCAGGTGCATTCCTATTGCAACACCATCCCGACGCCCGAAGGCGGCACGCATGAGGCCGGCCTTCGCATCGCGCTGACCAAGGGCCTGAAGGCCTATGCCGAGCTGACGCAGAACAAGCGTGCCGCGCAGATCACCACCGACGACGTGATGATTTCCGCTGTCGGCATGCTGTCGGTCTTCATCCGCGAGCCGGAATTCGTCGGCCAGACCAAGGACAAGCTTGCGACAGTCGAGGCCCAGCGCATCGTCGAGAACGCGCTGCGCGATCCTTTCGACCATTACCTTGCAGACAATCCGAACGAGTCGGCCAAGCTGCTCGACTGGGTGATCGAGCGCGCCGAGGAACGCCTGCGCCGCCGTAAGGAAAAGGAAGTCAACCGCAAAAGCGCGGTGCGCAAATTGCGCCTGCCCGGCAAGCTCGCCGATTGCTCGCAGAACACCGCCGAGGGTGCTGAACTCTTCATCGTCGAGGGTGATTCGGCTGGTGGTTCGGCCAAGCAGGCGCGCAACCGCGCCAATCAGGCAATTCTGCCGCTGCGCGGCAAGATCCTCAACGTCGCCAGCGCCGGACGCGAAAAACTCGGCGCCAACCAGCAGCTCGCCGATCTCATCCAGGCGCTCGGCTGCGGCACGCGCTCGAAATACCGCGATGAAGACCTGCGCTACGAACGTATCATCGTCATGACCGATGCCGACGTCGACGGCGCCCACATCGCCTCGCTGCTCATCACCTTCTTCTATCAGGAGATGCCGGAGCTGGTGCGTGGCGGCCATCTCTTCCTCGCCGTGCCGCCGCTTTACAAGATCACCCAAGGCTCGAAATCCGCCTATGCCCGCGACGACAATCATCGCGCCGAGCTGATGCAGACGGAGTTCAAGGGCAAGGCCAAGGTCGAGATCAGCCGCTTCAAAGGCCTCGGCGAAATGATGCCCGCCCAGCTCAAGGAAACCACCATGGATCCGTCCAAGCGCACCCTGCTCAAGGTGCTGATCGACGAGGTGGATTTCGAAGGCACCCGCAGCGCCGTCGACGATCTGATGGGCACCAAACCGGAAGCCCGCTTCCGCTTCATCCAGGATCGTGCAGCCTTCGCCGAAAACCTCGATATTTAAAGCGTCGCCACGCATTTTAGCATCGACGATTTCACGGAACTGACGAAGAACCGTAACAACTCCGTCAAACAACCGGCGCATGAAGCGGTCGGCGTGCCTCCCCCAGGGAGCATTTGCGCCGGTCGAACCGTTTTCAACCCTTGCCGGATATTTGTCATGACCAAGCGTTTTCTCGCGGCTGCCGCTTTCGTTCTCCTGTCCAGCACCGTCACCCTCAGCGCCACCGATATCGGCGCCACCTTCGAGACCGCCTGCCCCTTCGGCGGTTGCGCCGCCGGCATTTCGCTCTCCTATCTCGGTGAATTCGTCATCCCGACCGGCCATATGGAAAACGGCGTCGAATTCGGCGGCATTTCCGGCCTCGATTTCGATGCCGCCACCGGCCACTATATCGCCATCAGCGACGACCGCTCGGAAAGAGGCCCGGCCCGCTTCTATGAACTTGACGTCGATCTCGACGCGTCGGGCCTCAAGGGCGTTTCGGTCGTCAAGCAGGTGACCTTGAAGGACAAGAACGGCGAGCCCTTCACCGCCAGGACCGTCGATCCGGAATCGATCCGCCTCGGCAAGGACGGCATCTATTGGGGCAGCGAAGGCGACGGCAAGGCGTTGCTTCCGCCCTTCGTCCGCGTCGCTTCGCCGGACGGATCCTTCATTCGCGAATTCAAGCTGCCGGAGGGCTTTGCGCCGACCGCGGACAAGTCGACCGGTATTCGTGACAATCTCGCCTTCGAGGATCTCGCCATCGCGCCCTCCGGCGATGTTTTCGTCGGTGTCGAAGCCGCCCTTTACCAGGATGGCCCGAACCCCTCACTGACGTCAGGCAGCCTATCGCGCATCGTCCGTTATGACGGCACCACCGGCGAGCCGAAGGCCGAGTACGCCTACCCCGTCTCGCCGATCCCGCAGGCCGCCACCAAACCCGACGGCGGCAATGACAACGGCATGTCCGAGTTTCTTGCCCTCGACGATCACCGCCTGCTCGCCGTCGAACGCAGCTATGCCCAGGGATTCGGCAACAACATCAAGATCATGATGATGGATCTGACTGAGGCCACCGATGTATCCGCTATCGCTTCGCTGGCGAAAAACGACCAGCGGGTCGTCCCCGTCCGCAAGAGCCAGGTCCTCGATTTGAGGGCGATCGGCCTCGTTCCCGACAATATCGAGGCGATGTCGCTCGGCAAGGCAAAGGACGGCGCCGAGGTCCTCATTCTCGGCTCCGACAATAATTTCTCGCCCAGTCAGAAGACGCAATTCTACGCCTTCAAGGTTCTCAGCCGTCCGCAGCAGTAAGGCGTTCGGATCTGGGGGCGAATAGCGACGCTTTGTATACGCTTTCCCGCTACGGACCTTGAAACCGCCGGGATCATGGCTCATAACCAGAGTACAAGAATAAGAAGAGGCGCGCGTGGGTGTGTTCGACCGTCAGAAAAGCAATCATGAACCGCGATGGCTCGGATCGTCGGCGCAGACGCGCATGCCGCTTATTCCCTCCATTTCGGCGGCGCGCTGGCTGCTGGTCCTGGTCGTCGCTGCCGGCGTTTATTTCTTCTACGGCTTCCTCGTGCCGGTGCTCGCAGCCCTCGTCATCGGCTTTGCCAGCTGGCCGCTCTACCGCAAGCTTCTTGCCCGCGTCGGCGGCAATACGACGATCGCCGCGACCATCGCCATCATCCTGATCATCACCTTCCTGGTCATCCCGATCGGGCTTGCGGTGACCTATACGACGGGCGAAGTGCGCACCTGGGTCGCCTGGGCAATCCACGCCAACCGCGCCGGCGCCCCGACACCCGACTGGATCGTCGCCTTGCCTTGGGCCGGCGCCTATCTCGATGAAGTCTGGACAAAATATATCGGCAGTCCCGGCGCCCTGGGCGAAGTTATCCAGGCGGTCAGCGGCGCCAATATCGGCAACATATACCGTGCCGTGCTTGCGGCCGGCGGCGGCGCTTTCCACCTGCTGCTGACGCTGCTCTTCATGCTGATCGCGCTTTTCTTCGTCTATCGCGACGGTTTCTCCTTCTCCAAGCAGATCGACATGCTGGGCGAGCGCATCCTGCCCAACCGCTGGGAACGTATTTCCCGCGTCGTGCCGGCGACGATCAGCTCCACAGTCATGGGCATGACGCTGATCGCGATCGGCGAAGGCATCGTGCTCGGCCTTGCCTACTGGATTGCCGGCGTGCCCTCGCCGGTGACGCTCGGCGTGCTGACGGGCGTGATGGCGCTGATACCGGGCGGTGCGCCGCTCTCCTTCACGCTGGTCTCCATCTATCTGCTGGCGAGCGGCTCGCATGTCGCCGGCATCAGTCTCTTCGTCTGGGGGACTGTCGAACTCTTCATCGTCGACAAGACGCTGCGGCCGAAGCTCGTCGGCGGCCCGATCAAACTGCCCTTCCTACCGACCTTCTTCGGCCTCGTCGGCGGCGTCAAGACGATGGGTTTCCTCGGCCTGTTCATCGGCCCGGTGCTGATGGCGCTGATCGTCGCCATTTGGCGCGAATGGATCCACGAGGCCCGCAGCGCCGACAAGAGCGAAACGGGACCGCAGATCATCATCGACGAACAGGCCCCGCCGCCGGTCCCCGGTTCGCCGAAAACCATGCCGCGCGTCGCCGAAGGCTGAACATAGCGTCGCAGACCGGCTACCCAAGCCCCTTTTCCATGAACAGGCTGAGCGGGTCCGGCAGATAGCTGCCGAAGGGCTCGATTTCCCGATATCCGTATTTGCGGTAGAGAGCGATCGCCTCGGGCTGGTAGATGCCGGTTTCGAGCCGGATCGCCGTCAGCCGCTTTTCTCCTGCAATTGCTTCGAGCTTATTCATCAGGCCGCTGGCGATCCTCAGCCTCCTCGCCTCGGGATCGACGAACATGCGCTTGATCTCAGCCGTGCCGTCGCCGGCCTCGACCAGCGCGCAGCAGCCGACGATCGCATCGCCATTGCGCGCGACGAGGAAGCTCACCGAAGGCTTCTCCAGCACGGAAAGGTCGACCAGATGGTTGCTTTCAGCCGGATAGAGCGATTGTGCATAGGCATCGGAGAGATCGAGAAGCCGGATGACGCCCTCCTGGCGGGGCGGTTCAAGGGTAATGGTGACAGACATGCTGGCTCCTCTGCCGGCGTGGGGCGAAATTTTCCCCGATATGACGGAGAGTTAATGTCATTGCCTTCATTCGGTTGGAATTGCGCCCTCTAAGACGATGACGTGCTCAATAATCAAGGAAGCAGAATATGCAAGCGGTGCTGATCGCGATGACCATTCTCGGCTGCGACGATTCCATCAGCCAGTGCAATTATGTCGCGACGGTCGATAAACGCTGGGAAACCGTTGCCGCCTGCGATGCCGAAGCCGAACGACGGCTGAAGACCTATGTGAATGTCAACTATCCCTCGGTGATCGCGGTGTGCGAGGCGCCGAAACCGGCGCCCCTGCCAGCCGCCGCGCCCGAGGTCGCTGTCGCAGCGCCCCAACCCGCAGAAAGGATTGCCGGTTTTGCTGAGCGCATCGCCGGGCAGGTCCGCGCCCACCTGCCCTCTGGCAGAAACGTCAAGGACACACTGACCAAACCCGTACACTTCGTCTCCGCCAGCTATTCCTGGGTGGTGAAGCGGCTGGCCGATTAAGCCGCCGCAAGCGCCGCGTAGACGCGGGCCGATTGTCGCTGCTCGTTAACGTGCAGCTTTTCCACTATGTCGAGCAACTCGCCGATCGCGCCATGCGCGTCGTGATGGCGGAATTTTTCGAGAAGACGGCCGCAGATAGTGCCGAGCACGCTGCCCGGCGCTTTTCTGGCGGCGTCCCGCCACAGCATTGTCGCCTCGACGAAGATCACGCTGATATCCCTCGGCAGACCGGCAGACTCATAAAGCGCACGCACGGCATGCATACGCCCGGTTGCCAGGATCGAACGCACTCGGCGCTCGCTGCACGCGGTCAGATCGACGATTGCGCCGGCGAAAAAGTCGACCTTGCCGGCGCAGAGCGCATGCATCAGGAAGGACGGCGTCAGCCGGCCGCTGAGGCGCAGATGCTGGACGAGATCGGGTATTTCGCGCGGCGCAATGTCGCCTGCGATCGAAACGATGGCGGCCTCGGTTGCCTCGCGGCTGATCCGCTGAAGCCGCTGCAGGCCGATCGCCGCCTGTGCCAGCGGCAGGCCGACCAGCGCGTTGCTGACATGCTGGGTCAGCAATTGGCGCGCATCGGCGGGAAGATCGCTGCGGTCGAGAAGCAGGTTGCGAATATCACAGCAGTCGCCGAGCCGTTCGGCGATGCGTTTCAACGACAGGCTGGAGATCACCGCGCCGTCATTCTCGAGCAGGCAGAGCAGTTCTTCCTCGTCGCCGACCTCCGCAAGCGCAGCGGAAACCGGGCGCGTCACGTGCGCCCTGGCCGCGATCAGCATGCGGGTGGCGCCGTTGCCGCGCGCGGCAAGGTCGACGAGATCGGCGTCGCTCAAAAGCGGCGAACAGGTCACCGCATGGCAGGCGACCTCGGGCTGGTCTTCGGCAAGCGAAAGAATCAGGTGGCGCGGTGCATCGGGCGACCAGGCGATTGCCTCGGCCAGCGCAAGCCGCACGCGCGGCGACGGATCGTCGAGAAGAAAGGCCATCGCCATTTCGGCCGCCGCACGCTCATCCGCGGACATTTCGGACTGCAGATAGGCGCGCCCGAGGGCATTTGCGGCCCGGGCCCGGTCACCGGTCTTGGCCGTTTCGATCCAACGAAGGAAAGCTTCTACGATCACGCGACGCCCCAGCAGTTGAACGCGATTCCCTCGCGCTCCATTCAATGCTGCGACCGTAGTGGCAAAAGGTTTAAGATTGGTTCACCATGTTTCTTAAGTCTTTGGGCACATTGCCGTTCGGCTCAGCGTTGCTGCGGCTTCGGCCGGATCATCTCGAAAACATCGCTGCCTTCGCTGTAATCCATGTAGCCCATACGGGCGACAGGTCGCGCGATCGACATGTCGAGGCGGCCGTCCCTGACAATTGCTTCGTCGATGCGGATGCCGACCACTTCGCCGAAGACAAGGACATTTTCGGACGGTTCGCCCGAAAGCGTCTTCGGCTCGATGATCTCGGTAACCTTGCATTCGAGCACCGCGAAAGCCTCGCCGACATAGGGCGCGTCGATTAGTTCGGCCGGCTTCGGCGTCAGGCCGGCGAAGTCGAATTCGCTGTGGCCATAGGGCAGCACCGCCGAGGAGAGGTTCATCTTCTCGGCGAGATCGCGGCTGACGAAATTGCAGGTGAAGACGCCGGTCTCGGCCGCATTACGCTGGCTGTGTTTGCGCCCGGCCGAAGAAAACATCACCAGCTTCGGCCGGTCGGCAACGGCATTGAAGAAGGAATACGGCGCCAGATTGATCGAGCCATCCCTGCCCTTGCTGCCGATCCAGCCGATCGGGCGCGGCGACACTATCGCCTTGAACGGATCATGCGCGAGCCCGTGCCGGTTGCTGTCGGTGGTGTAGAACATCAGTCGTCTCCGCCGACCCAGGTCACGGTATCGGCAAGCTCTGGCCGCGGCCGTTCGATTGCCGGAAATGTGGTCGAGCCGATATGGATGAAGCCCGCCACCTTTTCATCAGGCCCGACGCCGAGCAGCGGATAGGCGCGCTCGTCATAGGCGAACCACTCCGTCAGCCAGTTGGCGACATACCCATTGGCATTGGCGGCGAGGATGACGTTGAAGCAAAGCGCGCCTGCCGACATCAGCTGCTCCCATTCCGGGATCTTTATATGCGGCCCCGCCTTGCTGACGACGGCGACGACCACGGGCGCACGGGTGAAACGGCTGCGCTCAACCTGGATCATCTCTTCGGAAAGGTCGGGCTTTGTCTGAAGTGCCAGCGTCAGAAGTTCCTCGCCGATACGCACGCGCTGCTCTCCGCGATAGACGATGAAGCGCCAGGGCGCGATCTTGCCGTGATCGGGAACACGCGAGGCAAGACGCAGGATCTCCTCGATCTCGGCCTTCTCGGGGCCTGGTTCGCACATTTGGAAAGCGGGGATGGAGCGGCGCACGGCGAGGTAGTCGATCAGCTTGATATCGGATTTCATACGGGAGAAGCTCTCATTTTTATGCTGCTGCAAAGGGTGGGTCTTGAATTTGCCATCGCGTTGGTCTTGAAGTGACCTTTGCGATTTCAGAAGTCAATCGGTTCACGAAACAGATGTTTGGCATTTTGCCTTTTGCACGCATCGGCCTTGCCATTGCCCTGATGGTATTGATGCCCCTCGGCGCCGGCGCTCAGGATGCCTTCAAGGAATTCAAACAGCTTGAATCGACACCGAAGATGCCGAAGCTCGATGCCTTTATTGCGCCCGGCACGGTGCCCCAAGGGGTCAAGCTCCGCGACGTCCCAATGGAAGCCAAGCTGACAGCTGACGGCACGCCGGTTGAGGAGGGTCTTTCTTGGTACGTCTTCAGCCCGATCGCCGGAACCGATGGCAAGCTGCCGCTGATCGCCAGCGCCAAGGGCGGGCCTGCCGCCTTCCAGCTCGCCCCCGGCGATTATTTTGTCAACGTCTCCTTCGGCCGCGCCGGGGTCACCAAGAAATTGACCGTGCCCGCTGAAGGCGAGGTCGACAAGCAGGTGATGGTGCTCGATGCCGGCGGCCTGCTGCTCAATGCCGTCTCCGGCGCCGACGCCCGCATTCGCCCCGACCAGTTGAGCTTCTCGATCTATTCCTCGGAAGTGCGCGACGACGGCGAGCGCGGCCTCGTCGTGGCCGATGTCTCGCCGAATACCGTCGTCCGTCTCAATGCCGGCACCTATCACATCGTTTCCGAATATGGCAGCGTCAACGCCGTGATCCGCGCCGACATCCAAGTCGAGGCCGGCAAGCTGACAGAGGCGACGATCCAGCATCGCGCCGCGCAGATCACCTTCAAGCTGGTCTCTGATGCCGGTGGCGAGGCGATCGCCGATACGGCATGGTCGATCCTGACGGCGGCCGGCGACAGCGTCGGCGAAAGTGTCAGCGCCTTCCCGACCATGGTTCTCGCCGAAGGCGGATATTCCGCCGTCGCCCGCAACAAGGACAAGATCTACCAACGCGATTTCACAGTCGTCGCCGGCAGGAACACCGATGTCGAGGTTCTGATGAAGGACCAGCAGCCGCAGCCGCCGGTCAGCGCGGCCCGCACGGTGCAGCAAGTACCGGTCGGCACGCCACCACCGCCAGGCGTCCAGCCGGCTCCGGTGGAGCCGCTGCCCTCCTATGAACAACTCGTGCCGCAGGGCGGCGACGACACCAGCCTCGATTGACTTTTACCGCGCGCGGTTTCGGCTCAACCGATACCTTTGGAAGGCGCGCTTCGGCGGCGCCATCGAGAACACGGCCTCATAGAGACGGGCAAGCAGACCCTTGCGGTCGCCGCCGCTGCTCAGCGCCTGCCAGGTCAGCACCTCGCCGACATGCGCCGTGATCGTGCTGCCGGACAGCCGGCGGAACTCTCCGATCAGCAGCGACAGGCGCAGCGTCATCGACACCCGGCTTGCCAGATGAAACAGCCGCCCGTTCTGGCCTTCGAAATAGATCGGCAGCACGCTGGCATGCGTCGCCTGGATGAGTTTTGCCGGAAACATCTTCCACGGTAGATCCTCGGCGCGGCCGAAGCCCCTCTTGGCGGTTGCAACGCCGCCTGCGGGAAAGACGATGATGGTGGTGCCTTCCCCGAGCAGCCGCACCGCCTCATGCCGGCTCTTCATGTTCATCGCCATCGCTGCCTTGGTCGCCGCAAAGGAGATCGGCAGCGAATAGGGCGCCATCTCCGGCATCTTCAGAAGGTCGTTATGGATCAGCACCTTGAAGGGACGGCCGAGCTGTTCGGCAAGCGCCAGCACGGCGATGCCGTCGCCGATGCCGAAGGGGTGGTTGGCGACGATGACGATGGGCTCGGCGGGAACGGGTTCGAGCGGCCAACTGCCTTTGACGTCGACCGACACGTCGATAAGACCGAGCGTCCTGGCGAACACGCGGTCGCTCTTGCCGATGATGTCGCTGCGCCATATGTCGTAGAGCCTGACATAGCGGTCGCGGCCCGAAAGCCCTTCGATCGAGCGGATCAGCCAGCGCTTCAGGCGTGGATCGCGATCATTGGCATAGGATAATTCTTTGAAGCGCACTCCGGCCTCGGGATGACCCGCTCCCCGTTCGTGGCGACAATATTGCAGTTACATATCAGATTTCCGACAGCGCCGGGTTCGGCGCTGTCGGATACCGGCCATTTGTTCAGGCCGCCTTGGCTTTTTTTGCTTCGGCCTTGCGACGAATGTCGGGCGGTGTCGCTTCGAGGGTAAGGCTCTCGACGGCGGCGTCGAGCCCCATCGAAACCTGGTCCTGGCTGCCGAGGCGGCGGATATTGACCGTGCGCTCCTCGGCTTCCTTCCTGCCGCAGACGATTATGACAGGAACCTTGGTGACCGAATGCTCGCGGATCTTGTAGTTGATCTTCTCGTTGCGGAAGTCGGTCTCGACGTTGAGGCCGGCCTCGCGCAGCGCCTCGGCCACCTCAAGCCCGTAGGCGTCGGCTTCCGAGGTGATCGTTGCGACCACCACCTGCAGCGGCGATACCCAGAGCGGCATATGGCCGGCGAAGTTCTCGATCAGGATGCCGAGGAAACGCTCCATCGAGCCGCAGATGGCGCGGTGGATCATCACCGGCTGCGTCTTTTCCGAGTTGCTGTCGATATAGAAGGCGCCGAAGCGTTCCGGCAGGTTGAAGTCGACCTGCGTCGTCCCGCACTGCCATTCGCGGCCGATCGCATCCTTCAGCGTATATTCGAACTTCGGACCGTAGAAGGCGCCCTCGCCCGGCACGATGCCGGTCTTGATATTGTTGGACTGCTGCTGGATCGTCTCCAGCACGCCCATCATCACGCTTTCGGCGCGGTCCCAGAGCTCGTCCGAACCGACGCGCTTGTCCGGCCGGGTCGAGAGCTTGATGGTGACTTCGTCGAAGCCGAAATCCTTGTAGACCGAAAGGATCAGCTCGTTGATCTTCAGGCATTCGGCGGCCATCTGCTCGTCGGTGCAGAAGATATGCGCGTCGTCCTGCGTGAAGCCGCGCACGCGCATCAGCCCGTGCAGCGCGCCCGACGGCTCATAGCGGTGGACATTGCCGAATTCGGCCAGCCGGATCGGCAGCTCGCGGTAGGATTTCAGCCCGTGCTTGAAGATCTGGATATGGCCCGGGCAGTTCATCGGCTTCAGCGCGAAGACGCGGTCGTCATCGGTGTCGTCGCCGGCAACCGTCACCTTGAACATGTTGTCGCGATACCAGCCCCAGTGACCGGAGGTTTCCCACAGCGACTTGTCGAGCACCTGCGGCGCATTGACTTCCTGATAGTCGTCGGCAAGCCGGCGGCGCATATAGGCAACCAGCGTCTGGAATACGCGCCAGCCCTTGCCGTGCCAGAAGACGACACCAGGACCTTCTTCCTGGAAGTGGAAGAGATCCATCTCGCGGCCGAGGCGGCGGTGATCGCGCTTTTCGGCTTCGGCAAGCATATGCAGGTAGTTGTCGAGTTCCGACTGCTCGGCGAAGGCCGTGCCGTAGATGCGGCTCAGCATCGGATTGTTGCTGTCGCCGCGCCAATAGGCGCCAGCCACCTTCAAGAGCTTGAAGGCGCTGCCGATGTGGCCGGTCGAGGCCATGTGCGGACCGCGGCACAAGTCGAACCAATCGCCCTGGTAATAGATCTTGAGATCCTGCCCTTCCGGGATCGCATCGACGAGTTCGACCTTGTACTGCTCGCCCTTGTCGGCGAAGACCTGTTTCGCCTTCTCGCGCGACCAGACCTGCTTGGTGAAGGCGGCGTTGCGGGCGATGATCTCCTTCATCTTCTTTTCGATTTTCGGCAGATCGTCGAGTGTGAAGGGCTCGTTCTTGGCGAAGTCGTAATAGAAGCCGTTTTCGATGACCGGGCCGATCGTCACCTGGGTGCCGGGCCAGAGCTCCTGCACTGCTTCGGCCATGACATGCGCCGCGTCATGGCGGATGAGTTCCAGCGCGCGGTCGTCATTGCGGGTGATGATCTCGATCCTGCCGGTCGTCACGGGATCGGAAAGGTCGCGCACGGTACCGTCGATCGCAACGGCGACCGCCTTCTTGGCAAGCGACTTGGAAATGGATTCGGCCACATCCCGGCCGGTTGCGCCGGCATCATAGCCGCGCACGGAACCATCGGGAAATGTCAGGGAAATAGCTTGGGACATCGAAATTCTCCTTGTCCAGTCCCGCCAACGAATGCGGGTGGTTGACACGAACGCGCCTCCGCGGAGCTGAATGCGCAGCCGCCTGATAGCCAGATTTGCTGTCTGAGTAAAGAAAAAGCGGGGTTATATAATCATTTCAGTCAGCCCGCGCACGGTGTTCCAGTTGCGCATCGTACCGACGCCGAGCCGCTTGGTCGTCAGCGCCGAAAGCAGCTTGGATTGGCTTGGCTTGCCGGCGAAATCGATCCAGAGATCGCCGCCGACGACGGCGATGCGCTGTCCCTCCGTCATCAGCGGTTTCAGTGCCTCCACCTTCTTGGGATCGACCGGCAGACGCATCACCCGGACGATGACCTGGTCGCCATTGCCGTCCTTGAAGGGATTGGTGCTGCAAAGCGCCATCCAGGTGCAGTCGCTGCGCACGATGATATCGACATGTTTGCCGAACTTTTCTTCAAAACCCTCTTCCAGCTGGGTCTCGACTTCGTGCGGCCGCATCTCGTCGGCCTCGAAGACAAGATTGCCTGTGGAAACCAGCGTGCGCGGCTCGCGATAACCGAGTTCTTTGGCAAGTGCGCGCAAATCCTGCATGATGACGCGGCGGTCGGGCGTCAGCACAATGCTGTGCAGAAGGGCGATGAAGGTGCTCATGGCTGCCAGAACTCCTCCGCTCCACCGGGCAAGGTCCTCAGCACTCTGTCGAATGCGGCGGCGTCGACATGTTTGCGAACGGCCATCGCCACGTCTCGGATGACGGTGTCGGGGGCAAAATTATGGTCACCGCGCAGTGACTGCACCTCCCGCGTCATCGCCACACGATCCACGAAAGACCGTTTGGCCTCGTCGGGATTCCAGTCGGCGACAAAGATCGCGCGCAGCACAGGCGGCAGCACATCGGCAAACCGGAGCGCGTCTGCGACATCGAGGCGGCGGCGGAACGTCTGAAAGACCCCTTGGGTCATCGTGTAGACCACGTTTCGGCTGTCGATCAGCGTATCGGCTCTCACATCATCGAGATAACCGTCGAAGTCCTCCGATGCACGCCTGTATTCGCCGGGCATCGTCATGGCCGTCAGCCTCTCTTGCGTCCGAGGGCGAGATAACGCCAAGGGGTCCACCAGCGGAAGCCGTCACCGAGCATCTCCGGCACCTGGTCGAGGCCGCTGGTGCCGCCCGGGCCGCAGCGGCCGACGCGAAACAGCGTCATCCAGCCGCCGGCCCAAAGGCCGTGGCGGGCGATCGACTCGTAGCCATATTCCGAGCAGGTCGGGATATGGCGGCAGGAATTGCCGACAAAGCCGGAAAGCGTCAGCTGGTAGAGGCGGATCAGCCCCATGCCGAGCAGGCGGTCGGGCGTCTTGGGGAACGGACCGGTATAGTTGCGGGACGTGCGTGCGGCCTTTTCGCGCGGTTTTACTGGTCCGGCGGCGCCACCGTCGTCCTCATCATCAGCCTGCCGAACACATAACTCGCACATGTCAGTTACGCCTCGACAATTTCCGCCCGTTTCGCCTCGATCTGGCCGATCGCATCGACGACGGCATCGAAGGTCAGCATCGTCGAGGCATGGCGGGCCTTGTAGTCCCGCACCGGCAACAGGTAGCGCATGTCTTCGAACCGTCCATGAGGCCCCGCCCCGTCCGCCTTCAACATGGCGAGCATGTCCTGGCGGGCCTGACGCAGTTCGTCCGACGTGGCGCCCACGACGTGGCGCGCCATGATCGAGGACGAGGCCTGGCCGAGCGCGCAGGCCTTCACGTCATGAGCAAAACCAGTCACGGTGTCGCCATCCATCTTCAGCCAGATCCGCACCTTCGAGCCGCAGAGCTTGGAATGGGCCTGGGCACTCGCATCGGCATCATCAAGCATACCGGTCAACGGAATATTGCCGGCGAATTCGAGGATTTTGCTGTTGTAGATATCGTCCATGCTGGATTTCCGCTCCAAAATCATTGCGGATCGGCCTCTGTGGGGGCGTTATTGTCGTCAAAACAAAAAACACACCGTGTCGTGTGAGGATACTTACATACGATGGCCGTCTTCCTATATGTATGTCGTTCGAAGGCCATGAAAATGCAATGGCCTGGTGTAAGTTTGATTGGGAAACCGTGCCGGACGGGTGAACTTGCCCTGAAAGCCCCGGAGCCTGCCAAAGGTGCATGAATTCCCGCATGGGATTGACCAGTGGCGATTCCGACAGATGGGTCCGCGGTGCGGACCAGGAGACCATTGTTCATGGACGCCATCGTAAAGAATTTTCCGCAGACGAACCGCGACTCGGATCGCCCCTCCCAGCAGGAGGCGGAGGAAGCCGTTCGCGTTCTGCTGCGCTGGGCCGGTGACGACCCGACACGTGAAGGCCTGCTCGAAACGCCGGCCCGCGTCGTCAAATCGTACCGCGAGCTTTTTTCCGGTTACGATATGGCGGCGGAAGACGTGCTAGGCCGCACCTTCGAGGAGGTCGCCGGTTACGACGACATGGTCCTCGTCAAGGATATTCCGTTCTACTCGCATTGCGAACACCACATGGTTCCGATCATCGGCAAGGCCCACGTCGCCTACATGCCGGACGGGCGTGTGCTCGGCCTGTCGAAGATTGCCCGTGTCGTCGAGATTTATGGCCGCCGCCTGCAGACCCAGGAAACGATGACCGCGCAGATCGCCCGGGCCATCGACGATACGCTTAATCCGCGCGGTGTCGCGGTGTTGATCGAGGCCGAACATATGTGCATGGCGATGCGCGGCGTCCAGAAGCAGGGCTCGACCACGTTGACGACGACGTTTACGGGAACGTTCAAGACCGAGCCGGCCGATCAGGCCCGTTTCATGACCATGGTGCGGAGCCGCTGATACCGGCTCCCTCAGGAGGGCCGCGATGAGTCAACTGATCTTCAATCAACCATCCGAGGACAAGTCCGCGTTGGAAGACGCCGGCGATTTCACGCCGCGTTTCGACGACCGCGGCCTGATCACCGCGATCGTCACCGACGCCGGTGACGGCGAACTGCTGATGGTGGCCCACATGAATGCCCAGGCGCTGGCGCTGACCATCCAGACCGGCACGGCGCACTATTTCAGCCGTTCGCGCGGCAAGCTCTGGAAGAAGGGCGAAACCTCGGGCAATCTCCAGACGGTGAAGGAAATCCGCACCGATTGCGATCAGGACGCCATCTGGCTGAAGGTCGAGGTCGCCGGCCACGACGCCACCTGTCACACCGGCCGCCGCTCCTGCTTCTACCGGACGATCACGCTGCGGGACGGAAAGCCGATGCTGGATATCGTTGACGACGAGCTTCATTTCGATCCGCAGGACGTCTACGGGAAATAGCCCCGAATTCTCCGACATTTGCTCCTTATTGCGCCAGAAACCGCTTCTATATACCATTTGGAAACTGATCGGGCACACTATCGAAAATCAAGTGTTCTGCTGGGAGGGGAGAGCGCCATGCTGAGCTGGAGTCTGCATCGTCAAAGCTCTGAAGGCGAGGGTTCCGGTTCCGGCATGTCGACCACGCTCGAGATGCTCCCGCCTCCCGCGCCTCAAAAGAAAATCAAGATCGCGCTGGCACTCGGCGGCGGCGCTGCCCGCGGCTGGGCCCATATCGGCGTGCTGCGCGCCCTCGACGAGGCAAAGGTCGAGATCGGCATGATTGCCGGCACCTCGATCGGCGCGCTGGTCGGCGGCTGCTATCTCGCCGGCAAGCTCGATGAACTCGAAAGTTTCGCGCGCTCGCTGACGATGCGCCGGATCGCAAGTCTCCTCGATCTTACGATTGGCGGCAGCGGCCTGTTCGGGGGCATGCGGCTGACCAAGCGCATGCAGGAACATCTCGAAGGCCTGAACGTCGAGGATCTCGACCGGCCGTTCGTCGCGGTCGCGGCCGAGGTCAATACCGGCCACGAGGTCTGGATCGCCAATGGTTCGCTGATTACGGCGCTGCGCGCCTCCTATGCCCTGCCCGGCATTTTCGAGCCGGTGCGCAGCAATCACCGCACGCTGGTCGACGGCGCGCTGGTCAATCCCGTCCCCGTCTCCGTCTGCCGCGCCTACGAGCAGCCGCTCGTGGTTGCCGTCAATCTCAATTACGATCTCTACGGCCGCTCGGCCGTCGTCCGGCACAATGCCAGCCTGTCGGCCCAGGAAGTGCAGAAACAGGAAGAGGCGCCCTATGCGCGCCTCGGCATGACCGGCGTCATGGTGCAGGCCTTCAACATCATCCAGGACAGGATCGCCCGCGCCCGCCTTGCCGGCGACCCGCCGGACATTTCGCTGCAGCCGCGTCTCAGCTATATCGGCCTTTCCGAATTCCACCGGGCCGGCGAGGCGATCGAACGCGGCTACGAGGAAGCCAAGGCCCGGCTCCCCGAGATCAAACGCATGCAGGAAGTCTACGCCACCCACCCCTGATGCAGGTCGTCCAAAAGCCCGCAGCGGTTTGGCGGCAACGACATCGATCAAGCACGGCCGGCGAAACCTCAGCCAGCGATATAGGCCTTGATTTCCTCGGCCTCACGCTCGACTTCGGCAATGCGCGATTTCACCACGTCGCCGATCGAAATGATGCCGGCAAGCTTGCCATTGCTTTCCACCGGCACGTGACGGAAGCGGCGGCTGGTCATCAGCTCCATCAGCTCGTTGACGGTCGTCTCCTCATGGCAGCGGTAGACCTTCGCTGTCATGACCTGGGCCAGCGGCTGGTCGAGGCCTTCCTTGCCGTGTTTGGCGATCGCATGTACGAGATCGCGCTCGGTGAACATCCCCGAAATCCGATTCTCCATGCCGACGACGACGATGGCGCCGATCTTCTTCTTACTGAGGATGGCGGCCGCCTCGGCGACGGTGGTGCTCGGCGCGGCAGTGATGACGTCCCTGCCCTTCAGGTCGAGGATTGCTTTAACTGAACTGGTCATTCGAACCTCCTATGTCCGTGAAACACTTGTCACAGGCATCCGCGGCGGTTTCTCCCCCCAGCGCGGATAGGTCAATCGTGCACTGCCCGGCTCAGGATTGCAACATATCCTTCTCCGTTCCGTCAGGCTCCATCACCGGCGGGCGCGGCGCCCGGTCGAACAGCGAAAACAGCAAGAAGCCGAAGACGAAACCGCCGATATGCGCGTCCCAGGCAATCGCCTGGTCGCTGTCGCCGACGAGCGGGATGCCGACCGCAATCAGCGCGTTGCCGACCAGCCAGAGCAGCATGAAGATGATGACGGTACGGCTCTTCAGCGCCTCGACGATAGAAAGCCGGGGATTGAAATGCGCCGGCGCCATCGGCCGACGTTCGGCCGGAAAGGCGAATCGGCAGGCGGCGCCCATCAGCCCGGAGATGACGCCCGACGCGCCGATCAGCAGCGACACGTCCCCCCAGTTCAGGACCGCGTGCAGGGCGGCGGATGCGACGGCGGAAAAAACCCAGAAGAGCACGAAACGCAGCGTCCCGATGCGGCGCACGACCGGCGCGCCGAAGGCCATCAGCCAGAAGGCGTTAAAGAGGATATGCTGGACGCTGCCGTGCAGCAGCGAATAGGTGACGGGCGTCCAGAACAGCTCCGGCCCCTGCTGCGACAGCGGAATCACATAGCGGGCGGGAACGAAGCCGAAGGTGAAGAACAGCCAGTTCAGCGCGTCGTCGGACAGCAGGAGCTCCTGCACCGCATAGATGACACCAAGCAGGCAAAGACTGAAGAACAGCGCCGGTGGAAGGTTGAAGACCGGTTCGCGCGGCCGTGCCGGCGGCTGGACCTCGGGAGGTTCGGGCGCCTTATGCGGCTCGGCCGACTGCTCATTCATCTGTCTTTTGCCTCGTTGAGGCCACAGCCATACAGGAGCGACTGTCAAAAAAAAAGCCGTCCGAAGTGCCGGACGGCGTGACCCGGAGTTCCAGGATAAAACCTCGGCCCGGGCAGGTTGTGCTGAACTTCGAAAGTCGAAGCGATGGCAGGACAGTGTCACGACGGGCATCGCATCTCAACCGAAACCATCTCTTAACCTTAACCGCCGCGATTTGGCATGAAACCCGCAAGGTAGAGCCTGTACGGGCAATGACTGCCTGAAAATGCTCCGGAATGAGACAGGTTGGTGTGAAATGCGGCTACAAACGACCATCGAGATTTTTGACTACTGGAACCGTATCCGCGGCGCTGCCGATGCGCCGTTGAAATCACAGGTCGACCCCTCCGCCGTCCCCCATCTTCTTCAAAGTCTCTTTATTCTGGAGACGCGCGAGGGCGGAGATATCTGCTTCCGGCTCGCCGGCACCCGCATTTGTGATCTCTTTGGGCGTGACCTGCGCGGCGAACGTTTTTCGTCTCTCTGGGCAAATGGTCAGTTCGCGGACATCGAACGCACGGCGATGGGCGTCATGGATCATGCCATGCCCGCCCTGTTCAACGCCACCGGCTACAGCACCGTTGGTCATCAGGCCTCCTTCGAGATTATCATGATGCCGCTGCGTTCGCCGGACGGCGCCTGCGACCGGCTGCTTGGCGCGATCGCGCCAGCAGCGGCCGCGAGCTGGCTGGAGATCGTACCGCTCGAATTCCTGGCGCTCGACCGCAGCCGCCTGCTGCCCGAAAAATTCGACAAGCCAGCACCGGCCGAACCGCGCCCCATCAACAGGATCGTCGCTGGAAAAAGCATCCATTTCGGGCAGGTCATGCGCCGCATGGTGTCGCAGCTGCTGAGCGTGGAGGCTCGCTGACGGTCCTATTTTAGGACATCGGGCATACTCGTTTTCCGCTATATGGGGACCGGGCAAAACAACCTTCTGTTAATGGATTGTGGGTAAAGATCGGTCTCTGCGATTTTCATGAAGAAGCCCTTTGATGCACTCGTTCCAGCCAGCTCAGACGCAACGACCTGCGCCGCGCCCTGAACAGGGCGTTTTCCAGCGCGTGCCCATCAATATGCAGGGCCGGCTGATGCTTGCGAACTACGAGGAATTCGAATGCATGGTCATCGACATGTCGCCTGGCGATATGTACGTCACCTGCCCCGGCCGGCCGCGCACCAACGAACGCGTCGTCGCCTATATCGACCATCTCGGCCGCGTCGAAGGTTATGTCCAGACGATCGATGGCCGTGGCTTCACCATGTCGATCAACGCCACCGACCGGAAGCGCGAGAAGCTCGCGGCCCAGCTCACCTGGCTTGCCAACAAGCATGAACTCGGCCTGCCCGAGGATCGCCGCCACGACCGTCTGACGCCACGCGACACGAAGACCGAGCTGACGCTCGAGGACGGCACGCGTTATTCCTGCCGCATCATGGACCTTTCGCTATCGGGCGCCGCCGTCGACGTCGAGATGCGCCCGTCGATCGGAACGGCCGTGCGCCTCGGCAACATGCGTGGTCGCGTCGTGCGCCATTTCGTCGAAGGCGTGGCGATCGAATTCCTGTCGATCCAGTCCCGCGAGACGCTGCGCGAATTCCTTTAACAGCTGCGGAAAATGGCGCTGCCTTGCCGGGGATTCCGTGGCGGGGCGCAATTCTCGACGAACTTCCATCGAACGCGGTTGCCGGGTCCGGCGTGCGCCCGGTCAGGTCGTGTTGAAAAGCCGGCACTTCACGGCAAGAGCTTTGCAAGCGGCAACGAATTTGGCTTTGGAAAGCAAGCGCGAAATCCTGTCGTAAGTCGTTCCACCCAGTCGGTAGATAATATTATGAGTGGAACAAGCTGCGACACCGATCGGCACCAATGAGGTTGCCCAGCTTGTGCAGTGATTTTGCGTCCGGGAATGCCTCGCCCTCGCCCGTCATCCATTCGTCACGGATATGACGGATAAGGCCCGCCTCGATCGCAGGTGCGCGCATGTCAGCTCTTTATCCCGAAATCGAACCCTATGATCATGGTCTGCTCGATACGGGCGACGGCAATCTGATCTATTGGGAGGCCTGCGGCAATCCGGCGGGCCGCCCGGCGCTGGTGCTGCATGGCGGCCCTGGTTCCGCTTGTTCGACCGCGGCGCGGCGCTATTTCGATCCCAACGCCTACCGAATCATTCTGTTCGATCAGCGCAATTGCGGCCGCAGCCTGCCGAGTGCTGCCGATCCTAAGACCGATCTCTCCCTCAACACCACCTGGCATTTCGTTGCCGATATCGAACGACTGCGGGCCTGTCTCGGCATCGACACCTGGCTACTTTTCGGCAATTCCTGGGGTTCGACGCTGGCGCTCGCCTATGCCGAAACCCATCCGGAGCAAGTTGCTGCGATCGTCATCGCAGGCGTGACCACGACAAGGCGCTCGGAAATCGACTGGCTCTATCGCGACATGGCGCCGCTCTTTCCGGAAGAATGGCACCGTTTCCGTGAGGCGGTTCCTCCTGGCCGCCAGCAACAAGGCGAGGACATGGTTGCCACCTATCATCGTCTCCTCAATGATCCGGATCCGGAAACGCGCTTCAAGGCGGCGCGTGACTGGCATGATTGGGAGGCGGCCTCGATCCTGCTCGCCGATCCCCAAGGCCGGCCGCGCCGCTGGGCCGATCCGGCCTATATGCTGACGCGCGCCCGCATCATCACCCACTACTTCATCAATGGTGCATGGCTGGAGGACGGCCAACTTTTGAAGAATGCAGCACGGCTCACCGGCATCCCCGGTATCCTGCTGCAGGGACGGTTCGACATCGAGGCGCCGCTCGTCACGGCTTGGGAACTCGCCCGCGCCTGGCCGCAAAGCGAGCTCAGCATCCTTCCGCATGCTGCACATTCCAACGCAAATCCGGATATGAGCGCGGCGATTGTGACCGCCACCGATCGATTTCGCGATTTTCCTCAAAAATAATTTTCCCGCCCACATCGGCGATCTGAGCGATAGACTGCTTTCGAACCGACCGAATCGGTCAATACCGGCGGCATCGATGGCCGGCCGCACGTCGCGGCAGACTGCCGGCCGGCCACCGAAATTTATCCGGCTCAACGAAAATCCTTAACATGACGACGGCAGCGCAACCTTTTTGCGGGCGAAAGCCTTGTTGTGTGGATTACAATTTTAATCGACTTCGAGACAAATCCGCATCGAATTTTAGGCGTATTCGAATCTGTTTTTAGCCAAGTTTTATCGGCATTTGAATCAACTAAGCCCTTAATTCTATTGCCTAATTTTGCGTGGGATAAAAACGTCTGTGCCATTGTCACCTCAACTTACGGGGAGACGGCAATGACAACTGCGAATATCCTGAAAGGCGGCCTTCTGGCCGGTGCCATCATGATGGCAATGGCGGGTTCGGGACAGGCGATGCCCGCCAGCATGGCCCTGGCAGGCAATGCCAGCCCGCCGATCGGACACTACGAATTCTGCAAGGCGAATCCGACGGAATGTGTCGAAGTCGGAGGCGATGCCGGACCGGCCATCCTCACCGAGGATCGCTGGAAGGAAATTCTCAAAGTCAACTACACCGTCAATTCGACGATCCAGCCGATGACGGATGAGCAGATCTACGGTGTCGAGGAGCGCTGGGCCTATCCGCGCACCGTCGGCGACTGCGAGGATTATGCCCTGCTGAAGCGCAAGATGCTGATCGATGACGGTTTCTCGCCGTCCGACACACTGATCACCGTCGTGCTGCAGCCGAATGGGGAAGGCCATGCCGTGCTGACGGTTCGAACCGATCATGGCGACTTCATCCTCGACAATATGCGCAACAAGGTGCTGCTGTGGTCGGATACCGAATACACCTATCTAAAGCGCCAGTCCGCCGACGATCCGGCCCGCTGGTCGAAGCTTCAGGACGGCCGCGCTGTCGCGGTCGGTAGCGTCAAGTAAGCACAGCCTGCCGGCCATTGCCGGTTGCAGCTGCGGCCCGGTCAGTCCCCGCATCCCGTCCCCGACCGGCGCCCAAGAGCCGTTCCCGCTGTCCCGGGAACGGCTCGCCCCTTTTCAAGCCTTACCCATCAACATCTTAGCGAATTGTTAACCTTGCCGGTCCGATCATGGCGATGAGATTCATCATCGGCACCGGCGGCTCATGTTCTTCCTGCGGCGGACCGAAACCCGAAGAACCGCCATGAGCCATGCCGCGCACAGCGCACCCGACGAGCAGCCGCTTCTTTCCATGGGGTTTCTCCTCCGCGCGATGGCGGTGATTGCCGTTTTGGCGGTCCTGACTGTTGCCATCAGCATCGGCGGCCGCTGGTTCGGCCGGCATATCTCGCTCGCCGGCAACACCGACAGCACGGCTGAAATCAAGCTGGCCATCGGCCGCGACACCGTGAAATTCCCCGAGAATGCCATCCGCTTCCCGAGTCAAAGGCATGAAGGCGCCGCCGAGCGCGTCGATCTCTACCTCGCCTGGCCGGAAATGCAGGGTTACGGCCAGGAAAACCACCTTCGATTCGACGATATCACCCAATCCTCCGGGCTGATCTTCCTGCAGATCACCCAGAGCACCATGTCGCGCGACATGTCCGGGCGGCTGGAGCCGATCTATTCGCATCTGCTCGAAGGACCTGCGGAGCCCTTCCGCGACGGGCTGACGCTGCACCGTCTTCGCGCCGATGCGGGTTACGGCGACGAGGTGCTGCTGACGGCGCCCGTCAAGGGCGGGCCGGATTACGTCGTGCGCTGCATATTGCCGTCAGCCCCGGATAAGGCGGCGGGCGGAGACTGTCAGCGCGATATCAAGGTCGGTCGGGATCTCAGCGTTCTCTACCGCTTCTCAAGCAGCCATCTCGACGATTGGGAACATATTGATGCCGCTATCCGCACCTTTGTAGACGCGCGTCTTGTGAACCGTTCTGCAACAAGTCCCTAAAATGCTCCACGAACGGCGAAATAAACGATTCATCATAAACGGATTGGTAACGCCCAACCGGTAATTTTAGAAGACGAGCTGTGCGGCGGGAGGTGTGCGGTTCCTGCCAAAATCTGAAGTGCCAAATATCTGAAATGCAAGCGAAGAGTGGAATAGTGTCAAGGTCAGTCTCCTCCGTATCATCGTCCCGATCCGGCAGTTTTTTCGCAAGGCTGCTGGCGATCCTTTCGGTGGCCGTCACGATCGTCATGGTCGATTCGGTGAATGCCGACGCGGAAGCGGCAAATCCGAAATATGCAGGCATCGTCGTCGACGCCAAGACCGGCAACGTTCTCTACAGTGAGAACGCCGACCGGCTGCAGTACCCCGCCTCCCTGACCAAGATGATGACCCTCTACATGACCTTCGAGGCATTGGAGCAGGGTCGCATCCGCCTCGATACGCCGGTTCCCTTCTCCGCCCATGCGGCAGCCCAGGCGCCGACCAAGCTCGGCGTGCGCGCCGGCGGTACGATCACCGTCGAACAAGGCATTCTCGGTCTCGTCACTCTGTCGGCCAATGATGCCGCAACCGCGCTCGGCGAAATGCTCGGCGGCGGCAGCGAGGATCGCTTCGCCCAGCTGATGACCGCCAAGGCGCATGCGCTCGGTATGACGCGCACCACCTATCGCAATGCGAACGGCCTGCCGAATACGGCGCAGATGACGACGGCGCGCGACCAGGCCCGCCTCGGCATCGCCCTTCGCCAGCATTTTCCGCAATATTACGGCTATTTCTCCACCCGCGCCTTCAAGTTCGGCAGCCGCACGATCCGTAGCCACAACCGCTTGGTCGGTTCGGTGCGTGGCGTCGACGGCATCAAGACCGGTTACACGCGGGCGGCCGGCTTCAATCTGGTAAGCTCGGTGCAGGTGGACGGCAAGTCGATCGTCGGCGTCGTGATGGGTGGTGCCTCGACGCCTGCCCGCGATGCCCAGATGCGCAATCTGATCGCCACCTATCTGCCGAAGGCATCGAGCCGAGGCGGATCGTCGGCGCTGATCGCCCAGGCAGCCCCTGCCCCGGCGATGATCGTGACGCCGGCTCCGGTCCAGCCCCAGAAGGCTCAGCAAGTAGCGAAGACCATCACCGCAGCGCAGCCGCCCGTTTCGGCCGCCGCTGCCGATCTCAGCCTGCCGCACAAAGGCCCGCTGCCGGATGCGCGCTATCAGGTCGCCGAGACCGAGGTCGCATATGCCGAGACCGCTGCACCGAAATCCGACAATCCGCTGGTAGCCCAGCCGATACCGGCGCCGGCCAAGGTGAAGACCATGACCTTCAAGCAGCAGGCAGCGGCCGCCGCACCAAAGCCGACGCCCGCATCTGTGCCGTCAGAACAGGGCGATACGTCGGTCGATAACGTCACAACCGCCTCGACCACTCCCTCCCCGACTCGTGCTGCTTCAACCAGCAATGGCCCGGCAGGTTGGGTGGTGCAGGTCGGCGTCTCGCCGAGCCGGCAGATGGCCATGGAGCTTCTGGAGGGCGCCAAGAGCAAGGGCGGCAAGGCATTGGCCTCGGCAAAGCCTTTCGCGGTCGCCTATGCCGCTGGTGGTGACCAGCTTTACCGCGCCCGCTTCGGCGGCTTCGACGATCAGCGCGATGCCGTCAACGCCTGCAAGGC
Organism: Rhizobium sophorae; assembly: GCF_013087515.1. GTDB lineage: Bacteria > Pseudomonadota > Alphaproteobacteria > Rhizobiales > Rhizobiaceae > Rhizobium > Rhizobium sophorae. Next base: position 385,546 of record NZ_JABFCN010000048.1, on the reverse strand, counting down.
CTTGAAGAAGGCCGGCATCAAGTGCTGGGCGGCTGCCCAATGAGCTATTCGATGCTGCTTGCAAGATGGCCGGCGGCATCGGTGACGGCCGGAACCGGTGTTTGCGTTTCCGGCCACCGTTCTTGAACTCGATCAGTATTGCGTACGGGGAAAACAATGGCGATCAATGAGAATGTTCCGGGAATGCCTTCAGACCGCCGCATGGCGGCCAAGGGGCGCTCATCCCTGCATCCGTTGCACGAGGCGGCTATGCGCCTCGCCGAAATCGGCCTGCAGAGGCCGAAGGCGAAGTCTGCGAAGACCCGGGACCTTATCAATCTGCTGCTGTGCCATGGCGCCCGCGCCTGGCGCTATTCCCAGCCCGAAGCCCGCATCCATCTGCATGTGACCTCGCCGGACGGCAGCGCGCCGGTGCAGTTGCGCCTGCGCTGAACTGCAGAGCGCCGCGGGTCCGAAAGGACGCGCGGAAGACGTTCAATCCACGCATAAACCTTTCCGGAAATCGGCTCCGGTTTTCCGGGATTAGAGCAGACCAAGGTCCGTAAGTTCGCGTCGAAGATCAGCGGGCATTTCGGCAATGCCGGCGCCAAGGCTTGTCAGGTCGCGCGGCACGTCATCCTCAGTATAATAACGCCAGCCCTGGAACGGACGCTTCGGCTGCACGGCGGTCTCGATGACCTCCGGGCCGAGCATCAGGCGGCAGCGCGAAATCCCCTCGCCGTCGGTGAAGGTCTCGATGTCGAGCAGCTTCTGCCTCGCCTGCACCTGCCCCTTGATCACCCAGTAGAGCGAGCCGCCGTCAAGCAGCTCCTCCATCCGTTTCGGCGCCATGCGCGTCGTATGCACCGAATGCGGCTCGAGCCCGGCGGCGATGGCGCGCAGTGAGCGTTCCGCCACCCATTCGCGCAGATCGTCTATCGAGTCGGCGCCGACACAGAGTTTGATGAGATGCAATGCCATGCTGCCGTTGAAATCCTTTTGGCAGCGAGCGTCAAGCATCAAGCATCCACAAACTCAGCATTCGACGACGTTGACGGCGAGCCCCCCGGTCGAGGTTTCCTTATATTTCTCGCTCATGTCATGCCCGGTCTGGCGCATTGTTTCGATGCAGGCGTCGAGCGGCACGAAATGTTGGCCGTCGCCCTTGATGGCGAGCGAGGCTGCCGTGACGGCCTTGACGGCGCCGAGCGCGTTGCGCTCGATGCAGGGTACCTGCACCAGGCCCGCGATCGGATCGCAGGTCATGCCGAGATGATGTTCGAGCGCGATTTCGGCGGCGTTCTCGATCTGCTCCGGCGTTCCGCCCATGACCGCGGCAAGGCCCGCGGCAGCCATTGCCGCTGCCGAGCCGACCTCGCCCTGACAGCCGACCTCGGCGCCGGAGATCGAGGCATTGTGCTTGATGATGCCGCCGATGGCGGCAGCCGTCAGCAGATAGTCGCGGATGCCGTTCTGGTCCCAGTCCTCATGGAAATGCTCGTAGTAGCGGATCGTCGCCGGAATGACGCCGGCCGCGCCGTTGGTCGGCGCCGTGACGACGCGCCCGCCGGCTGCATTCTCCTCGTTGACTGCCATCGCATAGACGCTCAGCCAGTCGTTGGCGAGCAGCGGGTTGATGCGGTTGCTGCGCCATTCCTCTTCCAGCTTGTCGTGAATCCTGCGGGCGCGCCGCTTGACGTTGAGGCCGCCGGGCATGATGCCCTCGACCTTGAGGCCGCGCTCGATGCAGGAGCGCATCGCCTCCCAGATGCGGTCGAGCCCCTGATCGAGCTCCTCCTGGCTGCGCTGGCTCTCCTCATTCGCCCGCTTCATCTGCGCGATCGACAGCCCGGAGCGCGCCGCCATCTCGAGCATCTGCTTGGCGGTGGAGAAGGGATAGGGCACGCGCATCCCACCAGCCGCGTTTTTCTTCGCCCGCATCTGCTCCAGCTCGGTGTCAGTGACGACGAAGCCGCCGCCGACCGAATAATAGATGCGCTTGACGAGCAGCCGGCCGTCCCTGTCATAGGCGGAAAAGACCATGCCGTTGGCATGCCCCGGCAGCGGCTGTTTCTTGTCGAAGATCAGGTCGGTTTTCGGCTGGAACTGATAGCCGGGATGGCCCTCCGGCATGATGCGGCCGGTGCGCTCTACCGTGTCGACGATGCCGTCCATTTTGTCGGGATCGACGCTGTCGGGCGCCTCGCCCATCAGCCCGAGAATGACAGCCCTGCCCGTGCCGTGGCCGATACCGGTATGGGCGAGCGAGCCGTGCAGGCTGACCTTGATGGCTGTGACCTGTGCACCCGATGACGGGCGCGGCCATTCGTTCGACAGGATCAGCTCGAGAAACCGGTTGGCCGCCGACATCGGACCCATCGTGTGCGAGCTCGACGGCCCGACACCGATCTTGAAGACATCGAATACCGAGAGAAACATGGGTGCGCCTTCTGAATATGAGGATGCAAGCTTAAGCGAGGCCGGTTTCGAATCCGTGCGGCGCACCGACATCGCATGGAGCCGGTGCGACATTCGGACTGCAGACTAGAGCGCCGCGACTCCAATAGGACGCGCTAGCACTTTGAGCTTGCGCATAATCCTTTCCGAAAATCGAATCCGATTTTCGGAATAGCTTTATGCCGATATCGGCGTGGAACCCATTGGACAAAGAGTAGGAAAAGACTGGATCGCGATCTGAGCGTAAGCGCTGGGGTCATGAGGGCTATGCGGCGGAAGAAATGGTTGCCTTATCTTGACAGTCTGCACCGGCTCCCAATGTCTTCCGGACGTCGATGGAACAGGACTGACGGAGGCCGGCCTGGACAGCGCCCGGCAAGTTGAACTCCTTCGTTGATGCGGGCACCCCGGATGGAGGCCGGGCAAGGTTGAGCAACCTGTCCGTTCTTAGATTAGACGACACCTTGCAGATTGGGAGATTGGACATATGGCGCTCAAACGGATGGACAACATGGGAATCGTCGTCGAAGACCTCGGAGTGACGATTGATTTCTTTCGCGAACTCGGCCTCGAACTCGAAGGGCGGGCCACGATCGAAGGAGAATGGGCCGGACGCGTCACCGGACTGGGCGATCAGCATGTCGAGATTGCCATGATGCGCACACCTGATGGCCACAGCCGGCTCGAGCTCTCCCGCTTCCTCACGCCGCCTGCCGTCGAGGATCACCGCAACGCCCCGGTCAACGCCCTGGGCTACCTCCGCGTCATGTTCACCGTGGACGACATCAATGACACGCTTGAAAGGCTCCGCAAGCGCGGCGCGCAGCTCGTAGGCGACGTAGTGGACTATCAAGACACGTATCGGCTCTGCTACATTCGCGGGCCTGAAGGGCTTCTTATCGGACTCGCCCAAGAACTCAGCTGAGCGCTATGCGCGAAGCTTCTCGTTGCGATTATCCTGAATGACCGTGCCGTCGGCCCCATCGGGTTCGGGCGTCGTCGAGATTTGTCGTTGATCGGCCGTGGTTGAAGTTGCGCTGCTCTGCAGGCGCTTTTCGATCTGTTGCAGATTGAGGATCGCGCGGTCCATTTGATCAGCCGGAGTTTCGCGCGAAACCATACGCGAGCGATTATCCTGCCATATCAGGGCCAGCCGCCGCCGGCCGGGAACCTCGATCGTCTCGTGGATGAACCATGCCCCGACCGCCGCAACGAAAAGCGTCACCACGATGAGCGCCGGTTCTGGGATCAAGGCATCAAAAGTTAGACGCGCCAGGAACATTATGGGGACATGAAAAAGGTAAAGTGAGAAGCTGATCTTCCCTAGAAACCGTACTGGTGCAGCTGCCAGGACATGTGCGGCGATGGGCGGCTGTCGAGCGACGAGCCCGACAATGACGGCCGCGGCCACCGCACTTTGCAGGCTCCAAAATTCAGGGGAAAAGCCCGACAGGACATGCCTGTAAGTGAAGAACACCGCCAGAAGGAAAAGCGTTAAAATTCCTGTGAGGGCAGATGGAATCCATCCTTTCCAGTAGGAATGCATCATCCCGGCAATTGCGCCGAAAAGAAAGTAAGGAAGCTTGGAGACGAGCATTATTCCCGGGCCTGGCAATTCAACCAGCCCATCCACGACGACGACCACCGTGAGGCCGACAATCACGCCGCTATAGCGGTGCGGTTGGGCCAGGCAAAGCCACAGGACAGGAAAGAGCAGATAGAATTGGATCTCGGGTGGTATCGACCAGAAAACACCACTCGAGCCGAGAAGAAAGACATGACGCACGAAATCTGTGACGCCAACGATAGGCTGAACAAAATCCAGATTGTGCATGATCGACAGCACCGCCACGAAAACGACGGCCGCCAGGTAAACCGGATAGATGCGAGCAAAGCGGCTCACAAGAAAATCCAATACGTTTTCTCTCGTGAATGGCCGTGAGCCGTAGAGATGAGCCATCAGGAAGCCACTGAGAGCAAAAAACAAACCGACAGCTTCGTCGCCCAGCGTCACGAGATGCGGAGCTGTGATTGGAAAGATAAAGCCAATATGGGCTTCAACGACCAGAAGCGCAGCGACACCGCGCAGGCCATCGAGACTGGGAATGTAATCCGGCCGGCTCATGGGTCACTTTTGAATCAGGTTTTCAGTCATGAACAATTGGCTATCACAACTTTACAAGCGGTTAACACGGTAGCTCGTGTGCCGGTTGCCATGCAGGCCCGATTGACAAGACGGATTTCGGGGCTCCCTCCAGAAGATGCCGGTCGGCTATCCACAAAGCCTTGTCGTTTCCCGACGGCTCGATTATGCCGAAAGCCCGCGTTAAGCCGCCGAACTGGGCCATGCGGCATAATCCGACTTGCGGCATAGTGGCCGCGTTCATGCGGAGACGGAATTACTGATGACGATGGCGGATTATATCGCTCTGGCCTTCTTTGCCTTTGTCTGGATGGGCTATTCCTGGCTGCTGCACGGCCGCACCTTCTTCGGGCGCACCAGCCTGACCCATGCGATGACCGAACGGCGCCGGGAATGGATTTACAATTCGCTGCGCCGCGACCTGAAGATGATCGACACGCAGATCATGGCCGGCCTGCAGAACGGCACCGCCTTCTTCGCTTCGACTTCGATCTTCGCGATCGGCAGCTGCTTTGCTTTGCTCGGCGCGACGGAGAAGGTCGACGCCGTCTTCGCCGACCTGCCCTTCGTTTTCCATGGCGGCCATGCCGTCTTCGAGATGAAGGTCGGCGGCCTGGCAGCGCTTTTCGGCTATGCCTTCTTCAAATTCGGCTGGTCCTACCGGCTGTTCAACTACTGCACCATCCTCTTCGGCTCGATCCCGATGATGCGTGACACCGAGCGCGACATCATCGCCGCTGAGCGGGCGGCCGAACGCGTCATCCGCATGAATGTCATTGCCGGCAGCAATTTCAACGAGGGCCTCAGGGCGATCTTCCTGTCGATCGGCTATCTCGGCTGGTTCATCAATCCCTATGTCTTCATGCTGACGACGGCGATCGTCATCTTCGTGCTTGCACGGCGGCAGTTCTTCTCGGAGGCGCGGCTGGCGATCATGGATGCTAGCCCGCCATCAAATCTCCACCTTTCTGCTATTCGCCGCGATAGGCCGTCGAGCGACGGAAATGATTTGTCCGAGGGACTTTGATGACATTGCCGGCAAGGGAAGCCGATGCGGCGGCAAAACCGCCGCGCATCGGTCTATTGGATACGGCGCGCGGCGTCGCGCTGATTGCCATGGCGAGCTACCATTTCAGCTGGGACATGGAGTTCATGGGCTATCTCGCGCCAGGCACGGCCGAGAGCGGCTGGCTGAAGATCTATGCCCGGGCGATCGCCACGACCTTTCTCTTCATCGTCGGCATCAGCCTGGTGCTGTCGAGCAAGCCTGAGATTCGCTGGCCCTCCTTCTGGAAGCGCTTCGGCATGATCGCCGCGGCAGCCGCGCTCACCTCGATCGCCACGCGCATCGCGATGCCGAACGAGTGGATCTATTTCGGCATCCTGCATTGCATCGCGGTGCTCACGCTCATCGGCGTCGTTTTCTCGAGACTGCCGCTCGCCTTCACGCTCGTCGCCACGCTCGCGCTCTTTGCCGCCTGGATCACCGATAATTTCGGGCCACCCGGCCTGCTTCGCTCAGCCTTCTTCGATCCCCGATATCTCGCCTGGATCGGCCTTGCGGTGACGCCGGAACGGTCCAACGATTACGTGCCGCTGTTTCCCTGGGCAACGCCCTTCTTCGCTGGATTGAGTATCGCCTCGATCGCCATCAGAACCAGGCTGCTGCACCGGCTTGCCGCCATCGGCACCGGCTCCTGGTGGCCGGCAAGGCTCGGCCGCCACAGCCTTGCCTTCTATCTTATCCACCAGCCGGTGTTGATCGGCATCGCCTATGGGATTTCCCTTGTCATCCCGCCGCAAGCCCCGGATCCGATCGCAACTTACCTAAGGCAATGCAACGCCTCTTGCGTCATGCACCAAGGCGAAGCGCTCTGCCACAGCTTCTGCCAGTGCACGCTGGGGAAATTGCAGGCGCAGGCCCTGTTTACGCCGCTGCAGGCGGGCGCGATCGATATACAGAACGACGAGCGGGTTCAGACGATCGCCGCCGAATGCAGCGCCGAGGCGCAATAAACGCCAGCAATCGCTCTGCGGTGCTTTTCAGGTGTTGACGCCGATTTCGGCGAGGCGGCCGAGGCAAGTCTCTTCAATAGAGTCGAGTTCCGCCAGCGTGTCGTCGATATCCTTGCGCTTCTGGCGCAGGTCGTCGCGCTTCTCGTCGACGCGCTTCATCAGGAGTTTCAGCTGGCCGAGTTCGCCCGGCGGCTCCTTGTAGACCTGGATGATCTCGCGGATCTCCGCGATGGTGAAGCCGATGCGCCGGCCGCGCAGTATTTCCCCGATCAGCCGCCGGTCGGCTTGCCGGAAAAGACGCGTGCGCCCGCGCCGCTCCGGGTGGATCAATCCCTCGTCCTCGTAGAAGCGGAGCGTGCGCGTCGAGACCCCGAATTCCCGCGTCAGCTCCGTTATGCTATAAAACTTGTTCACCGGCATGTGTTCCCCGTCGTGCGACAGACGATAATATTGACTTTTACGTAATAGTCAATTTTGGCGGTTCAGATGCCGAACCACCAGGTGGCGATGCCGAGAAAGGCGAAGAAGCCGGTACAGTCCGTCACCGTCGTGACGAAGACGGAAGAGGCGATCGCCGGGTCGGCCCCCATCTTGTCGAGCAGCAGCGGCAGCAGGATGCCGGCAAGGGCTGCCGCTATCAGATTGATGATCATCGCCGCCGCGATCACCCCGCCGAGCTGGTAGTCGTGGAACCAGGTGCCGGCGATCGCGCCCATGATCGTCGCGAAGACGATGCCGTTGAGGATGCCGACGCCTGCCTCCCTGCGGATGATGCGGCCGGCATTGTAGATGTCGAGATCGCGGGTGGCGAGCGCGCGCACCGTCACCGTCATCGTCTGCGTGCCGGCATTGCCGCCCATCGAAGCGACGATCGGCATCAGCACTGCAAGCGCGATCATCTTCTCGATCGAGGCGTCGAACAGGCCGATGACGCTTGCCGACAGCATCGCCGTGCCGAGATTGATCAAGAGCCACAGGAAGCGCGAACGCACCGTCGAGAGCACATTGTCCGACAGTTCTTCGTCGCCAACGCCGCCGAGGCGCTTGATGTCCTCGTCCGCCTCCTCGTGGATGACGTCGACGACGTCGTCGATGGTCAGCACCCCGACCAGCCGGCCGTTTTCGTCGACGACCGCGGCCGAGAGAAGGTCGTACTGCTCGAAGAGCTGGGCAGCCTCCTCCTGGTCCATTTCGGCCGGGACCGGATGGTTGGTCTCGCGCATGATCTGCTCGATCTTCGTCTGCCGCTTGGTGCGCAGGATCTGGTCGAGATCGACGGCGCCGAGCAGCTTGAAGGTCGGATCGATGACGAAGATCTGCGAGAAGGAATAGGGCAGATCTTCTTCGTCGCGCATGTAGTCGATCGTCTGTCCCACAGTCCAGAACGGCGGCACGGCGACGAATTCCGTCTGCATGCGGCGCCCGGCGGAGCTTTCGGGATAGTCGAGCGCCCGGCGCAGCCGCACCCGCTCGGTGAAAGGCAGCTGGGCGAGGATCTCTTCCCGATCCTCCTTGTCGAGGTCTTCGAGAATGTAGACGGCATCGTCCGAATCGAGCTCGCCGATCGCCGCGGCGATCTGCTCGTTCGGCATCTGGTCGACGATCTCGCGGCGGATCGCCTCGTCGACCTCGGTCAGCGCCGTCATGTCGAAATCGTCGCCGAGCAGGCGCACCAGCGCCAGGCGCTGATCCGGCTGGATCGATTCCAGCAGGTCGCCTATTTCGGATTCATGCAGGCGGGCAACATTCTGGCGCAGGAACAGCGTATCGCGGTCGGCGATCGCGGCACCCACGAGCGCCAGGAAATCGCCGCGGACATTGCCGTCCTCGTCGTAGATATCGGCTTCCTCGTCATCGGGACGCCTGCGAATACGGTCGTCCCCATCGGTCGTCGTCATCTGCCGCCCTCGCATCTGGTTCGAATTTCAACGACTGCCGCGCCGCATTCGCAAATGTCGGCCGAAAACACATTATCAACAAGCGGATAAGCGAATCCCGCGCGAGGCTCGCGCAACCGGAATTCTTGGCCCCTGCTAGCCCAAAGCATCCGTGTCGTAAAGCGGCAAACCGTGCTTCATGATGACAATGCCCACGGCCGGCGATAGTTTCCTCACCCGTCCAAGCAGAGGAAGCCCGCCCCATGCCCATCCGTCCGATTCTGCGTTATCCGCATCCGGGCCTGAAGACTGTCTGCGCGCCGGTGACGGTCTTCGATTCCTCGCTCACAGCACTCGCCGATGACCTGCTGGCGACGATGCGCGCAGCCCCCGGCGTCGGCATCACCGCCGCCCATATCGGCGTCTTCAGCCGTGTCACGGTGCTGGAACTCGACAAAGCCGACGGCGTGCACCTTTACGTCAATCCGGAGATCACCTGGTTTTCGAAGGAAACGATGAGCCATGCCGAAGGCAGCGTCTCAATGCCCGGCGCGACGGACGAGGTCACGCGCCCGCGAGCGATCCGCTTCCGCTATCAGGATGCTGAGGGCGCCGTGCACGACGACGCTGCGGAAGATTTCCTCGCCATCTGCATCCAGCACGAAGTCGACCAGCTCGACGGCATATTCTGGCTGCAGCGCCTCTCGCGGCTGAAGCGAGACCGTCTCGTGAAAAAATGGGAGAGGATGCAGGGCTGACAATCACGGCTGACAAATCAACGTCCATACCGAACCATTCACTGCTGCCGGCGTTTCCAGCAGAGAAACAAGGAGCAAATGCAATGGCAAGGATCGGTGACAAGACCCAGTTTTCCCGGGAGAAGCCTGAGCTTTCCCGGGAGGAAGATTATCGCGACCTCGAAGAGCGCAATCTCGATGAAGGCTGGCCCTATGCCGATGGCACCGGCGCCGGCACCGGCGGCCCGGATAATCGTCCTTACGGCGAGACAGCTGCCAATTTCGACAGCGATCCCAACAAGGGCTTCCGGATAGATGGCACGGATGAAGACGGCAACGAGAACCGCCTGAAAGATTCGCTGCGCGCCGATACGATCGACCGCGATGAAAGCGACGACCTCGAAGCGCGGGTGAACGACAATCTCGAAAATATCCCCGAGGTCGATATCGACAGCGTCGAGGTTCATGCAGACGGTCACGTCGTTACCCTGGAAGGATCGGTGGAGACGATCGGCATTGCCCGCAAGGTCGAACTCGGCGCGCTTTCGGTCGACGGCGTCCATCATGTCCGCAACAAGTTGCAGCTGACCGGTGTCGACGCGCATATCCCGAACGAGGACTGACTTCACGCACCGAAGTGCAAATTATCAACAGGCGGCGAACTGCCGTCGCCCGTTGATGATCTTGATCAACATTACCAAAAGTTAACAATTTACGATTGTAGCAACAACTGTCTTATTCACCGGCCCAATCGCCTATTTCTGTTAGGCGGCTTCTGTCACGAGAACGTCAATTCCGTTGACAACACCGTGATTTCATTCGGACAAATGGTCGCGGCTGCGTCGCCATATTATCACAAAATTGCCTGAATTGGGGCGCGAACTCGTGTGTGCCGAGGGTTGGTTTACGTTTGTGGAATTCAACAGCAGATTGAGGAGATAGACCCATGCGCATCAAATTTGCCCTTGCCGCGTCCCTGTTCGCCGTCAGCCTTGCAGGCGCCGCCTTCGCCCAGCCTACCTATTCCAGCGATTACACCAACGACAGCGACGGCTTTGCTCCGAGCCCGGTCGCAAAGCCGGCTCCCGTCCACTACAGCAGCCGCAAGGCGCCAGCCTATTCCAGCGACTACACCAATGATAGCGACGGCTTTGCCCCAAGCGCCATGGCGGCTCCTGTCGTCGACAAGACCGCAACTGCCAGCATCAATCCCCTGCCCCCATGCCACAGCATGATTGGCCCGAAGGGCTCCCACACCAAGGGTGCAGACAGCGGCGCCTCCCGCACCGAAGCATGCCGCGCGACGCATTGATCCGATAAAGGCTGGGATCCGACAAAAAGAAAGGGCCGGAAACGGCCCTTCTCCTTTTCAATCCATCTCGCCCGTCGTTTCGCCGAAAACCGCCTCGAAGGCGGTGCGCAGCCGGATATCGACATCAGCCATCATCACAGGCAGGCCAAGATCGACGAGGCTGGTCACGCCATAGGCTGAGATTCCGCAGGGCACGATGCCGCCGAAATGATCGAGATCGGGATCGACGTTGAGCGACAGTCCGTGGAAGGTCACCCATTTCCGCAGCCTTATGCCGAGGGCGGCGATCTTGTCCTCGGCCATCGTCCCATCGGCCAGCAACGGCTTTTCCGGCCGGCGCACCCAGACGCCGACGCGGTCTTCACGTCGCTCGCCACGCACATTCATCATGTCCAGCGTCCGGATGACGACATCTTCGAGGGCGGCGACGAAGGCGCGCACGTCCTGGCGCCGCCTCTTCAGATCGAGCATGACATAGGCGACGCGCTGGCCGGGTCCATGATAGGTGTATTCACCGCCACGCCCGGTCGCAAAGACCGGAAACCGGTTCGGCTGGACGAGGTCCCGCGCATTGGCGCTGGTGCCGGCGGTATAGAGCGGCGGATGTTCGACGAGCCAGACGAGCTCATCACCGCCATCGGCAATTTCCGCCACCTCGCGCTCCATCGTCTCCACCGCCTCCTCATAGGGAACGAGGCCATCGGCGATGCGCCAGCGTACCGGCCGGGTTCCGAGTTGGGGAAGCATGGAAAATTCGAGATCGGTGCGAAGCATAGCCATTCCTTGCCGCTCTCCCCGAAATGCCTGCGAAAAAGGGGCGGCAGGACAGCTATATGGACCCGTTTCGGGGCCAATTCAAATGCTGTGAGCGGTTTTCAAAAAAACTGTCATATCGCCCTTGTGCACCCCAGATGCTTTTGCTACATGCTGCCCCGCCGACGCAAATCGGCACCTACCACGATGCGGTCGTGGCGGAATTGGTAGACGCGCAGCGTTGAGGTCGCTGTGGGGCAACCCGTGGAAGTTCGAGTCTTCTCGACCGCACCATTTCCCTTCAGGGAAACGCTCTCTAAGCGACGATTTCGATTTCACTTCGAAGCCATTTGCGATTGCTCGGCTTGATTGCCCGGCCTTCTCATGGTTGATGGCGTCATCCTCGCAAGAATCAGCAGCCATGTCAGAGCCCCATCAAAATTCCCTGCAGGGCATGGCCATCATGTCCGGCGCCATGCTCATCCTGCCGATCATGGATGCCATCGCCAAATATATGGCGACCTTCGAGGCGATGTCGCCGGGTCAGGTCACCTTCTACCGATTTTTCTTCCAGATCGCCTGCACCCTGCCGATTCTCTTTGCCCTTTTCGGGCTGAAGGCGCTCTCGGCCAAACGGCCGTGGATGAACCTGCTACGCGGTGTGCTGCATGGTGCTGCAAGCCTGCTGTTCTTCGTTGCCGTCAAATACATGCCGCTTGCCGATGTCTTCGCCATCTATTTCGTCGAGCCCTTCATGTTGACCGCCCTGTCGGCGCTGTTTCTCGGTGACAGAGTCGGCTGGCGGCGCTGGACGGCGATCGTCGTCGGGTTCGGCGGCGCGATGATCGTCATTCAGCCGAGCTACGAGATTTTCGGCCTGAAGGCGCTGCTGCCGGTCGCCTGCGCCTTTCTGTTCTCGCTCTATCTCTTCCTCAACCGCGCCATCGGCGAGGCCGATTCGCCACTGACCATGCAGACGATGGCCGGCATCGGCGGAACGGTCTTCATGGCGGCCGCCCTTCTCGTCGGAAGTACTTCCGGCAATGCCGATTTTGCCGTCTCTCTGCCCTCCTCCGGGCTCGGCCTTGTCCTGCTTCTCGCCCTCGGAACAATCTCGGGATATGCGCATATGCTCGTGGTCCGAGCGTTCCGGCTCGCGCCGCTGTCGCTGCTTGCGCCGTTCCAGTACTTCGAAATCATCTCGGCGACCGTTCTCGGCTATGCGCTGTTCAACGATTTCCCGAGCTTTTCCAAATGGATCGGCATCTTCATCATCGTTGCTTCAGGCCTCTTCATCATCTGGCGCGAGCGGCTGCAGGCGCAATCGTTAAAATCTTCCTGACCCCGGGAATATCGGGTTAACTCCGCTTCTTGAGGGATCTTCAATTCGCAGGCGGTAAAACAGTCTCCGGTTTCATGATGAAGCCTGGAGTTAAAACATGAGCGAATTTCGTCTCGCTTTTCCGGCCAGTGTGGTGGCCGGCAAGCATCGGCTGACGGCCGAAGATATAGTACTGCTGCGCAAACATAGTTTTCCCGAGGGTATCCGGACATCCGACGATGTCGTGGCGATGTTGGCGCTCAACAATTCCTGCCCTGAAAAATGTGCCGACTGGAACGCTTTCTTCGTGGAGCAGCTCGCCGGTTTCATTGTCCATTACACCTATCCGCAGGGCTCGCTGGATGAAATCAATGTCGCCTGGATCATGCGCATGTTCACGACCGATGGTGTCGTCAACTCGGCGCTCGAGCTCGAACTCATTCTCCACGTCATGGAGGTTTCGGCCAACGTTCCCGGTGAGTTGAGAGCGCTCGCCCTCGATCAGCTCCGCCTGGCGATCACCGACAATATCGGTGGCTACAAGCTGTCGCGCGCCATCGATCGCCGGGGCATCACCCGCCAGGACGTCGATTACGCGATGCGCATATTCAGAAGCGTCGCCGAAGGCGGCGTCATCCCGGTCTCGTCGGTCGAATACGGCGTTCTCCAGCAGATCGAGCAGGCAACGCTGCGCGGCGCCAATCATCCTCACTGGGCGGGGATCATGGCTGCCGTCGAGCTGCGCGACTATGCCGAGCCGCGGCGCAGCCGCTGGCTGCGCATCGTCGACGAAGAACCCGTCGCAGAAGCTGCCGTCGCCTGACGCTCCGCAAGCCTGATTGTGCGTTCCGGTGTTTTGTGAGTAAAACTCCGGGATGCATTTCTGGGTGGAGTCTCGATGTTCAAGAAAATCCTGATCGCGAATCGCGGCGAAATCGCCTGCCGCGTGATCAAGACTGCGCGCCGGATGGGCATTTTGACCGTCGCGGTCTATTCGGATGCGGATCGGGACGCGCTGCATGTCGAGATGGCGGACGAGGCCGTTCATATCGGCCCGGCCGCGGCGTCGGAGAGTTATCTGGTTGCCGAAAAGATCATTGCCGCCTGCAAGGCAACCGGCGCCGAGGCGGTGCATCCGGGCTACGGCTTCCTATCCGAACGCGCCTCTTTCTGCGCTGAACTGGAAAAGCAGGGCATCGTCTTCATCGGCCCGAAGCCGAAGGCCATCATGGCGATGGGCGACAAGATCGAATCGAAGAAATTCGCCAATGCCGCCGGTGTCTCCACCGTGCCCGGCCATCTCGGCATCATCGAGGATGCCGCCCATGCGGAAGTAATATCAGGCGGGATCGGTTATCCCGTCATGATCAAGGCGTCGGCCGGCGGCGGTGGCAAGGGCATGCGCATTGCCTGGAACGAGGCGGAAGTACGCGACGGTTTCGAGCGCGCCCGCTCGGAGGCGAAAAGCTCGTTCGGCGACGACCGCGTCTTCATTGAAAAGTTCGTCGTCGAGCCGCGCCATATCGAGATCCAGGTGCTCGCCGATGCGCATGGCAACGTCGTCTATCTCGGCGAACGCGAATGCTCGATCCAGCGGCGGAACCAGAAGGTGGCGGAAGAGGCGCCCTCGCCCTTCCTCGACGAGAAAACCCGCAAGGCGATGGGCGAACAATCGGTGGCGCTGGCGAGAGCCGTCGAGTACCAGAGCGCCGGCACCGTCGAATTCATCGTCGACCGCGACCGCAATTTCTATTTCTTGGAAATGAACACCCGCCTGCAGGTTGAGCATCCCGTGACCGAACTCGTCACCGGCATCGACCTCGTCGAGCAGATGATCCGTGTCGCAGCGGGAGAGGCCCTTCCCTTTGCCCAGAAGGATATTAGGCTTGACGGCTGGGCGATCGAGAGCCGGCTCTATGCCGAGGATCCCTACCGCAACTTCCTGCCCTCGATCGGCCGCCTGACGCGCTACCGGCCGCCGGCGGAAGGCAGGACCGGCAAAGTCGTCGTCCGCAACGATACCGGCGTCTTCGAAGGCGCCGAGATCTCGATGTATTACGATCCGATGATCGCCAAGCTGTGCACCTGGGCGCCGACGCGACTGGAAGCAATCGAGGCCATGGGTCAGGCGCTCGACGGCTTCGTCGTCGACGGCATCGAGCACAATGTTCCTTTCCTGTCGGCGCTGATGAAACATCCGCGCTGGCGCGAGGGCCGGCTGTCTACAGGCTTCATCGCCGAGGAATATCCCGATGGTTTCGCGCCGATGAAACCGGACCCGGCGGAAGAGGCCGTGCTTGCCGGCATCGCGCTTTCCGCCTCTCTGATCGAGACCAACCGCCGCGAACGTATCGCCGATCGCCTGCGCGCCGCAGCGGGGGCGCTGCGCGAGGATTGGGTGGTCAAGATCGGCGACAACCACGTCGCGGCAAGATTGCTCGACGGCCTCGTCATCATCCCCTTCGATATGGACATGACGATCGAGGGGGCGATAGAGGGCGAGAGCCAGAATGTTGTCACCGATTGGAGACCGGGCGACCCTGTCTGGAGCGGCAAGGTCGGCGGTCGCGACATCACCGCGCAGATCCGCCCCGTTCTGAACGGCTTGCGTATCGACTGGCAGGGACTTTCAGTGACGACCAAGGTCTTTTCGCCGCGTCATGCCGAGCTCGACAGGCTGATGCCGGTGAAGCTGCCGCCCGATACTTCCAAGCTCCTGCTCTGCCCGATGCCCGGCCTCGTCGTCGCCATCGCCGTGGCCGAGGGCCAGGAGGTCAAGGCCGGTGAGACGCTTGCGATCGTCGAAGCGATGAAGATGGAAAACGTGCTGCGCGCCGACCGCGATCTCGTCGTCTCGAAGATCAATGCCGCGGCCGGTGAAAGCCTGGCCGTCGATGCCGTGATCATGGAATTCGCCTGACAGAAGGATTCCTCAGAGGCAGGAGCAGGCCAGCCCGCCATTCCTCGCTTGAAGTCAGCCGTTCCGTCGTACATATACGGAAAACCTTGACCTCATACATTCCGGCGAGAGCATTCACAGCGTGGTTCTCCATTGATGGCTCCGACTACCTACACAACCGACATCAAGGGTCTCGACGAGTTCTCCGCGCGGGAACTCTACGATCTCCTGAGAATGCGCGTCGATGTCTTCGTCGTCGAGCAGAACTGCCCCTACCCGGAACTCGACGGCAAGGATATCGATGCCCTGCATCTGCGGCTGCTGGAGGGCGCCGAACTGCTGGCCTCGGCGCGGATCCTTAAACCGCATAAGCCGCAGGATGCGTCGAAGATTGGTCGCGTGGTCGTCTCGCCTGCCCATCGCGGCAAGCGTCTGGGCGATGCGTTGATGAGCGAAGCGATCACCGCCTGCGAGCGGCTTTATCCGGCAAATGCCATCGCCTTGTCGGCGCAGGCCCATCTGCGGCGCTTCTATGAATCCTTCGGTTTTATCGGGACATCGCAGGAATATTTGGAAGACGGCATTCCCCACATCGATATGGTCCGCCAGCCGGCCACTCAGCCGGCATGAGGATATTGCCATGATCTATGTCGACGCCGATGCCTGCCCGGTCAAGCCGGAAATCCTGAAGGTCGCGGAACGCCTTGGCCTCGAAGTCACCTTCGTCGCCAATTCCGGCTTGCGCCCCTCGCGTGATCCGATGATCCACAACGTCATCGTTTCCAATGCCTTCGATGCCGCCGATAACTGGATCGCCGAACGCGCCGGCGCGGGCGATGTCGTCGTCACCGCCGATGTGCCGCTCGCCGTGCGTTGCGTCGCGACCGGCGCCTTCGTCAGCGGCCCGACCGGGCGTGTCTTCGACAAAACCAATATCGGCATGGCGAGCGCCATGCGCGATCTCGGCGCGCACCTGCGCGAAACCGGCGAGAGCAAGGGCTACAACGCAGCCTTCAGCCCGAAGGACCGCTCACGCTTCCTCGAAACCTTTGATCGTCTCTGCCGCCGAGCCAGAAGCCTTGCCGCGGAGGCTGGCGGGCAGCCGTGATGCAGCAACTAGAGCCTTTCCGGGTTAGATTGAAGCATTCTGCCGGAGCAGGTTTTCGTCAGGGCAAAGGCGATTGGCGACGGGCATACCTCTTGGTACGTCCGAGCCGATCGCCTTTGATCCTGGCGGAAAGATGCCCGGCCCTTCGGGTTGGCTGAAACGGGCCGGCTGATCGACCGGCCGGCTTGGCCGTAGAGCTGGGCTACGACGCGCGCCGGCCGGTCGACCATCCGACTCCGTTTGAGCCAACAGAATGCTTCAATCTGACCCGGAAAGGCTCTAAAGGTGCCACAGCGTCCTTTGCACGTCTAAAAGACGTGCAGCGCTATAGGCCGCAAGAAACGGGTGGCATGGCAGCCATGCCGATTCCTACCTTGAAGTCGGCCGTTTCCTCACGCATACAGGCGCAATCGCAGACGACTGCGGCATCCTCTGGGATGCAACCGTCGCGGGGACGGCCTCGCTCTTAACAAGGAGAGTCGCATGGCCTGGTTTCTGCTTTTTCTCGCCGGTCTTTTCGAATGTGGCTGGGCAATCGGCCTTAAATATACCGAGGGTTTCACACGGCCGCTGCCGACGGCGCTGACCGTCATATCCATGGTGGTGAGCATCGTGCTGCTCGGCCTGGCGGTGAAGCATCTGCCGATCGGCACCGCCTATGCGGTCTGGACCGGCATCGGCACGGTCGGCACGGTATTTCTCGGCATCTGGCTGCTTGGCGATGAGGCAAGTGTCTCCCGCCTTGCCTGCATCACGCTGATTGTCGCCGGCATCGCCGGTCTCAAGCTTACCGCCTGATATGAGATCGAGGGGCGCCGCTGACGCCCCTCAGTCTATCGTTCAAACCGCCTTGCGATTGTCGACGGCAAAAGCGCCGGGACCGGAGAAGACCAGATAGAGGAAGACAAAGCAGAACAGGATAGCCGCATCGCCCTGGTTGACGGCCGGGAAGAAGCTGCTCGGCGCATGCGCCATGAAATAGGCGACCGCCATTTCACCGGCCAGCAGGAAGGCAACCGGGCGCGTCAGCAGGCCGACGAGAAGGAGGATGCCACCGATCAGCTCGAGAAGGGCGGCGAAAAGCATCAGCGGCGGCAGCGAGCCCGACATCTGCGAAGCCGGGAAACCGAAAAGCTTCATCGTGCCATGTTCGATGAACAGCAGCGCTGTCATGATTCTGAGAGCGGCCAGCCCATAGGGGCGATAGGCAGAAAGACGCTCGAAAGTTGACATTAACCTCTCCTTTAAACAATAAGAATCGAGCGTTAGCTTGTCCTCGGCAAGGATTGAACACACGGATCGCTGACACCCGTTCACTTTTTCGACAGCACGTAAACACCCGATAGCGCAGCTTTATTCGGCGGAAAACGTCAAAGCGGAATGTTGTCGTGTTTCTTCCACGGATTGGCGAGATCCTTGTTGCGTAGCATCTTCAAACCGCGCGCCAGCCGCCGCCGGGTCGAATGCGGCATGATCACCTCGTCGACATAACCGCGCTCAGCGGCGACGAAGGGCGAGAGGAACCTGTCCTCGTACATTTTCGTGTGCGCGGCGATCTTCTCCGGATCGGCGATATCCTTGCGGAAGATGATCTCGACGGCGCCCTTGGCGCCCATTACGGCGATCTGCGCCGTCGGCCAGGCATAGTTGAGGTCGCCGCGCAGATGCTTCGACGCCATCACGTCATAAGCGCCGCCGAAGGCCTTGCGGGTGATGACGGTGAGCTTCGGAACCGTCGCCTCGGCATAGGCGAAGAGCAGCTTGGCGCCGTGCTTGATGAGGCCCCCGTATTCCTGCGCCGTACCCGGCAGGAAGCCCGGCACGTCGACGAAGGTGACGATCGGAATGTTGAAGCAGTCGCAGAAGCGCACGAAACGGGCCGCCTTGCGCGAGGCATCGCTGTCGAGGACGCCGGCCAGCACCATCGGCTGGTTGGCGACGAAACCGACAGTGGAACCTTCGATGCGGCCGAAGCCGCAGACGATGTTTTTGGCAAAGCTCGCCTGGATCTCGAAGAAATCCCCCTCGTCCGCCACCTTCCGGATCAGTTCCTTGATGTCGTAAGGTTTGTTGGAGCTCGCCGGCACCAGCGTATCGAGCGAGGCATCGACATCTGACACCGACTGGTAACATTCGATCTCCGGCAGCGGCGCCGTGTTCGAAAGCGGCAGGAAATCGACCAGCCGGCGCACCTGCAGCAGCGTTTCGACATCATTCTCATAGGCGCCGTCGGCAATCGACGAGCGCACCGTATGCACCACGGCGCCGCCGAGTTCTTCAGCCGTCACCGTCTCGTTGGTGACGGTTTTCACCACGTCGGGACCGGTGACGAACATGTAGGAAGTATCCCGCACCATAAAGATGAAATCGGTCATCGCAGGCGAGTAGACGTCGCCGCCGGCGCAGGGACCCATGATCACCGAGATCTGCGGAATGACGCCGGAGGCGAGCACATTGCGCTGGAATACCTCGGCATAACCGCCGAGAGCCGCCACGCCCTCCTGGATACGGGCACCGCCCGCATCATAGATGCCGACGATCGGCGCGCGGTTCTTCAGCGCCATGTCCTGCACCTTCATGATCTTCTCGGCATGCGCTTCCGACAGTGAGCCGCCGAAGACGGTGAAGTCCTTGGCGAAGACGAAGACGGTGCGGCCATTGACCGTGCCCCAGCCAGTGACGACGCCGTCGCCGGCAATCCGGCTCTTGTCCATGCCGAAGTCGGTGGAGCGATGTTCGACAAACATGTCGAATTCCTCGAAGGAGCCTTCGTCGAGGAAGAGGTCGATGCGCTCCCGCGCCGTCAGCTTGCCGCGCTTGTGCTGGGCGTCGATGCGCTCCTTGCCGCCGCCGAGGCGGGCGACGTCGCGGCGTCGTTCCAGCTCTTCGAGAATTTCCTTCATGCGATCTCCCTCGCCGCTGCGGCGGCAATCCGGCGGTTAGAGCGTCGCGCTATTGAGCGCGCCCGCTGAGTGAGAAAACCGAGCGTATCCTTGCGGCGGCGTCCTCGGCCAGGATCTCGTCGGCAAGCTTGGGATCGGCAGCGATACTGGTGACGTCGAAGGCGCTGACGGCGATGACCGAGCCGTCCTCGACCGAGGCTGCATCGATACTGATCTTGGCCACGTTACGGTCCTTCTGGAAGCCGAGACCCTTCTGGACGGAAACCACACGGATCGTCAGCACCACCCGCGGCAGCACGGTATCGCGCACGGTGGCGTTGATCGCAGCGTTGACGCGGTCGTTGATGCCGGAAAGCAGCTCGGCCGGCATGTTCGGACCGGAGAGAACGACGGCGCTGCGCACATCATAGACCGGCGCCGCCGGCTTGGTGGCCGAGAGGCTGCCGCAGGCCGTGAGCGCGACACAGACGAGTGTCGCCCGGCAAAAACACGACCTCAGCCAATTCATTGCAAAATCCCGCACCACCCCGTTGGAGTCGCAGACTTCGTCATAATGCATGGGAAGGCAATATGTTTCAGGCGCTTAGGGTGAAAAAAACATCCGCTGCGGCTTTGAACTCGGCAAAGCGCTTGGCCCGCCGCTCCTCGGCCTCCTCGTCGCTGCCCCAATGCTCGATCGTCCAATCCTCGTCGAGATGGGCAAGCGACCAAGCCTCCTCCACCGTCACCCGGCCCTCGGCGAAGGCGAGCGCCAGGATCGCCGAGCCGGTCAGCGTGGTAACTGTGTGGAGGGCGGCAAGCGCCATCGGGCTATCATATCTCGCAAGCGTAACGGCGAAGGCGGCAATCGCCTCGCGCGGCTGCTCATGAGGCATCACCCCTTCGACGAGGATGAAGCGGGCGCCGAGATCGGTCGCCGCCCAGTCGATCACGGGGTCCCAGCGTTCGGCCTGGCGCTCGACCAGCAGTTCCGGCTCCTCGGCGCGGTAGCAGATGAGGTCGCTGGATGAAAAACGCAATATATCCTCGAAGATCGCCTGCGCGTTGGCGGCAACGCCGTCGAGTGCAGTGTTGACCAGCCGCGTCACCGGCATGCTCAAGGGATTGATCTCCTCGCCCTGTGCCTGCCATTCGGCGGCGACAAGCCGCGCCAGCGCCTCGGTCGGCACGGCGAGAACCTGCCGGGCCGGCGTGCGCACCATCTTGCCGTCGAGCGTGATTGCAAAACCACCATCGTGCTCGGCAACGGAGACATCGGTATAGAAACGCTTCGGCAGCGGCTTCTTCATCTGGATCTGCGCGCGGCGGATGGGATCGGGATGGCTCAGGCCTTCGGAAAGGTCGTTCAGCAGATCGCGCATGGGCTCACCTCAGGAAAAATGACGCAATATCTCGTTCGGATGATAGGCGATCGCATCAGCGCCGTTGGCGATCAGTTCATCCACGCTGGCATAACCCCAGGCAACGCCGATCGCCTTGGCGCCGGCAGCCTTTGCCATCTGCATATCGTAAACCGCATCGCCGATGACAATGGTGTCGGCAGCACTCATGCTGGTTTCATCGCAGCATTCCGTCACCATGGCCGGATGCGGTTTGGAGGGGCAATCGTCGGCGGTGCGTGCGACGATGAAATGCTTGTCGAAGCCATGCGTCTCCATCACCACCTTGAGCCCGCGCCTGGATTTGCCCGTCACCGCGCCGATCAGCAGGTCACCGCGCCCGCTGATCGCGTCGATCATCTCGCGAATGCCCGCAAACAGCGGCTCCTTGTAGTCAAGATCCTGACGCACGATCGAGAACAGCGACTTGTAGTGCGCCGTCATGTCGATATCTTGCTGTTCCACATGCGGCCTGCCCTGCATGCGGGCGATCGCAATATCGAGGGACAAGCCGATAATTGCCTTGGTGTCTTCAAATCGCGGTTCCGGTTTGCCGAACTTGTCGAAGGTCCTGCGCATGGTTTCGTGGATCAGCGCAGCACTGTCGACCAGCGTGCCGTCGCAATCGAAAAGGGCAAGTTTCATTCGGCGTCCCTTTCGGCACTGGCGAGATCGAGGCCGAGAAGATTCCAGGTCTGGACCATATGCGACGGCAGCGGCGCGCTGACGCGCAGGCGGCCACCGGAGGGGTGCGGGATGTCGATGTGACGCGCGTGCAGATGCAGCTTCTTCTGGACGCCGCCTGGAAAATCCCAATTCGGATCGTCGTCGAAATACTTCGGATCGCCGATGATCGGGTGGCCGATATGCAGGGCATGAACGCGCAACTGATGGGTACGGCCGGTATAGGGCTCCATCTCCAGCCATGCGAGGTTCTGTGCCGCCGTCTCCAGCACGCGGTAGAAGGAAATCGCATGGTCGGCGCCGTCCTCGCCGTGCTTGGCGATGCGCATCCGGTCGCCGTCGGCGGTCGGCTCCTTCACCAGCCAGGTCGAGATCTTGTCCTCGTGCTTACGCGGCACGCCCTTGACCAGCGCCCAATAGGTCTTCTTGGTATCGCGCTCGCGGAAGGCAGCCGTCAGTTTCTGCGCCGCACCGCGGGTGCGGGCGATGACGAGAACACCCGAGGTGTCGCGGTCTAGACGGTGAACAAGCCGCGGCTTCTCGCCCTTCGGGCTGGTCCAGGCTTCGAGCATCTGGTCGATATGCCTGGCCACACCCGAGCCACCCTGCACCGCAAGACCAGGGGGCTTGTTGAGCACGATCACCTTTTCGTCCTCGTGCAGCACCATGCGCGATAGAAGTTCGAAATCGGTCGAATGTTTGAGATCCTTGCCGGCGATCGGTCCGGATTTCAGCTTCGCATCGACATCCATCGGCGGCACGCGCACCGTTTGGCCGGGCTGCACGCGTGCATCCGATTTGACACGTCCACCGTCGACGCGCACCTGGCCGGAGCGCAAGAGCTTCTGCAGCGGACCGAAGCCGAGCCCGGGAAAATGCACCTTGAACCAGCGATCGAGCCGCATGCCGGCTTCGTCGGGTTCAACCTTGATGTGTTCTATGCCAGCCATAAGGAATCTTTCGGAAATTGCAGCGCAGGCCCGAGCCAGCGTTCTTGCCGCAGCCTTTAGAGCATTTTCGCGCAAAACGGAAACCGGAAAAGAAATCAGGCCAAAGCGCGCATGACGGCAAGGCCGGCGATGACGGCCGCCATCGAAAGCCCGACGCTCGCAGCGATATAAATACCGCCGGCGACTGCCTCGCCGCGCTCGAAGAGCGAGATCGCATCCAGTGAGAAGGCTGAGAAGGTTGTGAAGCCGCCGAGGAAGCCGGTGATCAGCAGGAGGCGCAACTCCACCGAGGCGTTGAACTTCCGCGCGATCAGTTCGGCGAAGACGCCGATGACGAAACAGCCGACGACATTGACGGTGAGCGTGCCCCAGGGAAATGCCGGACCCATGAGTCTCAGCGCCCATTGGCCGACATAATATCTGAGAAGGGAACCGATAGCGCCGCCGACGGCGACGAGAAGAGCCTGGATCATCAGCCGGATTTATCTCAACTCCGCAGCGATTCCAATCGGGAAGGAATGAATTCTTACCGTCCGGTAAAATGCCGATGATTTTTTTATAATAGCGCCAAGTTCGTGCCGATACGGTGATGGCATGACCCAGCTCCTGTCCATATCGGCGAGCACCGCCGCCATTGCCTTCGACTCGCTCCGAATCCCGCAGCGAGTTGCGACGAGCACCGCCGCCCGCGATGCGCGTCGCATTGCCGACCGGCAGCTGAAGGCCGAAGGCACTGAGGAAATAGACGAGCCCTCCAGCATCATCCAGTCCACGGAAGTGGCCCTCGACCTGATGGCCAAAGGCAACCGCCAGCCGCAGGCCGGCCTGAAACAGGCGCTGCGATCCTACGAAGACTTCTGAGGCCATCGCCTTCCAAGCGAAAGCCTGCGACTGCGATTACAGTCGCGGGCTTTTCTGTTTTAACGACAGCGCCGCGCGTCTTTTCAGACGCGCAAAGGACGCTGTAGCACTTCGAATCGCTGCACTCATTTGCCCCGGGCGGAGAGCACCTGCAGGACCAGGTCGACCTTGCCGGCCTTTTCGAAGGTCAGCGTCACCGGCACCGTATCGCCCTGCTTGAACGGCGTCTTCACCTTCTGGAACATCAGGTGCAGGTTGCCGGGCTCGAGCTTGACCGTCTGGCCGGCGGCGATGGCGATACCGTCCTTCAGCTGGCGCATCCGCATGACATTGTCCTTCGTCACCATCTCGTGGATCTGAACCTCGCCAGCTGCGGGCGAGCTAACGGACAACAGGCGATCGTCCGTCTGCCCGTTATTCTTCACCGTAAAGAAGCCGCCGCCGACCGGCTGGCCGGGCAGCATTGCCTTGGCGAACCCGCCGGAGATTTCGAGATCGCCCGACTTGACCGTGTCGCCGGCCGGTGCGGCAGCGGCCGCGCCCGACATAGCGGTCATGTCCATGCCGGTCATACCGGTCATGTCCATGCCGGTCATACGGGTCATGTCCATGCCGGCCATATCGTCATGATCGTGACCATGGTCTTCGCCGGCAACGACCTTCAACAGCGGCGCCGGGCTTTTCATCCCATGCGCGTCGCCGCCTTCCTTTGCCACCTGATCCCAGGCCGTGACCGTGTCGCCGCACATCTGCGTCACCGGAAAGGCGAGCGAGGTGCCGGCTTCGACGCCTGATACCTTACCCTGGATGACGAAGGTGTCGTAGAAATCGTCGGAGAGATTGCCGTTCTTCCAGCGGATCTCGATCGTGCCCGTCTTCACCTTGTCGCCGTGATTGTCGTAGGTCTTCTGGTAGTCGCCCTTGATCACCTCGAGCTCCCAGCCTGCCTTCGGCTGCGGCTTGGCGAAGACGAAACCTTCCGGCAGCTTGACCCGCACTTCCGTGGTCGCCTTGCCGTCGCAGCCATGCGGCACCTGCAGCGTGGCGAGAATGGTGCTGTCCTGCGTCGCCTCTCTGTCGAGGAAGGTCACATGCGCCTCGGCGCCGGCAAAGGCGGGCACGGACAGAACGGCAGCAAGCCCGAATGTCTTGCCGAATTTTTTGATAGTTTTCATCGGATGTCTCCTCGCCGGCCGCGGACTTCTCTCGGGCGGACCGGCATGCTGATCATAATTGCGAAGGCAGATCAGGCGAGGATGGGAGGCGCGCGGGAATTCGGCTGGCTGACAGCGCTTGCACCGGCAACGGCTGAGATTTCGATCGGCGCGTTGATCAGCGAGGCGAGTTTGCGCTCGAGCCAGGAGCCCGCATCCGGCATCGGCAGGATGACGGAGGCCGATAGCCGGCAGGCTTGGCAATTCGGTTTGAAGGCGAAGGTCTTTCCGTCGGCGTCCTTGACGGTAATGCAGAGCGAGGCGAAAGTGCCGTCGGGCAGCACATAAGCCGCGCTATCGTAGCCTTCGAAGGCGACAGCCTGCGGCGCCTGATGGGCGAGGCCAAGCAAAGCCAAGCTCAATGCGCAAAGCATGCGCAGAAAGAGCATCGCTTTCAGTCCGTTCTGCCGCATGAAATCCCCTTCAACAGCATGTCGCGATAGCCGGTTTCTCCGCGAAATGCAAAAGCAGATTGCCGCAGATCAGGGCTCAGCCGGCATATGGCGACAAAAAATTGTCCGGTGACGACATTTGGCCTTGCCAACAGCTACACCCGCCGGATAATTGCGCCAACCTTGTTGGGAGAAGCCGGTGCTTTCGCCACCGGTGCCGAAGGAGCAACCGCCCCGGAAACTCTCAGGCAAAAGGACCAGCAAGGGGCAGACGGAACTCTGGAGAGAAGCGTTCTCGAAACGCTCGCCGAAGGGATAACAATCTCAGGCAAAGGGACAGAGGGGGCTCAGGAGAGAAGTGCGCAGTCGCGCCTTCAGATTTGAGCCCGCGCCTTCGCGAGAAGGCGCAAACCCCGGAGGCGTCTTTTGGACGATACTGCTGCCCTGAAGAAAACCCCGCTGCATGCCCTGCATCTTTCGCTCGGCGCCCGCATGGTACCGTTCGCCGGTTACGACATGCCGGTGCAATATCCCGCAGGCGTGATGAAGGAGCATCTTCATACCCGCACTGAGGCCGGCCTCTTCGATGTCTCCCACATGGGCCAGGTCATCGTGAAGGCGAAGTCGGGCAGCTACGAGGATGCGGCCCTGGCGCTCGAAAGCCTGGTGCCGGTGGACATCCTAGGCCTTGCCGAAGGCCGCCAGCGCTACGGCTTTTTCACTGATGACACCGGCTGCATTCTCGACGATCTGATGATCACCCATCTCGACGACCACCTTTTCATCGTCGTCAACGCTTCCTGCAAAGAGGCCGATCTCGCCCATCTGCAAACCCATATCGGCGACCAGTGCGACATCACCCTTCTCGACCGCGCTTTGATTGCGCTGCAGGGGCCACGCGCAGTCGAGGTTCTCGCCGAACTCTGGGCCGACGTCGCGGCGATGAAATTCATGGACGTGCGCCACTGCCGCCTGCACGACGTTTCCTGTCTGGTCTCGCGCTCCGGCTATAGCGGCGAGGACGGCTTCGAGATCTCGATCCCCGTCGACAAAGCCGTGGATGTCACCATGCGGTTGCTCGAACATCCGGACGTCCAGGCGATCGGCCTCGGCGCCCGCGATTCGCTGCGCCTCGAAGCCGGCCTCTGCCTCTACGGCAACGATATCGACACGACCACCTCGCCGGTCGAGGCAGCGCTGGAATGGGCCATGCAGAAGGCGCGGCGCGCGGGCGGCCTGCGGGCCGGCGGCTTCCCGGGCTCCGGCCGTATCCTGTCCGAACTCGAAAACGGCGCCGCACGCCGCCGCGTCGGCCTGAGGCCGGAAGGCAAGGCGCCGGTGCGCGGCCATGCCAAGCTTTATGCCGATGCCGAGGGCAAGATCGAAATCGGCGAGGTCACCTCGGGCGGCTTCGGTCCCAGCGTCGAAGGCCCCGTCGCCATGGGTTATGTGCCGCTCTCCCACGCTGCGGCAGGCACGCTGGTCTATGCCGAGGTGCGCGGCAAATATCTGCCGATCACCGTCAGCGCCCTGCCCTTCGTCACACCGACCTACAAACGCTAAACCTTTTCCAGAGAGGACGAACAATGCTGAAATTTACCGAAGAACACGAATGGCTGAAGATCGAAGGCGGCGTTGCAACGGTCGGCATCACGACCTATGCCGTCGAACAGCTTGGCGACCTGGTTTTCGTCGAACTGCCGGAAGTCGGCGCGACCTTCTCCAAGAACGGCAATGCCGCGACCGTTGAATCCGTCAAGGCTGCTTCCGACGTCTATTGTCCGCTTGATGGCGAGATCACCGAGGTCAATCCGGCCATCGTTGCAGATCCGTCGCTGGTCAATTCCGATCCTCAGGGCGCCGGCTGGTTCTTCAAGCTGAAGCTGGCAAACGCTGCCGACGCCGATGGCCTGCTCGACGAGGCGGCCTATAAGGAGCTCACCGCGTAATGACGACGCCGACCGAATTCCAGTTCACCGACTATCAGCCCTACGATTTCGCCAATCGCCGCCATATCGGTCCCTCGCCGGCCGAGATGACCGATATGCTGAAGGTGATCGGCTATAACAGCCTCGATAGCCTGATCGACGCGACGCTGCCGCCCTCGATCCGCCAGAAGGCGCCGCTCGTCTGGGGCGCGCCGATGACCGAGCGCGAGGCGCTCGACAAGCTGCGCGAGACCGCCAACAAGAACAAGGTGCTGGTCTCGCTGATCGGCCAGGGTTATTACGGCACGATCACGCCGCCGGTCATCCAGCGCAACATCCTGGAAAACCCGGCCTGGTACACGGCCTATACGCCTTACCAGCCGGAGATCAGCCAGGGCCGCCTGGAAGCGCTGCTGAACTACCAGACGATGATCTGCGACCTCACCGGTCTCGACGTCGCCAATGCCTCGCTGCTCGACGAGGCGACTGCCGCCGCCGAAGGCATGGCGATGGCCGAGCGCGTCGCCAAGTCGAAGGCAAAGGCCTTCTTCGTCGATGCTGACTGCCATCCGCAGACCATCGCCCTCATCCGCACCCGCGCCGAACCGCTCGGCTGGAGCGTCATCGTCGGTAATCCCTTCACCGATCTCGATCCTGTCGACGTCTTTGGCGCGATCTTCCAGTATCCCGGCACGCACGGTCACGTGCATGATTTTACCGGCCTGATCTCGCGCCTGCATCAGACCGGCGCCATCGCGATCGTCGCCGCCGATATCCTGGCGCTGACGCTGCTGAAATCGCCCGGCGAAATGGGCGCCGATATTGCCGTCGGCTCCTCGCAGCGCTTCGGCGTCCCGGTCGGCTACGGCGGCCCGCATGCTGCCTATATGTCGGTCAAGGATGCCATCAAGCGCTCCATGCCCGGCCGCCTCGTCGGCGTTTCCGTCGATGCGCGCGGCAACCGCGCCTATCGCCTGTCGCTGCAGACCCGCGAACAGCATATCCGCCGCGAAAAGGCGACGTCGAACATCTGCACCGCCCAGGTGCTGCTGGCCGTCATGGCCTCCATGTATGCCGTCTTCCACGGCCCGAAGGGCATCAAGGCGATAGCCCAGCAGGTGCACCAGAAGGCCGTGCTGATGGCCAAGGGCCTGGAAAAGCTCGGTTACAAGGTCGAACCCGAGACCTTCTTCGACACCATCACCGTCAATGTCGGCCATATGCAGGGCCTCATCCTGCGTGCCGCCGTTGCCGAAGGCGTCAATCTGCGCAAGGTCGGCGAAACCAAAATCGGCATGAGCCTCGACGAACGCACCCGGCCGGCGACGCTCGAAGCCGTCTGGCGTGCCTTCGGCGGCAATTTCACCATTGCCGATTTCGAGCCTTCCTACCGCCTGCCGAAGGGCCTGCTCCGCACCAGCGACTACCTCACCCATCCGATCTTCCACATGAACCGCGCCGAAAGCGAGATGACGCGTTACATCCGCCGGCTTTCCGACCGGGATCTGGCGCTCGACCGCTCGATGATCCCGCTCGGCTCCTGCACGATGAAGCTCAATGCAACGGCGGAAATGCTGCCGATTACCTGGCCGGAATTTTCCGATATCCATCCCTTCGTGCCATCAGACCAGGCGCTCGGCTACCGCGAGATGATCGACGACCTGATCGAAAAGCTCTGCGCCGTCACCGGCTACGACGCCTTCTCGATGCAGCCGAATTCCGGTGCCCAGGGCGAATATGCCGGGCTGCTGACGATCCGCAACTATCATATCGCCAATGGCGACGGCCATCGCGACGTCTGCCTGATCCCGACCTCGGCGCATGGCACCAACCCGGCTTCGGCCCAGATGGTCGGCATGAAGGTCGTCGTCGTCAAGGTGCGCGAAAACGGCGATATCGATCTCGACGATTTCCGCGCCAAGGCGGAGCAGCATGCGGCAAACCTCTCCTGCTGCATGATCACCTACCCTTCGACGCACGGCGTCTTCGAGGAGACCGTCAAGGAAATCTGCGATCTGGTGCATGAGCATGGCGGCCAGGTCTATCTCGACGGCGCCAATATGAACGCCATGGTTGGCCTATCCCGTCCTGGTGACATCGGCTCCGACGTTTCGCATCTCAACCTGCACAAGACTTTCTGCATTCCGCATGGCGGCGGCGGCCCGGGCATGGGCCCGATCGGCGTCAAGGCGCATCTGGCCCCCCACCTGCCGGGCCACCCGGAGACCGACGGCCGTCCGGGTGCGGTTTCGGCAGCCGCCTTCGGCTCGGCCTCGATCCTGCCGATCTCCTGGAGCTATTGCCTGATGATGGGCGGCGAAGGCCTGACGCAGGCGACCAAGGTGGCGATCCTCAACGCCAACTATATCGCCGCCCGGCTGAAGGGCGCTTATGACGTGCTCTACAAATCGAAGACCGGCCGTGTCGCGCATGAATGCATCATCGACACCCGCCCGCTGGTCGACAGCGCAGGCGTCACCGTCGACGATGTCGCCAAGCGCCTGATCGACTGCGGCTTCCATGCGCCGACCATGAGCTGGCCGGTCGCCGGCACGTTGATGATCGAGCCGACGGAAAGCGAGACCAAGGCCGAACTCGACCGTTTCTGCGAGGCGATGCTGGCGATCCGCGAGGAAGCCCGGGCCATCGAGGAAGGCCGCATGGACAAGGCCAACAATCCGCTGAAGAACGCACCGCACACGGTGGAAGATCTCGTCGGCGAATGGGACCGTCCCTACTCGCGCGAACAGGCCTGCTTCCCGCCCGGCGCCTTCCGCGTCGACAAATACTGGTCGCCGGTCAACCGCGTCGACAATGTCTATGGCGACCGCAACCTGATCTGCACCTGCCCGCCGGTGGAGGCCTACGCAGAGGCCGCCGAGTAGCGATCAAGCCTGATGCGGTAGCGAAAGGCTGGACAATCCAAGCCCCTTCCATCATGGGAGGGGCTTTCCTAATTCTGATAGAATGCGCGAAAGAAGGTCATCTCATGCCCCAGGATCAAAGCGAAGCAAGAATGCAGGCGCCCTGGTCGAAGCCCGTGCTCATCGCCCTCGAAGAGCCCGGCCAATACGTGACCATCGATAACACCCAGGCCGCCTCCTGGGCGATGATCGAGGACTGGCCGACGGAAGACGGTCCCGCACTCGACCAGGCGCTGCTGATCTGCGCCGACGTTATCAAGGGCAAGCGCACCGGCGAGGATGCACGCAAAGCATTCATCGCCGCCGCAGTCGAAGCGGGCCTCGACATCAAGGCCTGAACGGCGGTGATCGGCAAAGAGCCGCTGGAATGGACGATGACGACACGACGCCGCGCGTAGCTCAACCAGGTTCAGTGCCTCGGCAGGGGCACCGGTTTCCCGGTCCCCCTGCTCTCTATCAGCACCAAAGCGTGCGGGTTACCGTCTAGAGCTTTGTTTTCGCGCAATTCCCGGCAAAAGCGTTTCACGCTTTGCCTGGCAAAACCGCTGCCCACCTTTGCTGGAATTGCTCTAGGAGCGGCTGCATGCTTCTGATGCACAAAGATCAAATTTAACCTTTCTTAGCAAGTCTCTGTTAGCAATTCAGAAAGGCGGCTTCCATCAACATGGATCACCGTCGATCCCTTGTTTTGCGTGCAGGTTCTTATGCGTCCATCGGCAGTGCCAGCAATCCTTCTCGCCGCCCTAATCCTCTCGGGATGCGCTGCCAGTTCTGGCGCCGAAGATGTGCTGGGCAACGTGCCGTCACCGGAAACGACCAATGCCATCACCCAGCCGAGCGGCCCGATACCGGCTGCCGCCGTGGGCGATCCCGCGCCGCAGGCAAGCCCGCCGCAGCAGGCGTTGCGCTGGGCGGGAGAGGTTCCAGAGCCGCGGGCGCTCGTGCCCGCCGACAGGCCGGTCGGCATGCCGCTGCCGACCGATAAGCCGGTCGCGCTGCTGATGCCGGCCAATCCCGCGGGCAATGCAATGCCCGATGTCGGCACGAGATCGCCGACACGCGGGCAAATTTACGGCCACCGGTTCCGCGATGCCAAGCCGATCAACTTCGGTTCCACCTCGCCGAGAAAGCTTGCCGTGCACGGCGTCGACGTGTCGCGTTGGCAGGGCGAGATCGACTGGGAGACGTTGCGGCGGCAAGGCGCGAACTTCGTCTACATCAAGGCGACCGACGGCGGCGATCACCTTGATCCGATGTTCAAGAAGAACTGGCGCCGGGCCAAGGAAGCCGGCCTGAAACACGGCGCCTATCACTTCTTCTACTGGTGCCGGACAGCCGGTGAACAGGCCGACTGGTTTATCCGCAACGTGCCGAGGGAAGCCAACGCTCTTCCACCCGTCATCGACGTAGAATGGAACGGCGAATCGAGCTGCAAGAGGCGCATCTCCCCCGCGCGTGTTCGGGAAAAGATGCAGGTTTTCATGGACAAGCTGGAGCGCCATTACGGCCAGCGCCCGATCATCTATACCGCGCCGGATTTCTACCGCGACAATCTAAAGGGCCAAATGCTCAACTATCCCTTCTGGCTGCGCTCGGTGGCCGCTCACCCCTCCAAGGTCTATCCCGGCCGCAAGTGGGTGTTCTGGCAGTATTCCGGCTCCGGCCTCTCCGAAGGTGTCGACGGCAAGATCGACCTCAACGTCTTCAACGGCAGCGAGAGCGATTGGCATGACTGGGTGGCGTCGCGATAGCTACTGTTCCATGGTTCTGCCGCCTGCCGTTCCGTACCAATCCGGAACATGCAGCGGCAAGGCGCGCGCATCTATAGGTCCTTGCTAACGCAATGCCTTCAACATTCTCTAAGCCCTTGCGTGTACAAGATTTCATCCAGTTCTGGGGAAATGGTTGATGAGCATATCGGGTATTACGAGCACGGCTCTTTCGGGAATGCGGGCACAGTCGACGCGGGTCGGCGCCATTGCCAACAACATCGCAAACAGCAGCACGCCGGGCTATGCCAGGCTGAACACCAGCCTCACCTCCGTCGAGACCGGTGGCGTCCAGGCCGTCATCAACCCGACGGCGTCGGGTGTCGATCCCGCTACCGAACTGACGGACCTGATTGAAGCCGAACAGAGCTATAAAGCAAACGCCGTTGTCTTCGAGACTGGCGCCGACATGTGGGAAATGCTGATGAGCATCAAGCGCGACTGAGCACGACCCTCAAAGTCGTGGCGCTGTTATAATACTGTTTTACATCACACTTGTGCCGATCCACGTACTGGCCGTGGCCTTTACGAAATCAGCAGCCTAGCGTAATGCTCCGATCAGGGGCTCATATATCCCTTAGGGAAAGAATTCCGCTTGCGCCGCATTGCCTTGTCAGTTCTTCTGAATTTAGCCCTGATAGCCAGTGCCAGCGCTAGCGAAGACCTTTCCAGCGTTTGGCGTGATCTGTTCACACGGTGTCGAATTGCCGTACAGACGGGCAAAGACTCTGATGTAACAGGATTACTCGACCTTGGGCGCGACGTTAAGACAGTAGCCCCCGTAACGGATCCCAGGGTGCCCTTTCCACTCTTACTTGGATACCAGGTGACTGAACAGCGCTGGGAGGTTCCTGAATCTCGTTTCGTGGTCGTGGAAGCCGAGTATCCACCCCATGATGGCAAATCAAGACGTTCGTGCAAACTCGAAATTCAGGGAGCAAAGCCGATCTCAACAGCCGAGGAAAAGCACCTGAGGGCGACATTTTCGCCGAACGAGATGAACTCCTCAGCACCGGACGTTACGAGCGCTGGAATCCGGATCCTATATTTTCCACGAACCTCGGTGTTCGGCTGGCCGGCAACAACCCTCACGGCTGCCGTGTTGTCTCGTACCTAAACATCGAGACGCAACGCGCACCATCGTTTCTTGTGACGGGTTCTGCTGAACAGGACGGAGCATGCGGTGCGGCGCCTCGCTTTGCTCGCCCTTAAAAGACACCGACCCCGAAGAGGCTAACCAGATCCTATCAGGAATGCGCCGGCTCGCCTTGGCGCTGGGCGGCAAGGGCAGCAAGATCGGCAGGCTTCAGCTCGACGGATTCGCCGCAGCCGCAGGCCGATGTCTGGTTCGGGTTGGTGAAGGTGAAGCCGGAGCGCAGCGTCGTTGTCTCGAACCCCATCTCTGTGCCGAGCAGATAGAGAGCTGCCGATGGCTCGACCCAGACTTTCGCACCGTCGCGCTCGATCAGGTCGTCCTTGGCGTTGGGCTCGGTCACCAGGTCGATGGTATATTCCATCCCGGCGCAGCCGCCCTTCTTGATGCCGACGCGCACGCCCTTGGCATCAGGCCCAGAATTCTCGACGATCGCCTTGACGCGGGCCGCAGCCCCGTCCGTCATGCTCATGATTGCAAAGCCCATCGGCTCATTCTCCTTCCGCAACCGGGGTCAAGATCCGGCGCATCGTGACTCAAATGTAGTCGTCCGAGGTAAACGGATCAATACCGCGGGATGTCAATACCAGCCGACGGCGACCTGCGCCTCTTCCGACATGCGGTCCGGCGTCCACGGCGGATCGAAGGTCATGGCAACCTCGACGCCCGACACGCCTTCGACGGCACCGACTGCGTTTTCGACCCAGCCGGGCATCTCGCCGGCCACCGGGCAGCCGGGTGCGGTCAACGTCATCATGATTTTCACCATCCGGTCGTCTTCGATGTCGATCTTGTAGATCAGACCGAGCTCGAAAATGTCGGCGGGAATTTCCGGATCGTAGACGGTCTTCAGCGCGCTGATGACGTCGTCGCTCAGCCGCGCCAGCTCATCGGCCGGAATGCTGGAATGCACGATGCCTTCGCGCACGTCGATCTTCTGTTCGCTTTCGTCCAGGCTCATCACGGACACTCCTCAAGCAAAGAACTTGCGCGCATAATCAAGCGCATCGGCCAGGGCATCGACCTCGGCGCGGGTATTGTACATGCCGAAGGATGCACGGCATGTGGAGGTGACGCCGAAGCGTTTCAAGAGCGGCATGGCGCAATGCGTGCCGGCCCTGACCGCAACACCCTGCCTGTCGATCACCATCGAGACGTCATGGGCATGAATGCCGGCAAGCTCGAAGGAAAAGATGCTGCCCTTGTCGGGCGCCGTCCCGAAGACGCGCAGCGAGTTGACGGATTTCAGCCGCTCGACCGCATAGGCGGCAAGATCGGCCTCATGCCGGGCGATCGCCTCGCGGCCGATCTTCTCCATATAGTCGAGCGCATAACCCAGCCCGATCGCCTGCACGATCGGCGGCGTGCCGGCCTCGAAGCGATGCGGCGGATCATTATAGGTAACCACGTCTTCGGCGACTTCGAAGATCATCTCGCCGCCGCCCTGGAACGGGCGCATCTCGAAAAGCCGCTCCTTCTTGCCGTAGAGCACGCCGATGCCGGACGGGCCGTAGAGCTTGTGGCCGGTCATCACGAACCAGTCGCAATCGATATCCTGCACGTCGACAGGCAGATGCACGGCGCCCTGGCTGCCGTCGATCAGCACCGGAATGCCGCGCTCATGCGCGATCCGGCAGACTTCCTTGACCGGAACGATCGTGCCGAGCGCATTCGACATATGGGTGATGGCGACGAGCTTGGTGCGCTCCGTCAGGCTCTTTTCAAAATCCTCGATATGGAAGGCGCCCTCGTCGTCGACCGGCACCCAGACGAGTTTGGCCCCCTGCCGCTCGCGGATGAAATGCCAGGGCACGATGTTGGAATGGTGCTCCATGATCGTGAGCACGATCTCGTCGCCTTCACCAATCTTCGGCATGCCCCAGCCATAGGCGACGGTGTTGATCGCTTCCGTCGAATTCTTGGTGAAGACGATGTCGTTCACCGAAGGCGCATTGAGGAAGCGGCGGACCTTCTCGCGCGCTCCCTCATAGGCATCCGTCGCCGCATTCGAGAGATAATGCAGGCCGCGATGCACATTGGCATATTCATGGGAATAGGCATGTGAGATGGCATCGATCACGACCTGCGGCTTCTGCGCCGATGCGCCGTTGTCGAGATAGACCAGCGGCTTGCCATGCACCTTTTCCGCCAGGATCGGGAAATCCCGGCGGATGGCTTCGACGTCGTATTGCGTGGCCGGCACTATCTTGTCCATTGCTATATCCGATCAGGCGTGCTTTTCGAGCCAGGCCGAAATCACGCCTTCCAGCGCCTCGACCAGGGCTTCGTCTTCCAGTTCCTCGACGATCTCGGCGACGAAGGCGTTGACGAGCATCGCCCGCGCCTTGTTCTCCGGAATGCCGCGCGCCATCATGTAATAGAGATGGTTGGCGTCGATATCGGTCACCGTCGCGCCGTGACCGCACTGCACGTCGTCGGCGAAAATTTCGAGCTCGGGCTTGACCGAGAATTCGGCATCGTCGGACATCAACAGCGTGTTGCAGGCCATCTTGGCATCGGTTTTCTGCGCATCGGGCGCCACCCGGATCATGCCCTGGAAGACGCCCTTGGCGCGGTCGAAGACGACGTTGCGGATCACTTCGGTCGAGCCGGTATTCGGCACGTCATGGCCGAGCACCATCGTCACGTCGGTATGGCTTTCCGCTCCGAGCAGGTTGATGCCGCGCAGCGTCAGGTCGGCGCCCTCACCCGTCACCTTGATATGCAGTTCCTGCCGCACCAGCCTGCCGCCGGCATTGATGACGAAAAGCCGGAGCTTGGCGTCAGCGCCGAGATCGATACGAATCTGCCCGAGATGCGTATCGTCGGCCCCCTGCTGCTGCAGGATGATCCAGGTCAGTTCCGTGCCTTCGCCAACCGTGATGTCGCTGACATGGGACACCAGCGCTGCATCGCCGGTCACCGTACGGTGACGCTCGATGACGGTCGCCTTGACACCGGCGCCGAAGGACACGGGCAGGCGCGTATGTGTCTGCCCGCCGGCATGGATGAATTGGATTTCGAGCGGGTTTTCTAGCTCGGTATCGGCAGGCACGTCGACGACATAGCCGTCGCGCACGAAGCTGCCATTGATGCGGCCGACCGCGTCGTCGCTGCCGAGCGCATCGAGCCCGCCTGCGGCAGAACCGTCAAGCAGACGTTCGGAATAGGCCGAAACGCCAAGACCATCGACCGTAGCCTTCTGGTTGGAATGGCCCTGGATCACCGCCAGCACCGTGGAGTCGGCAACAAGCGGCTCCAAAGCCTGCGAGCCGGCATCGCCCGCCTGTTGCGGGACAGTGCGCAGCAGGTTCTTGAGGTCGCTATAGTGCCACGCCTCGATGCGGCGCGTCGGCAGGCCGGCCTTCTTCAGGTCGTCGAGAAGCCGGTCGCGCAGTGCCGTCACCGCACCATTGCCCGGCAGCTCGCCGATCTGCTGGTTGAAGGCCTCGATCAGCGCCGTCTCGGCCGCCGTCAGGCGGCTCGTCGTCTGCATGTTCATGGACGTCGTCCTTTCCACCCGAAACTCAGGCCGCCGTGCCGATGATGTCGGCATAGCCGTTGGCTTCCAGCTCATGCGCCAGCGTCTTGTCGCCCGACTTGATCACCTGGCCCTTGTAGAGCACGTGGACGGTATCTGGCACGATATAGTCGAGCAGGCGCTGGTAGTGGGTGATGACCACGACCGCGCGGTCCGGCGAACGCAGCGCGTTGACGCCGTCAGCGACGATCTTCAGCGCATCGATGTCGAGGCCGGAATCGGTTTCGTCGAGCACGCAGAGCTTCGGTTCGAGCAGCGCCATCTGCAGGATCTCGGCCCGCTTCTTTTCGCCGCCGGAGAAGCCGACGTTCAGCGGCCGCTTCAGCATCTCGGTATTGATCTGCAGCTTGCCGGCGGCATCCTTGACGCGGCGCATGAAATCCGGCGTCGTCAGCTCGTCCTCGCCGCGCGCCTTGCGCTGCTCGTTCATCGCCACCTTCAGGAACTGCATGGTGGCAACGCCCGGAATTTCGACCGGGTACTGGAAGGCAAGGAAGATGCCCTTGGCGGCGCGCTCGGCCGGATCGAGCTCGAGAATGCTCTCGCCATTATAGAGAATGTCGCCCTCGGTGACTTCGTAGTCGCTGCGGCCGGACAGGACATAGGAGAGCGTCGACTTGCCGGAGCCGTTCGGCCCCATGATCGCGGCAACTTCGCCGGCCTTCACCGTCAGGTTCAAGCCACGAATGATCTCGGTGCCGTCTTCGGCGATGCGGGCATGGAGGTTTCTGATTTCAAGCATTTCGTTCTTCCTGTCCATAAGGCCGGTCCAAGTGCCGCCTGATTGACCGTGCTCATCGGTCTCGATCGTCATCCTCGGGCTTGTCCCGAGGATCTAAGCCTTCAACTGTAATCGCTCCACTCCCGCGTATTCGGATGCGGTCGATAGATATTCTCGATTTCATCGATCCACTCGTAAAGGTCGATCCAGGTCGGATTGATGCCCTCTATAAGCTTGATTTTCCATTCACGCAGGTAGCGTTTCAAAGACTTCTCTCGTCGGATCGCCAACACGATGTTCGGGTGGTTCTCAAACCAGACAAGATTCTTTGCTCTTTATTTCTGCGTAAAGCCCTTCTCGATCTCGTTGCGGTGTTCCCATATGCGTCCGTGCAAATCACTCGTGACGCCGGTGTAGATCACGCCTCGCGGTTTGTCGGACATCATGTAGACGAAACCACTCATCCTTTGTTCTCTGGCCGCTGCAGATCCTCGGGACAAGCCCGAGGATGACGGAAACCATGTTTACCCCACTGAACCCTCGAGCGAGATGCTGATAAGCTTCTGCGCCTCGACGGCAAACTCCATCGGCAGCTCCTGCAGGACTTCCTTGACGAAGCCGTTGACGATCAGCGCGATCGCCGCTTCGGTCGGGATGCCGCGCTGCAGGCAGTAGAACAGCTGATCCTCGGAGATCTTCGAGGTTGTCGCTTCATGCTCGAACTGCGCCGTCGAGTTCTTCGCCTCGATGTAAGGCACGGTATGGGCGCCGCACTTGTCGCCGATCAACAGCGAATCGCACTGGGTGAAGTTGCGCGCGTTCGACGCCTTGCGGTGAGCCGAAACCTGGCCGCGATAAGTGTTGTTGGACACGCCGGCGGCGATGCCCTTGGACACGATGCGGCTCGACGTGTTCTTGCCGAGATGGATCATCTTGGTGCCGCTGTCGATCTGCTGATGGCCGTTGGACACGGCGATCGAGTAGAACTCGCCGCGGCTGTCGTCGCCGCGCAGGATGCAGGACGGATATTTCCAGGTGATCGCCGAGCCGGTTTCGACCTGCGTCCACGAAATCTTCGAACGGTCGCCGCGGCAATCGCCGCGCTTGGTGACGAAGTTGTAGATGCCGCCCTTGCCGTTCTTGTCGCCCGGATACCAGTTCTGTACCGTCGAATATTTGATCTCGGCATCGTCGAGCGCAACCAGCTCGACCACGGCAGCGTGCAGCTGGTTTTCGTCGCGCTGCGGCGCCGTGCAGCCTTCGAGATAGGAGACGTAGGCGCCCTCTTCCGCGATGATCAGCGTGCGCTCGAACTGGCCGGTGCCCTTCTCGTTGATGCGGAAATAGGTGGAAAGCTCCATCGGGCAGCGAACGCCCTTCGGCACGAAGACGAAGGAACCGTCGGTAAAGACTGCCGAATTGAGCGTCGCATAGTAGTTGTCGCTCGTCGGAACGACGGAGCCGAGGTACTTCTGCACCAGTTCGGGATGCTCGCGGATGGCTTCCGAGATCGACATGAAGATCACGCCGGCCTTCTTCAGCTCTGCCTTGAAGGTGGTGACAACAGAGACGCTGTCGAAGACGGCGTCGACGGCAATCCTCGGTTTCTCGACGCCGGCCAGGAGTTCCTGCTCCTTCAGCGGAATGCCGAGCTTTTCGTAGACCTTGAGGATCTCGGGATCGACTTCGTCAAGCGACTTCGGACCCGGCGTGCTCTTCGGCGCGGCGTAGTAATAAATGTCGTTGAAATCGATCTTCGGATAGTTGACGCGCGCCCAGGTCGGCTCTTCCAGCGTCAGCCAGCGCCGATAGGCCTCGAGGCGCCATTCCAGCATCCATTCCGGCTCCTGCTTCTTGGCCGAAATGAAGCGGATAATATCCTCGGACAGGCCCTTCGGCGCCTTGTCCATCTCGATGACGGTCTCGAAACCGTATTTGTACTGATCCACATCGATCAGGCGCACCTGATCGATTGTTTCCTGCACCGCAGCCATCTCATTCTCCAATCTCGCCGGATACAAGGTCCGGCAGCTTGTAGCGTTTGGGCAATTGTCTTGCCCCTCATGCCGGGCAATTACTTGCCCTTTATGTAAGAGGCCAAAAGGGACTTTTCAGCCCGATTGGCAAGCGGAAATTTGCGTTTCCGCAAGTTTTGACGCCGGGCAAGCCGCCTCCCCAGCCGACCTGCGCCGGTTGACGATCTTTGCGAAAGCCGCAATCGCCCTGTCGATATCCTCTTCCGTCGTCGAAAAGCCGAGCGAGATGCGCAGCGCTCCGAGCTTGGCGTCACGGCCCATCGCCGTCAGCACATGGCTTTCGCCAAGCCGCCCGGATGAGCAGGCAGAGCCAGCAGAAAGGGCAACGCCTTCGAGATCGAAGGCGATCTGTCCGGTCTCGGCCTTCAGCCCCGGCAGGGTGAAGAAGATCGTATTGGCGACACGCTCGCCACCCTCGCCGTGGATCATCACGTCGGCTGCCGCCTCACGCATGCCGGCTTCGAGCCGCTCGCGCAGCGCGCCGATTGCCACATTGCGCGCTTCGAGTTCGTCGGCCGCCGCTTCTGCTGCCGCGCCGAAGCCGATCAGCGCCAGCGAATTCTGTGTCCCCGAGCGGTGACCGCGCTCCTGCCCGCCGCCCTGGATCAGCGGCCGTGGCATCAGCGCCTCGCCGCGCGCAATGAGCGCACCGGCGCCCTTCGGCCCGCCGATCTTGTGCGAGGAAACGATCATGAAGTCGGCGCCGATCTTCTCGATATCGAGCGCGATGCGGCCGGCCGCCTGCACGGCGTCGACGACGAAGAGCCCGCCGTAAGCGTGGACGATCTTTGCCGCTGCCTCCACAGGCTGCACGATGCCCGTCTCGTTGTTGACGAGCATGATAGCGACCATCGGCAGGCCGGCGGCCTTGTCATGCGCATCGAGCAGGCGGCCGAGCGCGTCGAGATCGACGATGCCTGCTTTCGTCACCGGGATCTCCGTCATCTTCTCTCTGGCGAAGCGGCCGCCTTCGCGCACCGCCGGATGCTCGATCGCCGAAAAATAAAGATGGCCAAGCCGAAGCGGCGTGCGGCCCATGCGGAAATCCGACGTCAGCACCAGGTTGGCGGCCTCGGTCGCGCCGCTGGTAAAGACCACGTTGCCGGCATCGGTGCCGACAAGTGCTGCCACCTTGCGCCGTGCGCCTTCGATGGCGGCGCGGGCGGCCCGGCCCTCGCCGTGAACGGAATTTGGATTGCCGAAAATGTCGATGGCGCGCATGATCGCCGCGCGTGCTGTGGGGTGCAACGGCGCTGTGGCGTTCCAGTCGAGATAAAGGCGTGGCGGCGCCATGATCTTCAGTCCTGCGCTTGACGAGCTTGCTTCAGCATCCGCGGTTCATTTTTCTTGAAATTTCCGCCGGGCTTGCCTTATGACACATTCCACGATGCGTGGATCGCCATGCAAGTTTCGAATTGTTCTAAACTGCGTTTTAGAAAAGCTGACAACACTAGTCAAGTCATGTTGTCGTCCAAATGCCGCGCGAACGCGAAATAAAACCCGGAGTACCAATGCCCGAAGTTATTTTCAACGGCCCAGCCGGCCGTCTTGAAGGACGCTACCAGCCCTCCAAGGAAAAAAGCGCGCCCATCGCCCTGATTCTGCATCCGCATCCGCAGTTCGGCGGCACGATGAACAATCAGATCGTTTACCAGCTCTTCTATATGTTCCAGAAGCGCGGGTTCACGACGCTGCGCTTCAATTTCCGGGGAATCGGCCGCAGCCAGGGTGAATTCGACCACGGCGCCGGCGAACTCTCGGATGCGGCCTCCGCGCTCGACTGGGTGCAGAGCCTGCATCCCGATTCCAAGACCTGTTGGGTCGCCGGTTATTCCTTCGGCTCCTGGATCGGCATGCAGTTGCTGATGCGCCGGCCGGAGATCGAAGGCTTCATGTCGATCGCGCCGCAGCCGAACACCTACGACTTTTCCTTCCTGGCGCCCTGCCCGTCTTCCGGCCTGATCATCAACGGCGAGGCCGACAAGGTGGCCCCGGAAAAGGATGTCAACGGCCTGGTCGAGAAGCTGAAGACCCAGAAGGGCATCCTCATCACCCACCGCACCGTTGCCAATGCCAACCACTTCTTCAATGGCCAGGTGGAAACGCTGATGGGCGAATGCGAGGACTATCTCGACCGTCGCCTCAACGGCGAACTGGTGCCGGAACCGGCCGCCAAGCGCATCCGCTGACACCGTAAAATCTCGGCCTTGTGGATGCTGTGACGGCCCGGAACACACCCGGGCCGGCTGTGCCGGAACAGATCACCTATCGTGTTGCATTCCATGTTGCAGTGCGGTAGGTTCCTCGCGATCCTAACAAAAGCGAGGTCCGCAATGACCAAGTCGTTCGGGGAAGTCCTGGATAAGTATAGGGGAATTGGTCCGGGGTTCGATTT
Source organism: Rhizobium sophorae (assembly GCF_013087515.1). Lineage (GTDB taxonomy): Bacteria > Pseudomonadota > Alphaproteobacteria > Rhizobiales > Rhizobiaceae > Rhizobium > Rhizobium sophorae. Next base: position 344,094 of record NZ_JABFCN010000048.1, on the reverse strand, counting down.
TCTTCGAATAGGGCTCGCCTTTTCCATCGTATTGACCCATTCCTTTTTGTTAACCGACAACAATGACTTCATCAGGGGATCAGTATTCTGGTTCACTGAATACGCTCTTGTTCCGATGTTCTTCGCTTTGAGCGGATTTCTGATCGCCGGCAGCGCCCAGCGCCTGAGCCTGCGGAATTTTCTGATCAACCGAGGCTTGCGCATCGTCCCGGCCCTTGCCGTCGATATCGTCGTTTGTTCGCTGATCATCGGGCCGCTCGTAACGGTCGTCTATCACTCCGAATATTTTACCGATCAGCGGTTTTTCAAATACTTCCTGAATATCGTCGGCTGGATTCATTACGAGCTTCCGGGCGTCTTCAAGGATAACCCGAGCCAACGTGTCAACGGCGCTCTGTGGACAGTTCCCTGGGAAATCTTCTGCTACATCATCATGTCGTTCCTGATGATCACCGCCATCGTGAAGACGCGCTACAAGCTGCTGGCGGTGACGATCGCCTACATCGTCATCGGTCTTATCGTGCAGAAGATGCCCTATCTGTTGCCGGGCTCGATCAAGCCGGTCGCTCGCTTCCTGTTCATGAGCCGAGGCTCCCAGCTGATAACGGCCTTCATGATGGGCATTGTCGCCTTTCAGTTCAGGGCAGTCATTCCGCATTCCCGCTGGATATTCGGCGCCGCCTGCCTGGTTTGCATCGTCGCCATCCTCACCCTGGACAGCCGGGCGACGGAGTCGGTGCTCAACCGGCCCTTGGTCATCACCTCTCTTGTTTACATCACCGTCTTCATCGGCCTGTCCGAGGTGCCCATCCCGGCCTTTTTTAGGAAAGGCGACTATTCCTACGGCGTCTATCTTTATCACGACCCGTTTTTACAGATCTGGATCAGCTCGTTCCCGTCGGTTTTCCTCTATCCGAAGTATGGTGCGCTGGCGCTCTATCTCGTCGGCCTGCCATCGGCTCTCGCCGTTGCGGTGCTGTCCTGGCATTTCATCGAGAAGCCGATCCTCGGCCTTCGCAAGAAATTTTCGTTCATCGCCCAAGTCAGGGGCGTCGAGGACGGCCATCAGGCTGGGCGCGAATCCCATGTCCGGCCGGTCGCCGTAAAGAGTTAGGGGTCTTTCGTCGGCCGCATATCGGCGGTGAGTTCGAAAGCCGTGTCCAGCACTCCATCGATCAGGATCGGCGCGCGTTCGCGCATGCCGATCTTTATGAGGACGCGTTGCGAGGCGATGTTTTCGGGATGCGTGAAGGCGATGAAGCCCGATGCAAGCTCCCTTTCGAAGAACCAGTCGGCAAGCGCGCTCGCCGCTTCCGTTGCCAGGCCCTTGCCCCACGCCTCCTCGCGCAGGGAATAGCCGAGTTCGAATTGCTCGTTCCTGAACTTTGAAATCCCCGCACGGCCGACAAATCGACCGTCCTCGGCAAGGAGCTTGTATTTGGTCGTGCCGTCGCGCGCCTGTTCCTCGAACCAGCCGCGCAGCCGTTCCTCAGCCTTTTGGAGGCTCCACGGCAAGTTGCCGGACAGGTATCGGGTCGTCGCCATCGTCGAATGCAGCTGTTGCACCAGGATCGCATCGCCTTCGTCCCACATGACGACGGTAAGCCGTGGCGTCTTCAGTATGACCCTTTGATCTGTCATGGCGTTGCCAGCACCCCACCGCTGACAGGAGCCGCGACCCCTGTCGTGCCGGGAAATGTCAGCGGCAGCCCGTCCAGCGAGCGGACGGCGAGATAGGCCCAGGCCTCGGCTTCCATCGCATCGCCGTCGAAGCCGGCCTCCTCGGCCGTCAACACCCTCGAGCCCAGCCTTTCGGCCATTTCTGAGAACTCTGCCATGAGAGTGAGGTTCAGCCGCCCGCCGCCGCAGACGATATAGAGCGCTGGGGTCTCAGGCAGGAAACCGGCCGATTTGATAATCGAGGCGGCGGCGACATGCGCCAGCGTCCGGGCGCCGTCTTCAAGACCCGCCTCCTCCGGCCGAAGCGGCGCAAAATCGCCGCGGTCCAGCGAACGGCGAACATTGCCGCGGAAGAACGGGCTTTGCAGATAGCGTTCCGCCAGGCTGGCCACGACCTTGCCGCCCCCACCGATCTCGCCGCCAGGGTCATAGGTTTTGCCGGTCTGCATCTCCACCCACTGGTCGATCAGCGTATTGCCCGGACCGCTGTCGAACGCCGATATCCGGCCGTCGGTGCCGATAAAGGTGAGATTGGAGATGCCGCCGATATTGACGAAGCACACCGCCTGTCCCGCCTGCTGGAATTTTCCCGCAAGTGCTGCGTGATAGGCAGGCACCAGCGGCGCACCCTGCCCGCCATGAACCATGTCGTTGGCGCGCATGTCGTAGACCACCGATATGCCGGACCGGCGCGCCAGTTCCTCGCCGTCGCCGATCTGGATCGTCAATCCCTCATCAGGGCGATGAAGCACCGTCTGGCCATGGAAGCCAAGGATATCGACGGCATCGGCAGAAAGCCCAAAACGTTTTATGAATGCCGTAACGGCAATTGCATGCCGCAACGTCAGTTCAAGCTCGATGGCGCGCAACTCGGCGGGTCGTTCGCTCCTGTCGCTCAGTGAACGCGACAGTTCCAGCGCCCGTTTGAGCTGCCCGCGAAAATCCGCGTCATAGGGCACGCCCATGAACGGCCCGCGCTCGATGAAGCCGCGGCCGTCGGTCCTGATCAACGCGACGTCGATTCCGTCCATCGACGTGCCGCTCATCAGCCCGATCGCGGTCCTGATGACATCCATGAGGCTTGCCTCCCATGCGATTCCCGGATGCACTTTTATAAAAACAGTGCTAAACGCGCCGCGACAGATCAACAACAACGAACTTGCGCCAAGCCCCCATGGGGTGCGGAGCAGACACCAAGAGACGAAACCTATGTCCGAGTTCAAGTCCGATTTCCTCCGCACGCTGAAAGAGCGCGGCTTCATTCATCAGATCTCCGATGAAAGCGGCCTCGACGACCTGTTCGCCAAGGAAACCGTGACGGCCTATATCGGCTACGATCCGACAGCATCCAGTCTTCACGTCGGCCACCTGACACAGATCATGATGCTGCATTGGCTGCAGGCGACGGGCCACCGCCCGATTTCGCTGATGGGCGGCGGCACCGGTATGGTCGGCGATCCCTCTTTCAAGGAGGAGGCGCGTAAGCTGATGACGATCGAGACGATCGAGCAGAATATCGCCTCGATCAAAACCTGCTTCTCGAACTACCTCGATTACGACAGGCCCGCAACCGCCGCGCTGATGATCAACAACGCCGAGTGGCTGCGCTCATTGAATTACCTGGAGTTCCTGCGCGATGTCGGCCGCCATTTCTCGGTCAACCGCATGCTGTCCTTTGACAGTGTGAAGACGCGCCTTGACCGCGAACAGTCGTTGTCTTTCCTGGAATTCAACTACATGATCCTCCAGGCCTACGATTTCGTCGAGCTTGCCAAGCGCTACGATTGCCGCCTGCAGATGGGCGGTTCGGACCAGTGGGGCAATATCGTCAACGGTATCGATCTTGGTCACCGAATGGGGACACCGCAGCTTTATGCCCTTACCTCGCCGCTGCTGACGACGTCGTCCGGTGCCAAGATGGGCAAATCGGCTTCCGGTGCAGTCTGGCTGAATGCCGATCTGCTGCCTGTCTATGACTTCTGGCAATATTGGCGCAATACCGAGGACGCTGATGTGCCGCGCTTCCTCAAGCTTTTCACCACGTTGCCCATGGATGAAATTACAAGGCTGTCGGCGATCGGTGGTTCGGAGTTGAACGAGGTCAAGAAGATCTTGGCAACTGAGGTTACCGCGATTCTGCACGGCCGCCCGGCCGCCGAGCAGGCCGCTGAAACCGCGCGCAAAACCTTCGAGGAAGGCAGCCTCTCGGAGAATCTGCCCTCGGTCGATATCCCTGCCACCGAACTCGACGGCGGCATCGGCCTGCTGTCGCTGATCGTTCGTGCCGGCCTTGCCTCGTCAAACGGCGAAGCTCGCCGTCACGTCCAGGGTGGCGCAGTCCGCATCAACGACGAGGCCGTCAGCGACGAACGCAAGATGATCGGCAGCGGCGAAATCACCGCCGACGGCATCATCAAGCTCTCGCTCGGCAAGAAGAAACACATCCTGATCCGCCGCGCAGCGTGAGCGGCTTCAATTCGAACCGATACTAAAGCCGGCGCCCACGCCGGCTTTTCTTTGCCTGACTATTCGGGTCGGCGAGCAAGGTCATTCAGCTCTCCGCCAGTATTCCGCGTCATCTCGTCTGGTCCTTTGAGAAGATAGCCCGGCGGATCGACGCTGGAAGCGGGCTTCACCCGCGACCACCAGCTGATCGAGAAGATCGGCGGCGTCATCATCGCGTCCAGAGGAACCATCAGGACGTGGTCGGAACGGATGACCGCCTCTTGCGAGTTCAGCCGCACGCTCTTTTCCGCTGAAAGCGACACGTCGGCAATCGTGACGGCCATCATGGCGGCCGATGCAAAAGAAACTGTCCGGGCGCACCGCATCGCATCCTCCGACATTGCACCGGCCTTTGCTTCCTGGCCGGGCCATTATAGTACATCAGATTTTTCTAAAATAGGCAAAGCATCACTGCCGGATTTGTCAGACTGGCTTGGAATCGGTTTTGTCGAGGAGGAGCCGGCGCATTTTCTACTGCGAAGCTTAGCGACCCACATAGCGAATGCTATCGGAACCTTTTCCGCCCGCCGGGATTTGCGACCAGATTGGATTGGAGCCCGGCATGATCAACGACCTCTGGTATAAGAACGCTGTCATCTATTGCCTGTCCGTCGAGACCTTCATGGATGCGAACGGTGACGGCGTCGGTGATTTTCAGGGTCTGATGCGGCGCCTCGATTATCTCTCCGGCCTTGGCGTGACGGCGATCTGGCTCATGCCGTTTCAGGCGTCGCCCGGTCGCGACGACGGATATGATGTCTCTGATTATTACAATGTCGACCCGCGCTATGGCTCGCTCGGCGATTTCGTCGAATTCACCCACGGCGCCAAGCAGCGTGGTATCCGGGTGCTGATCGATCTGGTAATCAATCATACATCCAGGGACCATGCCTGGTTCCAGGCCGCCAGGAGCGATCCGCGCTCGCGCTATCGCGACTGGTACGTCTGGTCGGAGAAAAAGCCTGATAATGCCGATCAGGGCATGGTCTTCCCTGGCGTCCAGAAGACGACCTGGACCTATGACGACAAGGCGAAGGCCTATTATTTTCACCGTTTTTACGATCACCAGCCCGATCTCAATACGTCGAACCCGGACGTGCAGGCGGAGATCCTCAAGATCATGGGCTTCTGGATCCAGCTCGGCGTCTCCGGATTCAGGATGGATGCCGCCCCCTTCATCATCGCAACGAAAGGCGCGGACGTTACCAAGCCTGTCGAACAGTTCGATATGCTGAGGAAATTTCGCGAATTCCTGCAGTGGCGCCTGGGCGATTCTATCATCCTGGCAGAAGCCAATATCCTGCCGAAGGACAATTTCGAATATTTCGGCGATGATGGCGACCGCATGCAGATGATGTTCAATTTCCAGGTCAATCAGGCACTGTTTTATGCTTTCGCCAGCGCCGATACGCGGCCGCTCAAGAGGGCAATGGAGGCCACGAAACCGCGCCCGGCGACCGCGCAATGGGGCCTCTTCCTCCGCAACCATGATGAACTGGATCTCGGACGACTGACGGAAAAGCAACGCGGCGCGGTATTTGCCGCCTTCGGGCCAGAAAAGGACATGCAGCTTTACGACAGGGGCATTCGTCGTCGCCTGGCACCCATGCTCGGCGGCGACCACCGCAGGATCGAAATGGCCAACAGCCTGCTGTTTTCGCTGCCTGGAACGCCCGTCATCCGCTACGGCGACGAAATCGGCATGGGCGACGATCTAGGCCTGCCGGAGCGCAATTGCGCACGCACGCCGATGCAATGGTCGACGGAGCCGGAAGGCGGATTCACCAAAAGTAAAAAGCCCATCTTGCCGGTCATCAAGGATGGTCCCTACGGTTTCCAGCATGTGAATGTTGCCGAACAGCGGCGCGATCCCAATTCCTTGCTGAACTGGACGGAGCGGATGATCCGGATGCGCAAGGAAGCCCCTGAGATCGGCTGGGGCGATTTTTCCGTGATCGATACCGGGAATGACGGCGTGCTGGCGCTTCGTTATGACTGGCGTGGCAATTCCGTGTTGATCCTGCACAATTTGCATGCGCAGCCGGCGGAAGTGACCTTTGATCCCGAGAGAGGCGAAGACGGGCGACAATTGATCGATATCGCCGATGGCGCGAGCAGCAACGCGGACGAGAAAGGATTTCATACCGTCATGCTCGATGCATACGGCTATCGCTGGTATCGCGTCGGCGGCCTCGACTATCTCCTCAGGCGGACGGAGATTTAAGTCCTAAGGAGATCACAAGGCCGTCCATATTCGTGTCCGGCCTTTTCCCCTCACTGGAATTCAAAGATCTGCCGGAAGACGCCCGGCGCGATGATCGACAGCGGATTGATCTGCAGGTTCGGCTGGTCGAACTTGCCTGTCAGCTTGAAGGTAATGCCGATCAAACCGCGGTCGCTGCCATTGCCGAGGATGACGCCGATCAATGGCAATTCGGCGAAGAGGCGGTTGAGGCCGTAGGCAGGCATGAAGGTGCCGGTCATGTCCATATTGCCCTTGCGGTCGCGCACGATGCCCTGGAAGGTTGCGCCGATCTGGTCGCCGCGCAGCACGCCGTTCTCGATGCCGACCATGCCATTGCGCGAGACGACGCGGGCAAAGCCGCGCTGGAAGCGCTGCGACGAAGTATCGATGTCGCGCTTGACCGCCTCGTTGAGACTGCGCTGCTCATTTCCGACCGGTGTCGAGACGATCGAGCGCAGGCGTTGTTCGTTGACGATCGCGAAGCGGCGCACGTCGAGCGAGCCGTCCCAGCCGCCATCTGCCGAAAGCCGGATGGCCAGATTGAGCAGGCCGCCCTGCATGTGCTGGTAGAGATCGGCGAAACGCGATACCGCGCCGGCATCGCCGCTGGTGATGTTGATGACGCCGCCGTCCTTCATCTGGCTGACCACAGCCTCGCCGCTGTCGGTAACGGCGGAAAAATTGAGCGCCTGCAGCTTGTCGCCACGCAGTGATATTTGCGCCTGAAAATTACCGACCTTCTCGTCGTTGAAGCCGATGACGTTTTTCAGTCTGGCGCGCACCGATACGCCGGTGTTGCCGCCATCCCCATCACCATCACCGTCCGAGCCCGCTTTCAACCGCGCAATGACCGGCCGCGCATCGGCGCTGTCACCGGAGAGCGAGACGTCGAAATTGCCTTTGCTGCGCTTCACCGACAGGGCGAAATCGTCGAGCGAGGAGAGCTTGACGCTGTCGAAATCCGCCGAGATCAGCCCGCCCTTGCCGATGTTCAGCGATCCGTTGGCGCCGAAACCATCGCCCTTCAGCCGGAAGTTCTTGATCTGGGTATTGTCGGCCGGGCCTGATGTTTCGAATTCGGCCGTGGCGGTAATGCCGCTGCCCTTCGACCAGCCGATCCAAGGCAGTTCCAGCAGCGACTTGGTAAGGTCGAGCTGGACATCCTGCCGATCGTCGTCGATCCGCGTCAGCACCATCTTCACGCTGCCGCCGACGATGCCGGAAAGCCCGGGTATCAGCTTGTTGCGCTGGTCCTCGGAAAGCGTCGCGGTGATCACCCGCTGCCTGGCCGCTGCATCGGCTGCCTCGACAGGTTCGGTAAGTTCGATATCGGCCGGGACGCCGTCGATCTGGGCCTTGGCGTCGAGCGTGATCCGCTTTGGATTGCCGTTCAGCGTGCCGTCGAGATTGCTGATCATCCGGCCCGAAAACGGCTTGGCAAGATCGATATCGGTGAGCTTCATTGCCGCCGTCCATTCAGCCGGCGGCGGGTTTTGCGAGGAGAGCAGGCCGAAATGGGCCTTAACATTCGCCTCGATCCGGCCCTTGAGATCGTCGGGCGTAAAGCCGGCGCGCTGCAGCACCCGGATCGGCCGGTAGGTCAGAAGCTCGCCGACGGCGTCCGCCGCCCCGGAGACCGCGAGATCGATATCGGCCATCAGCGGTTTATCGTAGGTGGCAGGCAGGATGAACGTCCCCTGCCCGAGGCCGACCGACCGGCCGGAGGGGAAATAGGAGGTGCCGCTCTTGATCGCGATCGTCGCAACCGGGCCGGTCAGGTCGAAATGCGCTGACGTGTCGCGGATCGGCGGAATGTCGCCGGCGACGTTCATCCGCGCGCCCGTGATATCGAAGCCGATGCGGATCTGGTTGGCGTCGAGCTTCAATCCCTTGCCGCCGGCTGCCTCGTCCAGTCTGCCGAAGGGAATGAAGACGGAAATGGCGGCGTCGGTGACGGTGCCACCGAAGAGATTGCCATGCACCCAGGTGCGCACCTTGGGCGCCATCCAGAACGGCCAGAGCTGCTTGATCGCGATCGTCTGCAGCTGCGCCGACTGGCCGGCAAAGCTGATTTCCGGCGATTTGTCGCCGAGCTTGATATCAAGTGAACCGTAGAGCGCGCCGAGCGGGCTGGAAACGGTCATGTTGGGAAACTGGAATTCGCGGCCGGCGACCATGTAGCGACCGGTCGCCTGGATGTCGAAGGAGAGCGGCTGCTCGCCAGAGCCGCCGGGGGCTGCCGTGCCGCCACTGACGAGCAGGTCGATGCCGAAGCCTTTGCCGGCCTGCGGGTCGAGCTTGTCGAGATCGATCAGCGCGCCGTTGATGGGAAGCGTGGTCGCGCCGAACCGGGCGTTCGACCGGGCGATCTCGAGTGTCTGCTTGGAGAAATCGTAGACGAGGTTGATTTGCCCGCCCGACAGTTCCTGCGGATCGCCGTCCGCATAGATCTGGCCGGGATCGATGTCGATCGTCGCCGCAAGCGCCGGCTGCACGCCATCGCGCGCTCTGGTGGCCGACACTGTCAGATCGGCAAAGGCGCTGAGCCCCTGCCGGATCACGCCCTGATCGTTGCGTTTCAGCGCAAAGGGGGTGAGGTCGGCATGCTTGAGCGTCGCCACGACCTTCGACACATGGCCCTCTTCCTTCTCGGCCAGCACGTCGAGCTCCGCCACCTCGCCGTTCAGCGCGACTTCACCGGTCAATTGCAGCGAGGACGGGCCGGCATGGGCAAAGACGAGATTGTCGATGACAAGCGACAGCGGACCGTTGGCGGTATCGGCAAGCTTGATGTCGATGCCGGAGATGCGCACAGAATTGGTGGAGCCGCGGGTCACGATGCTGTCGAACATGTCGAACTGCGAGAAGATCTTCTCCATCGCCGCAGGCATGGCGTCGATGCGCAGATCGTCGAGCTTGACGGCATTGCCGGAGGGCAGAAGCGCGGTATCGAGCGCGATATCCTCCGCTTCGATGTCCGCGACGGCGATGCGGCCGCGGAAAAGCTGTAGCGGATCGAGCCCCAGGCGCACCGAACCGGTCGTCGACAGGTGCTGGCCACTCTCCTGGTCGATCATGTTGACGTTGCGTGCTTCCAGTGCCAGCCGGAAATCAGAGGTGAAGCGGATGACGGTGGAGCCGACCTCGGCGCGATAACGCGGTCCGGCCACGCCATTCAGCGCCGCCTGAGCCTGCTGCGACAGCGCCTTGTCGAACATGCCGCTCTCGACAGTGAAAATGATGGCAGCGAGAATCAGAAGGATCAGCCCCAGAAATCCTGAGGTCAGCTTCGCCGTGCGTCGCATCGGCGAACGCGGCGGCGGGCAATGGACGATGATCGGATCCTCGGCCTGGGCGGACGGCAAGCGGTCCAGCGCAACGATATCCTTCTTGCGAAACGTGACCTTTTCGCCGCGGATGGCTGACATGCGCCTTCGGGCTCTCCCTTTAAGTGAAGAATTGAACCCGGCCATGCTGGACGGGTATCCGTCCACTATATAATTCGGGGAGAGAAAGTGTCATCCACAAACCCGGCAAAAGAAAGGTTTTCCCAATGGCGGTTCCCGGCATCGGCGCCTCGGCCCCTGATTTCAACCTCCCCCGCGACGGCGGCGGCCGCGTTTCGCTGGCCGAATTCCACGGCAAGCCGCTCGTGTTGTTCTTCTATCCCAAGGACGACACGACGGGCTGCACCGCCGAATCACTGGCTTTCACCGCGTTAGCAGCCGAGTTCGAAGCGGCGGGTGCTGCCGTTATCGGCATGTCGCCCGATTCGGCCGCCTGCCATGACAAGTTCATCAAGAAGCACCGTCTTTCGGTAGCGCTCGCCTCGGACGAGGAAAAGACGACGCTGCAGGCCTATGGCGTCTGGAAGGAAAAGAGCATGTACGGCCGCAACTTCATGGGCGTCGAGCGTACCACTTTCCTGATCCGCCAGGACGGCACGATCGCCACCATCTGGCAGAAGGTGAAGGTGCAGGGCCATGCCGAAACTGTGCTCGAGGCGGTCAGGAACCTGGCGGCGTGACCGGGGATCTCACGATAACCTCGCTACGCGGCGGTGCCATCGATGCGATCTCTTCCGCCGATCTCGACCGCAAGACGGCACTTGCGCAGGAAAGCGCCACCCGCTGGTTCGCCCGCCGGGTGTCGCTGCGCTCGCCGCTCGATGCGGCCCTGCCCGACAGGCCCGGCCGTCCTGATAAACCGGTGCTGACGCCGCCGACCCAGGTGGAGAAGCGCTCGCTGCATACGCTCAAAGGGCGGATCGCCCTGCTTCATGCCATCGCCCATATCGAGCTCAACGCCGTCGATCTGGCGCTCGATATCGTCGCGCGATTCGCGACCGAGCCGGTGCCGAATTCCTTTTTCGACGGCTGGATGCTGGTCGCCTTCGAGGAGGCGAAACATTTCCGTATGGTGCGCGCCAGGCTCAACGATCTCGGCGCCGATTATGGCGATCTGCCCGCCCATGACGGGCTCTGGCAGGCCGCCCATTCGACGCGCAACGATCTGACGGCAAGGCTCGCCGTCGTGCCGCTGATTCTGGAAGCCCGCGGCCTCGACGTCACCCCGTCGCTGCAGGCGAAGATGCGCCAGACAGGCGATCTCGAAAGTGCAGCGGTGCTCGACGTCATCTACAATGACGAGAAAGGCCATGTCGCCGTCGGCGCCAAATGGTTCCGCTTCCTCTGCGCCCGCGAGAAGCGCGACCCGGCAAAGGCCTTCCAGGAGTTGGTGCGCGCCAATTTCCGCGGACCGCTGAAGCCGCCCTTCAACGACCTTGCCCGCGCCGAAGCCGGGCTGACGCCGTCCTTCTATCGCGCGCTCGCATCGATCAGCCACGCTTGAAGTCACTGAAATTTATGACGCGACGGCAACAATGAAAGCATTCATTAACCATAACGGTGTCTAATTTCTCAAAGAGGCGTAGAGCATCAATCGGGAGAGCCTGCGTGAACAGCGGACATCAGCACCGGGTATTCGGCAGGCGGGCGAAGGAACATATCCTCATCCTCGCAAGCGGCGACAAGGTCCGCCATATGACGGTCCGGCCATGGATGGCAGCACTTGCCTTCTGCTTCGTCGGCGTCTTCTCGATCGGCTATCTCCTGGCCACGTCCTATCTGGTGCTGCGCGACGACCTGATCGGTGCCACGATGGCCCGCCAGGCCCGCATGCAGCACGATTATGAAGACCGCATCGCTGCCCTCCGCGCGCAGGTCGACCGCATCACCTCCCGCCAGCTTCTCGACCAGCAGGTGGTGGAAGACAAGGTCGACAAGCTGATGGAGCAGCAGATGGCGCTCACCTCCCGCCATGGCAAGCTCGACAATCTGCTCGACCGCGCCGAAAGCTCCGGCCTGACGGAAAAGGACGGCGCCCCGCCTGCGCCGTCTTCGCCCGTTCAGTCCTATGTACCCGACGTCAAGGACAAGCGTGCTTCGCTCTCCGGTAGCGGCATCGAGGCGATCGAGAAGCAGCTGGCGAGCGGCGCGCCCGCCGATGCGACGCCCGACAATTCGACGCTTGCCTATGTGCCGGCCACCGACACGGTCGGCGACCGTGCCGACCGCATCTTCTCCAAGGTGACACTGTCCCTTAAAGATGTCGAACAGGATCAGCGCAGCCGTGTCGAACAGTTGACGAGCGATGCCGGCAATGCCGCCAACGCCATCGAGACCGTGCTGACCCGCTTCAAGATTCCGATGCCCGAGACCGCTGCCAGGAAAGACGATGACGATGCAGTCGGTGGCCCCTATGTCGAGCCGGAAAGCAACGACGGCTTCAACAATTCGCTGGCAGCGCTCGACGGCGCGCTGACCCGGCTCGAAGCAGTGCGTAGCACCGCCGAATCCCTGCCCTTCCGCAATCCCGCTATCGGCAAGGACGTGACCAGCCCGTTCGGGAACCGCCGCGATCCCTTCCTCGGCCGCCTCGCGCTCCATTCCGGCATCGACTTCCGCTTTTCGCCGGGCGAAAGGATCCGCTCGACGGCGCCCGGCAAGGTGATTTCGGCCGGCTGGACCGGCGGCTACGGCAATATGGTCGAAGTCGATCACGGCAACGGCATCTCGACGCGTTACGGGCATATGTCGGAGGTTCTGGTCAAAGTCGGCGACACGGTCGACCGCAACGACGTCATCGGCCTTGCCGGCAGCACCGGCCGCTCGACCGGCACGCACCTGCATTATGAAGTGCGCCAGGATGGCCATGCCGTCGATCCAGTATATTTCATGAATGCCGGCCTTAAACTCGCCACCTATATCAAGTAACTCCTGCCTGGTAACCAACGCTTCACTCTGCAATGGGTGCGGCGTCTCTATTTCTTGACTTGCCGGCCATTCGGGGCTATGTCGCGCTGCATTGCGGCATGCAATCCCGCCGACTCGTTCAGAGTTCGGCCGAACGGAACGGAAACAGTTTTCCCTTTGACGACATTTGCTGACCTTGGCTTGAGCCAAAAAGTGCTATCCGCTGTTACGGATGCGGGCTACACCATCCCCACGCCCATTCAGGCGGGCGCCATCCCGTTTGCGCTCGAGCGCCGCGATATTTGCGGCATCGCGCAGACCGGCACTGGCAAGACGGCATCCTTCGTGCTGCCGATGCTGTCGCTTCTGGAGAAGGGCCGTGCGCGTGCGCGCATGCCCCGCACACTGATTCTCGAACCGACGCGCGAACTCGCCGCCCAGGTCGCCGAGAATTTCGAGAAATACGGCAAGAACCACCGCCTTAACGTCGCCCTTCTGATCGGCGGCGTTTCCTTCGAGGACCAGGACCGCAAGCTCGAACGCGGCGCCGACGTGCTGATCTGCACCCCCGGCCGCCTTCTCGACCATTTCGAGCGCGGCAAGCTCCTGATGAGCGGCGTCGAGATCCTCGTCATCGACGAGGCCGACCGCATGCTCGACATGGGTTTCATCCCCGATATCGAACGCATCGCCAAGATGATCCCGTTCACCCGCCAGACTCTGTTCTTCTCGGCAACCATGCCGTCGGAGATCCAGAAGCTCGCCGACCGCTTCCTGCAGAATCCCGAACGTATCGAGGTTGCAAAGCCGGCTTCCGCCGCAGCGACAGTGACGCAGCGTTTCGTCGCGTCGCACGGCAAGGATTACGAAAAGCGCGCCGTCCTGCGCGAACTCGTCCGCGCCCAGACCGAGCTCAAGAACGCCATCGTCTTCTGCAACCGCAAGAAGGATGTCGCCGATCTCTTCCGGTCGCTCGAGCGTCACGGCTTTTCGGTCGGCGCCCTGCATGGCGACATGGATCAGCGTTCCCGCACGATGACGCTGCAGAGCTTCCGTGACGGCAATCTCCAGCTTCTGGTCGCTTCCGACGTCGCCGCCCGCGGCCTCGATATCCCTGATGTCAGCCACGTCTTCAATTTCGACGTACCGATCCATTCCGAGGATTACGTCCACCGCATCGGCCGCACCGGCCGTGCCGGCCGCTCAGGTGCCGCCTTCACCCTCGTCACCAAGCGCGACACTAAGTTCATCGATGCCATCGAAAAGCTGATCGGCGAAAAGGTCGAATGGTTGAGCGGTGACCTGACGTCGCTGCCGCCGCCGGCAGAAGACAGCCGGGACAGCGAACGCCCGCGTCGCAACAGCCGCGAGCGGGGCGCCAGAGATAGTGCAGGCCGGGATCGTGCGCCGAGAGAGAGTGGCGACAAGGATCGTGGACGCGGACGTGGCAATCGCGCCGCCGCGAGTCATAAATCTGATAACGACATACAGGATAATGGCGTCGACGTGATCGAAGCAGCACCAGTAAAGGCCGACATCGTGAAGAACGAGCGCAAAGCAGAGCAGAAGCCGCAGAACAATGCGCGCAACAGTCGGCCCTACCCGGCAAACGATGACAGCCGCGATCGCCGCCGTCATCGCGATCACGACGACGGCCCAACTCCGGTCGGCTTCGGCGACGACATTCCCGCCTTCATGCTGATCGCCGGCAGCGCCAAGGTCTGAGCATTGCCATGGGTAAGCCCGGTCTCGATTTTCCGGGCTTCGGCGTCGGCCTGGTGATTCTGCGCGACGCCAGGATCCTTCTTTACAAACGCATGCGTCCACCTGAAGCCGGCTATTGGAATATCGTCGGCGGCAAGGTCGGTCACATGGAGCCGGCTGAGGAAGCCGCGCGTCGTGAGGCCGAAGAGGAAACTGGCCTGACGATCGGCCACATCGAGCGAATCGGCATGACCGAACAGATCATCGATGCCGATCGCCAACACTGGATCTCGATTCTCTATCTCGTCCGCGACGTCGAGGGCGAACCTCAACTGACCGAACCGGACAAGCTCTCGGATTTCGGCTGGTTTCCACTGACGGATTTGCCCACGCCACTGTCGGCCTTCACCAAAGCGGCGATAGAAGCGTTGCCGCCCGGTGAACGCGGCTAGAGCAGTTCAGCTTTTCATGGAAACGCGGAACCGCTCTAACTTTTGTCTTTACGCAATTTCGGACGGAAAACCGCTTCGGACTTTTCCTGGAATTGCTTTAGCTATTCGGCGCGAAGAGACGCCTCATAGGCAAGCCTCACCCATTTCGCCATCAGATCGGGATCGTCGTAAGCCTCGTCGGGGATCGACCAGTAGGGCATTTTTACCGGCTTGCCCTTCTTTCCCTCATAGGTCCATTGCGTGGAACCAGCGGCGGCAAACTCCGGGGCGCTCGTCTCGTCGGCCTTAAGCAGCATTTCGTCGCGCACTTCGAGCGCTATGATACGCCCCAGATGATAGATGCCCTTTCCACCGAACATGCGCTTGATCGTGACAGGTCCGAGCCCCTGAAACATTTCCTCGATCCCGGCATTGTCCATTCTCTGCTTCCTCAAATACCGCAAGCCGGATTACAGCGCGTGATAATCCCGGTTCATATAGATCAGCGCCGGGTGTTTTTCGCTGAAACGGACAGCCGCGACCTCGCCGAAGACGACATTGTGCGTCGGCATTTCCTTGATGTCGGTCACCCGGCAATCGAAGGCGGCGAGCGCATCGAAGAGAACCGGCGCGCCGGTGACGAGTGTGTCGAAACGGGCGCTGGCGAAGCGGTCGTCATTGGTAAGCGCGGTGCGCCCGGAGAAAGCGTCGGCAACGGCCTGGTGATGAGCGCCAAGCGTGTTGAGCACGAAGACGCCGCTGCGGAAGAAAATTGCGTTCTTCGGATTGGTGTTGTTGAGGCAGATCAGCACCGAGGCCGGATTGTCCGAGACCGAGCAGGCGGCGGTGATGGTGACGCCGCGACGCAGTTCGCCCATGGCCGTCGTCACGAGTTGCACATGGCCGGCATACCGGCTCATGGCATCGCGATAAAGGCCGGGGTCGATATGCTGCCTGTTCAACACCTGCTTCTCCGTGCGCGCGCTTTATGCCTGGATTGTCTTGCCATCGCGCCAATATGGCGAGCATCGGTTACCTTTTCTACAATAGGACCGGTGAAAAGCGCTGTGTTGCGCTTGTTTTTCTTTGACGATCGCGGCCTTGCGGATAAAAGGGCATGGACGATGGCTAGGGATCTCCGCCTTTCATGATCAACCTGCGTGGCATAGCAGCTTTTCTGGCGCTGCTGGGAGCGGCGGCTGAAAGCCATGCGGCCGGCGTGACGATCGGTATCGTCGCCCCTCAGAACGGACCGATCGCCCTCCTCGGCGCCCAGATTGCCGCCGGCGCCGGTTTCGAGATCCAGCAGTCCGGAAATACCCTCGTCGCCATCAACGAGACCTGCGAGGACAATAGTGGTGCCGCGGTCGCAGATGCGCTTGTCAACGCCAAGGTGCAAGTCGCGGTCGGCTTTCTCTGCAGCGAGACGCTGGAAGGCGCGCTGCCGAAGCTGAAGGACGCCAATATTCCGGCGATCACCGTCTCGGTGCGCTCCCGCATCCTGATGGAGGATGCGCTGAAGAACGGCTGGCCGCTCTTCCGGGCGGCGCCCGCCGACGGAGCCGAGGCGTCAAAGGTCATCGAGGTGATCCTGAAAGACTGGGCCGCCGATCCGATCGCGCTGATCGAGGACGGCACCATCCATGGCCGCGAACTGGCGGAAGCGGTCCGCAATGCGCTGGAGCAGAACGGCCTGAAGCCGGTCTTTACCGACACCTACCGTCCGGGACAGGAGCAGCAGATTGCCCTCGTCCGCCGCCTGAAACGGGCCGGCGCCACCAGGGTCTTCATCGGCGGCGACCGCAACGATATCGCCGTCATCGCCCGCGACGCCAAGGCCGAGAACATCCAGCTGTCCATCCTCGGCGGCGATGCCATGCGCGCCGCCAATCAGCCGCTGCCGCTCGCAGATGGCGTGCGCGCCGTCGCCCTGCCCGAATACGCCCTTCTGCCGGAAGGCACAGTTGCAGCCGATGCGCTGCGCGCCAAAGGCATCGAGCCGGAAGGTTATGTCCTGCCGTCGCTGGCCGCCGCCCTCATTGCCGGCCAGGCGGGAGAAGCCGCCGCCGCAGCGGGCAAACCTCTGCAAGAGACGCTTGTCGGCACGACATTCCAGACGCCGATCGGCGCCGTCGGCTTCACCGGCGCGCATGAACTTTCGCAAAACCCCTACCGCCTGCTCGAATGGCGGAGCAACGGCTTTTTTCCACCTGCCGCGCCGACGCAATGAGCGGGCATCAGCCTTGAATTCGGGCGCCGCGGACAGATGGAGCCCCATACGGAGTATAATTTGATGACGCTGCCCATTCGCATTGCACCCTCGATCCTCGCAGCGGATTTCGCCAGGCTCGGTGAGGAGGTACGCGACGTGACGGCCGCCGGCGCCGACTGGATCCATCTCGACGTGATGGACGGGCATTTCGTGCCGAACATCTCCTTCGGCCCCGATGTCATCAAGTCGTTGCGCTCCTATACATCAGCCACCTTCGACTGCCACCTGATGATCTCGCCAGTCGACGACTATCTCGAAGCCTTCGCCAAGGCCGGCTGCGACCGTATCACCGTCCATGCCGAAGCCGGACCGCATCTGCACCGCTCGCTGCAGACCGTCCGCAACCTCGGCAAGAAAGTCGGCGTGACGATCAATCCGGCGACACCGCTCAGCGCCATCGAGAACGTGCTCGACGATGTCGATCTCATCCTGATCATGTCGGTCAATCCCGGTTTCGGCGGACAGAAATTCATTCCGGCGATGGCGAAGAAGATCGCGGCGGCGAAGTCACTGATCGGTGATCGGCCGATCGAACTCGAGGTCGACGGCGGCGTCACGGTGGAAACGGCGCCTGATATCGCGCGGGCGGGCGGCAACGTCCTCGTCGCCGGCTCGGCAATTTTCAAGGGCGATACGGTCGAGGATTATCGCCGGACTGTCGCCGATCTGCGTCAGGCAGCGGAAGGGGCACGAGCATGAAGAAACGTATGATCATTGGTGGCATGCTTGCTGCCGCATTTGCCGGCCTGCCCGGCCTGTCACTTGCCGGCGACATCGCCAATATCCAGCCGATCGGCTTTTCCGCCGACGGCAAGGTCTTCGGATTTCAGGAGTTCGGCATCGAGGAGAGCGGCAACCTTCCCTACTCCAACACCTATTTCATCGATACCGAAGATGGCCACTATCTCGAGGGCACGCCCTTCCATACCGAGCTGACCGATAAGGACGCCAATCTCTCCAAGGCGCGGCGGCAGAACCTGACGGCGGCGCGCAGCCAGATGGACAAATACGATCTCCTCACCAATCCCGGCCTGATTGCCGCCTTCAATCCGCCGACCGAGCTTGGCTCACCCTCGAAGACGCTTCGCTACACGACGCTTGCAACCGACGGTCCGCCGAAAGCGCCCTATACGCTCTCGCTCGGCGAGATGCCGGTACCGACGCCGAAGGATTGCGCTGCGGTCGACAAGCGGGTCATCGGCTTCAGCCTGCAGATGATCGAGAAGGAAGGCGCTCCGAACCGGCAGGCGGCGCGCCAGGCCACCGCAGTTCCGGCCGAGCGCGTATGTTCGGTCGAATACCGGATCGGCGGCGCCATGGTCTATCAGCCGGAAGGCGGAAACCAGGTTCACATCGCCCTCGTCCTGGCCTTCGATGCCGACAGGAACGGACGCTGGATCGCCGTTCCGGTTCATCCCTGAGCATGGATCGTCCGAGGACGGATCGCCCCAGGATGGATCGTCTAAGAGCTGCACGACCGCCCTATCCCGATCTGATCGCCGGCGCGTTGCTTTGGGGCATTCAGATGCTCGCCGCCGCCATGCTCGGCCTTTACCTGCGCAACGGCCTGCAGACGAGCCGCCTCGCCGAGGTCGCCGCACTCTATTTCGCCGGCGGCCTGTTCGCCTGGCCCTTCGCCCTGCCGGTTGCCCGTTTCCTGGCCTATGACAGGCCGCTGGAAACGCGTTTTGCCGCTTTTTTCGTGACGCTGACAGCGGCCACGATCCTGATGACCGCCTTCCTCTTCGCCATGGAATACCGGATGTTCTATTCGCGCTGGCACGCGCCCTTCGGCAGCATCGTCTGGGCCTTCCAGTTCGTCTTCACCAGTATCAGCGCAGTCTATCAGTTCCTGGTGATCGGCCTGCGCCTCTTCCTGCCGCTCGGCCTCGTCTGTCTTGTCGCAAGCAGCTATCATCTTGCCAAACGCATGCGTTGAGATTGCCGCCCTTCTTTGCTACAGGGGCGCTAACGTTGATGAAGCAAACCTCTTGAAGTGAAGGCAGCCACCCATGATCCCGCGTTATTCCCGGCCCGAAATGGTCGCCATCTGGTCTCCCGAAACCAAGTTTCGCATCTGGTTCGAGATCGAGGCGCATGCCTGTGACGCGCTGGCCGAACTCGGCGTCATCCCGAAATCGGCGGCAAAGACGATCTGGGAAAAGGGCGGCAGCGCCACCTTCGACGTCGACCGCATTGATGAGATCGAGGCCGTCACCAAGCATGATGTCATCGCCTTCCTCACCCATCTCGCCGAGATCGTCGGCCCGGATGCGCGCTTCGTCCACCAGGGCATGACCTCATCCGACGTGCTCGACACCTGCTTCAACGTGCAATTGGTCCGCGCCACCGACATCCTGCTTGCCGATATCGACCGCCTGCTTGCCGCGCTGAAAACACGCGCCTTCGAACACAAAGACACCGTCACCATCGGCCGATCGCACGGCATCCACGCCGAGCCGACCACCTTCGGCGTCAAGCTGGCGCTCGCCTATGCCGAATTCGAGCGTTGCCGCCAGCGCCTGATCGCCGCGCGCGAGGAAGTCGCGACCTGCGCCATCTCGGGCGCTGTCGGCACCTTCGCCAATATCGATCCGCGCGTTGAGGAACATGTCGCCGAGGCGCTGGGCCTGAAGGCCGAGCCGGTTTCGACCCAGGTCATCCCGCGCGACCGCCACGCCATGTATTTCGCCACCCTCGGCGTCGTCGCCTCCTCGATCGAACGGCTGGCAACGGAAATCCGGCACCTGCAGCGCACCGAAGTGCTGGAAGCCGAGGAATATTTCTCGGCCGGCCAGAAAGGCTCTTCGGCCATGCCGCACAAGCGCAACCCGGTGCTGACCGAAAACCTGACCGGCCTTGCCCGCATGGTCCGCTCCTACGCCATGCCGGCCATGGAAAACGTCGCCCTCTGGCACGAGCGCGATATCTCCCATTCCTCGGTCGAACGCATGATCGGCCCCGATGCCACCGTGACGCTTGATTTCGCCCTGTCTCGGCTCGCCGGCGTCATCGAAAAGCTGCTGGTTTATCCCGAGAACATGGAAAAGAACCTCAACAAGTTCCGCGGCCTCGTCCATTCGCAGCGTGTCCTGCTGGCACTGACCCAGGCCGGCACTTCCCGCGAGGACGCCTACCGCCTGGTACAGCGCAACGCCATGAAGGTCTGGGAACAGGGCAAGGATTTCCTGGAAGAGCTGCTTGCCGATGCCGAAGTCCGCGCCGCACTGTCGGAAGAGGACATCCGCGAAAAATTCGACCTCGGCTACCACACCAAACACGTCGACACGATCTTCCGCCGTGTGTTTGGCAACGCCTGAGCGATCTGCAATCAACGATATAGCGGCGCCCTTGCAGGCGCCGTTTTTCTGCCGGCATACCTCTCCATCGAGAATCTATCGGACGGCTTTTCCCCTCAGTCGCAGCCTGATTATAACTGTAAAGTACATGCAGGCGACAAAGACAGAAGGCAGGGAAATGAATAAGAAAAAAGCTAATAAGGTCAGCCTTTGAATGCTGCCACCTGATAACAGCAAGAAAGCCGCCGTGATCAGCAATAAAATTGCTATAAAAATGATAAATGACCAAAGAACTGGTCGTGAATTTATTTCACAGTATTTAACGCGATAAAAAATAAATAATATAAAAACGATTGGAAGCGAAACAATAAACTTTGGAATAAACGCGATAAAGCCGATATCGTCGAAGAAAAATGGCAAATGACCTAACGCCATTCCTATGAAATAAGCCTGAAAGAACAGCTCGACCTGCGGTTCTCTAAGAAAGGAGTCGTTCATTTTCCCCTACGGAGTTGGATTTAATGAACTCAATATAATTGCCGATTCTATTTCATAGTCTAGCTTTTCTCAAGCGGCCGTTGTTTTTGCTTCGGCGCTTTGGCAGCCACAGAGCGTTTACGCGCCTCCGCGTTCTTCGACGGCGCCGCATTCGCTGCCTCCGATGTCCTGCAAGCCTCCCTCTCACCCCTGCCTTTGGCATGCCTTGGCGACCAGCTCGTCGAGACGTTTCAGCTCTTCCTCGTCGAGATTCTCGATACCGATGAAACGGTTTTCGGCATGGCTGGTGAGGATGATTTCGTTGAGCTTGGCCTGGATCGCCCGCGTGTCGCGTGTCTGGGCGTTTTGCAGCACGAAGACCATCAGGAAGGTGACGATCGTCGTGCCGGTGTTGATGACCAGCTGCCAGGTTTCCGAATAATCGAAGAAGGGGCCGAGTGCCGCCCAGATGACGACGGCGATCAGCGCCAGGATGAAAATGACGGGTTTGCCCGCCCATTCCGATACCTTTGTTGCGAAGCGGGCGAACAGATGCTTCATCGTCACCTCTGGAATCCTCCCTCGAAGTCTCCGGAGCATGAAGTCGACGACACCATGCTCCCGGCTGAACAAACTCCGAGCCAGGATCGAGGTTCCCCAGGGATCTAGATTCTCCCAGGGATCGGAGATTTCCCCTGAGGGCTCTCCGTGATTCCCCGCAGGCGAAGCCGTGGTTATGCTGTGACTTCCCCTTCCCGCCCAATCAGCTTGCGATAGAGATGCCAAGTCGCATGGCCGAGGATCGGGATGACGAGCGCAAGTCCGGCAAAGACCGGGATCGTGCCGATGACGAGCAGTGCGGCGACGATTAGGCCCCAGAGCAACACCGGCACCGGATTGAGAACCGTGGCGCGGATCGACGCCGTGACGGCGGCGACTGCCCCAACATCGCGGTCGAGCAGCAGCGGAAAAGTGATGACGGTCATCGCCAGCACGACGAGCGCGAAGACGAAGCCGATGAGATTGCCCCAGATGATCAACTGCATGCCCTCTGACGTGCCGAAGACCTGGCGGAAGAAATCCGCCATGCTGCGCGGAAAGACCTCGCCGAGCAGATTGCTGTAGAGCGTCTGCGCCGTCACCAGCCAGACCACGAAGAGGCCGCACAGCATCAGCCCGACCGCGACAATCGACGGCAGTGCCGGCGAATGGCGCACATCGAGCGCATGCGTCCAGGACGCGTCGAGGCCGGCCTCGCGCCGGCGGCTGATCTCGTAGAGGCCTATCGCCGCGATCGGGCCGATCAGCACGAAACCTGCCATCAGCGGGAAGACCATCGGCAAAAGATTGGCGCCCGAGGTCCACAACGTCAGGAAGACGCCGGCGATCGGGTACATCAGGCACAGAAACACATAGTGAGACGGTTTCTCCATGAAATCGTCGTACCCGCGCTTCAGCGCGTCGAAGACGTCGGCGATACCGATGCGATTGACCACGGGCCGCGCGAAGCTTTCGCCAGCACCCGTCATGACATGAAATGTCGCCATGGCTTTCTCCTCCTCAGCCGAGACCTGGTCGGCGGCGGTAAGCATCGGCGGGCAAGCCGACACGAAATCCGCAACCGGCACTGGCGCAATATAACAAATCTCAGCGCCCGTGTCGCTCTCTTGCTTGACATCCCCTCTTGACATCTTGGACCAGCTTTCTCACATCGGCGGCACTATGAAAGCCTCAGACGCAGATATCCTCATCATCCCCGGCTACACCAATTCCGGCCCGAGCCATTGGCAGAGCCGCTGGGAGGCAAAACTCAGCACGGCGCGGCGCGTCGAGCAGGCCGAATGGACAAAGCCAGTCCGCGAGGATTGGATCGCACGCATCGCCGAGGAGGTGAACGCCTCGACCCGTCCGGTCGTTCTCGTCGCCCATTCGCTGGGCGTGCCCTCGGTGATCCACGCCATCCCGCATTTCCGCAACCGCGTGGCTGGCGCTTTCCTGGTCGCTCCGCCCGATGTCGCCAATCCCGACATCCGCCCGAAGCACCTGATGACTTTCGGCCCCTATCCGCGCGATCCGCTGCCCTTCCCGTCGATCACGGTGGCCAGCCGCAACGATCCTTTCGGCAGCTACGACCATGCCGACGATATTGCCAGCAGCTGGGGCTCCTTCCTCGTCGATGCCGGCGAGTCCGGTCATATCAATGCCGATTCCGGTCACGGCCCCTGGCCCGAAGGTACCATGGTCTTTGCCCAGTTCCTCGGCCGGCTCTCCCCCTGATCGAGGAAAAGGCGCAATCTCGCTTGTTGAGCAGGTGCTTTCTAAGTCTTTCTTAATGGAATGACCGCAGACTGCGCCGAGGTGAGATAAGCGAGAATGCCCGTGAAGAAAGCCCATACAGAGGCCGGTGATCTGCATGGCGATGCCGCAGCGGCCGCGACAGGCATCGGCAATGGGGCAACCGACGATTCCGACCTGGCCGAGCGCGAAAGCCGCTGGAATTATGCGCTCGTCGGCTCTGGCCTCGGCGTATGGGATCACAACTACCGGCTCGACCGGAAATATTACTCGCCGACGTGGAAAACCATCCGCGGCATGGCGCCCGACGAGGAAGCCGACGGCGATTACGAGGCCTGGCTGCAGCTCGTTCATCCCGACGATCGCGATTTCGTAGTCCATGCGATCGACCGGCAGAATGCCGGCGATCCAAATTACCAGATCTTCGAATATCGCGAGCGCCACAAGGACGGCCAGTGGGTCTGGATCGAGTGTCGCGGCGCCTGCGTCGAATGGGACGAGAACGGCGTGCCGACGCGCATCATCGGCACGGATACGGATATCACCGCCCGCAAGGAAGCCGAGGAAACACTGTCGCGTTTGTCGCGCCGGCTTGATCTGGCGCTGGAGGTTTCCCGCATCGGCGTCTTCGAGGCTGATATCGAGCGTGATATCGTCCAATGGGACGACCGCCTCATCGCCATTTACGGGCTCAAAGGCGCCTCACGCCTGATCGGCGGCGACGCCTGGGCGAAAAGCCTGCATCCCGACGATCGCGAGCGCGTGCTTGGCTTGTCCGACCGCAGCGTCGAAAGCGGAAGCGATTTCCAGCAGGAATACCGCATCATCCGCGGCGACGGCGCCGAACGCGTCATCCGCGCCCGCTCGGCCTTCTTCGTCGACGGCAACGGCCATCGCAAGCTGATTGGCGCCAACTGGGACGTCACCGAGGAAGTCGCGCTCCGCAACGAGCTGCAGCGCGCCAAGGATCTGGCCGAGGCGCGCAACCGCGAACTCGAAGCCGCCAAGGAGAGCATCGAGCACCTGGCGCTTCACGATTATCTCACCGGCCTGCCGAACCGCCGCTATCTCGACAAGATGCTGGGCGAGCGCTCGGCCGAATGCCGGGCAAAGGGCCTGGCACTGGCGATCCTGCATATCGATCTCGACCGCTTCAAGCAGATCAACGACACGCTGGGCCACCGGGCCGGTGACGCCATGCTGCAGCACGCCGCAAACGTGCTGAGACATTCCGTCCGCGCCGCCGATTTCGTCGCCCGCATTGGCGGCGATGAATTCGTCATCCTCTGCGCCGTCGATCCCGCGTCGAAGAAGATCGCCGGCCTTGCCGAACGTGTTATCCGCGAATTGCGCAAACCCGTCAGATATGAGGGGCACGATTGCCGTTTCGGCGCCAGCATCGGCATCGCCATCGATAGCGGATCGACACTCGACGCCAAGCAAATGCTGCTCGACGCCGATATCGCGCTTTATCGGGCCAAGGGCCTGGGCCGCAATCGCTTCGAATTCTTCTCGGCCTCTGCCCGCCGCGACATCATCTCCGCCAAACACCTCGCCGACGAGATCCTGATCGGCCTCGAGCGCAATGAATTCGTGCCTTTCTATCAGCTGCAGTTCGATGCCCGCACGCTCGATGTCGCAGGCATTGAAACGCTTGCCCGCTGGCAACACCCGGTGCACGGGCTGCTGACGCCCGACCGCTTCCTCGACATCGCCGAGGATCTCGACGTCGTCTCGACCATCGACGCCCTGATCCTGGAACGAGCGCTGGCCGACCGCCGCGTCTGGATCAAGGACGGACTGTCGATCCCGAAGATATCGGTCAACGTCTCCGCCAGGCGGCTCGCCGACCCCGATCTCGGCAAGAAGCTCCGGGCCCTGAAGATCGAGCCCGGCACCATCTCATTCGAGTTGCTGGAATCGATCTCGCTCGACGATTGCGACGAGGCGGTGGCCGCCAACCTGAAAAAGCTGCGCAAGCTCGGCATCGACATCCAGATCGACGATTTCGGTACCGGCCATGCCTCGATCGTCAGCCTGCTGCGATTGAGCCCGAAAACGCTGAAGATCGACCGTGAACTGATCCGCATGCTGCCGCAATCGTCCGAGCAGCGCAAACTCGTCGGCTCGATCATCGATATCGGCCGCTCGCTGAACATTCTCGTCATCGCCGAGGGCGTCGAGACGGCGGATCATATCCGCATTCTCGAAGAACTCGACTGTGACACGCTGCAGGGCTACGCGCTCGCCCGGCCGATGCCGGCCATGCAGATCCCCTCTTTCATCCGCGCCGGAAGCTGGCGCCACGGGCAAATCGCTGCTCGCGCCCTGCAGACGCAGCTCCGTCGCGCGCTGCGAAGCAGAGCCGCTAAATAAAAACCTGCAAAAGCGGCCCGCCATTTTGCCTTCATTCCACCGTAGAGGAAAAGACGCTAGACTCGTCTTGCGAATTCATTCGATTCTCTTGGCGGTATTCCGTAAAATTGGAAACCAGGGCCGGGAAAACCCGAAATCGGGACCAAGAGAATCCGAAACCCGGGAAGGAGCGACAGGCGGATTGTGAAACCCTCTCTTTTCCTTTAAGGGGACGCCACGAGATCGATCCACTCGCGCTATCCCAAGAGCGCCAACAACAGAGAATGACCACGATGAACCGTCGCCGCCGTATCTACGAGGGCAAGGCAAAGATTCTGTATGAAGGCCCGGAACCGGGCACTTTGATCCAGTTCTTCAAGGACGATGCCACTGCCTTCAACAAGAAAAAACACGAAGTCATCGATGGCAAGGGCGTCCTCAACAACCGCATTTCCGAGTATATCTTCAGCCATCTGAACAAGATCGGCATTCCCACTCATTTCATCCGCCGGCTCAACATGCGCGAGCAGTTGATCAAGGAAGTGGAGATGATCCCGCTGGAGATCGTCGTGCGCAATGTCGCGGCCGGTTCTCTCGCCAAGCGCCTCGGCATCGACGAAGGCGTCGTGCTGCCGCGCTCAATCATCGAGTTCTATTACAAGTCCGACGCGCTCGACGATCCGATGGTCTCCGAGGAGCACATCACCGCCTTCGGCTGGGCAAACCCCGCCGAACTCGACGACATCATGGCGCTTGCCATCCGCGTCAACGACTTCATGACCGGCCTCTTCCTCGGCGTCGGCATCCAGCTCGTCGATTTCAAGATCGAATGCGGCCGTCTCTTCGAAGGCGATATGATGCGCATCATCCTCGCCGACGAAATCTCGCCGGACAGCTGCCGGCTCTGGGATATCGAAACCCACGAGAAGATGGACAAGGACCGCTTCCGCCGTGACCTCGGTGGGTTGCTCGAAGCCTATTCCGAAGTGGCGCGCCGTCTCGGCATCATCAATGAAAACGAGCCTGTGCGCGGCACCGGCCCGGTTCTCGTCAAGTAAGGCAGGAAAGACAAAGTGATCAAGGCTCGTGTCACCGTCACGCTGAAAAACGGCGTTCTCGATCCGCAGGGCAAGGCTATCGAGGGTGCGCTTGGCGCCCTCGGCTTCTCGGGCGTCGGCCATGTAAGACAGGGTAAGGTCTTCGACCTCGAGCTGGAAGGCGCCGACAAGGGCAAGGCCGAGGCCGACCTCAAAGCCATGTGCGAAAAACTGCTCGCCAACACGGTGATCGAGAATTACGCAATCGCGATCGACTGATGATCACAGACCCGTCGTCTGGCGGACTTTGAGGATTTGGCGTCATGATGAAAGCAAAGCTGGAGACGGAAGTCTCGAAATATATGAGCTATGTTTTGCGTCATGCGCCGGAATCTGCGGGCTTGACGCTTGATGGCGAGGGTTGGGTGTCGCTCGACGAACTCGAAAAAGCGTTGTCGTCGAAATACGATGTTTCCCGCGCCGATATCATCGAGATTGTCGAAAACAATCCAAGGAAGCGCTTCACGCTCGCCGATAACAGAATTCGTGCAAATCAAGGTCATAGCGTCGAGGTCGATCTTGCATTGAACCAGGTCGCGCCGCCGGCTGCTCTTTTTCACGGCACGTCTCTGACGAACTGGCAGTCGATCGAGCGCGAAGGCTTGAAGAAGATGCAACGGCATCACGTTCATCTGTCTGCAGATGTCGAAACGGCGAAAATCGTCGCAATGCGCCGCAAGGGTGAACATCTCATCCTGCGCGTGGATGCGGCCCGCATGTTTTCCGAGGGGCATTCTTTCTTTGTCTCCGACAATGGAGTATGGCTCGCCGAAAGCGTTCCAGTTCAATATCTTTCGCGAAACGCAGGGACCCCATGAAATCAGCCGTCGTTCAACTTCCGGGCCTCAACCGCGACCGCGACATGATCGCCGCCTTGACCAAGATCTCCGGCCAGCCACCGGTGACGATCTGGCAGACGGAAACCGAGATCCCCGATGTCGACCTGATCGTCATCCCCGGCGGCTTTTCTTATGGCGATTACCTGCGCTGCGGCGCGATCGCCGCCCGCATGCCGGTCATGCAGGCGATCATCGACAAGGCTGCAAAGGGCGTGAAGGTGCTCGGCGTCTGCAACGGCTTCCAGATCCTCGTCGAGGCCGGCCTGCTGCCCGGCGCGCTGATGCGAAATTCCTCGCTGAAATTCGTCTGCCGCGAGATCAAGCTCGAAGTCGTCAATGCCGAGACGGATTTCACCCGCGCCTATGCGCAGGGCCAGGTCATCCGCTGCCCGGTCGCCCATCATGACGGCAATTATTTCGCCGACGATGCGACACTGGCTGCGATCGAAGGCAATGGCCAGGTGGTGTTCCGTTATGCCGAAGGCACCAACCCGAACGGCTCGATCAATGATATCGCCGCCGTCATGAACGAAAAGGGCAACGTCCTCGGCATGATGCCGCATCCCGAGAACCTGATCGAGGCCGCCCATGGCGGCTCGGACGGCCGCGGCCTCTTCGCCTCGGCGCTCGACGTCATCGCCGCCTGAACCTCGACACACGAAAATCCTTCTGTTCGGATCTGGAGCAATCGATGCGCCCTTGCCTCTCCGTCGCAAACGCCGCCCTGTTGACCGCTCTCGCAGCCGTGGTGGCAGCCTGCCAGACGCCGGCGCCGACAGGCCCGAACCGCGCCGCACTGCCGACAATGGAACGCGTGGCCCTCGGCGCCAATGCCTGCTGGTTCAAATCGGGCGATCCGGCCTTTGCAGCCTACAAGCTCGCGCCGGAGCTCAATTCTTTCACCGGACGTCCGCGCATCCTGCTCGTCCATAAGGGCAGCCCGGAAAGCCGGCCGCTGCTCGTCGTGCAGGCTGAGGGAAGCCCGTCGCGCCTGCAGGCCTTCGGTCCGATGATGCAGGAGCCGATCGCCGGTCGCATCACCGCCGACGTCAATCGCTGGTCCGGCGGCAACAAGGCCTGCAGCTGATCCCCAGACTGCAGCGCAGCGCGTCTTTTTCAGATGCGCAAGGACGCTGTAACACTTTGAGTTACTGCATAATTTTATCCTAGGAACTAGGCAGTAGCCCGAAAGCACGTTCAGTCCCAGAAAAACGACTTGCCGACTTCGCGCGCGGCATCGGACTGCGACACACCGATATCCTTAAGTTCGCTCGCCGTCAGGCCTCTCAGCACGCGCCGGCCTTCCCGCTTTTGATGCCAGAGAAGAATGGCGGCCCAGATTCGCTCCAAACGCGTCGTCGCCTCGGCGGGCGCGCCGGGGAGGATGATCTGCCTCCTATCCTCGTAAGAGACAATCGGTACAATCGGCATTTTGATCTCGGGTAACGCGGACATTCCAGGAATCCTCTCGGCTTGCCATTGGAATTGACTCATACGCTTGACGGGTACAATGTGCCAATATATACAATTGTCACCATGACAAATTGGCTTCCCGATATTTCCCGCGGTTCCGGGCCGGTCTATCTCCGGCTTGCCGACAGCATCGAATCCGCCATAGCAAGCGGCGCCCTGCCCGCGGGCAGCAAGCTGCCGCCGCAGCGCAATCTCGCCTATGATATCGGCGTGACGATCGGCACGATCGGCCGCGCCTATGCGCTGGTGCATGAGCGCGGCCTGGTCGCCGGCGAAGTGGGGCGCGGCACTTATGTGCTGAACCGCTCCGAAACGCCGCCCGGGGAACAGATCGATCCGCTGACCGTCTCCCTCGGCGGCACCCGCGTCCAGGATGCGCCTGCCAACAAGATCCGTTTCGACACGACAGCCGCGCCCGATCTCGGCCAGGGCAAGGTCATAGCGGGTATCCTCGCCGAGATCGGCGAGCAGCATCTTTCCGAAATCTCCTCCTATTCCCGGAGTTTCCCGCAGAACTGGTTCGAGGCCGGCCGGCTGTGGCTTGCCCGCAGCGGCTGGACGCCGGAGGTTGAAAACATCGTGCCGACGCTCGGCGCCCATGCGGCGGCGATCGCCGTTATCGCCGCCGTCTCGGCGCCTGGCGACAAGATCGTCTTCGAGGATCTCACCTACACCCAGGTCAGCCGCAGCGCCCGCCTTCTCGGCCGCCGCACGCTGACGGTCGATTCCGACAAGCTTGGCATGATCCCCGAGGATTTCGAGCGGCTCTGCCAGCAGCAGCATCCGAAGATCGCCTTCCTGATGCCGACCGTCCACAATCCGACGCTGGCGATCATGCCCTATGAACGGCGCGCGGCGATCGCCGCAATCGCCAGGAAACACAGTGTCTGGCTGATCGAGGACGACCTCTACGGCGGCATGGCCGACGACGATACGCCGCTGCTCGCCTCGATCGCGCCCGACCGCACCTTCCTCGTCAACGGCCTGTCGAAATCGGTCGCCGCCGGCGTGCGCGGCGGCTGGGTCGCCTGCCCGCCACATTTTGCCCAGCGCATCAGGGTGACGCACAAGATGATCACCGGCGGCCTCCCCTTCATCCTGGCGGAGACCTGTGCGCGCCTCGTCGAAAGCGGCACAGCGCACGAGATCCGCAAAGCGAGCGTCAATGAACTTTCCAGGCGCGTCCAGCTCGCCCGCGAGCAGTTGCAGGGTTTCGATTTCGAATCGCACCTCCACGCGCCCTTCCTCTGGCTGAAACTGCCGGAGCCCTGGATGTCGGGCACCTTCAAGAATGCCGCCTACCGCGACGGCGTGCTCGTCGACGATGAGGACGAGTTCAAGGCGGCCCGCGGCGAGAAAGCCTATCACCGCGTTCGCATCGGTTTGTCCTCGCCGAAGACGGGGCAGGAACTGACCTCGGGACTGATGATCCTGCGCCGGCTGCTGGAAAATGGCGGATCCACCTATGACGGCGAAATATGACGTGTTGCAAACACACGTCATAAATCGGAAAAAACGCCGCAGCCTATTCGGAGCGCTTTAGCGACTCAACCTCCGTGTTACCTCTTTGTTGTTCCCGTCTGATGCGAATCAAAGGACAGCAAATGAGGGTCGACTTCGGCAGGATCGGGTTGCGTTTTTTGAGTATGGCATCGTTGGCAGCGGCAGCCGCTATCCCGGTTGCGGGCTCGGCAAGTGCAGGCGAGCAGATATTTGATGAATTGCGCTTCGGCGCCTCGGCCTCGGTGCAGCCGGGCCATTCCAGGGAAGACGGCGTCTTTCCCGAAATTACCGCTCTCTTCGATCCTTTCGGTTACGACACGGCGGTCGGCTGGCAGCAACAATTACGGCATCCCCGCGTCCATCTGGGCACCTCGATTGGCACGTCGGGCGAAGCCACCCAGTTCTTCACCGGTTTCACCTGGACAGTCGATTTGAACGAGAAGCTCTTTGCCGAAGCCGGCTTCGGCGGCGTCATCCATACCGGCGATCTCGAAGGCGATGATGACGGTCCGGAACTCGGCTGTCGTGTTCTCTTCCACGAATATTTGGGCGCCGGCTACCGTTTCAACGCCCGCTGGAATGTCATGGCCCAGCTTGCCCATTCCTCGCACGCCAATCTTTGCGACGGGCCGAACGACGGCATGACGCGCGCCGGCCTGCAGATCGGCTACAAGTTCTGAGAGTCCGTTCGACAATTTCAGCGGGTTGGCCGACGGATGATTGAACTGCTCATTACGGCCGTCTGATCGACCATCGGCAGCCGGGAACCGTTTAGTCCCATGTGGGACGAACAGGCTTCAACTCGCCCTGACAAGCCGCCGCGACGCAGTCCGCCAGGCTGCCGAACCGAAGCGCCTTACCCGTCAATCCAGGACCGTAGTGAGCGAACTTCGCGGAATTGGTGATAATTGTATCGACCGATTTTGGGATGACAGGCTCCGCAAGTGTGCACCAGCACGCATCGGTTACGAATTCTACGCCGAAGTCCGACAATTTGCAGACGAGATTCGCAGCGGAAGCCCTTTCGAATGTCGCACGGTTGCAGGTAACCAGCACCTTGACGTCAGGATGTTTCGCCAGGCCTTCGCAAAGCGCGGCCAGCCGCTCGCATTCGTCGAAAGAGAAATGGGGATTGCCCAGCGCGACGAACTCGATGGCATCCACAGACCCGCCGTTGAGTTTCCTCCAGTCGGCAACGACGTCCTTGGGACAGATTTCGTAGCTCGCCTTGATCGTGCTTCCGACAATGCTCTCAAGGCTGTCCGCCTCCGGCGTGATACCGACGATATGGAACATGGGAGAGCCCGATGTCGTCGCAAAACCCGCCCCGAACGCCTTTAGGTCGTCCAGATTCGGCTTCCACGTCTCGAGGCCGATCACGACCGGAATTTCATCTCCGACAAGCTTGCCGATGTGGTAGCCGAGAATGGGGTAGACCATGTCATCCCGCGACACGAAGCCCGACACCTTGACCACGAGGCTGGCGCGCCTGTTGTCGGCGACATGCGGCCCGGTCAGCGGCGCGCGCCCGGTGAGAGCGATGCACAGATCCAGGTAGTCAGGATACTTGGCAGTGCGAGCACCCAAAACACTGTTCGCGAATACGACCGCATTCGACTCCGCCCAGGCCACCTGCTCACCCTGCCTGGGTGCGGACGACAGCTGATAGGGCGCGCAGGTGAACGTCTTTCGTGCTCCCATGGAGGCGTAGGCCTCACCCAATTCGGATGCGGGTCCGGCGACGCCGGGAGACACGCCCTGCTCCCGCCAACGCATCTGGTCCACCGATATCGAGTTCAGGGTCGTTGGAACGGCAACCCTACCCTCCCAGTCCCGCATGCGTTTCGCGAATTCCAGGCTGGTCGGCCCGGTGTAGATGCAGCCATCGATATGGACCTGGGAGATATCGATGAGTTCCGTCGCTCCCTGAATTTCAGCCATGCGCGTCGTGGCCCTCATTGCCACCTGTACGGCCTTGCCCATTTCCCCGTTCAAAGCGGACCGATCCCTCAATGTCAGCGCTATCGAATTTCCATAGGTGCGATCGGCGACATCGAAACCGGGGGCGGTTTCGATCCGGCTCGCGATGACCTTGTCGCCGATGAGGGTGACTTCAGGGATAGAATGCAGCTCGGCGAAGTCGTCTTCGGAGAGCTGGACAACGGGGATCGATCGGCCGAACACTTCGTCAGCGACGATCACTCCGAGCGACAGTATTTCCTCCTGGCGCGAGACCACGATGCCGGCGGGGGCGTGCCCGTTCATGATCAGCTCCATGAGCACGCTGCTGCCCGTACACGAGCCGCGTCCGCCGGGGATGGCGAGAATCTTTCCTGTCAGGACCTGTGTCGACAGGGGATGGTGGCGGTCGATGACTTCTCCTGTCCGGGAGTTGACGCCGCCCCAGAAGCTGAGCGCCGTGTCGCTGAATACGATCGACCCCGCAGCGAAGCCAGCCACAAGCGCGCGCCCGGCAAACACCTTTTCGTCTGCCTGTTGTTGTATGTCCGGCATTGTATTTCGATACCATCAACCAAGAAGAAAAGTTTCCTATAGGAAACATCAGCGGCACACAAAAGCTGAGGCCGGAGCCTTGCACCATTCTATGGATCGAGAATCAAAAGCAAGTTGTCAAACAGACTCTGAGAAGCGGCCGCCCGTACCGGGCCGAAGAAGTCGCCCGCCCTCTGTTGACGGCGGGCATTTTCCTGTCGCGCGCCGTCCCTACATAGGTTAAAGAGCGGAAAACGCGCAACGGCAGGGACTTCCGAGAGCTCATGACCATTCCAAACACTATCCCGATCACGCCGGAACTCATCGCGGGCCATGGCCTGAAGCCGGACGAGTACCAGCGCATTCTGGATCTGATCGGCCGCGAGCCGACGTTTACCGAGCTCGGCATCTTCTCGGCCATGTGGAACGAGCACTGCTCCTACAAATCCTCGAAGAAATGGTTGCGCACTCTGCCGACCAAGGGGCCGCGCGTCATCCAGGGCCCGGGCGAAAATGCCGGCGTCGTCGACATCGATGACGGCGATTGCGTCGTCTTCAAGATGGAGAGCCACAACCACCCCTCCTATATCGAGCCTTATCAGGGTGCTGCGACCGGCGTCGGCGGCATTCTGCGCGACGTCTTCACCATGGGTGCGCGCCCGATCGCCGCGATGAACGCGCTGCGCTTCGGCGAGCCGGATCATCCGAAGACCCGCCATCTCGTCTCCGGCGTCGTTTCCGGCGTCGGCGGCTACGGCAATTCCTTCGGCGTGCCGACGGTCGGCGGTGAGGTCGAGTTCGACGCCCGCTACAACGGCAACATCCTCGTCAACGCCTTTGCCGCCGGTATTGCGAAGTCGAACGCCATCTTCCTGTCCGAAGCCAAGGGCGTCGGCCTTCCGGTCGTCTATCTCGGCGCCAAGACCGGCCGCGACGGCGTCGGCGGCGCGACGATGGCATCGGCCGAATTCGACGAATCGATCGAAGAGAAGCGCCCGACCGTTCAGGTCGGCGACCCCTTCACCGAGAAGTGCCTGCTGGAAGCCTGCCTCGAGCTGATGCAGACCGGCGCCGTCATCGCCATCCAGGATATGGGTGCGGCCGGCCTCACCTGCTCGGCCGTCGAAATGGGCGCCAAGGGCGATCTCGGCATCCTGCTCGAACTCGACAAGGTGCCGGTGCGCGAGGAGAGAATGACGGCCTACGAAATGATGCTGTCGGAAAGCCAGGAGCGCATGCTCATGGTGCTGCAGCCGGAGAAGGAAGAGGAAGCCAAGGCGATCTTCGTCAAGTGGGGCCTCGACTTTGCCATCGTCGGCTGGACGACCGACGATTTGCGCTTCCGCGTCATGCACCAGGGTGAGGAAGTCGCCAACCTGCCGATCAAGGATCTCGGCGACCAGGCGCCGGAATATGATCGCCCCTGGCGCGAATCCGGCAAGCACGCCCCCCTGCCCGCCAATCTCGTCGCCGCTCCTCAGGATTACGGCCGGGCGCTGCTGCAACTCGTCGGCTCCGCCAACCAGTCGAGCCGCCGTTGGGTCTATGAGCAATACGACACGCTGATCCAGGGCAATTCGCTGCAGCTTCCGGGCGGCGATGCCGGCGTCGTACGTGTCGACGGCCATCCCTCCAAGGCGCTTGCCTTCTCTTCCGACGTCACTCCGCGTTATGTCGAGGCCGATCCCTTCGAAGGCGGCAAGCAGGCGGTCGCCGAATGCTGGCGCAACATCACCGCGACAGGCGCCGAGCCGCTCGCCGCCACCGACAACCTCAACTTCGGCAATCCCGAAAAGCCCGAGATCATGGGCCAGTTCGTTCAGGCGGTGAAGGGCATCGGCGAGGCCTGCCGCGCGCTCGACTTCCCGATCGTCTCCGGCAACGTCTCGCTCTACAACGAGACCAACGGCGTCGCCATTCTGCCGACGCCCACGATCGCGGGCGTCGGCCTATTGCCGGACTGGAGCAAGATGGCCCGCATCGGCAGCGCCAACCACGGCGATAAGGTCATCATGATCGGTGTCGACGGCAGCCATCTCGGCCAGTCCGTCTATCTCCGCGATGTGCTTTCCAGCCGCGAAGGTCCGGCGCCGGAGGTGGATCTGTTTGCCGAGCGCCGCAATGGCGATTTCGTTCGCTCCGTCATCCGCAACGGCCAGGCGACCGCCTGCCACGACATTTCTTCGGGTGGTCTAGCGGTGGCGCTCGCCGAAATGGCGATGGCCTCGGGCAAAGGCCTGACGATCGATCTGAGCGAAGGCAAGGGTGAACCGCATGCACTGCTCTTCGGCGAGGATCAGGCGCGCTACGTGCTGACGTTGCCTGCCGATGTCGCCGATTTCGTCTGCGTCAATGCAGAAGGTGGCGGCGTTCCCTTCCGCCGTCTCGGCACGGTCGGAGGAACGGCGCTCGTCGTCGGCGATCTCATCTCGCTGCCGATTCAGCAATTGCGCGATGCCCATGAATCGTGGTTCCCTGATTTCATGGAAGGCCGCGGCGAACTTGCTGCGGAATGATGCGCAAGGAGTAACGATCATGGCCATGAAACCCGGCGATATCGAAGACATGATCAAGGCTGGGATTCCCGGTGCCAAGGTGACGATCCGCGATCTGGCGGGCGACGGCGATCACTACGCCGCCGAAGTCGTCGCCGAAGCCTTCCGCGGCAAGAGCCGCGTGCAGCAGCACCAGATGGTCTACGAGGCGCTGAAGGGCAATATGGGCGGCGTCCTGCATGCTCTGGCCCTGCAGACCTCCGCGCCGGAATAGAGCCCCGACGCAATCCGGATGACGATGCCCGGCCCTCAGCCGGGCATTCTCTTTTCGTCGGGATCGGCAAAGACCGAGGCCGGCATCGGCCCGGATGTCAAAAGCGTGAAGTCGAAGGGCGCTTGCAGATCGGGTCCAAGCACATATTGCCGGTGGACGCGCAGCTGGTCTTTGCGGATCCTGCGATAGTGCTCGCGCGTCAGCATCTGCTTGACGCGGATCAGGATCATCTTCGCTTGAGGCGCATCCGCATGGCCGGAGACGGCAACGACCGGCACCTTGTAGAAATTGATCGAATCCGTCAGGCACTGCACGTCGAGCCAGGAAATCTCGGGACAGCGGGCGATCAGCCCGACGCGGGCGCGAAGCAGCGTTGCCGATGACATCAGCGCGCATTGCAGGATGGCGCTCCCGAGTGTGGCAAACACCACGCGCTTGCCCCTGAAAATCTCCGGTTCCCTTTCCAGCAATATGCCGATGACATGGGCGGCGACGCTCGATCCCATGCTATGCGAGGAGATCACATATTCGTCCGCCTCTTCGTCTAGCGCCTTGCGCACGGCAGTGGCCCGATCCTCGAGCCAGTCGCTGAAATCGGCCCGGTTCATCCGGCCGAGCGCCACCGCCATTTCCCAATCGGCAAAGAGATGCAGCGTATGGAAGCGTTCGGAAAATGGCAGGAAGGCGAAGATGAAGAAACAGAGCGCCAGCGGCCCACTCCAGAGCATGTGCCACGGCGAAAAGCCGAGACTATAGGGCATGACGGCGATCTGCGCCGTCAGCGCAATCGCCAGAGCCGTCAGGAGGAACGGGAAGAGGAAGAACAGGCCGAAGCGCCAGGCGTGGCGGAAATATCCCCGCATCCCGCCTTCCAAGATGATCTCGGCGCAGCTTCGGAAGCCCGCAATGATGTGGCTCAGTGTATTGCCGGCACGCAGCTTGCGCACCAGTATATGGTGATCGACCATATGGATGCGGCTCTTCGTCTGCCAGCCTGGGGAACCGGTCCCTGCCTCGGGCGCCGCTACCCGCTCAGCCGTCCTGACGTCGAAACTGACCGGATCGCTCCCCTCGTCCACTGGCCCCGTCTCAACCGAATAACCCCAGACGGCGGCACTCTGCCTCGCCGAACGCTCGTAGCGCGCCCTGTGGGCAACGCCGTCGAGCGGCTCGAAGCCGGGAAAGTGCAGGACGACCCGATTCTCGATCAATTTCATTTCGTTCTTCCGGCCGGGCAATGGCCGGCTTGTTGCTGCGATCCGGCTGCTGGTCACTTATATCGGCGAAAAAGCAGCTACGGTCTCGAAGCGGTCTTGCTAACCGAACTCTTCCGGAATTCAATAGTAGCCATCTCGTTTCCAACACGAACGGAGGGGTTTTGTGGCCGACCTAATGAAAGAATTGATATCGGGCGTCGTCGACACCGTGCTGAAGGAAATCCTGAAGAAAACCACCGGCCGCGCTACCACGAAGCGCAGGAGGCGGAAGACGGGCCCCGCCGCGCCGACGACGGCAACGCGCAAGACGATCTCGGCCAAGGCCAAGCCCGCCCGCAAACAGGTCAGCAAGCGCCGCACCGCCGCCGGCCGCAGCCGCCAGCGTCGCAGCTGAGGCGAGCGGCAAAAACTCCGACCGTAACGCGACGGCAACAATCCTCAGCGAGGCCCAGCCCGAATTGGTCTTTTTTTGGTTCGGGCGGCTGGAATTCCTGCCGTCGCATGCTATCTAAAGGCAACGATTGAAACGGTGGGCCTTTAACCCGCCTGTTGAAAGGATTAGGTCCCATGAGCGGCATTCGCGAATTCATCGACAACGAAATCAAGAGCAACGACGTCGTCCTCTTCATGAAGGGCACGCCGCAGTTTCCGCAGTGCGGTTTCTCCGGGCAGGTCGTGCAGATTCTCGATTACATCGGCGTCGACTACAAGGGCGTCAACGTGCTCGCCGATTCGGAAATCCGCCAGGGCATCAAGGAATATTCCAACTGGCCGACGATCCCGCAGCTCTATGTAAAGGGCGAGTTCGTCGGCGGTTGCGACATCGTCCGGGAAATGTTCCAGGCTGGTGAACTGCAGCAGCATCTCCAGGAAAATGGCATCGCGGTGCGCGCCGCCTCCTGACCGGTCACCGGACGTCCGCCCGGTTTCCAAATCTGTTTCTTGAGTTCGAGGCGCTGCGGCCAGCAGCGCCTTGACCTGTTTATGGGAATTTCATTGTGACAGATTCTTCACAAGCCGTG
The DNA here is from genome assembly GCF_013087515.1 of Rhizobium sophorae. Classification (GTDB taxonomy): domain Bacteria; phylum Pseudomonadota; class Alphaproteobacteria; order Rhizobiales; family Rhizobiaceae; genus Rhizobium; species Rhizobium sophorae. The sequence continues at coordinate 306,164 of NZ_JABFCN010000048.1, read as the reverse complement.
TCCGCGGGCCGCCTGCCCATGGGCAAGCGAGAATTCATCGCGCTCGCAGCCTTCCTGATGGCCATTAACTCGCTGGCGATCGATATCATGCTCCCGGCCTTGCAGCAGATCGGCGCGAGCCTCGGCGTCGAGAGCGAGAACCACCGGCAATTCGTCGTCTCCACCTATCTGCTCGGCTTCGGCTGCGCCCAGCTGTTCTACGGTCCGCTCTCCGACCGTTTCGGCCGCCGCACGCCGCTTCTCATCGGCCTCGTCATCTATATCCTGTCCGCTATTAGTATCGTCTTCGTTCCTTCCTTTGCTGGGTTACTCGCCCTGCGCTTCATTCAGGGTGTCGGCTCCGCCGCAACCCGCGTCATCACCGTCTCCATCGTTCGCGATATCTATGGCGGCCGGCAGATGGCTGAAGTCATGTCGCTAATCATGATGGTCTTCATGATCGTGCCGGTCATTGCGCCGGGCACTGGCCAGATCGTCATGTTCTTCGGCAACTGGCACCTGATCTTCCTCTTCATCGCCGCGATGGCGACTGCTATCGCCGTCTGGGCCTATCTCCGTCTTCCGGAAACCTTGCATCCGCAGAACGTCCGCCCCTTCACTGCCCGCTCAATCTTCGGCGCCTTCAAGCTGGTGCTGACCAATCGCGCGGCGCTCTGTTACACCATCGCCAGCACCTTCATCTTCGGCGCGCTCTTCGGTTTCATCAATTCCGCCCAGCAGGTCTATGTCGGTATTTACGATCTCGGCGTCTATTTCCCCTTCGCCTTCGCCGGCGTGGCGATCTTCATGTCTTTGTCGTCCTTCTTCAATTCGCGCTTCGTCGGCAAGCTCGGCATGCGCCGCCTGTCGCACGGTTCGCTCATCGGCTTCATCGCCATCAACACCATCTGGCTAATCGTCCAGATGGCCAGCACCGAGCCGATGCCCTTCACTCTGTTCATCTCCTTCTTCGGCCTTTCCATGTTCCAGTTCGGCTGGATCGGCTCGAACTTCAATTCGCTCGCCATGGAGCCGCTCGGCCACGTCGCCGGCACCGCCTCCTCCGTCCTCGGCTTCATGAGCACGGTCGGCGGCGCCATCATCGGCGCCGGCATCGGCCAGGCCTTCGACGGCACAGCACTGCCGATGGTCGCCGGTTATTTCACCGTGTCGATCATCGGGCTCGTCTTCGTGGTGATCGCCGAAAGGGGCCGCCTCTTCCAATCGCAGAACCCAGCCGTCTGAACGGTGGGCCTCATTCGCATCCGGGATTTCACCACATGACGCCGCCGCATAAACCGCACCAGGAAAACCAGGGCTCCCGCCGCATCGGCATGGGTTTTGGCGAATTTGTCGTTACCATCGCCATCATGACCGCCAGCGTTGCTATGGCGATCGACAGCATGCTGCCGGCATTGCCCAATATCGGCCATTCGCTCGGCGTCACCAATACCAACGACGCGCAGTTGATCATCGGCGTGTTCTTCTTAGGATTCGGCGTCTCGCAGATATTCTTCGGCAGCCTTTCGGATACGTTCGGCCGCCGCAACATCCTGCTCGGTGGCCTAGCCTGCTATATTGTCGGAATGTTTGCTGCGGCCGCAACCGGCAGCTTCGAAATGCTGCTCGTCATGCGTTTCATTCAGGGTGTGGGCGGCGCTGCGGTGCGCATCACCACCATGGCCATGGTACGCGACTGCTTCGGTGGCCGCGAAATGGCCCGTGTCATGTCCTATGTGATGATCGTCTTCATGATCGTGCCGATCGTTGCCCCTTCCGTCGGCCAGCTCATCATCCTCTATGCCAACTGGCACTGGATCTTCATCCTGCTCGGGATCATCGCTACCATCCTCTTCGTCTGGGCTTTCCTGCGGCTGAAGGAATCGCTGCCACCGGAAGAGCGGCTGCCGCTGTCGGTCGGCTCCGTCGTGGATGGCTTCAAGACCGTGCTCACAAACCGCATCACCTGTGGCTACATGATCGGGCTCACCATGTTCACCGGCGTCATCAGCGCCTATGTGATCTCGGTGCAGCAGGTCTTCGGCGAGGTCTATGGCCTTGGCGAATGGTTGCCGATCGCCTTTGCGGCCACCGCCGGCGGCATTGCCGTCGCCAATTTCGCCAACGGCTTCTTCGTACGCAAATTCGGCATGCGCCGCATCTCGCACGCTGCCTTGCTGATCTTCACGGCGCTATCGGCTGCCGGCTTTTTCTATTCGCTGGCCGGCAAGCCGGATTTCGCCGTCGCCTACGGCATCTTCACCATCGTGCTGATGATGTTTGCGCTGATCGCCACCAATTTTACTGCGATCAGCCTCGAACCGATGGGCAATCTCGCCGGCACGGCGACCGCCATCACCGGCTTCGTCTCCACCACCTTCGGTGCCATCCTCGGCGGCTTGGTCGGCCAGATGTTCAACGGCACGGTACAGCCGCTCTTCGGCGGCTTCGCGCTTTTCGGCGCGGTGACGATCGCAGCCACCCTCTGGGCGGAAAACGGCAAGCTGTTCACTCATCCGGGAGACAGTCCGCAACTCGATCCGGGCGCTGCCCATTTCTGAAATGGCAAGCGCCGCAGAAGGCTGATTTTTGCGACGCTGTGAAAATCAGACGGAAAACTGTCGTCTCAATCGGGAGATTGGGCAATGCATCTCTGTGCGATCGCCCGTTGACCAAAGTTGGCGGCACATATATGAGTGAGACAGGTCTGTATCATTTCTGTTTTAAGGTTTCCTATGTCGCTTCGCGCCGACGCCGCCGAGAAACGCCAACATATCGTTGAAACCGCCTATCGCCTCTTCAAACGAGACGGCTTCCACGCCACCGGCATAGACAAGATCATTGCCGAGGCTGCCGTCGCAAAGATGACTATGTATCGGCATTTCCCAAGTAAGGACGGCCTCATTGTCGAGGTTCTGGACTGGCGGGCGGAAAGATTCAAACGCCAACTCGACCGGCTGGCCGAAGCGGCATTGTCGCCGCAAGAGAGCATCCTCGCAATTTTCGAATGGCATGAACGCTGGTTCGACAGTCCGGATTTCCACGGATGCTTGTTTCAGCACGCGCTTGCCGAATTCGGGGAGCCGAAACATGCTGTGTTCGAGGCCGTCATGCGGCAGAAGCGCGATCTTCAGGAGCGGCTGCACCGCATCCTGGCGAAATCCATACCGGACGATCGTGCGAAGCAAGCCGCCATGAGCCTGTTCATGCTGATCGAAGGGGCGACCCTCCTCGCGCAGATGGCACAAGGAAAGGAAGCGATCAACAACGCTCGAAGGATCGCGACCGGGATTCTCTCGGCGGAAATACGACAATGAGCGCTATCGTTATCGGCTTGGCGCTCTTTGCAGCGATCTTGCACGCGACCTGGAACGCATTCCTGCGTAGCGGCGGTGATCGGCTCCGGACCGTTACCGTCATGAGCTTTGCCAGTACGACCGTGGCCCTGCCGTTCCTGTTCGTCTATCCCCTGCCGACATCTGACGCGTGGCCCTATATTCTACTCTCGGCCGCCCTTCAGGTGGGTTACAGCGTCTTCCTCGTCGCCGCCTACCGAGATGGAGAACTGGGACAGGTCTACCCGATCGTTCGCGGGACTGTCCCGCTTCTGGTGACAATTGGCGGCTTCATCATCGCGGGCGATCGTCCGGACCTTTCCCAGATTGCTGGCGTCGTGCTTGTCGCTCTGGGAATCATGAGCCTGTCGCTTGGCAAACGCAGAGCCTCCACCGCGTCCAATCTGCTTGCTCTCGCGACCGGGACGATCATCGCCGCCTATGCTACCGTCGATTCCATCGGTGTGCGGCAGACCAGTGCGAGCGGCACATATACAGCCTGGGTATTGGTGCTCTACGGCACGTTTCTTCCAGCCATGTTCATCGCCATGCGCAGGCGGCTCATCGTCGATTTTCGAGCGCCGGATACATGGAAGGCGCTTGGCGGCGGACTGGTCGCTATGATCGCCTACGGGGTTGTCGTCGCGGCCTTCTCGCTCGGGCCTGCCGGACCGATCACGGCGCTGCGGGAAACGAGCGTTGTTTTCGCCGTCCTGATCGGCTGGCTGTTTCTGAAGGAAACCCTGACGTTTCGGCGTATTCTCGCCTGCTTGATCGTCGCAGCGGGCGCAATTCTGCTCGGACATTAAATTATGCGACGGTACGGCTAGCCCGATCGCTTGGCTTTCCGTGCATTCAGACCGTGAAAACCTCGTGCCGTAACACGTCCCACGAGGCCTTGTCGGGCGCAATCAGCAGCCCGCCGTCGAGATGATGCGGCAGGTAGGCCGAGCCGTCGAAGCGCGCCGCATAGGCGCCTGCCTCCTGCGCGATCAGCGTGCCGGCGAGGTGATCCCAGGGCATCAGCTTGTTGTACATGAGGTAGTGCACATACCCGCCGGCAAAAGTGCGGTATTCGTGGGCAGCGCAGCGGTAATTGGTAAGAAAGCGCACCTTGGCGAGATTGCCGAGCACTTCGGCGCGCTTCTCCTGCGGCAGGTAGCCGGTGGAAGCCATGCCGACCATATGCTCCAGCTCCACGGGCGCTGCGACCGAGAGCCGCTCGGCGCTGCCTTCCGGCCGTCGCAGCCAGGCGCCGCCGCCCTTTTCCGCCATCACCCAGTCGTCGCCCATCGGATCGTAGATGATACCGGCGACCGTCTCGCCGCCGGACACAACGGAGGCCATGACGCCGAAGGCCGGGATGCCGGCGGCAAAATTGAAGGTGCCGTCGACTGGATCGACGACGATCGCGAGATCGGCATGTTCGAGCCTGTGGAGCAAATCGGGATCGGCCGCGACCGATTCTTCGCCAAGGAACAGCGCGCCCGGCCAGAGCCTCTCAGCTTCCGCCTTGATCATCCGCTCGGCCTGCTCGTCGGCCTCGGTGACGAGATCGGTCGCCTCGCTCTTGGCGCGCACATCGCTCTGACCAAGCCGGCGGAAGCGCGGCAGGATCTCTGCTTTCGCCGCGCGGCGCAGCAGATCGGCAAGAACGGTCACGTCGACAGTCGAAGTCATGTCAAATCCTCACGCTTAGGTCTCTCAGGAGAACCTTGAATCAGATGCCGACGATCTCGCGCCGGATGAGCTGCCAACTCTCCGGGTCGGGCGCAGAGATGATGCCACCCGTCGTCTCCCCGGGGCGATAGGGCGTTCCGTCGAATTTCGCCGTATGGCCGCCGGCCTCCTGATGCGCCAGCACGCCGGCGAGGTGATCCCAGGGCATCAGCTTCGCATGGCCGATGAAATGCATCTTGCCGGAGGCGACCATCCAGTATTCGTAGGCCGAGCAGTTGAAGGCAAAGGTCATCCGGATCTTCGCCATGTTGGCGCAGATACGCGCGCGATCCGGTTCGTCCATGTGGCTCCATGACAGGCCACCGACCATCTGGTTCAGGCTAGCAGGCTCAGCGACCTTCAGCTTTGTCGACTGCCCATCCCGACGCGTCAGAAAGGCGCCTGCCCCCTTTGTCGCCATCACGGTGTCACCGAGAACGGGATCATGAATGATGCCGGCGACCGTCTCGCCCTTGATCGTCACCGCCAACATCGTCCCGAAGACGGGAAGCCCGGCGGCGAAATTGAACGTCCCGTCGACAGGGTCAATGACGAAGGCGAGCTCGGCATCGGCAAGTGCCGGCACGACGGAGCGGTCGGCATCATAAGCCTCCTCGCCGACGACGAGTGCTTTGGGAAAGCGCTCGCTCAGCGCCGCGGTGATCCGGTGTTCGGCAAGCACGTCCGCCTGCGTCACCAGATCGATTGCCGAAGTCTTCTCCGAAACATCGGCAGCGCCGAGATTACGGAAACGCGGCATGATCTCGGCGCGCGCCGCCTCTCGGACGCAATCGCCGAGAAAGAGAATATCCTGGTCTGAAATAGTCATGCGAAATCCTGCCTTGATGCAATAGCCAGCCCGCCCACAGCGCCGCGCATCTTTTAGACGCGCAAAGGACGTTGGAACACCTTAAATTGCTGCATAATTCCTTAAATCGATTTCGATTTAGGGAATTATGCAGTAGCCGGCCTTTCATGAAGGATCGGTGACACCAAGGGTGGAAAAGTCGAAGAGTTTCGGGTCGAGCAGATGCGACGGGTTCACATGCGAAAGCGCCCGCAGCATCGTATCCTTACGTCCCGGCATCCGCCGCTCGATATCGGCGAGCATATCCTTCATCGCATTGCGCTGCAGCCCGTCCTGCGAGCCGCAGAGATCGCAGGGAATGATCGGAAACTGCATGGCGGCGGCGAATCTCGCGAGGTCATCCTCGGCAGCATAGGCGAGTGGCCGAAGCACTATCAGGTTGCCTTCGTCGTTCAGAAGCTTCGCCGGCATCGAGGCGAGCCGGCCGCCGTGGAAGAAATTCATGAAGAAGGTTTCGAGAATGTCCTCGCGGTGGTGGCCGAGGACCAGCGCATCGCATCCCTCTTCCCGCGCGACGCGGTAGAGATTGCCGCGCCGCAGCCGCGAACAGAGCGAACAATAGGTGGCGCCTTCAGGCACTTTCTCCTTCACGATCGAATAGGTGTCGCGATACTCGATCCGATGCCGAACGCCGATCTTCGTCAGATAGTCCGGCAGCACGTGCTTCGGGAAATTCGGTTGTCCCTGGTCGAGATTGCAGGCGATCAGCTCGACCGGCAGCAGGCCGCGCCATTTGAGATCGAGCAGCAGCGCCAGCAGCCCATAAGAATCCTTGCCGCCGGAAAGGCCGATCAGCCAGCGCTTCTGGCCCTTCAGCATGTCGAAATCGTCGAAGGCCTGGCGCACCTGCCGCAGCAGCCGCTTTCGCAGCTTGTTGAAGGAGACGGAACGCGGCGCATCGGCAAACAGCGCATGACCGCCGGTGTCGGCCTCGCTATTCTCCAACTCGTCGGCGATATTGGCTGCGATATTCATTGCTTCGTCCTACAGAAATTCCACACTTGCTCTAGCAGAAACCCGCCTGGCAACACAGCGTCAATCGCCGAAAACCGACCAGCCGGTGCGCGCTGCGAGCATTTCCAGCGCCGCGGCGCCGAGCTGCGAATTGCCGACCTTGTTCAGCCCCGGCGACCACACCGCGATCGAGGCAATACCGGGCGCCACCGCGAAAATGCCGCCGCCGACGCCGCTCTTGCCCGGCAGGCCGACATGATAGGCGAAGTCGCCCGAGCCGTCGTAATGGCCGCAAGTCAACATCAGCGCATTGATGCGCCGCGCCCGCTTCGGCGAGACCACCGAATGGCCAGTCGTCGGATTGCTGCCGCGCGCCGCCAGGAACAGCCCGGCACGGGCGAGCTGCTCGCAGTTCATCGACAGCGCGCATTGATGGAAGTAGACGCCGAGCACATGGTCAACGGGATGGTCGAGATTGCGGTAGGCGCGCATGAAGTTGGCAAGCGCGAAATTGCGGTATCCCGTCTGGGTTTCCGAGCGCGCCACCTTGTCATCGATGGTGATCGACTCGTCATCGGCGAGATAGCGAACGAAGCGCAACAGCTCGCCGATTGCCTCGCGCGGCGCATGGCCGGCCATGACGACGTCGCTGACGGCGATCGCGCCGGCATTGATGAAGGGATTGCGGGGAATGCCGCTCTCGTGCTCGAGCTGGACGATCGAGTTGAAAGCCGATCCTGAGGGTTCGCGCCCGACGCGCTTCCACAGCCCCTCGCCGACCTTGCCGAGCGCCAGCGTCAGCATGAAGACCTTCGATATGCTCTGGATCGAGAAGGCGATGTCGGCATCGCCGACGCGATAGACTTTGCCGTCGACGGTGACGATCGCCATGCCGAACTGCTTCGGATCGACCTTGGCGAGTTCCGGAATATAATCCCCGACCTTGCCCTCGCCGATCCGCGGCTGGATATCGGCGTAGATACTATCGAGGGTCGCCTGCAAATCTGCCATTGCTTCTCTCCAGATCGCAAAAAAGCCGCTCGAAAGAGCGGCTTTCCGTATATCGACGCATGCTGTTGTCTCGCAATCGGTTTCGACTGCGAGACGAATGCATTAACGCGAATAGAATTCGACGACCAGGTGCGGTTCCATGACGACCGGGAACGGAACGTCGCTGAGCGTCGGAACGCGGCCGAAGGTTGCGACCATCTTGTGGTGATCGACTTCGATATAGTCGGGAACGTCACGCTCTGCGAGGCTGACGGCTTCCAGAACGATCACCAGCTGCTTCGACTTTTCGCGAACTTCGATGACGTCGCCGGCCTTGCAACGGTAGGAACCGATGTTGACGCGCACACCGTTGACGGTGACGTGGCCATGGTTGACGAACTGACGGGCAGCAAAGACCGTCGGAACGAACTTGGCGCGATAGACGATCGCGTCGAGGCGCGATTCCAGCAGGCCGATCAGGTTTTCAGAGGTATCGCCCTTGCGGCGGTCGGCTTCGGCGAAGATCGCGCGGAACTGCTTTTCGCGCAGGTCACCGTAGTAACCCTTGAGCTTCTGCTTGGCGCGCAGCTGCACACCGAAGTCCGAAAGCTTGCCCTTGCGGCGCTGGCCGTGCTGGCCCGGGCCATATTCGCGGCGGTTTACCGGGGACTTAGGACGACCCCAGATGTTTTCGCCCATACGGCGGTCGATTTTGTACTTCGACGATTCGCGCTTGCTCATCGTATTTCCTTTCAAAGGTTTATGACGGTTTGTTGCCAAACCGCACGAAGGAAACACGCCCTCCTCTGGTCTCTTCCAAGACCTGACAGGATGTTCCGGTTAGCGAACAGGAACGATCCACGGGACATGTCAAATGAAACACCGGACATTGCTGCCCGGCGCTTGCGGCGGTCTTTAGAGGGCCGTCATGAAAATGTCAACAGCGGCAAACCCCGAAAGCGCCACTATTCCGCCGCCAGCGGTTGGTCCCCGCCAGCATCAGGTGCGTTGGCGTCGCCCGGCGCCGTCTGGCAGTCCATGTCCGGGAAAGCGACGATACGCTTGCCGGAAAAATCGGCGTGCACGACGATGATGCCCTGCTCCTCGAAATAGCCAAGCAGGCGCCGCGCGCGGCGGGCTGAATGGGTGCCGTAGGCGCGCGCGATGCGGGCGTCCGACGGGCACGGCTCGCCGCAGACGGCGGCCTTGGCGAGCATCAGGAAGACGCCCTGCAGGTCGTCGGTGACACCCGACGACAGCGACAGCGCCGTCGCCCAGGCATCGGTCGCGGCCGTTGCCGTATCGACGCCGGAACGCGAGATCGCCACGCGCCGGCGGAAATCCGGCAGCGCGATCGGCGGTCCCGGCACGCGACGCATGCGCAGCCTTACCAGAAAATCCTGGTAGAGCACAGAATCGGTACGGAAGGCGGCGGTGGGATCGTCGAGGATTTCGGCAAGCACGCCGGCAAGGCGCTCCTCCCGCTCCTCGGCGGAGACTTCCACCTGGCTCGCCCTCGCCTCGGCTGGTACGGCCGATGCAGCCGGCGTCGAGCGCGAGAGTTCGGCCAGAATATCGGTCGTCGGCCGCGGCGCCGGCGGGGCGCGGCGCACCAGCGGGCGTTGGAATTCCTCCGGATCGGGCGTAAAGATCAGGTCTTCGACATCCTGCGGCGCATCCGGCAGCGGCATTAGCTTCGGGCTGGAAGAGCGTGCCGAGGTCTCCACCGCGCCGATCTGGATCGGCAGCGGCCGGCGCGACAGCGCCGGTCCGAGAGCGACGAAATTGCCGCGCTTCAGGTCGCGGAACATCTCGGCCTGGCGCCGGTCCATGCCGAGCAGGTCGGCAGCGCGCGCCATGTCGATATCGAGGAAGGTCCGGCCCATCAGGAAGTTCGAGGCCTCGGCCGCGACATTCTTGGCGAGCTTGGCAAGCCGCTGCGTCGCGATCACGCCGGCAAGCCCGCGCTTGCGGCCGCGGCACATCAGGTTGGTCATCGCGCCGAGCGACATCTTGCGCGCATCTTCCGAGACATCGCCACCAACCGACGGCGCAAACATCTGCGCCTCGTCGACCACAACGAGAACCGGATACCAATATTCGCGATCGGCATCGAACATGCCGTTGAGGAAGGCGGCGGCGGCGCGCATCTGGTCTTCGAGATCGAGGCCCTCGAGCGTCAGCACGCAGGAAACGCGATGCTGGCGGATGCGGTTGGCAATGCCCGCCAACTCCGCCTCTGTGCGCTCACCGTCGACGACGACGTGGCCAAACCTGTCGCTGAGGGTGACGAAATCACCCTCGGGATCGATGATGACCTGCTGCACCCATTGCGCCGATTGCTCGAGCAGGCGGCGCAGCAGATGTGACTTGCCCGATCCGGAATTGCCCTGCACGAGCAGACGGGTGGCCAGCAGCTCCTCGATATCGAGCGTCGCCGGGCTGCCGGACGCCAATCCCATATCGATGCCAACCTGCAATGCATATCCTCGCGGCCAAGAGACTCACATGAACGAAGCGCCATTCTTCCGAAACGGCATCGCCCCGTCTATCAAAGAATGCATTGTCTTTCAGGGCGGGATTTCACCAACCCACAGGACAATTCCCGGCGTCAACCGAGAAGCTGATCCATCGCCGTGATTGTGCATCTCTTCGCCGAGCTACGCCCTCAATCCGAATCCCTGCATCAGCCGCCGGGTCGCAAAATCGGGATTGCCAGAGGTGAGCACCGCGAAGTCGAAATTGTCGGGATGCACAGCGTCTGCGACCAACGGCACCAGCGTGCGGGCGCGCCGGGCGATCGCTTCGGCGGGGTCAAGCCAGTCCACCGGCCAAGGTGCCAGTCTGCGGAATAGATTGGCCATGAAGGGATAATGCGTGCAGGCGAGCACGACGATATCGGTCTTGCGGCCTTCCTTCTCGACGAAACATTGGTCGATCTCGGTCAGCACGGCGTCGTCGGAGACAGCATCACCGCGAATATAGGCCTCCGCCATGCGCGCAAGGTTCTCCGAGCCGACGAGACGGACATGGCATTGCTGGGCGAAGGACTGGATGAGATCGCGGGTATAGGCACGCTTGACCGTGCCCGGCGTCGCGAGCACCGAGACGAGGCCGGACCGCGTACGCTCCGCCGCCGGTTTGATCGCCGGCACCGTGCCGACGAAGGTCATCCGAGGAAAGGCGGCGCGCAGATCGGCACCAACGAGCGTGAAGGCCGTGTTGCAGGCGATGATGCAGACTTCGGGATCGTGCTCTTCGAGCAGCCGGCCAAAGAGGCCGATCACCCGCTCCTTCAGCGCCTGCTCCTCCCAGCCGCCATAGGGAAAGCCGGCATCGTCGGCGACATAGATGAAACCGCGTTCCGGCATCAGCACGCGCGCCTCGCGCAGGACGGTCAGCCCGCCAATGCCGGAATCGAAGACGAGGACGGGTTTCAGCTCATGCGTCGGCGCTGTCATCTGGCGGTGTTTCCTTGGTCGCGGTCGGGATCCGGCCGCCGCGCGGGCTCTTGCGCGAGAAGCGGTCGAGGGAAGAGATGACGCCGCGCAACACGCTGATTTCCTGCTCCGTGAAGGCCCGGCGGGATAAGACAGCGCGCAGATTGTCGACCATTTTCGGCTTTTTCCCGGCAGGATGGAAATAACCGCGCGCATCGAGCGCCTCTTCCAACTGGTCGAACAGACCGAACAGCTGTTCCTTGGTCGAAGGTGTCTGCCCCATCGCCTGGAAGGGCACGGCACCGAGATCCTCCATGCCGGATTTCATCCATTCATAGGACATCAGCAACACCGCCTGGGCGATGTTCAGCGAAGCAAAGGCCGGATTGACGGGAAAGGTGACGATCTCGTCGGCAAGTGCCACCTCCTCGTTGGTCAGCCCCCAGCGCTCGCGCCCGAAGAGGATACCGGTGCCCTCGCCGGCGCGGAACCTCGCCCGAAGCGTTTCGGCGGCGATGACCGGAGAGCGCACCGGCTTATAGCCGTCGCGCTCGCGCGCCGTCGTCGCATAGACGAAATTAAGATCGGCAACGGCCTGCTCCAGCGTGTCGTAGACCTTGGTCGCCTCGATGACGTGATCGGCCTTGGAGGCGGTCGCCAGGGCTTTCTCGTTCGGCCAGCCGTCGCGCGGGTTGACGAGGCGGAGTTCAGCAAGGCCGAAATTCGCCATGGCGCGCGCCACCATACCGATATTCTCGCCCATCTGCGGCTCGACCAGAATGATCGCCGGGCCTTCGGCCAGAAGTTGACGCTCGCTGTTCGTGCCTGCCATGATCCTATCCCTGTTTCGAGCGCGCAATAACCTCGCCCGGCGCAAACGGCAAGACATCAGCCTGCGGATAGAGCCTTTCCAGCGCCGAACCGATCATTTCGAGCCCGAGTCTGGCGCCTTCGCGCGACAGCGGCAGGTGCCGCCCTGTCGTCCGCGACGCCTTGCGCTCGATGAAGAAACAGGTCGAGCCGCGCGGGGCCGCATCCTTCATCAGCGCCAGATTCGACGCGATCAGCCTCTTCATCTCGTCGGCTTCGGCCGGCGCTGCGTAGCTCTTCGCCAGGATGCGCGCCCAATAGGTGCAGGAGAGGAAGATGGCCAGCGTCTGGCGGATTTGGCCGGGCCGCGTCACCACCGACCAGGACGAGCCGAGCGGCCGCGCCGCCACCGTTACGTCGCGGTAGCAGGCATCGATCTTCTGCGACAGCGCAATCAGCGCAAAACCGCTCTTGCCATCGCCGATCGCGCTCAACAACTCGTCCAGCGCCTGAAACCAGCGGGCGAGTGCGGCATCAAGCGCGCCGCGCGTGCGTGCCGGAAAGACCAGGAAGGCAACCGCCGTCCCGGCCACCGCGCCGATCAAGGTCTCCCCGATACGCAGTTGCAGGAGATCAAGCGTCAGCACCCCAGTCATGCCGTAGACCAGGCAGAGCACGATCGAGATGAAGAAGGTCATCGTCGCGTAGGAGACCTGCAGGAAATAGAAAGCGAGGAAGATGCAGATGCCGGCGACCGGAATGGCGATGACAGGCTCACCCGAAATCAGCGTCGCCAGCACGAGACCGATCGCGATCCCGAATACCGTGCCGAGCGAACGCGACAGTGCCTTCATTGCCGTGTCGCCGCGCGAATTGGTGTTGGTGAAGACGAGGAAGGCGGCAAGCACCGCCCAGAACCAGCGCTCGCGCGACAAGAGCAGGCCGAAGCCCATGGCGAGCGCCGAGGCGAGCGTGATCTGCAGCGCGGAGCGCAGTAGCGGATTGGCGAATGAAAAGTCGACCTTCTCACGCTGCGCCGTGTCCTTGATGGCATCGATGCCGGCAAAGCCGGAAGCCTGCCCCTCGCCGATCGCCTGCGTCAATTGCTGCCGCGCCTCGCCGAGCCAGAGCAGCGCCCGCACGGTTTCGCCTTGCGGCTCGTCCTTGATAGCTTCGGCCATCCCCTCATAGGTGGCGAGCTCCGCCTTGTCGGCCTCGATCACGGCATGGACAAGCGCAAAGGACGGCAGGCTCTGGACGCTCACCACGACCGCGCTCTCGGCGGCGAGATGTGCATCGAAGAGCCGGATCGCTAGTTCCGCTGCGGGATTGGAAGCACCGTCGAAGACGCCGGCCGCGGGGCGCGGGATGAAGGTCTCTGCCATCAGCACCACCTCTTTCAGCCGGTCTTCCAGCTGACGCAGCTCCTGCCGGTCGGCCTCGCCGATATGGCCGCTGCTGGCAAGGGTGGCGAGCTTGAAGAGGATCTGGTTGATCCGGCCGCGCACGCTTTCGAGCGAGCGCAGCAGATCGCGCCGCCAGTCGTCAGGCAGAAGCACCGCCCTCACCACATGGCCGACCAGCACCGCGACGACAGGGCCGGCCGCCACTACAGGCAGCTCGGCAAGCGAAGGCTGGAAATAGGCCCCCATGAAATAGGAGGTGAAGGCGAACATGCCGATTGCAAAACCGCGCGGCCCGAACACTCGCCCCGCCGATGCGAGCGCGATCACCACCAGGAAGACGAGATCGGAGAGAAAACGGTGATCCTCGAGCCCCGCGGCGATGCCGACAACGGCAAGGCTCGCGACACAGCCGAAAAGCCGCGTCACGAGTTGGCGCGAATTGCCCTTGTCACGCACTGCCACCCCGCCCTCGATCGACAACACGATGCCGAGGCCGAAGGCGGCCGTCGGCAGGGGCACGATGAACATCTGGATGGCGACCAGGATGGCGAAGGAGAGGACGATCGTCAGCGTCACCCGCGAGGCCATGCGCAGACGCGAGAGCGCCGGATCGTTGGCAAGCAGCCAGTCGCGGAACTGAAAACCGGAAAACAAATGCAAGAGCCCCTCATGCTGCCCAGGGATCGACAGATACCGCCGCGAGAGTGGAAATCAAACCGCCTGAGATCGAATCTCGATGCTCTCGAATGTCTCGCGCCTATTGGCCCTTGGCAATCAGTGCCATCGTCGCCTTCAGGGAATCGCGCATCTGCGTTTCAATATTCTCGGTGACGATATCGTCGATGACAGGTTTACCGCCTTCTTCGATCACCTCGAAGCGAACGGTCGTATAGTCCTTCGCATCGGGCGCATCCGAGCAGGCGGATTTCTTGAAGCGCACGGTCACCTCGGCCACGCCGTCGACCACAGGCGCTGCCGCCATCGTCAGATCCTCCAGCGGGCAGGCATCCTGGCCATTGACGATCACGTCATAGTCGAAGGGCGAAATGCCATCGTCGTCGACGGCAGGAAACTGTGCCGCCGCCTGGTATCTCGCGACGAAATCGCGGCTGTAGAGATGGTCGAGCCGGCTCGTATCGAAAATGTCGGTCCAGTCGCTGTTATTGACGGCCCAGTTGCTCCTGGTCGCATCCATGATCTCCTTGACGGGAGCGGTGATGTCAGCGGCGTGGCTGGCGCCCGAAAAGGCGATAAGGCATGCGATAACAACGGCGATTGTCTTCATGGTCGAATGTCCGGAGCGGCAGATCGAGGCGGACACTAGCTAAATTCCAGCACTTGGCAATGGTGGCAAAAACGCACTGTCGAACCCCTTGCAGCTTTGCGTTCCCGGTTCACAATGCTATAGCGCTCCGGATCATATCACCCACCCGGGACCCCGTCCCCATTGAAGCTCGAACGAGGCAGATACATGAACAAGATCAAGGTCGCCAATCCCGTCGCCGATCTCGACGGCGATGAAATGACGCGCATCATCTGGCAGCTCATCAAGGATAAGCTGATCCATCCGTATCTCGACCTCGACATCGACTATTTCGACCTTTCGGTCGAAAACCGCGACGCCACCAACGACCAGGTCACCGTCGACGCCGCCAACGCCATCAAGAAATACGGCGTCGGCATCAAGTGCGCGACGATCACGCCGGATGAAGCCCGCGTCAAGGAATTCAACCTCAAGGAAATGTGGAAGAGCCCGAACGGCACGATCCGCAACATCCTCGGCGGCGTCATCTTCCGCGAGCCGATCATCTGCAAGAATGTGCCGCGCCTGGTTCCCGGCTGGACCAAGCCGATCGTCGTCGGCCGCCATGCCTTCGGCGACCAGTACCGCGCCACCGATTTCAAGTTCCCCGGCAAGGGCAAGCTGACGATCAAGTTCGTCGGCGAAGACGGCACCGTCATCGAAAAGGAAGTCTTCAACGCACCGGGCGCCGGCGTTGCCATGGCCATGTACAACCTCGACGAATCAATCCGCGAATTTGCCCGCGCTTCGATGATGTACGGCCTGATGCGCAAGTGGCCGGTCTATCTGTCGACCAAAAACACCATCCTCAAGGCCTATGACGGCCGCTTCAAGGACATCTTCGAGGAAGTCTACGAGACCGAATTCAAGGATCAGTTCAAGGAAGCCGGCATCACCTACGAACACCGCCTGATCGACGACATGGTCGCCTCGGCGCTCAAGTGGTCTGGCGGCTACGTCTGGGCCTGCAAGAACTATGACGGCGACGTCCAGTCCGATACCGTTGCCCAGGGCTTCGGCTCTCTTGGCCTGATGACCTCGGTTCTGCTGACGCCCGACGGCAAGACGGTCGAAGCCGAAGCCGCCCACGGCACGGTGACCCGTCACTACCGCCAGCATCAGAAGGGCCAGGAAACTTCGACGAACTCGATCGCCTCGATCTTCGCCTGGACCCGTGGCCTCGCGCATCGCGCCAAGCTCGACGACAATGCCGATCTCGCCAAGTTCGCTTCCACGCTGGAAAAGGTCTGCGTCGACACCGTCGAATCCGGCTTCATGACCAAGGATCTGGCACTGCTCATCGGCCCCGACCAGCCGTGGCTCTCGACCACGGCCTTCCTCGACAAGATCGACCAGAACCTGCAGAAGGCCATGGCGTAAGCCGGTCTTTCCAAGATAACGTCGAAGCGGCGGGGATTTCCCCGCCGTTTTCATTTGGGAGAATGAACTGATGACGGCCATCCTGCGACCGCTTGGACCCTTGGATCGTGTCGCTTGGGAACCCCTATGGGAGGCTTATCAGCGCTTCTACGAAGTGGTCATCCCGCCCGAAACCACGGATCTCACCTGGGCTCGCTTCCACGATCCTGATGAACCGATGCACGCGCTCGGCGCTTTTGACGAAGGTGGCCGTCTCGTCGGCATCGTCCATGCCGTCTTTCACCGCTCCTGCTGGCTGCCGCAATGGACCTGCTATCTGCAGGATCTCTATGTCGACAACAGCCAGCGCGGGCTCGGCACCGGTGCCGCATTGATCGACGCCGTCGCCGACCTCGCCCGCGCCAACGGCGCAGGCAGGCTCTATTGGATGACGCACGAGACCAATTTAACAGCGCGCCGGCTCTACGACAGGATCGCCGAGCGCTCCGGTTTCATCCAGTATCGCAAGGCGCTCTAACGGTCGGGACTTGCAGGCGGCCATCGCTGCGCTATTGATTCCGGGGGACCAAATAACGGCAACACGAGGAGGACGTCATGACGGAAGAATTGGTATTCTATACGAACCCGATGTCGCGCGGCCGCATCGTGCGCTGGATGCTGGAGGAGATCGGCCAGCCCTACCGCACCGAATTCCTGACCTTCGGCGAAACCATGAAAGCGCCGGAATATCTCGCGGTCAATCCGATGGGCAAGGTGCCGGCAATCCGCCACGGCGACACGGTCGTCACCGAATGCGCGGCGATCTGCGCCTATCTGGCCGAAGCCTTCCCCGAAAAGGCGCTGGCGCCAAGACCGGAGGAGCGCGCCCGCTATTACCGCTGGATGTTTTTTGCCGCGGGTCCGCTCGAATCGGCGGTGACGATGAAGGCTCTCGGCTTCGAAATTCCGAAGGAACGCCTGCGGATGGCCGGCTGCGGCGGTTTCGACGACGTCATGGACACATTGGAGAAAGCCGTCTCCGCTTCGACCTACATCGCCGGCGAGCGCTTCACCGCCGCCGACGTCTATGTCGGCTCCCATATCGGCTGGGGCCTCGGCTTCGGCGGCATCGAAAGACGCCAGGCCTTCCTCGACTATGTCGGCCGCATCAGCGAGCGCGAGGCCTACAAGCGGGCAAACGCCCTTGACGACGAAGCCATCAAGACCATGCAGGCCGCTTGAAAATTCCAGGACGCGGAAGGTCGCCTGACCGTCCGGGGACGCGGCAGATCCGCCGCGCCCCCGATCGACGACTTTAGACAAGCGGCATGTGAATATCCGTCAGAAGCTCGGTCGGCGACACCTCGCGCGGATTGTTGAGATATTCCTCGAACATGATCCTGTCCTTCAACTGCCGGCCGGATTTCGGCAGCCATTCCGCAAAGAGCCACTGATAGGACTTGGACATGTCGGCATAGGGACCCTTGTGGCGCAGCACCGCATAATCGCCTCCGTCGATCGTGCGCCGCTCGAAGGGTGCCGCCGCCGGCACTTCGGCAGGGCCGGTGACGCAAGCGATCGAACGCAGCTTTTCCTCCGGCACAAGATCGGGATCGTCGAGATAGATGCCAATCATCCGCATGTCGGGCTTGGCGAGGCCGCGGGCGTAAAGCGTGCCGAACAGCGTCTCGAAGGCCTTGTCGATCTGCATGTAGGAACCGGTATGGGCAACGCCGATCAGCTCGATCGCCCCGATCTCGCGTATGGTAACGTCTAACATGGCTTTGGTCTTTCCGTTAGGTGAGGGTTGGAAGGCTGTATGGCTTCCCTCTTTCCGGTAGCGGGCCGGCGGCATGCCGTAGACCGACTTGAAGATGCGATTGAAGGATTGGAGATTGGGATAGCCTGATCGCTTCGCAATTTCGCTGACGGCAAGCTCCGTGCGGACGATCTCGCCCGCCGCGCGATGCAGCCTGAGCCGCTTGACGGTGGCGGCTAGCGTCTCGCCGTAAATCGCCCGGTAGATCCTGTGCCAGTGATAGCTCGACATGCAGGCGATCTCGGCGAGGCGCTCCATATCCAGTTCCTCGTCGAGGTGGTCGTGAATATAGGCCGAAACCCGTCTCAGACGGTTTTCATAAAGTGCCCATGCCGTTTCGCCATTCATGTCGGAACCTCGTGCAAATCGATCGGCTTGAGAGAACCATATCCCGATTTGACAAATCCTGCGGAAATTGGCTCTGGGCTTTGAATCCGCGAAACAAAAAGGCGGAAGCCAAGCCTCCGCCTTTCGAAAATCGTTGATGAACCGGCAGCTCAGCCGGCGAGTGCCACGGCAACCGCTTCGATCGCCTCGTCGGCCTTCGATCCGTCGGGGCCGCCTGCTTGCGCCATATCGGGGCGGCCGCCGCCGCCCTTGCCGCCGAGGGCGGCAGATGCGATGCGGACGAGATCGACGGCACTGTAGCGCTCCACAAGATCCGGCGTCACCGCGACGACAGCGCTCGCCTTGCCGTCGTCGGAAACGCCGATAAGCGTGACGACGCCCGATCCGATGCTGGTCTTGCCATCATCGGCAAGCCCCTTCAAATCCTTGGGATCGACGCCCGAAATCGCCTTGCCGAGGAACTTGACGCCGGCGACTTCGCGCACGGCATCGGCCGAGCCGCCCTGCCCGCCGCCCATGGCGAGTTTGCGCTTGGCATCAGCCAGTTCCTTTTCGAGCTTGCGGCGCTCGTCCATCAACGCTTCGACACGCGACAGCACTTCGCCCGGCTGCACCTTCAGCGAGGCGGCAAGCGTCTTCACGCGTTCGTCCTGTTCGGCCAGATATTCGCGCGCCGATTCGCCGGTGACGGCCTCGATACGGCGAACACCGGCGCCGACGGCACTTTCGCCGAGAACACGGATCAGGCCGATCTGGCCAGTGGCTCCGACATGCGTGCCGCCACAGAGTTCGATCGAATAGGGCTTGCCGGCCTTGACGCCGCGCACACCCTCTCCCATCGCCACGACCCGGACTTCATCGCCGTATTTTTCGCCGAACAGCGCCATCGCGCCTTCAGCGATCGCATCATCGACGCTCATCAGCCTCGTGGTAACCGGCGAATTCTGCAGCACGATCTCGTTTGCCATATCCTCGACGATCTTCAGTTCCTCGGCCGACATCGGCTTCGGATGCGAAACGTCGAAACGCAGGCGCTCGGGCGCGACCAGCGAACCCTTCTGGGCAACATGGGTGCCGAGCACTTCGCGCAGCGCCTCGTGCAGCAGGTGGGTCGCAGAATGGTTGGCGCGCAGCCGCGAACGGCGGGCATGATCGACAGTCAGCACGACCGCATCGCCGTCCTTGAACACGCCGTCGACGACAGTCCCCTGATGCACGAACAGGCCTTCGCCCCTCTTCTGCGTATCTAAAATCTCGATCTTGCCGTGGTCGGACGAGATCACGCCGGTATCGCCCATCTGGCCACCGGATTCGCCGTAAAACGGCGTCTGGCTGACGACGATCTGTACCTTGTCGCCGGCCATGGCTTGGGACGCAACAGCGCCGTCCCTAACGATCGCCTGCACCACGCCTTCAGCCGTCTCAGTGTCGTAACCCAGGAATTCGGTCGCGCCGTGCTTTTCCTTGAGCTCGAACCAGACGGTCTCGGTGGCCTTTTCGCCTGAACCGGCCCAATGCGAGCGGGCTTCCGCCTTCTGGCGCTGCATCGCATCAGTGAAGCCGGAGATGTCGACGCCGATCTCGCGGGCGCGCAGCGCATCCTGCGTCAGATCGAGCGGGAAACCATAGGTATCGTAGAGCTTGAAGGCGGTCTCGCCATCAAGCATGTCGCCCTTGGCAAGGTCCGCAGTCGCATCGGAGAGAAGCGACAGGCCGCGCTCCAGCGTCTTGCGGAAGCGGTTTTCCTCGAGTTTCAACGTCTCTGATATCAGCGGCTCGGCACGCACCAGTTCCGGATAGGCGCGACCCATCTGCTGCA
The DNA here is from genome assembly GCF_013087515.1 of Rhizobium sophorae. Classification (GTDB taxonomy): domain Bacteria; phylum Pseudomonadota; class Alphaproteobacteria; order Rhizobiales; family Rhizobiaceae; genus Rhizobium; species Rhizobium sophorae. The sequence continues at coordinate 286,015 of NZ_JABFCN010000048.1, read as the reverse complement.
CCAGCGTCGGCAGCAGCTTGTACATCAGCGGTTCTTTGGCGCCGAGAAGCTGCGCATGGCGCATGGCGCGGCGCATGATACGGCGCAGCACATAGCCGCGGCCTTCATTTGAAGGCAAGACGCCGTCCGCAATCAGGAAGGCAGAGGAGCGCAGGTGGTCGGCGATGACACGGTGGCTGGCGCTGCCCTCCGCCTTGACTCCTATCGTATCTTCGATGGTGCCGGTCAGCGTGCGGAAGAGGTCGGTATCGAACACGCTCTGGACGCCCTGGAGAATACAGGCCATGCGCTCCAGACCCATGCCGGTGTCGATCGACGGACGGGGCAGCGGGTTGCGAACGCCAGGCTCGGTTTGCTCGAACTGCATGAAGACGAGGTTCCAGAATTCCAGGAACCGGTCGCCATCTTCCTCAGGCGAACCGGGAGGGCCGCCCCAAACATTCTCACCCTGGTCGATGAAGATTTCCGAGCATGGGCCGCAGGGGCCGGTATCGCCCATCTGCCAGAAATTGTCAGAGGTCGGGATGCGGATGATCTTGTCATCGGAAAAGCCGGCGATCTTCTTCCACAGCGCTGCTGCTTCTTCGTCCTCGGAATAGACGGTCACCAGCAGGCGGCTCTTCGGAAGGTCGAAGCCTTCGGTGACGAGCTTCCAGGCAAGCTCGATCGCATTCTCCTTGAAATAGTCGCCGAAGGAGAAGTTGCCGAGCATCTCGAAGAAGGTCAGGTGGCGTGCAGTATAGCCGACATTGTCGAGGTCGTTGTGCTTGCCGCCGGCCCGCACGCATTTCTGCGACGTCGTCGCCGTCGAATAGGGACGCTTTTCGAGGCCGGTGAAGACGTTCTTGAACTGCACCATGCCGGCATTGGTGAACATCAGCGTCGGGTCGTTGCGCGGCACGAGCGGGCTCGACGGGACGATCTCATGGCCGTTCTTCTTGAAATAGTCGAGGAAGGTCGACCGGATATCGTTCACGCCGCTCATGCTATGCCCTTCAATGCTGCCCGAGGCAGGTAAATTTAAATCCATCGGCTTTTAACGTTCGCCCCCGCCACTGTCCAGCAGACAAACAAAACCGGCCGCATTCTCATCAGGAATGCGGCCGGTTGGAACTGTCCGATGAGTTCAAGCGCGAAAATTACATTTCCGCAGTGGCATCACCATCGCCGTCATCCGGGTCCGGTCCGCCATTCTGCAGGAAGCGGTCGGCGATCAGGCCGGCATTCTGGCGCAGCGACAGTTCGATCTCGCGGGCGAGATCCGGATTGTCGCGCAGGAAAGTCTTGGCGTTTTCACGGCCCTGGCCGAGACGCTGGCTGTTATAGGAGAACCAGGCGCCAGATTTCTCGACGATGCCGGCCTTGACACCGAGATCGACCAGTTCGCCGGTCTTGGAAACACCTTCGCCATACATGATGTCGAACTCGACCTGCTTGAAGGGCGGCGCCATCTTGTTCTTGACGACCTTGACGCGGGTCTGGTTGCCGATCACCTCTTCGCGCTCCTTGACCGCGCCGATGCGGCGGATGTCGAGGCGCACGGAGGCATAGAACTTCAGCGCATTGCCGCCCGTCGTCGTTTCCGGCGAGCCGAACATGACGCCGATCTTCATGCGGATTTGGTTGATGAAGATCACCATGGTATTCGACTTCGAGATCGAAGCGGTGAGCTTGCGCAGCGCCTGGCTCATCAGTCGTGCCTGCAGGCCGGGAAGGCTGTCGCCCATCTCGCCTTCGATTTCAGCGCGCGGCGTCAGTGCGGCCACCGAATCGACGACGAGAACGTCGACGGCGCCGGAGCGCACCAGCGTATCGGTGATCTCAAGCGCCTGCTCGCCGGTATCGGGCTGCGAGATCAGAAGGTTCTGCAGGTCGACGCCAAGCTTGCGGGCATAGACGGGATCGAGCGCATGTTCGGCATCGACGAAGGCGCAGATGCCACCCTTCTTCTGCGCTTCGGCAATCGTCTGCAGTGCAAGCGTGGTCTTACCGGAGCTTTCCGGCCCGTAGATTTCGATGATGCGGCCCCTCGGCAGGCCACCAACGCCGAGTGCAATATCGAGGCCAAGCGAGCCGGTCGAGATCGTCTCGATCTCGACAACATTCTCGTTGGAGCCGAGTTTCATGATCGAGCCCTTGCCGAACGACCGCTCTATCTGTGAGAGTGCCGCTTCAAGCGCCTTGCTTTTGTCCACCGATTTGTCCTCTACCAGCCGCAATGAATTCTGAGACATCCGATCCACCTTTAGGTTATTGAAGCCGCTCAAGCAATGTCGAGTTTGTACCCTATTTGTTCCATTCTCACAATAGGCGATCAAACAGTTGAAAGAAAAAGGTAAAACGACACGTGTTCTGCATTTGTTTTATCAATGAAAAGCAACAGCTTAGGCCAAAAGTGCCGACTCGGCCGCAGCAAGTCGCACCGTATCGATTCGTCCTTCCGGCATCGGGAGAGCGGATCGGATGACGAAAAAGATTCTTGTTCTCGGCGGCGCCCATATCGACCGGCGCGGCCGCATCTCCGGCGAGACGGCGCCTGGCGCCAGCAATCCCGGCACATGGTTCGAGGAGCCGGGCGGCGGTGGCTTCAATGCGGCGCGCAACTTGGCAAGGCTCGGTTTTCAGGTGACGATGATCTCGCCGCGCGGCGGCGATCCGATGGGCGAGACGGTCGGAGAAGCTGCCGATTTCGCCGGCATCGACGACCGGCCCTTCGTCTTCCTCGACCGCAAGACGCCGAGCTATACGGCGATCATCGAGAAGGACGGCAATCTGGTGATCGCCCTTGCCGACATGGATCTCTACCGCTTTTTCGTGCCGCGGCGTCTCTCCATCCGCTGGGTGCGGGAGGCATTCGCCGCCCATGATTTCATCCTCTTCGACGCCAACCTGCCGGAAGAGACGATCGCTGCGATCGTCGCAAAGGCACATTCGCTAAGCAAGCCCGTTGCGGCAATCGCCATCTCGCCGGCGAAGGTCGTCAGGCTGAAGCCCTGCATCGGGGATATCGACTACCTGTTCCTGAATGAGGCTGAAGCCGCCGCCCTTGCCGGCGAGCGGCCGGAAGACGCCGCCGGCTGGCCACCTTTGCTGAACGAGATCGGCATCAGGAATGCCGTCGTCACCCGCGGCCGGCGCGAGCTCGTGGCGCTTTGCGAGGGCCGCGCCGTGACGCTGCAGCCGCCGATCGCCGACACCGTCGCCGATGTTACGGGCGCCGGCGATTCTCTTGCGGCCGGCACGCTGGCTGCCTTGATGCTCGGCCTGCCGCTCGAAGAAGCCGTCCGCCACGGCACTGCGGCCGCCATACTGACCGTGCAGTCGCGGCACGCCGTCAACGAAAATCTGACGCCCGACCTGCTGAATGAGGTGCTCGCCCTTGTTCCCAAGGTCAGAATTCTGCATTGAAGCGGCTCATTAAATAGTTGAGCATGATGCCGTCCGAAAACCGCTCACACTTTTCGGCACCATGCTCTGTCGATCACAGGACAAGACCATGACCAAGCCCATCTCCCCTCTTCTGCCGATCGCCTATTCGAAGGAAGTCGCCAGCGCCAAGCAGCGCGGCGCGCCGCTGGTGGCGCTGGAATCGACGATCATCACCCATGGCATGCCCTATCCCGGCAATATCGAGATGGCCCGCAGCGTCGAGGCGATCATTCGCGAACAGGGTGCGGTGCCGGCAACGATCGCCGTCATTCATGGCACGCTGCACATCGGCCTTGAAGCCGCGGAACTGGAGCAACTCGCCAAGGCGACCGAAGTGATGAAGGTGTCGCGCGCCGATCTCGCCTTCGCCATCGCCGAGCGCCGCACGGGTGCCACCACGGTCGCGGCGACAATGATCGCGGCGGCGCGCGCCGGCATCCGTGTCTTTGCCACAGGCGGCATCGGCGGCGTGCATCGCGGCGCCGAGGAAAGCTTCGATATATCAGCCGATCTCGAGGAACTGGCGCGCACCGGCGTCATCGTCGTCTGCGCCGGCGCCAAGGCAATCCTCGACATTCCGAAAACGCTGGAAGTGCTGGAAACTCGCGGCGTGCCTGTCGTCACCTATGAGAGCGAGGAATTCCCCGCCTTCTGGTCGCGCTCCTCCGGCATCCCAAGCCCGCTGTCGCTGAACAGCCCGGCCGCCATCGCCAATTTCCAGGCGGTGCGCGAGCAGCTCGGCATCGACGGCGGCATGCTCGTCGCCAACCCCGTGCCCGAGGCCGACGAGATCGCGCGTGAGGAGATGGAAATCTATATCGAGCGGGCGCTCGACAGTGCCGAGCGCGACGAAGTCACCGGCAAGGCGGTCACACCTTATCTTCTGTCGACCATTTTCGACCTGACGGATGGCCAGAGCCTCAAGACCAATATCGCGCTGGTCGAGAACAACGCGCGGCTTGCTGCTGAGATTGCGGTGGCGCTGGGTGAATGAGGACTACGGCCCGCCGGCGGTGCCAGGCAAGCCCCCTCTGCCCTGCCGGGCATCTCCCCACGGGTGGGGAGATTGGCAGGAAGCACCGGCTTCCCCAACCAAGTATCCATTGCAGCTCGGCGAAACGTTGATGTGATGGAAAGCGTTCGCCCCTTGTGATCTCCCCACCCGTGGGGGAGATGCCCGGCAGGGCAGAGGGGGCTGACACGGCACAACGCCCACGCTCACCCTCCGACAACCCTCCCTCACCCGTCCAACGTCTCCTTCACCACAACAGCGAGCTGCTTCAGCGAAAACGGCTTCGGCAGGAAGCCAAATTTCGCCTCCGGCGGCAGATTGCGGGCAAAGGCATCTTCGGCATAACCGGAAACGAAGATGAACTTCATGTCGGGATAGGTCTTGCGCAGCTCGCGCAGCAGCGTCGGGCCATCCATTTCGGGCATCACGACGTCGGAAACGACGATATCGACCTTGCCGTCGAGTTCTTCCAAGATGCTCAGCGCCTCGACGCCCGAGCCCGCCTCGTGCACGGTGTAGCCGCGCGTTTCCAGCATGCGCTTGCCGCCCCGGCGCACCGCCTCCTCGTCCTCGACGAGAAGGATGACGGCCGATCCCGTCAGGTCTTCCGGCTGCTGCGGCGATACCGGCAGCGGCACCACTTCGGCCCCGGCGATGGCGCCGTCGATCGAGCCCGCTTCGGCGGCCACCGCCGGCTCCGGAATGTGGCGCGGCAGGAAGACGCGGAAGGTCGTGCCCTTGCCGACTTCGGATTCCGGCTGGATGTAGCCGCCCGACTGCTTGACGATGCCGTAGACCATGGCGAGGCCAAGCCCGGTGCCCTTGCCGACATCCTTGGTGGTGAAGAACGGCTCGAAGATCTTGTCCATGATCTCCGGTGCGATACCGGTGCCGTTATCGGCGACTTCGACCAGCACCATGTCCTCTGCCGGCATGTAGGAGTAATTGAAGGCCGAGACCTCGGCGGCGGTCAGATTGCGGGTGCGTAGCGTCAGCGTACCGCCTTCGGGCATTGCGTCGCGCGCGTTGACGCAGAGATTGATCAGCACCTGCTCGAATTGCGAAAGGTCGGTTTTGACAGGCCAGAGGTCGCGGCCATATTGCACGTCGAGCTTGACGTTGGTGCCGGAAAGCAGCCGGTCGACCAGCATGCGCAGGTCGCCGACGACATCGGTGAGGTTCAGCACCGAGGGCCGCATCGTCTGCTTGCGTGAGAAGGCGAGCAGCTGGCGCACCAGCACGGCGGCGCGGTTGGCGTTGCGCTTGATCTCTATCAGGTCGGCGAAGCTGGCATCCGCCGGCCGCGCCTGCAGCAGCAGATGGTCGGAGGAAAGCAGGATCGCGGTCAGCACATTGTTGAAATCATGCGCGATGCCGCCGGCGAGCGTGCCGACCGCATTCATCTTCTGCGTCTGCGCCATCTGCGCTTCCAGCGCCTTCTGCTCGGTCACCTCGACGGCATAAACGATCGCCGCCTCCTCTGGCGCCTCGTCGCTCTGGTCGATGACGGCATTGACATAGAAGCGGAAATAGCGCGCCTCGTCGGTCGGTGTGCGGGTGTCGAGGGGCGCGATGTCGCCCTGCCGGTCCTTGGCCGCCGCCAGCGCCGCGGCCAGCTGTGGCCGGTCGCTCTCCTGCACGATGGTTTCAAGATGCGGCGCCTTTTCGAGATCGTCGCGTGAGACGACGCCGGAGAACATCTTCAGGAACGGCGCGTTGGTGCGCAGGATGCGCCCGCTGCCGTCGACCGAGGCGATCGCCATCGGCGTGTTGTTGAAGAAGCGGGTGAAGCGCATGGCGGCGGCCGAAGCGGACTGGCCGCCGGCATCGCTCTTTTCACGCGCCAGCACGATCGTCCGGCTTTCGCCCGGTGCGCCGTCGCGCATCGAGGTGACGCTGTGGATGATTTGTACCGGCAGGCTCTGGCCGTTGGTCTTGCGCAGGTCGAGATCGAGCGTCACGGTCTTCTTCAGGCCCGGTTCGGCCTGCACCGACTGGATCAGCGCCAGTCCCTCGCCCGCCACGACGTCGCCGATCGTCATCGAGCCCGGCACGAACTTGGTGAGGTCGAGGCCCAGCCACTCGGCAAGCGTCGCATTCAGGTAGAAGATCTCGCCCTTCCTGCCGGCGGAAAAGAAGCCCGCCGGCGCATGGTCGAGATAGTCGATCGCGTTCTGCAATTCCTTGAAGAAGCGCTCCTGGTCGTCGCGCTCCGTGGTGATGTCGGTGATCTGCCAGATCTGCAACGGCTTGCCGCCATTTTCCTCCGGCTGCAGCAGCCGCGCCTTCAGCCGGTACCAATGCGCGCCGGAGCTGTTGCTGCCAGGCCCAACGGCGCGCAGCAGGCGAAATTCCTCCCGCCCTTCCTTGCCCTCGCGCAGGCCGTTGACCAGCCTGTAGAGCGCCTCGTTGGATTCGCGATGGCGCGACAGCAGCGTTTCCAGCGTCTGCACCTCGGTCGCTTTGCGCGCGCCGGTCAGCGCGCCATAGGCGGCATTGGCATAGATGATCCGGCCCTTCTCGTCGGTAATCAGCGTTCCGTCGGGATGGCTGTTGAGGAAGGCACGCGCCAGGCTGTCGGACTGGTGCTGCGGCATCACCTCGATGAAGCCGATGACCGAAGACACCAGGAAGAAGATGCCGACCATGGCGAGCACGCCGAGACCTCCAAGCACGACCTCGTTGTCGAGCGATTTTTTGAAGAAGACGAAGGCGCCGGCAGCCGCGATCAGCACGAGCGCCAGCAGAAGAATACGCAAGACCGTGCCAGAACGCCCCCCACGATCCACAAGCGGTGCGTTATAGTCGTCGGCCTGACGCGGTTTCGTCATGTATTCCTCACATAAGCCCTCCCGCTTCGTAGCACGAACACGAAGCAGGAATCAGGCACTCTTTCCTTCTTAGCAATTTGCCGCGTCGGCAAAAACACCGCTAGCCGGCAAGACTGCTTGAATTCACAGGCAACAGCGCCATCTGCCCCAGAAGCCCAACGCTGCCACCCGTGCGCAAGGTCGCCGGGTGCCAAGCAGCGGAACACGAAATCGCGTTCTCCCGTGACTGGACAGCATCGGCGGCCCTTGCCTAAGGAACGGAAAAGTCGTCAATATGTGCCGAATGCGAAATGGAGTGAGTGACTATGTTGGATGATGTTGTCGGAGCTTATGGCAGCCGTTTCCTGCTTGCGGCCGGTGGCGTAGGCCTGGCGCTTCTCCTGCTCATCATCGTGCTCTGGGTGATCCGCAGCCGGGCGCCCTCACCCTTCGTGCGCGGCGGCCGCAACCGCCAACCCCGCCTGCAAGTGCTGGATGCCGCAGCCGTCGATGCCCGTCGCCGGCTGGTGCTGGTGCGCCGCGACGATGTCGAGCACCTGATCATGATCGGCGGCCCGAGCGATATCGTCATCGAAAGCCGTATCCTGCCGGCAGCGGCCGAGCAGCCGGACCGCGCCATCCGTCCGCAACCCGTCGAGCAGCGTCCGATATCTGTCGCGCGGCCGGAAACGCCACCGGTCTCGCCACCGCGCCCGCCGGTCGCAGCCCGTGTCGAGCCGGCCGCCGAGCCCACTTTCTCCGCGCCGGCTTCGCCAGAGCCGCGCCCGCGGCCAGAATCATCGGCCCAACCGTTGGCCCAACCGCCGGCCCAGCCTGCCGTGGCACCGCCGGTGGTCACGAGCCCCCTTCCGGCAGAGCCGGTGACAGCGCCGCTGTCGGCCGAACGCGACAATCCTCTGCGTGCCGTCCCGCCCCAGCCGCGCCCACTGGAGCGTCCCGTCGTTCCCCCGGCCGCGCAGCCCATACCGTTTCACGATACCTCAAGTGCCGCCGAGATCCTCGATGCCGCCCGCCAGCGCGTGCTGCCGCAGCAGCGCATCGAACCCGAGGTCTCCGCCCCGCCTGTCAAGGATATGCCGGCGGCCGCACGCGCCGCACCAGGTAGCGCCGAAGACGATTCGGCCGCGCAGTCGGCAGCAGCGAGCCGTCTTGATTTCCAGCGGGTGCTGGAACAGGAAATGTCGAACAATCTGACCGCCGAACGCATCGTGCCGGCGCCGGCAAACCAGGCGCCCCGGCCCGGAGCGCCGCAACCCGGAAACCTGCCGCGCCGCGATCCGGAAATGGCCCCGATCACCGGCGCCGATACCGATCTGCAAAAGGAAGTCGCCCGTATCTTCGGCGAGATGAGCGTCAACCGCGACAAGTGACTGGGCACGACAAGTGACCGGGCGCGACAAGTGAGCGGAGCGTACCTCCGACTTTCCTTCATCACCAAGTTGCATAAAAGCCGCAATGCCGCGACTTTCAGTTCCCGATGCGTCAGGGGACTCCATCTTGTGCTGATAATTTGGTATCGCTCCGGTTGAAGAGCGTTGGCGCATCGAGGTCATAGTTTGCCTAAGTAAATACCGGTCTCACTCCAATTTCACCCGTACTGCCGGACAGCGACGCGCTGACGGCGTATGAACATGTTCATCGGGTGGTGGCGAGAGACCGGTTTGGCATTGTTGACATGTGCCATGTGCAGCTCCGCTGTCTCAGCTCTTCCGCCGCCCAGAACATCGCCACACCGCGCCCGCAAGGGCTTTCTCACGCACCATCCTGGTGGACTTCCGAACGGAAGACCAACACGATATGTGCAATACCCTTCGGGTCCGATGGACCATTCTGCCGAAAACAGCGCCCCAGCCCTGGATTGTATGCAGCGGCTGCGGGGGACTCAGAGCTTTCCGATGCAGCAACAAGATCCGGCTCAACGCCAATGGCCGCAAGCTCGATGCCTGGCTTATCTACAAATGCTCGACCTGCGAAAAGACGTGGAACCGTCCGATCTTCGAGCGCCGCAATGTTCGCGACATCGATCCCGCGATCCTCGAGGCGTTGCAGTCCAACGATCCGGATTGGATCCGGGCAGAAGCGTTCAACCTCGACGCTCTCAGGCGCAAGTCGCAGCATGTCGACGAGTTTGCCGAATTTGAAATCGCAAAAGAGATGCAGCAGGAAATTGCCAATTGGACGCGACTGGAAATCGAACTGATGGTCCCGTTTCCATCAAGTACGCGCCTCGACCGCCTGCTGGCGTCCGAGTTGCAAGTTTCACGCACCCGGCTACAGGCTCTTCACGATGGTGGCATGCTGCGGACGGATTCGAATCGAGCCGACGTTTTGCAGCGGCGGATCAAGAGCGGCACCACGGTTACAGTCGACCTCGTCGCCGAGACCGGCCGGGAGCAATGGTGGAGGTCTGTGGCGACCGGAAGCTCACCGTAATTGTAAAAGGCGCCGCGATCGGATCGCGGCGCCTGTTCTGCTTTCATGCCTGCATGAAAATTGTCATTCGTCGCGATAGACCTTTTCGCGGCGTTCGTGGCGCTCCTGCGCCTCGATCGACAATGTCGCGATCGGGCGGGCGTCGAGACGCTTAAGGCCGATCGGTTCGCCGGTTTCCTCGCAATAGCCGTAGGTGCCGTCTTCGATGCGCTGCAGTGCCGCGTCGATCTTTGAAATCAGCTTTCGCTGTCTGTCACGGGCGCGAAGTTCGATCGCCCGGTCTGTTTCCGACGACGCCCGGTCGGCGAGGTCGGGATGGTTTGCGCTTTCCTCGGCCAGATGGTCGAGTGTCTCACGCGCTTCTCTAAGGATATCATTTCTCCATGCAACCAGCTTCGCCCTGAAGTACGCACGCTGGTTTACGTTCATGAATTCTTCCTCTTCCGAGGGAACGTAATTGCTAAGATCGATCTTCTCACTCAACGCGATTCTCCTGAAGAACATCTCATCTGGCCGGGTGTATATCCCAAGCGCTAGCCGCGATTCAAGCCTAATACGACAGGTAAACAGATTTTTAAATCTGTTACAGTTTTCGGCTAACAGACTATTTTCTCATCATTATTCCGGCCTGCGTTTTTTGCTTCGCCTTCAAAAGGCCGTGTTGTCAGCCGCGTTTTGGGCAGCTGGAGCAGCGCGGACGGTTGACGCCGGCCGATTGCAACCGCTACTGAAAAGGCCCGCTGGATCCTGGATTTGCCCATGACCGTACCCCTGCCTCCGCCCAACCGCATCTATCTCCTGCGCCACGCCGAGGCCGCCTGGGCCGAACCCGGACAGCGCGATTTCGACCGGCCGCTCAACGAAAAGGGCTTTGGCGATGCCGAAATCATCGCCGATAAGGCCGCCGACAAGGGCTACCGTCCCGATCTTGTGATCAGTTCGACTGCACTGCGCTGCCGCGACACCGCCGGGGCCGTCCACCGGGCAATGGGCGTCACGCTCGACGTGCGCTATGTCGATGCGCTCTACAACGCCACGGTCGATACCTATCTGGAGATCGTCGATGCGCAGGATGAGGCGGCCGTCATGCTGGTCGGCCACAATCCAACCATGGAGCAGGCGCTGGAAGCGCTGATCGGTCATGAGGCGATGGCAAGCGCCCTTCCCGGCGGCTTCCCGACGGCAGGCCTTGCCGTCGTCGATTACGACGCTTCCGCCGCCGTCTGGCGCCTCACCGATTTCGTCGTCGTCTGAAGACTTTCGCGCCGCGTCTTTTGCGGGCGGCGCGCCCTTCCTATATTGCCGGCAGTCACCAACCGGAATCGCGCCTTGCCGCCACGCCTGACATCCTTTGCCGATGACGCCCGCATCGCCTTCGACAATCTCGCCGACCGGGCGAGCGGCCTCGTCAACCCAACCGTGCGGCTCGGCGTTACCGGCCTCTCCCGCTCCGGCAAGACGGTCTTCATCTCCTCGCTGGTTCACAATCTGCTGCATGGCGGCCGACTGCCACTGTTCGAGCCGATCCAATCCGGCCGCGTCTCGGCGGTGCGGCTGGAGCCGCAGCCGGATGATGCCGTGCCACGCTTCCAGTACGAGGACCATATCCGCGCGCTGGTGAAGGACCGTATCTGGCCGGATTCGACCCGCGCCATATCAGAACTGCGCATCACGCTGGATTATCAGAGCGCCAGCGGCTGGAATCGGTTGTTTTCGCCCGGTCGCTTGTCGATCGATATCGTCGATTATCCCGGCGAATGGCTGCTCGACCTGCCGCTGCTCGGCAAGGACTACCGCACGTTCAGCGAAGAGACGATCGCGCTTGCCGAAACCGGCGTCCGCTCCGAGCTGTCGCGCCAATGGCTGGCGCTGACACGTGCCGCCGATATCCATGCCGGCGCCGACGAGATGGTCGCCCGCGACCTCGCCACCGCTTTTGCCGATTATCTCAAAGCCTGCAAAGCCGACGAACGCTCGCTTTCCACCTTGCCGCCTGGCCGTCTGCTCCTGCCCGGCGATCTCGACGGCTCGCCGGCGTTGACCTTCGCGCCGCTGGCTCTGCCGCCGGATGGCCGTCCCGGCCGCGGCTCGCTCTGGACGATGATGGAGCGGCGCTACGAGGCCTACAAATCGGTCGTCGTCAAACCTTTCTTCCGCGAGCATTTCGCCCGGCTCGACCGCCAGATCGTCCTGGTTGATGCGCTGCAGGCGATGAACCGCGGCCCCGAAGCCGTGCAGGATCTGGAGCGCGCACTGACCGACGTGCTCGCCTGTTTCCGCCCCGGCACCAATTCGCTGCTCTCCTCCCTGCTCGGGCGCCGCATCGACCGCGTGCTGGTCGCTGCCACCAAGGCCGATCATCTCCATCATGAAAGCCACGACCGGCTCGATGCCCTGACCCGCCGCCTGGTGGATCGCGCCATAGACCGCATCGGCATGGCCGGCGCCGGCATCGACGTCATGGCGCTTGCCTCCGTGCGCGCCACCCGCGAGGCAACCGTCAAACGCGACGGCCATGAATTGCCGGTTATCGTCGGCACGCCGATGGAGGGCGAAACCATCGCCGGCGAGCGTTTCGACGGGGAGAGAAAGACCGCGATCTTCCCCGGCGACCTGCCGGAGGATCCAGAAAGCCTGTTCGACCGCATCGCCTCGGGCGAGACCGGCCTGCAACTGCCCGATGTCAACGTCGTCAGGTTCCGGCCGCCGCATCTTGAGGAAACCGGCGGCGGCATCAAGCTGTCGGTGCCGCATATCCGCCTCGACCGCGCCATGCAGTTTCTGTTCGGAGACCGTCTCGCATGAGCAAGCCCCCGTCCGATCCGCCGCGCCGCGCACCCGCCGCCTTCAGCTATGAGGACGAAGCCACAGAGCGGCGTGACAACGGCCGGCAAGGAGGTGAGCGGCGCAAGCCGGAAAGCTTCTCCGAGAACATCGTCGTGACGCCGGATGAGGACGATCCCTTCGTCAATCCCGACAAGGATCTGAGCGCGGTCCCCGTTGCAGCGCCGCGCAAGCGGCGGACCTCCTTCGGCAAGATCGCCGCCGGCGCCTTCGGCATCCTGCTGTCGCTCGCCATCGGCCTCTGGACCGATAGCCTGATCCGCGATCTTTTCACCCGCGCCGACTGGTTGGGTTATGCCGCCCTTGCCGTGCTCGCAGTCGGCATCCTCGCCGTACTTGCCCTCGTCATCCGCGAAACCGTCGGCATGATGCGCCTTGCCGCCGTCCAGACGATCAAGGCCGAGGCAGACGCGGCGATGCTCGAAACCCGACCAGTGAAAGCGCGCGCCGTAGTCGCACGCCTTACCACGCTCCTTTCCACCAATCCGGAGACGGCGAAGGGCCGCGCGACGCTGAAGGCGACCGAGGGCGAGGTTATCGATCCCCCGCATCTGATCGCGCTCGCCGAACGGGAACTGCTCGCTCCGCTCGACCGCAAGGCCCGCGCCCTGATCGTCAACGCCTCGAAGCGCGTCTCGATCGTTACCGCCGTCAGCCCGCGCGCCGTGGTCGACCTGCTCTACGTGCTCTATGAGGCCGTGCGCCTCATCCGCGCCATGGCCGAGCTTTACGGCGGCCGTCCCGGCACGCTCGGCATGTTCCGTCTGCTGCGTGACGTACTGGCGCATCTGGCCGTCACCGGCTCTATTGCCGTTGGCGACAGCCTCGTCCAGCAGGTGCTCGGCCACGGGCTGGCCTCGAAGCTCTCGGCCCGACTGGGCGAAGGCGTCATCAACGGCCTGATGACCGCCCGAATTGGAATCGCGGCGATGGATCTCTGCCGCCCGCTCGCCTTCCGCGCCCTGAAGCGGCCGGGAATCGGTGATTTCATCGGCGATCTCACTCCCTCCATGTCGCCGCGCGGCAACAATCCCTGAACAAAGCAGCGAATAACCAGATTTTGCCTCCCCTTGCGTAATGCCGAAGAAACTCTAGCATATTCAACGCTTTAGTGAAGAAGATTTAAAATCTCTGCCGCACGAAAGCTCTGTGTTGCCTTGCATTTCGGCGCAATCGAAAGGAAGGATTAACCATTCTTCGGCAAAACTTGCAGTCAGTTCGTGAGTGGTGTTTGCCAAGGAAAATCCATGTATTCGCGCAAGTTTCTCATCGTATGCGGCTTGGCCGCCGCGGCATTGTCTCCCGTCGCAGATGTCGCACCGGCAGCCACGGCTGCAACCCGTGACAAGGCCTTCTTCGATTCCGTCGCCGGCTCCTGGAAGGGCCCCGGTGAAATCGTCGCCGGCAAGTACAAGGGCACAAAATTCACCTGCAACCTGATCGGTGAGCCCACCGGCGACAGCAGCGCCGGCATCAAGCTCGACGGCACCTGCCGCGTCGGCGTCTTCAAGCAGCCGATGACCGCCGTCATCTCTCAGTCGGGCTCGAGCTATAAGGGCAAATTCCTCGACGGCGCCGCCGGCAAGGGCCTTGACGTCGTCTCCGGTGCCGTCAGCGAGGATACCGTCGTTGTCGGCATCAACCGCGCCAAGCTGAATGGTGCGATGATCGCGCGCGTGCGCGACGACAAGACGATGAACGTCACCGTTTCAGTCAAGGTCGAAAGTCAGATGATCCCGGTGATCGGCCTGACACTGACCCGCCAGGTCGACGAGATGGCCGTCGGTTCCATCCAGTAGACAAACCGCACTGCGGATTTTCCTGAAGCGGCGGGTTTCCCGCCGTTTCCGTTTCAGGTTCCCTTCTTCAGGCGCTCAGCCACCAGTCGCGACTGTCGTCGGCAATCTCGATACCGGTCACTTCGGCATCATCAAGCCAGTCACCGACCGCCCTGCCCCTGACCAGAAGACCCGGCGCGATATCGGCAAGCGGCATCAGCACGAAACCGCGATCGGTCATGCGCGGATGCGGCAGTTCTAGCCGCGGCGCGTCCTGGATCACGTCGCCATAAGTCAGCACGTCGATATCGAGCGTGCGCGGACCCCAACGCTCGATGCGCTCGCGTTTCATCTCTCGTTCGATCGACAGGCAGACATCGAGCAAAGCCTCAGGCTCCAGCCTGGTGTCGACAACAGCACAGGCATTGAAGAAGAACGATTGGTCGGTCTTGCCCCAGGGCGGCGTGCGATAGAGCCGCGAGACCGCCGTAACCCGGCAGTCGTTGCGTCCGTCCAGCTTCTGCAGTGCCGCAGCCATCGCCTTCACAGGGTCGCCGATATTACCGCCGAGGCCGAGTGTGGCGGTTTTTAGTGCGGCCTCAGGCAAAGTGTTCAACGCTCACCTGCACGAAATCGAGCACGCCGGGCACCGGCGCGTTCGGCTTGCGCACCGTGATCTTCGCCCGCCGGATCTGCGGGAATGTCTCGCAGAGCCCCTTGGCGATATCGAGCGCCAGGGCCTCGATCAGGTAGCGCCGCTTGCCGGTGACGATCTGCTCGATCACGGTGAAGGCGATGCCGTAATTGACGGTGTCGTTGATCGAATCGCTTTCCAGCGCCTCGCCGGCGACGACATCGAGCTCGGCATCGACGAAGAAACGCTGGCCGAGGAATTCCTCCTCGTCATGCACGCCGTGGCGCGCGAAGAAGGCGCAGTTCTGCAGCGTGATCGTGTAGGTGGTCATGTCGGCCGCTTCCTCTCGAATTCCTGGCGCGCATTCAGCATAGCATCGGCGATCTCGAGCGCGTCCCTGTTGATTGCGACATTGTGCACGCGGAAAACCGCAGCCCCTTGAAGCCTGAGCAGCGCGCTGGTCGCAGCCGTCGCCGCATCCCTGTCCTGCGCCTCACGCCCCGTCACCGTGCCGAGGAAGCGCTTGCGCGACGTGCCGGCGAGCAGCGGCAAGCCGAAGCGGGAAAGTTCGGAAAACCGCGCCATTAGCTCCAGATTCTCCTCGGCCGTCTCCTTGGCAAAGCCGAAGCCCGGATCGAGCACGATACGGTCGCTGTTGACGCCTGATGCCGCAGCGATCGCAAGCGACCGTTTGAGAAAATGCACCTGGTCGGCGATGACATCGGGAAGCTTCGCCCTGTCGCGGCCGGTATGCATGATACAGAGCCCGGCTCCGGTCACCGCAGCAATATCGGCGATGTCGGGCTCCTTCTGCAGCCCGAAGACGTCGTTGACGATATGGGCGCCGGCACTGATCGCAAGCCGCGCCGTCTCGGCGCGATAAGTGTCGATCGAGATCAGCGCCTGGGTGCGGCCGCGCAGTGCCTGGATAACGGGCAGCACGCGCGCCTGCTCCTCGGAAGGGCTGACGGTTGCTGCGTTCGGCCGGGTCGATTCGCCGCCGATATCGATGATGCCGGCACCCTCGCTCACCGCCCGCAGCGCCTGTTCGACCGCCGCATCGACGGTTTCAAAACGTCCGCCGTCGGAAAAGGAGTCCGGCGTCACGTTGATGATCGCCATGATCACCGAGCGACGGCCGAGTTCGATCTCCCGGCCATGGCCGACACGCCATATGCTGCCTTCGAGCCCTGTCACCAGACTTATCCCATTGATGACGAAAAAAGCGCCATCTGATATTGCGCTTGGGGTGGCTATGCCCCAAGCTCCTGTCGATTTCAACACGGGTTGCGTTCAGAATGCCGCTTGCAGTGCGTTATATGGTCGTTCCCATCGCCTTTTCCATTGCTCTTTCTCTTTGCAGCCCGTCGGCAGCCGAAGTGATCGCATCGAAAAGCTATTCCTATTTCGACATTCGCGGCAAAACCGCGGATGAGCTCGACCGCGAACTCAGCCGGCGCGGCCCAACGGCAAGCGGTTCCTCGGCACGCCATCCCGGCGCTACGAAGATCCGCTTCGGCGGCGAGGCAACCTATGTTCAGAATAACGGGCGCTGCCGCGTCGGCTACGTCAAGGTCACGGTCCACACCCAGATCATCCTGCCGCGCTGGAGCAGCCGCAAGGGCGCCAGCAAGGAGCTGTCGATGATCTGGGACGCGCTGTCGAGCGATATCAAGCGCCACGAGGAGCGCCATGCCGAGATCGCCCGCGACCAGGCCCGCGCCATGGAGCGCGCCATTCGCGCGCTGCCGCGGCAGCGCAGCTGCGAAGCCATGCAGGAACTCGTCTCCGACGAATCAGCTCGCGGTATAGAGGAGCACGACCGGCAGCAGGCGCGATTCGACCGGGTCGAGGCGGTCAATTTTCAGAAGCGCATGCTGAGGTTGCTGAACAATCGAATCAACGGTCGAGCCGGCGCAAAATAAGGTTTTTTCAGTCTGGTTGCGAGCGGAAAACCTTAGCTGCATAACGAAACTTGTGCGAAACTTGCACCCTCCCCAGCGATTTACTGGTCATTTTTCATCCTGGCAGACTCAACCGGAACGCGTTAATATGAACACATTCGAAAGTTCAGGTACGGCATCTGCACTTTCATCGCTGGGTTCTCCTGGCGCGTTCCGAAGCCGCGGATGTTCCTCCCTCATCCGTAGGTAATGCGCCCGCCTCGCCTCGCTCGCTCTAGCGCGCGAGGCGTTTTTTTGGTATCGAATTTTTCGGCGACGTTTGAAGAGCAGCGTGCTTCAGGCCTGGCGTTCCGGCACGTGCACCACGAGCCCGTCATAGACAGCCTTCATCCGGATCTGACAGGACAGCCGCGAGGTCGGGCGCACATCGAAGGCGAAGTCGAGCATGTCCTCTTCCATCGCTTCAGGCTGGCCGACCTTCTCCGTCCACTCCTCGTCGACATAGACATGACAGGTCGCGCAGGCGCAGGCGCCACCGCATTCGGCCTCGATGCCGGGCACCGAATTGCGCACGGCATTCTCCATCACGGTGGAGCCTTGGTCGACATCGAGGTCGAAGCGCGTGCCGTCGAAGGCGACGATGGTAAGTTTGGGCATCAGGACTATTTCCGGTCTTCAAGTGGGTGGGCGGATTTTCTTCCGACAAATCGACGCGTCAGTCAACATCGCGGCAATTCGCCATAGCGTCGCAGATCAGGCCTTCGTCCGCCGTCTTCAAAGCGTCATGAAGCAGGTCGCAAAAAGACCCGAGGTTCCGCAATGGAACAACGGGCCTCGTTCGAACGGCATCTTATGCATGCCATCCAAAACTGTGCAGCGGTTTTGGGACAACGACATGCATCAACGAAAGACTTGGAAATCAGCCGCGGCAGAGCTTCAGAATGAAATTCTCGGCGTCGATGACGGCGGCACCGAGCGCTGCCGTCGCGCCGGCATCGCCGCCGTTCTCCTCGACGGCTTCCGCTGTCTGCGACACGCGGAACGCGCCGACCGAGCTTGCCGCGCCTTTCAGCCGATGCGCGGCTGCGCCGATACGGATTGTTTCGCCGCTGGCAATATCCTGAAGGCATGCGCGGGCCTGACGCGCAAACATCTGAAGGACTTCGAGTTCCAGCGTCTTGTCGCCCATCGTCTGCTTTGCGAGATGGACCAGATCGATCGGCCGGACCTTGGAGGGACACGGTCCCTTTGCATTATCAGGCGCCTCGAATACGATGTTCAATGCTGCCATCTGGGCTGCCATTGCCAATTCTCCCGTCTCTGTCGTCCGCAGTTGCAACAGTTCTGCGACAGGAGGGTGGCCATCACGTTAAATTCCGGCACATTCAGGGTGGAAATCTCGCCATATGGTTAACATCCGTTAAATATCCCTAAATTATTGGTTTTTAAGCCGCGCCTAGGATTCAAAGGTGTTAACAACGGGTTAACGCGCCGTGAATCTCAAGCCTTCATTAATTGTGTGAAGAGCCCAGATGTGTCACTACGGTACTGGTGGAGCGGGTTTATGGTACGCGCCTTTGCCGAGCGAGTGGATAATGGTAGTGTTTTGATACCTTCCGTTTGAAAAAGCGGCTATCTACTCTGAAATGACATGCTTATCCGTCCTTCGTTGGGATGGAAGGCTGGAACGGCAAAGTTGTTCCCGGGTGAGGCGGAAGCCCAGGATGCGCTGTCGGACTGGCTGACAGTAACGAGGCATAACCGAATGGCGAACAACAAATATAACGAGTCAATTGAGGACAAGGCGTTCAAGGCATTGGACGAGGCGCTCCAGATCGACTTTAGCAAGGATAACGTACCGTCTCGCCGCGGCGACGCGCCCCAGGCCCCGGAGGCTAATGTGTCTGATCCAGTAAATGCGCGTAACCAGCAGGCCCAGGAAGAAGCGCAGCGCCGCAGCCGCCGCGGTGCCGCCGGCGAGCAGGCTTCCAGGGGTCCGGCCTTCGCGCCCGCCAACGATGCCAGCCGCAATACGCCCGCCTCGATCCTGAAATCCTTTGACGGCGCCTCCAGCCGCTCGGCGGTGCGCACCGCCACCCTGTTTTCCGTGCTTTGGGTCATGGCCGGCCTCGGCCTGATGTCGCTGCTTTATGCTCCACAGATCTGGCAGATCCGTTCGCTCGCCGATCTCGTCGCCCTGCCCGGCGTTATCGCCGGCCTCGTCGGTATCATCATTCCCGTGATGATGTTCTATGCCTTCGCCATCATGATCTCCCGCGCCCAGGACATGCGCAACGCCGCCCGCTCCATGGCAGAGGTGGCGTTGCGCCTGGCAGAGCCGGAAACCATAGCCTCCGAGCGCATCATGACCGTCGGCCAGGCCGTGCGCCGTGAGGTCTCGGCTATGAATGAAGGCATCGAGCGCACCATCGCGCGTGCCTCCGAGCTGGAAACGCTCGTTCATTCTGAAGTCAATGCGCTTGAACGTTCTTATGCCGACAACGAGTTGCGCGTTCGCGGCCTCGTCCACGAACTCGGCTCCGAGCGCGAGGCGATCGTCAACCATGCCGACCGTATCCGCACCTCCATCGGCAGCGTGCACGACCAGTTGAAGGAAGAGCTGTCGCTTGCGACCGAAGAGATCGCGGTGCGGCTTGCCACATCGGGCGAAGCCTTCGCTTCGCTGATCGATACACGCGCCGCGACGATCCTGGAAAAATCGGACAGCGCCCTGCAGTCGATGGGCAGCCTGCTCGCAGCCAAGACCGATACCCTGCTGCAGACCCTGAACGCATCGGGTTTTGCGCTGGCCACCGAATTCGACAACCGCCTCGAAGCCCTCTCCGTCAATCTCAACGATCATGGCGAAAGGCTGCTCAGCCAGTTCGAGACGCGCGCCTCGACCATGGACAGCAGCACCGAAAAGCTGAATGCGGCGCTGAATGAGCGCACGCACCAGCTCAACGAGATTCTGATCGCCCGCACCCGCGAGATCAACGAGAGCCTGACGTCAGGCGAACGCACCATCGGCGGCACGCTCGACGACGTGCTGTCGAAGCTGAACAGCGCGCTCGACGAAAAGGGCGCAAGCTTCCGCCAGAGCCTGCAGACCACTGCCGACGACGCCGTCATGGATCTCGACGTGCGCTCCGGCTTCTTCGAGGAGCGGCTGCAGACGACCGTCGCCCAGCTGTCGACCGCCTTCGACGAACGCGTCGCCGAATTCACCAGCGCCTTCGACAAACGCACCGGCTCGCTCGACACCAAGCTGATGGAGAGCCTCGCCCGTATCAACGAGACGCTGACCGGCGGCTCGGATTCAATCGACGGCATCCTGAATACCGGCATCGACCGGCTCGGTTCGTCGATATCAGACCAGTCGCTGGCGCTTGCCACCGCGCTTGCCACCGGCCACGAAGTGCTGGAAAGCACGCTCGGCAACCGGGCAGACGAAATCACCACTGCGCTCACCAGCCGCACCGGCGAGCTGACCTCGGCGCTGCAGAGCGCCACTTCGGAAATCGCGCTGACGCTTGCGACCGGCACCTCCGAGCTGCAGAACAACCTCCAGACACGCTCGGCCGAATTCCGCGACACGTTGCGCACCACCACCACCGATCTGACGACTGCCGTTGCCGCTGGCACCGAGCAGGTGACCGCTGCCTTCGGCGGTCGCGCCGAGGAGCTGCGCGGCGTGCTTAACGCCCGTGCGGCCGAAATCAGCGAGGCGCTCGGCTCGGCCCACGGCCGTATCGACAGCGTCATGGCAGAGCGCGGCGGCGCATTGGTCGAGGCGCTGACCACCCATCACGGCCGCTTCGAGGAAGCGCTGACGACCCGCTCCGACGCCATCATCAATGCCGTCTCCGGCACGCATGACCGTCTTGCCGAGACGCTCGATGAAAAGGCGATGGCCCTCGCCATCTCTCTGAACGAGAGCCAGGCGCGCATCGAGGACACGCTCGGGACCCGCTCCGAAGCTCTGTTGAATGCAGTCTCCGGCACCCATGATCGCCTCTCCGAGACGCTCGACGAGAAGGCGATGGCGCTCGCCATTTCGCTCAGCGAAAACCAGGCCCGCATCGAGGAGACACTCGAGACGCGTTCCGAAGCCTTCCTCAACGCCGTCTCCGGCACGCATGATCGCCTGTCGGAAACGCTGGACAGCAAGGCGGCGGCCCTTACGACCTCGCTCGACGAGCGCCATGCCCGCATCGAGGATGCGCTTGGAACGCGCGCCGAAGCCCTGCTGAACACTGTATCCGGCACGCGCGACCGTCTTGCCGAGACGCTCGACGAGAAGGCGATGGCGCTCGCCATTTCCTTGAATGAGAGTCAGGCGCGCATCGAGGATACGCTGGAAACCCGTTCCGCCGCCCTGCTGAACGCCGTCTCCGGTACCCATGATCGTCTGTCGGAGACTCTGGACGGCAAGGCGGCAGCTTTTGCCACCTCGCTGAGCGAAGGCCAGGCCCGTATCGAGAATACGCTCGAAACCCGCTCTGCAGCGCTGCTAAACGCCGTCTCCGGCACCCATGATCGCCTCTCCGAAACGCTCGACGAAAAGGCGATGGCACTCGCCATTTCGCTCAACGAAACCCAGACGCGGATCGAAGACACGCTCGAAACCCGCTCGGCGGCCCTGCTGAATGCCGTCTCGGGCACGCATGACCGTCTGTCCGAAACGCTGGACGAGAAGGCGATGACGCTCGCCATCTCGCTCAATGAGAGCCAGTCGCGGATCGAAGACACGCTGGAAGCACGCTCCGAAGCCTTCCTCAAGGCCGTCTCCGGCACGCATGACCGTCTCTCGGAAACGCTCGACGAAAAGGCGACGGCGATCGCCGCCTCCCTGAACGAGGGTCAGAGCCGCCTGCAGGATACGCTGGAGAGCCGCTCGGAATCCTTCCTGAATGCGGTCTCCGCCACCCACGACCGCCTGTCGGAGACACTCGACGATCGGGCGATGGCGCTTGCTATCTCGCTGAACGAGAGCCAGAGCCGTCTCGAGGAGACGCTGACGAGCGGCGCCGATGCGATCACCAATGCGGTCTCCGGCACGCATGACGGCCTGAACGGTGTACTCGACCAGAAGGCCGCCGCCCTCGCCGCCTCGCTGAGCGAAGGCCAGGCCCGCCTCGAAGAAGCCTTGGGCCACCGCACCGCCGCGATCATCGGCGCCGTAACGGCAACCCATGATCGGCTCACCGATACGCTCGACGAAAAGACAATGGCGCTCGCGATTTCGCTCGACGATAACCAGAGCCGCTTCGACAGTGTGCTCGAAGCCCGCAGCAACGCCATCATGGAGGCCGTCTCCGGTGCCGAGGCACGAGTGGCCGGCGCCTTCTCCGACAAGACCGATGCGATCCGCACCGCCTATACCGACAATCAGCAGCGGCTCGAAAATGCGCTTTCCGAACATAGCGCCGCCCTCTCGGGCGTTCTCGATGCCGGCGGCGACCGCTTCGAGGATCTCGTGGGCGGCTTGACCGGCCGCATCGAAGGCCGTCTGACCGATGCACATACGCGGCTCGGCGGCCTCGCCGACGAGGCCGCAGCGCGCATCGAGGGTGGGCTCGCCTCTGCCCATGAGCGCATCCGCACGACTCTCGAAGAGCGCGCCAACGCCATCGACTTATCGCTGAACCAGGCCCATGCGCTGATCAGCGATACGCTGGCCGAACAGGCGACCAGCATCGGTACCTCGGTGGCGACGAGCGTCGGCATGCTCGAATTGTCGCTGGAGCACCGTGAAGCCGCGATCCGCCAGGCGATCGATGCCGGCGCCCAGACATTGGAAGATCGCATGCATGCCGGCGCCGGCCAGATCGCCGGCCGCTTTCAGGAAGCGGCAAACACGATTTCGAGTTCCACCCAGAATTTCTCCGCCAATCTCGATCGGTCGGTCGAAAGCCTGACGGGCCGTTTTGAAGAAACTGGATCGCGTGTCGAAGCCGGTCTTGCGGCGATCGAGACCCGCATCCGCGACGGCGTCGGCGGCGTTGCCGAAAGGGTCGAAGCGGCCAGCGGTCAGTTGTCCGGCGTGCTTGCCGACGGCGTCGCCCGTCTCGGCGCGCTCAGCGACGACGCTACGCAGCGCATCTCTGCGACACTCGAAGGCAGTGCCGCAAACCTCACTCAGGCGATCGACAGCCGCACCGCCAATCTGGCCGAGACGCTGGACAGCCGCGCCACCACCCTGACCGGCGCCATCGACGGCCGCACAGCAAGCCTCGGCGAAACCCTCGACCGCGGCAATGAACGCATCGAGGAACGCCTCTCCACCATGGACCGTGCGTTGACCGTCGGCCTCGAGGCCGTCAACCGCACCATCGAAGGCAAGGCCGCCGGTCTAGCCTCGACGCTGCGTAGCGCGGTTGCCGACGCGGCCCAGGGAATGGAAGGCGAAGCGACGAGAACCACCGAACTGCTTGGCAGGACCGGCCAGCAATTCGCCGAGGATCTCAATGCGAAGAGCGACGAATTTACCCGCACCATGGATGAGCGCTCGTCGCAGATCGTCACCCGGGTCGCCGAAGCTCAGAACCGGCTGGCAAGCCAGGCCGCTGCCGTCGCCCAAACCTTCTCGGAAGCCGGCAACGCCATCGTCAACAAGGTCGCCGAGGCTGAGACCATTGTCGGCACGCAAGTCAATGCCATCTCCAAGGTGCTGTCGGATGCCGGCCAGTCTCTGGAGGCGCGCGGCAGTGCCATCCGCTCGACGCTGTCGGGCGCCGGCAGCGAGATTTCCGCGACCATGGCGGATGTCGACCGGGCGCTCGAAGCCCGCAGCAGCGTCATCCGCTCCAATCTCGAGGAACGCGCCCGCGAAATCGATACGACGTTCTCCGAGATCGACCGGGGGCTCGAAGCGCGCGGCAACTCGATCCGCTCGACGCTCGAGGAGCGCACCCGCGACCTCAACTCGATGCTCGCTGGCCGTTCGGTCGAATTGACGCGCATCCTCGACGAAACGGCCCGCCCGATCATTGACCGTTACACCGATGCCGGCGAGCAGGCCGCCGCCCGGATCACCGCCGCGGCCAACCTCAGCGCCGACCGTCTGCGCGCCGAAAACGAAGCGCTCGCCAGCGCCGTTGCCGCCCGCACCGAGAATGTCGCCAATGCCGTCAGCGCCATCGAGAACAGCCTGGTCGGCAACGTCAACGGCCTCGTCGAGCGCATGTCGGAAAGCAGCGCGGCGATGGCGATGATGATGAACCGCGCCGCCGAGCAACTGACCAGCGTCGACGGCCGTCTCGGCGATACCACTACGCGCTTTGCCGACTCCGCCACCAAGGCCGCTGAAATGGTCTCGGCCTCGACCAGGCTTCTCGAAGGCAAGGTCGACCGCCTCTCCGACATTTCGGGCCAGACGCTGTCGCAGGTCGGCAGCATCATCGGCCGCTTCGACGAACACTCCAAGGTCCTGACCCAGGCCTCGCAGCTTCTCGGCGCCGCCCAGTCCAACCTCGCCTCGACGCTCGAGGAGCGCGAGAGCGCTCTGCAGACGCTCTCGGTCGGCCTCGTCCAGCGCTCGGCCGAGATCGAAAAGACCATGCGCGGCCTCGGCGGCATGATCGAAACCGTGTTCGAGCGGGCAGAGCAGCGTTCAGCCCAAGTCACCGGCAATCTGCGCCAGGGCGTGCAGTCCTCCTTCGCCGATATCGGCCGCATTCTCACCGAAACCGAGAAGCGCGCCCAGGAAGCCGCAGAGACGATGCGCGAGGCGATCACCCGCGCCGGCGACGAGGCCAATACGACGATCGACGGCACCTTCGCCAATGTCGA
This sequence comes from Rhizobium sophorae, assembly GCF_013087515.1. Taxonomy (GTDB): domain Bacteria; phylum Pseudomonadota; class Alphaproteobacteria; order Rhizobiales; family Rhizobiaceae; genus Rhizobium; species Rhizobium sophorae. Next base: position 261,356 of record NZ_JABFCN010000048.1, on the reverse strand, counting down.
GCGCCGCTCCGGCGATCTCTCCAATCGCATTCGCGGTGGTCTCACCGCTTCGCTGTCGGAAGTCGAGCGCATGCTCGGTGAAGCCGGGCGCGCCTCCGACGGTGCCGCCCAGCACATGCGCGAAGCGCTGCGCGAAGCGATCGATGATGCAGTCGGCCGCTTCTCCGGCGCCACCGAGGATATCCGCCGCTCCGCCGCCGACATCCGCAGCGAGCTCGACGCCACCCGCGCCGAACTGAAGCGCGGCGCCTTCGATCTTCCCGAGGAAGCCAAGGAAAGCGCCTCGGCCATGCGCCGGGCCGTCGCCGAGCAGATCAAGGCGCTGCAGGATATCTCCCAGCTCGTCGGCCGCTCCAGCCAGCAGCTCGAGATCTCCGAGCCCGTTGCCCGCACACTCGCCCAGGTGCAGCCGGCATCCCGCCCCGCCCAGCCGGTCGCAGCCCAGCCTCCGCAGCCGGTAGCGCCGCCGCCGATCGAAGCGACAGGTCTGCGCGGAACGATCGCACCGTCTGCGCCGGCTGCCGCCCCCCAGCGCGCCGCGCCGCAGCCTGCCCCCAATCGACAGGAAACGGGGCGCCAGGAAACAGGTCGCCAAGAGCCGGCCCATCCGGAAAGCGGCGGCTGGATCAGCGATCTCCTGCGCGGCGCCTCGCGTGAGGAGGCTGCCGACGAGGCGGCTGCCCGCGCTCCGGCCCGCCCGGCGGAGACTGCCGCACCGGCCGCGCGCAGCAATGACAGCCGCAATCCGCGCCACGTCGTCGAATCGCTGAACTCGCTCTCGGTCGATATCGCCCGCGCCATCGACCACGACGCCTCGGTCGATCTCTGGCGCCGTTATCAGCGCGGCGAGCGCGACGTCTTCACCCGCCGCCTCTACACGCTGAAGGGCCAGCAGACCTTCGACGAGATCAAGCGCAAATACGACCGCGAACCGGAATTCCGCACCGCCGTCGACCGCTACATCGGTGATTTCGAAAAGCTGCTCGCCGACGTCGCCCGCACTGACCCGAACCGGACGGTGACGCAGTCCTACCTCACCTCGGATACGGGCAAGGTCTACACCATGCTCGCTCATGCCGCAGGCAGGCTCGGCTGAGGCTGATGTGTGAAGACCGGAGCCGCCACGCGGCTCCGGCCTGACAGCTGACAAAGTCGGCCGACTCCTCTTTCGTCATGCTCGGGAGCACGGACGCCGCGGCATACCTTCTTCTTCCCAGCGGGGAGAAGTGCCGGAGCGACAGCGAGGCGATGAGGGGGTGAGCGGCAAAGCCGCGAATGCACTGAGCGCAAGCGAAGAGCAATGAATGGCGTGCCGTGTGGCTCCCTCATCCGACCCTTCGGGCCACCTTCTCCCCACTGTGGAGAAGAAGGAGTAAGCCGCGCCGACCCCCGGCTTCCCGTATACTACCGATCGGCCGCTATGTTCCAGTTGTAGATACAGCGGTCGAGGCCAATGGCAATCTCAAGCCCGAGAACATCGTGCTCGACGGCCGCTCCCTTCTTCGGCTGCGACCGGTAGCGCTGCGGAAAATCCGTGCGTCGCGAGATCGAGCAGACCTCCATCCACTTGTCGCCATTGTCGACCTCGATATCCATCGTCACCTCGGAATAGGCCGGCAGCCGGTCGGAGGCTACGATCCGCGTCGGCAGATGGATCAGCGATGCGATCATCCGGCGGACCGGCTCGAGGCAGGCGGCATGATAGTCGTTGCCGCTATCGGCCGTGAAGGCGCATTGGAATTCGAGCTGCCAGAATTCCTTCAGCCGCATGTGTTTGCTCGGCTGTTCCTGCTCGCGACGATAGGATCTGCCGGCCTGCCAGACGCAGAGCGGCAGCCGTGTCTTCGAGTGATTTCCGAGAATATGCTGCATGTAGATGTAGGTCGACGGCGTGGTCTCCGGTCTCAGCACCAGCGCGGCATCGCTGGCGGCAAGCTGTTCCTGGACCCAGATATCGGCGTTCGAATAGGCGCTTGAAACCAGCGACCGCGGCATCAGCGCCGGCGCCTCGACCCTTCTGACATCCCAGGCCGGATTGACGGATCTGAGAAAACTGCGGACCTCTTGCGAGAAGAACCCGATCATATGATCGCGCAGATGGATCTCGCGCTCCTCCCAATGGACGAGCGAATTGACATGATAAATATTGAGCACGGCGCCTGTCTCCCTGGCAACCTTGATTGACGTGGTGAGGGGCTTTACGTCCAGCAGCGCGCCGGACGCCTAGCGCCCTGACGTCACAGCAGGACGCGAAGACCTCGTCCGCCAAAAGCGCGCACGATCGCGACCTGCAGGCAGGTGCGGTCATGACGGGAGAAGGGCGCGCGCTTCGTGCTCATGGCGCTTTTTCTACGTGCCCTACGCATCATTGTCAAAACCGAAGAGGGTGAGACAAAAGGAATCAGCTGTGGATGATCCTTTTTTATTGCCCCCCGTCCTTCATTCCGTCACAAACTTTTATGATCCGCTCATATTCAAACAGAACGGCTCACTCCGCCATCCAAACGACAGAGACAGCAACATTGATGACCAAGACGACATCCCGGCTCCTTGCCAACGCGCTCTCCTCTTTTTTCCTGATGGGCGCTTTCACTCAGGTTCAGGCAGGCCAGGCAAGCTTCGTCGTGGATGTGCAGTCCGGCCAGGTCCTCGAAGGTTCCAACCAGGACGATCTGAACTACCCGGCGTCGCTGACCAAAATGATGACGCTCTATCTCGCCTTCGAGGCCCTGCATGACGGACGCCTCAGCTGGGACCAGAAGCTCACCATGTCGGAAAATGCCGAGAGCAAGGAGCCTTTCAAGCTCGCCGTCGGCGTTGGCCGCAAGGTGACCTTGCGCGAAGCCGTCGAAGGGATTGTCGTGCTCTCCGCCAACGATGCGGCTGTGGCAATCGCCGAACAGCTTGGCGGCACCGAACAGGCCTTCGCCAAGGCGATGACCGACAAGGCGCACCAGCTCGGCATGAAGGATACGGTCTTCAAGAATCCGTCGGGCCTTCCCGATCCTGAGCAGGTCACCACGGCGCGGGACATGGCGACACTCGGCGTTTCACTGATGCGGGACTTTCCCGAGGAGTTCAAGCTCTTCTCCATGCGCGGCTTCCAGTTCCGCGGCATGAAGCTTCGCGGCCACAACAACCTCATGTATCGCTATGACGGCGTCGACGGGATCAAGACAGGCTACACCGATGCATCGGGCTACAATGTCGTGACCTCGGCGCTGAAGGATGGCCGCCGCGTGGTCGGCGTCGTCATGGGCGAAAAAACCGCGAGTATACGCGACGACAAGATGGCAAGTCTGCTGGACAGCACCCTGCCATCGTCATCGACCGCCACGGCATCCACCACACCGGGCAGCCAGCCGGGAGCGACGATGACGGATTCGCAGCCGACGAAGTAGTTAATGAGCGGTGACCCGTCGACAGATTACCTGAAAGCTACTTCCAGATGCTGGCGGTCTTGCGCGATCACCCGGCAATTTGTTTCGAATCCTTCGCCTTTGATAGCCAGGATGAATTCCGAAGGAATGCCTGATGTATTGGAGACTGAAATGCCGGCGCTCTCCGAGCCGATGGATTTGACGGTGCAGTCGATGGTCGAACGCCGATCGTTGAACAGGATCGAACCCGCCTTCAGCACCCGCCGTCGAGCCCCAATGGCGTGATCGGCGTGGATGGAACTCCACGACACGCAACGATTCCGCCCGCCATGCTTGGCCTGATACATCGCCGCATCCGCCTGAGCCAGCAGGGTCTCGATCTCCTTACTGACGATCGAGAGTGCCGACGTTCCGAAGCTGGCTGTGACGGTCAGGGCGCCATGATCGCCGCGTATGATCTGAGAGGCGATGGCGGCTCTGAGTTTTTCGGCGACTGCGACAGCGCCTTCCCGATCGACATGCGGCAGGATGACGCCGAATTCCTCGCCGCCAAGCCGGCCAAACAGATCACCGGCTCGAAGGGTCGTCTTGCAGATCGATGCGACCGCCTTGAGGACCTCGTCTCCCGCAGCGTGCCCGTGCGTATCGTTCACCTGCTTGAAGCGGTCGATATCGAAAACGATGCACGACAGGTCGTGCTGGTGCCGCAAAGCGAGCGAAATGAGCTGATCGGCCTCCTGCCTGAAGGCACGCCGCGTCATCGCCTCGGTCAGGCTGTCGATGGCGGCCGACTGCATGAGCTCGATGCGGTCCATCGCGGCCCCCGCCAGCTCCTCGAGAATGCCGAGATCTCTGTTGCCGAAAGATCTGGGCCTGCGGTCGATCGCGCATACCGTTCCGATCATGTGTCCGGCCTTTGTTGTCAACGGCACGCCGGCATAAAAACGAATGCTGTCCTCGCCTGTCACCGCAGGATGCTGTGAAAACCGCGAGTCCTTGGTGGCGTCCTGCACGACAACAGGCCTTTCACAGTCGATGACGTAGCGGCAGAATGTGTCTTCGCGCGACACCTCGTCGGCTGAAAGGCCGGAGCAAGCCTTGTACCATTGCCGATGCGCATCGATCAGCGACACGATGCCGATGTCGATGGAAAAGATCTCCTTTATCAGGCGTACGATCCGCTCGAAGCCCTCGTCTCTCGGCGTGTCGAGCAGATCGAGCTGTTGCAGCGCAGCCAGGCGATCATTTTCGCGCTGGATCGCCTCCGATGACGATTTCCCGAATACTCGCGCAACCACCATGCAGCATTCCTCCTGAAAGGGACTGTATGATGCGTTCCATAAATTTGTGAAGAAATTGAATACGATGACGACCCCTATGCCATGGGATCAAATATTTTTCAGGATCGACAACCCCCGATATTCACGGGGCGGCCTCGAAATTCCAGTTCAAATTGAGCGCAGCGTCCAGCTGACGATCTCGGAGGCGACCGTGGAGAAGGCGCGGTCGAGGCCTTTGACGAAGCCGTCATTGTCGCCGCCGGCCGGCGCCATCGCGCGGAACACCTTCTGAGCGCGCACCGAGCCGTTGCGATCGTTGAGGATCTTGGCGGAAATTTCGACCACCGCCTGGTTGCTGTTCGAAGCATCGATCTCGAAGGAGCGGATATCGGTGACGATCTGGTAGTCGATCGCCAGCCCCTGCCCCGGCATGCCGACGCCGCCGAGCTTGCCCGAGTTCTCGAAGGCTTCCACCAGCTTCGACTGCACTATGCGCGGCAGCTTGTCGCCCCACTGCGCCTTTGAGAGATACTGGATTTCCGACGGCGAAACACGGATGACGATCTGCTCGCTGTCGAGCGACCTTAGCGCCGTGGGGCTGGCGATCAGAATTTGGCGGGATTTGGCCGCGGGTCCGCTGCCATCGACGGCGGCGGGCAGGTCGTAGGTGTCGTTCTTGGCCGCGGTGCCGCACCCCGAAAGGATCAGCGCCGTCAGCGGCAGCGCGATCACCGTTCCCCTAATCCAAGAACGGCGCGACAACAGATGCGATGCGACCATATTAGGCTACCCTTGATTTCCCAGTTAACGCCGCGTCCGGCCGTCATATTGCTTGACCGTGTCTCCGCCGAAGATCAGGCGCTGCGGATTTCGGTCGAAGTTGGTGATCGTATCGTTCAGATTGCTCACGGTTCCGCGCATGTCGTTGACGAGAGTCTGTACGTCGCGCAAGCCGCCGCTCGAGAATTTCTGCAGATTGTCGGCAATCGGCCCAATGCGCGAATTCAGGTTGTCGGCGACCTTCTTGAAGGATTCCAGCGTATTGCGCGCTTCAGTGAACAGCGATTGCGTATTGTCTGTGCCAAGCAGCGCATCGACCTTGATGAGAATGCCGTCGATGCGGGTTGACGCCGAATTCAGCTTGTTGGAAAGCTGCGACACGTCCTGGATCGTCTGGTCGATATCTTTCTGGCGGGCCGAAACCGTGTTGGCGACATCGCGGATCGAGGCGACGGCGGCGCGCGCATCCTTGGTCGCCTGCGAGATATCGTCGACCGAGCCCTTCACCTTCGCCGGATCAATCTGGGCAACGAGCGTATCGACTCGATCGAGCGTCGCCTGCGCCTGCTTGCCGAAATCGTTGAAGGTGGTGGCCGTCTGGTCGAACTTCTGGATCGCGCCCTTGAGGTCGCCCGAGGCATCGGCGACATTGGCGGTGATCTTCTCGGCATTGGAGACGATGTTGTCGATCTTCTGCGCATCGACTGCCTTGACCAGCGCTTCGACCGCTTGAAGCGTCGAATCGACACGACCGGAGACCGCCTTCACCGTATCGGAGAGCTGGCCGACACTTTGCAGGAAGGCGTCGATATTGCCGGAATTCTTGGCAAGCGCATCGGAGAACGTCTCGGCATTTTTGAAAGTCTCGGTCAGCGGCCCGCGCGAATCTTCGATGAAACCCTGAAGTTCGCCGACCGCGTCGTTGGCGCGATCGAGGATCTTGTCTGCGGTCGCCAGAAGATTGGTGACACTCGACTGGTCGGCGACGATCACGGCGCGTTTGTTATTGTCGATCGCATGCTGGAGGATGCTTTCCTCGCCCTTGCGGCCACCCGACAGTTCGATATAGGCAGCCCCGGTCAAGCCCTGAATTTCAAGGGCGGCCTTGGTGGAGGGGTAGATCGGGGCATCGGTGCGCACCTGGGTGAAGGCCAGCGAATATTGCGGATCGTCGGCATCGATCGACAGCGTCTGCACCGAGCCGATCTGGATGCCGTTGAAGCGCACCGGCGAGCCGACGCTGAGGCCGTTGGCCGAACCCGGAATACGAACGATCAGTTCCGTCATCGGGCCGCCGCGGCCATATTCGGCCATCCAGTAAACGAAGCCGAAGGCCGCCGCGATCACCAGCACCGTGAAAAAACCGACAATCGTGTAATTGGCTTTGGTTTCCATCTTATCCGGTCACTTCCCGCTGCTGCCGTGCCGCGCGTCATCGTCCTGCGGCACGATCGACCGCGCCCGCTTACCCTTGAAATAGGCCTGCACCCACGGATCGTCATAGGCCAGCATGTCGTCGATCGTGCCTTCCACCATTACCCGCTTCTTTCCGAGCACGGCAATACGGTCGCAGACCGAAAACAGGCTGTCGAGGTCATGGGTCACCATATACACAGTCAGTCCCAGACTATCGCGCAGGTTGGCGATCAGTTCGTCGAATTCGGCCGCGCCGATTGGGTCGAGACCCGAAGTCGGTTCGTCCAGGAAAACGAGTTCCGGATCGAGCGCCAGCGCGCGGGCAAGGGCGGCACGCTTGATCATGCCGCCGGAAAGCTCGGACGGGTATTTGTCGGCGGCATCGGCCGCAAGCCCGACCATACGGATCTTCAGATGCGCCAATTCGTCCATCAGCGAGCGCGGCAGGTCGAGATATTCGCGCATCGGCACCTGGATGTTTTCCTTGACCGTCAGCGACGAGAACAACGCCCCCTGCTGGAACAGCACGCCGAGCCGCATGTCGAGCGCGTTGCGCTGCGGTTCATCCAGCTCGTCGAAATCCTGGCCGAGGATCTTGATCGTGCCGGAGCGGCGTGGCAGCAGCCGAAGCACCGTGCGCATCAGCACCGATTTACCGGTGCCCGATGCGCCGACGAAACCGAGGATCTCGCCGCGGTAGATATTGAGGTTGAGATTGTCGAGCACGACTTTCGAGCCGAAGCCGACGGTGACGTCGCGCGCCGACAGCACGATGTCCCTTGCGTCCTTGTCTTCCGTATCGATCGGTTTCTCGTCCACGCGGTCCGCCATCTTAGAAATCGATCGCTGCATAGAACATCGCAAAAAGCCCGTCCATCAGGATGACGACGAAAATCGCCTTCACCACTGCGGCCGTCACATGCTGGCCGAGCGATTCCGCGCTGCCGCCGACCTTCAGCCCCTCAACTGCGGCGACGATGCCGATCACAAGAGCCATGAACGGCGCCTTGATCATGCCCGAAAGCACCGTCGACAGTGTCACCGCCTCGTGCAGGCGCGACAGGAAGTTGGCGAAGGTGATGCCGGAATAGCCCCAGGCGACAGCGGCAGCCCCGCCCAGCGAAGCGAAATTTGCGAGCACCGTCAAAAGCGGCAGCGCAATGGTCAGAGCCACCAGCCGCGGGAAGATCAGCACGCCGATGGGGTTCAGCCCCATCACCTTCAGCGCGTCGATCTCCTCGCGCATCTTCATCGAGCCTATTTCGGCGGTGATGGCGCTGCCGGAACGGCCGGCGATCATGATCGAAGTCAGAAGCACGCCGATTTCGCGCAGTTGCAGGATGCCGACGAGATCGACGACGAAAACCTCCGCGCCGAAATAACGCAGCTGGAAGGCGCCCTGCTGGGCAATGATCGCCCCAATCAGAAACGACATCAACAGAATGATCGGAACGGCGCGAACGCCCATATGGTCGATCTGGTTGACGATGGAGGCTGGCGAAACGCCGCTGCCGCGGCCGAACTTCATCTGCGCCCCGCGCACCGCCGAGCCGAGGATATACATGGAGGCGGCGAAATTGTCCCAGAGGTCGTAGGTCATCCTGCCGATCGGCGCGAAGATGCGCGCGGCAAGCGAGACCTTCTCCATCTGCTCCGGTTCGGGCTTGGCCGGCTCCTCGGAAAACATCTCCAGCATTTCGTCGATATGCGAATTGGTGCCTTCGAAGCGAACCGTCCGCCCGCCAGCCTCTTCCTGCTTTTTCAGCCGGCACAGCAGCCAGATGCCGGCTGTGTCGATCTCCGAAATATCCGAGAGGTCTACCGTCAGGTCGCCGGTCTTCCTCTGCAGGAGCTTTTCGAAATCGCGCAGCACCAGATGGATGTAGGCGCTGCGCCAATTTCCCTGAAGACGCACACGCTGTCCCGAGCCATCAGCCTGGTCGTCCACTTGCAGTGAGGCGGCGTTGCGATTCTCGGCGTTCAAGATACTTGTGTCTTTCAAGGCTTACAGCGACATCGCCGAATCGCGAAGCAGATCGTTCGTCGCCCGGCGCGTCAATATACAGAAGCACCGTGCAATTTCCATGCTTGCAGGAGAGCAATAATGCCGCGCACCCTCGATATCCAGATGAATTCCTTTCCGATTGCCGGGACCTTCACCATCTCGCGCGGGGCAAAGACCGAAGCCGAGGTCATCACCTGCACGCTTATCGAAGAGGATGCACAGGGGCTCGGCGAATGCGTGCCTTACCGCCGCTACGGCGAGACCATGGAGAGTGTTTTCGCCCAGATCGAGGCGGCGCGACCGCTGATCGAGGCCGGCATCTCGCGCCATGACCTGCTGTCGGCCATGCCGCCGGGTGCGGCCCGCAACGCCGTCGACTGCGCCCTTTGGGACCTCGAGGCGAAGCGGACGGGAGACAGTGTCGCCGTCCGCCTCGGCCTGTCCGCTCCGCAGCCGCTCACCACAGCCTACACCATCTCGCTCGGTGAGCCGGAGGTGATGGCCGCCCAGGCGCGCGAGCATGCCGGCCGCGCCCTGCTGAAGGTCAAGGTCGGCACCGGCGACGATGAAAGCCGCATCCGCGCCGTCCGCGCCGCCGCGCCCGATGCCGAAATCATCCTCGACGCCAACGAGGGCTGGCCGGAAGCGGTGTTGGAGCGTCATCTCCATATCGCCGCGGAAGCAGGCATCGCCCTCGTCGAGCAGCCGCTGCCGGCCGGCCGCGATGGGCTGCTCGCCGAAATCCGCCGCCCTCTCCTCGTCTGCGCCGATGAGAGCGTCCACCACACCGGCGATCTCGCAAGCCTTGCCGACCGCTACGACGCGATCAACATCAAGCTCGACAAGACGGGCGGCCTGACGGAGGCGCTGTCGATGAAGGCCGAGGCCGAACGGCTTGGATTCAGCATCATGTTCGGCTGCATGGTCGGCACTTCGCTTGCCATGGCGCCCGCCGTTCTGCTCGCCCAGAATGCCGATTTCGTCGATCTCGATGGCCCGCTACTACTCGCCCGCGACCGCGAACCCGGCCTGCGCTACGCCGCTTCCTTGGTCTTTCCGCCCGAAACTAGCCTTTGGGGCTGAAGGTAATAGGCAAAGATGACGAGGCCGAGGCCGGCGAAGGCCACCACGGCCATGACGTAATAGCTGACGACGCCGAGCCAGGCATAGAGATAACCCGACGCCAGGGTCATCAGCGCCATTGCCATGCCGACATAGAAGAAATAGGCGCCCTGCGCCGAGGATTCCTGCGTCTCCTGCACCGTCGCCACGATCCGCCGCTGAACGCCGGTATGCACGAAGGCATAGGTGAAGCCGTGGAAACATTGCAGCAGGAAGAAACCGGCAAAGCCCGTATTCATTGGAAACAGGATCCAGCGGCAGACGCTGACGGCGCAGCCGAAGCGGATCAGCGTCCAGGCGTCGAAGCGACGGCTGAGGCGCTTCGACAGGAAGAACACCGTCACTTCCGAAGCGACGCCGGCGCTCCAGAGCAGGCCGACCTCGGTGCCGGAAAAGCCGAGGTGATGCCAGTAGATCGAGGAGAAGGCGTTGAGCACCGCATGGCTCGATTGCTGGACGGCGACGCCGATCAAGAGCAGCAACAGGTGCGGCTCACGCAGGCCGCTGCCGGTGGCGGCCGGAAGATCGATCGGCTGACCCCGCCGCCGCGTCGGCCCGATGCGCGGGCAGAAGATCGCCATGAGCACGGTCATGATAAAGCCGAACATCATGATGGGCAGCACCATCCCCCCGCCCCACTGGTTGATGAGTTCGCCGCCGACCAGCGTCGAAACGATGAAAGCAATCGAGCCCCAGACCCGCATCGATCCGTAGTCAAGCCCCCAGCGACGCACGCCCGATATGACGATCGATTCGACGACCGGCACATAGGGCGCGAAGGTGGCGCCCTGCAGCGTAAACACGATGAAGACAGGCCAGAAAGTCGTCGTCCAGTAGAGTGCTACCGCCGTTAGCAGCGACAAGCCGCCTGACCAGAGCAGCACGTCGGCGCGTTCCTTCGTCCGGTCGGCGATCATGGCGACAACAGGCGCCACCAGCACGCGCACCACCATAGGAACGGCTAGGATGACACCGATTTCGTGGTCGCTGAAGCTATGGCCCGCAAGCCAGACGGGGAAGAACGGCAGCACGATGCCGTTGACGAGCAGCGGCGCGCAATAAGAAAGCGCGCTGAGCAGCCGGAAGCGCGGCGGCGCTCCCTCACCCGTCGGAGAATTTTGAGCGGGAATCATGGGGGGACCTGAAGGAAACTGGTCGTTGTCCTAACACACCACCCTGGAGGCGACTATTGCGAGAAATAGCCGTTCTGAAACGTTTTAGAAAATAAATAGGGCCTGTCGCCTGACGGTAACGGCTAAATTCCTACGGCAAATTTCAAAGGTGCTAAGGCGTCCTCTGCGCGTCTCAAAAGATGCGCGGCGCTGTAAAGCGCGGGCGCCAAAATCAGGCGGCCTGCGGGGCCAGCTCACCCTCGTCATGCATTTCGATGGCTGCAAGCGCCGGCACACTGCTGGCGAGCGACCGCCAGGTGATCAGTTCGAAGGTGCCATCCTCGTGTTCGGCAACCGCCGTGCAGCTTTCCACCCAATCGCCGGTGTTGATGTAGCGGATGCCGTCCATGTCCTGGATCACGGCGTGGTGGATATGTCCGCAGATGACGCCGTCAGCGCCGTTTTTGCGGGCTTCCTCGGCCACGACGCGCTCGAATTCGCCGATGAAATTGACGGCATGCTTGACCTGCAGCTTCGCCCAGGCCGAGAACGACCAGTAGGGCATGCCGAGCCGGCGGCGCACCGCCGCCAGGATGATGTTGATGCGGATTGCCGTGTCATAGGCCCAGTCGCCGAGGTAGGCGAGCAGCCGGGCGTTGCGGACCACGACGTCGAACTCGTCGCCGTGCAGGATCAGGTATTTTTTTCCATCGGCGCCGTCATGCATCATGCGCTCGACGACCTCGATGCCGCCGAAATGCATGCCCGGGAAGGCGCGCAGGAACTCGTCGTGATTGCCGGGAATGTAGACGACGCGCGTGCCCTTGCGCGCCTTGCGCAACAGTTTCTGGACGACGTCGTTGCAGACCTGTGGCCAGTACCAGCTGCGCTTCAGACGCCAGCCGTCGACGATGTCGCCGACGAGCACGATCGTATCGGCCTCGTGGTGGCGCAGGAAATCCAGCAGGAAGTCGGCCTTCGCGGCCTTCGAGCCGAGATGGACATCGGAAATGAAGAGCGTGCGGAAATGTCTGGGTTCCATCATGTCTTTCACGAGCTGCCGCTCATGTCCCATCTTTCATCTAGCCTTCCAAAACCAGACTCGTGTTTCAGGAAGATGACAAGCTGGGGAAAAGCCCTGCAAACCTGTTCATTCAACGCGGACAGAATGCCCATCGCCGCGCGGGCAGTATGCCCGTCACCGCCAGGCCCGCCGACAAGGTTGCCCTGTGCATTCAGGGCGTTCATGATGACGGCGATTCATATCCGACAATGCGGGATGGCTGATGCGTCTCTTTCTCGTTCGCCACGGCGAATCCCTCGGCAACATCAACGAACAGGCCTACCGCCAATTCGGCGATCACAACGTGCCGCTGACGCAGTGGGGCCATCGGCAAGCTCTCGAGGCAGGCGGTGTGATCGCCTCCTACCTGCAAGCATTGCCGAGCGCGGGTTTCGGCAAGCTGCAGATCTGGTATTCGCCCTTTCTCAGGACCCGGCAGAGCAAGGATGCGCTGCTCGAAGCCCTGCCGGAAAGTTTTGTCGGCGATATCAGGGAGGATTATCTGCTGCGCGAGCAGGATTTCGGTCTCTTCACCGAAATCTACGACCACGCCGAACAGAAGCAGAAGTTTCCCGAGGAGTTCGAAAAATGGGCGAGGCTGCGCAGCAACAGCGGCAAGTTCTACGCGCGGCCGCCGGATGGCGAAAGCCGGGCGGATGTGGCCCAGCGGGTGCGCCTGTTCCTGCAGACCGTCATGCACGACGCCGAAAATAGCGACCACAACCTCGTGATCGTCGGTCATGGCGTCACCAACCGGGCGGTCGAAATGAACTTCCTGCACCGCCCTGTCGAGTGGTTCGAGCGCTCCGACAATCCCGGAAACGCCGATATCACGCTGATCGAGGGGACGCGCTCGCAAGGATACGAGTCGATCCTCCTGCATCAGGCGGCCGACCGGCAACCGGGACAGGAAGGCGAACTGCGCGATGCCTATGGCGCCGACGTGACGATCACGCCGAAGCCGACCGCATAATTCCTGAAAGCGGACCGGCGCAAAGGTGTGGCGAGTTGCGCAAGGCAACCCGCCAACTCTTCACCTCAGCTCGGCGACGTTACCGGCGCGGGCTCCTGCCCGGCCGGCGTCTCCTCATTCACTGTCTCCGGCCGCTTCGTCCTCAAGAGACGCAGCACGAAGACGAAGAAGACGGGAACGAAGAAGATCGCCAGCACCGTCGCCGAAATCATGCCGCCAAGCACGCCCGTGCCGATGGCATTCTGGCTCGCCGCACTTGGCCCGGTGGCGATCGCGAGCGGCACCACGCCCAAAGTGAAGGCGAGCGAGGTCATGATGATCGGCCGGAAGCGCAGACGGGCGCCTTCGATCGCGGCATCCATCAGCGATTTGCCCTCGGCATAGCCGTCCTTGGCGAATTCGACGATCAGGATGGCGTTCTTCGCCGACAGCCCGATGATCGCAATCAGGCCGACCTTGAAGTAGATGTCGTTGGACATGTCGCGGCTCATCACCGCGAGCACGCAGCCGATGACGCCGAGCGGCACGACCAGCATCACCGACAAGGGGATGGACCAACTCTCGTAAAGCCCCGACAGCAGCAGGAAGACGAAGAGAATGCTGAGGCCGAACAGGAACGGCGCCTGCGATCCCGATCTCAACTCCTCCAGCGACTGGCCGGTCCATTCGAAGCCGAAGCCGTCGGGAAGTTCCGAGGCCAGCCGCTCCATTTCGATAATCGCCGCCCCCGACGAATATCCCGGCGCCGGAGCGCCGGAGATACGCACGGAAGGGTAGCCGTTATAACCGACGATCTGGGCCGGTCCCTTCTGCCATTCGGCGACGGCGAAGGATGATAGCGGCACCATGCCGCCGCTTGCATTGCGGACATTGAGCTTCATCAGGTCTTCCGCCTGAAGTCTGCTCTTGTCCTGCGCCTGCACGATGACGCGCTGCATGCGGCCCGAATTCGGGAAATCGTTGACATAGCTCGAACCGAGATTGGCGGTGATCGTGCTATTGATGTCGGCGAAGGCGACGCCGAAGGTATTTGCCTTTTCGCGATCGATGACGAGCACGAGCTGGGCCGAGTCAGGCATGCCTTCCGGGCGGATACCTGATATGATGGGATTCTGCGATGCCTTGCCGATCAGCATTCCCGCCGCCTCTGTCAGTGCCGCCTGGCCTTTCGCCCCGCGATCCTGCAGGCGGAAGGTGAAGCCGTTGGTCGTGCCGAACCCTTCGATCGGCGGCGGCGACAGCGCGAAGGAGGTGGCGTCCTTAAGCCCAAACAGCTGCATGTTGGCGCGGTTGGAGATCTCTTGTACCGAATTGCCGGCGCCGCGTTCGGCCCAGTCCTTGAGCGTGACGAACACCAGGGCAGCGTTCGGTCCCTGCCCCGAGAAGCTGAAGCCCTGGATCGCAACGACGTTTGCAACGGCCGGCTCCCTCCTGAAGATCGCCTCGATGCTTTCGAGCGAGGCCACCGTGCGGTTGCGGCTCGCCTCCGGCGGCCCCTGCACGTCGACGATCAGGAAGCCCTGATCCTCATCCGGCACGAAGCTGCTCGGCAGGTTGACGAAGAGGTAGCCAAGGCCGATGAGCAGCGCGACATAGACGGCCATCACCCGCCAGGAGCGCTTGGCCAATCCTTCGACGGTGCGGGCATAACGGCCGGTCAGCCGGTCGAAGTTGCGGTTGAACCAGCCGGCGATGCCCTTCTTCTCGTGATGACCCTTGATCGGCTTCAGGAAAGTGGCGCAAAGCGCCGGGGTCAGCGACAGCGCCAGGAAGGCCGAAAACAGGATGGACACGACCATGGTCAGGCTGAACTGACGGTAGATGATGCCTGTCGAGCCCGGGAAGAACGCCATTGGCACGAAGACGCAGGAGAGAACCAGCGTAATCCCGAGGATCGCGCCGGTGATCTGCCGCATCGCCTTCTTGGTCGCTTCCTTCGGCGACAGCCCTTCCACCGCCATCAGCCGCTCGACGTTTTCCACCACCACGATGGCGTCGTCGACGAGAATGCCGATGGCAAGCACCATCGCAAACATCGTCAGCACGTTGATCGAGAAGCCGGCGGCATACATGACAGCCAGCGTCCCGAGCAGCGCGACGGGCACGACGAGCGTCGGAATGATGGTGTAGCGGAAGCTCTGCAGGAAGATGAGCATGACGACGAAGACGAGCGCGACGGCTTCTGCAAGCGTATGCGCCACCTTCTCGATCGATGCCGAGACGAACGGGCTGGTATCATAGGGAACGGAATATTCGACGCCATCAGGGAAGAAGCGTGACAGCTCCTCCATCTTCGCCGTGACCAGATTGGACGTATTGACGGCATTGCCTGTCGACGACAGCTGGATGGCGATGGCGGCACTCGGCTGCCCGTTCAAGCGCGTGGAAAAGCTGTAGCTCTCGCTGCCCTCTTTGATGCGCGCGACGTCGCGGAGCCTGACGTTCGATCCGTCGGCATTGGCGCGCAGCACGATGTCTCCGAACTCCTTGATGTCGGTCAGTTGCCCCTTGACCAGCACTGTCGCCGTCAGATCCTGCGAGATCGGATTGGGTGCTGCGCCGATCTGGCCCGCCGCCACCTGGGCATTCTGCGCCGAGATTGCCGCGCTGATGTCGGATGCGGTGAGGCTCAGGCCGACCATCTTGTCGGGATCGATCCAGATGCGCATCGCCCGCTGCGAAGCAAACAGCTGCGCGCGGCCGACGCCCTCGAGCCGGCGCAGTTCGCCGATGACGTTTCGGTTGAGATAATCGCCGAGCGCCACCTCGTCGGTCTTCCCGTCCGTCGAGGTCAGCGAGATGAACATCAGGAAGCCTGAGGACGCCTCCTCGACGGTGATGCCCTGATCCTTGACGGATTGCGGCAGCCGCGGTTCGACGCGGCGGATGGCATTCTGAACGTCGACGGAAGCCTGGTCGATATCGGTGCCCGCGGCAAAGGTCGCGGTGATCGTCATTGCACCTGAGGTATCAGAGGTCGACTCAAAATAGGTAAGGTGCTCGACCCCGTTCAGCTCTTCCTCGATCTGGCGAGTGACGCCCTGATAGATGTCCTGCGGCGATGCGCCGGGATAGCTGGTGGTTATGCTGAGCTGCGGCGGAGCGACCTTCGGATATTGCGCGACCGGCAGGAACGGCAGCGCGATCAGGCCGGCTATGGAGATGAAGATCGCAAAGACCCAGGCAAGGATCGGGCGATCGATAAAGAAACGTGCCATCGATCCTACTCCGGCTTCTTGGCGTCACCGGACGCGAGCTGGCCATCCCGCCATTCTTCCGGCGCGACCTTTGCGCCCGGCTGCAGCTTCTGGCTGCCGTCGACAACGAGACGCTCACCTGATGACAGGCCGCTTTCGACCACCCATTCATTGCCGAAGGATTGACCGAGCTCCACGTCACGCGGCTGTGCTACGTCTCCCTCCTGGACGACATAGACCTGAGCCTTGCCGTCGGCCGTGCGGATGACGGCGCGCTGCGGAATGAGGATTGCCTTCTCACGGACGGCCTGTTCGATGCGGACCCTGATGTAAAGCCCCGGCAGCAAATCGCCCTTCGGATTGGGAAATTCGCCGCGAAGGGTGACCTGGCCCGTCGTCGCATCGACGCTGGCACTGCTGAAAAGCAGCTTCCCGGCTTCGCCATAGACCGTGCCGTCCTCGAAGACGAGCTTGATGTCGGCCTTGCCTGGTTCGGTCGATGTGAGGCTGCCGTTCTCGACCGCCCGCTTCAGCGCCAGCAGGTCTCCGGAAGATTGCGTGAAGTCGGCATAGACGGGGTCGATCTGCTGGATCATCGCCAGCGCGTCGCCGGCGTCGGCCGTCACCAGCGCGCCTTCCGTCACCAGCGCGCCGCCGATGATGCCTGATATCGGCGCACGGACTTCGGTATAGCCGAGATTGATTTTCGCTTCGTCGAGGGCGGCCTGCGCCAGCGCGACATCGGCATCGGCCTGGGCAAGGGCGACGGCTGCCGCATCGTATTCGATACCGCTGGCAACATCGCGGTCCCGCAGCGACTTCTGCCGGTCCAGTTGCTGGCGAGCATTCAGCTGCGTCGCCTTGGCGCGATCGAGGCTTGCCTCCGCACTTGCCACCCGGACGCGGAACAGCGCCGGATCGATCCGGTAGAGCACATCGCCTTGATGAACGAGGCTGCCCTGCTCGAAGATCCGCTGCTGCAAGATGCCGGAAACCCTGGCCCGCACTTCGGAAACGCGCGTTGCGGCAATGCGGCCGGGCAGTTCGCTGACCACAGGAACGGGGCGGCTGCTAAGCGTCAGGACACTGACGGCGGCAGGCGGCATCGCCCCGCCTTCCTGAGCGGAAGCCGGCAGGCCTGCACTGAGAAGCAGCGCCAAGGTCAGCGCGTAACGCAATGATTTCGTATGAAGAAGCATGGTCATCAGCCTTCCAGGTGGCCCCAATGTCGTCCAAAAAATAACAGCCCGCCGACATGACGTTCGGCGGGCCTCTGAGCCGACAGATAGTCGATATTTTTCCGCTTTGCAAGATACCTACCGGTTGGTATGATAGCCTTATCACGTTCAGCGTGCCCATGGAACCGCGATCCCGGGAGTGATACTGATCGTCACGAAGCTCATCTCGAACACGAGTCATGCATTGGTAGATAGCCCCCGCAACAGAAAGAAACAGCCGGATGTCGTGCGGCAGGCTCTTCTCGATTGCGCCACCAAGCTGGCGCTCGAGCATGGTCTGGCCGCCGTCAGCCTGCAGGCTGTCGCCAGCGCAGCCGGCGTGACCAAGGGAGGTCTGTTTCACCACTTCCCCAATAAGCAGGCGCTTATAGAGGCCGTGTTCGACGGCATGATGGAAAACCTCGACCGCGAAATCGACCAGGAGCTGGAAAAGGATAAGGGCGGCCGCGGCACATTCACCCGCGCCTATGTCCGCACCCTGTTTGCCGACCGCGCCCTCAACAACAGCCCATGGTCGGCGCAAACCATGACCGTGCTTGCCGACCCCTACTCCAAGAGCCTCTGGCACAGATGGATGAATGACCGGCTTGTCAGGCACGCCGAAACCGACGCCGGAATGCGGCTCGAGATCGTTCGCCTGGCAGCAGACGGAGCATGGCTTGCCCATGTTCTGAGACCGGACGACCATGCCGGCTCCGACGACGCGGTTCTGCTGAAGGAATTGATCCAACTCACCGAGGGCTGACAAGCAATCGGCGCCTCATCCCGTGCCCGGGTATATCACCCGAGCACGGGATCGTCGGGGCTAGGCAGCGCGTACTGCCGCCGTCGGTTTAACATTCTGGTTCATCCGGAACAGATTGTTCGGATCGTAGCGCCGCTTGATCTCGGCAAGGCGAGCGTAGTTGGCGCCGTAGGCGGTCTCGACGCGATCGCCTTCGTCTTCGGGCATGAAGTTGATGTAGGCGGTGCCGACAGAATGCGGCTTGGTAGCCTCGAAGAGCTCCCGCGCCCAGCCGATGCAGCTTCCGTCCATCCCGGCCTCCCGCCAGCGCGCATGCACATTCATGACGAAATGCGAGCTGCGTTGCGGAAATGCGGTGGCCTCGATGGGCACACGCCCGGCAGCACCGCCGACATGGCCGATGAAGATCTCGCATTCCGGTCCGGGCAGCTTGCGCACGGCCTTGAGCAGCACATCGATCGCCGCATCCGAGAGCGAGGCGAAATCCTGGCTCTTCCAGTAATTGCGTGCACCGGGCGTGAGCAGCGGGTCGAATGCCTGCTGCCAGCCGGTAAACGGCACCGGGCCAACGACGTCGGCAATCGGATTTCCGATGGTGCGCAATCTGGCCGCCGCCTTTTCGCCCGCAGCGATGTCTCCGCAATAGCACATGGCGAGCACGACGATCTCCTTGCCGTGCCATTCGGCCGGAAGGAACGGCAGCGGCGGCGCCTGGCGCATCACCACCCAGCAGGTCAGCTCATCGGGTGCCGCGTCCAGCGCCTGCCGATATTCCCTCAGCACCTTCTCCGCATCGGCGAAGGGATGCACGACCAGCCCGGCGAGCACCTCCGGATTGAGCGGGTTGAGTTTAAATTCAAAGGATGTGACGACACCGAAATTGCCGCCGCCGCCGCGCAACGCCCAGAAGAGGTCCGGCTTTTCCGTCTCGCTCGCCTTGACAAACTCACCATCGGCCGTCACCACGTCCACTGAAAGCAGATTATCGAGCGTCAGCCCGAATTTGCGTGTGAGCCAGCCGAAGCCGCCGCCGAGCGTCAGTCCGGCGATGCCGGTGGTGGAATTGATGCCGGTCGGCAGCACCAGCCCGAAGGCCAGCGTTTCCTTGTCGACATCGGCAAGCGTGGAGCCCGGCTCGATCCTGGCGCGCCGCGTTTGCGGATCGACTCGCACCGATTTCATCGCCGACAGGTCGATGACCACACCACCCTCGCAGACGGCATTGCCGGCAATGCCGTGCCCGCCGCCGCGCACTGAAACGAGCAGATTGTTGTCGCGGGCAAACCGCACCGCCCGCACGACATCGGCGGCACCGGCACAGCGCGCAATAAGCCCGGGCCGGCGGTCGATCATCGCATTCCAGATCGTCCGCGCCTCGTTGTAATCCATATCCTTGCTGGTCAGGAGACTGCCGCGAAATCCGGCGGCAAAGGCATCGATGGCCACGTCATTGACCATCGTCTGACCCCTTTGCAGGGTCGTCAGGTTCAAATTGTCCATGATTTCCTCCATGCGACCGGCGCCCCGCACCGTCGCGGCGGCATCCTGCGCCCGTTGAGGTCGTCGGACAAGTTTACCCAAAAGGATTAGCTGGCCGCGGCGGCTCTGGCGTTTGGACAAAAAGATCGAGAGAATGGCGGCAGCCAGGCATCAAGACCGAATTGGTCATGCCGTAGGTTACCCCGCTGCCTTGCCGGGCATCTCCCACAAAAGGGAGATCCAAATGTGCGGGCTGGCTTCCCAAACAATGAGAGGCGTGACGATCTTGCGGAATTAGGTAGCAGATACCATCGACCGCTGGCCGCGCTCGGCGACTGCTTCGCGCCAGAAGCGGACCAGCGCTTGAACAAGTAGATTTGGCCCTAATACATCAGTTTTGACTCATTTCGGTGCCCGAGTCATTGCCCAGAGCGTGGGCGCCCCCGCAAACGGATGCCCCTCCACGTCGATTACGAAGCCAAGCCGACGATAGAAGTCGTGGGTTCGCGGAAAGGGTGTTTCCAAATAGCATGGCGCGCGCGACCGGTCGGCGTTCTCCAATACCGGGGCAAGCAGGCGAGATCCAATGCCGCTATCTTGCATCTCAGGCTCAACACCGATGAAGAAAAGATACCAATGCGGCTCGGAGGGGTGCCCGGATTCGAGCCCAGCGAAGCCTTCGAATAGGGCGACCGCAGCTTTTGGGTCGATCGCACGTACCCGGTTTTCAGTCAGCGTTTGGCGCCTGAGGTCCCTGGCGGTCGACTGTCCAGCGTCTGGTGGCCGCCAGACCGCCGCCGCCACAATCTTCTCATCCATCATGGCCGCATAGACGTGCCCAAACCTGATGTGCGTGCGCACCACATCGTTAAAGAAGGCTCGGAACACCTCGGCGCGCCGGTTGGCATCAGGAAAGTAATACGAGAAGATCGGGTCGGGCATGAATGCCCGCGTCAGCAGGGCAACTGCCTCTTTCACTCTGGTGAGTGGCAGCCGACCAATGACCAGTTTCACAACGTCGCCCCTGCTTGACCGCTGGCTCTCAAAACTCGGCGAAAGAGATTGTATTGACGCAGTTAGAAGGAGTCAATTCGGCCGAACTTCCGTTTGGGGCCATGAACTGCCGTTGGTGGCATTTGCTGCCAATACCGCGATTGCACCGCCAAACAGGAACCGAAGATCCAATCTCTTGCCGATCCCGCCGTGCGGGGAGATGTCTGCAGGGCAGAAGGGGGTGGCCCCACAGCACGCCGCCCCGCCCTTTCACGAAAACTTTCCCCACTCCGCATTTCCATACTGTCCCCGTTATCCGATTGATGTATGGAGAAAGTTCAAAAAAGACGTGCACGGAGGCGGCAGTGGATCATCTGGAAAAATCCAAGACGGAAAAGAACCTGACGAGCGGCGATCTCGACGAACAGGCGCTTTTCTTCCACCGCTACCCCCGCCCCGGCAAGCTTGAGATCCAGGCGACAAAGCCGCTCGGCAACCAGCGCGACCTGGCGCTGGCCTATTCGCCCGGCGTTGCCGCCCCTTGTCTTGCCATCCGCGACAATCCCGAAATGGCGGCAGAATATACCTCGCGCGCCAATCTCGTCGCCGTCATCTCCAACGGCACCGCCGTGCTCGGCCTCGGCAATATCGGCCCTCTCGCCTCCAAGCCGGTCATGGAGGGCAAGGCCGTGCTCTTCAAGAAATTCGCCGGCATCGACGTCTTCGATATCGAGATCGACGCGGCAGCCGTGGACCAGATGGTCTCGACCATCGCTTCGCTGGAGCCGACCTTCGGCGGCATCAACCTCGAAGACATCAAGGCGCCGGAATGTTTCGACGTCGAGCGGCGCCTGCGCGAAAAGATGAAGATCCCCGTCTTCCACGACGACCAGCACGGCACGGCGATCATCGTCGCCGCCGCGATCCTGAACGGGCTGGAGCTCGCCGGCAAGAACATCGCCGACATCAAGATCGTCGCGTCCGGAGCCGGTGCTGCCGCCCTAGCCTGCCTCAACCTGCTTGTCATTCTCGGGGCAAAACGCGAAAACATCTGGGTCCACGATCTCGAAGGCCTCGTCTATGAGGGCCGCATCGAGCTGATGGACGAGTGGAAATCCATCTACGCCCAGAAGAGCGAGACGCGCACGCTCGCCGAAAATATCGGTGGCGCCGACGTCTTCCTCGGCCTTTCCGCCGCCGGCGTGCTGAAGCCGGAGCTGCTGGCGCAGATGGCCGACAAGCCGCTGATCATGGCGCTCGCCAATCCGACGCCGGAGATCATGCCGGATCTCGCCCGTGCCGCCCGCCCCGACGCGATGATCTGCACCGGCCGCTCGGATTTCGCCAACCAGGTCAACAACGTCCTCTGCTTCCCCTATATCTTCCGTGGGGCGCTCGATTGCGGCGCCGAGACGATCAACGAGGAAATGAAGATGGCGGCCGTGCGCGCCATCGCTGCCCTTGCCCGCGAAGAACCGTCCGACGTCGCCGCGCGTGCCTATTCCGGTGAGACTCCGGTCTTCGGCCCTGACTATCTCATCCCCTCGCCCTTCGATCCGCGCCTGATCCTGCGCATCGCACCTGCAGTCGCTAAGGCTGCCGAACAGAGCGGCGTGGCGCGTCGCCCGATCCAGGATTTCGACGCCTATCTCGACCAGCTGAACCGCTTCGTCTTCCGCTCCGGCTTCGTCATGAAGCCGATCTTCACAGCAGCCAAGGCCGCAGAGCGCAAGCGCGTCATCTTCTCCGAAGGCGAGGACGAGCGCGTGCTGCGCGCTGCTCAGGTGCTGCTCGAAGAAGGCCTTGCCGAACCGATCCTGATCGGCCGCCCGCAAGTCATCGAGACGCGCCTGAAGCGCTACGGCCTGCGCATCCGGCCGCTGCAGGATTTCGAAGTCATCAATCCGGAAGACGATCCGCGTTTCCGCGAATATGTCGATCTTTATTTCTCCCTCGTCGGCCGGCGCGGCGTCATCCCGGAAGCGGCCCGCACGATCGTGCGCACCAATACCACCGTCATCGGCGCGCTGGCGCTGAGGCGCGGCGAGGCCGATGCGCTGATCTGCGGCCTCGAAGGCCGCTACGAGAAGCATCTGCGCGACGTCCGCCAGATCATCGGCAAGCGCAAGGATGTTCGGGATTTCTCAGCCCTCAGCCTGATGATCTCACAGCGCGGCGCCACTTTCTTCACCGACACCTACGTCACCTTCAATCCGAACGCCGAGGAGGTCGCCGAGGCGACGGTGCTGGCGGCCGAGGAAATTCGCCGTTTCGGCATTACCCCGCGCGCCGCCCTGGTCTCGCATTCCAATTTCGGCTCGCGTGAATCCGAAAGCGCCACGAAGATGCGCAACGCCCTGCAGCTCGTGCGCGAAGCCGCGCCCGAGCTCGAGGTCGACGGCGAGATGCATGGCGAAAGCGCCATCACCGAAGCGCTGCGCAAGCGCGTCATGCCGGACACGACGCTGCACGATGAGGCGAACCTCCTGGTCTTCCCGAACCTCGATGCCGCCAACATCACCCTCGGTGTGGTGAAGTCGATGACCGACGGCCTGCATGTCGGACCGATCCTGCTCGGCACGGCGCTACCCGCCCATATCCTCGCCCCCTCGGTCACTTCCCGCGGCGTCGTCAATATGGCGGCACTCGCCGTCGTCGAGGCATCGCAACCGGCATGAGCCGGTTCAGGCCGACAAATCTCTTTCGCGATGCTCGGGCTTGTCCCGAGCATCGGCGTCAGCTGCAGCGGATGCTCGGCAAAGGTCGAGGATACGCCGAGTCATCCGCCCCCTAACGACAGACGTCCTCTATCCGCAAGCTTATCCGAGCGTTCGTTGCCGGCAATGCCGGAATGTCCCTTGCACCAGGCGATAGTCACCAACTGATTCTGGGATAGCTGAAGATCGACTGCTTTCCAGAGTTCAGCATTGGCGATCATTCGGCTTCGAGCCTTCCCGTTCGGATTGCTTTTCTTCCAGCCATTGTTCTTCCAGATGTGTCGCCTGATGTTGCAGCCTGTGACGGCGTAGACCGAATCCGACCAGATGGTCGCGGCTTCGCCCGCCTCGCTGTTGATCCATATCGCTGCCTTCAGGACGGCGGTCAATTCCATCGAATTATTGGCGGAATCGCCGACGCCACCGAAGCCGGAGGTAATTTCCACGACATCGCGATAAGCAACAAAAGCCCAGCCCCCGTGCCCGGAAACCGGGTCATAACAACCGTCCACGAAGACATGGAGACCGTGTTGGGCTGCCGGCATGCCGAATGTCGTCGCAGGAAGGTGAAGTTCGTTGGAAATGCTTGTCATTCTCCGCCCTTGTCGCCTTCGCTCGCCGCCGCGCCGGCCAGGGCGATCCGCGCCAGCCGCTTCTTGCTATTCAATCATCACCAGCCTTTGCTCTCGGCCCAAAGCAGCCATTGCTCTGGGCCGAAGACTTAATTGTCTGGAAGCGGCGACTGCGAAATCAGTTCTTCACAGATCCCTTGGGAGGCTCGGCCAGGTTGATCCGGTTGCCCTCCGCATCAAATATCTGAGCCACGACCCCAAAGTCACCTTCCACTTTGTTGACGAGTTGCAAGCCCAGGCGCGAAAGCCTTTCGCACTCGGCCTCGAGCGCGCGGACGACGATCGTTATCATCCCGTTGCCGGCGCGTTCGTCATCCTTCCAGACCTGCAGGCCGGCCCCGCCCATTTTACGCCACTGAGCCATGCCCGGTATCGGTTTGTCATCTGCGGGGCGTCCCATGAGCTTTTCATACCAGACGAGTGCCTCTTCAAAGTTGGAAACTGTGGCGGAAGCAAAGATGCTCTGTACGGTTATTGAAGTGTTGGTCATGTCGTACTCCTTGGTTGGACAGACGGATGTCGTGCAGGAGTTCTTGATTTCGACAGGCGCCGTGAGAAAACTTCGCGGTCAACACAAAACTTTTGAGCGCTGTTCTTCAAGGTGGCGTCGTTCTGCCTCCGACCAACACAATCCGATGGCGACCGTGAAAGCCTCTGCCGCTTCAACATGGTTCTCTAGATCGGCGCAAATCCGCGCGCAGGCCGCCCAATAGGGCAGGTAGTCGGCCATCCTCGGATCGCCGGCAAGCGCATATATGTCGCCAAATGCCGCATCTGCCTGGCCTATCCGCATGAGCGCCACGGACCGATTGAGTGTCACGACCGGCGACGGAGCAATCTTGCCCAGCACATCATAGAGGGAAACCACAGCTTGCCAGTTTGAGATGCCGCTCAAACGGCGCGCGACATGAGCGGATTGAATGGCCGCCTCGATCTGGTAGCGGCCAGTCGGCCCGTTTGCGTTTGCCTCTCGCAAGAGACCTTCTGCGATGCGCAATTGCTCATGATCCCAAAGTCCGACATCCTGGCTGTCCAGCGGCACGAATGCACCATCAGGGGCCCTGCGGGATGATCTCCGCGCCTCCGCATAAAGCATCAGGGCGAGAAGACCCTTCGGCTCCGGCTCTTGCGGAAGCAGGGATACGACCACGCGTGCAAGCCAGATTGCCTCTTGTCCAAGCGTTTCCGCCCCGTCAATGTCCATCCACCCATTCGTATAGGCGGCGTAGATGGCAGCAAGGACCGGCGGCAAGCGGTTCGACAGTTCCTCTTTTTCCGGCACGAGGAACGGAATTTTCTCATCCTTGATCCTCGCCTTGGCTCTCACAAGCCTCTGCCCCATGGCCTTCGGAGAGACAAGGAACCGCGCGGCGATATCTGCTGCGGTCAGGCCCAGCACGGTCTGAAGGATGAGCGGCGTTCGCACCGAGACATTGATGTCGGGATGTGCGCAGGCAAACATGAGCGCCAGTCGCCGGTCCGCGATTTCTTCAGCCCGATCCGCCGCCGCCGACAGTTCCTCGGTGATGAGAGCGAGATGATCGGCGCTCCTCCCCCTGACTTTGTCCTTGCGCCAGTCGTCGAGCCTGCGCCTGCGCGCGATGGTCAACAGCCAGGCATCGGGGTTGTCAGGCACGCCATCGACAGGCCATTTCTCGAGAGCCGCGAGGAAAGCCGCCGCGAGCGCATCCTCGGCAGACGCGAGGTCACCCAAGCGCCCGCCGAGATAAGCAACGAGGCGGCCATAGCTCTCGCGCGCCACCCGCTCTGCAACGGATCGGGCAAGGGCGGAACCCGAATCCGTCATCCTGCATATTCCGACGCATCCCTGATACGGCGAACCTCGACCGTCCCCCAGGTCGCGGCAGGACAGCGTGCCGCCCATTTGTTGGCTTCGTCTATACCGGCGACGTCAATGATAAAGTAACCGCCGAACTGTTCGCGAACATCGGCATAAGGGCCGTCCAGAACACTGACCTCATTTCCTTGAACGCGAACGATACTCGCCTCGGAGGAACTGACGAGCGCAGAGCTGGAGACGAATGCTGCCGCTTTCTCAAGCGCTTGTTGATAGGCATACATCTGGCCGAGGAAGCGTGCCATGTCCTCGGGTGCTACGGCCTTCCCGGCAGCTTCGTCGGCGTGCAACATGAGCATGTAGCGCATTGTGTACTATCCCAGTGAAAGCCAATTTCCCGCAGGAGCGAGCGGAGAGAATAACAATTCGGATGAAGAAGGGAACTGCCATTGACGGTTGCTGTGTCCGCTTCCAGCGCAAAGCTACCCCGGACCTTCCCCAAAGGAAGATTGCCGCATCTGCTGGATAAAATCGCGAAAATGCGCTAGGAATTTATCCCAGCTTCTTAAGAGAAACACGCTAAGAGGAAACGGGCGGCGAATGGACGTCGCCTTTGACCGATTGATTATTTCTCATACCGGGACGACGCCGTGAAACGCCGAAACCTGTCTCTCGCGCTCCTTCTTGCGCTGGCAGCACCAGCTGCCGCGCAGACCAGCGCTATCTGCAACGATCTGCGAGGCCGTCTTGCCGATTTGCCGCGATCGATCGGCAACAACAACGGGCCGGAAGCGCGCCAATATGCCAACGCCATGGCCGAGCAGAACCTCGAACTGCGCAAGGTCCGCAACGATCTGCGCAGTTTCGGCTGCACCTCGGGCAGCATGGTTGTGATCGGCGGAGAGAATGCCGATTATTGCGCCGAGCTCTCGCAAGCCGAAGCCCGGATGATCGACAACATCCGCTATCTCCAGGATCGCCGTAACGAGCTGCGCAACCAGACCGATGGCGGTGACGACGCGCGCCGCGAGCTGACCGCCGCCCTCGAGCGCAACGGCTGCAACAGCGACAATTTCTATGCCCCGTCCGAGCGCAGCGCCAACGATCCCGCCCCGAGCGTCGAGGAACAGGCGATGCGCACCGATACCTTCATTCCGCTCGGCGGCGGTGAAGAGGTCGACCCGCGTTACGGCCTGCCTCGGGCCGAGATGCTCTCGCCGGTCAGCACCATGTGCGTGCGCAGCTGCGACGGCGGCTTCTTCCCGATCAGCTCGAACGCCACGTCGGTCGATTTCGGCCGCGACGCCCAGACTTGTGCCAAGATGTGCCCGGGCATCGAGACCGAATTGTTCTATCGCGACGTGACGAGCACCGAAGCCTCGAACATGATCTCGGTCGCAACGGGCACGCCCTACAGCGCCATGAAGAACGCCTTTGCCTACAAGAACCGCACGCCCGGAGAAAAGTCCTCCTGCGCCTGCAATCTCAACGCCTATTACGAGGAGATGCGCGGTAAGCAGGCGATGAGCGAACCGCCGCAGCAGGGCTCGATCACCACCATCCGCACCACCCCTCCGGCGAAGGATGCCGCAGCCGCCGCGCCGCAACCATCCGTTCCCGAGCGCCCCTATGATCCGACGCAGAACCGCGTCCGTCAGGTCGGTCCGCAGTTTCTGGCCGGCGATCAGGGCTCGATCGACCTCGCCAACCCCGCCGCCCCCGGGCCTCAGCCGCAACAGCAGCAGTGATTCCGCACTTGGAACGGCGATGTCGCGCGAACGTGCGGCGGGATGTGAATGCGGACAGCTTTAGCATCGTCAGTAGGTCGTACGACCGCCGCTCAGGTCGAATGTCGATGCGGTCGTGAAGGAGTTCTCTTCCGAGAGCAGCCAGACGACCATCGACGCGATCTCATGAAGTTCAACAAAACGGTCGCGCGGAATGCGGACGCGCATATATTCGATAAATTCGGGTGTCAGCCCGTCCAATATAGCTGTCTTTGCTGTGGTCGGCGTGACCGCGTTCACGGCGACCCCTGTCTTTGCGAGTTCCTTGCCAAGAGACTTGGTGAAGCCCAGCACACCAGCTTTTGCTGCGCTATAGGCGGCGATGTTCGGATTTCCTTCCTTGCCCGCAACCGACGAGATGTTCACGATCCGCCCGTAGTCGCGCTTTAACATGACCGGAACGATGTGCCGGCAACAATTGAAGGTTCCCGTGAGGCAGACATCGACGACGTCTTTCCACTCGCTGACATCGTATTCGATCGCGGGCTTTACCGGACCGGTAATCCCGGCGGAATTGACGAGCCCGTCGATACGGCCAAAAATCTCTTCGGTCGTCGCCGCCGCGTTTTTTACTGATACGGGATCTGCGACGTTGACGCCGAAAGCGACCGTGCCAGATCCGAGAGCGAAAGCGCTGTCCTTCGCCATGTTTTCGTTGAGGTCCCAGATGGCCACCTTGCCACCAGACTGGATGACGCGCTCTGCGATAGCATAGCCGATGCCGCGCGCACCGCCTGTGATCACGATGATCCGCTCCTTCAAGTCGATCATGTTCATTGGGCCGTTATCCTCCGATTGAGCCGCCGATAGCCGAATATCTAATTCCGGGATTTCGCCTTCAGCGTATCGATATGAAGGTCAGGAATAAAGATATCTCGGCCTCGCACGGCGTCGGCGATACCGGCATCGAAAGATCGCGACGCGCTTTAGGTGTACAGTCCCCATCCATCATGGAAGACGAGTTCGTCAAGCGGCAGCCGCTGCCGCCAGCCTTTGACGGAGAGTTCAGGCTCGTCATAGAGCCGATCGACGAAACCGGCACAGAGCCAGGCCACCACTTCGATATGCTGGGGTATGCCGAGAATGCTCTTCAGATCGCCTTCGCGAAAAATGCTGACCCAGCCGATGCCAACCCCTTCCGCCCGCGCCGCAAGCCAGAGATTCTGGATGGCGCAGACTGTGGAATAGCTATCCATCTTGGGATTGTGCGTGCGCCCCAGCACTACGCTGCCGCTGCGGGTAGGATCGCAGGTCACGCATATGCCGAGCGGCGCCTCCACAATGCCTTCGAGCTTGAGGGCGCGGTAAGCCTGCTGCCGCTCGCCGGCAAACATCAGCGCCGCCTCGTCGTTGGCGCTCGCAAAGGCGTCCCGGACACGCGCCCGCACAGCGGCACTTTTCACCAGAATGAAATTCCACGGCTGCATGAAGCCGACGGAGGGCGCGTGATGGGCGGCCATCAGCAGCCGCTGCACAACGCCATCCGGCAAGGGGTCGGCTCGAAACTGGCCGCGAACGTCGCGCCGCGTCATGATCGCGTGATAGACGGCCTCGCGTTCGGCCAAGGAAAAACCGGACGCCGCCGAAAGGGCATCCTCATCAAAGGGTCGCATCGTCAAATCCCAAACAACGCGACCGCCCCGCCGTCCGCGCGGATCGGTCCATCTTGCCAGGCCGGTCTTCTGACTCGGCGTCATCCGTCTACCGCAGCCTTCCCGGCAAAAAGCCAGTGGCATGATGATGCGGAAAGCGTCGGCCTTACAGCGTTGGGCACGTTCCGGCCTTGCACCGGATTCCCGATTCTCCCGCCTTACCGGCGGGCACCTGACGGCGCATCTATTTCAGGAAAGTGCTGCGGCGGCAAGCCGCGAGCCGACAGGCGGTTGAGAGGACGGCGCGGCATCCTCCACGATTCCATCCTTGCCCCGTAGGAGCCTCGAAGGACACGCCGCAGCGCCGCTTCTTTCGTCATTCATCATTTCGCGTCCGCGCCGGTGCACCCGCCTCGCCCTTCGAGGCTCCGGCCTTTGGCTGCGCACCTCAGGAGGAGGCTCTCTTGGGCATTGGTGCATGTGGCTAACATGACAGCGCTGCTGCTGTCTGGTCTTAAGGGAACAAGCCCACCCGCGTCGGTTTGAAGCGGCGTGGCAAAGCCCTTCATCGATAGTTTCTATGGCCTTGTCCCCGCCGAAGGCGTATGGACTGAGCCAGTCCATCGCAGCATCCCGGTTGCCCGTGCCCCGCCTCACACCCATGATCCTTGCGGTCGCCCTGTTCATGGAACAGATGGATTCGACCGTGATCGCCACCAGCCTGCCGGCAATCGCCGCCGATATCGGCACCTCGCCGATCGCGCTGAAGCTCGCCGTCACCAGTTATCTCGTGGCGCTGGCGATCTTCATCCCGATTAGCGGCTGGATGTCCGATCGCTTCGGTGCGCGCAACATCTTTCGCATGGCGATCTTCGTTTTCATGATCGGTTCGATCGCTTGCGCCTTTTCCAACTCGATCACGGCCTTCGTCATCTCGCGCCTGATCCAGGGCGCCGGCGGCTCGATGATGACACCGGTCAGCCGCCTGCTGCTGGTTCGGGGAACGCCACGCCACGAACTCGTCGATGCCATGGCCTGGCTCACCATTCCCGCTTTGATCGGCCCGATCATGGGTCCGCCGATCGGCGGTTTCCTCACCACCTATCTCACCTGGCACTGGATTTTCTGGATCAACGTCCCGATCGGCGTGCTCGGCATCATCCTCGTCACGCGTTTCCTGCCGGCCGTCGAGCCACGCAGTCCGCGACCGATGGACTTTCCGGGCTTCTTGCTGTGCGGCCTCGGCTTCTCCGGCTTCGTCTTCGGCCTGTCGGTGATCAGCCTGCCAGCCGTGCCCGTCATCTATGGTTATGCCACGGTTACGATCGGCATCCTTGCCGGCCTCTTCTACCTCCTGCATGCCCGCCGCGTGCCCTATCCGCTTCTCGATCCGAAGATGTTCCGTTACCCGATGTTCCGGGCAGCGATCCTCGGTGCCTCGAATTTCCGCATGGGGCTTGGCGCCCTGCCGTTCCTGATGCCATTGATGCTGCAGCTCGGCTTCGGCCTGACGCCGCTGCAATCGGGCTCGGTCACCTTCGTCAGCGCGCTCGGCTCCATGGGCTCGAAATTCGCCGCCTCGCGCACCTTCAATGCCTTCGGCTTCCGCACGGTGATCTCGCTCACCACCTTGCTGGCAGCAATCTTCCTCGGCATCAACGGCCTTTTCACCGCCGAAACGCCACTGTTCCTGATCATGGCCTGCCTGCTGATCGGCGGCCTGTTTCGCTCCATGGCTTTCTCGGGCGTCAACGCCATGGCCTTCGGCGATGTCGACAATGCCGACAGCAGTCAGGCGACCGCGATCAATGCCGTTGCCCAGCGCATCTCCATGGCGATGGGTGTGGCGATCGCCGGCGGCATTCTTGAAATTTCCAGCAGCTTCCATGGTGGCAGGCTGCTGGTCTCGGACTTCCACATTGCCTTCTTCAGCGTCTCGGCGATTTCGGCGCTGGCCTGCATAACCTTCCTGCGCTTGCCGCATGATGCCGGCGCGGAACTGACGGCGCGCGGCCGCAAGCGCCGGCATGCCGAGCCCGAAGAGGCCGTGGCGGAAAATAGCTGATCTCCCTGGCGCGTTGGAAGCACTACTCCCACAACGGTGCGCAACGCTCGGCGCCGGCGGGACCAAGGGCGAATGGCACGCGTGTGCTCAACATCCCATTCTACTTTATGATTTATTCACATATCAAATACACACTGCGTTTGCGCGTTTTGGGTGGCA
This sequence comes from Rhizobium sophorae, assembly GCF_013087515.1. GTDB lineage: Bacteria > Pseudomonadota > Alphaproteobacteria > Rhizobiales > Rhizobiaceae > Rhizobium > Rhizobium sophorae. The sequence continues at coordinate 229,823 of NZ_JABFCN010000048.1, read as the reverse complement.
ATCCGGACATGGGCATGAGGGCTCGTGATGTGACCGTCAGCGCGGATGCCCGTATTGAGACGCCGGTCGGGCATGTCCGACTGAGCCGCAATTCTAGGCCGCCGCGGAATGTTCCAATTTTTGAAAACTATGCCTCTGACAGCCAAGCTGGCGGCGATTATCGTTGCCGTCAACCTCTGCGGCATTTCCGCTTTCGCCACCTATACGTGGATGTACGAAACCCGGGCATTGATCGATGGCGCCAAGGCCAACTGGTCCAAGGATGCGGAGCAGTTTGCCTCGCTGGCCGCCGGCGGCGTCAAGTGGGGCAAGGCGAATGCGGTCCGTGAAGCTTATTCGCTCTACCGCGACGACCCTTCGCTCGATCTTGTGCAGTTTGCCGCATTCAACGCGGAACCTGCCGCCGTCGACACATGGACACGCGATGGTATCAACGGTTTGCCCGCACCGGCCGATCTGGCGAAGAGCCTCAGTGCCAAGCCGGAGAAAACGACGATCGACGATAGTGGAATAGCCGCCGGCGTGGTCACGATCATCGCGCCGCTCCCGCTGGATAAATCAGGCAAGGCGACCGGCTACATCGTCACGAACTGGTCCGTCGAAAAAATCGCTGCTGAAGTCAGGCAGAAGGTTCTCGTATCGCTGCTCACGCAGTCCGTGATCACCGCCTTGGCCGTCATCGCCTTCCTTCTTGCCATGCGCAGCCTCGTTGGCCGGCCGATCCGGATCATCAGCGAACGGATCAGCGCCTTGCAGAAAGGCGACCTGGCCTCTCCCGTCACCTACAAGGAAAATGGCGACGAGATCGGCTTTCTGGCGCGTGCCTTGGAAGTTTTCCGCCACGAGGCTATTGCGAAGGTCGAGCGAGAGCAAGCCGCTGCCGAGCAGAGCGCTTCGCTCGATGCCGAACGGGCGCGCAATGCATTGTTCACGGAAGAAGCCAGTAACACGCAGCGGCTGGTCATGACCGCTCTCGCAAATGCATTGGAAAAGCTCGCAGCAGGCGACTTTTCCGTACACCTGGCCGATCTCGGTCCGGAGTTCGATAAGTTACGGCAGGATTTCAACAACATGGTCGAGGCCGTCGCAGCCGCCCTGACGGAGATCAAGGCCGCCTCCGTGGCGGTTGAAGGCGGCTCGAGCGAGCTGGCCTCCTCCGCAGATCAACTCGCCAAGCGAACCGAGCAACAGGCGGCATCATTGGAAGAGACCGCTGCCGCACTGGATGAAGTGACCACCACGGTCCGAACATCGTCGCAGCGCGCCGAAAATGCCGGGAAGCTGGTCGAGGAGACAAAGCGGAGCGCTCATGTCTCGGCGACGGTGGTGCGTGATGCCATCGGGGCGATGGACCGGATTCAGACCTCGTCGAGCCAGATCGGCCGCATTATCGGCGTCATCGATGAAATCGCGTTCCAGACAAACCTGCTGGCGCTGAATGCCGGCGTCGAGGCGGCACGTGCCGGTGAGGCCGGCAAGGGTTTTGCGGTTGTCGCGCAGGAGGTGCGTGAACTCGCCCAGCGGTCGGCAAATGCGGCCAAGGAAATCAAGAACCTGATCAATGTGTCCGGCCAAGAGGTTGCCGCAGGCGTCGGGCTAGTGAACGAAACAGGCGACGCCCTGCTGAAGATCGAGGAACAGATCAACCGCATCAGCGACAGTATCGCTTCCATTGTTCAATCCTATCGCGAACAGGCAACGGGTCTGCAGGAAATCAATGGCGCGATCAATCAGATGGATCAGGCGACACAGCAGAACGCGGCAATGGTCGAGGAAACCAACGCGGCCTGCCAGGAACTGCTGCAGCAAGGACGCCTTCTGCAGGACTCGGCCGGCAGGTTCGTCGTCGGCGCGTCCGCAGCCAGCCAGACCAAACCCGTTCAAGTCGCCCGCCAATCTCGTCCCGAACCCAGAGCCTACGTGCAGCGGCATGCAGGAAATGCCGCCGTTGCCGCTGCTCCCGGCGCCTGGGAGGAGTTCTGACCTCATCTTCGTCCGATAAGCCTTAGTTCTCAGCAACCGATAATCAGGAAGGAAACAGTTATGAAGAAACTCGTGCCCGCATTTCTTTTGGCCTGCACCGCAGTTGCCGCGCCCATGGACGTATCCATGGCGCAGGATGCCAAGCTTGCCCCGATCTTCGACTACGTGAAGAGCGACGTAACGCCCTGGTTGAACGACCCCGCCATCATCGAGGCCGTCAAGGCGCAGGACGCTGCCAACGCCAATCTCAGTGCGGCCGATATCGACGCCCTCGACAAGAAGTGGCGCGCCGAAGTCGATGGTTCCGACCATTCGATGATCGACGGCGTGCTCAACAATGCGCTGTCGAAATTCCTTCAGGCAAAGAAGGAGGCCTCCGGCGGCAAGATCACTGAGATCTTCGTCATGGATGCCAAGGGCCTGAATGTCGGCCAAAGCGACGTCACCTCAGACTACTGGCAGGGCGACGAGGGCAAGTTCCAGAAGTCCTTCGGCGCCGGCAAGGATGCCGTCTTCGTCGATGAGATCGAAAAAGATGAATCGACCCAGACGCTCCAGTCGCAGGCAAGCGTGACGATATCAGACGACACGGGAACACCGATCGGTGCCATCACCGTCGGCGTGAACGTCGACGCCCTCTGATCTCAAAGACCCTGAGCACGTCGCACGAGTGAGATCGAGTGCGACGGGCTTCCTGCCCCGGTGGGTGTAGTTCGCGCAAGAGCAGTTGCTGTCCCCAGGAGCGTCCGGTTTAGGCAGAAAAATCTGCGTGACAATGCGCGGGCGTGACGCTAAATCAGCGTCATGTCGAACACGTCAATCAACGCCTCGCGATTTTATTGGTACCGCTGCTCTCAGCGGACGCGGGTCCATGCGTAATTGAATTCGACGCGACGACAACCCGAACAGCCGCTAGTCTACCTGGCGGCTTTTTTGTTCCGCACGGTATGACCAAACAGGAGCCATACCGTGTCTGATGCTATTGATGATCTACGTATCCTCGAGATCACGCCCCTCACCAAACCCGCCGATATCCTCGCAGAAATTCACCGCGATACTGCCGTCACCGAGACAGTGACCAGCAACCGCGATGCGATCCACAAGATTCTCCGTGGCGAAGACGATCGCTTGATTGTCGTGATCGGCCCCTGCTCCATCCACGATCCGGTTGCCGCCCGGGAATATGCCGCGCGGCTCGAGGAACAGCGGCGGCGCTTTGCCGGCGATCTCGAGATCGTCATGCGCGTCTACTTCGAAAAGCCCCGCACGACCGTCGGCTGGAAGGGCCTGATCAACGACCCACACCTCGACGGCAGCTACCGCATCGAGGAAGGGTTGAGGATTGCACGACGCCTGCTGCTCGATATCAATGCAATGGGCCTTCCGGCCGGTGTCGAATTCCTTGACACGATCACCCCGCAATACTTCGCCGACCTCGTCAGCTGGGGCGCGATCGGCGCCCGCACGACGGAAAGCCAGATCCACCGGCAGCTTGCCTCCGGCCTCTCCTGCCCGATCGGCTTCAAAAACGGCACCGACGGCGGTGCGCGCGTGGCCCTCGATGCGATCCTCGCCGCCTCGCAGCCGCATCACTTCCCTGCGGTCACCAAGGACGGCCAGGCGGCCATCGCCTCGACGACGGGCAATGAGGACTGCCACATCATCTTACGCGGCGGCAAACGGCCGAACTATGAGGCGGCTGACGTCGAAGCTGTCACCGCCGAAGCCGTCAAGCTCGGCGTCGCCCCGCGCATCCTCATCGATGCCAGCCATGCCAACAGCGGCAAGGATCCGTTGAACCAGCCGCGCGTCGTCAAATCCGTCGCAGCGCAGATCGCCGCCGGCAACAACGACATCAAGGGCATGATGATCGAAAGCAACCTCGTCGCCGGCCGCCAGGACCTCGTTCCAGGCAAGCCGCTGGTCTACGGCCAGTCGATCACCGATGGCTGTATCGACTGGGATATGTCGGTCGCCGTGCTGGAAGACCTCGCGAAATCGGCACGCGATCGTCGCAAGGCAGCGGCGGCCTAACCCGCCGGAAAGTACCGGACATAGGCGAATTCTTCGCCGTCTGGTGACCAGCAGGGCACGTTGATCGTGCCCTGCCCGCCGAAAAGCTCGAACAGCGTCTTCAGATTGCCGCCGTCCATGTCCATCAGCCGCAGCCGCACGTCGAGATCGCGCGGATGGTCGAACACCGAAGGGTCGTAGGACAGGATCAGCACCTTGTCATTCGAAGGCGACGGATGGGCGAACCAGTTGCCGTAATCGTCCGATGTCACCTGGTGGAGACCCGTGCCATCGGGATGGATGCGCCAGATCTGCATCAGCCCGGTGCGGCTGGAATTGAAATAGATCCACTGTCCGTCGGCGGAATAATCCGGTCCGTCATTGCGGCCCTCGCCATGCGTCAGCCGCGTCTCGGTGCCGCCGTCGACGGAGATCGTGTAGATATCGAAGAGGTCGTCGCGGATGCCGCAATAGGCAAGCTGGCGCCCGTCCGGCGACCAGCCATGCCAGTAGGATGGCAGGTTCTGGGTGATCAGCCGCGGCGTGCCGCCTTCGATCGGCAGGATATAGATCGCCGACTTGCCGAATTCGGTCTTGTCGGAAATGACGATCTCAGTGCCATCGGGCGAAATGCCGTGATCATTGTTGCAGTTGACGGCAAAGCCGGTATCGACCTTGACCACCTCGCCGCCATCGAGCGGCAATCTGTAGAGCAGCCCGTCGCCGTTCAAGAGCAGGGTGGAACCGTCGGGCGAGAAGTTCGGCGCCTCGACCAGCCTGTCCGTCTGCCAGACTTCGCGCGCCCTGCCCGTCCTGACATTGTATATCTCAACCGAGCTGCGCATGTTTCCTCCCGCAAAGCTTGATGCCGTCAGCGATCTCAATTGCGTCAGCGATCCCGGAAACGGTTGGTGATCGGATAGCGCCGGTCGCGGCCGAAATTCTTCTTGGTGATCTTCACGCCGGGCGCCGATTGCCGGCGCTTGTATTCGGCGAGATAGAGCAGGTGCTCGACCCGGTGGACGGTCGCAACATCATGGCCGCGTGCGACGATCTCCTCGACCGCCATCTCCTTTTCCACCAGGCATTCGAGAATATCGTCGAGCACGGGATAGGGCGGCAGTGAATCCTGGTCCTTCTGGTCCGGGCGCAGTTCGGCCGATGGCGCCTTGTCGATGATATTTCGCGGGATCACCTCGCCTGACGGTCCCAACGCCCCCGGCGGCACATTTTCGTTGCGCCAGCGGGAAAGCGCATAGACCTGCATCTTGTAGAGATCCTTGATCGGATTGAAGCCGCCGTTCATGTCGCCGTAAAGCGTGGCATAGCCGACCGACATTTCCGACTTGTTACCCGTCGTCACCACCATCGAGCCGAACTTGTTGGAGATCGCCATCAGGATGACGCCGCGCGCCCGACTCTGCAAGTTCTCTTCGGTGATGCCGCTATCCGTCCCCTCGAAAAGGCTGGAGAGCGCATTGCTGAAGCCCGTCACCGGCTGCTCGATCGGCACGATGTCATAGCGGCAGCCAAGCGCCTTGGCGCAATCGGCCGCATCCTTCAGCGAATCCTCGGAGGTGTAACGGTAAGGCAGCATGACGGTGCGTACCCGCTCCTCGCCAAGTGCGTCGACGGCGATCGCCGCGCAGATCGCCGAGTCGATGCCGCCGGAAAGGCCGAGCACGACGGTCTTGAAGCCGTTCTTGTTGACATAATCGCGAAAGCCGAGCAGGCAGGCGCGGTAATCGGCCTCCTCGCGCTCGGGAATATGCGCCATGGGCCCTTCGGCGCAGTGCCAACCGCTGTCGCCGCGCTTCCATGTCGTCACCGCCAGCGCGGTTTCGAACTGGCTCATCTGGAAGGCGAGCGACTTGTCGGCATTGAAAGCGAAGCTCGCGCCGTCGAAGACCAGCTCGTCCTGGCCGCCGAGCTGGGCGGCATAGATCAGCGGCAGCCCGGTCTCGATCACCTGCTTCAGCACCACCTGATGGCGGATATCGACCTTGCCCCGATAATAGGGCGAACCGTTCGGCGACAGCAGGATTTCAGCCCCGCTTTCGGCCAGCGTCTCACAGACGCCGAGATCGCCCCAGATATCCTCGCAGATCGGAATGCCGATGCGCACGCCACGAAAATTCACCGGCCCCGGCATGGCGCCCTGATCGAAGACACGCTTCTCGTCGAACTCGCCGTAGTTCGGCAGGTCGATCTTGTCGCGCACCGCGATCACCTTGCCGCCGTCGAGCACGGCGACCGAATTGTAGCGCCCGGTCTCGTCCTGCCGGGGAAAGCCGATGATGACGCCCGGTCCGCCATCGGCGGTATCGGCCGCGAGATTCTCGACCGCCTTCCAGCAGGCGCGGATGAAGGCGGGCTTCAGTACAAGGTCCTCCGGCGGATAACCGGAGATGAAAAGCTCGGTCAAGACGAGCAGATGCGCGCCCTCCCGGGCAGCGTCAGCGCGCGCCTCACGCGCTTTGGCGAGATTGGCTGCGACGTCGCCGACAGTTGGATTGAGCTGGCCGATGGCGATGCGGAAGATATCAGAGAGCGCGTTTTCCTGTGTCATGTCATTTATTTAGCCTGCAGCTTCCGCAACGGCAACATGTTCGCTGCGAAAGCACCACCCGGCAGTGACCAAATTTTTATGAAGGGTGCGCCAGAGCGCCGCGGGACTCGATACACATTGCAATTTACAGACGGAGCGGAATACTGCGCCGGAAGCGACAGCATCGGAAACACAGCCATGAATAACTTTTCGAACTTCGTGCACCATCATTTCGACAAGCCAGCCGAAGAGCTCGGCACGATCGAGAAGCGCGTGCTGGCAAAAGCGCACGCGCGCAAGATCATCTCGACCGACGTCAATGCCGCCTTCTCCGCCGAAGCCTCATTCGGCGAGCGTATCGCCGACGGCATCGCCCGCGTCGGTGGCTCCTGGTCCTTCATCATCGCCTTCCTCGCCTTTCTCGTCGTCTGGACTGTGATCAACACCATCATCCTGGCGACCGGCGCTTTCGACCCCTACCCCTTCGTCTTCCTGAACCTGATCCTGTCGATGCTTGCCGCCATCCAGGCGCCGATCATCATGATGTCGCAGAACCGCCAGGCCGAGCGCGACCGCTTCGAGGCCGCCAAGGATTACGAAGTCAATCTCAAGGCCGAGCTCGAAGTGCTCTCGCTGCACCAGAAGATCGACATGAGCGTGCTGACCGAACTGACGGCCCTGCGCGAGGATGTGACCCGCCTCACAGCCGCGCTCGCCGCCAAGGGCTAGTGCATGTCGCCCAAAAGTGTGCCGCGGTGGGATAACGACATGCATCGGATAAAGACTTAAAGGGCGTCGCATGAATCGATGCGACGCCCTTTAAGCCGGATTCACCGCATATTGCGGCAAGCCGTCCGATATCTCGTAGAAATCGCCCTTGTCGGCGCAGTAGATATGATGGCCGAAGGCAAGGCCGCTCGGCGTGTCGAAGGCGCCCGCCATGACCGAAATCTCCGCCGATCCATCGGCCTGCCAGAACAGCGCGGAGCCGCAATTCGAGCAGAATCCGCGTTGCGCCTCTTCGCTCGACCGGTACCAACGGACCGCCTCGGTACCTTCCAACGAAAGAGCCGCGCGGGCGACGTTAACCGCAGCGTAATAAAGCCCCGTCTGCCGGCGGCATTGCGAGCAATGGCAGCCGACGACGGGTCCGGGCTTTGCCGCACTTGAAAATCTTACAGCGCCGCAAAGGCAGCCGCCTGTATGTCGCTCGGTCATGGTCGCTCCCCTGTTCCCCGGGCAAGGTTGCAGCCGATCGCCCCGTCGTCAAATCCATTTCCCTGAACGAGTCATCAGGAATCCTGAAGGCGCAGGCCCGTGCGTATCACAGCGAGACACAGGCTCAGTAGGGGACTGGTGAGGTTCCTTTTGCGTGCACCTCCACTGCGAATACCCGTTGAAAACCTATAGTTGCAACAAAAGAGGAAACCCACAGGAAATTTTGCTTTTTCGGCCAAAATATGAATTTGATAACATTCTAATGCATCCAATACGTTTATTAGATAATGCAAAATTAATACTTTACGATCTAGGGTCACAACCGTTGATCGATATCAAGACCGGTCGGCATGAGAGGTGAAAGATGAAAATTCTCCAACGTCTCCCTTCGAACGAACGCGGCGCCGCAGCAATCGAATTCGCCATCGTCGCGCCGCTCTTCCTCCTGGTGGTCCTGACGATGATCGCCTACGGCATCTATCTGAGCGCTTCCCACGCGGTACAACAGCTGACCGCCGATGCCGCGCGCACCGCCGTTGCTGGCATGACCAGCCAGGAACGATCGCAGCTGGTCAATGATTTTATCAGTCAGTCGACCATCGACCATCCGCTGCTCGATAAGAGTAAATTGTACGTCACCGTTACTACCGACCCCGGCAATGCCAACCAGTTCACCGTGACGGCGGAGTACGACGCCAACAACCTGCCGATCTGGAACCTCTACACTTTTCCTCTGCCCGACCACATGATCCGACGCTTCGCTACCATCCGGATGGGAGGGCTTTGAGATGCGTACCTTCAAGGCCCGCCTGCGGTACCTCGCCACCAATGCGTCAGGCAACATCGCCATCATGGCAGCGCTCTCAGCTCCCCTCATCCTCTATTCGCTCGGTCTCGGCGTTGACTACGGCATGATGACGCTGCAGCAGCGGCGCCTGCAGCAGCTGAGCGATATCGGCGCCATCGTCGCCGCCGCTGACATCAACCACGCCGCCGATAACCTCGTCGCCAATTTCGACCAGAACGGCCTCAACATCGCCGTCCGCACCGACACGGCGTATGCGACGAAGAAGGGCTCGCTGCCGCTGACAGCGGACGTCACGCAATTCGACGCCGTCGCCGACTTCACGCCCGGCACCTATCTCGCCGATGTCTCGGTGCCGCTCGGCAGCCGCTTTGCCGCTGGCGCCCAACCCTACGACGCCGTCAAGGTCGGCATCACCCAGAAGGCGGAGCTGATATTCGCCACTGCCTTTGCCACCGCTCCCAACCTCAGGGCAATCGGCACAGCCTCGGCCTCGAAGCTTGCCGCCTTCTCGATCGGCTCACGGCTGGCAAGCCTCAATGACGGCGTGCTGAACACGCTGCTCGGCAGCCTGCTCGGCACGAGCATCTCGCTGAAGGTGGCCGACTACGAGGCGCTAACATCAGCCGATATCAAGCTGCTCCCCTTCCTCGACATGCTGGCGACCGATCTCAACCTCACCGCCGGCACCTATGACGACCTGCTGGCAACCGACATCTCCTATCCCAGGCTCTTGAAGACGCTCGGCAAGACCGGTGGACTAACGCCCACCGTCACCAATGCGCTCAACACGATCGAAAAGGCGCTCGGCACGACGCAGGTCAAGATCAAGCTCGAGGATCTCTTCGACCTCGGCCCGACCGGCGAACGCGTCATTGGCAGCGGCTCCCAGCTTTCAGCCGAGGCGAGCGTCATGGATATCGTTTCGGCGGCAGCCGTTGCGGCCAACCAGAAGAAGCAGGTCGCCGCCAATCTCAACGGCTCCGTGCCCGGGCTTGCCACGGTCAAACTGACGCTTGCCATCGGAGAGATGCCGAAGGGGGCAGCTTCGAACGGGATCGGCGCCGTTGGCGCCACCGTCCGCACCGCGCAGGTGCGCCTGGCGCTCGAAGTGTCGGTGCTCGGCGCCAATTCCCTCGCCGGGCTGAAGGTACGCGTGCCCCTCTACCTCGAGGTCGCCCATGCCGAGGCCAGGCTCGCGGCCATCACCTGTCTCGGCGGCAGCGCCAAAAACGCGGGCGTTGGCGTCGACGTGGTACCCGGCGTCGCCGAACTGTCGCTCGGCGACGTCGATCCCAAAGCCTTCGTCAACTTCGACAGCCCGCCGCGCGTCACCCGCGCCACGCTGATCGATGCGTTGCTACTCAGCGTCTCCGGCATGGCTCATGTCAACCTGAGCAACCTCAGCAAAAGCAAGCTGACCTTCCAGCCGACCGACATCGCCGCCAAGACGATCAAGAACGTCTCGACCAAAGATACGCTGACTTCGGCCTTGCAGTCGCTGATGAAGGAAACCGAGCTTCAGGTGAGCGTGCTCGGACTCGGCGTCGGCCTGTCGAAAACAGTGGTGCAGGGTGCCGTCGCCGATACGCTCTCGGGCCTGACCAAGCCACTCGACGAACTGCTCTTCAACCTCCTGACCCTGCTCGGTATCAAGATCGGCGAGGCCGACGTGCGCGTCACTGACGTACGCTGCCAGCAATCGGTGCTGGTGCAATAAGACCCCTTCCATCGCCCGAGCCTTGTCCGAAATTGCAGCTGGAATCTGTTGCCGGTCGACAACACCCGCCAACCTCGTCCCATCGCTGCATTGAATCGGCGGCAGTTGTCGGCGATACTTACAGCACCGCACGTCTTTTCAGACGCGCAAAGGACGCTGTAACACCTAGAATTTCTCAATCAACCTCAGGAGACTGACATGAGAGCGACCCTGTCCGAACAGAAAGGAAACATCCCCGACAAGGACATTCAGCTTCATGAACATTCGGTTCTCCCGCGCGAGGAAAAGCTCGCGACGCCATAATTCCTTCCTGAAATTCTTCCGCGATGATGCGAATGCCGCCGACCGCGAGCAGCGTTGGTCGCGTATGTGCAAATTCCTCTCCTACTACCGTCCGCACCTGCCTTTGCTGCTGGCGGATCTGCTTTGCGCCATCCTGATCGCCGGCACGGCAGTCGCCCTGCCGCTCTGCGCCAACGTCGTCACGAGCCGTCTTCTGGCCCTGCCCGACGCGCCGCAGGCCTTCGTACAAATCTTGGCGATGGGCGGCGTCATGCTGGCCGTTCTGGCGGTCCAGATCGCTGCGATCTTCTTCGTCGATTATCGCGGCCACGTGATGGGCGCGCGCATCGAAGCGACGGTGCGGCAGGAACTCTTCGAGCACTGCCAGAAGCTCTCGTTCAGCTTCTACGACCGCCAGCGCACCGGCCAGCTGATGAGCCGCATCACCAATGACAGCCTGTGGCTGGGCGAACTCTTTCACCATGGTCCTGAGGATATCTCCATCGCCTTGCTTAAATACGGCGGGGCCATGCTGGTGCTGTTCTTCATCGATCCGCCATTGGCAGGCATCATCCTGCTGCTCACTCCGGCGGCGGTGACCTATGCGCTCTATTTCAACCGGCGCATGAACCGCGCGCTCGAAGCAAGCAAACGCCAGATCGCCGCCGTCAACGAGCGAGTGGAGGATGCTCTTGCGGGCATCCGCGTCGTCCAGTCCTTCGCCAACGAGGCGCTGGAGAAGGAGCGCTTCGCCGAACAGAACCGGCGCTTCCTGCAAAGCCGCGCCGAGGGCTACCGCAGCGAGGCCTGGTTTTCGGTCGGCACCGAAACCTTCGCCCAGCTCATCACCATATTGGTGATCATCGTCGGCGGCCTGCGCATCCTGGCGGCGGAGCTGACCGTCCCTGATATGCTGACCTTCCTGCTCTGCGTCGGTGTGCTGGTCGATCCCGTGCAGCGGCTGGCGAATTTCGTGCGCCTCTGGCAGGAGGGTTACACCGGCTTCGTCAGGGCCATGGAGATCCTGGAGATTGCCCCTGACATCACCGATCGGCCGGGAGCGCGGCCGATACCGGCGCCACGGGGCGAGATCAGTTTTTCCAATGTCGCCTTCGGTTACGAGGCCGATGGCCCGCGGGTGCTCGAGCAGCTGTCGCTGACCATCGCCCCCGGGGAGTTCGTTGCCCTGGTCGGCCCTTCTGGGGTCGGCAAGAGCACGCTTTGCGCACTGATACCGCGTTTCTACGATGTCGAGGCCGGGGCAATCCAGATCGATGGCATCGATATCCGCGAGGTGACGTTGGCCTCGCTCCGGCGCCATGTCGGAGTGGTGCAGCAGGATGTCTATCTGTTTGCCGGTACGGTGGCGGAAAACCTGCGCTACGGCCGACCCGACGCCAGCGATGCCGAGCTGGAAGCGGCCGCGCGCGCCGCCAATGCGCACGACTTCATCATCGCCCTGCCTCATGGCTATGACACCGATATCGGTCAACGCGGCGTCAAGCTCTCGGGCGGCCAGCGCCAGCGCATCACCATCGCCCGCGCCTTCCTCAAGAATCCGGAGATCCTGATCTTCGATGAGGCGACCAGCGCGCTCGACAACGAGAGCGAACGGGCGGTGCAGCAGGCGCTGCTCAGCCTGGCAAACGGCCGAACCACCCTGGTCATCGCCCACCGCCTGTCGACCGTCCGCCATGCCGACCGCATCCTGGTTCTGACGACTGATGGCATCGTCGAACAGGGCACCCATGACGAGCTCATGGCGCAAGACGGCGTCTACGCCAATCTGCACAGCGTCCAGGCGAGTATATGAGGGACTGGTGCGCCTCCACTGCAATAGAAAAGCCCGGCATCGCCGGGCTTTTCTTCATCATCTGAGGCTGATCTCACCCGTTGGCAACCATCCGCTTCTCGTCGCGGCCGCCCTTCATGCGTTCGGCAAGCAGGAAGGCCAGCTCGAGTGCCTGGTCGGCGTTGAGGCGCGGGTCGCAATGGGTGTGGTAGCGGTCCTGCAGGTCTTCTGCGGAGACCGCGCGGGCGCCGCCGGTGCACTCGGTCACATCCTTGCCAGTCATCTCGATATGGATGCCGCCCGGATGCGAGCCTTCGGCGCGGTGGATCTGGAAGAAGCTTTCGACTTCCGACAGGATCCGCTCGAAGGGGCGGGTCTTGTAGTTGTTGAGCGTGATCGTGTTGCCGTGCATCGGATCGCAGGACCAGACGACCTTGCGGCCCTCGCGCTCGACGGCACGAATGAGCTTCGGCAGGCTGTCGGCGACCTTCTCATGGCCGAAGCGGCAGATCAGCGTCAGACGTCCGGCTTCGTTGGCGGGATTCAGGATGTCGATCAGTTGCAGCAGGTCGTCGGCCTGCAGCGACGGGCCGCATTTCAGGCCGATCGGGTTCTTGATGCCGCGGCAATATTCGACATGCGCATGGTCGGCCTGGCGCGTACGGTCGCCGATCCAGATCATGTGGCCTGACGTTGCATACCAGTCGCCCGACGTGGAATCGACGCGGGTCAGCGCCTCCTCGTAACCGAGCAGCAGCGCCTCATGGCTGGTGAAGAAGTCGGTCTCGCGCAGGCTCGGATGGTTTTCCGAGGTGATGCCGATCGCCTTCATGAAATCCATGGTTTCGCTGATGCGGTCGGCAAGCTTGCGGTAGCGCTCGCCCTGCGGGCTGTCCTTGACGAAGCCGAGCATCCACTGATGCACGTTTTCGAGATTGGCGTAACCGCCCATCGCAAAGGCGCGCAGTAGGTTCAGCGTTGCAGCCGACTGGCGATAAGCCATGGCCTGGCGTTCCGGATTCGGAATGCGCGACTCCTCGGTGAATTCGATGCCGTTGATGATGTCGCCGCGATAGGCCGGCAGCGTCACGTCGCCCTGCTTCTCGACATTTGAGGAGCGCGGCTTGGCGAACTGGCCGGCGATGCGGCCGACCTTGACGACCGGCAGCTGCGCGCCGAAGGTCAGCACGACGGCCATCTGCAGGAAGGCGCGGAAAAAGTCGCGGATATTGTCGGCGCCGTGTTCGGCGAAGCTCTCGGCGCAGTCGCCGCCCTGCAACAGGAAACCGTTGCCTTCGGCGACATTGGCGAGATGCTTCTTCAGGCGGCGCGCTTCACCTGCAAAGACAAGCGGCGGATAGCTGGCGAGCGTGGCTTCCGTTGCCGCCAACGCGGCTGCGTCGGGATATTCGGGAACCTGCAGGATCGGTTTTTGCCGCCAGCTGCTCGGGGTCCAATTGTCTGCCATCTCACTCACCTGTTCTCACATCCATACCTCAGGATGCCCTCAATATGCGGCGGCTTATAGACCTTTAGTTCAGGCTTGCAAAGACCATTCGCCGAGAGTTGTCGCCTCGCCGCCGCCCGCCCTGCTCTAGTTAAACCAGCATATACCATGTCGATTTTCCCATATTTTAGACTTTCAATGTAGAACCGGAGAGAGTTTCAATTTCGGGGACATGGCATGGCAATCCTTCCGCCCGGTTTCATATCGGACCGCTCGGGCAATTTCGGCATCATGACGGCACTGCTGGTGGTGCCGCTTTTCGGTGCGGCCGGCATGGCGGTGGATTTCGCCCACGCACTCAGCCTGAGGACGCAGCTCTACGCCGCTGCCGATGCCGCCGCCGTCGGTGCGATCTCTGAAAAATCCGCCGCCGTCGCCGCCGCGATGAAAATGAGTGGCGACGGCACGATCTCGCTCGGCGAGGACGACGCCCGCAACATTTTTACGTCGCAGATGTCCGGCGAGCTGACCGGCGTTCATGTCGATCTTGGCATCGACGTCACCAAGACCGCCAACAGGGTGAATTCGCTGGTCTCCTTCAGCGCCACCATGCCCACCACCTTCATGCGCATCCTCGGCCGGGACACCGTCACCATCTCCGGCACGGCCACGGCCGAATACCAAACCGCCACCTTCATGGATTTCTACATTCTGCTCGACAACACCCCCTCGATGGGCGTCGGCGCAACCGCCAACGACGTCGCGACCATGGAAAAAAACACCAGTGACACCTGCGCCTTTGCCTGCCACGAAACCGAGAACAAAAACAATTACTACAAACTCGCCAAGAAGCTGGGCGTCAGCATGCGCATCGACGTCGTGCGCCAAGCGACCAAAGAACTGACGCAAACCGCCAAGACGACGCGTGTTTCCGACAATCAGTTCCGCATGGGCGTCTACACCTTCGGCACCAAGGCCGAAGACGCAAAGTTGACGACCATATCCGACCCAACGGACGATCTTGATCAGGTGCGCACCTATACCGATGCCGTCGATCTGATGACCATCCCGAGGCAGGGCTACAACAACGACCAGCAGACGAGCTTCGACAGCGCGCTGGACCAGATGAAAACCATCATCACCACCCCCGGCGATGGCAGCACCTCCGCGACACCTCAAAAGATCTTGTTCTTCGTCTCGGACGGCGTCGGCGACAGCGAAAAGCCGCAGGGCTGCACGAAGAAACTCACCGGCAAACGCTGCCAGGAGCCGATCGACACATCTTTCTGCCAGCCGCTGAAGAACAAGGGAATCAGAGTTGCGGTGCTTTACACCACCTATCTGCCGCTGCCGAAGAACAACTGGTACAAAGACTGGATCAGGCCCTTCCAGAACGAGATCCCCACGAAGATGCAGGAATGCGCCTCGCCCGGCCTTTATTTTGAGGTATCGATGACCCAAGGCATCACCGAAGCGATGAAGGAACTCTTCCTCAAGGTCATCCGCGCGCCCCGCATCACCAGCTAAGTGGGCTCAGAGGCAGAGGTCAAATCCGCTTGCCGTCGCGGATCCGATAGCTCGGCGCATACATGGTGACGAGCTCTTCGGCCGCCGTCGGGTGCAGCGCCATCGTCCGGTCGAAATCATCCTTGGTGCAGCCGGCCTTCAGCGTGACGCCGAGCAGCTGTGCCATCTCGCCGGCATCGTGGCCGAGGATATGGGCGCCGACCACCTTGCGGCTCGCCGCATCGACGATCAGCTTCATGATCATCCGCTCGGCCCGCCCGGAAAGCGTGGCCTTCAGCGGCCGGAACTGGGCGCGGTAGACCTCGAGTTCGGGAAAACGCTTGCCCGCCTCCTCTTCCGAGAGGCCGACGGTGCCGATCTCAGGCTGCGAGAAGACGGCAGTCGGGATCAGCTCGTAGTCCGGCCGGGTCGGATTGTTCTTGTACTCGGTCTCGATGAAGCACATCGCCTCGTGGATCGCCACCGGTGTCAGCTGTACCCGGTTGGTGACATCGCCGAGCGCATAGATGTTTTCGACATTGGTGCGGGAATATTCGTCGACGATAACGGCGCCACGCTCGTCGACGGCGACGCCGGCCGCCTCGAGGCCGAGGCCTTCGGTGTTCGGATCGCGCCCGAGCGCCAGCATGACGACGCCGGCTTGCAGCGTGCCGTTGTTCAGCGTCTCCAGAATGAGCCCGTCCTCACCCTTCGAAACCTTCTGCAGCGTGTCGTGGCAAAGGATGCGGATGCCCTTGGCGGCCATCGCCTCATGCAGCCCACGCCTCAAATCCTCGTCGAAGCGGGACAGGATCTCAGCGCCGCGATAGATCAGCGTCGTCTCGACGCCGAGGCCATGGAAGATATTGGCGAACTCGACAGCGATATAGCCGCCGCCCGCGATCAAGATCGATTTCGGCAGCTCTTCGAGATGAAAGGCCTCGTTGGAGGAGATGCAGAGCTCGTGACCGGGAAGCGCTGCATGCGGGTTCGGCCGTCCGCCGGTGGCGATCACGATGGTCTTTGCCGTCACCGTCTGTCCGGTCTTCAGCAGCCGGACCGTATGGGCATCGACGAGTTCCGCGCGCGTTTCCAGGATCTCGGCATTGGCGCCGGCGAGACCTTTCTTGTAGAGGCCCTCCAGACGGGCGATTTCAACATCCTTGGCCGCCACCAGCTTCTTCCAGTCGAAGCTGCTTTCGCCAACCGCCCAGCCGAAGCCCGCCGCATCCTCGAAATGCTCGTGGAACTGCGAAGCATAAACGAAGAGTTTCTTCGGCACGCAGCCGCGGATGACGCAGGTGCCGCCGTAGCGATACTCTTCGGCGATCGCCACTTTCTTGCCGAGCGATGCGGCGACACGGGCGCCGCGCACGCCTCCGGAACCGCCGCCGATGACGAAGAGGTCGTAGTCGTAGGAAGACATGAAGAGCTCCGGAAGGGAATCGCAGGAAGGATGTCCCTGATATAGGGGCGATCGTCATGAAAACAAAAGCCCGCTCCTGCGTCATCCGGTTCCCATCATCGAATCTTCATTGTAAACGGCTGCACCGTCTGCGGTTGACCCGGTCACCGTTTACGGTTGACCCGGTCACCGTTTACGGTTGACCCGGTCGGCCGAGGCTGGCAGGCAATCCATGGGATGGAAAAGAATGGCGGAGCAAAAGATGGATCAAACTCTCTTCAGCAACCTGTGCAAGGCTGGCAAGTTCAAGGAAGCGCTCGGCCTCGCCATTCAAGGCCACGAGCATGAAAAATATACCCCAAGCCGCTTCTCGATCGACAAGAAGACGAGGCTGCCGATCTTCTATCGTGGCAACAAGCGCGTAGAGCCGGATGAGACGGGTGAATGGCAACTTGCAAAGAACCCGAACCCATAGGGGCTGAGTTGCTGCGCACATGCGTTGCCAATTACATCTGCCTAGATCGGGATGATTTTAGGCCCGATCGGCTCTAGCGATTGCTGCTGTCAACGGGTAATGCGGAAATCCGTCGGGTTCTTCTCAAGCTGGGCCATTTCCGTCTCGACGCCCGAAACCGACGCCCCCGGAGGCCCGCGCCTGAGACGCTCGATCATTGTCGTGACGGCGGCGTCGGGTCCTGCGATCACAGCGACGACGGCCCCGTCCTCTTCATTGCGAACCCAGCCCGTCAAACCGAGCCGCACCGCCTCATCACGCGTCCAATAGCGAAAACCCACACCCTGGACCTTGCCGGATATCCGCACTCGGACGGCCTTATCATGATCGGACATGTCTGCAGTCACCTGAAGCCTCGTCAGCGTCATTTGCCGCATCATAACAAAAAAGCCCGGACGATGCCGGGCTTTCGCAAATTTGATGGACCAGGCCTTACTGCTGGGCAGCCGGCGCCGGAGCCGGAGCGGTCGGGCTGTCGGTTGCCGGCGGCGGTGCCTTGATCACCTTGGAAAGCTCGGCGTTGCTCTGCTTTTCCAGGTCGCGGGAAATGCCCTGCGCCCAGATGTCGGCAGCCTTCGCCGTCTCGCGCGAGGCGACCGGGCCATCGCGCAGCAGCTTCTTGCCGACGTCGGAATTATAGAAGTCGGCGATCGCCTTCAGCTCGTCGACGGTGAAGGTCTTGGCATAGGTCAGTGCCGCCTCCTTCTCCAGATCGCCGCGGCGCGGCGCCAGCGCCAGCGCCTGCGCATCGACCGTCGACGAAATGATGTCCTGGTAGTTCGGCGAATCCTGGATCAGGCCGGCCTTCAGACGCTCGGCCAGACCGGGCAGGATGTTGTCGAACTGGGCAGTCGCGCCGATGGCGTCGATCGCAGCGCGAGACGCCTTCAGCTGCTCCTCGGAGACTTCCTGCGCCTTGACGGCGGAGCCGAAGGCAAGCCCGGAAAGAACGACGGTCGCAGCGGCGAGACGGCCAAGACCTGCAATGTTCATCATGAGTATATGCTCCTGTTATCTGTTTGCCTGCAGCGTGCGCGCACCCGCAGGACCGGCAATGATCGCAAGTGCCGCCATATTGATAAAGAGCCCGTGTTCAACGACGCCGGGTATGGAATTCAGCTCGCTCGAAAGCGCCTCTGCATCAGGAATGCGGCCAAAAGATGCATCGATGATGTGATGGCCGCCATCCGTGGTAAACTCTCCGTCACCCGACTGTCGCAGATCGAGTTCACCGGAAAGACCGAGCCGGGCCGCGACCTTTTCGATGGCGATCCGCGTCGAGACGAGCCCGAACGGATTGACCTCGATCGGCAGCGCGAAGGCCCCGAGCGTTTCCACCAGCTTGCTCTCGTCGGCAATGACGATCATTCGCTCTGAGGCGGCCGCGACGATCTTTTCGCGCAGCAGCGCGCCGCCGCCGCCCTTGATCAGCCTGAGCGCCTGATCGACCTCGTCGGCGCCATCGATCGTCAGGTCGAGTGCCGGCAGTTCGTCGAGCGACTTCAGCGGCACGCCGAGTTCGACGCAGAGCCGCGCGGTTCGTTCGGACGTCGGAACGCCTTCGACCCTGAAACCGCCCGCGACCTTCTCCGCCAGCAGGCGAACGAATTCCTCCGCCGTGCTGCCGGTGCCGATCCCGAGGCGCATCCCGCTTTCGACATGGGCGAGTGCGGCCTCGGCGGCCTTGATCTTCATTTCGCGGGCATCCATGCGCCGCCAGCTCCTGATATTGCGTTGGATGTGCTGTTTACACGGCTCGCCTGGCAAACGAAAGTCAAAATCATCACGGAAAATGAAAAGCCGAAACAGAGGCCTGCAGCCTTCCCGACCATCGCCGGACGTTGCTTTCCGCCGCACGATCGCCTACCTCAGGGACGATCCATCGTTCCCTAAGACGATCCATCGCTCCTCAAGACGACCATCGCTCAAAGAGACATGCCCTTGACCTCTGTTTTCGCTCGCCCGGCGCTCGTAGTCTTCGATCTCGACGGCACCCTTCTCGATACCCATGTGGATCTGATCGAGAGCCTGAACCATACGATCGCGGCCCTTGACCTCGAACCGGTCAGCTACGACGACCTCACTCATCTCGTCGGCCAGGGCGCGCGCGTCATGATCGAGCGCGCCTGTCGGCTGCGCGGCCATCCGCTTGAAAGCGACGCCTTGCCGCCGCTGGTCGAGCGTTTCGTCGCCCATTATGCCGGCAACATGCCCGGCCGGACCGAACCCTATCCGGGCCTTGTTGCCGCGATGGACCGGCTGAAATCTCAGGGCTACCGCCTCGCCGTCTGCACCAACAAGATGGAGAGCCTGGCGCTCGGCCTGCTCGGCAAGCTCGAGCTTACCCGATATTTCGACGCCATCACCGGCGGCGACAGCTTCGAATATCGCAAGCCCGACGCCCGCCACCTCACCGGCACCATCGAACGCGCCGGCGGCAACATCACCCGCACCGTGATGATCGGCGACAGTGTCAATGACATCGCCGTTGCGAGAAACGCCGGCGTACCGTCGATCGCCGTGCCTTTCGGCTATTCCGACGTGCCGGTTTCGAGCCTCGATCCGGATGTTATCATCACCCATTTCGATGAGTTGACGCCGGAGCTGGTGGAGAGGCTGTTGCGAGAGTACGCTGCGAAGGTTGCTGTTTGAGGCTTAGCGACCAGGCCGATGTATTTGCGACCGCGGCCCCCTCAACCGACCCTTCGGGCCACCTTCTCCCCGCTGGGGAGAAGAGGGGAGCCAGCGGCACGGCTGCAACCGCATGAACCGCTTTGATCAAGAGCGAGGCGTCGCCGCAACGTCCCTTCTACCCAGCGGAGAGGGTGCCGGCAGGCGGATGAGGGGGCCATACGGCGCGCCCTCTCCTCTTATTTCTTGCACACAGACACCCCAAAACAAACCGGGCGGCCCGAAGACCGCCCGTTCGCATAACAATCAAATCCGATATCAGATCTGCGCCCCACGCGCCTTAGTCGTCGCTTCGAAAGCCTTGTCGACATAAGCGTCGCGGCCGTAGACGTCGTCGAAATATTCCACCACGCCGTCCTTGTTCGGCCAGGCGGTGAAGTAGGAGACGTAGACCGGGATCTTCTGCGGCACGCGGACCGCATGGTTCTGCCCACTGGCGATCTGCTTGGCGATGTCGTCGACCGTCGTACCGAGCACGGCGGCCGCCATCGCCCGCGGATCGGCAAGGCGTACGCAACCGTGGCTCAACGCCCGCATGTCGCGCTTGAAGAAGCTCTTCGACGGAGTGTCGTGCATGTAGATCGCGTGGCTGTTCGGGAACAGGATCTTCAGTTCGCCGAGCGCATTGTCGCTGCTTGGCGGCTGGCGCACCGAAACATTATTGGTCGAGCCGTACCAGTCGACACTCGACGAGGCGACGGCGTGGCCGTTCACCTCGACCTCATAACCGAGTTGGTCGAGATAGTTCGGATCCGAGCGCAGCTTCGGCAGCATCTCGTTGATGATGATCGACTGCGGTACGCCCCAGAAAGGGTTGAACTCGACCGTCTCGATTTCGTCGTCGAAGAAATAGGTCTGGTTGTTCTTGCCGCCGACCACCACGCGCATCGACAGCTGTTCCTTGCCGTCATTGTGGTAGTAGACCATGTAGGCCGGCTGGTTGATCATGACGTAGCGGGAACCGAGATCCTCCGGCAGCCAGCGCGCCTGTTCCATGGCGACGACGAGCTTGTCGATCTTCGAGGCATTTGTATCGCCGCCGGTCATGGCACGCACTGTCGCCTGGCCGATGACGCCATCGGGCTTCAGCCCACGCTCTTTCTGGAAATCCTCGACCAGCGAAACGATGTCGGGCGAATAGTCGATGCTGCCGGCGTAAGCAGCAAGCGTTGCCGCATGATCGGTCCTCAGCGTTTCGGAACCGTGCTTCCCGATCGCCTTGACGATATTGGCGATCTCCGGCGAGCTGTCGCCGGGCCTCAGCAGCCTGTCGAGCGAAACGACGATTCGCTCCTCATTGCCGCCGTCGGCGGCGCGAAGCTTGGCAAGCTCCGCCTTCAGCGCCTGGAATTGCGGACTATCAGGCGAGCGGCTGGCGAGGTAGGCGCCGACATCTGGGCTCAGGCGGGCAAGCTTCAGCACCGGGGCCAGATTGACCACCTTGCGCTGGAAGTCGTGATAGCCGGAGATCTTGTTCGGATCGATGCGGCCGCGCACCGTGTCCTGCACGAAGGCGAGCACCTTGGCGGAGAGATCGAGCTCGAACTGTGTCAGCGCCCGGTCGCGGAAGGCGGGATCGGGATTGGCCGGGTCGATATCTGGCGTCTGGACGGCGTAATCCGCCGGGTCGAGGCCAACGAGGGCCGCATCGGCAAGTGCCAGCATCGCCGACTTAGCGCGGTCGTTGATCTGGTTGCCCTCGACCCAGACGAGCGGATTGCGGCTGTCGCCGTAATAGGCTTCGAGCGCCTTTGCGACGTCGGCATTGGCCCTCACCTTGGCTTGTGCCAGGAAACGACGCTGCACGGCGGGTTCGGCGGCGGCATCGCCGCTGCCCGAGACATCGGCGACTGCGCCGGTGACGACGGGATCGGCGAACCTGCCGGTGTCGACGAACTGCAGCGTCTCAGTTTTATAGGTGTAATAACGCGGACCGCTCACCTTCGGCAGCGGCGCTTCCGGGTCGAGCCCGCCAAGCGATCCGCCAACGCCGCCTCGCTGGCCTACGCGGCCGGGCGGCATCTGGTCCATGAAGATAGTGCTTTGGGTCCGCTGCCTATCGCCGCGCAGCATATCCATCAGTGTGTAAGCATGCGCGGGAGCGGCGCTCATCACTGCCACGCCGCAGGAAATTGCCAACGCGGATGCCGCGCTTTTAAAAACGAAGGTCATATATATTCCAGTCCCGGTGTCATGCTGTTCTCAGCTCAAATCCCGCGAAACTCAAGCAGCGTAGGGCCTCATTGATCAGAAACCGGCCTGCGCCGCCAGCGCCGGCGGACTCAATTTTGTGTGACGGAGATCCTGCACGGCGCCGTGCAGCAGTTCACACAAAATTATGAAATTATTAGTTAATTTTTTACCGAATTTTTGCCGGCAGACCAGTGCGGCGAAAACGCCTCGGCGCATAAAATATCCAAAGTGGCCTAAAAAGCACGCCGCCAGGCCAGGGCAAACATGAGTTCCGCTTTCAATATTTCGCACGGCGTCCGGTTTTCTTATCAAGCTTTCCAACCTATAAGACCTCATCTTCGAAAATGTCCGAAAACAGCATGTAAAGGGAAGGCAAGGCTGATGACCGCAACCCGCACCGAAACCGATACTTTTGGCCCGATCGAGGTCGCCGCCGACCGATATTGGGGCGCCCAGGCCGAGCGTTCGCTCGGCAATTTCAAGATCGGCTGGGAAAAGCAGCCGCTGTCGATCGTGCGCGCGCTCGGAATCGTCAAGCAGGCCGCCGCCCGCGCCAACATGTCGCTCGACCAGCTCGATCCTGCCCTCGGCAAAGCGATCGTCGACGCCGCCCAGGAAGTGATCGACGGCAAGCTGAACGACCACTTTCCGCTGGTCGTCTGGCAGACCGGTTCAGGCACGCAGTCCAATATGAATGCCAACGAGGTGATCTCCAATCGTGCGATAGAAATGCTCGGCGGTGTCATGGGTTCCAAGAAGCCGGTGCATCCGAACGATCACGTCAACATGAGCCAGTCGTCGAACGACACCTATCCGACGGCCATGCACATCGCCTGCGCCGAGCAGATCGCCCATCACCTGCTGCCGGCCCTGAAGCACTTGCATGCCGCCCTCGACATGAAGGTCACCGAATTCAGCCACATCATCAAGATCGGCCGCACCCACACCCAGGATGCGACGCCGCTGACACTCGGCCAGGAATTTTCGGGTTACGCCGCCCAGGTCGGCTCCGCCATCAAGCGCATCGAGATGACCCTGCCCGGCCTTTGCGAGCTCGCCCAGGGCGGTACTGCCGTCGGCACCGGCCTCAACGCGCCGGTGGGCTTTGCCGAAAAGGTCGCCGAAGAGATCGCCGCCATCACAGGCATGCCTTTCGTCACTGCGCCGAACAAGTTCGAGGCGCTCGCCTCGCATGACAGCATGGTCTTTTCCCACGGCGCCATCAACGCGGCAGCCGCCGCCCTCTTCAAGATCGCCAACGACATCCGCCTGCTCGGTTCCGGCCCGCGCGCCGGCCTCGGCGAGCTGGCGCTGCCGGAAAACGAGCCTGGCTCCTCGATCATGCCCGGCAAGGTCAATCCGACCCAGTGCGAGGCGCTGACGCAGGTCTGCATCCATATCTTCGGCAACAACGCGGCTCTGACCTTCGCAGACAGCCAGGGCCATTTCGAACTCAACGTCTATAATCCGATGATGGCCTATAACTTCCTGCAGTCGGTGCAGCTGCTCGCCGACGCCGCCGTCTCCTTCACCGACAATTGCGTCGTCGGCATCGAGGCGCGCGAGGACAATATTAAGGCGGGCCTCGAACGCTCGCTGATGCTGGTCACTGCACTTGCCCCGAAGATCGGCTACGACGCAGCCGCCAAGATCGCCAAAACAGCGCACAAGAACGGCACGACGCTGAAGGAAGAGGCGCTTGCAAGCGGTCTGGTGACGTCGGAAGAGTATGACGCGATCGTGCGCCCGGAAACGATGATCGGGCCGAAATAACAAGGTCGGGGGACACGCCCTAGATGCCGGTGCCTTTTCCCCTCTGCCAAGGGGAGAAGGCTTACGCTGCAGCCGACACCGCAAGCAGCGCCTCAATCACGTCCTTTGACTCGGCCGTCCAGCCGAATAGACGCTCGATGGCGAGCAGTGACGCTTCATGGTTGCTGCGTGGAGCATCCGCGGCAATTAGTTCCGCCGTGCAGTCGCGAAGCACGATGGGGCGGTAATCGCGGAATGTTGCATCACGTACAGTCGACTCGACGCATATGCTGGTTGTCGCGCCGACGAAGATCAGCGTGCCGATCCGCCTGGCGCGCAGGATGGCGTCGAGTGGCGTTTCGAAGAACGCACTGTATCGATGCTTGGAAATCACCACGTCGCCTGGCTGAGGCGCGAGTGCCGGAACGATCGCCGTATTCCAGGTATCGCGCACCAGAACCATGCTTGCGCTACCGTCAGGGGCCGTGACAGTGCGCCCGATATTCATGCGCCTGTGTTTGATCCTGTGCGGAGCATCATCGTTTCCGGCATCAGAGAGGTCGGAATTGTGCTCTTGCCTGGTGTAGACGATGAGCAGGCCGGCTTTGCGCGCAGCGTCAAGCACCAGCGAGATCGGCTGGACGAGGCGCTCGATCGGCGAAATGTCGAGGCCGGCAAGATGGAACATGCCGCCGCGGCTGCCAAAATCGTGCTGCATGTCGATGACCATGACGGCCGTTCGATCCGGATCGAAGCTAACCGGTTCAGGCCGCGCCGTGATAGAATATCTGCTTCCCATGTGGCAACCCCTCCGCAGGTGTGGACATCCGACGTCAAACCAACAGCGAAAAATTATCCATCACCACCGAATTGCCCATGAAGTCGAAACGGATTTCTTCGATGTCTTCGAGATTGACCTCGAGATTGGGGCCGGTGACCTCAAGCTCCTGCTGATAGACGACCTGGCCGTCGTTCAGCGCAGTCAGCGTCAGGTGAAACGGCGATGCCGACAATTCGGCAATCGAAACGCTCTGAAAGGTGAACTCCCCGCCGTCGAGCATTTTCAAGCTTACCGACGCGGAACCCGGAGATAGGACGGTATCGCTGAAACCATCTTCGGTGATGGCGTCGACGCCTGGAATGGTATCATAAACGATACCGTTCAGAAGCGTGAGCTCTTGACTTTCGTTCACGGACAGGGCGAAGCCCCGGTAATCGGGGAGAACGAAGTCATCTGCTCTGGATGTAACGCCCAGGTCGTCGAAATCCAGGACCTCGTGATACTTGTCCTCTTCATTGACGCCATCGATCGCCAGCGTCAGAACCGCAACATCCGTGCCGCCTGCGCCATCGGAGATCTTGTAGCGGATCTCTTCGATCAGTTGTTCGTGCGCCCGCAAGTTTTTCACGATGTCGAGCGTGTAATCCAGCTCGTAGGTGAAATGACCGTCGGGGCTCACGGTGAAGGTTCCATAGTCCCCTCGTATGACCGTTTCCTGTGCAAGCCCCTGTTTCGCGTCAACGCGCACGCCGTCGAAAAAGCGAAGATAAATGGTCGATCCCTCGGGATCGCTGTCATTGGGGAGCAGATCCCCTCGGATCCAGTCATGCTCGAAGAAAATGAAGAGGTCGTCGTTAGCAGTTGGCTTTGCATTCGTCATCGGAAGCTCCAGCAAGTTAACGCGGCTGGGAATATGGACTGGCTTCGAACCGTAGGCAACTTCGAGTCGTCTTTGTCGAGGCGATTACGCTAGCCTCATCCGCTGCGCGTGGTGCAGCGCGCGCGACCCTGGCTTAACCGGC
Source organism: Rhizobium sophorae (assembly GCF_013087515.1). Classification (GTDB taxonomy): domain Bacteria; phylum Pseudomonadota; class Alphaproteobacteria; order Rhizobiales; family Rhizobiaceae; genus Rhizobium; species Rhizobium sophorae. Next base: position 204,151 of record NZ_JABFCN010000048.1, on the reverse strand, counting down.
CGGACTCCGGCGCATCCTGATTGCTTTTGCCCCGCGGCGGATTTAGACCGGTTCCAATCTAGCGACGCCCTACCAGAAAGGTCACTTCGATGGCTGACGATCTCTTCCCTCTCGGCAAGGATACCACCCCCTATCGCAAGCTCAGCGGCGACCACGTCTCGGTCGACACGTTCAAGGGCCAGGAGATCCTGACCGTCGAGCCGGAAGGCATCCGCCTGCTGGCCGAAACCGCCTTTGCCGACATCAACCACCTGCTGCGCCCCGGCCACCTGAAACAGCTCGCCTCGATCCTCGACGATCCAGAAGCGACCGACAATGACCGTTTCGTTGCCTACGACCTCTTGAAGAACGCCAATATCGCCGCCGGCGGCGTGCTGCCCATGTGCCAGGACACCGGCACGGCGATCATCATGGGCAAGAAAGGCCGCAGGGTCTGGACCGAGGGCGAGGATACGGCGGCGCTCGCCCGCGGCGTCATGGACGCCTATGAGAAGAAGAACCTGCGTTACTCGCAGCTCGCGCCGGTCAAAATGTTCGAGGAGAAGAATACCAGGAACAACCTGCCGGCCCAGATCGACATCTACGAGGAAGGCACCGACGCCTACGAATTCCTCTTCGTCGCCAAGGGCGGCGGCTCGGCCAACAAAACCTTTCTCTACCAGGGCACGCCCTCGCTCTTGACCCATGACCGGATGATCGACTTCCTTAAGGAGAAGATCCTGACGTTAGGGACGGCAGCCTGTCCTCCCTACCATCTGGCGATCGTCATCGGCGGCACCTCGGCCGAAATGAACCTGAAGACCGTCAAGCTCGCCTCCACCCGCTATCTCGACGAGCTGCCGACCGAAGGTTCCGAGAGCGGCCACGCCTTTCGCGACGTCGAGATGGAGAAGGAAATTCAAAAGGTGACCCAGCAGATGGGCGTCGGCGCCCAGTTCGGCGGCAAGTATTTCTGTCATGACGTGCGTGTCATCCGCCTGCCCCGCCACGGCGCCTCGCTGCCGATCGGCCTCGGCGTCTCCTGTTCCGCCGACCGTCAGGCCAAGGGCCGCATCACCCGCGACGGCATCTTCGTCGAGCAGCTCGAAACCGATCCTTCGAAATACATGCCCGAGATCGACGAGGCGAAACTGTCGGAATCAATGGTGCGCATTGATCTCAACCGGCCGATGGCCGAGGTGCTCGCCGAACTCTCCCGGCATCCCGTCAAGACACGCCTGTCCTTGACCGGCACCATCATCGTCGCCCGCGACCTCGCCCATGCCAAGATCCGCGAACGGCTGGAAAAAGGCGAAGGCATGCCCGATTACCTGAAAAACCACCCGGTCTATTATGCCGGCCCCGCCAAGACGCCGGTCGGCTACGCCTCCGGCTCCTTCGGCCCGACCACGGCAGGCCGCATGGACAGTTACGTCGACCAGTTCCAGTCCTTCGGCGGCTCGATGGTGATGCTCGCCAAGGGCAATCGTTCGCGCGCCGTGCGCGAAGCCTGCAAGAAACACGGCGGCTTCTATCTAGGCTCGATAGGCGGCCCCGCCGCCCGTCTTGCCCAGGACTGTATCCGCAAGGTCGAAGTCTTCGAATATCCCGAACTCGGCATGGAAGCGGTCTGGAAGATCGAAGTCGAAGACTTCCCGGCCTTCATCGTCATTGACGACAAGGGCAATGATTTCTTCCAGGAGCTGAATTTGGGGTGATGGGCAGGCTGTGTTGGCGCCCGCTCTACCGTGCCGACGCCTTATCCGACGCGCTGACATTCCGCGCCGTCACCGCCTCGCCCACGCTGACCACATCCCCGGCATCAACCCTTGCCAGGATCTCCGTGCGGAACGCGTCGGCGAAGAAGCCGGTGTGCTCCAGCAGCAAGGTGCCGGCGGCGACGACGGTGAAGGTCAGGATGGCGAAAGAAATATGACGGGAGGTTTCCATGATCTCACGCCCTGATTTGTGGGCTACGATTGGGTCCGTTGCAGAAAATACGACCCCAAAAATGTCGAGACTGCAATACGAAACGGCCAAAACCAAATGTCGACAAGATGAATACGGTCTCCGGCAGAGAAGAACTGTAAGTTTTTCAGACACTGTACCCGCTCAGCGAGTATGCCCTGCCCCACTAAAGATACGTTTTTCCATGGAGAATCATAGGCCTGATCGAACTATTGCCCCATGGGGCATTTGTCGTCTGTAATCTTTGGTATATATCGCTTTAATCTTTTCCCAAGAAATTTAAGCTAACAAATAGAATATTGCCTTTGAATATATGAGGAGTTCGCCGGATGAACACGGCTGTCGCGCCCAAGGTGCCGGTTCCCGACGTTGCGGGTCAGATCACCTATGCCATGCGCTCCATGGGCGTCGCGCCGATACCGCGCAATTACCAACTCTTCTACGAAGCCTATATCGGCTCTAATCCAGCCCTTACCCGGGAGCTTGCGGCCCTTGGCGGCCAGGTGACCCAGGCCGAACTCGATGCGCTTGGCGCGCAGCACTTCACCCACAGCCCGGCCCGTGTCTTCGATGATGCCCATACGCGCATTGCCGGCGAGCTCGATGGCCTGCTGCGCATTCTCAGGCAGGAGCAGAGTTCGCTCGAAAGCTACACCAGACTGCTCGGCGAGACCCACAAGCGCATCACCTCCAAGAGCAACGCCAGCGTCGAACTGATCGAAAACGCCATCGATCTCCTGAGCCAGGCAACCGGAGACACCATGGCGCATGGCGAACGCACCGTCGAGAACGTTGTCCAGCGCTCGCAGGAGATGGATCAGGTCCGCAAGGAACTCGACGAATACAAGCGCATCGCCAACACCGACTCGCTGACGCGCCTTTCCAACCGCCGCGCCTTCGACGACCGTCTCGCCGCCATCTTCGACAATTCGAGCATGCGGCCGGTGACGGCGTTGCTGCTCTGCGACATCGACAATTTCAAGAAGATCAACGACACCTACGGCCATCCGGTCGGCGACAAGGTGCTTGCCACCGTCGCCTCTGTCATCCGCAGCAATGTTCGTCGCGACATCTTCGTTGCCCGCACCGGCGGTGAGGAGTTCGCCCTCATCATCGATGGCAACACGCCCGAGGAAGTGACCGCGATCGCCGAACGCATTCGTCGCACGCTGGAGACGACGCCCTTCAAAAACTCCCGTACGCGAGTGAATTACGGTCCGATTACCGTCTCGATCGGCATCTGCATGGCCTCCAGCGCCGGGGATGCCGGCGAACTCTACAGCAAGACCGACATCGCGCTCTATGGCGCCAAGAATGCCGGCCGCAACTGCACCATCCTCTATCAGGACGGCATGCAGAAGGATTTCACCAAGAGCTGGCTGATTTATAAGACGTGAGGGTAGTGCCGCGCCGCGCGCAGTCACCGGCAGGTGACGGTTTGATTTGTTGACAAACCTCGTTGCTTACCCGGCGCCATCCTCGGCCTTGTGCCGAGGATCTGCTGCACCGGCTGCAGATGCTCGAGACAAGCCCAAGCATGACGAAAGAAAAGTTGGCCGACTTTGTCAGCAGCCTGAGCCGGGTGACGATGCCCTACCACATCGTCTTCGCCGCCCGCCCCGGCCATTCCCGGTCGTAGGTTTCCTGATCGAAATCGCCGGTTGCGGCCTTCAGCATCTGCCCGGGCGTCGGCAGCTTCGCCGGATCGGCGAAGTGTTCTCCATTCCAGAGCTCGGCGCGCATCACGGCACGCGCGCATTGGAAATAGACCTCGTCGATCGAAATCACGACGACGGTGCGCGGATGTTTGCCGTCCATCTCGAAGCTCGAAAGCAGCGCCTCATCGTCGGAGACGACGCCGCGGCCGTTGATGCGCATCGTCGTGTTCGAGCCAGGGATCAGGAACATCAATGCCAGGCGCGGATCGCGTACAATGTTGGAGAGCGAATCGACCCGGTTGTTGCCGCGCCAGTCCGGCAGATGCAGCGTCTCGTCGTCGACGACGCGCACCACGCCGCCGAGATCGCCGCGCGGAGAACAGTCGAGACCCTCGGGGCCGACAGTCGCAAGCGCCGCAAACGGTGAGATCTCGATCATCTCACGATAGAGCGGGGTCAATTGCTTCGTCACCTTGGTGACGGAGGCCGGCGAAAGCCCCGCGCCATAGATCGTATTGAGCTCTTCGATGCTGCTGATGATTCTCATGAGGCGTCCCGCCGCGGCTTGATCTTCGCGACGGACGCTACAATGCCGCGCGCCTTGCCGGAAGCTCAAAAACGGAATGATCTCCGCATCTTTTTTGATGCTTTCATCGGGCGCTTCATCCACGCCCCGATCGCCGTCGAGAAACGCCGCGATCGCGGCAAGAACCGGCGCGGCGCCGATGATGCGCCGGTGGCCGAAGCCGTTCGCCCAGAGAAGTCGAACGGCCTTTCCCGCCGCGCCGTAGCGCCTGGCATGGAGTGACGACACCTCCTTGTCATCTTCGGCATGGATGACGAGCACCGGCCGGCCGATGACGCTCGCCGCTGCGCCGGCGTCGAAATCCTCAAGTCTCCGCCTGGTGACGCGATGGACTTCATTTTCCAGTGCCGCTTGCGCTGCAGCGCGAAGGCCGATCATCCGGCCGAAATCGGTAAACAGCCAGCCCATCTCGCTCGGCGCGCCGATCAGCACCAGGCGATCGCCGCCGACAGGGGTCACGCCGGGCAGCAGGCCAGCCGCCGAAACCATCAGCGCCGCCCCACCGAAGGAATGGCCGATCGCCGCATCGAATGCGCCGAAGCGCGCCTCGGCCGCCGCGATCGTCTCGACGGCAAGCCCCATATGCAGGAAGCGCCCGCCCGAACGGCCGTGGCCGGGAAAATCGAGTGCCACGACCTCCGCGCCCGTCGCCGCAAGCATCGAGACGAGTTCGGCCATGTAAGCCGCGCTCGATCCCCAGCCATGCGTCACCAGATAGCGCTTGCGTTTGCCCCTCGCCCCGCCGTTCAGCCGATAGGCATGCGCTTGGCACCCGCCGGCAAGCCGGAGGCTGAAGCGTTCGGCACCGGCAAGCCGGGCCGCGCCCGCTGCATGCGCCGCCTTCGCCTTTGCTCCCTTCGGCTTTGTCGATGGCGTCCGGCAGAACAGCTGGAACGCTGCTCTGCCTGCCAGATCAGGAGAAACCGCCTGCAGAACCGAAAACCCGAGGCGGGTGACGTCAAGCGCAAAGTTTGCCATAGTGGGATTCCAAAAGACTGTTCAACACTGAACAATAAAGTACAACGATGAACAAAAATCAATCCCTTCCCTGGGATCATCCGCGTTTTCGCAGCTGGATCGCGGTGGCTCGCGCCTGCCAACTGATGCAACAATCCCTTGCCCGCTCACTTGCCGATCTCGACATCAAGCCGCCGCACCTCGATATCCTGGTCAATCTCTATCGTTTCGAAGGCATCTCGCAGCAGGAGCTGGCGCGTAAGCTGCTGGTCGGCCGCTCCAATATGAGCATGCTCTTGCCACAGATGGAGAAGCGCGGTCTGATCCTTCGCCGCGATGACGAGCGCGACAAGCGCGTGCTGCGCCTCTATTTGACGCCAGAGGGTCGAAAGCTGAGTGAGGAAGCCATGGCCATCCAGACCGGCCTCATCGACCACGTGCTGTCGGACGAGCCGATAGAGCAATGCATGGCGACCGCCGCATCGATGGAGCGGATCATCACCGTGCTGCTCAGGGACCTGCGCGACGAAGATCGAGCAGAGAGCTGAATTGGTTCCGGCATCGCGTGGGTGTGTGCTATCTTCGAAACCTGTAGCGCACAAGCGGAGTAAGCGATCATGTCGGGATGGGACGACAAGCTTGCAATCGATGAGCTTCTCCACAACTGGGCGATCCGGCGGGATGCCGGACATTGGGAGCGTTTCCAGACCGTGTGGCACGACGACGGGTGGATGATGGCAACTTGGTTCCAGGGGCCCGCAACGGAGTTCATTCGGGTCAGCAGGGAGGGCTGGGACAAAGGCGTCAATATCCTCCACTTTCTCGGAGGCAGTTCGATCGACATCAGAGCGCATCGGGCGATCGCTCAGACCAAGATGACGATCTCCCAGCGGGCATCGATTAACGGCTGCCTTTGCGACGTCGTCTGCACCGGCCGTTTCTACGATTTCCTTGAAAAAAGAAACGACCGCTGGGCGATCGTGATCCGGCAACCGATCTACGAGAAAGACAGGATCGACCCCGTTTCGCCGGCTGACGTACCCGAGCTCGACCAGGGGTCTTTGCAGGCATTTCCGGAAGGATACCGGCATCTCGCCTATATGCAGGAGCAGATCGGCTATCGCGTAAAGCGCGACATGCCGAGTCTGAAGGGTAAGCAGGTGGAGGCGCTCTATCAGCGCGGCGATCGATGGCTGGAGGGGCTTGCCGTTACGCCACAGGAGTTTCTGTCGGTTACGTGAGCTTATGCCTCGGCGCCAGACGACGCTAGTGCAGCGTCGGCGCCGCCTCCGTACCCGTCAGCGAGCGATATTCCCAGGCGGCGACGATGATCAGCACCAGCGTCGCCAGAATGCCCATCAGATAGACCTCGATGAAGGGCGCGACAAAGGCAAGCAGGATCAAAAACACCAGGCCGGCAAGATGCGACAGCGGCATCCGCCCGCTGGTCGCGCCCTTGAACCAGAGATTGCCGATCAGGAACAGGCCGGAGCCGCCGAGCACCGCCGCGGCGATGCCGAGATTGCCCGTCTCGTGCGGATGCGAGAACATGAACTCGACCGCAACCGCATGGACGATGATGCCGGCAAGAATTGGGATATGACCATAGGTGAAGGCCTGCCGCGCCAAGCTTCCCGGCGTCTCTTCATGCTCGATGCGGTGGGCGGCGCGTCCATGGCCGAAGCGGAAGTAGAGCCACCACATGGCGACCGTGCCAATGAAGGCGGTGACGAAGACGATGCTCGTCAGCCCGGAGAACGGCAGCTCCGAAAATGTGCGGCCGGAAACGAGGATCGCTTCGCCGAGGCAGATGATCACGAAAAGTGCACAGCGCTCCGCCATGTGCGCGCCGGAAACGTCCCAGTCCCGCGCCGTCGAGCGGCCGAGCCCCGGCACCGCAAAACCCGCGGCCGGCCCGGCATATTCGATCGCAAGCGCTATCACCCAGGCGATCAGCCGGGCTTCGTGCTCGAGCAGCCCGCCGGCGATCCAGAAGACGCCCGCTGCCACGAGCCAGGCGGTGATGCGCACGAAATTCAGCGTATTGGCGCGGTCGACGCGCGTCATCGCATAGGTGGCAAACAGCGAGCGCCCGACCTGCATCGCCACATAGGCGCCGGCAAACAGCAGCCCCTTGTCGCCGAAAGCCTCGGGGATGGAGGCAGACAGCAGCAGCCCGAGCATCATCAGCGCCACCAGCATCCCGCGCACCGGCATCTTGTCCGGATCGAGCCAGTTCGTCACCCAGGTGGTGAATATCCACACCCACCAGACGGCGAAGGTCATCAGCGCCGCTTCGGCGGCACCGAGCGGCGTGTAGTGGGCGGCGAGCGCATGCGAAAGCTGCGAAATCGAAAAGACGAAGACCAGGTCGAAGAACAGTTCGAGGAAGGTCACCTTGTTGCCGCTGGCGCTGCCCTTGGCGCGCAGCCAGTTCTTTCCGTTCGTTTTCGCCATATGGCCCCCGATGGCTGGAATTATGGGTCTATTGAAACTGATAGCGGCGCTCTCGTAAGCGTCAGCGTGGCTTCTCCGCCGTGTCGCGGTTCATGCCCTTTTCGCTCAGCTCGGCCTCATAGGCGGAAAACAGCTCAGCGCCCCGTTCACCCAGTTCGCGCAGATAGGTCCAGGTGTAGATGCCGGTATCATGCATGTCGTCGAAGCCGATCCGAACCGCATAATTGCCGGTCGGCATCATCGAGATAATCGCAACATTGCGTTTGCCGGGCACCGTCACCTTCTGCCCCGGCCCGTGGCCCTGCACCTCGGCCGACGGCGACAGCACACGCAACAGCTCGGCCGACAGGTCGAAGCTCTGGCCGTCGTTGAAGGTCACCACCAGCCGCTGCCTGTCTTTCGAGACGCGAAGTTCGCTCGGCCAGATATCGCTCATCATTTTGTCCTCTTCTCATGCGAGGAGTAGGCGCTGATCTTTTTAAGCGCAAGCTGAAATTGGCATGCTCACGCGGGCTGTTTCCCTTGACGCGACAATAGCATATGCCCACATTGATGAGAGTACGGAGATACAGGTGAACACCAGAGTCGGAACGATAGGCACTGCATCGCCGCTGGTGGCGGATGCACATCCGATGATCGACCCCTTCGGGCGGGCGGTCACCTATCTTCGCGTCTCCGTCACCGACCGCTGCGATTTCCGCTGCACCTATTGCATGGCGGAGAACATGACCTTCCTGCCGAAGAAGGATCTCTTGACGCTGGAAGAACTCGACCGGCTCTGTTCCGCCTTCATCGCCAGGGGTGTCAGCAAGATCAGGCTGACCGGCGGCGAGCCCTTGGTGCGCAAGAACATTATGTATCTGGTGCGTCAGCTCGGCCAGAAGATCGGCTCCGGCCTCGACGAATTGACGCTGACCACCAACGGCTCTCAGCTTTCCCGCCATGCCGAGGAGCTCTATGATTGCGGCGTGCGCCGCATCAACGTCTCGGTGGATACGCTCGACCCCGACAAGTTCCGCAAGATCACCCGCTGGGGAGACTTCGCCAAAGTCATGGAAGGCATCGACGCGGCTCAGAAAGCCGGTCTGAAAATCAAGCTCAACGCCGTGGCGCTGAAGGATTTCAATGATGCCGAGATGCCGGAGCTGCTGCGCTTCGCCCATGGCCGCGGCATGGATCTCACCGTCATCGAAACCATGCCGATGGGCGAGATCGAAGAAGATCGCACCGACCAGTATCTGCCGCTTTCAAAGCTGCGCGCCGATCTCGAAGAGCAGTTCACCCTTGCGGACATCGATTACCAGACCGGCGGCCCGGCGCGTTACGTCAGGGTCGAAGAAACCGGCGGCCGCCTTGGCTTCATCACGCCGATGACCCATAATTTCTGCGAAAGCTGCAACCGCGTGCGCCTCACCTGCACCGGCACGCTCTACATGTGCCTCGGCCAGAACGACGCCGCCGATCTCCGCGCCGCACTCCGCGCCACCGAAGACGACGCCCTCCTCCACGCCGCCATCGACGAGGCCATCACCCGCAAACCCAAAGGCCACGACTTCATCATCGACCGCAAGCATAATCGCCCTGCCGTGGCCAGGCATATGAGTGTTACTGGTGGGTGAGAAGCGGTCCCGCAAGCGGGAGCAATCGATCCAGTGAATCGATTGCAGCTTCGAACGCCCTGAGCCATGCGAAGGGCCGGGATAGGGTGCGGCAGACTCCATCTTCTCTTCTCCCCAGCGGGGAGAAGAGGGAGCAAGTGGCACCGCCGCGCCAACCCCATCACCCAGGCTTACGCGCACAAATCGCAAACCGCTCCTGCACCATCCGCTCAAGCCCGCGCAGAAACGGCATCTTTCGAGCCTGCGCCCAGTGGATATCGCTAAGCTTGCGGTCGACCACGATTTCCGTAAAGCCGGCCTTCTGCAGAAGATCGACCACCGCTTCGGCCGGCATCTCATTTGCGAAATGCACGCGTGAGCGGATCTTCTGGTGGCGCGCCAACATCTCTGGCGACATGTGGCTTGCCGGCGGTTTGCCTGTTACCTTCGACCATAGCTTCTGCAGGCCCTTGACCCAGGTCTCCCTACCCATGTTGCCGTCGAGGATCAGCACTTTGCCGCCCGGCTTCAGCACCGAGAACCATTCCTTGAAGGCCGACGCCGGGTCCACCAGTGTCCAGACGAGATGCCGGTTGGTGATGACGTCGTAGCTGTTCTTGGGCTCCATCGTGTTTTCGGCGTCGCCGGAAACGAAGCGGATATCGGTGCCGCGCTTCTTCGCCTTGGCGCGCGCCTGCGCGAGCATCGCATCCGACCAGTCGAGCCCCGTGACCGCAAAGCCGGCATCATGCATCAGATGCGAGATGACGGCGGTGCCGCAGGCGAGATCGAGGGCCGCGCGCCCCTTCCCTTCGCCGAGATGTTTTCTGATCAGCCGCTGCCAGCCTTTGCGCTCCGCTTCCGAAAAGATTTCATGGCCGACGCTCTGGTCGAAGGTCGCCGCCCTTTCCGACCAGAAGTCGCGAATTTCGTCGCGGATCGAGTAGTTCGTATTCATGGAATTCATCTTGGGCATCCCGGCTTTGGATCACTTTGGAAACGCTCTAAAACATAAAACTTGATTCACAAAGTCATATTTCATATGCCTGCGGACATTATTCAGACATCGGGGGAATTTCCAGATGAATTTCGTAAAAATGCTCGCAGTCTCCGCAGCTGCGATTGCCGGCTTCATGCCGCTTTCGGCTTGGGCGCAGTCCTTCACCATCAAGGACGTGGCAGGCCGTGAGGTGACCTTCGACAAGCCGGTCGAGCGTGTGATCCTTGGGGAAGGCCGCATGCTCTATGCAATCGCGCCGATCGAGAAGGAAGATCCCTTCGCCAAGATCGTCGGTTGGCGCAACGATCTCTGGACCACCGACAAGGACGGCTTCAACGCCTATGTCGAGAAGTTTCCGAAGGGCAAGGACCTGCCCTTCCTCGGCAACCTGACCGACGGCACGCTGCAGACCGAAACAGTCGTCAAGCTGGATCCCGACGTGCTGCTGCTGCCGATCGGCAACAAGACGGCCGCCGACGAGGTGAAGCTCGAGGACATGCTCGCCGGCATCGGCGTGAAGATCGTCTACATCGATTTCCGCGAGCACATTCTCGCCAACACCGAGCCGAGCCTGAAGATCCTCGGCCAGATCTTCGGTCATGAGGACCGCGCCGAGGCCGTCGCCAGCTTCTGGAAAGAGCAGATGGCCCGCGTCACCGACAAGCTCAAGGCCGCCAATCCTCCGAAGCCGAATGTCTTCATGTACCGCGCCGCAGGCCTCGTCGAATGCTGCGGTACCTTCGGTCCCGACAATTTCGGCCTGATGGTCGATTGGGCCGGCGGCCACAATCTCGGCTCCGATTTCCTGCCGGGCTATACCGGCTCGATCAATGCCGAGCAGGTTGTTGCCTCCAATCCTGACGTCATCGTCGTCACCGGCTCCAACTGGAGCCAGACCAAGAATGCCAAGGACTTCGTGAATGTCGGCCCGAATGCGGCCGCCACCTTCGACGACAGCCGCAAGGCGCTGAACACGCTGATGGAAAACCCGGCCTTCACCGGCTCCAGGGCGGTTGCCGGCGGCAATGTCCATGCGATCTGGCACCAGTTCTATACGAGCCCCTACCAGTTCGTCGCCGTCCAGCAGCTGGCCAAATGGTTCCATCCCAACCTCTTTGCCGACCTCGATCCCGATGCCACCTTCAAGGAATTCCACGAAAAATTCCTGCCCGTCGCCTACCAGCCGGGTTACTGGGTGGACGCCAAGGCGGGTCGGTAATCCGAAATGGTCGAGATCGCCGCCATATCGATCGAAGCCGAAGCCGGGAGGGAGCGCTACCGCGCCCTCGCCCGGCGCAAGCTGCTGATCCTTGCCATTATGACGACCGCGCTCTTCCTGTCCTTTGCCGTCGATCTCGCCTGGGGCCCGGCCCGTTACAGCCTCGGTGAGGTCGTTTCCGCCCTTCTCAACCCCTCCTCCGTGTCGGACCAGGTGCGCGCCGTCGTATGGGGCATCCGCATGCCGGTTGCCGTGATGGCGATCGTGGTCGGCGCCTCGCTCTCCGTCGCCGGCGCGCAGATGCAGACGATCCTCGCCAATCCGCTCGCCAGCCCCTTCACGCTCGGCATTTCGGCCGCGGCGAGCTTCGGCGCAGCCCTTGCGATCGTCACCAGCGTTCCACTGCTGCCGGTCGCCGCCGGCCTGCTGGTGCCGGTCAATGCCTTCATCATGGCGCTGATCGCCACGCTCTTCATCCATTTCGTCTCGCAGGCCCGCGGCGTCTCGGTGCAGACGGTGGTGCTGCTCGGTATCGCGCTGGTCTTCACCTTCAATGCGTTGCTCGCCTTCCTGCAATATCTCGCCTCCGAACAGGCGCTGTCGGCTGTCGTCTTCTGGACGATGGGCAGCCTCACCAAGGCCACCTGGCCGAAGATCTGGGTGACGCTTACGGTGCTGCTGATCGCGCTGCCGCTCTTTGCCCGCAATGCCTGGGCGTTGACGGCGATCCGCCTCGGCGAGGACAAGGCCGCAAGCTTCGGCGTCAATGTCCGCCGCATCCGGCTGGAGACCATGCTCGTGGTCTCGCTGCTTGCCGCAGTCCCCGTCAGCTTCGTCGGAACGATCGGTTTCGTCGGCCTCGTCGGGCCGCATATCGCCCGCATGATCCTCGGCGAGGATCAGCGCTTCTTCCTGCCGGGCTCGATCCTGTCGGGCGCGCTGCTCTTGTCGCTGACCTCGATCGTCTCGAAGTCGATCATTCCAGGCGTCGTCTTCCCGATCGGCATCATCACCGCGCTGGTCGGGGTACCCTTCTTCTTCTCGCTCATCCTCTCGAACAGGAGCCGGTCGTGGTAGCGCTTCAGTTGCAGTCGGTCGGCGCCTATCATGGCCGCAAGCTCTTCGTCGAAGACGTGACGACGCCGGTGATGAAATCGGGCGAGGTCGTCGCGGTGATCGGCCCGAACGCCGCCGGCAAGTCGACCCTCTTCAAGCGCATCACCGGCCTGCTCAAGGGACCGGGCCATGTCATCGTCGAAGGCTCGAAGACAAGAAACGCCATCAGCTACATGCCGCAGGATACTACGGCCAACGCGGTGCTGACGGTCTACGAATCCATCCTGCTTGCCCGCAAGCAGGGCCAGTCCTGGGCCGTAAGCGACAACGACCTACGTTTCATCGACGAGATCATGAAGGCGCTTGATATCACCGCCATCGCCTTCCGCGATCTCGGCGCGCTCTCCGGCGGCCAGCGCCAGCTCGTCTCCATCGCCCAGGCTCTAGTGCGCGAACCTGAGATCATGCTGATGGACGAACCGACCAGCGCGCTCGACCTTCACCGCCAGGTCGAAGTTCTCGATTTCATGCGCCGCCAGGCCCGCGCCAAGGGCATGATCGTCCTGATCGCCCTCCACGACCTCAACCAGGCGCTCCGCTTCGCCGACAAAGTACTCATCATCGCCAACGGCCGCATGCACGCCTGCGGCGCCCCAAGAGATGTCGTCACTGCCGAGATGCTGCGCAAGATCTACAGGGTCGAGGCCCGGGTGGAGAAATGCTCGATGGACCACGATCATGTGATTGTGGATGGGACGGCGCATTGACCCAAGAGAGCCTATCCGGAGGCGCGTAGCCCATAGGGCGAAGCCTCGAGGGACGAGGCGGGCGCCCCACCCTGCCCCGTCAGTCGATCAATCGCTGCGCGGTAAACTTGTCCGTAACAAGCATGTCGATGACGCCCACGCGGAGCGCGCCTGCGATAGCGTCAGTCTTTTTGGACCCGCCGGCAAGAGCAATGACCCGGTCCACCCGTTCGAGATCCTCGAGTGGAAGCCCTATGACCCGGTCGTCCAGGGGCGTCTTGACCGGCTTGCCGTTTTTATCGAAGAAGCGAAGCGAGATGTCGCCGACAGCTCCAGCTTCCGCGAGATCAGACAGTTCGCGAGATGAAAAGATGTTGCCGGACCGTGCAAGAAGTTCGGACGGTTCGACTGCTCCGATTCCGACAATCGCAAGCGTTATGCTGCCGAAGAGGTCCATCGTCTCCCGCACGTATGGATCGGCCTGCATAAGAAATTTTGCCTCTCTGGACGTCGTAACACCCTGCACAGCGAGCAGTTTTGGCTCAGCGCCAGTCAGCCGAGCAAGCCGCGTGGTAAGCTGCGTCGCATGCGTCTGCACTGAAGGATCGCCCATGCCTCCAAGGGTCTGGACGACGTACTTCGCCTGAGCGCTCTTCAGGGGATGAATGTTCTCGACCATCTTGGAGATGGTCTGGCTCCAACTCGAAACGCCGATGATTTCCCCTGGCGCAAGCGTCACCTCGAGGAGATGAGCCGCTGCCTCTCCGATACGGGCCATGATGGCTCCGTCCCGATCTTCCGTGCACTCCACGACGACCGCCTCCGGCAAATCGTATTTCTCGCGAAGGGCGCCCTCAAGCTCGCTGTAGGTGCCAACGGGGGGCGTCACGCTGGTTCGCACGATATCTTCAGCCTCGGCACGCTTGAGCATGCGCGACACCGTCGCCTGCGACAGGCGAAGGTGCTGTGCGATCTCCGCCTGTCGCCGTCCCTCCAAGTGGTACATCTGGGCGACCCTTGAGATGAGGCGGAGTTCATTGAGGCGAGTCATCGCTAATCCTAGGGTGAATTTTTATTCATCATTAGCCGTTGTTTCGCGTAACGTCGAGCGGGCAAGCGCATCATTCCAGGTATTCAGAAGCACCGCTCGATCCACGGGTTCCGGGTCAATGATATGTGAGCTCCGGGGGAGCTCTGCGATAGCCTGAAGATCGCTCCACAGGCCAAGTGAGAGACCCGCGAGATATGCGGCCCCCAAGGCCGACGCCTCGGGTGCTTCGCATTGGATCACGGGATGTTCGATGAGGTTGGCGACACTCTGCATCAGGAATCGGTTTTGACTCGGTCCGCCGTCTACATAGAGCGCCCCGAGCTCGCCGCCGCTTTGTGCCCGCATGGCGGCGATCACGTCGTGCACCTGGAGGGCAATAGAATCGGTTACCGACCGCGCCATTTGCGCACGTGTCGTATTGAAGTTGATCTGGGAGAACAGGGCACGGGCGCCGGAGTTCCAATAGGGTGCGCCCAGTCCCACGAATGCCGGCACGAAGCCCGGTCCGCCCGGTTCGGCGCTCGCCGCAAGTTCGACAAGGGCCGCGACGTCCGAAAGGCCGAGAATGCCTGCCATCCAGGGGAGACTGGCGGCGCAAACGAGAATATTGCCTTCGAAAGCGAAAGTCGGCCTTCCCTTGATACGCCATGCGACGGTGGTTGTGACCCCGTTGCGTGGGGGAATGAATCGCGAAAGCGTCGTCATCACCGAAGAGCCGGTACCGAAGGTTACCTTGCCATCACCCGGCTTGAAAGCTCCATGACCGAACAACGCTGCATGACTGTCTCCGATCGCGGCCATTATTGGAGTTCCATCAGGCACGCCCGACAATCCTTGCGTCGCGCCGAAATCGGCAGAGCTGTCGAGCACCTCGGGAAGGAGCGCGATATCGACGTCGAAAATCTCGCCGAGTTCCTCGCTCCATCTCTGCTCCTGGAGATCGAACAACTGGCTCCTGGCGGCATTGGAAGCATCGCAGACATGCCGGCGCCCACCCGTCAGGCAGTGCACGAGCCAACTGTCGACCGTTCCCAGCCGCACTGATCGCCCGGCTGGAATACGGTCGAGCAGCCATCGGAATTTCGAACCCGGGAACATCGGATCCAGCGGCAGGCCTGTGAGCGCCTGCACACGGTGAAGGTGGCCTTCGACAATGAGACGTTCGCAATCCTGTGCCGTTCGACGGCACTGCCAACTCACCACCGGTCCAAGTGCTTCTCCCGTTTCGGCGTCCCAGGCAGTGACCGACTCGCGCTGATTGGAAATCGCCACGGCCTCGATAACCACGTCGGGGGCGGCCTTCAGGCAGACGTCGATCGCCTCGCAGACGGATGCGTAGAGCCGGCGTGGGTCTTGTTCGACCCAGCCTGGCCTCGGATAGGTGATGCCGACAGCAGCCGAACCTCTGCCGACAATTTCTCCCTTTTCGGAAACGAGAACGGCCTTTGAATTGGTCGTGCCCTGGTCAATTGCCAGAATTGCCCGCATTCTATCCTCCCCAGATCAGACGGCAGCCGGGATGACAAATAGGCGTCCCGGCCGATACGTAATCCCAGTTACTTGCGCCTGATCAGCGACTGCGCGGCGTCGGCGATCGCGGACGGCGCCATCCCGAATTCGTCGAGCAGGAACTCTGCCGAACCGGTCGGAGCGTAGACGCCGGGAACGCCGAGACGTTTCATCGGGACTGGAGCATTGTCGACCACCACTTCGGCGACCGCGGAACCGAGACCGCCAAAAATAGAATGTTCTTCGGCTGTGACGATCGCTCCGGTTTCCTTCGCTGCAGCGATGATGGCGTCCTCGTCGATGGGACGAACCGTTGCAAGGTTGAGCACTCTGGCGTTGATGCCGCGTTCTGCGAGGATCTCGGCAGCCTTCAGAATTCGATGGGTCAAAGTACCGTTTGCGATAAGGGTGACGTCGGACCCCTGGCGAAGGAGGTTTGCCTTGCCAAGTTCGAACTTGTGACCCTCCGGAAGGAGATCCGGCACCCCTACGCGAGACAGACGCAGAAAGCAGGGACCGTTGTAGGTCGCGGCCCACTCAACCGCAGCAGCTGTTTCGATCCGGTCACAAGGCGCAATGACCGGAAGATTAGGCAGAACCCGCGTCCAGGCGAAGTCCTCGATAGAGTGATGGGTCGGGCCGAGTTCGCCATAGGCCATTCCAGAAGAAATGCCGACCAGCTTGACGTTGGCATTCGAATACGAAATATCGGCTTTGATCTGCTCCAGCGACCGTCCCGTGAGAAACGGAGCGGCAGCGCACACGAACGGAAGGCGTCCGCCGTTGGCGAGGCCTGCTCCAACCCCCACCATGTTCTGCTCGGCGATACCGACATTGACCAGGCGCTCTCCAAACTTCGCCTTAAAGCCGCCGAGCTTGGAGGAGCCGACGGAGTCGTTGCAGACGGCAACGATCATTTCGTTTTCGGCTGCCAGCCGCTCAAGCGTAGAGGCGAATGCGTCGCGGCAATCGTAGAGCTTGGGTGCGTTTATTGGCGCGTTCATTACTGTGCCTCCGACAATTCTGCCAATGCGATTTCGTATTGTTCCTTGCTCGGTACCTTGTGGTGCCAGTCGACTCGGTCTTGCATGAACGAGATTCCATGCCCCTTGTTGGTATGGGCCACGATGCAATGCGGTCTCGATCCCCGGTGTTCGAGGGCTGAAACCACTTCGCTCATATTGTTCCCATTGATCTCGGTGACTTCCCAATCGAAAGCTTCAAGCTTCGGACGAAGCGGGGCGAGATCGTTGGTTTCCGCCAGGGCGGCGCCCTGCTGGAACCTGTTGTGGTCGATGACCAGCGTCAAGTTATCGAGCTTGAACTGCGCGGCCGCCATGATCGCTTCCCAGTTGGAGCCCTCCTGCATCTCACCGTCGCCGGTGACGACGTAGGTGTGATATTTCGCGCCCGAGAGTTTGGCGGCTTTCGCCATTCCTATTGCGACTGGAAGACCGTGCCCGAGCGGCCCGGTATTCGTTTCGACGCCAGGAACCTTGTTGCAATTTGGATGCCCGTTCAGCCTCGAATGCGGCTGCAAGAAGGTGGAAATCTCTTCCTCCGGGATGAAGCCGCGTTTTGCGAGCGTCACATACAGAGCGCATGCAGTATGTCCCTTTGACAGAACGAACCTATCGCGGTCGGGGTGCTTCGGCTGATCGGGCCAAACATTCAGCACGCGAAAATAGAGGGCAGTCAAAATGTCGATAACCGACATTTCCCCGCCTATATGGCCGGCGCCCGCTTCGAAAACCGCCTGGAGATCGCGCAATCGGATCTCGCGAGCGACCCGCTCGAGTTCTGTCGTATTCATGGATTCCTCTCATGCATAAATATTCAGTTATCAATATTTTTGCACACGGCGCCGATTAGTCAAGCCCTTTAAGCAGTGTGCCGGCAGTTGCAAGTCCAGAAAATCCTATTGACAGCTCGGAGGCAACTTGTTAATGAATTTTCCAGCATCGGTGAATATTTATTCGCGGCGTGATTTAGCGAATAGCCTAGGCATAGGGAGGAACAATGGTGGCGCTCGATATCAATGAACACGGGCTCTCGTCCGGCGCCTGGTTGAGCAAGCTCAAGGGCGCCACCGGCCCACTTGTGGGGCTGCTCGCGCTTTGCGTCTTTCTGAGCCTTAGCACCGACACGTTTCTTTCGGTTCGGAACGGCCTCAACATCCTCGATCAGATCACTGTTCTCGGCATCATGGCCGTCGGTATGACCTTTGTCATTCTGATCGGCGGCATCGATCTCTCCGTCGGCTCGGCACTTGCTCTTGCGATGATGGTCATGGGCTGGACTGCGAATGTCGCCGGCCTACCGCTGCCGGTCGGGATCGCTTTTGCTCTGGTCGCATCGGGCGTTTCGGGGCTGATCGTCGGACTTCTGGTGACGCAGTTCAGGGTTCCAGCGTTTATCGCCACTCTTGCGATGATGTCCGCGGCTCGCGGCGTCGCAAATATGATCACGGACGGCCAGCAGATCGTCGGATTCCCCGACTGGTTCATGATGCTGGCAATCGATCGCCATTTCGGCGTGTTGACAGCCACTGTGTTTCTCATGCTTGCGGTTGTTCTTGCCGCGTGGCTTTTCCTGCACTTCCGGTCTGAAGGTCGCATGCTCTACGCGGTGGGAGGAAATCCGGAAGTCGCTCGGCTGGCGGGTATCAACGTCCCGCTCGTGACGATTGGCGTCTACGTCGCAAGTTCAGTCCTTGCGGGGCTCGCAGGCATCGTGCTCGCCGCGCGGCTGGATTCCGTCCAGCCGTCCAGTGGTCTGGGGTATGAGTTGGACACCATTGCCGCGGTCGTCATCGGCGGGACTTCGCTCTCTGGCGGTGCGGGCGGCATCGGTGGAACGCTGATCGGCGTTCTTATCATCGGCGTCCTTCGCAACGGTCTCAACCTTCTCAACGTCTCACCGTTCCTGCAGCAAGTGATCATCGGCATCGTCATCGTGCTCGCGGTCGGCGCGGAGACCATTCGTCGGCGTCGCGCCTGACGAGCGGGGTTCGCCGGGTTGGCGCACCCAGAATTCCGCTCCAAAAATTTGGGTCGGATCAATACCCCGAGGGGGAGGACATACCCGAGGGTTCCATCTAACAACGGAGGAAATACAATGAAAATTGCGCGCACCATGCTCGCGTCTGCTGCACTGCTCGGTCTCATGCTCGGCCCAGTACACGCGGCGGAACTGAAGAAGCTCGGCTTGGCCGTTGCCAACCTTCAGGCAAACTTCTTCAACCAGATCAAACAATCCGTCGAAGCCGAAGCCAAGAAGCGCGGCATCGAAGTCATCACGGTCGACGCAAAGGGCGACGGGCCGACGCAGGTCAATCAGATCCAGGACCTCCTGACCCAGAAGATCGACGCGCTGATCTACATTCCGGCAGGTGCGGCAGCTGCGACCGTTCCGGTCAAGCTCGCGAAGAGCGCTGGTATTCCGGTCGTGAACGTTGACCGCAACGCCGAGGGAGCACCCGGCGATACCTTCCTTGCAACGGATTCCGTCGCGTCTGCCAAGGCCGTGTGCGACTACATCCTGAAGGAAGCCGGCGGCAAGGGGAAGATGGTCATCATCCACGGTCAGAAGGGCACAACGCCGGAAGTCGATCGTTCGAAGGGTTGCGCTGAATCTCTCAAGGCATATCCGGACGTCAAGGTTGTCGCCGAGCAGTTCTCGAACATCTGGAGCCAGGACGAAGGATTCCAGATCATGCAGAATATGCTGCAGGCAAATCCGGACGTTTCGATCGTGTTCGCCCAGGCCGACGGCCTCGCCCTTGGCGCCGCGCAGGCGATCAAGGTCGCCAACCCTTCCCAGAAGATCGTGGTTGGCGGCTTCGATGGTGACACCGCAGCTCTCGAAGCGCTCAGCAAGGGCGTCTTCAACGTAACGGCGACCCAGCAGACGCAGAAGATGGGCCGCGAAGCGGTTGAAAACGCCGCCAAGCTTGTCGCCGGAGAAAAGGTGCCACCGGTCCAGCTCCTGGATGCCACGCTGACAACCAAGGAAAACGTCGCAGGCTTCATCGCCAACCATCCGTGATGAAGTTGAGGTCTTGAGGAGGTGTGCCGTGACTGATCCAGTTCTTTCCCTGAGGGGCATATCCAAATGGTATGGGCCGCTCCAGGTTCTGAAGAATGTCAGCTTGGACGTTTATCCCGGCGAAGTGGTTGCACTTCTCGGTGAAAACGGCGCAGGCAAGTCAACGCTATCGGGCATTATCGCCGGGTCACGCACGCCGTCCGAAGGATCAATGACATGGCTGGGGCAGCCTTATGCCCCGGCCACCCCAAGGGAAGCGATCGACAAGGGCGTTGTCCTGATCCATCAGGAGCTGCAGCTTCTGCCGCAGCTGTCGATCGCGGAAAACGTCTTCATCGGACGTTGGCCGATGAAGAATGGCGTCGTCGACCGCGCCCAGATGGTTCGCCGGGCCCAGGACCAGCTCGCTCGCTTGAACCTTCACATCCCAGCAACGCGGACGGTCGCCGGCCTTTCCACAGCAAATCAGCAACTCATCGAGATCGCCAAGGCGCTGGCTCTCAACGCAAAGCTCCTGATCCTCGATGAGCCGACGGCCGCCCTTGGCGGCGCGGAGACGGAAGCTCTTTTCGAACAGGTTAGAAAGCTTCGGTCGGAGGGCGTCGGCATCGTCTACATTTCCCACCGCATGGAAGAGATCAAGCGAATAACCGACCGGATCGTCGTTCTTCGCGATGGCGAGCGCGTGCAGGAATTCTCCGACAGCGCGACACCGGTGCGAACGATCGTCGAGAGCATGGTCGGACGCCCGCTTGACCGCTTGTTCCCTGCCCTGCCGGTTCCGACTGACCATCCAGTACTCCAGGTGTCGGGGCTGTGCTCGCCGGACAACTCGTTCCGTAACGTTACCTTCGATGTGCGCGCCGGGGAAATTCTCGGAGTCGCCGGACTGGTTGGCGCCGGCCGCACCGAACTTGTCCGCGCGATTTCGGGCGCGGACCCAATCAGTGCAGGTTCGATCAAGCTGGAAGGCGAAGAACTCAGGCTGCGCGATCCGGCGGATGCGATCGCCAAGGGCATCGTGATGGTCCCGGAAGACCGCAAGGAGCAAGGCCTGGTTGTCGGGCACCGGATCGGCGAGAACATTATCTACGCCAATCTCGACAAGCTGGGCGGGCGTTGGATTACGCCGAGCGTCAAGCGCTCGTTTGCAGAGAAGGCAGTTGCCAAGTTCGGCGTGAAAGGCCGTGCGGAGCAATATGCCTCGGACCTGTCCGGCGGCAACCAGCAGAAGGTCGTCATCGCGAAATGGCTGATGCGCGATCCTAAGGTCGTCGTACTCGACGAACCGACGAGGGGCATCGACGTCGGGGCCCGAGCGGGCATCTACGACATCATCGTCAATCTTGCAAAACGGGGCGTGGCGGTCATCGTCGTAAGCTCGGACCTTGAGGAAGTTCTCGGAGTCTCCAATCGCATTCTCGTGCTTGCGCAAGGCAAACAGGCAGGCATTCTCAATCGTGACCAGGCAAATGACGTTTCGGTCATGGAGCTAGCCACCATCTAAACAGAAAGAGAAAGGAAGAGCGGTGTCCGACATCACTCTGAACGCCCCGAAGCTTTTCGATCTTGGCGGCCAGGTTGCCATCGTTACCGGAGCCGGAAGCGGCATTGGGCAGCGCATTGCCATCGGCCTTGCGCAATGCGGGGCCGACGTGGCGTTGCTTGACCGCCGAACCGACGACGGGTTGGCCAAGACGGCTGAACATATTCGCGCCGCCGGCCGCCGCTCGATCCAGATCGCGGCGGATGTCACGAGCAAGTCTTCCCTTGGAGAGGCAATAGCACGTACCGAGGCCGATCTCGGCCCATTGACACTTGCAGTCAACGCGGCAGGCATCGCTAACGCGAACGCGGCGGAAGAGATGGAGGAGGACCAATATCAGACGTTGATGGATATCAACCTGAAAGGCGTCTTTCTTTCGTGCCAGGCCGAGGCTCGCGCCATGCTGAAGAATGGACGCGGCTCCATCGTCAACATCGCTTCCATGTCCGGCGTGATCGTGAACCGGGGACTGAGCCAAGCGCACTATAACGCCTCCAAGGCGGGCGTGATCCATATGTCGAAGTCCATGGCGATGGAATGGGTCGACCGCGGCATTCGCGTCAACACCATCTCCCCGGGATACACGGCAACGCCCATGAACACCCGTCCGGAGATGGTCCACCAGACCAAGCTCTTCGAAGAGCAGACGCCGATGCAACGCATGGCAACGGTGGACGAGATGGTAGGTCCGGCGGTGTTCCTGCTGTCGAATGCAGCAAGTTTCGTGACCGGCGTCGATCTTCTCGTCGACGGCGGTTTCTGCTGCTGGTGACAACTGGAAAAATGAACGGTCTCGCTCCCTCCCTGGCTGAGATCGAGGCGCTGAAGGGACCAACGGGCAAGACGGCGTGCGATATCGTCGTCTTGCCCGCCCTCACGCCGAATGAACGGGCGGAGGGCTCGGGCGTCGTCATCGGTGCTCAAGACTGCCCGAATTCTCCGGGATTATCTCGGGCACCCGCTTGAACTCAAATAATGATCGCAGGGTAGATCGCGCCGAGATTTGCTGTTTATCGACGGATACCGGGAAGGAAAGAGCATGAAACGCTTTGAGCAAAAGACTGTCGTCATTACCGGAGGCAGCCGCGGCATCGGCGCGGCGATCGCCAGGCGCTTTGCGCGCGAAGGCGCTAATCTTGTCGTCTCGGCCAATGAGGATCTGGTCCACGGCGTTGCCGATGGAATCCGGGCCGAAGGCGGCAAGGCGATCTCCTTCACCGGCGACGTCACCGATAAGGCGAGCGTCACCGCCCTCTACGATGCCGCCGAAAAGGAGTTCGGCTCGGTCGACGTCTCGATCCAGAACGCCGGCGTCATCACCATCGCCCGCATCGAGGACCTGACCGAAAACGAGTGGGACAAGGTCATGGCCGTCAATACCAAGGGCGTCTTCCTCTGCGCCCAGGAGGCGATATCAAGAATGCGCAAGCAGAAGCGCGGCGGCCGCATCATCAATACTGCCTCCGGCCAGGCCCGCGACGGCTTCATCTTCACGCCGCATTATGCCGCTTCGAAAATGGGCGTCGTCGGCATCACCCAGAGCCTGGCCAAGGAAGTCGCGACCGAGAAGATCACCGTCAATGCCTTCTGCCCCGGTATCATCGAGACCGACATGTGGGCCTATAACGACCAGGCCTGGGGCAAGCTGCTCGGCAACTACGCCCCCGGCGAGCTGATGAAGGAATGGGTCGAAGGCATCCCGATGAGACGGGCCGGCTCCGGCGAGGATGTCGCCGGCCTGGTGACCTTCCTCGCCAGCGATGACGCCGCCTATATCACCGGCCAGACGATCAATGTCGACGGCGGCCTGATCATGTCCTGATGCAGGTCGCCCAAAAGTGCGCAGCGGTTTTGGGACAACGACATGTATGGAACAACAAACCACCAACGAAGCGCGGAACGCGACACGGTCGTCGCCTCCGTGTGAACAGTGTGTCCATCGGCGTTAGGGCAGCTTTGCATTTTTGCCGGGTCGAGAGACCTTGCCATCTGCCTGTTTTTGATCCTATCTTTGAAATGTTCTCAGGGCGGGGTGCAATTCCCCACCGGCGGTATCAGGAGCAATCCTGGAGCCCGCGAGCGCTTCCGGCAGTACAGCGCCGCGCGTCTTTCAGACGCGCAAAGGACGCTGTAGAATTTTGAATTGCTGGAAGGTCAGCAGATCCGGTGAGATGCCGGAGCCGACGGTATAGTCCGGATGGAAGAGGACAACACGGGCAGTCGCACTCCATCCCGGAGTCGGCTGACGTTTGTTCGCCCAAGGGCAGAAGGCTCGCTCACGGATTGAGCCGAGCAGACCATGTCAGCCCGCTGACATAACCCTTGAAAGGCCAGACAGCATGACTATCGCAACAATTGAAGATGCCATATCAGCCATTGCCAGCGGCAAGATGGTCGTCGTCGTCGACGACCAGAACCGGGAAAACGAAGGCGATATCGTGGTCGCGGCCGATGCCGTCACCCCGGAAACAATCGCCTTCATGATGACCCACGCCCGCGGTCTCGTCTGCATCGCCATGGAAGGCCAGCGCCTCGATGCGCTCGATATTCCGCTGATGGTGCCCAACAACACGGAATCGCACAAAACTGCCTTCACGGTCTCGGTCGATTATCTCAAGGGCACGACGACGGGCATCTCTGCGGCGGACCGCGCCGCCACCGTCCGCGCCCTCGTCGACGATCGCGCAAAGGCTGACGAATTCGCCCGCCCCGGCCACATCTTTCCGCTGCGCGCCAACCCCAGCGGCGTCCTCGGCCGCCCCGGCCACACCGAAGCCGCCGTCGATCTCGCCCGCCTCGCCGGAAGGATCCCGGCCGGCGTCATCTGCGAAGTCGCCAACGACGACGGAACCATGTCCCGCCTGCCCGAACTCACGCTCTTCGCCGAACGCCACAACCTCCCCCTCGTCACTATCGAGGACCTGGTCGCCTATCTCGACCGCCAGGTAGCAAGAGACATACGCGAAGTCGCCTGATCGGCGCAAAGCGGCCAGCCCCGTCCTTCGAGGCCCCTTCGGGGCGCCTCAGGATGAGGCTGGAGAGAGGTTGCGGCTTGGTTCAACGGGAAGCGCAGCGGCAAGACACACCGACCAGCCCTTCATCCTGAGGCGCGCAGGCCGCAGGCCGGAGCCTCGAAGGACGAGGGCGGGTGGCTGGGTCCCAGACGCGCACGGCTGGTTGCCACAGCACACCCTATTTCCTGCCCCTATGTCCGGCTGATCGAAACGCCGCCATCCGCCAGCATTGCCGTGCCGGTCACGAAGCTCGACATGTCGGAGGCGAGGAAAAGCGCCGCATTGGCGATCTCTTCGGGTTGCGCCATGCGTTTCAGCGCATGCAATCCCTCGACGAAGGCGAGCACCTCCGGCGTGGCATCAGGTGCGTTGGTGATGCTGGCGGGAGTATCGGTGCCACCGGGCAGCAGGGCGTTGACGCGGATCTTCTGCGCTCCGAGTTCGGCTGCGAGCACCTGCACGAAGCCGATCAGACCCGCCTTGCTCGCCGCATAGGCGGCCATGCCGGGCATGCCGACGGTGTGACCGACGAAAGTCGAGGTGAAGATCAGCGATCCGCCACCTTTTCCCATCGCCGCCGACTGGTGCTTGGCGCCGAGGAAGGCGGCGGTGAGATTGGTCTCGATCGTCTCGCGCCAGCCCTCCAGCGACAACCCGGCGACCGGCCCCATCTCACCGATGATGCCGGCATTGTTGAAGGCGATGTCGAGCCGGCCAAAACGCGAGACTGCCGTCTCGACGAGCCTTGCCTGCAGAGCCTCGTCCCTGACATCGCCGGATATAGCGACGGCCTGACCACCCTCCGCCTCGATTTCGGCGATGACGGCATCGAGCGCGTCCTGCCGCCGGCCGGTAACCACGAGCTTGGCGCCTTCCCGCGCAAAGAGTTTCGCCGCCGCGCGGCCGATGCCGGAGCTTGCGCCGGTGATGATTGCGATCTTGTCGTTGAGAAGTGTCATATCGGTCTCTCCTGGGTTGTTGCGAGATCTCAGATGCTCAAACATCAGGCGATACAGCCACCCGTTTCCCGCGCAGGAAGAGAAAAACGTCTATGGCCCGAACCGGCAATGCGACGGCGCCTCGTCGTCGACGCCTTGATTGCGGCGTCGGAACTATCAGAATTCCGCGTATAAAACGGAGATTTGCCTGGACTTCCACCCACACGCCTACGTTGACATCAGTGCCATTGTGCACCGCATCATCGATTTATGCCTGGTGTGACATTCAACCGATTCCCTTCATGCATCTTCGCGACTAAAAGGGGCGCACAGGTAACGGGAATCTGTTCATGCCGCGGTCACGCAATACTCAGGGCGCCATCTATATGAGCATGGCGATGGCCGGCTTTTCCGCGAGCGACGCTCTATCCAAATCGGTGATCGCCTATATGAACGCCGGCGAAATCATGTTCCTGCGCGGCCTTTTCACCAGCCTGCTCGTCTATCTGATCGCCTGGAAAATGGGCGCACTGCGTTCCTGGCGCATCATGCTGCAGCCGATGATCATCTTCAGGATCATCTGTGAGACGCTCTCCGCCGTCACCTATATAACCGCGCTCGGCATGATGCCGATCGCCAATGCCTCGGCGATCCTGCAATCGCTGCCGCTGGTCGTCACCTTCGGTGCGGCGCTCTTCTTCAGCGAGCCGGTCGGCTGGCGGCGCTGGTCGGCGATCCTCGTCGGCCTCGTCGGCGTGATGATCATCATCCGCCCCGGCCCGGAAGGATTCACCGCCGCCGCCCTGCTCTGCGTCGCCGCGGTGCTAACGACGGCCGGCCGTGATCTCGCCACCCGGAGCATCAGTCCGGAAATCCCCTCGCTGATGATAACCGTCATCACCGCCATGTCAGCCTCCTTCTTCGGCGCGCTGCTCATCCCGGTGCTCGGCGGCTGGCAGCCGGTCAGCGCCAGCGCGCTCGGGCATCTCCTGCTTGCCTCTGTATTGGTGCTCGTCGGCTACCAGTCGGTCATCCTCGCCATGCGCACCGGCGAAATCTCATTCGTCGCGCCGTTCCGCTATACCAGCCTGATCTTCTCCTCCCTGCTGGGTTTCTTCTTCTTTGCCGAAGTGCCTGACAGCTGGACGCTCGTGGGGGCTGCAATCGTCATCGCCTCCGGCCTCTATACGTTCTATCGTGAGGCCAAGCGCCGCGTGTCTCCTATCGCGCAGGAATCCGCGCCGCGCGCGCCGGTCTGAGGAAGGATTCTGAGGCAGTGTGATGACTGAATTCTCGCTCGACAGATCTAACATAGCAGGCGTCGTGTTGGCCGGCGGCCGCTCGCAGCGCATGGGCCACGACAAGGCGGGCGTAATGCTCGGGGCCGAGAGCCTGCTCCGCCATGCACTGACCCGCCTCTCGCAACAGACCTTGCTCGTTGCGGTCAATGCCGATACCACCGCCGAGGGCGTGCCTGTCGTTCCGGACCTTTTTCCCGGCAAGGCCGGGCCGATGGCCGGCATCCATGCGGCCATGGTCTATGCCTCCGGCCTGCCCTCGATCACCCATGTCGTCACCGTCTCGGTCGATTGCCCGTTCTTCCCGGCCGATCTGGTCGCCCGGCTGGCCGCAGCGGTCGAGCACCCCTCGCAGATCGCCATTGCCGCCTCCGAGGGCCGCAGCCATCCCGTCTTCGGGCTTTGGCCGGTGACGCTGTCCGCCGATCTCGAAGCCTGGATCGCCACCGACGAGAAGCGCCGCGTGCGCGACTTCCTGTCGCGGCATGACGTTACGGAAGTCGTGTTCCCGCTGCATCCGACCCGCGCCAGCCTGCTCGATCCCTTCTTCAACATCAACACGCCCGACGATCTCGTCGAGGCGGAACGCTGGCTGGAGGCCCTTCGCGCATGACCGCACCGAAAATCTTCGGCATCGCCGGCTGGAAGAACTCGGGCAAGACGGGTCTCGCCGTCCGGCTGGTGACGGAGTTCACCCGCCGTGGTTACAAGATTTCGACGATCAAGCACGCCCATCACGATTTCGACATCGACAAGGTCGGGGCCGACAGTTACCGCCATCGCCAGGCCGGAGCCCATGAGGTCACCATCGTCTCCGGCACACGCTACGCCATCATGCACGAACTGCGCGGCGCCCCCGAACCTGAGTTCGAGGAGATCCTCGCCCGTCTCGCACCCTGCGATCTCGTGCTGATCGAAGGCTACAAACGCGAAGCGATTCCGAAGATCGAGGCCCGCCGCCTGGAGGCCGCCAATCGTGAACCGTTGGCGCCGAGCGATCCCCATATCTGCGCCATCGCTGCTGATCATGCCGTTACGGATACGGCCCTGCCATTCTTCGATCTAGACGACACAGGCGCCATCGCCGATTTCATCGCTGACATCGTTGGCCTTGGAGAGGCGAGGCATTGAACCACCTGCGTCAATGCCGGATCTAAGAAGCGAAACCGTTTCGCTTGCCATCGCCTTGGCGATTTCCTTGGCGAGCTGAGTCTGATCATAGGGCTTTGCCAATCTCGGAAGATCGATATCGGTACCGGCAGGAAGATCGGCGTAGCCTGTCGCCAGCACGATCGGCAATTCCGGATGAATGTCGCGCGCAGCCTGGGCGAGCTGTGCGCCGGTCATACCGGGCATCGAATAGTCGGTAATGACAAGGTCGAAATGCTGACCGCTGCTGATCAGTTCTAGCGCCTGCGAGCCGGAGTTTGCTTCGACGACCTCGTGGCCGAGATCTTCAAGCATGTCGACCGAACTCATGGCAATCAAGGCATCGTCATCGACGAGCAGAATCTTCAGTCTGGATGCCGCTTGCGGGACGGGCAGCTCCGCCTCGGCTGGCCGCTCGGGGCGCCGTTCGGTCGCCGGAAGCCACAGTTCGGCGGTCGTTCCGACACCAAGCTCGCTGGTCAGAAGAAGTGCGCCATTGAGCTGAACGGCAAGTCCGTGGATCATCGATAAGCCGAGGCCTGTGCCCTTTCCGAGTTCCTTGGTCGAGAAAAACGGATCGACCGCCTTCTTCAATGTTTCCGCGTCCATGCCGGTGCCGCTGTCGGCCACTGCCAGCACAAGATAGCCCCCTTTACCGAGAGCGCCGCCATCGCCGACAACCTCTTCCTCGCGCAGCGATATGGCCAACGTCCCGCCATCCGGCATCGCATCACGGGCATTGACTGCAAGGTTGAGCAGCGCCAATTCGAGCTGGTTCGCATCAACCAGGGCCGGCGGCAGGCTTGTCGGCAGATTGGTTTCGATGCTGATCGAGGATCCGACCGAGCGCTGCAGCAGGTCGTTCATGCCCGAGACTAGCTCGGCCAGATCGACAGGCTTGACCTGCAGATCCTGCTGCCGGGCAAAAGCCAGCAGCCGTTGCGTCAGAGCCGCTCCGCGCCTCGCACCCTGCACTGCCCCCTCAACCAGACGCGTCGCCTTGGCATCTCCGGCAACGTGCTTGCCGAGTAATTCCAGATTTCCAAGAACGACCATCAGCAAATTGTTGAAATCGTGGGCGACGCCGCCGGTCAACTGACCGATTGCCTCCATCTTCTGCGATTGGCGTAGCTGCTCCTCGGCTTTTTCACGCTGGGCGACTTCTTCGAGCAGCGTCTGGTGAGCGGCGTTGACCTCCCTCGTCCGTTCCCGCACACGCTCTTCGAGGTTTTCATTGAGGCGTCTCAGATTTTCCTCGATGGTCTTGCGGGCGGTGGTATCGGAACAGACCCCGACGAGTTTCCTCGCGGAACCATATCTGTCGGAATAAAGCTGCGCATGGACCTCCGTCCAATGGAGTGAACCATCCGGCCAGATTGTCCTGTGCTCGATCGAATAGTCGCGTCCGGTATCGATCGTCTCGCGCAGGCGTGCCAGCACAAGATCTCGGTCGTCGGGATGGATGCTTGCGATCAGATCGTCGCGTGTGACATCATCGTCCGGCTTTCGGCCGAAGACTGCCTTGCAGGTGGCCGAGGCAGACAGGGCCATCGAGGATAGCTCCAGCTCCCACGCCCCAAGACGACCGGCTGCAAGCGCCGTCTGCAACCGTCGCTCGCCCTCGCCCAAAGCCTCGAGCTGAGCTTGAGCCTCATATTGGCGCAGGCGCCCTTTTAACGCGGTCCGCGCAATACTGATGAAGGAGGTCGCATGGAACGGCCTTTCCAGGAAAGTGACGTTGCCGAGAACCTCTGAAAGCCTGGCAGCGGCCGGATTTCGTTCAGGTCCGCCGCCGCGCGTGGTGAGCACGATGAACGGTAGATCGGACCAGCTTGGCTGGGCGGAGACCCAGGCAGCAATTGGCTTCAAATCGCTCCAGCGAACGGCCTCTTCGGTCAGCACGCCAAGCGCGATCTCATCGTTAAGTAAAGAGGCAAAGACATTCAGGTCGGCAGCCGCGATCGATGATAGGCCGGCTTCGTCGATTAGCGATACCGCCACCTGGGCATCGCGTCCGGCAGGAGTATAGATCAATGCTTTCGGCTTTACGGAGTTAGGAATTGCCGCGATCCCCGCCATCAGTCGACAGGAGCGGCTCTGCGCTAGTGACAAATTCGGGAACGCCGCGAAGCACACCCTGGAACCCGACCAGAGGATCCCCGAACGTCAGCCCCGAACTGTCGATACGATACTCTCGGATTGTATCCTCATGCAGCCCAGTTCTTTTCTTGATCACGGACACCGCTCGCCGCACCCTCCCCGCGGCCTCGAAGTAGCGCAACAGTATGACTGTGTCCGCAAGATAGGTCACGTCGACAGGCGCCTTCATGTCGCCGACAAGTCCATGCTGTGCAACGGTAAGGAAGGTATTGGCGCCTTGCCTGTTCAAATATTGAAGCAACTCATGCATGTGAAGGATCAGCGAATTTTCATCCGGCATCGATGCTTGATAGCCGTTGATGCTGTCGATGATGACGGTCTTGGCATTCGACTTGTCCACGCACTCGCGCACGCGATGCGCGAATTCACCTGGTGACAGTTCAGCGGCGTCGAGCTGTTCGATGTGAATTAGACCGCTGCTCCTTAGAGTCTCGAGATCTATTCCCAGCGCCTTGAGCCGCGTAAAGAGCAGGCCAAGCTCTTCGTCGAAGATGAAGGCCGCGGCTCTCTCGCCACGCGCAACCGCCGCGACCAGGAATTGAAACGAGAAAGTGCTCTTGCCGGTACCGGATGGACCGAGGATAAGTGTACTGGAACCTCTCTCCAACCCCCCGCCCAATAGAAGGTCCAGTTCCGGAATATTTGAGGATAACTCATCGCGGACATAGGTCGACCGATGTTCGGCGGCGACGAGACGTGGAAAAACAACGACGCCGCCGGTTTGAATGGTGAAATCGTGGAAACCGCCGCGGAAGGCTTGCCCACGGTATTTCGTGATCCTGAGCCGCCGGCGCTCGGCCCCATAGCTCGGCGCCATCTCCTCGAGATGGATGACGCCGTGCACGACGCTATGAACCGTTTTGTCAAGCACGTCGGACGTCAGATCATCGAGCAAAAGGACTGTCGCCCCCTGCCGGGCAAAATAGTGTTTGAGCGCGAGGATCTGCCGCCGGTAGCGCAGCGAGCTTTGCGCCAGCAGCCTGATCTCCGACAGGCTGTCGAGAACCACACGACTGGGCTTAACCCGCTCGAAAGCGGCAAAGATCTCCTTTGTCGTCTCTCCGAGTTCCAGGTCTGATGAATAGAGCAGGCTCTGCTGCTGGTCGGCATCCAGCAGGCTTTCCGGAGGCACGACCTCGAAGACCTCGATATGGCCGTCGATCACCATCCCGTGCGATGCCGCACCGGCACGAAGCTCACCATCGGTTTCGGAAAGGGTGATGTAGAGCCCCTGCTCGCCGATCCGCGCACCCTCGATCAGAAACTGCAATGCAATCGTTGTCTTTCCCGCCCCTGGATTTCCCTCCAGGAGAAACACGTGCCCCGGCGAAAGCCCCCCTGCCAGAATTGTGTCCAAACCGGACACGCCAGTCCGGGCTTTCATGGCAGGTATAGCAGTATTCATTCATTGTTTCCTTCAGCTTATAACGGGAATTAGTGGCGACCGATGGAATGTCAAATAGTCAAGCGCGCATGATTTCACCTTCGCCAAGAGCCAATCGATTGGACGTCAGGTAGTTCGGATCTATGCCCTGTCCGGCCAGCTCGAAACGGCGAGACTTATCCCCGATAGCGAAGTGCATCGACGACGAGGGCGAATGCCGGCGACATATGCCTGCGGCTCGGATAGTAGAGATGGTAGCCGGAAAACGGCAGGCACCAATCCTCGAGGACCCGCACCAGCCGCCCATCGGCAAGATGCGTCTCGACCAAGTTCTCCGGCATATAGGCGAGGCCCAGACCGGCCAGCACGGCATTCAGCCGGAGCGCTATATTGTTGAAGACCAACTGTCCTTCGACGCGAACCCTGAGCTCGCGCCCATCCTTCTCGAACTCCCACGCATAAACGCTGCCATAGGTCGGCAGGCGCAGATTGATGCAATTGTGATCCGTAAGGTCCTGCGGCGTCAGCGGCTTCGCCCTGGTGTCGAAATAGGCGGGAGCGCCGACAACGGCCATGCGCATATCGGGGCCGATGCGCACCGCAATCATGTCCTTCGCCACCTGTTCTCCAAGCCGCACCCCCGCATCGTAGCGCTCCGCGACGATGTCGGCCAGACCGTAGTCAACGATGATCTCGACATTGATATCGGGATAATCAGGCAGGAGCTTTTGCAAGGCGGGCCAGAGGACGGCGTCGGCCGCATGCTCGCCGGCATTGATGCGGATGGTGCCTGCCGGCTTCTCCCGGAACGCGCTTAAAGCAGCCAGTTCGCTCTCGATCTCGTCGAGCCGCGGTCCTATGGAGACGAGCAGGCGTTCGCCGGCCTCCGTCGGCGAAACGCTACGGGTCGTGCGTGTCAGCAATCGCAGTCCAAGCCGTTCCTCAAGCCCTCGGATGGTGTGGCTGAGCGCCGACTGCGACACACCGAGCTTGCCCGCCGCCTTGGTGAAGCTTTGAGCGCGCGCGACGGCGATGAAGGCGACGAGGTCGTTGACGGCAGGGCGCGGCATTTATGAAAATTTCTCATGGGTTCTTGCCGTTTATACTATCTAATCACGACCAAGCGCACGCGCTAAATATCCTGTCATCCCGGGCAGACGCATCTGCCCAGGCAGACCTATCTGCCCAGCCAGACCTGTCCTGCCCAGGCGGACTTGTCCTGCCCAGGCGGACTTGTTCACCTGGACCCACCCCGACGTTGGAAGGAAGACGAGATGGAGATCAAGCGAAGCGGTTCGCAGCCTTCGGCCAAGGGACCAGCCGATTGGTTCACCGGCAGCGTGCGCGTGGATCCGCTGTTTGCCGTGGCCAGCCCTGCACGCGCGGCCGGCGCCAGCGTCACCTTCGAGCCCGGAGCCCGCACCGCCTGGCACACCCATCCGCTCGGCCAGACGCTGGTCGTCACATCAGGTTGCGGTCGCGTCCAGCGCGAAGGCGGTCCCATCGAGGAGATCCGCGCCGGCGACGTCGTCTGCTTCGGACCGGGTGAACGCCATTGGCACGGCGCATCGCCGACGACGGCGATGACTCATATCGCCATCCAGGAACAGCTCGACGGCGAGGTCGTCGACTGGATGGAGCATGTCACCGACACGCAATACCAAGGTTAGAAAAGGAAACTTCTATGCAGAAACGTGGACTTGGAAAGAACGGACTTCATGTCTCGGCTATCGGTCTCGGCTGCATGGGGCTGAGTTACGGCTATGGCCCGGCGACAGATATTCAGGAAGCGACCGCACTGATCCGCCGCGCGTTCGAACGCGGCGTGACCTTCTTCGACACCGCCGAGGCCTATGGCCCCTATAAGAACGAAGAGCTTCTGGGAGAGGCGCTCGCCCCCTTCCGCGAGGAGGTGGTGATCGCTACGAAATTCGGTTTCAACTTCGATACCAGTGGTGGCCAGAGCGGCATGAACAGCCGGCCGGAGCAGATCCGCGCGGTCGCCGACCAGGCGCTGAAGCGCTTGAAGACCGATGTCATCGATCTGTTCTACCAGCATCGCGTCGATCCGGATGTTCCGATCGAGGACGTCGCAGGCACGGTCAAGGCACTGATCGCCGAGGGCAAGGTCAGGCATTTCGGTCTCTCGGAAGCGGGCGTCCAGACGATCCGCCGCGCCCATGCCGTCCAGCCGGTGGCGGCGTTGCAGAGTGAATATTCGCTATGGTGGCGCGAACCCGAGCACGAAATCCTGCCGGTGCTCGAAGAGCTCGGCATCGGTTTCGTGCCCTTCAGCCCGCTCGGCAAGGGCTTCCTCACCGGCGCGATCAGCGAAACGACGACCTTTGACAGCGAGGACTTCCGCAACATCGCGCCGCGCTTTTCTCAGGAAGCGCGAAAGGCCAACCAGACCCTCGTCGATCTCCTCGCCGAAATCGCCGCCTGCAAGAACGCCACCTCCGCCCAGGTGGCTCTCGCATGGCTGCTGGCGCAAAAAACTTGGATCGTGCCGATCCCCGGCACCACCAAACTGTATCGCCTGGAGGAGAACATCCGGGCCGCCGAGGTCGAATTGACGGCCGAGGATCTCGGCAATATCGAAAGCGCGCTCGCCACCATCAAGGTGGAAGGCGATCGATATCCTGCGCATCTGCAGGCAAGGGTCAACCGCTGAGAAAAGAAACGGCCGCCATCGTTTGCGGTCGCTTCTTCATCGATCGCATCATCGTCTCGGCGCCGGCGCATTCTCCTGGAAAGCCGGGATCGCCTCGAGCCTGCCGACAATCTCCGCGATATTGGGCCACAGGGCGAGATCGAAGCCCATGCGCCGGGCGCTGATCGCCTGCGGGAAGAGAAAGATATCGGCAATACCCGGCCGATCGCCGATGGCGAAGGCGCCTTGCCTGCGGCCTGCTATCATCGTCTCTACAGCGGCCATTCCCTCGCCAACCCAGTGACGGCTCCAGGCAGCAATGGCATCGGCATCCGCCTGGAAGGCCGTTTTGAGATGCAGGCCGATGCGCGGCGGCAGCAACGCATGGATCTC
Organism: Rhizobium sophorae; assembly: GCF_013087515.1. Taxonomy (GTDB): domain Bacteria; phylum Pseudomonadota; class Alphaproteobacteria; order Rhizobiales; family Rhizobiaceae; genus Rhizobium; species Rhizobium sophorae. The sequence goes on along the minus strand of NZ_JABFCN010000048.1, from coordinate 169,785 downwards.
TGTTGCGATCGCTAGCGCGATCGACCGCGCCAGCGCCCTGCCCTCCGCCGTGCCAGTCAGCAGCGGCGGTTCGGGGTGAATCTCGTCGAGATATTCGACGATCGCCAGCGACTGGGTGATGAGGACGCCGCTATCCGTCAGCAAGGCCGGCACCAGCCCTTGCGGATTGACGCTGCGATATCCGGCCTGCCGGCTCTCGGCATCTTCGCCGAGGATGGTCACCGGCAGTGTTTCCGCCGTCAATCCCTTCAGGGCGAGCGCGATACGGACTCGCGACGTCGCCGAGGAAATTTCATTCTGATAGAGCTTCACGGGTCTTCTCCCTGATGACTTGAAAGAGGGGCTGGAACGGCCGCGGCTCCCCGGAGGACGACGCTGCCGCCGTCACAAGGCCCGCAAGCGGCGAAGGCTCCTGTGAGCTTACGTCGTAGATGCAGGGCGCGGCGAAGACTGCCGCCCCCAGAATGCAGATGATCAGCAATCTCATCAGATCCTCCATCGGCGAGGCCCGGTCGGCCTCGCCCTGTTTGCTTTCGGCTCCTGTCCTTTGTCGCCGCAGGCAATGGCCTTCGGCGGGCAATGTATTCGTCAGGCAACGCTCAATTCGACATGAATATTACCGCGTGTAGCCTTCGAGTAGGGGCAGGTCTGGTGAGCCTCTTCGATGAGTGCTCTTGCCACATCCGCTTCGATCCCCGGCAGGCTGACCTTGAGACGGGCCTGCAGGAAATAGCCGCCATCGGCCGTCCCCAAATCGACCTCGGTGTCGACGGCAAGATCGGCGGGGAGCTTGACCTTTTGATTGGCCGCGGCAAAGCCGATCGCGCCGATGAAGCAGGCAGACCATCCGGCGGCGAAAAGCTGTTCTGGATTGGTGCCGGTGCGGTTGCTGCCCGGAGGCGAAAGCTTGATCTCCAACTGTCCGTCGTCGCTGCGCGAGGCGCCATCGCGCCCGCCCGTCGTGTGGGTCTTGCCGGTATAGAGAACCTTGTCGATCTTTGTCATGGAACACTCCTTGTGTTGCGTCGCTCCAAGCGACTGGCCGCGCAGCGCGGCCGGGTTGACGGAGTGTGGTTTGACCGACGGATATATCCGCCATGTTTCCGAAATCGCCCGAAATGTCACAAAACGTAGCATCCGATGTCGAGGACATCTTTACATACAAACATCTCGAAATTTTGCGGCGACTGCCGACGTCAACGAATGGTGACTTCTGCCGCCAGACCACCGCCGGCGCGATTGTAGAGCCGGAGTGATCCGCCGATCTTGGCCGTCAGCTGCTGGGCGATCGCAAGACCGAGACCGGTGCCGCCGGTCTCCCGGTTGCGGGATTGCTCCAGCCGGAAGAAAGGCTGCATGGCGGCTTCCAGCATCTCGTCCGGAATTCCCGGCCCGCGATCCATGACTGTGATGACGATATCGTTCTCGGCGCTGCGCTCGACGCTGATCTCGGCAGCACCGGCGAACTTCAGCGCATTGTCGATGAAGTTCGACAGGATTCGGCGAAGCGCATGCGGCTTGGTGACGACAGCGCCCTGAACCAGCCCGGCGACGGTGACGGCCTTTCCGGTATCCTGGTAGTCATAGGCTATGCTGTCGATGAACGAGGCGAGATCGATGCGGGTGCTCTTCTCGCCGTTGCCATGCGCGCTGCGCGCATAGGCAATGCCATCCTGGACGAGACGCTGGATCTCGCCGAGATCATGCACCAGCTTGTCTTTCTCCGGCGACTCCTCCGCCATGTCGGCGCGCAGCCGCATGCGGGTGATCGGCGTCTGCAGGTCATGCGAGATTGCCGCCAGGATCTGGACACGCTCTTCGAGGTAATGGGCAATCCTCTCCCGCATCGCGTTGAACGCCCTTGCCGCATGCGCGACCTCGCTCGGCCCCGCCTCGCTCAAGGCCGGACCGTCCTTGTTCGGGTCGAGAGCATCGGCGGCGGCGGCAAGCTCGCCGAGCGGCCGGATCGCCTGGCGAACCGCAAACCAGGTGCAGAGGATCAGCAGAGCCATCTGGACGATAAAGACATAAGGCAGCCATGCGGCAATCGGCATGACGCCCTTCGGCGTGACGTCGATCGTCAAGGGGCTTCCGTCGCTCAGCGTCAGATGCGCCTGCAGCCGGTTCACATCGCCGGGAATCCGTTCGATCCGGATGGGAAAGCGGTGCCCGATGGCCTCCTCGATCTTTCCTGAGATTTCCGCCCCTTTGCTTGACGTGTCGGGCACGCCGGGAAGGCCGGGTCCGAGCACGAAACGGTAATTGCCGCGGCTCAGCCGGTCCAGCAGATCGCCGCGTTCGGCTGGCGGAAGCCGGTCGAGAACGGCAATCGACGTTGCGACGTCGTTTTCCAGCGTGCCGAGCATCACCGCCTTGGCCGACATGTACCGCTCCATATAGAGCACACTGAAGGACAGCCCGTAGGCCAAGGCCAGTCCGATCAGCAGGATCAGGAAGATCCGCGACCGCAACGTACTCGGCCACGTCAGGCCCGAAGGCAAGGGGATTGCCGCCTTCATTGGCGCGGCTCCGATATTTCGACGGGAACCGAAAACACATAACCTTCGCTGCGCACCGTCTTGATGTAGGTCGGCTCGCGTGCGTCGTCACCCAGCCGCTGACGCAGGCGGCTGACCAGGAGATCGATGGAGCGATCGAAGAGATCGGCGTCGCGGCCCTGCGTCAGGCTCAGAAGCTGGTCGCGATTAAGCACACGTTGCGGGTGATCGATGAAGACGCGGAGCAGACGGTATTCGGCGCCGCTGAGCGCAATCGCGGTCCCTTCGCTGTCGAGAAGGTGCCGGGCGACCGTATCGAGCCGCCAGTCACCGAAAGTCAGCAACTGTCCGGCCTCACTGATCTGCAGGTTGGGCGGCAGCATCCGCGTGCGCCGCAGCACCGCCTTGATGCGGGCGAGCAGTTCACGCGCGGCAAAGGGTTTGGGAAGATAGTCGTCGGCGCCCATCTCCAGGCCGAGGATCCGGTCCATCTCGTCGGTGCGGGCCGTCAGCATCAGGATCGGGATCGCCTTGTGCCGGCCGGAGCGCAGTTCGCGGCACAGCACCAGCCCGTCGTCACCGGGCATCATAACATCGAGTACGATCAGGTCGACGGCATTGGCCTCGATAAAACTGCGCATCTGCCGTCCGTCGGCAGCAACACTCGTGCGCAGGCCGTTCTTCTGCAGATAGCCCGAGACCAGCTCGCGGATTTCGCGATCGTCATCGACGATCAGGATGTGATCGACATGATCCATATTTCCCGGCTCCTTACCGATAGAAGCGGCCGCGTCCTCCGCCCCATATCGAGGCGGTTGACACGACCTACGCATATTCCGGCGGCCGGAGCAACGAGGCCCTGCAGCCCGATACCGTCGACTTAAAAGCGATCGACGTCTATGACAGCCTGCGCGAAGGCCTGAGGCGCCTCCTGAGGCAGGTTGTGGCCGATGCCTCCGCCGATCGTGCGATGCTCGTATCTGCCGGAGAACTTTCCGGCATAAGCGGAAGGCTGCGGATGCGGCGCACCGTTTACATCGCCCTCCATGGTGATGGTCGGCACCGAAATGACGGGCGTTGCGGCGAGCGTCGTCTCGTAGGCATCGTACTTTGCCTCGCCTTCGACAAGCCCCAGGCGCCAGCGATAATTGTGAATGACGATGGCGACATGGTCGGGATTGTCGAAGGCAGCGGCCGATCTGTCGAATGTCGCGTCGTCGAAGTTCCACTTCGGCGAAGCCGTCTGCCAGATGAGCTTTGCGAAATCGTGGGTGTTGCTCTCATAGCCCAGCCGACCGCGTTCGGTGGCGAAATAGAACTGATACCACCAGGCAAGTTCGGCCTTCGGCGGCAGCGGCTTCTTGTTGGCCTCCTGGCTGCCGATCAGGTAGCCGCTCACCGAGACCATCGCCTTGCAGCGCTCCGGCCAGAGCGCCGCCATGATGTTGGCGGTTCGCCCGCCCCAGTCGTAGCCGGCAATGACCGCCTTCTCGATATCGAGCGCATCGAGCAGCGCGATCATATCGGCGGCGAGCGCTGACGGCTGGCCGTTGCGCGGCGTCTGGTCGTCCAGGAAGCGGGTCGTCCCGTAGCCGCGCAGATAGGGCACGATCACCCTGTAGCCTGCCGAAGCAAGCAGCGGTGCGACATCGACGAAACTATAGATGTCATAGGGCCAGCCATGCAGCAGCAGCACGACAGGGCCATCCGCCTTCCCCGCCTCGGCATAACCGATGTCGAGTACGCCGGCCTTCACCTGCTTCAGCGCTTCGAAGGACGTGTGGGTTCCCACCTTGACATCAGGCAGGGATGCGGCGGTCGCTGATTGAGCGGCGGCCGTGCCGGTCACGCCGAATTCGATGGCCGCAAGGGCGACGGCCGTCATGCCGAAGAAACGGCGGCGGTGATGGTTGATTGGCTCTGACATCGGTCTCTCCTGTCGAATGGATCACGGTGCTGATATGAGGTTGCGCTTGTATCGCCCATATGTCGCGAGCCGTCGGTTATTGAATGCGGATGTAGCTTCCGGCCGCCGGGATACATTCTGATACAATCGCGCCGACCGAGCAAAGCCTCGCACCGGACGCGGCGCTTTCGCCACAGCCCGCCGCCGGGCGGCAGTTTGTATCGCTTTGTATCGCCCGCCCCCGACCGCAATAGTTCGGTACATTTCCCCGAAAAACCGGACACATCGAGGATACGTCCGCCCGGCCATATCCCCACGTTGCTGGTTCAGGCCCATCGCCGCCCAGAGCCCGATCAATCGGTTTCAAAGGAAACGATGATGACACTTCTGATCATTGCCTATCTCGGAGGCGCGCTGACGATCCTCAGCCCCTGCATCCTCCCCATCCTCCCTTTCGTCTTTGCCCGTGCCGGACAGCCCTTCGTCCGGAGCACGCTGCCCATGCTGGCGGGCATGGCTGCCACCTTCGCGCTGGTCGCAACGCTTGCCGCAGTCGGCGGCAGCTGGGCCATTCGCGCCAATGAATATGGCCGCCTTGCCGCCATCGTCCTGCTTGCGCTCTTTGGCGCGAGCCTGCTTTCGCCGCGTTTCGCAAGCACGCTCGCACGGCCGGTCGTCGACCTTGGGAACAATCTTGTGAACGCCAGCGGCGGCGGGCGCGGCACCACGACCGTGAAGAGTGCGCTTCTTCTCGGCGTCGCCACCGGACTGCTCTGGGCGCCCTGCGCCGGTCCGATCCTCGGCCTGGTGCTGACCGGCGCCGCATTGCAGGGCGCCAATCTGCAAACGACCTTCCTGCTGATCGCCTACGCCGCTGGCGCTGCGAGTTCGCTTGCCGTCGCCCTGCTGGTCGGTGGCCAGATATTCACCGCCATGAAACGTTCGCTCGGCGTTGGCGACAGGATTCGTCAAGGGCTCGGCGCTGCCGTCCTGGCGGGTGTCGCCGTCATCGCGCTTGGACTGGATACCAGCCTGCTCGCCCGGCTCTCCTATGCCAGCACCACATCGCTGGAACAGGCCGTGCTCGACAGGCTGCATGCAAAGCCGCTCAGTGGCGCATCTTCCGAGCTGGCGAGCAACGAGGTGGTGATCGCCGCAGCTGATGCGCAGAAACCCTTCCACAGCGACTTGCCCGTCGAAGGCCGCGCCCCTTCGCTCGACGGCGCGGTCGAATGGCTGAACTCTGAGCCTCTGACATCAGAGCAATTGCGGGGCAAAGTCGTGCTCGTCGACTTCTGGACCTATTCCTGCATCAACTGCATTCGCACCATCCCCTATGTCAGGGCCTGGGCAGAAAAATACGCCGATCAAGGCCTCGTGGTGATCGGCGTCCACGCCCCGGAATTTGCCTTCGAGAAGAAGATCGACAACGTCAAAAGCGCAATCGACGATTTCAAGATCGGCTATCCCGTTGCGATCGACAATGATTACAAAATCTGGCGCGCTTTCGAAAACAGCTACTGGCCTGCCGCCTATCTGATCGATGCCAAGGGTCAGATTCGTTACCACCATTTCGGCGAAGGCAATTACGACAGGACCGAAAAGGCCATTCAGGACCTGTTGCGCGAGGCCGGCAGCCAGGCGACGGCAAGCGCGCCGGCCGCGCCGGAGGCCAAGGGCGTGGAAGCAGCCCCTGATCTCCGCAATATCCGCTCCGGCGAGACCTATCTTGGCTACGAACAGGCGACGAACTTCGCCTCTCCGGAAGGGCTGCAAGCTGACCTGGCACAAAATTATACGATCAGCGAACCGGGCCTCAATGGATGGGGCCTCTCCGGAACCTGGATCGTCGGCCCGGATCAGGCGGCCCTTGATCAGCCGGGCGGCGGCATCACTTATCGCTTCAGCGCGCGCGATCTGCATCTCGTTCTCGGATCCGGCGCCGGCGGCAAACCGATCCGCTTCCAGGTGAAGGTCGACGGCAAGGCGCCGGGGCTTGACCACGGCGCAGACATCGATGCCGACGGCAACGGAACGGTGACGGCGACGAGACTTTACCAGCTTGTCCGCCAGTCCGGCCCGGTCGCCGCCCGCAATTTCGAAATCCGCTTCCTCGACCCCGGAGTGCAGGCCTACGCCTTCACATTCGGCTGAACCTGAAACGCATCAATATCCCGATCATGAACAATGACCAAAGGACTGATAGTCATGAACAAACGTCTTCTTTTCACTGCAGCGCTTGCATTTGCTACCACCGCCATCGCGTTCGCAGCAGAAGCTGCCGCAGTCAAGAACATCGTGATCGTCCACGGCGCGCTGGCCGACGGCTCGGGATGGCGCAAGGCGACGGACATTCTCGAGAAGCGCGGATTCAACGTCACCATCGTCCAGCAGCCCATCACCTCGCTCGACGACGATGTGGCGGCGACCAAGCGTGTTCTCGACCTTCAGGACGGACCGGTCCTGCTCGTTGGGCACAGTTACGGCGGCATGGTCATCACCGAAGCCGGCAACGATCCCGCGGTCGCGGGCCTGGTCTATGTCGCTGCCTTCCAGCCCGACAAGGGCGAAAGCCTACTCGGCCTCGCCAGCTCCAAGCCCGCCGGCAGCATGGATATCAAGGAAACGAAGGACGGCAAATATCTCTATCTCGATCCGGGCGCCTTCGCCGCGGCTTTCGCGGCCGACCTTCCGAAAGCCGAAGCCGATTTCATGGCAAAGTCGCAGGTCTTCGCCTCGAAGCAGGCTTTCTCGGCCAAGATCACCCAGCCGGCATGGCGGACAAAGAAAAGCTGGTCGATCGTCGCCACCGAGGATCGCTCCATCAACCCCGAGCTGGAGCGTGACATGGCAAAACGCGCCGGCAGCGAAGTGACCGAGATCAAGGCCAGCCACGCCGTCTTCGCGTCCCAGCCGGAAAAGGTCGCCGATGTGATCGAAACGGCAGCAAGGAAGGCCGGCGAGTAGCACGCGCAGCCAGCAATATTCTCTGCAATCGCGAGGATGAAGCCTCTGGTCGGAGGGCCACCCGACCAAAGGCGCGACGAAGTCACCCCCTGCCGGCCGAAATGTCGATCTCGTCGTCCCCCTTCCCGCAGGCGAAGTGGGCAACATCTATGCGATCTTGTGACTATTCAAACAAAAAATGAAAGATCATTCACAAATTCTCATTTCAAAATGCGGGGTTTCTCTATAAAATTGCGAGGATATCCCATGTGCGCGCAATCGGCTGGTGCAGAAGCTGCATCTCAGCGCAGGTGCCGAATCGTGGGTCGAGGGGCAAACGAGATGAGAATGGCAGTCCCTTGTTAAATTATCATCAGAACACTATTCCAGTGTGAACGATTAGGGAGACATGCGATATGGATAGTCGCAGGGGCCGGCGCATAGCAGTCTTATCCGAGGCCCTTTCACAACATCGCATTCTGCACATCAAGAATGCTGCCGAGATCCTGGGCGTCTCAGAGATGACGGTTCGGCGTGATGTCAGTGCCAATGCAGACCAATTCGCGTTTCTCGGCGGCCATATCGTTGCGGCTGTCGAAGCGGAAAACGATCCCTATGAAATTTCCAAGGCAGCCGACAGTCATGCCGCGGCAAAACGGCAAGTCTGCACACAAGCCATTGATTACATTCACCATGATGATACGGTGTTTTTCGATTGCGGCACTACGTTACCCTATCTGGTCGATCTGCTCCCAGACCGGATTCACATAACGGCGATCTGTTACGCCATGAATGTTGCCGATCGTCTGACGCGAAAACCTAACGTTCGCCTTGTTATGCTCGGTGGTCTTTACCACCCTGCATCGGCAAGCTTTTCCGGTGCCTCGGGGCTGGAAATGCTCGATCAGCTTGTGATCAACGTGGCATTTCTTTCTGCAGCCGGTGTCGATGCTCGGCGTGGCGCGACCTGCGCGCATTTTCACGAAGCGGAGATCAAGAAAAAGGCGATGTCCCGGGCACGAAAGAATATTCTTCTCGCCGACAGCAGCAAAATCGGCAAGCTCAAGCCGGCCTTTTTCAGCGACATGAGGTCGTTCGATGTGGTCATCACCGAAAACGGTATGAACGACTTCGACTGAGAGATCCGCATTTTTTCTGCGCCTATTGAAATCTAAACTTGACGCAGCGGCGCGGTGATGCAAACGTCACAAACAATGAAAAAAAAATCACATTTGACCCAGTTGTGAAGCTTCCGCTTCGTGCGTCTGCACTGATGGCAACAGGACTTTCACGCTCTGGCCAGGAGGATTCGATTTGGAAACCGTTGCTGTTCACAATGCGGCAAACGCGGCGCATCACGCAGCCCCTTCGCGATTGCCGGACGGCACCCATAACCGGCCGCGCAATACCGGTATGGAACTCGATTTGTCTTGGGTGCTTGATACCCGGGTCAACCTGTCTGCCACCGAGCGCCGCGTAGCCTCGCTTCCCGGACGCCGCACCGTCAAAAAGGACGCACAGGCGGCTTGGCTCCTGAAGGCGGTGACCTGCATCGACCTGACGACGTTGAACGGCGACGATACCCCCGAACGCGTCAAGCGGTTGTGCGCGAAGGCGATGAATCCGATACGTGCCGACATTATGGATTCCCTTGGCATGAGCGGCCGTTCGATCACCACCGGCGCCATCTGCGTCTACCATCGTTTTGTTACAACGGCCGTTGAGGCGCTCGGAGATTCCGGCATTCCGGTCGCCGCGGTTTCGACCGGTTTCCCTGCCGGCCTCAGCCCGCACCACCTCAAGGTCAAGGAAATCGAGGCGTCAGTTGCCGATGGCGCGAAGGAAATCGACATCGTCATCACCCGCGAGCATGTGCTGACCGGCAACTGGACAGCACTCTACGAGGAAATGAAAGAATATCGCGCCGCCTGCGGTGATGCGCATGTCAAAGCCATTCTGGCGACCGGCGACCTGAAGACGCTCCGCAATGTCACCAGGGCCTCGCTGGTCTGCATGATGGCGGGAGCCGATTTCATCAAGACCTCGACCGGCAAAGAAGGCGTCAATGCGACGCTGGCCGTGACATTGACCATGCTGCGGGCGATCCGCGCCTATCAGGAGCGCACCGGTATCAAGATCGGCTACAAGCCGGCCGGAGGCATTTCCGCGGCGAAGGACGTGTTGAACTACCAGTTCCTGATGAAGGACGAACTGGGGCGCGAGTGGCTGGAGCCCGATCTCTTCCGCATCGGAGCATCAAGCTTGCTTGCGGATATCGAGCGGCAGCTCGAGCATCACGTCACCGGCGCCTATTCGGCCCTCAACAGACACCCGATTGGATGATCCAAATGACGGTTGCAAAGCATTTCGACGAAATGTCCTACGGCCCTGCCCCTGAATCTGATATCGAAGCTCGCGATTGGCTAGCGCGCCACGCTTCCGGTTTCGGTCACTTCATCAATGGCGCATTCGTGCCCTCCGTGTCGGGCAAGAGCTTCGACACGTTCGAGCCAGCCACCGGCAAGGTCCTGGCGAAGCTCGCCAACGGCGGTGCGGCGGATGTGGACAATGCGGTTGCTGCGGCCCGCAAGGCACAGGCGTCATGGGCGCGACTGCCAGGCCACGCGCGGGCGCGCCATCTCTATGCGCTTGCCCGGATGATCCAGCGCCATGCGCGTCTGATTGCCGTGGTCGAGGCGATCGACAACGGCAAGCCGATCCGGGAAACCCGCGATCTCGACGTGCCGCTGGCAGCCCGTCATTTCTATCATCACGCCGGATGGGCGCAGATCCAGGACACGGAATTCGCCGATCATGTGCCGGTGGGCGTCGTCGGCCAGATCATCCCGTGGAATTTCCCATTCCTGATGCTGGCCTGGAAAGTGGCGCCGGCTTTGGCGCTCGGCAACACCGTCATCCTGAAGCCTGCCGAATTCACGTCGCTGACGGCGCTTCTCTTTGCCGAACTGGCATCGGCGGCGGGCCTACCGCCGGGCGTGCTCAATATCGTGACGGGAGAAGGCGAAACAGGCGCGCTGCTCGTCGGGCATGAGGATATCGATAAAATTGCCTTTACCGGATCGACCGAGGTCGGGCGCCTTATTCGCGAGCGTACCGCAGGCAGCGGCAAATCATTGACGCTGGAACTCGGCGGCAAGTCACCTTTCGTCGTTTTTGACGACGCCGATATCGACGGCGCCGTGGAAGGCGTGGTCGACGCGATCTGGTTCAATCAGGGACAGGTCTGCTGCGCCGGTTCGCGGCTTCTGGTGCAGGAAGGCGTTGCCGATCTTTTCCACGAGCGGCTGAAGCGCCGCATGCAGACATTGCGGGTCGGTCAGCCTTTGGACAAGTGCATCGATATGGGTGCGATCATCGCACCCGTGCAATTGACGCGTATCGAAACCCTGGTGAAAAAGGGAGTTTCAGAGGGCGCGACGCTCCATCAGGCGAAGATCGACCTGCCGAAGGGCGGCAGCTTCTACCCGCCGACGCTTCTGAGCGGCGTGCAGCCGACATCGATCGTCGCGACCGAAGAAATCTTCGGGCCAGTTGCGGTCTCCATGACTTTCCGCACACCGGAAGAGGCCATCCAGCTTGCCAATCACACCCGCTACGGCCTCGCCGCGAGCGTCTGGAGCGAGACGATCGGCTTGGCGCTGAACGTTGCGGCAAAGCTCGCAGCCGGCGTGGTCTGGGTGAATGCCACCAATCTTTTCGATGCTGCCGTCGGTTTTGGCGGCAAGCGTGAATCCGGATTCGGCCGCGAAGGCGGACGGGAAGGTTGCTACGAATATCTGAAGCCGAAGACTTGGGTCGGCCGCAAGGCGCGCGCAGCAATGCCCGCACTTTCGCAAGTGAAGCCGGTTGCCGGCGATTTCGCCCTGCCAAGCATCGACCGGACGGCAAAGCTCTTTATCGGTGGCAAGCAGGCGCGCCCAGACGGCAATTATTCCCGGGTCATCGCCTCACCCAAGGGCAAGGCGATCGGGGAGGTCGGCGAAGGCAACCGCAAGGACATCCGCAATGCAGTGGTTGCTGCTCAGGCCGCCTCTGCCTGGTCGAATGCGACCACTCATAACCGCGCCCAGATTCTCTATTACATCGCCGAAAACCTCAATGGTCGCGCCGATGAGTTCGCCTCGCGGATAGCAGCGATGACCGGAGCTTCCGCAGCCAATGCAAACGCCGAGGTCGATGCCGCGATTTCGCGTCTCTTCACTTATGCAGCCTGGGCGGACAAATATGAAGGCGGCATTCATCAGCCGCCGCTTCGCGGCGTTGCCCTGGCCATGCCGGAAGCCATCGGCGTCGTTGGCGTCATTTGCCCGCCGGAAGCGCCGCTGCTCGGTTTTATCAGTCTGGTTGCGCCGTTGATTGCCACCGGCAATCGTGTCGTGGCGGTGCCGAGTGAGCCCTTCCCGCTTTCGGCGACGGATTTCTATTCCGTTCTGGAAACGTCGGATGTGCCTGCCGGTGTCGTCAATATCGTCACCGGGTCGGCGATCGAACTGGCAAAGATCCTTGCCGCGCACAATGACGTTGATGCGGTATGGGCCTTCGGCTCGGCGGAACTTTCGACGGTGGTGGAGAAGCTGTCTTCGGGCAATCTCAAGCGAACCTTCGTGGACAATGGCAAGGCGACGGACTGGATGGACAGAGCCGCTGCCGAAGGCGCGCTATACCTTCGCCGCGCTGTGGATGTGAAGAATATCTGGATCCCCTACGGAGAATAAGGGCTCCAACTCTGGTCATCCGGGCGGGAGGAGAACCGCACCGGCAGGCGAGAACGACGGAATTTGAGGGAATCGCAGAGCTGTAAACGGAGCTGCGGTTATTGGGCTCTGCTTTGCAGCACGACGTGCTGCGAAATGGTGCAACTAAGGGAGGATTTTCATGCTGAAGAATATCGATCCGGCTCTGAATGCGGATGTGCTGCACGCGCTCCGGTCCATGGGGCATGGCGACACGGTCGTCGTTTCCGACACCAATTTTCCTTCGGATTCCATTGCCCGGCAAACGGTGCTCGGCAAGCTGTTGCGGATAGACAATGTGTCTGCTGCCCGCGCCATTAAAGCTATTCTTTCGGTAATGCCGCTGGATACGCCGCTGCAGCCGTCCGCCGGGCGAATGGAAATCATGGGCGCGCCGGACGAGATCCCTCCCGTGCAGCAGGAAGTCCAGGCCGTTATCGATGGCGCCGAGGGCAAGCTGGCGCCGATGTATGGCATCGAGCGTTTCGCCTTCTATGAGGAGGCCAAGAAGGCCTATTGCATCATCACCACGGGCGAAAACCGCTTCTACGGCTGCTTCCTCTTCACCAAGGGCGTGATCCCGCCGGAAACCGTTTGAGGGGAAACGATAATGAAGGTGGGTGTTTCGATCCTCGGGATTTTCGTCGCCGACACGGCCTATCTGGCCAAGCGCATGCCAAACATTGGGGAGACCATCACCGGGACCGGTTTTGCAGTAGGCCCCGGCGGCAAGGGATCCAACCAGGCTGTCGCTGCCGCCCGCGCCGGTGGAACAGTCTCCTTCATCTCGAAGATCGGCCGCGACACCTTCGGCGACATGGCGCTGAAGACCTATGCGGAAGCAGGCGTGACGCCGAAGGTTGTACAGATGGACGATATGCCGACCGGCGCTGCCTTCATCTACGTCAATGACGGTAACGGCGACAATGCCATCATCGTTTATCCAGGTGCCGCAGGCACCATTGGCGTTGGTGATGTTGAGGCGGCACGCGAAACCATCGAGCAATCGGCTGTTTTCGTGACCCAGCTCGAACAACCGGCTGAAGCGGCGCAACACGCCCTCGAAATCGCCCATGCAGCCGGCGTTACCACTGTTTTCAATCCAGCGCCGGCCGAGCCGTTTCCGGACACGATCTATCCGCTCTGCGACTATATCGTGCCGAACGAAACCGAGGCAGCCGCCATCGTCGGTTTTCGGCTCGACACGCTCGACGACGCCAGACGGGCTGGCGACGCCTTTCTTGCCAAGGGCGTGAAAGCCGCGCTGATCACCCTGGGCGGTCGCGGTGTACTCTATCATACAGCCGGGCAATCGGTTCATGTTCCGGCGGTCTCGTCGGGAGCGGTCATCGATACCACCGGCGCCGGCGACGCATTTGTCGGTGGCTTCTCGGCAGCACTCTCGCGGGGCGCAAGTCCGGTCGAGGCCGTGCGCTTCGGCTGCGCGACCGCCGGAATTGCGGTCACGCGGCGGGGCACCGCACCTGCAATGCCGAAGATCGAGGAAATCGAAGCGCTTCTCCATGAGGGAGGAGCAGCATGACCCGCAATGATCCGATCAAACACTTCTTCATCTGGCCGGCGTTGCTGATCGTGCTTGTGATCTCGATCTTTCCGCTGATCTATTCGCTGACCACCAGCTTCATGAGCCTGCGGCTCGTGCCGCCGATCCCCGCGCGGTTCGTCGGCTTCGGCAACTATACGGAACTGCTTCAGAATCCGCGCTTCTGGAATGTCGCGTGGACGACGACGATCATCGCTTTTGTGGCGGTGACGCTGCAGTATGTCATCGGTTTTTCCGTGGCGCTGGCGCTTAACCGTCGGGTGCCCGGCGAAGGTTTGTTTCGGGTCAGCTTCCTGGTGCCAATGCTTGTAGCGCCCGTTGCCGTCGCACTCATTGCCCGCCAGATCCTCAATCCCACGATGGGCCCGCTCAATGAGCTGATGACCGTCTTCGGTTTTCCCAACCTGCCGTTTCTGACTCAGACCAGATGGGCTATCGGCGCCATCATTTCCGTCGAAGTGTGGCAGTGGACACCCTTCGTCATCCTTATGCTTCTTGCCGGGTTGCAAACCCTGCCCGAGGACGTCTACGAGGCTGCCGCGCTTGAAAATGCCAGCCCCTGGCAACAGTTCTGGGGGATCACGTTCCCGATGATGTTGCCGATTTCGGTGGCCGTGGTCTTCATCCGCCTCATCGAGAGCTACAAGATCATCGACACGGTGTTTGTCATGACAGGCGGAGGGCCCGGCATTTCGACCGAAACGCTGACCTTGTTCGCGTATCAGGAGGGCTTCAAGAAGTTCAACCTCGGCTACACATCCGCCCTGTCCTTCCTGTTCCTGATCGTCATTACCGTGATCGGGCTCGTCTATCTCGCCATCCTGAAGCCCTATCTGGAGAAGCACAAATGAGCGTGCGTGACCTCAAAGGATCCGGCCGCTGGTGGGCGCTCGCAGGCTGCCTGCTCTGGCTGGCCTTCACCTTCTTTCCGCTTTACTGGGTCGCGATCACCTCGTTCAAGTCGCCGCTCGGCGTCGTCGGCGGGCCGACCTATATTCCATTTGTCGACTTCGACCCGACGCTGACGGCCTGGAGCGAGCTCCTGTCGGGTGCGCGCGGCCAGTTCTACAACACCTTCATCGCCTCGACGATCGTCGGGCTTTCCGCATCGGTGCTGGCCACCTTCATCGGATCGATGGCAGCCTATGCGCTGGTGCGCTTCACCTTCGAGGTCAAGCTGCTGTCCGGCGTGATTTTCGTCGTTGTTGCCTTCGGCGGATATCTACTTGGCCGTCATGTGCTGGGCTACGGGCAGGCTATTTCGCTGATCTTTGCCTTTGTTGCTGCGCTTGCGCTCGCCATCGGCTCTAGCCGAATGAAGCTTCCTGGGCCGCTCCTCGGCAATGATGATATCGTCTTCTGGTTTGTCAGCCAGCGCATGTTTCCGCCGATCGTCGCCGCTTTTGCCTTGTTCCTGATGTATACGGAAATGGGCAAGTTGGGGTTCAAGCTGGTGGACACCTATACGGGCCTCACCTTTGCCTATGTCGCCTTCTCGCTGCCGATCGTAATCTGGCTGATGCGCGATTTCTTTGCGGCACTGCCGGTGGAAGTCGAAGAGGCGGCGATGGTCGACAATGTGCCATCGTGGAGAATTTTCTTCGGTATCGTCCTGCCCATGTCCAAGCCGGGCCTGATCGCGACATTCATGATCACGCTCGCCTTCGTCTGGAACGAGTTCCTGTTCGCACTCTTCCTGACCAGTTCCAAATGGCAGACACTTCCCATTCTCGTCGCAGGGCAAAACAGCCAGCGCGGTGACGAGTGGTGGTCGATATCGGCAGCCGCCCTGGTCGCGATCATACCTATGGTCGTCATGGCGGGCATTTTGAGCAGGCTGATGCGGTCTGGCCTGCTTTTAGGAGCAATAAAGTGACCGTTCGATAAGCCTAGTCATTGTTCAATTCCGGGGAGGAAAACATGAGAAGATTGCTATTGAGTTCAACGGCCGCAGGACTACTTGCTGCGGCGGGCGTCACATCCGCGCTCGCGTGCGAACCAGACTACACCGGTATCACGCTCACCGCCACGACGCAGACAGGCCCCTATATTGCCTCTGCGCTGCAACTCGCGGCCAAGGGCTGGGAAGAAAAGACCTGCGGTAAGGTGAATGTCGTCGAATTTCCGTGGTCGGAACTCTATCCGAAAATCGTAACTTCGCTGACCTCGGGCGAAGACACGTTCGACGTGGTTGCCTTTGCGCCGGCCTGGGCACCGGACTTCACCGACTTTCTTTCGGAAATGCCGAAGAATATGCAATCAGGTGCCGACTGGGAGGACATCGCCCCGGTTTACCGCGAGCAACTGATGGTCTGGAACGGCAAGGTCCTGTCGCAGACCATGGACGGCGACGCTCATACCTATACCTACCGCATTGATCTGTTTGAAAACGCGGAAAACCAGGGCGCCTTCAAGGCGAAGTATGGCTACGATCTGGCCCCGCCGAAAACATGGAAGCAGTATCTCGACATCGCTGAATTCTTCCAGCAGCCGGACAAGGGCCTCTGGGGCACGGCGGAAGCCTTCCGCCGTGGTGGCCAGCAATTCTGGTTCCTGTTCAGCCATGTTGCCGGCTACACAAGCCATCCCGACAATCCGGGCGGCATGTTCTTCGATCCGGATACGATGGATGCGCAGGTCAACAATCCGGGCTGGGTTCGCGGCCTTGAGGAATATATCCGCGCTTCGAAACTGGCGCCGCCGAACGCGCTCAACTTCTCCTTCGGCGAAGTCAATGCCGCCTTTGCCGGTGGCCAGGTCGCGGAATCGATCGGCTGGGGCGATACCGGCGTCATCGCCGCCGACCCGAAGCAGTCCAAGGTCGCCGGCAATGTTGGTTCGGCATCGCTGCCGGGCTCGGACGAGATCTGGAACTACAAGACCAAAAAGTGGGACAAGCAGCCCGAGGTCGTCCAGACTTCCTTCATGGCCTTCGGCGGTTGGCAGGCAGCCGTACCGTCGTCCTCCAAGAACCAAGACGCCGCTTGGAACTATATCCAGTTCCTGACGAGCCCGGCGGTTTCCGGTCAGGCGGCCATCACCGGCGGCACAGGCGTCAATCCTTACCGTCTTTCGCACACGACAAATACGGAGTTGTGGTCGAAGATATTCTCCGAGCGTGAGGCCAAGGAATATCTTGGAAGCCAGAAGGACGCGGTGACCGCCAAGAACACGGCGCTCGACATGCGCCTGCCGGGCTATTTCTCCTATACGGAAATTCTTGAGATCGAGCTTTCCAAGGCATTGGCTGGAGAAGTGACGCCGCAGCAGGCGCTGGATACCGTGGCTGCCGGATGGAACAAGCTGACGGACGAGTTTGGCCGCGACAAGCAACTGGCAGCCTATCGTTCGTCGATGGGTCTGCCTGCGAAGTAAGCCCATCCTCAACAACCCATCCCGGCGGTGCCGGGATGGGATTAGACATCGTTGGAAGAAGAAGCAAACCATCGCCGCTTAGAGCGCCGTGCGTCCTTTCGGACGCACAAAGGACGCTCTAACACTTTGAATCTACGCATGATGCGCTGGGCCAGGCGATGGAATTCTCATGAAAAGGTTACAGCATGTCCCAGGTGCGTTTGGATCAGGTCACCAAATCCTTTGGCAGCGTTGAGGTCATCCCTCCGCTCGATTTGGCAATTGCCGACAAGGAATTCGTGGTTCTTGTCGGACCTTCCGGCTGCGGGAAGACAACCACCCTGCGGATGATCGCGGGGCTGGAACAGACAACATCCGGGGAAATCCGTATCGGCGAGCGGGACGTTACTGCGCTACGCCCGGGTCTGCGCAATTGCTCCATGGTGTTTCAGAATTACGCCCTTTATCCGCATATGACAGTCGCCGAAAACATCGGCTACGGCATGAAGGTGCGCGGAACACCGAAGCAGGACATCGATGCCGCCGTTGCAAATGCGGCGCGCATTCTCAATCTCGGTGCCTATTTGAAACGCAAGCCGAACGCGCTCTCAGGTGGCCAACGCCAACGCGTGGCGATTGGCCGAGCAATCGTTCGCCAGCCGGATGTGTTCCTGTTCGACGAACCGTTGTCCAATCTCGACGCCAAATTGCGCATTGAAATGCGAACGGAAATCAAACTCCTACATCGCAGGCTCAAAACCACGATCGTGTACGTTACACATGATCAGGTAGAGGCGATGACGATGGCAGATCGGGTGGTGGTTATGAATCAAGGGCGGATCGAACAGGCCGCTGATCCGATCACCCTTTACGAATCTCCGAAGAATCTCTTTGTTGCTGCCTTCATCGGCTCGCCAAGCATGAACTTCATCGAGGGGCAACTTGTGCAAAACGCCGGTGGAATTGCCTTCCAAGCCGAGGGTGGGGTCGACATTCCGGTTCCGACACAAAGAGCCGAGCGCCTTTCGGTGGCAGTGGGACAGTCAGTGGTTCTGGGCATCCGACCGGAACATACTATGGTTGGGGACCCCAACGTTTCAACTGTGAGCCTTCATGTCGCCGATATCGAGCCCCTTGGTCCATACACACTGGCGATCGGCAAGGTCGGGTCAGCGGCCTTTACTGCCCAGATTCACGCGTCATCGCGGGTTGGCCCGGATGACAGGATTAGCGTTCCAATTGATACCCAAAAAATGCACTTTTTCCTTAAAAGTACCGGAGACACGGTGGGCTAAAATCACCGTAAACTTATACGGCAATCCACCAAGAGGACATTCGGACATCGCGATCTAGGCCGTATGAATTCAAAGATACGGGGCGTCGGCGCCCACCGCATAGACGCTAAAGGGCGTCGCAATGCCCCCGATGATCGACGACAATCCGCTCTCCTGCCGGCACCCCCCGCTGGGGAGAAGAGGGAGCGAGCCGCACGTCTCAATCACCCTTCAAGCAACTTGGAAAGAAGAAGCAAGACCGAAATGCCCCTCCCCGGAAACGGGGAGGGGCAACATCATTACCTGTTGGCAGCGACCGGGCGGACCAGTGCCGTGACGCGGCGGATGGTGACGCGGCGGTTTTCCTGCTCGGGACCTGACGTGTTGACCTTCAGATACTGCTCACCATAACCCTGCGTCGCGAGGTTCTCCGGCGCGATGCCATAGACGTCGGTGAGCACGTTGGCGACCGATTCCGCCCGCTGGTCGGACAGGATGAGGTTGCTCTGGTCTGAGCCGACAGCATCGGTATGCCCCTCGATCAGGAAGGTCTCGCTCGGATCCTTCTCTAGCACCTGGCTGATCGCGTCGGCGACCTTGCGCAACGTGCGCGCCTGGGTCATCGGGATCTCCGCGCTGCCAGTCGCGAAGGTGATCGTGTCGAGGTCGATGCGGCGCACCTTGTCGCGGATACGGGCCGAATACTTCACCTCGTCAAGCGAGTAGACGCGTTCCACAGGCTCGACCGGCGGCTCGCTCAGGAACTCGTAATAGTCCCGATTCGGGTCGCTGCGCGTGTCGATGATGTAGTCGCTGAGCGGTACGCGCAGCCGCATCGGCGGCAGGTCGGCGCCCGGATCCTCGAAATAGTCGCGGTCCGGATCGTCATAGAGGTCCTGCGAATAATAGAGCACGTCCTCGCGTCCGCGGGCATCGACGCGCGACCGCTGGATGATGTCGCCGTAACGGTTGCGGATCGTCACGATGCGGTAGCCTTCCGGCCGCGTGATCGTCTCGCGGTAGCGGTCGCCTGAAAGCTCCTCGTAACTCGGCCGCTCGCCGTCGCGCAGGAAGCGCCTGTCGTCGTCGCCGCGCACGATCGTCCTGTTGTCGTACTGGATGATCACACGGCTGTCGTCGCCGCGGTCGTCGAAGCGCGCGCCGTCGGGACGGACGAATCGTGGCCGCTCATCGAGCTTCCTGCCCTTCTCACGGGTCACCGCCTCGAGCTTGACCGGCGCCGGCGCTTTGGCGCCGCTCAAAGCCTGTGCATCGGCATCCGAGGTCGGCACCTTCACCTCCTGGCTGTCGGCGCGCTGCCTATCGCGATCGCGGCGGCCTTCCCGGCCCTTGCTGCGGTCGGCATCCTTGTCGCTGTCGAGCACAGCGGCACCGTTCTCCACCGGCAGCACGACGGTCTCGTTGCTCTTGGCCGGATCTGCGGCGATCTTCTTGCGGCGCTCCAGCTCCTCGGGCGAAACCTTTTCCGGCGCAGGAATGGCCTGCTCCACCTGCTGGCCGCCACTGGCGTCCGGCAACGGCTGGGCGGTGTCGGTGGCGGGCGCGGTCGGCTGTTCGCCGGCGGGCTGTTCGCCGGTAGGCTTTGCAGCTTCGCCATCCTTGGGCGTTTCGGCGGGCGCGGCTTCGGGAGCGGCCGCCTTGTCTTCGGTTGGCTTCTCTGCGGGTGCTGCAGCCTCGCCCTTTGTCGGCTTCTTGGCAGGCGCTTCGGCAGCGGGTTTTGCCTCCGGCTTCACCTCGGGCTTTGCCTGTTCTTCGGCCGGCGACACTGCCTCGGGAGCGGCAGTTTCGGTCTTAGCCTTGCCCTTGTCTCGGCCCTGGGCCTTATCCTGCCCTTTTTCCCGCTTACCGCCTTCAGGCTTGGCCTCGGGCTGGGCCTGTTCCGTCTCCGGCTGAGTTTCCTTGGCGGCGGGTTGCTGCTCGGGCGCAGGCTGCGCCTCAGGCTCGGCTTGCTGCGTCTCCTGCTTCTTCGGCTTTCTCGGCTTTTCCTGCGTTACGGGTTGCTCTTCCTGCTGCGGCTCGGGTGCCTGCTTGGCTTTCCGCTGCGGTTTGCTTTCGGGCGCAGGCTCCTCCCTCGGCGCTTCGGCCTTCGGCGGTTCCGGCTCTGCCTTGGGTGCGGGCGCAGGCGCCTCCTTCCGCTCGGCCTTCGGCTTCTCGGCGGGTGCCTCCTTCGGCGGCTCGGCGGCCGGCGCCTGTTCAGCCGGTGCTTCCTCCTTCTGCTTGCGCTTCTTCTTTAAGAGCTCCTCCTCGGAGGGCGCGTCCTGCGCCACTTCGAAACTGCCCTGTTCAATCTGCCGCACGGCTGCAGTCTCGGTTGCGGCGCCGCGCACGGCAGCCATCGCCATTGCCGGCTGCAGAGCCAGCGAAAGAGAAAGCAACGGAAAAGCCGCGCTCGCGAACAATCTTGATTTCATGCCCATCGGGTTTCCTCGATCCTGTTTGAGCTTCTTGAGGCCGCCAGGCCCTGGTTCCGCCCCTAGCTTCGCATTGAGGCGAAACGGCGGAATGGCAATTGCCGAGCCGCCGATTTGTTCCGGTTCTAGGAAGTCGGGGATTAACCTCGCGTGAATGTTGCAGTCTGCCGGCGTTCATCTCGCCTGTTATTTGCACCGCACAATTGCGATGGGATTTATGTTGCAATTCCATGAAAAAAAGTCTGATTATCGCCGCAAGGCGGTCTCAGCACCGTTGAACTGCGGCCGTCAGCCCAACAGAAAAAGGAGCGACGGCTACCAACAGAGAGGATCCTCATGCTTAACTCCACCCGTATTTTCGCGGCAGCCTCGATCGCGGCGATGTCCCTTTTTGCCGGCTCGGCCATGGCCGATGGCGAGAAGTATGTGATCGGCACCGATTCGACCTATCCGCCCTTCGAATTCGTCGATGCCAGCGGCACGATCCAGGGCTTCGACATCGATATCACCAAGGCGCTCTGCGCTGAAATGAAGGCCGAATGCTCCTTCGTCAGCACCGACTGGGACGGCATCATCCCAGCCCTGAATGCCAAAAAGTTCGACATGATCGTTTCCTCCATGTCGATCACGCCGGAGCGTCTGAAGCTCGTCGACTTCTCAAACAAATACTACAACACTCCGCCGGCCATTGCCGTGCCGAAGGACTCGACGATATCGGACGTCGCCGGCCTCAAGGGCAAGGTGATCGGCGCGCAGACCTCCACGACGCACGCCAACTATGCCGAGAAGCATCTCGCCGACACCGAACTGAAGCTCTATCCGACCGCTGACGAATACAAGCTCGACGTTGCCAGCGGCCGCGTCGACGCCGTCATCGACGACGTCGTCGTTCTCTCCGAATGGGTCAAGTCCGACGCCGGCGCCTGCTGCAAGATCCTGACGACCCTGCCGGTCGACAAGGAAATCAACGGCAACGGCGCAGGCATTGCCATTCGCAAGGGCGATCCGCTCAAGGAAAAGCTGAATACGGCGATCGCTGCGATCCGCGCCAATGGTGAATACAAGAAGATCCAGGACAAGTACTTCGACTTCGACGTTTACGGCGAATAAGAAATTCGCTATCTGGCCGATGAAGATAATGGCGGAAGGCTTGCTCTTCCGCCATTTTTGTTTGACAAAGATGGCAAGATCAAAACGGCAAAAGCCGTGAGGGGAATTCTCGCATGAGCGGATTATTTTCCGCGCTGGGCTCCTTCTGGAGCTGGATTGTGCATATTTTCGATCCGCTGTGCGGACCCGTTGGCATCTTCACTTGGTTAGGTCCGTCGACGATTCTTGCCTGTGGCGATACCGGCTGGGGCGACGAGATCGCGCTTGGCCTGCAGGTCACCATTTCGGTGGCGATCGTCACCCTGCCGATCGGCCTCGCCATCGGCTTCCTGGTGGCGCTCGGCCAGCAGTCGGAGGAAAAGCCGCTGCGGCTGGCGGCCGGCATCTACACGACGATCTTCCGCGGCCTACCGGAGCTTCTGACGCTCTTCATCATCTATTACGGCATGCAGATGCTGATCCAGTCCCTGCTCGCCTTCGTCGGTTATGACGGACCACCGGTCGAGATCAACGCCTTCCTCGCCGGCGTCATCGCGCTTTCGGTCGTCTTCTCCGCCTACTGTTCGGAAGTGCTGCTCTCGGCCTTCCGCGCCATTCCCAAGGGGCAATATGAGGCAGGCGACGCGCTCGGGCTGCATAGCGGCCGCACGCTACGCCTGATCATCCTGCCACAGCTCGTACGCATCGCGCTGCCGGGCCTGACGAACCTCTGGATGGTGCTGCTGAAGGACACCTCCTACGTCTCGATCATCAGCCTTGCCGATATCCTGCGCCAGACGAGTGTCGCCGTGCGCGTGACCAAGGAACCCTTCTTCTTCTATGGTCTGGCCTGTTGCCTCTATCTGGTGCTCGCCATCCTCTCTTCCTTTCTGCTCGTCTATGTCGAGCGTTGGGCCAAGCGTTCGGAGATCCGCCGATGAGCTACGCCGAAACGCTGATTCCGCCGCAGCCCGCACCCCGCGAAGTGACGAAGCCGATGACGCCGGCGCGCATGGCCGGCTATATCTTTGTCGCCGTCTGGGCTCTGCTCGCGGCGCTCCTTGTCTATTCCGTCGTCAACGGCTGGGATCCGGAAAAATTCGCCCGCTACGGGCCGCGTTACCTCCATGGTCTCTGGATAACGTTGAGCCTCGTTTTCATTTCCGTCATCTGCGGCGCCATCCTTTCGCTGCCGCTTGCCGTGGCGCGCATGTCAAGGAACCGGGTGCTGAATGCTCTGGCCTACAGTTACATCTACTTCTTCCGCGGCACGCCGCTGCTTGCCCAGCTGTTCCTGGTCTATTACGGCCTCGGCATATTCCGGCCGCAGCTTGAGGCCGTCGGCATCTGGTGGTTCTTCCGCGATGCCTGGTATTGCGGCCTCTTTGCCATGACCATCAATACCGCAGCCTACCAGGCCGAAATCCTGCGCGGCGCGATCGAAAGCGTGTCGCATGGCCAGCACGAGGCGGCCGCCGCACTCGGCATCCACAAGTTCATCGCTTTCCGCAAAATCATCCTGCCACAGGCTCTCATCGTCGCGCTTCGCCCTTATGGCAACGAGATCATCCTTCTGATCAAGGGCTCGGCGGTCGTCGCCATCATCACCGTGCTCGACCTGATGGGCGAAACCCGCTACGCCTTCTCCCGCACCTTTGACTACCAGACCTATCTCTGGGCGGCGATCTTCTATCTCGCCATCGTCGAGGCTCTACGCCATCTCTGGGCCTGGATCGAACGCCGCTTGACCCGGCATCTCAAGCGCTGATGAGTGTCGCAGTTTTGGGATAACGGCATGCATGACACAAAAGCAGACTTGGCAGCACTCTCTGCATGATGCTGCCAAATCATTGATATAAAAAATAAATTGTCCTTTTGTGAAGTATCTGTAAAGTTTTCATTAACCACTCGCATGTTTCCATATCACGTAGCGCTAATAAGCGCGCGAGTGGGAACAAGAAGAAGTGGAATGCGATGCACAAGGACATGGAAAAACAATTGCAGGGCTACGGTCTGACGACCGCCCAGATCCTCTACCACCTGCCGGACCACCCGGCGATCCTGCAGACCTATGTCTGGCAGGACTACGACCTCGCCCCCGATTTTCCCGAAATGCGCGGTTTCCTGAAATTCTGGGAAGAGAGGCTCGACGGGCCGCTGCATTCGGTGCGCTACATCCACCGCAAGCTGATCTCTGCAACCGAGTGGCGGGCGCTGAAAGGCGAGTTCATCCTGCACTGATCGGAGCTCGCTACGTCAGACATGCGCCTCGCCATGGCCGAATTCGCCTTCGTCGCGATCCGGGCGAAGCGCGAAGCCGAGCATGCCGAGATAGAAGGCGACGACAATGGCGATGACCGCAAAGCCGGGAACCGGCCCGAGCACGGCATTGTCGATGACATAGGCCCATGACTGCGCCTGCAGCGCCGGTATGCCCTCCGTCTGCAGTTTCGGCGTCGAGATCTTCAGGCACCAGGCGAGCAACAGAATGAAATACATCCAGCCGTAATTGCGTTTGAGCCGGCGGTGCATCGCCTCTTGATAGCTGAGCAGGAAGCGCGGTTTGCGCAGGCTGCGGGCGATCACCATCGCCCATTCGCCGCCAGTCCCGACCTCCGGCGCGAGAATCTGCGCGAAATAGTAGCGCTCGATCTGGCGAATGCGGGCGCGGTAAATATCGAAGAAACGGTAGCGCCGCGCTTCGATCATCAGCAGCAGCGTCACCAGCATCATCCCGAACAGCAGGACTCCGTGATGCGAGGTCGGCGTCGACAGCGATACCGAGAGCAGTGCTGCGACGACGGTGATCGCCCAGTTCGACGTCCGGTCGATGCGGTCGCGCCAACTCGTCATCCGTCCGAGTTCGCCGCGGTAATAATGAATGAGCGTGTTCGTGACCTCGCCTGGTGTACTTGGCAGCAGCAATGGCCGCGCGCCCTCTCCTTCCCGTACCGATGACGTCCTGTCTTCCTCCATTTTCATGGCTCGTTCCTCCCTTCGTCTTCTTTTCGGCCATTCTGCGCCTGCAAACGCGCCATTGCAAAACATCGAAAGCGGCCTTAGAGCCATGCCTGAAACAAAGAGACGGTGAATTGCGATGGCGAAGAAGATCGACGAAGAAGCCCTCGGTGAAGCCTATAACCGCGCGCTGGCGCTGGAAAAGGCCGGCAATGTCGACGCGGCCGTGGCAGCCTATGAGGAAGTCCTGGCAATCGACCCCGACGATCACGGTGGCGCGGCCGTGCGCATCGCCGCGATGGGTCGCGGCGAAACACCGGTCAAGGCACCCGACGCCTATGTCGAGACCTTGTTCGACCAGCATGCCGAGGTTTTCGAGGACGTGCTCGTCGAGCAACTCGGCTATCACGTGCCGATGCTGGTGCGCCAACGCCTGCAGGCGCTGAAGCTCGGGCCGTTCAAGCGGCTGCTCGATCTCGGCTGCGGCACGGGCCTCACCGGCGGCGCACTGCGCGATCTCTGCGCCGATATGACCGGCATCGACATATCGGAGAAGATGGTCGAGATTGCCCATGAGAAGGATCTCTACGAGACGCTCTTCGTTGCCGAGGTCGAGGATTTCCTCGACGACAATGACGAGGAAGCCTTCGACATCATCGCCGCCACCGACGTACTGCCCTATCTTGGCGCGCTCGAACCGCTGTTTTTCGGCGCCGCCGAGAACCTGGCGCCAGGCGGCCTGTTCATCTTCTCCTCGGAGACCCTGTCCGATGAGATTCTCGCCGGCCGCGCTTACATGGTCGGCCCGCACCAGCGCTTCGCCCATGCCGATGCCTATGTGAGAGAACGGCTGGCGGCCACCGGTTTCGAACTTGTCGAAATAACCGATATCAACGTGCGCATGGAAGACGGCCAGCCCACTCCCGGCCATCTGGTAATCGCCAGATATATTGGCTGACGGAACAGTTATACGATTGGCAAAGTATCTGTTGCGCACTCCCTTTCGACCTGATACTTAGTCGATTGGTAAAGTTTACCGCAACGATAGGAAAGGTCGCCGCATGTCGCTTGTGCTCTATGGGCATCCGCTCGCCTCTTTCTGCCACAAAGTGCTGATCGCGCTTTATGAAAACGGCACCCCTTTCGAAAATCGCATCGTCGATCTTTCCGACGAAAGCTCGCGCGCCGATCTCTTCCGCTTCTGGCCGATCGGTAAGATGCCGCTGCTGCGGGACGAAGCACGCGACAGCACCATTCCCGAGACATCGATCATCATCGAATATCTCGAGCAATATTATCCCGGCCCCGTTCGCCTGCTGCCGCTTGAGATCGACCGCGCGCTGCAAGTCCGCCTTTGGGATCGCTTCTTCGATCACTATGTCCAGGCGCCGATGCAGACGCTGGTCAGCAATCACCGGCGTCCTGAGGGCACGGCCGATGAAATCGAGGTGACGGCCGCCAAGGCGACGCTTGCCACCGCCTACTCGATGATCGAAAAGCAGCTCGCCGACAAGCAATGGATATCAGGCGACCGCTTAACCATGGCCGATTGCGCCGCCGCCCCCGCGCTCTTCTATGCCGAGACGCTGATCCCCTTCACTCCGGAACAGCCGAACCTTCGCGCCTATTACGATCGGCTGCTGGCGCGCCCGTCCTTTGCAAGGGCGCTGGAAGAGGCCCGCCCCTACTTCAAGTTCTACCCCTACAAAGAGAGGCTGCCAGCCCGCTTCCGGGATGCGGCAGGATGATCGAAAGCCAGGCGAATCTCGACCGTATGTTCCACGCGCTTTCCGATCGCAGCCGCCGCGGTATGATCGATCGCCTCGGTCGTGGCCCGGCCTCCGTCACCGAACTGGCCGCACCGCTTGCGGTTGCCCTGCCGACGGTGATGAAACATCTGCAGGTTCTGGAGGAGAGCGGCCTCGTACTCTCCGAAAAATCCGGCCGGGTGCGAACCTACCGCCTGCAGCAGGACGCGCTTGCCGCCGTCGAGCGCTGGGTAGAACAGCGAAAGACCCGCTGGAGCGCCGCCTTCGACAGGCTGGATCAATATCTCGCTGAGGAAAAGGAGACCCTTCCCGAATGACGACACGATCCGCCGAACACGCTACCTTCATCATCGAGCGCCTCCTGAAGGTGCCGATCGCCCGGGCCTTCCGCGCCTGGTCGACGCCGGAGGCCAAACGTCAATGGTTCGCCTGCCACGGCGAGTGGGTGCCGCTGGACTACGGGCTCGATTTCCGCCCGGGCGGTACGGAGAGGAACCACGTCGCCGATACCGACGGCCTCCTGCACGCCTACGACGCCCATTACATCGATATCGTGCCCGATGCCCGCATCATCTATGCCTATGAGATGAAGCTTGGGGAAAGCCGCATCTCCGCGTCGCTCGCCACCGTTGCTTTCGAAGCCGCACCCGGCGGCACGAAAATGGTCTTCACCGAACAGGTGGTCTTCCTCGACGGCTACGCCGATAACGGCGCCCGCCTCCAGGGCACCGAGATTGGCCTCGACAATCTGGAACTCTTCCTCGAACGCGAGGAAAGCCCGATCCACTAATCGCATGTTCGGCGCGTTTCAGGCGATCTTGCCAGGCGTCACGCGTTGCTTGGTTTCTTCCGCGAGCCGGCGGGGCGAGCGGCCGTGCGCGTTGACATATTGAGTGCGACGGCGGCGCGAACGAGCGTCTTCAAGGCATCCTCGTCGACCTCATCGCCCTCATGGAAATCGATGGCGCGTCTGACATTGCCGTCAAGGCTGGAGTTGAAGAGGCCCGAAGGATCCTCCAGAGAGGCGCCCTTTGCGAAGGTCAGCTTCACCACGCTCTTATAGGTCTCGCCGGTGCAGATGATGCCAGCGCGCTCCCACACCGGAACGCCTCTCCACTTCCATTCCTCAACCACCTCGGGCTCAGCCTGCCGGATGAGCATTCGGACGCGGGCGAGCATCTCGCCCCGCCAATCGTGCAGTTCCTCTATCCTCGCATCGATCAGCTGAGAGGGAGAAGCGCCCTCGTTTCCTTCTCCGGAATCGCTCTTCTTCATGGCTGCTGTCGCCTTCCTGGTTGTTATTGTTCGCTTGGGTGCCGATGACTTGGCGCTCGCTCACATCCGCGCGCCGGGCAATTGGCTGGCCTGCTCCACCCAGGCGGCGAGCTGGGCTTCGTCGATTTGGTCGTTCTCGCGGATGTCGAGGTAGCGTACTTCCTTCTGCTTGGATTGGCCGGGCGGCAGAGGATGC
Organism: Rhizobium sophorae; assembly: GCF_013087515.1. GTDB lineage: Bacteria > Pseudomonadota > Alphaproteobacteria > Rhizobiales > Rhizobiaceae > Rhizobium > Rhizobium sophorae. The sequence goes on along the minus strand of NZ_JABFCN010000048.1, from coordinate 141,770 downwards.
AGCGACGTGCCGCGGAAGAAAGCCACCTTGACGTATTTCGCGAAGCAATGAACACCGAGGAACCAGCCCTGCCCTTCGATGCCGTAGAGGGGCGAGTTCCATTTCACGGCCTTAAATACGCCGGGCACCATGCGCGTAATCAGCGCATCGAGGCGGTGCCCGACGTCGCTTTTCCAGCCCGGCATGGCGGCGATATAGGCTTGCACCGGAGCGTCGCCATAACCCTTGGCGATCTGTGGGTTGCCGCCCGAGAGAAGGGTCGGCTCCCCGGTGGCCGGCTTGGCGGCTGCCTTCTTGGTGACCTTCGCTTCGGTCTTGGACGTCTTGTCGGCCATCGCCTTCACTCCTATCCGCCGTTGCGTCCCGAGCCGCGCCACTTGGTGGCATATGGCAGGACGAACAAGTAGAGACCGGTAAGCAGGAGCAAGGTGAGCGGCAACAGCGCCAAGAGGCCTACCCAGACGAACGATTTTTCCTGCACCACGGCGATGATATTGGCGATGACCGCCACCGTAAAGGCAATGGACAGCCATCGGTGGATCTGCCGAAACCCGTTGTTCCAGTTCAATTGCAACCTCCTCCTCCTCGAAAATAAGCCTGGACGATGGGCTGCTTGCTGGGCGGGCGCCCCTCATTCTGTCCGCGCGAGAACTTGCTCCAGCTTTTTGAAGAACTGCGGCCACCCGCTCCTGGCGCCCCCATAGGCCTGCCGCTGATCCGGCCGGAAACCCGACTGCTCCATGCGCAGATGCGTGCCCGTGCCCGTCGGCGTGAGCGTCCAGGTGACGACGGTTTCGAGGCCATAGGCGCCCCAGCTATAGGCGAGCGTCTTGTTCGGCTCGACCTCCAGAACCCGGCAGTCGACCGAGCCCCAATCGGCATTGAAGTTGAAACGATGGTCGACGACCGGTTTGAAGTCGCTCTTCATCAGCCACTCCTGGATCAGGTGCGGCTGGGTGAGCGCCCGCCAGATCTTGTCCGTGGGAAAAGGCATCTCCCGTTCGATCACGACGGAACGTGTTTCGGTCGATATATCGGTCATTGATCCATCCTCTTCAGCAAGTCTTCGAGAGCATCGAAACGGCTTTGCCAGAAGCCCGCCATCTCGCTTGTCCAGTCGACCAGCGGCGCCAGCGCACCGAGCCGCGCGCTATAATGCGTCTGGCGACCTTCGTGGCGGTCGCGCACCAATCCGGCCTGCTTCAGGATTCCGAGATGTTTTGAAACGACCGGTTGCGAGACCCCTGCCCGCGCCGTCAGAGCTCCGACCGTCTTCTCTCCTTCACGGCACAGCCGCTCGAAAAGCGCCCTCCGGGTCGGATCGGCGAGCGTTCTGAAGAGCATGTCCTGAGCGTTCGACATCTATGATCCATACCCCGATAGCTATGAGTTAACGTATAGCCATAGAGGTATGAGTGAGTCAAGCTGGACGTGAAACGGCTTGAGGGAGTTGTTGGTGCCGAGTGCACATCCCGCAACATGCCGCGGCAGAGACGAGTGATCTCATACCCAGACGCCTATACATATTCGCTATCGGTATTGCATGCTCGCATCGACACGCCTCGACTATGCCGAGATCATGCAGCTTTGCGAACAGCGCTGGGATCAATGATCGCCGTCGGTGCCGAGGATCGCGGCGAGCAGCCGGCCTTCGAGCTCGGCAAGGTCGGGGTTGCCGTGCCGGCGCGGATGCGGATAGGGAATCGGAAGATCGAGTGCGATCCGCCCCTCGTCGAGCACAATGACCCGGTCGGCGAGATGCACCGCCTCGCTGACATCATGGGTGACGAGCACGGCGGTGAAGCCGAGTTCGCGCCAGACACGGTTGATGAGTTCCTGCATGCTGATCCGCGTCAGCGCATCGAGTGCGCCGAGCGGTTCGTCGAGCGCCAGCACGCCGGGCCGGCTGACCAGCGCCCGCGCCAACGCCACGCGCTGCCGCTGCCCGCCGGAAAGCCGCGCCGGCCATTCCCTGGTCTTTTCGCCAAGCTGGACTTCGGCAAGCACGGCATCGGCCGCCTTTGCCGCCGCCCGACTGTCGATGCCATCGCCGAGCCCGACGACGACATTATCTGCGACACTGAGCCAGGGCAGCAGCCGCGGCTCTTGAAAGACGATGCGCGTGTTCGGGCTCGCCTGCGCGCCGTCGGCATCTTCGAAATCCAGCTCGCCGGCACTCGGCTCGTCGAGGCCCATCAGGATGCGCAGCAGCGTGCTCTTCCCGCAGCCGCTCTTGCCGATCACGGCAACAAACTGGCCGGCCGGAATATGCAGGTTGATGCCGCGTAGCACGCGATTGGCCCCAAAACTCTTTTCAAGCCCCGTCAGGCTGATCGCCGCTGGCGCACTACGGCCCACTGCCGGCGCGTTTTCGCGCGCATAAGCTGGCTCTTCGGCGACGGCGTGAAAACGCTCATGTGCGATCGATGTCATGGCGTCTCTCCTATTTCTGATAGACCGGGTTCCAGGCAAGCAGCCGCCTCTCCAGAACCCGGGCGATGACATCGGCAAGCTTGCCGAGCACGGCATAAATGACGAGGGCGAGCACGACGACATCAGTCATCATGAACTCGCGGGCATTGTTGGCCATGTGGCCGATGCCCGAGGATGCGGCGATCGATTCCGATACGATCAGCGTCAGCCACATGATGCCGAGCGCATATCTGAGGCCGACGAAGATCGACGGCAGCGCACCTGGAAAGATTACCTTGCGGAACAGCGTCCAGTTGCCCATGCCATACACCTTGCCCATCTCGATCAGATCGCGATCGACATTGCGCACTCCATGATAGGTGTTGAGATAAACCGGGAAGAGCACGCCGAGCGAAGTCAGAAACAGCTTCGATTCCTCGCCGATCCCGAACCACAGGATGACGAGCGGGATCATCGCCAGATGCGGAATGGTGCGCAGCATCTGCAGCGTCGTATCGGTCAGCTGCTCGGAAATGCGCGATACGCCATTGGCAATGCCGAGCATGAAACCGATCGAGCCGCCGACGAGAAGGCCCGCAAAGGCGCGGCCGGCGCTCACCAGCACGTCATTCGGCAACTGGCCGGAAACCATCGTCGACCAGAAGGCGAGGCCGACATCGGCCGGCGACGGCATGATGCGCGATGAGATCCAGCCGACAGAGGAGGCAAGCTGCCAGAACGCCACGATCGCCACCGGCACCAGGTAGGGCGTCAGCTTCTCCAGGCCGGGCAGCGGCAGGCGCAGACCCGCCTTCCCGGCCTTTTCGGAAGCGACCAATCGTACGAACGGAGTATCGAAAGTCGACATGCTTTGTCCTCGCGCTTATCGAAAGCAGGATGTCACGCTCTGTTCGAGCTCAGGAGCCGGAGACGACTTTCAGATTGCCGCCATGGCTGCCGCCAGCGAAGACCTGTTTGCGGCCGAACTCGTTGTTGAAGCCCAGGCGCTGCTGTTCGCGGGTGATGCCGAGTTCGGGGAAAAGCAGCTCGGCGACGCGATAGGCTTCTTCGAGATGCGGATAGCCGGAACCGATCACCGTATCGATGCCGATCTCCTGATATTCGCGAAGGCGCGCGGCAACCGTCTTCGGTGACCCCACAAGCGCCGTGCCCGCGCCGGCGCGCACCAGGCCGACGCCGGCCCAGAGGTTCGGCGAGACTTCGAGCTTGTCGCGCCGGCCGCCGTGAAGGGCGGCCATGCGCTTCTGGCCGACCGAGTCGGACTCGTGGACGAAGCGCTCCTGCGCCTCGCGGATCGTATCGTCGTCGAGATGGCGGATCAGTCGCTCAGCAGCCTCCCATGCCTCCTCGTCGGTTTCGCGGACGATGAAGTGCAGGCGAATGCCGAAGCTCACCTCGCGGCCGCGCTCGCCGGCAGCCTTGCGCACCTTGGCGACCTTTTCGGCCACCTGTGCCGGCGGCTCGCCCCAGGTCAGGTACTTGTCGACACGGCCGACGGAGAAATCGATACCCGCATCCGACGACCCGCCGAAATAAAGCGGCGGACGCGGGTTCTGCACCGAGGGGAAGCCGAGGCGCGCATTGGTCGCCTTGATGTATTTGCCGTCGAAGCTTGCCGTTCCCTTTTCCAGCAGCTCCTCGAAGACGGTGAAGAACTCCTCGGCATGGGCGTAGCGCTCGTCATGCTCGAGATGGATGCCGTCGCCGGCAAGCTCCGCCGGGCTGCCGCCGACGACGATGTTGAGCAGCAAGCGGCCGTTGGAGATGCGGTCGAGCGTCGTCGCGAGACGCGCGTAATAAGCAGGCGACGCCGTGCCGGGGCGGATCGCCACCAGGAACTGCAGCTTCTCGGTCTTGGCGGCGAGGGCTGCCGCCGTCACGAAGGATTCCTCGCAGGCAACCCCGGTCGGCAGCAGCACGCCGGAATAGCCGAGCCGGTCGACGGCCTGAGCGATCTGCGTGAGATAGCCGATCTCGGGCGCGCGGTTGAGCTCGGAGGAGCCGAGATAGGTGCCGTCACCCGAGGTCGGGATGAACCAGAGGAAATTGATGGGATTTGAGGTGGCGGTCATGGAAGACAGTCCTTTGCTGCGAATTCGAAAATCAACTCACGTGGTCGAGATGGCTCCCTGGCCAGCGACAACATACGCAAACCGTCTGCCTGCGCAGCGCCGCCGCGCGGATGCTTGGGAGGATCGCGGTGGCGGCGGAGGTCGTGAGAAGGCCGGGTGGCTGCATCTGAAATATTCCTGTCGATCGGCTGGATACCTTCCCGGCATCCACCCACGGATCGCGAGAATAGTGACATAGCCCACTAATTAGATCGATAATATCAATTTGCTTTTGTAGTCCATTTTGGAGAATATTTTTCCGGATTGGCGACATGGAGACCATCTCCATGCCGCCCCGCGAAAAACTTGGCCCCGGGCGAAAAATCAGCTCGCCTTGGGACGCCAGACGATATCGCCTGTCGTAAGCTTCTTCGGGAGGATGCCGAGCCCGTAGAACTCGTCGGCGAGCGACTGCTGATAGGCGGCAGCGGCATCGCTGATGGTCGAGACGCTGCCGAGATCGGCGCCCTTGCGCGTCAATGTCACGCGCGTCACCTCAGCCGGCACACCGGTGATTTCGGAAAGCTCCTTCACCGTCGCGTCGAGATTGCTTTGTGCCGACTTGCCGACCTTGGCAAGCTCATCGATCACGTCGACGATCACCTGCCCGTTCGCTTCGGTGAAATCACGGTTGGCGAGGAAGAAACTATAGGAGTCGACAATGCCTTCGGCGGTCGTCAGGATATGCGTCTCCGGATCGGCTTCGGCAATCGCCAGATAAGGATCCCAGATCGACCAGGCGTCGATGCTGCCGTTCTTGAAGGCGGCGGCGGCATCCGGCGGCGAAAGGTCGACCTGCTCGACATCTTCGGGCTTCAGGCCCGCCTTACGCAGAACCTTAACAGTTACGTTGTGGGCGCTGGAGCCGCGCTTGAAGGCGACCTTCTTACCCTTGAGGTCTTCCAGCGTCTTGATGGGCGAATCCTTGCGCACTACGATGGCCGAGGCTGCCGGGCTGCCCTTGTAGAGACCGACATAATAGAGCTGCCCGCCGGCCGCCTGGGCAAACAGCGGCGGCACATCGCCGGTCGCGCCGAAATCGAGGGCGCCGGCGCCCAGCGCTTCAAGAAGCGGCGGGCCGGAGGTGAATTCCGACCAACTGACGGTAATGCCGCGATCGGCAAGCCGCTTTTCAAGTGCGCTGCGACGCTTGGCGAGCGCCAGCACGCCGTTCTTTTGCCAACCGATACGGAATTCGCTGGCGGCAGCGCGTGCGGGCCTGACAGCCGGCAGGATTGCCGTGGCCGCGGCTGCTGCGAAAAGCCCGAGCGTTTGTCGACGTGAAATCATGACTTTCCCCTTTTTGATGGTGCCGGCCTGTTTTCGCCTGGTCGACCCTGTCAGTGATGAATACCATGATGATGAAATCTATAATTTATATCGACAATTTTCTTTGCAAGATTACGCCTTTGCTGAAATTTTGCGGCCCGAAAATCGCCCTCAAGCGAAATTTTTTCGCGTGTCCCTCATGCTGTCTGCTATCCCGGCTCACTCCCGACCTTCGGCGGCCAGCCGATCGCGAATGAAGGTTGGGCCGCCGGCAAGACGCTTCGCAAGCAGGCTTGCGGGATCAACCATGCGCCAATAGGGCGTGACCGTCGAAACCGGCTCGCCCTTCTCCAGCGCGCTGAAGGACAGCTCGGCGATCGCACGCAAATGCCGCTGCACGGTCACCGGGCAACAGGCATCCGCCCCATATTGAGCGGCAAGACGGCGGCGGAGGACGCCGCGGTCGGTGAGAATACCTTCAGGTGCCGATCGTATCTGCTCTGCGACCATCTCGTGCGATGGAATGAGCATCGCCTGCATTCCGCTGCGGCCTTTGCGCCGCGGCTTGATCGTCGGAATTTCGCTCATGTCACCCCCGGAACATAATGCCTTCCCTCCAATCTAGGGCCCGTCCGAAAGGCCGCCAGCCTCATATGCGTCAATCGGAAGGAAGTCCGCCTTCACGGGCTTTTCTGCTCCCGCCGTTTCGGTTAATCCTCGGACCTGCACTTGAGGAAAAGGATTGGACATATGGCTAAAGTCGCGTTCATCGGTCTCGGCGTCATGGGTTTCCCCATGGCGGGCCATCTGAAGACGAAGGGCGGCCACGATGTTACCGTCTACAACCGTACCGCCGAAAAGGCCGCCGCCTGGGCCGAGAAATTCTCCGGAAAATCTGCCCCCACCCCGGCCGAGGCCGCGGCCGGCGCCGATTTCGTCTTCGTCTGCGTCGGCAATGACGAAGATCTCCGCTCGGTGACATCGGGTGAGAACGGCGCCCTGCACGGCATGAAGCCGGGTTCGGTGTTGATCGACAACACCACCGCCAGCGCTGAGGTCGCCCGCGAACTTTATGCCGCGGCAAAGGAAAAAGGTGTCGATTTCATCGATGCTCCCGTCTCCGGCGGCCAGGCCGGCGCCGAAAACGGCGTCCTGACCGTCATGTGCGGCGGTGACGAGGCCGTCTTCGAACGCACCAGGCCTGTCATCGACGCCTATGCCCGCATGGTTGGCCTGATGGGACCGGCAGGCTCGGGCCAGCTGACCAAGATGGTCAACCAGATCTGCATCGCCGGCCTCGTTCAGGGACTTGCCGAAGCGCTGCATTTCGGCAAGCGCGCCGGCCTCGATATTGAAAAGGTCGTCGAGGTGATCTCCAAGGGTGCAGCCGGTTCCTGGCAGATGGAAAACCGCCACAAGACCATGAACGCAGGCAAATATGATTTCGGCTTCGCGGTCGACTGGATGCGCAAGGATCTCGGCATCGTGCTCACCGAAGCCCGCCGCAATGGCGCCAAGCTGCCGGTCACCGCCGTCGTCGACCAGTTCTACGGCGACGTGCAGGCAATGGGCGGCAATCGCTGGGACACATCCTCGCTGCTCGCCCGCCTCGAAAAATGATCGGCCCCTCATCCGATGCAGGCGAATTGATCGCGCATCTCGAAACGCTGCGTTCGGAGGAGAATGTTGCCGGCATGGCGCGCTTCGGCATCGTCACCGATCGCGCCCTCGGTATCTCCAATCCCGATATCAAGGCGGTCGCCAGACTAGCGAAGAAGGATCATGTCAGGGCAATGCAGCTCTGGCGAAGCGATATCCGCGAGGCCCGCCTGCTTGCCCTCTACACAGCCGAGCCGAAGCGGTTGACGATGGAAGAAGCCCGAAATTGGGCAACTGATTTCAACTCCTGGGAGATCGTCGATTGCGCCGCCGATCTCTTCGTTGAAGCCCGGCTGGACGAGCTCATCTGGGACTTCGCCGCCGACGACCGTGAATTTATCAGGCGCACCGCCTTCGCCATGATATCAGGTGCCGCCGTCCATCGGAAAAAGGAGTGCGACGCGACTCTTCTCGCCTGGATGCCGCTGATCGAGGCCCATGCCGGCGACCCGCGAAACTTCGTGCGCAAGGCGGTCAACTGGGCGCTGCGGAGCATCGGCAAGCGCAATCTCGCTTGCCATGCGCCGGCACTGGCACTCGCAAAGGCCCTGGCGGAAAGCCCTGATAAAACCGCCCGCTGGATCGGCAAGGACGCCGTCAGGGAGCTGGCCGGTGAAAAGCTATTGGCACGGCTGAGATAAGGCGGATGCCGGCTCGAATAAGACGCGCGGCGCAGTAAATCAATGCTGTTTGGATTTTTCGACCAGGAAATCGATCAGGACCCGCACCGCCGGCGGCATGCCCTTGGCCGTCGTGAAGACGATGTAGAACTGGCTCTCCTCGGACTGCCAGTCCGGCAGCACCCGCACCAGCTTGCCGGCCTGGAGATCGGCCTCGCAGGCACTTTCGAGCAGAAGCCCGAAGCCGAGGCCTGCACGGGCCGCGTCAAGGATAGCGGTCATGCTGCGGCAGGTGAGCCGCGGCTGATGCCGAATCACTTGCTTGACATTATTCGGACCGACCAGTTCCCAGGTGTGGAACGACACCCATGACGCCATTGCCAGGGTCGGCAGCTCGGCGAGTTCGTCCACGCAATTCAAGTTGCCGGTCCGCTCGACGAGCGACGGACTTGCCACCAGGATACGCCTGATACGGTCGAGCTTGCGCATCGTCAGGCTCGTCTGCGTCTCCGGCTCGTTGGTCGCCCTCACCTCGAGGTCGATCCGTTCGTTGATGAGATCGGCGCGCCGGTCGGAGCCAATGATCTGCAGCTTGATCTTCGGATAACGTTCCAGGAATTCGGGCAGGATCCCCCCGACCGAGATGTCGACGAGACCCAGCGGGCAGCCCATCCGCACCACACCTTGCGGGTCGGACTGAGCCTCGCTGACGATCGATTTGGCACGATCGGCCTCCTGCAGGATGGTCTGGCATCTTTCGTAGAAAGCCTGGCCGATTTCAGTTACCCGGAAGTGACGGGTCGAGCGTTCTATGAGTCTCGCGCCAAGCCCTTCCTCAAGCCGGCTGACCCGCCTGCTGAGTTTCGAACGTGGTATTTTGAGATCACGACTCGCAGAAGCGAAACCGCCGCTGGAGACGACAGCGGCGAAATAATAGTAGTCGTTGAGATCGTCCATGAGAACAAGCTGTCCGAGAGTAGGAATGAATGCCGGCCCCCAGCAAGGTTGTATCCTCTCTCCTAAAAAGCTGTGATCACATTGTCGGCATTGGATTTTCTTTTCGCGACTTGTTGCGGCATAGCCAGCCGACACCGAATAGGACAACGGACAACCAGCCGCCCGCACGACAATCTATCGGTCGATCCAGCTCGTTCAAAAGGTTGAAAAACGGGATGCCTCGGGAAACAAGGCTGGCAGGAAGCCGACGTGCGATACGCAACGTAACGGTTCCGCTTACCAACGGCCATCGTGATCGGCGGCCTTGAAGACGGTACACCAGAAACGCTGCAAGGACGGCCCGGCAGGGAAGACCGGGCCCGTCCCCGTAGCTGATCGGAGGTCACTCGGATCAGAAACTTATTGAAGTGCCCCCGGTCCGAAGACCGGGAGCATCCACCAAGTGGATTAGAACGAACGCTGCAGGCGGAAGAAGCCCGAAGTGGAGTCGTCGCCATCATCCGGATCAAGGTACGATACGGTAGCCTTGGCGTAGAAATTGTCGACGATCTGGTAATCAACCGTCAGACCGACCTTCCAGGCATCGCCGAGACCGTCGAAGTCGTCCGGAACGACCGTGCCGCCGCCGAAGTAGTTGCCGTAGTACTGGACGGCCGGGGTGATCTTGAGCTTGTCGGTTGCCTTGATAGCGTATTCGGCAGCAACAGCCCATTCAGCCGAAGAGTAGTAGGAGTTCGGGCCGGTGGAGTATACGCCGGCGAGGCCGAGCGTACCAGGACCGATGTCAACCGTACCCATTGCACGGATAGCACCGTCTTCGTTGTCGACGTCATAGCCACCGGTGATCTGGTAGCTGAACGCACCGGCAGTGCCGCCAACGCCGAAGGCAACGCCAACGTTGTTGGCTTCTTCGCCAGCCTTGTAAACGCCATCTTCCAGTTCGTCGACGCTGAGACCAGCGTAGAAGGTGCCGCTTTCGTACTGATAACGGATCGAGTTGTGCAGCGTTACGACCGAGCCGATGTCGTCGGTTTCACCGGAGAGACCATCGTCCCACCAGCTGTAGAACAGACCGGCGCGGAAGCCCGCGACGTCGAGGTAAGCGGAGTCGAGGATGGCGTCCTGATCGGTGGCATTGTCAGCATTGAACTGCATGACGATGACGCCGGTCAGCGGACCATACTCGGTGTCGCTCTTGGCCGTGAACTGAACCTGACCGCGAGTCACTGCATCCCAATCAGAATCGTTGTCACCACCTGGCTGGTCGCCAACGTTGACCTGGAAACGGATGTAACCTTCGATCTTGAGGCAGGTTTCGGTGCCCGGGATATAGAAGTAGCCGGTGCCGTAAGCGTCGCAGACGCGAACATATTCAACCGGTTCCGGCTCGGCAGCAACGATAGCGTCAGCTGCAAGAACCGGCGTCGATGCAGCAAATGCTGCTGCTGATGCAAGCAAAACCATTCTGATGTTCATTTACCAATCCATTCCTTTGTCGATCGGGGCTGGCTTCACATCGGGTAGTCGATTTGAAGCCAGCCCAGTTTGAACAGCCATCTCGGCGTGCGGATCGATCGAACCGCCAAACCGTCATCACATACGAGGCCCTATCAAGCAATTCACGATACTCGCCGGATGGTCCCCTTGAGACACTTTCACCGGCAACGTGATTTTTATACAACAATTTCAAATAGTTAGACGAAAGACACCAAAAGGCTCCGCGACGGAAATCCATCGCAAGCCGCAAACGCTATACCCCCATTGTTAAATTCTCCACCGTCCAACCCCCGTCAGACATACTGGTGAAGCGCGTAAATTCTACCGCCGGCTAACAAGCACAAACAAGGCGACGGATTAGAACATGGTGTTCTGAATTCGATACCAATGAGACAAATTTATGACATTCGCCCAATGGTTACATCGACCGCAACCCTGGAATCCTTACCAGGCCATACACCTTTCCAGGATTGTGGGTCGATTTGAGCGTTTTTTCGCTATTTTTGCGGCTTTTTTGCAATCGCTGCCGGATATGCCAAAACCCGGTCTTTGCCGAACCGACATTCCCGCGCGCAGCCAGGGTGTCACATCTCGCCTCCAACGGGCATATCGCCGGTCAGACTGACTCCTGGTCCCAGTCCTCGTTGGATTTTGCAAGATTGCGCGCGGTCATCGCCGCACGCTGGACCTCAATCCTCGTTGGATTTGGCATTGTCGAGAATCATGTAGTCGAGCGGCAGTTGCGTCGAATACTTGATCTGCTCCATCGCAAAGGCGGAGGAAACGTCGCGAATCTCGATCTTGGCGATCATGCGCTTATAAAAAGCATCATAGGCAGCGATATCGGGCACGACAACTCGCAGGAGATAATCGACATCGCCGCTCATTCGGTAGAATTCAACCACTTCGGGGAATTCGGCGACCACCTCGGAAAAGCGGCGCAACCACTCAATCGAATGGGTGGCAGTGCGAATCGACACGAAGACGGTGACCTTGGTGTTGACCTTCTCGGGATCGAGGATGGCGACCCGGCGCTTGATGACGCCGTCTTCTTCCATTTTCTGAATGCGCCGCCAGCATGGCGTCGTCGAAAGCCCCACTTTCTTGGCGAGATCGGCAACGGCAAGCGTCGAATCTTCTTGCAGAAGACGCAGTATTTTTCGGTCGAGGCGATCCATGCGCACAACAGTCCTTTCGAATTATTTTCTTTGTATAACTCGATTCCGCGCAACGAAAAGAATTTTGTTTCAGGAAAGCAGCATTTTCGTCCGATCCTGCAAGACCGGGAGCAATTCTTGCTCGAACCAGGGATTGCGCTTCAGCCAGCCGCTGTTGCGCCAGCTCGGGTGCGGCAGCGGCAGCACCGCCATCGATCGGTCGGACAGAAGACTGTCGCGCCACGCCCGCACCGTCTCGGTCATATTGTCCCGCCTTTCGCGGGCCATATGCCAGGCCTGCGCATATTGGCCGATGACCAGCACCAGTTCGATCTGCGGCATGGCCGAAATCACTCTTTGCCGCCAAAACGGCGCGCATTCGCGCCGCGGCGGCAGATCCGCGCCCTTGTCGTCGTAGCCAGGAAAGCAGAAGCCCATCGGCACGATGGCGAATCGGTCTCGGTCGTAGAAGCTTGCCCTGTCAACGCCGAGCCATGATCGCAGCCGGTCTCCCGATGCATCGTCGAACGGCAGGCCGCTCTCATGCACCCGAAGCCCGGGCGCCTGCCCGGCAATCAGGATGCGCGCGCTCGATGAGATCACCGCTACCGGCCGCGGCTCGTGCGGCAGCCGGTATTCGAGGCCTTTCGCCGGTGCGTCTCGACAGATGCGACAGGAGCCGATCTCCTGCCGCAGCGTCTCCAGCATGGCTTCGTCGCTCATGGCTTTACTCCCATCCGACAATCTGCCCGATGAAGCGCACGGCACCGTCGAAAACGGAAGTCTGGCGCGCATGATCGCGCACATCGCGCGGCCGCTCGAAAGTCCCGGCCCAGAGACCCGCCTTCTGAGCCTTGGCCTCGGCCTCCTCCTTGCCATAATCGCCATAGGAAATCGCCATGCCCCGGCGCACCATGGCGGCATTGATGTCGCCGCCTACCCCGCTCCGGCAGACGACGAGCAGCCTTTCGTAGCGGTCGCGCTGGCTGCCCTGGCAAAGCGTTCCGGATGCCAGCACCATGCCCTGCAGCGCCTCGCGCGCCGCGCGCCCGCAGGCCCAGGTTTTGCCCGCCCTCTCGCAGCTCTGGTTGAGCTCCGGCGCATCGATGCCTTCGAGGCGCAAACGTTCGTCTCCCAATACCAGACTATCCCCGTCGGCAGCATGGAAGGCGCCCGTATGCTCGATTTTTGCTGCATCGTTGAGCTTGGCGGCGATCAACGCCACGAGCGCCAGCAGGGCAAAAGCGGTCACGCCGTCGCGAATCAGGCGCAGGCCCCGTGTCACGCTTTTGCCTCCTTAAAAAACAAATCCTTGGCAAAGATGGCAAACATCTTCTTAAGAATTGCCGGTTAAGCTCTTATCCACCCTGGGATGAAGTTTCAACGTGCACATGAGTACCGGCGTAAGCACATCGACCGACAAGATCATCGTCGACAGGTCGCGCAGCCACCGCAACAAGGCCGTTTCGAAGGCCGTGCGGCAGACGCGCGAACGTCTTCAGTCCGGTCATGCGTCCAATTCCTCCTTCGATCGTGACGTGCTCAATATGTATGTGGCGTCGGTGCTGCAGGGCGCGACGATCATGCCGCTCTTCGTCGTCATCATCACCGCGCTTGGCGTCTATTTCACCCAGAATACGCAATTGCTCTTCTGGGCGCTGCTCACACTCACCTGTCACGCCGGCAATATCCTGCTTGCAAGGCGCGCGCGCCGGCAGGAGATCACCTCCGAGGGCGCCCGCAAATGGCGCCGCCTGCTGCTTCTCGGCCAGTTCCTGCTCGGCTGCTGCTGGGCCGTCTTCGCGCTGCAGGGCTGCGACACTTGCGAGCCATCGAGCTTCATTCTCTATAAGGGCGCGACGCTGCTGATCGCGCTCTCCGTCACGGCGATGTCGAACTTCATGCTGACGCCCGCCGTGCTCGCCGCCTTCTCGCCGGCGGTCCTGGCGCTTGCCGCCAAGAGCGGCCTGTCGCGCGACCTCCTCGAAATCAGCCTGACGGGGCTCTTCACGACCACCCTCGTCTTCTTCAATTACATCAGCGACCGGCTGTTCAAGTCGAACCTCAGGATCCTTTCCTACCAATCGGAGAAGGACGACCTGATCGCTGAGCTGGAAGTGGCGAAGTCGATGTCGGACGAGGCCCGCCGCCGCGCTGAAGAGGCAAACCTCGCCAAATCGCGCTTCCTTGCCTCCATGTCGCACGAACTCAGAACCCCGCTCAACGCCATCCTTGGCTTTTCCGAGGTGATGACGGCCGAAGTCATGGGGCCGCTCGCCAATCCGACCTACAAGGAATATGCCGGCGATATCCACCGCTCCGGCCAGCATCTGCTCGATCTCATCAACGAGATCCTCGACCTCTCCCGCATCGAGGCCGGCAAATACGAGCTGAGCGAGGAGGCGATCTCGCTTCTCGATATCACCGAAGATTGCATAGGCATGGTCCAGCTGCGCGCCCGCGCCAAGAACATTGCCATTTCGGACCAGTTCGAGCGGCAGTTGCCGGCCATCTGGGCCGACGAGAAGTCGATGCGCCAGGTGGTGCTCAACCTTCTCTCCAATGCCGTCAAGTTCACGCCACAGGGCGGCGAGATCCACGTCAAGGTCGGCTGGACGGCCGGCGGCGGACAGTACATCTCAATCAAGGACAACGGCCCCGGCATTCCGGAAGAAGAGATTCCCGTTGTCCTGTCGGCTTTCGGCCAGGGCTCGATCGCCATCAAGAGCGCCGAACAGGGCACCGGCCTCGGCCTGCCGATCGTCCAGGCGATCCTTGCCAAGCATGACGGACAGTTCCTGCTGAAATCGAAGCTGCGCGAGGGCACCGAAGTCATCGCCATCCTGCCCGCCAAGCGCGTGCTCCAGAGCCTGCCGGCCGTCGAGGAGGCGCAAGCCGTCGCGCGCAAGCGCAAGAGCTTTGCCTAACTCAGCGAAAGCATGATGCCGAAAAGTGTGAGCGGTTTTCGGGCGACATCATGCTCCAATTTTTGACTTGGATCCGGATGACCTCAAGCCGATCCAGCGTGAAATCATCCGGATCTAAAGAACAGGTGCTCAGCGAAGACGAAGCCCAGATAGAGGCAGCAGGCGGCGATCATGCAGGTCACCGCGAAGGAGCCGAGATCCTTGGCATGTTTACCGACGATCGAAATCTCCGGCGAAATCCGATCGATCACCTCTTCGACGGCAGTATTCATCGCCTCCATCGAAAAGAGCCCGAGAAACAAGAGCACCGCGACGACAATCTCGCCGGCACTTGCACCGACGAGCGCTAGTGCCGCGATCGAAACGACGAAGAAACCGAGCTCCTGACGAAAGGCCGCCTCCTTCAACACCCGCTGGAAGCCCGCCCAGGAATAGCTGGCGGCGGCGATGAAATGCCGAAGTCCGGTCTCTTTCGTCACCACAGGCTTCGTCAAGATGCTCTCCCCTCTTGCCGTTGCATCACACCGGGAAGAGCTTTGCCGTCCCCTTCGATGAGCGAATACGCAAATACCGAATCCATTTGAGCGGCGCAAGCGAACGCGTGCAGATCGGCGGCGCCGACCGCAGCATCAATGTTTGTTGGTCACACCTGCCTGGGCGAAGGTCGCCATGCCGGAATGACAGGCGGCAGCCGCCTTGACGATGCCGGCGGCCAGCGCCGCCCCGGTGCCTTCGCCGAGCCGCATGCCAAGCGCCAGAAGCGGCGTCTTGCCGAGCATCTCGATTGCGCGCAAATGTCCGGGCTCGCCGGAGACATGGCCGATCAGGCAATGATCGAGTGCCGACGGATTGGCGGCTTTCAGGATCGCCGCCGCTGCGGTCGCGACATAACCGTCGATCAGCACCGGGATACGCTCCATGCGGGCGGCAAGGATGGCGCCGGCCATCGCCGCGATCTCGCGGCCGCCGAGCCGGCGCATGACCTCCAGCGGATCATCGAGATGATCGCTGTGCAGCGCCACCGCCTTTTCCACCGCCGCGATCTTGCGCTCCAGCATCTCGCCCTCCGAACCGGTGCCAGGCCCTACCCAGTCGCGCGCCGAACCGCCGTAAAGCGCATAGTTGATGGCCGCCGCAATCGTCGTATTGCCGATGCCCATCTCGCCGATGCAAAGCAGGTCGGTGCCGCCGGCGATCGCCTCCATGCCGAAGGCCATGGTCGCGGCGCAATCGCGCTCGGAAAGCGCTGCCTCCTCGGTGATATCGCCGGTGGGATAATCGAGCGCCAGATCGAAGACTTTCAGTCCGAGATCATAGGCGACGCAGATCTGGTTGATCGCAGCACCGCCGGCTGCAAAGTTCTCGACCATCTGTTGCGTCACCGCAGGCGGAAAGGGCGTGATGCCTTGCCTGGTGACGCCGTGATTGCCGGCAAAGATCGCCACCAGCGGCCGGTTGACGGCAGGTGTACGGCCCGTCCAGGCGGCAAGCCAGAAAGCGATTTCCTCGAGCCGTCCGAGCGCGCCCGGCGGCTTGGTTAGCTGCGCGTCGCGTTCGCGCGCGGCCACCAGCGCGCGGGCATCCGGCCCAGGCAGGTCGCGGAGAAGGGTACGGAAATCGTCGAACGGCAGGCCTGATACGCTCATCTGTGCGGTTTTCCTATAAATCCGGGTATTCTTGTTTTTTCCACGCAAATCAGCTTCTTTGCGGATGGCCACTCTCTTAAAGCGGGCGGACGAGGCGAACAACTCCAAAAGCGCCGCCGCGACCATAAGCCGAGACCACAAGCCGAAACCTCTGGCAGAACGAAGCAGAATGAAGATCAAGGACTATGCGGTCGATACCGCCCGCGCCGTCGCCTTCCTCAGCCGCATTCCCATGCCGCAATCGCTGTTCAAAGGCTATGACGGCAGGCTCGGCCGGCTGGTGCGCGCCTTTCCTTTTGCCGGCATCGTCATCGGTCTCGTCCCCGCACTCGCCCTCCTCCTCCTTTTGGGGCTGCGTGCGGACCCGCTGATGGCAGCCCTGATCGCGCTTTCCATCCAGGTCCTCGTCACTGGCGCGCTGCACGAGGACGGTCTGGCCGATACGGCCGACGGCATCGGCGGCGGCAAGAGCCGCGAACAGAGCCTCCTCATCATGAAAGACAGCCGGATCGGCACCTATGGCGCGATAGCGCTGATCCTCTCCTTCGCGATCCGCGCAGCCGCGCTTGCTGTGATCGCCCGCCATTCCGCGCCGCTCACTGCAGCCCTCGCCATTCCCGCCGTCGCGGCTCTCAGCCGCGGCGCCATCGCCTGGCACTGGCAGCGGTTGGCACCGGCAAAGGCCGATGGCGTGGCCGTCTCGACGGGCCAGCCGGACGAGGCGGCGATGCAGTTTGCGCTCGCCTCAGCCGGCCTCGTCGCAGCGCTTCTGATCTGGCCGGCATTCGGCCTACGGCCGCTGGTCGCAAGCCTGCTCGCCACCGGCATCGCAGGGCTTGCCTTCACCGATTTCATCCGCCGCAAGCTTGCCGGCCACACCGGCGATACGCTGGGCGCAACGCAGCAAATTTGCGAGATCGCCACTCTTTGCGCCCTTGCCACGGCTCTTTGAAACTCCGATATATCCTTCATGCAAACGCCCTGCATTCACCTCTGCTCCCTGGAGCCCACCACCGGATTTTGCGCCGGCTGCGGCCGGACTCTTCAGGAAATCGGCAACTGGATGAGCTATTCCGACACCGAGCGGCAACGGATCATGGCGCTGCTGCCGGCAAGGCTTGCAGGCGCCACCACGCTGTCGAACCATTTGAAAATGAGCCTCGCTGGTGGGCCGGAGCGGCCTCTATGATTCGTTTGACCGTCTTCCTCGTCGTAATCGGCATCGGCCTTGCCGTGCTGATCGTCAACAATGACAATAGCCGCATCCTCGGCCTGCAGAGCGATGACTTCGGCCGCGTCGTCTATCTGCTGCCGATCGCGCTGATGCTGTCTGCCGGCGTCTGGGCGAGCCGGCGCAGCGTCGGTGAAACGATGCGCCAGATGATGATCTGGCTGGTCATCATCCTGGCGCTCGTGACCGTCTATCTCTATCGCCAGGAAGCGCTCGGCGTCGGCAACAGGCTGCTCGCCGGCCTGGTTCCCGGCCGCGCCGTCGTCGTCACGACAAGCGAGGGCGGCCGGGAGATCATCCTGCACAAGCTGCTGAACGGCCATTTCGAAGCCGATGTCGCGGTCAACGGCCAGACGATCGAGATGCTCGTCGATACCGGGGCCAGCATGGTGGCGCTGTCGCGCGAAGATGCCGAACGGATCGGCATCGACCTCTCCCGCCTCACCTATTCCATGACTGTCATGACGGCCAACGGCCGCGGCCGCGCAGCACCTGTCACGCTCGATCAGGTAGCGATCGGCCCGATCGTCCGCAACAATGTAGCAGCCAGCGTCTCCGAGGATGGCCGGCTCGACCAGAGCCTGCTCGGCATGAGCTTCCTGGAAACGCTGGGCTCGCTCCAGATGCAGACCGACGAACTCCGCATGCGCGACTAATTGCGGCCCCGCCGCTTTACGGCGGAGACGGGATCTGCCAGCTTGAGCGCAAGAACAACAAGACCACAAAGAGCAAAAAGAAACTCCTAGTCCGGTGGCACCGCATGTTCGACCGGCCTTGCCCACAGCGAGGCCTTGACCCATGGGTGCGACAGGAGTTTCCCAATGAATTCACTCTGGCCGATCGTCATCGGCGGCGTTCTGCCCGCCCTCTTCTGGGGCATTACCGCCATCTTCCAGAAACAGAGCGCCACATCGGCCACCGGCTCCGCCGTCTATCTGATCGCCTTCGGCGCTGCCTGCGCACTCGCCGGCATGATTGCCGCCCTGATCTGGCGCCCTGCCCCCTGGACCGCCGAAGGTCTCGGTTTTGCCGCCACCGCCGGCGCCTGCTTTGCTATCGGCACCGGCCTCATCAGCTTTGCGCTTTTCACTTATGGTGTCCCGGTCTCGAAGCTCGCCCCCATCTGGAGCTGCAACGTGCTGGTGACGCTGGCAATCGGCGCCGTCTTTCTCGGCGAAGCCTCCGAACTCGACATAATAAAGCTCGCCGCCGGCACCCTCCTCATCATCTCGGGCGCCGTTCTCGTCAGCAGCGCCTGACGGGAACTGGTGCAATATACAGCAGCATAAGACAAGCAGTTCGCCGCCACATGCTCCTGCGTTGCAGCGCCTTCTGCTTTGTTGATATCCTGCGTCACGGCGCCTCCGCGCCATGCCGGAGCTCGATATGAACCCACGACAATTGAAGACATTCCTCGCAGTGATCCGGCACGAAAACCTCACGCGCGCCGCTGCCGAGGTCAATCTCGCTCAGTCGAGCCTCAGCGACCAGATACAGGCGCTGGAAGAGGAACTGGGTGCAGAACTCTTCCTCCGCTCCCGCCAAGGCGTAATCGCGACACCCGCAGGCGCGGTCCTCAAGGCCTATGCCGAAGAGATACTGGCGCTGAACGAGGAGGCGAAGGCCGCCATCAGTGCTGCAGCCGGCAATGCCGAACAGTCCGTCACCTTGGGTACGCTCGAAACCATCGCCGCCGAGCGGCTGGCGCCCTGGCTATCACTCTTTCGCAAGAAGAACCCAGACGTCGGCCTCAAAATCAAGATCGGTAACAGCGGCGGATTGCTGGCGCAATTGCAGCACGGCTCGATCGATGTCGCCTTCACCTTCGATCGCGGGCAGCAGGATGAGCGCTTCTTGACGCGCCGAATCTGCAGCGAACCGCTGGTGCTGATTGCCGGGCGCGATTTTCAAGCCCGACCACCCGCAAGGCTCGCGGCACTGAGCACCGCGCCCTTCGTCGCCACCGAAACCGGCTGCGTCTACCGGCACCTGTTCGACACTGCCTTTGCCGAAGCGCAGATTGCAGCGCCTTCAATCGTCACGGAAGCCGACAGCATCGCGACGATCGTCCGGCTCGTTGCATCCGGCGCCGGCTTTGGCCTCGTCCCCCGCCTTGCCGTCGGTCCGGCCGCAACGCTGGGCAACGTCGTAGAACTGCCATGGCCGGGCGAACCGCCTGCCGCCTCGCTGGTGATGATGTGGCGGCGCAGGCGCGTACAGCCGCCGGCGCTTACTCTCCTGCTGCAATCGGCAAGCGAAGAACTCTCGCCGCTCAGACCAGCCGATGCCCGCCTTCGACATGCAGGATAGTGCCGGTGGTGAATCCGTTGCCGATCAGGAAGCGGATCGCATCGGCAATATCATCGGGCCGCCCAACGCGTCCGGCCGGCAGGCGCTGGGCCATAGCCTCAAGCGTCGCCTGCTTGGCGTCGCCGGCGACGAAGCTCCAGATCGGCGTATCCACCCATCCGGGCGACACCGCATTGATCCGGATCGGCGCTAGTTCGACAGCAAGCGCCCTGACCAGGCCTTCCAGCGCCGCATTGACGGCTGCGACCACCGATCCACGCGCCGCCGGCCGGTAGGCCGCGACACCTGACGTATAGGTGATCGATCCTGACGGCGGCAAATGGTTGGCCCCGTATTTCGCCAGCAGTAGTGGCCCGTAGAACTTACTTTCAACCACCCGTTGTGCCGCTGCAAGCTCGATCGAAGGCAGCAGCTGATAGGCGCCTACGATATCGGCCGCCGTGCTGACGATGTGATCGACTGTCCCGCTACTGCCGAAAAGCGCCGCGACCTCATCCTCGCGCGATATATCGACGGCATACGTCTTAAGTTTCGGATGGTCACCGAGATCGCGGCGGGCCGCAGCAAGCTTATCTTCGCCGCGTCCTGCGATCGTCACCGCCGCCCCTTCCGCGAGCAACCGCCTCGCCAGCGCCAGTCCCATTCCGGAACTGCCGCCAACAATAATGATCTTCGCGCCTTCGATTCTGATATCCGTCATCTGCCGTCTCCTTCTTGGCTAACGCAGCAGATGCCTCGGGCCGGAGCGGAAGAAAAACGGAAGAAACCGATGACGTCATCGGGTTTTCCGATGGCGCTGTTCGGGTGATTGATCAGTTGCGCAGCCGGTAGCCGGTCTTGAAGATCCAGGACGAGTGTTCCCAGGCAGATCACCAGGAACACCGTGATCATCGCCAGGCTGATCGCCGGGTTGACGTCGGCGATCCCGTAAAAACTCCAGCGGAAGCCGCTGACGAGATAGAGCACCGGGTTGAGGTGGCTGACCGCCTGCCAGAATGGCGGCAGCATGTTGACCGAATAGAAGCTGCCGCCAAGGAAGGTCAGCGGCGGCACGACGAGCATGGGAATGAGATTCAGCTGTTCGAAATTGCCGGCCCAGATACCGATCATGAAGCCGAACAGGCTGAAGGTGATCGCCGTCAGCAGGAAGAACAGGATCATCATGAAGGGATGCTCGATCCTGACGTCGACGAAAAGATTGGCGGTCAGGAGGATGATGAAGCCGATGATCATTCCCTTAGTCGCCGCCGCACCGACATAGCCGAGCAGGATCTCCGTCATCGCCACCGGCGCGGAAAGCACCTCGTAGATCGTCCCGGTGAATTTCGGGAAATAGATGCCGAAGGAGCCGTTGCTGATGCATTGGCCGAGCAATGTCAGCATGATCAGGCCGGGCGTGATGAAGGCGCCGTAGGACACGCCCTCCACCTCCTGGATGCGCGACCCCACTGCGGCGCCGAAGACGATGAAATAGAGCGATGTCGAGATGACGGGCGAGATGACGCTCTGCAGCAGGGTGCGGCGCGTGCGCGCCATCTCGAAGAAATAGATCGATTTGACGGCCTCGACGTTCATTTATCCGCTCCCACCAGCGCCACGAAGATGTCCTCAAGCGAGCTTTGCCGCGTCGAGAGATCCTTGAAATGGATATTGTTCTCACCGAGCCGCGTCAGCAGGGCAGCGATGCTTTCCTGTTCGTTGCCGGTGTCGAAATCATAGGTCAGCCGGTTGCCATCAGCTTCCAGCGTCAGCCCGTTGCCGGCAAAACAATCCGGCAGGCGGCTCAGCGGTTCGGTGAGATCGAGGATGAGCTGTTTGCGGCCGAGCTTCGCCATCAATGCCGCCTTATCCTCGACGAGCAGCAACTCGCCACCATTGATGACGCCGACGCGGTCGGCGATTTCCTCGGCCTCTTCAATATAATGGGTGGTCAGGATGATGGTGACGCCGGAAGCCCGAAGCTCTTCGACGACATTCCACATGTCCTTGCGCAGCGTCACGTCGACGCCGGCGGTCGGCTCATCGAGGAAAAGGATATCCGGCTCATGCGAGAGTGCCTTGGCGATCAGCACCCGCCGCTTCATGCCGCCGGAGAGCTGGCGCAGCATATTGTCCTTCTTGTCCCAGAGCGAGAGCGAGCGCAGCACCTTCTCGATATGGGCAGGATTGGCTTTCTTGCCGTGCAGACCGCGCGAAAAGCTCACCGTATTGAATACCGTCTCGAACTGATCGGTCGTCAGTTCCTGCGGCACCAGCCCGATCATCCCGCGGGTGGCGCGGAAATCCTTCACCACGTCGTGGCCGGCGACCAGCACCCGGCCGCCACTCGGATTGGCGATGCCGCAGATGATCGAGATCAGCGTCGTCTTGCCCGCGCCGTTCGGCCCGAGCAGCGCCAGGATCTCGCCCTTTTCGACGTCGAGATGGATGCCCTTCAGGGCCTCGAACCCATTGGCATAGGTCTTGGTGAGGTTCTGAACGGAAATGATGGGGGCCATGCGGGACTCTTGCGGATTCTCGGAAGTTACTTCGGCCGCTATATAGTCCCTTTGTAACGCTTTAACATCCTTACGCGCATGAACACTGCATTCGCTTGCTGCCAACACAGTTGGCCCGATGGCGTAGTCGACCCGCTGATGCACTCGGTCCGCTGCCGCAGTCGGCCCGCTGGCGCAGGTGAGTTAGCCGGCATCGAGTCTTCGCAAGCAAGCCGACCTCGCCGGCGAAAAGAAAGGCGGCAGCTGGTTTCAGATGTCATCATCCGGTGATATTCGTGCCCGATAAGAGAACCGAGGCCAGCACCGGCATCCGCCCCGCCGCCCACCCCTTTGCGGAGCCGTCTCGGGTGTTCTCGTTGCGCCCCTTTTTTGCTGCCTCGGCATGTAGTGACAGTTATTGTTCAGTCACGAAGTGCTTGGAACCGGCCAGTATCCCCTGTCCAGCCGCGTTCGTCTTAGCCGGCCTTGCGCCGGCTTCTTTTTTGCGTTCCTTCCGCACCTTGCTCTTTCCGCCCGTGCGGATAAACGGGACCAGGGTGCCCCTCACAGCTCGTCGTAATTGAACCAGTCGAAATCCGCGGTCTTCGCCCGGCCTGACGTATCGAAGGCAAACACGCCAGCGAAAGCGCCGGTGAAGGAGCCGTGTTCGCCGCGTCCGCCTTCGTCGGAAATCACCCCGGCGTCGAGGACCGGGCCGATCGGCTGCCAGGCGCCCTTGCCCTCGGTCTGCCAGAAGAATTGCAGGTCGTTCTCGCGGATTTCCATGGCGAGTTGGACGCGGCCCTCGGCGGCAATCGCCACGCCGCTTTCTGCGGGAAAGCTGAGGCGTCCGTTCGGGTAGTCGCCGTTGCAGGAGAGGATCGTCACGCAGCGGCCGAGTGTTTCGTGCAGCGTCACCGCAACGGCGTGAAATTTGTGGCGGTTGTAGTAATGCGTCAGCCCCGCCACCTGCTGATAGGTGTCGGGCGAGAATTCGACCACGGTCTCGGCGCGGAAACTGTGATGTTCCTGGCGGCGGGCAACCAGCGACTGTTCGAACCAGGAGCCGATGCTTTCGCGCGCAATCAGCCGCAAATGGCCGGGACGATCCGTCAGGTTGAAGATGCGCGCGGGCTCTGGCGTGCGCAGCCATTGGAAATCGGCGGGCAGCGTGCCGCCATCGAAGCTGTATTCGCTGCGCATCGGCTTTTCCACGGGCACCGCGCCGGAGAGGCCGGGCACATCGACATCGGGCACGGTGGTTCCGTTTTCGAGATAAAGCCAGTCGTCGTCGCGCCAGACGCACTTTTGCAGGGCAGTCTCGCGGCCCAGCGTGCAGCGCCGCTTTGGGGGTAGCGGCCGGCCGCAAAGATGGGTGTGATAGGCCTCGCCCTCGGGCGTTTCGACATATTGGCCATGCCCTGCCCGCTGCAGTACCGCGCCTGGATGATCCTTGGAGGTGATGAGATGCATGTTCGGATGCATCTCATAGGGTCCGTCGATATTACGCGACCGCGCCATGGTGACGGCATGGTCGTAGCCGGTGCCGCCCTCGGCGGTCGTCAGGTAGTACCAGCCGTTGCGCTTGAAGAGATGCGGGCCCTCGACGAGGCCGAGCGGGCTGCCGGCGAAAATGTTCTTGATCGGCCCTTTCAGCGCCTTTGCCGCCGAATCCCATTCCTGCAGCAGGATGCCGTCGAAGGCCGGCGATTTCGGCGAGCCGCCATAGCTTTCGGTCCGGTGGTTCCACTGCATGTTGACGAACCACTTGCGGCCGTCATCGTCGTGAAAGAGCGAAGGGTCGAAGCCGGAGGAATTGACATAGACCGGCTCGGACCATTCGGCCTCGATCGAAGGTGCGGTGACGATGTAGTTCGGCGCGTCCTTGAAACTGCCGTCGAAGCGTTTGACGTCGGTATAGACCAGCCAGAATTGCCCGTCGGCATAGGAAAGACACGGCGCCCAGATGCCGCAGCTATCGGGATTGCCGCGCATGTCGAGCTGCGATCTCCGCTCCAGCGGCCGGCGCACTAGCGTCCAGTTCACTAGGTCGCGCGAATGGTGGATCTGCACGCCGGGATACCACTCGAAGGTCGAGGTGGCGATGTAATAATCCGCGCCGACGCGGCAGATCGACGGATCGGGGTTGAACCCCGGCAGGATGGGATTGCGGATCATGAAAGCGGTCTCCTCCCAGCGGCGGTGCTACTTGCTGCGCGTAAGTCAGATTGTGGTAGAGTAAGGCCGGAAAGCTTGCCTCCGGGCCTGTCTTGACTATTCGCGTTCGGCCGACTTGGCCCAAAGGTTGATGTCGGCTTCACGGGCGTAGACGTCGATCTCGGCAAGCTCCTCGGCGGTGAAATCGAGATTGTCGAGCGCCTTGACGCAATCGATGATCTGCGACGAGCGGCTGGCGCCGATCAGCGCCGAGGTCACGCGGCCGCCGCGCAGCACCCAGGCGATCGCCATCTGCGCCAGCGTCTGGCCGCGCCTTTCGGCGATCTCGTTGAGCTTGCGGATATTGTCGATGATCGAGGGGCGGATGTAGTCGCGCTTGAGAAAGTGGTTCTGCGCCGCGCGGCTGTCTTCGGGAATGCCGCCGAGATATTTCATCGACAGCATGCCCTGGGCGAGCGGCGAGAAGACGATCGAGCCCATGCCGACCTCATCCAGCGTATCTAGCAGCCTGTCGTCCTCGACCCAGCGGTTGAGCATCGAATAGCTCGGCTGGTGGATCAGGCACGGTGTACCGAGTTCCTTGAGGATCGCGGCTGCTTCGCGCGAGCGCTGCGAATTATAGGAGGAGATGCCGACATAGAGCGCCCGGCCGGAACGGACGATATGGTCGAGCGCGCCGCAGGTCTCTTCCAGCGGTGTTTCCGGGTCGAAACGGTGTGAATAGAAGATATCGACATAGTCGAGGCCCATGCGCTTCAGGCTCTGGTCGCAGGAGGCGACCAGATACTTGCGGCTGCCCCATTCGCCGTAAGGGCCAGGCCACATGTCGTAGCCAGCCTTGGAGGAGATGATCAGCTCGTCGCGAAGCCCGACGAATTCGCTGCGCATGATTTCGCCGAAGGCGGTCTCGGCGCTGCCGGGAGGCGGGCCGTAATTGTTGGCGAGGTCGAAATGGGTGATGCCGAGGTCGAAGGCCGTGCGGCACATATCGATTTTGCGGTCATGCGGCGTGTCGCCGCCGAAATTGTGCCAAAGGCCGAGCGAGACGGCCGGCAGCTTCAGGCCGGAACGGCCCGTGCGGTTATATTTCATTTTCGAATAGCGGTCTGCGGCTGGTTGCCAGCTCATGAGACTCTCCTTGATAAGAATATCTGTCTAGTCGTCATGCTCGGCCCTTGCCGAGCATCTGCCATCCTGTTTGCAGATCCTCGGCACAAGGCCGAGGATGACGGTTCTGGCGGGATGCCTCGCGATCCAGTGAGATCCCCGCAGCATCTTCTTATCACTTCAAAAGCGCCTGCGCTTCTTCGATGCCGAGGGCGGCCGGTTGCGTGCAGGTCGTGGTCAGGTCGATGAAACGGCCCTCCTCGCCCGACTTCAGGATCGAGGTCATGACGTCGACGCCGTGCAGCGTGCGGTCGAGCGAGCAGCGCGCATCACGGCCCTCGATCAGCGACATGGCCATGTCGGCAAGTCCGGCGGTGCGGTAGTTGGCGCGCGACCCGTTCGGGCTTTCCTGGTTGATCTTGCCGAAGGGATGCTCCCAGGCATCAAGCGGTTTGATGTCCTTGTCGCGGCCGCTTGCCTCGACGGTGCCGCCGAAGAAGTTCGGATCCGGCACGTAGAGCGAGCCGTCGGTGCCGTAAAGTTCCATATTGGCATGGCGGTGCGACCACACGTCCCAGCTCGCCGTCAGCGTCACGGTGGCGCCGTTGACGAATTCGAGCAGCGCCTGGATGGTCGTCGGCGTCTTGACCGGGATGATTTCACCGTTGCGTGGCTGACTGGTGATGGTGCGGGTCGGCGACGCCATCGAGGTCATGCCGCCGACACGTTTGACCGGGCCGATCAGGTTGATCAGGTTGGCGATGTAATAAGGGCCGAGATCGAGGATCGGGCCGCCGCCCGGCAGGAAGAAGAAATCCGGGTTCGGATGCCACATCTCCATGCCGGGGCTCATCACATAGCAGGCGCCCGAAGTCACCCGGCCGATGCCGCCGTCATCGATGAACTTGCGGGCGAGCTGATGGGCGCCGCCGAGGAAAGTATCGGGCGCGCAACCAACGGCAAGGTTCTTTTCCTTGGCGATGCGGCGAAGCTCCTCACCCTCTTCAAGTGAAAGCACCAGGGGTTTTTCGGAATAGACGTGTTTTCCGGCCTCGAGAATCGCCTTCGATACACGGAAATGCGCATCCGGGATCGTCAGGTTGACGACGACGTCGATCTCGTCATTGGCGAGAAGCTCGTCGATCGTCTGCGCTTTGACGCCATATTCCTTGGCGCGCGCCTCGGCTGCCTGCGCGTTGATATCGGCGCAGGCCAGCACCTTCAGCCCCTTGAAGAGCGGTGCCAGTGAGAAGTAGGTGGTGGAGATGTTGCCGCATCCGATGATGCCGACGCCAAGTTCCCTGGTCATGATGAAGCCTCAGTAGGTCTGGAAGGATGCGATCGAGCGGCTGATATTGCGGTCGATGTCATTCGGGTTATCGTGTTCGACGACGTAGTGCTTGGCCTTGGTGGCGCGCAACGCCGTCATTAGCCTGGCCCACTCGACCTTACCGTGGCCGACATCGGCCCAGCCGCTCTCATCCGTCGCTTCGCCGGCCGGCGCGATGTCCTTGACATGCACGGCGGTGATCCGCGGTCCGAGCTTCTCGACGCAGGCGAAGGGATCGGCGCCACCACGGATAACCCAGGCGATGTCGGCCTCCCAGGAAATGTCCGGCGCGCCCTCGAAGATTCGCTCGATCGGCCGCGAACCGTCCTGCAGCTTGAAGAATTCGAAATCGTGGTTGTGCCAGCCGAATTCGTAGCCGGCAGCCTTGTAGGGCTTGCTGATCTCCTGCAGGCGCTTGCCGAAGGCGACCCAGCCGGCGGCGTCGGACGGGCGTTCGTCGGCGGCGAGATGCGGCGCATAGATCGAATCCATGCCCAGGATCTTGGCAATATTCAGCGACTTCTCGACTTCCTTCTCCAGGAAATCGGGGCTGAAATGGCCGCTCGCCATGACCAGGCCGTTCTTGTCGAGATCGGCGCGAAGGCTCTTCAGCCCGGCATCATCGAGATCGGCATAGATGCCGCCGAAGCCCTCGACTTCGGCATAGCCAGCCTTGCCGAGCTTTTCGAAGATCGCCGAATAGGGCTGGAAGTTACGGGCGCTATAGAGCTGGTAGCTAAGTTTCGTCATCATGTTCTCCTTGGGCCTCGTGCCCATTCTTGCAAGATCAATCCGCCGACTGGCAGGAATAGAGGTCGTAGAACCGGAACTCCGGGAGCGCGCCACGATCAAGCGGCCGTGCCGGGGTAAAGGTGATGCGGCGGCTTTCGCCGGCCGCAAGATCGAAGGCGTTGTCGGAATATTTGCCGTCGGTCTCGGTTTCGATCATCACGAAAAGCGCAAGTCCCCTAGCGGTGACGTTGATGTCGACGGAGCCGTTTTCCTCGACATATTCGTGGGTGACTGTCAGCCCCGCGGGTTCCAGTTCCAGCGCCTTGTAGGTACCGTTGACATGGTGCCCCTCGCCGCCCGTGCCGTTCGACGCGGTGAAACGCCAGGCAAGCAACGTTCCCTCGGGAATATCGGAAACGTCGATGCTCGTGGCAGTGACGGCCGCATCCGGCGAACATATGGCCCGTACGTCTCTCAGGTGCCGGCGCTCGCCCTGCGTCGTCAGCAGCGAGATCGAAAGGTCGACGCTGACATCGGCAAGTGTGTCGTTGACCAGCGAGAAGCGGATCGTCTTTCCGTCGTCGGAAGGAATGGCCGAGACCGCGACTGGCTGGAAGAAGCGCTTGACGAGATAATGCATCGCCTTCCAGCGGCCGCCATAGTCGAGGCTCGACCAGGAAGCGACCGGCCAGGTGTCGTTGAGCTGCCAGTAGATCGTGCCCATGCAATGGGGTTTGAGCGACCGCCAGTATTCCACCGCCGTCTTGATCGCCAACCCCTGCTGGATCTGGGAGAGATAGACGAAGTTCAGAAAATCCTTGGGGAATCGGAAATAACGGAACATCGTGCCGGCGATGCGCTCGTTGCCGCCGGCATTCTTCTGGTGCAGCTCCATGACCGGGGAAGCGACGTTCATGTCTTTCGCCTCGGCATAGGTCTTGATTACAGGTAGCGACGTATAGGACTGGAAGCCGAATTCCGAACAGAAGCGTGGACGCACCGAGCGGTAATTGTCGAACGACTTGTTCTCGTGCCAGACCGACCAGTAATGCATGTCGCCGGACCCGTCCGCATGCCAGGCATCGCCGAAATCGAGATAACCGGACGCCGGGCTCGACGGCCACCAGAGCGCGCCGGGCAGCGCCTTTTTCACCGCCTGCTCGATCGTGCGGTTGAGGCGATCATAGGAGACGAGATAGCGGTCGCGGTCCTTCCGCGATTCCTCGAACCAGGTGAGCGCTCCGACCAGTTCATTGTCGCCGCACCAGAGCACGATCGAGGGATGCGAGGAGAGCCGGCGCACCTGGTAGTCGACCTCGATCGTCACATTGTCGAGAAAGTCCTCGGTCGAGGGATAGAGGTTGCAGGCGAACATGAAGTCCTGCCAGACCATCAGGCCCAGCCGGTCGCAGAGATCGTAGAAATGATCCTGCTCATAGAAGCCGCCGCCCCAGACACGGATCATGTTCATGTTGGCGGCTTTCGCCGATTGCAGCAGGTCTTCGGTCTTTGCAGGCGAAGACAGCGAAAACAGCGCGTCGGCCGGGATCCAGTTGGCGCCGCGGCAGAAGATCTCGCGGCCGTTGACCTTGAACGCGAAGCGGCTGCCGGCCGCATCCGGCGTGGTGATCAGCTCGACGGTGCGAAGGCCGATCTGCTTGACCATTTCATCCGT
Organism: Rhizobium sophorae; assembly: GCF_013087515.1. Taxonomy (GTDB): domain Bacteria; phylum Pseudomonadota; class Alphaproteobacteria; order Rhizobiales; family Rhizobiaceae; genus Rhizobium; species Rhizobium sophorae. The sequence continues at coordinate 112,454 of NZ_JABFCN010000048.1, read as the reverse complement.
CGGCGTTTCGACCGAAAGCCTGTAGAGCGCCTGCTCGCCGCTGCCGGAGGGCCACCAGAGGCGCGGATTGTCGATATGGAAGAGATGGTTGACATGGGTCTCGCCATTGACGCCGACATCCAGGCGCACGCGCTCGCCATCGAGGTCGAAATAAACTTGGGCAATGTCCTGCCCCTTGGAAAACAGCGTCGCGGTCACTTTGAGATCGACCGAGCCGTCATTATTGTGGTTCTGGCGGGTGACGACGTGTTCGATGCGCGCGGTTTCGAGCTTTTTCAGCGCGATCGTCCCGTAGAGGCCGAGCGGCGCAATGGCGATGTTCCAGTCCCAGCCGAAATGGCATTGCGGCTTGCGCAGCATGTTGCCGTCGGGAATCGGCGAATTGCCCGTGCTGTAGGGAATGTAAAAGGGCTGCTGCTTCTGTCGCGCAGCGCCGACGGCGATGTTCGAGGCAAAGACGATGCGGATGCTGTTGTCGCCTGATTTCAGCATGCTGGAGACGTCAGGCCGGTAGCGGCGGAAGCTGTTGTCGGCTTCGAGCGCCAGGAAGCCGTTGACGTGGACGCTGGCGACCGTGTCGAGATAATCGATATCGAGATACCAGTCGCCTTCGACCTCCTGAAGCGTGAAGCTGCGCTCGACCGCCCATTCCCGCTCGGCGACCCACTGCACCTTTTCCTCGTTGCGGCCGAAATAAGGATCGGGGATCAGGCTTGCGCGGTGGAGCGCGGTGTGCACGTCGCCCGGCAAGATGATCGCGGTGCGGATCTCGCCGTCGATGGAGGCAAGCTGCCACGAACCGGAAAGGTCGATGTTGAAACCGTTCTTCGGCAAGGATGTCATAGTAGTATCCCGATCGGGCCGCTCCTGGGATCGCCGGACAAGCCGGACCGCGGCCGAATTTGGCTGGCCTGATGGCCGATTGGAGGTAGGGCGGCGCCATTTCGGCCCCGCCCGCAGAGTTCTCTAGAGACGCAGCTCGCTTTCGGCGTCGAAGACCGAGGCGACAGTCATGTCGAAGCTGAGCTTCACCTTGGCTCCGACGTTGAAGCGGCGTGCGCCGTTGACACGTACCGACATCGTGTGACCGGCATGTTTCAGCCACAGCAGATTGTCCGCGCCCATCGGCTCCTCGATATCGACAGTGGCGTCATGTTCTTCGCCGCCGGTATTCTCGTTGACTTTGATGTGTTCTGGACGAACGCCGAGCACCACTTTGCGGCCGGGCTGCAGCGTCTCAGTAGCGTCGTAAGCAGCGAGCGAAAAAATGACGCCGTTGGCCAAAAAGGCAATGCCGTCGCCTGATTTAACCAGCTCGCCGTGCAGGAAATTCATCGACGGCGAGCCGATGAAGCCGGCAACGAACAAATTGCGCGGCCTGTTGTAGATCGTCGTCGGATCGTCGAGCTGCTGGATGATGCCGCTCTTCATGATGGCGATGCGGTCGGCGAGCGTCAGCGCCTCAATCTGGTCGTGGGTGACGTAGATCATCGTGTTCTTCAGCGACTGGTGCAGCCGCTTGATTTCGACGCGCAGCTCCGAGCGGAGCTTGGCGTCGAGGTTGGACAGCGGCTCGTCGAACAGAAAAACGTCGACGTCGCGCACCAGTGCCCGGCCGATCGCCACGCGCTGGCGCTGGCCGCCGGAAAGCTCCGCCGGCTTGCGCTTGAGGAGTGGCTGAATTTGCAGGATCTCGGAGGCACGCGCCACCCGCTTGTCGATCTCGGCCTGCGGCACCTTGGCGACGCGAAGGCCGAAGGAAAGGTTCTTCTCGACCGTCATCTGCGGATAGAGCGCATAGGACTGGAACACCATGCCGATGCCGCGGTCCTTCGGCTCTTCCCAGGTGACGTTCTTGCCCTTGATGAAGATTTGCCCTTCCGAGGCGTCGAGCAGGCCGGCGATGCAATTCAGCAAGGTCGACTTGCCGCAGCCGGACGAACCGAGCAGCACCAGGAATTCGCCGTCGTTGATGTCGAGGTTGAGATCCTTCAGCACGCTGACCGAGCCGAAGTTCAGGGACAGATCCTTGATGGAGACGCTTGCATTCATATTCATGAGATCAACCCTTCACTGCGCCGGCGGCGATGCCGCGGACGAAAAGCCGTCCCGACACGAAGTAGACGATGAGCGGCACAAGACCGGTGAGAATCGTTGCCGCCATGTTGACGTTGTATTCCTTCACGCCCTGGACGGAATTGACGATGTTGTTGAGCTGCACGGTCATCGGATAGGTATCCGGTCGGGTGAAGACCACGCCGAACAAGAAGTCGTTCCAGATGCCGGTCACCTGCAGGATCATCGCGACGACGAAGATCGGCAGCGACATCGGCAGCATGATCCGCAGGAAGATCTGCCAGAAGCCCGCCCCGTCGACACGAGCCGCCTTGAACAGCTCCTCCGGCAGCGACACGAAATAGTTGCGGAAGAGCAGCGTCAAGATCGGCATGCCGAAGATCGAATGGACGATGACGAGGCCGGTCAGCGTGCCGTAGATGCCGATTTCGCGCAGGATGATGACGATCGGATAGATCATCACCTGATAGGGAATGAATGCCCCGATGATGAGGATCGAGAAGAAAAGCTCGGATCCCCTGAAGCGCCAGTTGGCCAGCGCATAGCCATTTACCGAGGCGATTGCGATCGAGATGATGACCGACGGCACCGTGATGCGCACCGAGTTCCAGAACCCACGCGACAGCCCATCACAGTTCAGGCCGGTGCAGGCCTGCGCCCAGGCCTTCACCCAGGGTTCGAAGGTGATCTCCATCGGCGGAGAAAAGATGTTGCCGAGACGGATTTCCGGCATGCCCTTCAGCGACGTCACGACCATCACATAGAGCGGCAACAGGTAGTAGAGCGCTGCGATGATCAGTGTGCCATAGAGCATGATGTTGCGCGCCGACACCGCCGGGCGTGGTCGGGGGCCGCTGGGGCCTTCGCCGAGCTTCGGCGCGACGGCGTCGATGCCCGCAGCCGTGGTGTTGAGAGTTCCTACATCAGCCACGCTTGCGCCCTCCGCCGAATTCCAGATAGGCCCACGGAACGATAATGATCGCGACGGTGACGAGCATCATGGTCGAGGCAGCAAAGCCCTGCCCCAGGTTTTGCGCCTGGAACATGTAATCGTAGACATATTTCGCCGGCACTTCCGAGGAAATGCCCGGTCCGCCGGATGTCTGCGCGACCACGAGGTCGTAGACCTTGACGATGCCGGAGGCGATGATGACGATCGTCGTGATGAAGACCGGCCGCATCATCGGGATGACGATGAAGAGATAGGTCCTCCACATCGGAATGCCATCCACACGCGCCGCTTTCCAGATGTCCTCGTCGATCCCACGCAGGCCGGCAAGCATCAGGCACATGACAAGACCCGTTCCCTGCCACAGCGCCGCGATCAGAATGCCGTAGATGACGATCTCAGGCGTATAGAGCGGATTGAAGGTGAAGCTCGTCCACCCGATCGAGCGCACCACCGCCTGAATGCCGAAGTCAGGGTTCAGAACCCATTGCCAGACGAGGCCCGTCACGATGAAGGACAGCGCAAAGGGATAGAGAAAGATGGTGCGGAAGGTGTTTTCGAAGCGGATTTTCTGGTCCATCAGCGCAGCGAGCATGAAACCGATGACCAGGCTGAAAATCAGCGAGAGGATGCCATAGACGGCCAGGTTCTCGATCGCCGTCACCCAGCGGGGTGCCGCCCATAGGCGCTCGTACTGATCGAAGCCGACAAAGCTCAACCGCGGAAGCAGTTTGGAATTGGTGAAGGAATAAAAAACCGTCCAGAGCGTGCCGCCGACAAAGATCACCAGCGCTGTCAGGATCATCGGAATGGACGCAATCTTGGCATTCAGATTGCGTAGCAACTTGTTTGGCCGGCCTGCTCGCGCTTGACCCGTCATAAACTTCTCCTCAATCGCAATTGCGACAAGTAACAAAACGGCAAGGCGCCGCCTGTCGTCCCCACCTCCGAACCCGTCGAAGATACCGGAGGGACGCCGCCACCCGCCGGACCATCACCGACCGTCCGTATCGATCCGGCCCCATGGGAGCCGGACCGCAAGGCAGCAAGTCTGCAGATCAGTCAGCAGAAGCGATGATCCCGGCGAAACGCTTCTGAGCGTCTTCGGGCGTCATCGACGGATTGGCGAAAAATTCGGAGAAAAGGTCTTCCTTCTGCTTCTGGCTGTCGGCCGAAAGCAGCTGGTCGGTGCCTTGGATCACGTTGCCCTTCTGAAGGATTTCGAGACCCTTCTTCATGCAATCGTTGGCGGCAGCGAGATCGACGTCACCGCGAACCGGCAGCGAACCCTTCTTCAGGTTAAAGGCAACCTGGGTCTTGGGATCGAGCAGGGTCTTGGCAAGCACCCCCTGCGCCTTGGACTTTTCTTCGTCCTTCAGCAGCGGGAAGTAGAAGGCGTCGCCGCCCGTCGAGATGATCTCGTTCACGCCGAGGCCCGGCAGGCAGGTGTAATCGGTGCCGGCCCTCTGACCGGCCAGCGCAAATTCACCCTGCGCCCAGTCGCCCATGATCTGGCCGCCGGCCTTGCCCGTGATGACAAGGTTGGTGGCCTGGTTCCAATCCTGGACGTTGCTGCCTTTGGCCATACGCCGAGCATCGTCGGCGGCCTTGAACACCTTGGCGATTTCAGGACCGGCAGCAACTTCCGCATCCTTGTCCTTGAAGACCTTGTTGAAGGTATCCTTGCCGGCAACGGCAACCATCAGCACGTCGAAGGCGCCTGTCGCCTGCCACGGCTGACCGCCGACGGCAAGCGGAATGATGCCGGCCTTTTCGAGAGCCGGAGCCGCAGCGACGAACTCGTCCCAATTCTTCGGTACTTCGACGCCGGCCTTCTTGAAGGCGGCGTTCGAAAGCCACAACCACTGCCAGGAGTGGATATTGACGGGAGCGCAGTAGATCTTGCCGTCGATGGTGCAGGAATCGAGCAGGCTCGACGGACGAATGATATCCTTCCACTTCTCGGCGGTCGCCACGTCGGTCAGATCGCGCATCAGCCCAGCCTGGACGAGTTCCTCGGCCTGGCGCCCATGGTTGAATTGCGTCGCGCCCATTGGGTCGCCGCCGGTGATGCGGCTGATCATGATCGGGCGAGCAGTGCCGCCGGAGCCGGCGATCGCGCCGTCGACCCAGTGGTTACCGGTGGCGTCGAATGCCTTGGCCAGCTCGGCGACCGCTGCAGCTTCTCCGCCAGAAGTCCACCAGTGGGTGACTTCAAGGTCGGTGGCATTGGCGACTCCTAGCGGAAGTGCGACCGAAGTGGCAAGCAGGGCGGCCATTAGACGGATTTTCATGAGTTTTCCTCCCTCACTGAAACGTTGCCGGAAAAACTTAGATCAATCGATTTCCTCACGCAACTGCCCGCAGGCAAATTTTTCCGTGATAACCGGAATTGCTACTTCTGCCTGTTTACATCAGGAGCACTGCATCCCCTTGAAACGATACCCGCCCGGGCGTTCTCGCACATGCGTTTCCACTTTATCAATTTGAATTTGCGTAATAATTTCACAAAGGAAATTTAGCCCTCAATTTCAGTCTCTTCGCAAGCGCAATAAAACAGAGCACGGATTGCCGATTCAACCTATACGTACAATGTTGCAATGCACACAACAAAAAGCACTCGACATTTCTACTGTATCGTTACAGATTGCATTCTTCAGGGAGGTGCGATTTTGGCATGCGGCGGGCTTACGACGCTGGAAAAAGCCTCTATAAGCGACACCAATTCGCGCAGGACGGCCTAAAGGGATGGAAAACAAGGGAAATTTCGGGAACGCGGCATCGACGCCGGCAGCGCGCGAGCGCCCGACGTTGAAGACGATCGCCTTCATGACGGGCCTTGGCGTGACGACGGTGTCGCGCGCGCTGAAGGATGCGCCGGATATCGGGGCCGAAACCAAGGAGCGAGTGCGCATGGTCGCCCGCCAGCTCGGCTACCAGCCGAACAGGGCGGGTGTGCGCCTCCGTACCGGCAAGACCAACGTCATCGCCCTCGTCCTCAGCATCGACGAGGAGATCATGGGCTTCTCGAGCCAGATGGTCTTCGGCATCTCCGAGGTGCTGTCCGGCACGCCCTATCATATCGTCATCACGCCGCATTCGCACAGCAAGGACCCGATGCTGCCGGTGCGCTATATCCTTGATACCGGCTCGGCCGACGGCGTCATCATCTCACGCATCGAGCCAGACGATCCGCGCGTAAGGCTGCTGAGCGAGCGCGGCATGCCCTTTGCCACGCATGGGCGCACCGATGCGGGTCTCACGCATCCCTTCCACGATTTCGACAACGAGGCCTTCGCCCATAAGGCGGTGGAAAAGCTGGTTAAGCGCGGCCGGCGCCGCATCGCCCTGCTGCAGCCGCCGAGCAAGCTCACTTACTACGCCCATATCCGCATCGGCTTCCAGACCGGCCTGCATGATTACGGCGCCGAGGAAGTGCCGCTGCGCATCAACACCGACGCCCCGCTCGCCGACATCCGCGACGTCGTCGAGGTGATGATGCGCTCGGCCAACGCACCTGACGGCATCGTCTGTTCAGCCGGCAGTGCTGCAATCGCCGTCAATGCCGGGATTGAGGCCGCCGGCAAGGCGCTCGGCCGCGATCTCGACATGGTCTCCAAACAATCGGTACCGATCCTGAACTGGATCCGCCCCGAGATCATCACCGCCCAGGAGGATGTCCGCCACGCCGGCCGCGAAATGGCCAAAGCCGTCATCGCCCGCATCGACGGCGTCGAACCGGAACTGCTGCAGAGCATTAGTCAGCCGACCTGGCCGGAGAGTGGCAGGTAGGCGGTCGGTTGAAGGAACGGACCGTCGGGCTGAAGTCCGACGATCCGCTTTGGATCATCACAGGTCTTCGACGACGAAATTCACCAGTCGCCCCGGGACCAGAACTTCCTTTACCACCGTTTTGCCGTCGAGCAAGGCCATAACTGAAGGTTCGGATCGCGCCGCTGCAAGCAGCGCCTCGCCGAGATCGGCGGCGGCTTCGAAGCGGTGGCGAACCTTGCCGTTGATCTGCACGACATATTCGCGGGTCTCCATCTCGATCATTGCGGGATCGAAGGTCGGCCAGGAAACCCATGTCAGTGTTTCCCCGTGACCAAGCTTGCTCCATAACTCCTCCGCGATGTGAGGCGCAAAGGGTGCGAGCAACAGCACGAATGTCTCCACCACTTCGCGCGGACGCACTGCTTCCGCCGTCAGTGCGTTGGCCAGTTCCATCAGCCGGGAAACCGCGGTATTGAACCGAATTGCTTCGATATCCGCCGTCACGGTCTTCACCGTCTGGTGGCGCAAGCGCAGAAGCTGCGGGCTGGGGGCCGCCTCCAGCACCACTGGAGAGAGTCCATCGCTCTCGTCGCAGACAATGCGCCAGGCACGCTCCAGAAACCGACGCACGCCGATCACGCCAGCGGTCTGCCAGGGTTTTGCCGCGTCCAGAGGTCCCATGAACATCTCGTACAGGCGTAAGGCGTCGGCCCCGAACTGACGGACGACATCGTCGGGGTTAACAACGTTCAGCCGCGACTTCGACATCTTCTCGACGGCGCGCTGCACTTCGACCGACCCAGCGAACCATCTGCCCTCCTCTTCGACGACGGACGACGGCGCACAATACCGGCCCGCCGCATCGCGGTAGGAATGAGCAAGGATCATGCCCTGGTTGAACAGCCGCTGGAACGGCTCTTCCGTCGAAACGACGCCGATGTCGTAGAGCACCTTATGCCAGAAGCGGGCATAGAGCAGATGCAGGACCGCGTGCTCGGCGCCGCCGACATAGAGATCGACCGGCATCCAGTAGCGCTCGGCCTCGCGCCCGACGAGTTCGCTGGTGTTCTCCGGATCGAGGAATCTGAGATAATACCAGCAGGAGCCCGCCCATTGCGGCATCGTGTTGGTCTCCCGCCGTGCCGGAATGTCGGTGCCCGGCACGATCGTTTCGACCCAGGCCTGCGCACGGGCAAGCGGCGGTTCGCCATCCGGCGTCGGAGCGTAGTCGTCCAGTTCAGGCGGCAGCAGCGGCAGGCATTCCTCGGGCAGTGGTATCACCGAGCCGTCCGCCAGATGCAGCACCGGTATCGGCTCGCCCCAGTAGCGCTGGCGGGAGAACAGCCAATCACGCAGGCGATAGGTAACCTTCTGCCAGCCCGCGCCGTTCGCCTGCAGCCAGGCGATGATGGCTTTCCTAGCCTCCGGCGAGGCCAGACCATTCAGGAAGCCGGAGTTGACGATCGCCCCCTCGCCCTCAAACGCCGCCTTTTCGATATCGTCCGCACTGTCGATCACGCGAATGATCGGCAGCTCGTGCGCATGGGCAAAGGCGTAGTCGCGCGCGTCATGAGCCGGCACCGCCATCAGGGCGCCGGTGCCGTAGCCAGCCAGCACGTAATCGGCCACCCAGATTGGCAGCCGGGCGCCGTTGGCAGGATTGACGGCGTAGGCGCCGGTGAAGACGCCCGTCTTCTCGCGCCCGGCATCGGCCCTCACCGTCTCTTCCAATCCTTCGGCCTCGGCAATATAGGCGGCCACCGCCTCGCGCATTTCCGGCTCGACGATGGCGGCAACTGCAGGATGCTCCGGCGCAAGGACGATATAGCTTGCTCCGAACAGGGTCTCGGGGCGCGTCGTGAAGACGGTGATGCCCTCCGTGCCATGCCCGAGCGAAAAGCGGATTTCGGCCCCTTCAGAACGCCCGATCCAGTTGCGCTGCATGGTTTTCAGGTTTTCGGGCCAATCGAGGCCGTCCAGTCCCTGCAGCAGCCGATCGGCATAGGCCGTGATGCGCAGCATCCACTGGCGCATCCTGCGGCGAATGACGGGATCGCCGGTCTCGACGTAACGCCCGTCCTTGACCTCCTCGTCGGCGAGCACCGCGTTCTGGGCCGGGCACCAGTTGACTTCGACCTCCGCCTGATAGGCCAGGCCCTTCTCGAACAGCTTCAGGAAGATCCACTGCGTCCAGCGCACATAGGCGGGGTCGGTGGTGGCAAACTCGCGACTCCAGTCATAGGAGAAGCCCAGCCTCTGCACCTGCCCGCGAAACGTCTCGATATTGCGCTTCGTCGTGATATCGGGATGCACACCAGTCCGCATCGCGTGGCGCTCCGCCGGCAGGCCGAAACTGTCCCATCCCATGGGATGCAAGACATTGAAGCCGCGCATGCGTTTGTAGCGGCACGTTATATCAGTGGCCGTATAGCCGAGGGGATGGCCGACATGCAGGCCCGCACCGGAAGGATATGGGAACATGTCGAGTGCGTAGAATTTCGGCCTAGCCAGATCGATTTCCGCTCGGAAGATATGGTGGTCGGCCCAATAGGCCTGCCACTTCGGTTCGATCTTTGTGGGATCATAAGGCATGCATTACTCCTGGCGCCGGCCGGCTCTGGCGGCGGCGTGTTCTGAAGATGAGAGGTATTCTTTGGTTCAGGAGCAGCTACGGCTGCCGGTGCTCCGGTGATGTCCGGCAGCCGCGGCTAAGTCGAAACGCGTGCGGAGTTGCGGCACAGGACGTCTGCGCGACGCTCCGGACGAAAAAAACGCGATGTGACGTCGGAAACGATCTGGTGTCCATGGACGGTGACTCAGGGCAAGGAGAAAGCGAACGACAGTGTTAACCCGGCTCCGATCAGGAGGCCGTGGTGGTAAGTCGGGCGTCGCGTGCGCGGACGTCTGCTGCTTGAGTTGCCATAGTCATGATCCAAGAGTGCCCGATATGATCGCTCCTGCCAAGAGGGCATTCGCGCGAAAATCAGGATCTGTTCAATCCCGCGGCGCGCTCTTTACCAGTTGTTCGAGCACCGCCGCGATCTTCGGGTTGCGACCCTCGCCGCGCCGTGTGATGCCATAGATGCCCCGGTAGGTGGATGGCGCCAGCGGCTTGACGACCAGCGCTCCACCGAAGTCCCGAAGCGACAGTCCGGGCATCACCGAAATCGAGCATCCGGCTTCGACAAGCGCGAACACGACTTCGAAACTGTCGCTGAAGCCGTTGATGACGGGCTCGAAACCGATGTCGCGGCAGGCCTGGCGGATGGCCATGGAATAGGCGCTGGAAGCGACGTCGAGCGCCCAATGGTCATCCCTCAGCTGTGCGAGTTCGATGACGGGCTCGCTCTCCAGCCTGTGGCCAGCGGGCAGAAGCACGAAGAGCTGGTCGCGGCACAGAAACAGCGTGTCGGCCGCGCCCTCCAGCGTATGGGGATCGAACGATATGTCGTCGGCAATGACGATATCGGCCTGCCAGGCCCGGAGCGCTGCCACGCCTTCGGCGGGTCCCATCGTCGTCATGACGATGTCGAGATGCGGATGGTCGATGGCGAGCTGGCGCATCGCAGCGGGAATGAAGGAGGAAGCCGCGGATGGTTGGGTGGCGATCCTCAGGTCGCCGGCGACGATATTCTGCAACTCGGCAATATCGGTCTTGGCTTCCTCGACAATGCCGAATATCCGGTCGGCATGCAGGACGAGCCGGTGGCCGGCCGGTGTCAGCGTCACCCCTCGCCCGCGCCGCTCGACGAGCGCAATGCCGACTTCGTCCTCCAGTTGGGCGATCTGCTGGGAAACGGCCGATGAGGAAATGCCGAGCGCGTCGGCGACCGCAGCCATCGTCTCGCGGCGCGAGAGCTCGCGAAGTGTGCGCAATCGGAAGAAATCCAAGCCCGTTTCTCCGGTCGATCAATCGGCCATAATTTCTAACCTATATGCTTATTTTAATTAAGTGGACCTGAAGAAAACTGCACCTTAGTCTTTGGATTCGCAAGCGGGGCATCGGTTCGAAAAAAGCCAAGATTGCCCGCCATCTCAAGAGACGAGTCACGGGGGATATCGACAGGATGCAGCAGAGCGGCGTGCCCTATTTCAGCCAATGGGAAACACCCGGCATGACGTTGCCGGTGCTTGCCGAGGGATCGCAGGCTCTGCTCAGCGATCCGCTCTGGCGCCATTCGGGGGCCGCAACCATCGAGGAATATGCGCGCTGGGCGGTCAATATCTGCGGCATGGCCTGCCTGAAGATGATCCTTGCTGCCCGCGGCGAGATCCATCCGACACTCGAGCTTGCTCGCGCCTGCACTCGTTATGGCGGTTATGTCGTCAACGAGATCGATGCCTCGATCAAAGGGCTGGTCTACGCGCCCTTCGTCCGCTTCATCGCCGACCGTTTCGGGCTTAGCGCGGAGACGATGACCGGCGTCGAGACATCGGCCATTCCCGAGCTACTGTCGAAGCGCCGCTTTTTCATCGCCTCGGTGAACTCGGGCATCCGCTGGCCGGAGCGCGAGCCGCCGTCGAAAGGCGGACACCTGGTGCTGGTGACGGCAGCCAGCGATGAAACAATCCGCTTTCACAACCCGTCCGGCCACGACGCGGCGAGCCAGGCCGATGTGACGCTGCCGCTTGCCATCTTCGACCGTTTCTACGCCAATCGCGGCATATCGGTCGACGCCTGACCCTTTTCCAACACCAGATCGTTTTGGAGGCTCTCATGACCCCATCCCCAAACAGGCTGCGCATTGTCGTGCTCTTCGGCGGCCGCTCGGCCGAGCATGAGGTTTCCGTGCTCTCGGCAACCAATGTCATGGGCGCGCTCAAGCCCGAGAAATACGACGCCATCCCTGTCTTCATCACCCGCGACGGACAATGGCTGCTAAGCAGTTTTGAGGATGGCGTGCTGGCGACACCTTCATCGGACACGGAAATCTGCCTGGTGCCGGGTGGGCGCGGCCGGATGCTGGCGATCCCGGCTCATGGTGCGCCGCATGAGCTGGCGAAGATCGACATCCTTTTTCCCGTGTTGCACGGCCCGCATGGCGAAGACGGATCGGTACAGGGTGCGGCGGAGGTGGCCCGCGTGCCGCTCGCCGGCTGTGGCATCCTGGGTTCCGCCGCAGCGCTCGACAAGGACATCGCCAAACGCCTGCTGAGGGCGGCGGGCCTGCCGGTGGCGCGCGCGGTGACGATCCATCAGGGTGCGGCCCCTTCACTGGCAGCCTTGGAAGGTGAACTCGGCCTGCCGCTCTTCATCAAGCCTGCGCGCCAGGGATCGTCGGTCGGTGTCGCCAAGGTCCATGCCAGCAAGGAATTCGCGCCAGCCCTTACTGAGGCCTTCCGCCACGATCGCACACTGCTCGCCGAGGAATTCGTGCGCGGCCGTGAGATCGAATTCAGCGTGCTGGAGGATGCGGCAGGAGAACTCTTCGTCTCCCGGCCGGGCGAGATCGTGCCGGCGGAATGCCACGGCTTTTACAGTTACGATGCCAAATATATCGACGAGAAAGGTGCGGCGCTGAAAGTGCCGGCCGAACTGCCGCAGGAGGTCGAGGCCGCCATGCGCGACGTGGCCGCAAGAGCCTTCCGGGCCGTCGGTTGCGACGGCATGGCCCGCATCGACTTCTTCCTGACGGATGACATGCGTTTCCTCGTCAATGAAATCAATACCATCCCCGGCTTTACCGATATCAGCATGTATCCCAAGGCCATGGCGGCAAGTGGTGTCACCTACGCCGAAATCATCGACCGCCTCGTGGACCACGGCCTGGCGCGCGCCCGACGGGCCGCCTGAGACGGGAGCTGGATCATGAACAGGTCGGTCTTGATTTCGGGATGTTCTGGCGGCGGAAAATCGACGCTGCTGGCGGAACTTGGCGCCCGCGGTCATGCCGTCGTCGAAGAGCCCGGCCGACGGATCGTCAAACAGGAACTCGAAGGCGACGGCGCAGCCCTGCCCTGGGTCGACATGGCGGCCTTTGCCCGCCGCGCGATCGAGAGGGCGATGGCTGACCACACGACGGCGCGTGAGCAGACCGGCTGGACGTTCTTCGATCGCGGGCTGATCGATGCGGCGGCAGCGTTGCAGCACCTGACCGGAGAACCGATCCTGGAAAAATTGGGCGCCGCCCACCGTTATCACCCGAGGATTTTTATCACGCCGCCATGGCCGAAATCTACACGACCGACCCCGAGCGGCGCCATGGCTTCGACGAGGCGGTCGCCGAATATGATCGACTTGCCGCCGTCTATCCGACGCTCGGCTATGACATCGTCATGCTGCCGAAAATCGCGGTCGCCGACCGGGCGGATTTCATCGTCGACTGCCTCTCTCGGGAACCGAGGCGGCAGTAGACGAGATCGTTAGCGCCTCCGAAAAACGCACCACTGGAACGACTGCCGGCCACCAGCGGGTGTTGCGTGCTCCTCGCGCCAGTCGCGCTGAAGCGCGAAGGTGGACGAGAATTCGGTCGCAAGCGCCACCGCATCGTAACGCTGGACCGGCAAGCCGCTGCACCGTTCCGGCCCGTCCGGCCCAAAGGTCGCCATGATCACGACGCTGCTCGGCGCCGTGCCGGTTTCGAGCGCGCGGCGATAGGCCAGCCGCTGCTCGGGCTCGGTGAGGAAGTGAAAAACGGCGCGATCGTGCCACACATCGTAATGGCGGTCGGGCTGCCATGACGTCACGTCGGCAACAACCCAGGCGATCCGGGCGGCATCATCACGCAGCCGCGCCTTGGCGACCTCAAGCGCCGGCGCGGCGATGTCGAGGACGGTGAGGTCGGACCACCCGCGCTCGATAAGACGGTCGACAAGGCTCGATGCGCCGCCGCCCACATCGATCAGCGAGGCCGTGGCCGGCAGTTGCAGCTCGTCAAGCGCCCGCAAGGAAGGCCCGGGCGTCGGCTGATACCAGCTGACGCTGTCGGAAGGTTTCGTGCGGTAGACCTCGTCCCAGTGTTCCCGCTTCTCGCCTGTCATCCGATATCCCGATCTCTTGCAGAGCCCGATTGCCTAACTGATCAACATGTAGGGACTGAGACCTCTGCAACCAGTCGCAGTGCCCCCAGGATCATGTTCTCCGTTCAGGAAGCGACGTGACGATAGACTAGATCCTTAGGGTCATCTCGGGGGGCTATGGGATCGAGACGCGCGCCCAGTCGTTCCGCAACGGCAACGGATGAGGCATTCCAGGGAGCGATATAGCTGACGAGCGATGGCAGCTTGAGCGTCGCGAAGGCCCAGTCCCGTAACGCCGAGGCCGCTTCGGTCGCATAGTCCCGGCCTTCATATCCCTCATAGACGAACCAGCCGAGCTCCTTCTCCGGAAAGAGCGGTCCGTGATTGATCCCCACCTGACCGACGCATTCGCCGGTTTCGCCAAGCTCGATCATCAGCGCTCCGTGCCCGAAAAGCTGCCAGAGAGCCACGTCATGACAGAACCCTCCCCAAGCCGCGCGCAGATCGAACGGACCGCCCATTCCGACGGAACGCGGCGACGCCATGATCTCAGCATAGGCGGCGAAATCGTCGATACCAGGCATGCGGAGCCTAAGACGCTCGGTTCGAATGGTCATCGCGCCCGCTTCGGACATGTCGTCGCCTTCTCTGTCAGGTTAGGTTTGGATGTTCGGCCGTTGAACGGAATATTCTAGCTTTCAAATCCCGGGGCGAATTGCAACGTCCCGCTCGGCGGAGATCCGCGAAAGACAATCCTCTGCACGAGCCGCGTATCGAGGTCGAGGTATTTCAGTTGCCCGTCGCTGCCGAACCCGACGCGGCTGTAGATCTCAGGATTGCCGATCAGGGCACATCCGCTGGCGCCCATCTCATTCAACAATTCGAGACCCCGTGTAATCATCGCCTTGCCGATACCCTGCCGCTGTCTCTCCGGCTTGACCGATATCGGCCCCAGTCCGAACCAGCCGTCATGCGCGCCATTGATCGTCACCGGCGAAAACGCGACATGCCCGAGAATCTCGCCATCCTGCTCGGCCACCAGCGATATCTTGAGATCGCCCGCCGCGCGAAGTCTTCGGACAATCTCCGCTTCCGTACCGTCGCTGTAGGGCATCGGCTTGAAGGCGGTCGAGGTCAGTTCATGGATCGCATCGATATCGTCAGGCGTTTCGTATCGGATCAGCATCTCCATCAATCCTCAACCGCCATAGTTCACAGGTGCTATGCAGGGAAAATCGAAGAGCAGCAAGCCGGGCTCCTCCAGCGGCAGTTGCGCCACGACCTGCCCTTGCCGGTTCAGCACGGCCGTCGGTCCCCAGGCGATGCGTCCGTCGCGCTCGCCTGTCACGTCGGATGATATCAGCCACAGGCCTGCCTCGCGGCATCTTTGACCGCGAACGGCATTATGCAGAGGCTTGAATATTTCCGCCTTCTCCCGTGGCATCATGTTGTTGGACAGGCATAAGATCAGCGATGCACCAGACGCGGCGACCTTTGCGGCTGCCTCCGGAAAATTGGTGTCGTAGCAGATGTTTATCCCGAAGCGCAGGGCACCGATCGCAAAGAGCGGGCTCTCCTTTCCAGCCTCGAAAGCCCGTTCGCCGCCCAACAGGTGGGCCTTCCTGTAACGGCCGAGGAGAATGCCGCGCTCGACGACGACGGCGGTGTTGAACAATCGCTCGTCATCGATCTCGATCAGCCCCATGACCAGCACCGGTCCCGACTTCGGCAACCGATCCAGAATCGCCGCGAACTCGGAAGACGCGAGATCGAGGGCAACCCGCCGCGCCGATGCTTCATCGGTCAGGTAGCCTTGCAGAAAACCTTCGGGAAAGACCAGCAGGGCAACACCCTCAGCCTCGGCACGAGCAGCCATCCCGCAGGCATAATCCAGTGCCGCCTCGACATTTTCCCGAAATTCCGGCGTCTGCGCGGCGGCTATCCGAATGCTCGTCAATTAGATCTCCGGGTTCTCGGCCGCAGCATCTCAGCAAAAGGCCCGACACTGTGGCCGGGCCTCTCCTTGACAATCGGTACACCTCAGAAGGTCGAGGCACCGCTGCCCCAGGGGCCGTGGTGGAAATCCTTACCATCAAGGCGGTCGAAGCCGTGGGCGCCGAAGAAATCCCGCTGCGCCTGGATGAGGTTTGCCGTTCCCCTGCCCTGGCGATAGGCGTCGAAATAGGTGAGCGCCGAGGTCAGCGCCGGAACCGGCAGGCCGGCGGCAATCGCGGCACCGACGACACGGCGCAGTGCCGGGATCGATTCCTTGACCATGTCGGAGAAAGCAGGCGTGACGATCAGGTTGGCAGCGTCAGGCGCCTTGGTGAAGGCCGAGGTGATCTCGTCGAGGAACTGCGAGCGGATGATGCAGCCGGCGCGCCAGATCCTGGCAATCGTCGGCATCGGCAGCGACCAGTTGAACTCGCGCGATGCTTCCGCCATCACCGCGAAGCCCTGCGCATAGGCGCCGATCTTGGCAGCGAAAAGCGCCAGCTCCAGATCCTTGTTGAGCTCGGGGCCGTAAGCGATCGGGAAGGACACGGCCTGCGTTCCGAAGATCTTCTCGGCGGCCTCACGCTGCGACTTCATCGAAGAGAGGCTGCGGGCGGCGACGGCGGCTTCGATCGCCGTTGCCGGAATGCCCATGTTCTGCGCCTCGATCGCCGACCACTTGCCGGTTCCCTTCTGGCCGGCCTTGTCGAGAATCATATCGACCATCGGCCCGCCGGAAACCGGATCGGTGGCGGCAAGCACCTTCTCGGAGATTTCGATCAGGTAGGAGTTCAGCCGGCCCTTGTTCCATTCGCCGAAGATGCCGGAGATATCGGAGGCACTCTTGCCGAGGCCGTCGCGCAGGATGCCGTAGATTTCGGCGATCATTTGCATGTCGGCATATTCGATTCCGTTATGGATGGTCTTGACGAAATGGCCGGCGCCGTCATTGCCGAGCCAGGCGACGCAGGGCTCGTCATTGTAACGGGCGGCAATCGAGGTCAGCACCTTCTCGACGCGCTTCCAGGACTCTTCGGTGCCGCCGACCATGATCGACGGGCCGTGGCGCGCACCTTCTTCGCCGCCGGAAACACCCATGCCGATGAAGGTCAGATCGGTATTCTTCAGCCGATCGAAGCGGGCGACGGTGTCGCGGAAATTGGCGTTGCCGGCATCGATCATGATGTCGCCCTTGGAGAGATGCGGGCGCAGCAGCTCCATCTGCTGGTCGACAGGATCGCCCGCCTTGATCATGATGATGATCGGACGCGGCGGCCGGATCGCGTCGACGAATTCCTCGATGGTCTTGCAGGGAATGATCTGCTTCTTCAGATCGCCGGCGCTTTCGTAGAATTCGTCGGTTTTCTCCGGCGTGCGGTTGAAGACCGCGATTTTATTGCCTTTCTCCGCGATGTTGAGCGCCAGGTTGGAGCCCATGACCGCAAGGCCGATAAGTCCGATTTCTGCCTTTTCCACGACAAACCTCCGATGTGTCATTTGGACCGGTGTTGTGGCACTGTCTCGGTCAAACGGCAAGTCTCGCAAGGGTCTAATCGGTTCGCAAAAACCAATGAAATGAGGCTTGCAATATCCCGCTTGTCCGACAACCCACCAGCTGCCGCTTTAATCCGAAGCCGCAAGTTTTTCGCGCGTCCCGCCTGTAATACCCTATCTCATGTTATAATCAGTGCCTCGGGAGATATCGCATTGGCATCGGGAAAACGAAAAGAAACGGCTCTCCTGGCGGCCTGCGCCGGCCGCTACCGCGAATATGCACCGCCGCCGACGCTGCGACGCCATTTCAGTCGCCTCTGGTCGCACGCGCTCAATGACGGACCGCCGGCAATGGTGGCGATCGTGCCGGACGGCTATTGCGATCTCCTCTGGATCGACGGCCGGCTGGTCGTCGCCGGCCCCGACAGGACGGCGGCCTTTCCCGTCATCCGGCCGGGCGCGACAGTCATCGGCGCACGTTTTGCGCCCGGCGCTGCAGCACCCTGGCTGAAGACGCCGCTCTCGGCACTGGTCGGCTGCTCGGTGCCTCTTGCTGACATCGGCCGGAAGGACACGGCCGAATTCGAAGCGCGGCTTGCGGATTGTCCCGACCCCTCGGCCGCGATGGCGCTGTTTGGCCGCCTGCTCGAAGGGACTGCGCGCGATGCAGAGGAGCCCGCCCGCGACGCCGCCATGATCTTTGCCGCCGCCGACGGCGGTCGCCCGGCATCCGGCCTGCTCGACCGGCGCGGCATGAGCGAAAGGCAACTGCGCCGTCGCTGCCACCATCATTTCGGCTACGGCGTAAAGACGCTGGAACGGATCCGCCGGTTCCAGCGTTTCCTCGACCTCTGCCGCAAGTCGGGCACGATGCCGCTTGCCGACCTTGCGCTCGAAGCGGGCTTTGCCGACCAGCCCCATATGACGCGGGAGGTCGGCGAGCTTTCGACGCTGACGCCCGCCGTCATTCTCGACCAGCTCGGCATGCGGAAAAGAGCCGGCTGACCGTTTTGTTCAAGACGCTGCCGGCCGGTTTGTTACTCTGACGAAACCAAATGACAGGGACCTGCAAGCCATGACCACAATGCCCGCGAAAATAATCCACCGGTCGATCGAGCGCGATTGGCGCGACGTCTATGAATTCGCCGGCAAGCCGGAGAACATGCCGCTCTGGGCCTCCGGCCTTGCGACCGGGCTCGATCCTGATGGTGCCGACTGGATCGCCGATGGCGCTCTCGGAAAAATCAGGGTGAGCTTCGTGCCTGCCAATGAATTCGGCGTGATCGACCATACGGTGACGATCGAATCCGGCCTCAGGGTCTATAATGCTCTGCGCATCGTTCCGAACGGCGATGGCTGCGAGGTCATGTTCACGCTGCTGCGTCTCCCCGGCATGACTGACGCGCAGTTTTCCGCCGATGCCGCCCATGTCGAGAAGGATCTCGCCATGCTGAAAGCCCTGATGGAGAGATAGATGGCCGAGAAGACAGAAAACAACGACCGCCGCATCGACTATGTCGAATTCAACGTCGCCGACATCGCTGCCGCCAAAGCCTTTTACGGCTCGGCCTTCGGCTGGCGCTTCACCGATTACGGCCCCAATTATTGCGAATTCGACGATGGCCGGCTGAAGGGCGGCTTTACCGATTTCGGACCGGTGCGGCCGGGCGGCCCGCTGGTCGTCGTCTATGCCAATGATCTGGAAGAAGTGCTGACCTCAGTCGAAAGAGCCGGCGGCACGATCTGCCGGCCGATCACCGATTTTCCCGGCGGCCGCCGCTTCCACTTCCTCGACCGCGACGGTTACGAGCTCGCCGTCTGGGCGGCTGCTTAGAGCAATTCCAGGAAAAGTGTGAAGCTGTTTTCCGTACGCAATTGCGTAAAAACAAAAACTTAGAGTGGTTCTGCGTTTCCATGAAAAGCTGAACCGCTCTAGCCAGACTACCCAAGGCAGCCGATTGATCAGGCAGCTTGCGACTGCCGATCGAGATCTTCCATGAGGAGCAGGGCGCCGATCACCGTACCGCCCGCATCGCGCAGCGGCGACATGCGACAGCGCACCCGCCGCGATCCGCCGCTGCCGGCCGGGCGCTCATAGGTGTAGTCGATCTGCTCGCCGGCAAAACAGGCGTCGAGCTTATGCTTGGCGCATTCGGCAAACCGCTCCTCGCCGATGAATTGGGAAAGGTGGCGGCCGATGAGCTCCATCGGCTTCCTGTTGAGATGGGCGCTGTTGGCTGGATTGGAATAGAGGTAGCGATAGTCCCTTGTCAGAACCGCCACACGATCCGGCAGGCTTTCAAGGATTGCCGCGTTGAGGAACTGGCCATTGTCGGTATCAGGCACATAGGCCGGCGGTGGCTCGATGCGCACATCCTGCGGCAAAGGTACGCGCCAGTCCGGCCCATGCGCCCCGAAATAGCGGTCGAGCAGATAGGAAAGCACCGACGTGTGCTCCGTGACGCTGGCGCTGTCGTCGGCATCCTGGCTGATCAGGTGGCTCACGAACTGCAATTGCATGTAGACTTCGAGCAGATTGGCTGCCCGGCAGGCGAGAATTGCCTCGACCAGCGGCTCGACATGGCGGTCAAGCGCCGTGACGCG
Source organism: Rhizobium sophorae (assembly GCF_013087515.1). GTDB lineage: Bacteria > Pseudomonadota > Alphaproteobacteria > Rhizobiales > Rhizobiaceae > Rhizobium > Rhizobium sophorae. Next base: position 92,602 of record NZ_JABFCN010000048.1, on the reverse strand, counting down.
CTGGTCGTCGCCCAGGCGTATGGCTTCCTCGATTTGCACGCAACGCAAAGAAAAAGCCCGAAAAAGCTCCAGCAAGACGCCTCCCACTCCCATTGTCCCAAGAGACGAGTCCGAAACCTCACATGGCTGCATTTCCCAAAAATGCGCCTTCCGGTAGACATTATTCGCGTCTTGGTGGTGACGGGTAACATGAAGTGCCCTCAGTTTCAATCCGAGAGCCCCTGCCGCTTTTCACCGCTGATAAATGGGGGTGGACCTTTTTTTGAGTACGATGACGAAAAATGTGAGCGGCATCATCCCGGCCTAAAATCATCCTGTTCTAAGGCGCGTCTGCTTGATCTGCCAGCGGTCGTGATACCAGAGCCATTGTTCCGGGTATTCCCGCACCCAGCTTTCCACCTTGTCGTTGAGCAACTGGGCGGCGGCCGGCAGGTCGAGATTGCCCTTGGCGTCGCGGGGCATCTTCAGCCGCGGCTCGATTTCCAGCCGGTAGCGATTTCCGGGCAGTCGGATGCAGCGCGCCGGATAGACTTCGCAGTCGAACTGGCGCACCAGCTTCGGCAGCAGCGGATTGGTCTTGACGTCGCGACCAAAGAAGGTGCCCTTCAGCCCCTTGCGGAATTTCTGGTCGACCAGCACGCCCACGCCCTGGCCTGCTTCCAGCTGACGGGCGAGCGCGAAGGAGGAGCCGGCATGCGAGGGCACCAGCTTGCCCATGCGGGCGCTCCGGAAGTCGAACACCTTCTTGGCGACATAAGGATTATTCGGCGGCCGAAAAAGCACGGTGACGTTGAGCCCGAAGGCGGCACCCGCCACCGGCAGCAGCTCGAAATTGGCGGTATGGCCGGTAAAGACGATGAAGGGGCGCGGATTGTCCCGCAGGTCGAGGAAGATCGGGACGCCCGACACCTCCACCCTGCCCGGCTCCGACTTATCGGGATCATAGTCGAACAGCTGATCGAGGAAGACGTATTCGGCCGCAAGCCGGCCCATATTGCCCCAGCTAGCGAGCGCGATCTCCTCGATCTCGGCCTCGCTCTTCTCAGGGAAGGCATTGCGCAGATTGGTCAGCATCAGTCTATGGCGGCTGGTTAGCCGGCCGAGACGGCGCATCGTCCTGTCGGCAAAGCGGATCGCGCCATCGGCCGGAAACAGCTTCAGGAAATTCAGGAAGCCGAACATCACCTGAGCCACCAGCCATTGCTGGAAATTCCTCAGCGCCAGAACGATCCGGGTGATGAAGAGCTTCACGCGGTCAATCCATCTTCAGGATGATCTTGCCGAAGATCTGGCGCGATTCCATCCGCTCCAGCGCCCGGTCGATATCGCTGAAGCTGACCTCGGTATCGATGACGGGATGGACGAGCCCGCGACCCATCTTCTGCATCGCATCCGCCATGTTCTCCATGCGGCAGCCGAAGGAGCCGAAGAGCTTCAGCTGCTGCTGGAACAGCATCATCAGGTTCATCTCGGTGGAAACACCCGAGGTCGAGCCGCAGGTGACGAGGCGCCCGCCGCGCTTCATGCAGAGCATCGAGCCTGCCCAGGTGTCCTTGCCGACATGTTCGAAGACGACGTCGACGCCCTTCTTCTTGGTGAGCTTGCGCACCACGCCTTCGAAACGGTCGGTGCGGTAGTTGATGACGTGATCGGCGCCGAGCGCCTTGGCCTTTTCGATCTTGTCGTCCGAACCGACCGTAGTGATGACGGTGCAGCCGATCTTCTTGGCGAGCTGGATCGCCGCCGTGCCGATGCCGGAGCCGCCGGCATGGACGAGGATCGTCTCGCCCGGCTCAAGCTTGGCATTGTCGAACAGCATGTGCTCGACCGTGCCGAAAGTGACCGGAGCAAGCGCCGCGCCGATCGCGTCGACGCCGGGAGGAGCCGGCACCAGCAGGCGCGCCGGCAGGTTGACCTTCTCCTGCGCGAAGCCGTCGAGATGGAAGCCGTGCACGCCGGAGACATGTTCGCAAAGATTGTCGCGGCCTTCGCGGCAGGGACGGCAGAGGCCGCAGGTGCGCGCGCCGTAGATGGAGACGAGCTGGCCCGGCAGCACGTTGGCGACGCCCGGGCCGATCGCCTCGACGACGCCAGAAGCTTCCGCACCGATGACCAGCGGCATCTTGCGCTTAGCGAATGCCATGCCGCGCCAGCCCCAGACGTCGATATGGTTGAGCGCCACCGCCTTGACGCGCAGCGTCACCTCGCCGGCACCAGGAGCGTCCGGTTCCGGCAGGTCGGTGATCTCAAGCTTGCGGTCATCGATCAGTTGCAAAGCGCGCATGGCAAAATCCCTCGCCTTCAAGACGGTCTTCTTGTTTTGAAATTGTCGCGAACCGCTTAAGCCGGTTCGAGCGCCATGACAAGGCTGGCATTCTGCCCGCCGAAGCCGAAGGAGTTGGAAAGCACGGCTAAAACCTGAGCTTCTCGCTTCTTGTTCGGCACGACATCGAGAACGATCGACGGATCGGGGTTGTTATAGTTGATGGTCGGCGGCAGCGTCCCGGTCAACATCGTTTGCAGCGAGAACACCGCCTCGACGGCGCCCGCGGCCGTCAGCGTATGGCCGATCATCGACTTGTTGGACGAAACCGGAATGCCGACGAGCCGATCACCGAACACCGCCGACATCGCGCCATACTCCATCTTGTCGTTCTCAGGCGTCGAGGTGCCATGCGCATTGATGTAGCCAATGCCGCTCTCGTCGATGCCGGCATCGGCAAGGGCCGCGCGGATCGTCGCGATTGCCGGGCCGCCGTCGGGCGACGACCGGGTGCGGTGGAAGCTGTCGGCCTTGTCGCCGGCGCCCTTCATGATGCCGAGCACCTTGGCGCCGCGGGCGACTGCTGATTCCAGCGATTCCAGCACCAGTGTCGCCGCACCTTCGGCGATGACGAAGCCGTCGCGATCCTTGCTGAACGGTTTGGATGCCTTGGTCGGCGGATCGTTCTGTGTCGAAAGGGCCGACAGCAACGAGAAGCGGATCAGCGCTTCGGCACTCAGCGATCCGTCGGTCGCGACCGTCAGCGCGCGATCGGTGCGGCCTTGGCGGATCGCCTCGATGCCGAGCTGGATCGCCGTGACACCGGAGGCGCAGGCGGTCGACAGCGTAACAGGCAGGCCGCGGGTGCCGAACCGGTCGGCAAGGCGCTCGGAAATCGCACCGAACAGGGCGGCCTCATGGAAGGCCGGATCCGGACGCTGGCGCAGCGCCGTCAGGAAGCGCTCATAGGCATCCCCCGGATGGTCGGAAGCCGGCGAACGGTCGGCAAGCTCGAAGCGCGCGCTCCACTCCGGTTCGATCGGCGGGGCGGCGAGAAACAGCGGGCCGTTGAAATCGCCGGAAAGGCCGGCGTCGGCAAGCGCCTCGATCGTCGTTTCGCGGGCGAAGGCATAGGAGCGCTCGACGGCGTTCGGCACCGGGATGCCGATGAAATCGACGGTGCCGGCGATCCGCGTCGACAGGCCCTCGGTCGGGAATCGGTTGATCTCGTGGATGCCCGACGTGCCTGATGAAAGCGCTGCCCAATTGTCGCTGAGGCCCTGGCCAAGCGAGGTGATGATGCCCATGCCGGTAACAGCCACGATCGGACGGCCGAGATGATCTCTGTAAGCGGAAGCTGTCATATCTCTCACTCCTCACGCATCTGCGGAAAGAACGGCAACACCCTCGCCGCGCTGGTGTCCGACCGTGGTCACGACGGCGGCAGTGGCGCCTGCCCGCATCGGCGCCTCATGGGCGGCATCGAAGGGCGGAACTTTTGCCTTGCCATCGACGGCAAGGGCTGCAAGCGCCAGACCCAGGGTGAACTGCGTCTCGATCGTATGGCCGGTGACGCCGCCGAAGCCGCGGATCGCAACGTCGGGCAATTGATGTTCGAGCACCGCCCGCTCGCGAGCGGCAAGATCGTGCATGCCGGTCGATCCGGAAAAGATCGCCGTGCTTTCGGCGGCAAGCCCGGCAGCCGGTGCCAAAAGCCGCTCCAGCCGGACTTCGAGATTGCCGGAATTGCGGTTGCCGCGATCGCCCTCGACCGCGTCGATGACTGCATAGATATGGGCGCCGCGGGCTTCGGCGTGTTTGCGCGATTCGAGCACCAGGAAGGCGCCTGCCGAACCGGTGATCATGCCGCCGCCGTCGCTCGGCTTGCGCGACCAGAGCGGCACCCAGTCGCCGCGTGCATGGGCGCCGATCGCTTCGGTGAGCAGGATCATATCTGGCCGTTCGGCCGCGAAGGCGCCTCCAACCAGTGCATGCGAGGATTCGCCTGATTTGATGCGGTAGAAGGCGGTCTCGACGGCGGATATGCCGGCCGCTTCCTCGCCCATGAAGGTGCGTGACGAGCCGGTGACCTTGTGCACAATCGAGATATTGCCGGCGAGCAGGTTGGAAAGCTGGGCGAGGAACAGCGTCGGCCTCAGCTCAGTCGTCAGCTTCTCGTTGAGCAGCAGCTCGCGGTCATTGCGCTTGAGCGCCTCGTCGACGATCAGTGTGTCGACATTGATATCACGCTCGCCGCCGCCGGCCGCCACGATCATGTCCATCGTGCCGCAGGCCTCGATATCATCCTTGAAACCAGCATCATCGAGCGCAAGGCCGGCGGCGAAGACGCCGATGCGCTGCCAGTTCTCCATCTGGCGCTGATCACCGCGCTTGGCGATCTGCTGCGACCAGTCGATCTCGGGCAGTGGATGCACCGGATAGGGCTTGAACTTCTCGGTCTCGACGATCGCCTTCGGCGTGCTGGCGGCCGAAAGCAGCCCGATATGCGCATCCTTACCGACGCCCTGACAGGTGACGATGCCGATGCCCGAGATGACGACGTCGTTTGCAGCCTTGCTCATCCAATCACTCCCTGCGCCGCGATCGCTTCGAGAAGCCCGATCTCGCCGGCACGTTTCTTCACGATATCGCCGAGCGGCACCTCGGAAAACGGCATGGTGCGCAGTTTCAGCTGCGCATCGCAGACCTTCTTCCCGCCGCTGGTGATTTTAGCCTTGGTCACGGCGAAACCCGAACCGTCATGCTCCAGCACTGCCTCGATGTCGAGCACGGCTTCCGGTTCGACAAAGGTGCGCATCTTGGCGCCGTCGACCGTCATCAGGAAGGGCATGGCGGCAAAATTGGTGACGGCAAGCACCAGCATGCCGGAGGCCTGGGCCATGGTCTCGATCAGGAGCACGCCGGGAACGAGCGGCATACCGGGAAAATGACCCTCGAAGACGGGGCTCTTCGCCGGCACGACGGATCGCGCCTTAAGCGTGCCTTTCTTCAGGTCCACCGCTTCAACGCGGTCAATCATCTGGAAATATTCCAGCAGCATTCGGATCCTCCGGCCCGACAGGCCAGATCCGCCCGCCGGTGACGCCTAAAGCACGCCTGGTTCGCACTTTAGGTCTTTGTTTTTATGCATGCCGTTGTCCCAAAACCGCTGCGCACTTTTGGGCGGCACGCACTAGTTAGGAACGAAACCGCCCGGCCGCCATATTCACGGCGGCAGGGCGTTCAAAAAAGACTGGTATATCGCTCAGGCCTTGGCTGCTTTGAGCTCGTCGATCTTGGCGCACAGGTTCTTCAGCACGAAATATTCTTCGGTGGAAACCTTGCCTTCGTTGACTTCCTGCGTCCACTTTTCGAGCGGGATCTTGATGCCGAATTCCTTGTCGATCGCAAAGACGATGTCGAGGAAATCGAGGCTGTCGATACCGAGGTCGTCGATCGTATGGCTCTCCGGCGTGATCGTCGCGCGGTCGATCTCGCTGGTTTCTGCAATAATGTCGGCAACTTTATCGAATGTAGCGGTCACGCGCTGTACCTCATGAAATGACGATTTAGACCCCCTCATAGGCAAATCCATTTCAAAAGCCAATGCTTTCGTCCCGCCGCTACCGCAATTTGCCGGTCGGGTGTTGCCTAAACAGCAATGGAATGCCGGCCTCTGCCGTCACCCGAACAGGCGTCGAGGCGGAAGGCGAGGCCCTGTGGAAGGCCAGCACCGCCGGCAGGTCGAAGAAGCCGTCCGAATCAAACCCACGGACCGCCCTCGCACCGGGCAAGCACGGTACCCGACAAAACCCCTGGGCGGGTATGGTTTGATCTAGATCAAACAGAGATCTCGGCGAAATTGATAATCCTCAAGCGGCGCTGGGGCATGCGGGGCATGCTGGCCATGCCGGACGCGCCAGTCGTGCCAGCCAGACGAGGATTTCAAAAGGGATCAGGACATGGATGTTGCCCGCAGTGAGCTTTTCGAGACCGGCACTCCCGTCGCTTGCGCTTCCTGCCAGGCGCGGCACGGCGTCGTCTGCGGCGCTCTGTCCAATGGTCAACTGAGGGAGCTCAACCGCCACTCTCTGCGCCGCAAGGTCGAGGCCGGCTGCGAGATCATCGCCCAGGGGTCGGAAAGCTCTTTCTATTCGAACATCATGCGCGGGGTGGTGAAGCTCTGCAAGATGATGCAGGACGGACGCCAACAGATCGTCGGCCTGCAATTCGCCCCCGATTTCGTCGGCAGGCCTTTCGTGCGCGAAAGCACGCTGTCCGCGGAAGCCGCGACCGACGCCGAAATCTGCGTCTTCCCCCGTAATCTGATCGACCGCATGATATCGGAGACGCCGGAGCTGCAACGCCGTCTGCACGATCAGGCATTGAAGGAGTTGGATGCCGCACGCGAATGGATGCTGACCCTCGGCCGGCGCACCGCAGGCGAGAAAGTCGCAAGCCTGCTTTACCTCATCGCCACACACGCTGAACCGCAGACCGCCACGAGCACCGCTTTCGACCTGCCGCTGTCCCGCGCCGAGATCGCCGATTTTCTCGGGATGACGATCGAAACCGTCAGCCGCCAGATGACCAGGCTGCGCAAGAGCGGCGTCATCCGCATCGAGAACTTCCGACATATCATCGTGCCCGACATGGATGAGCTGGAGCGGATGATCAGCGCATAAAACGGGATCAGCTGTCGATTTGCTGATCCGAGATCAGCGGGTAATAACCACGCGGGTATTGGCAAGGCCGGCCTGCCTGGCCAGCGAGAAGAACTCGGCGGCATTGTCGGGATGCAGCCGAACACAGCCATGCGAGGCCGGCCGGCCCAGGCGCTTCAGGTCGAAGGTGGCGTGAACGGCATAACCGCCGTTGAAGAACACGGCGTACGGCATCGGCGCATTGTCGTATTTCCTTGAGCGGTGATCGCGCGACAGCCACTTGGCGCGCCACGAACCGGTCGGCGTGACATAGCCGTTGCGCGCGGTCGAAACCTTCCAGCGATACTTGACAAAGCCGTTCTCGGAAACAGTCATCGTCTGCTTGCCGATGCTGATATTGGCGACCAGCGTTGCCGCCTGAGCGGCAACAGGAGAAAACTGCAGCAATAAACTTGCGGCCGCAGCCGCCAAAATCGTCTTCATCATAACCCCTCTTCGAACTCGCGCAGCTTAATTGCGCCCTCAGGGCAGAGAGACTACGGCAATACTTATTCTATAACTTTAACCCGAATGGTAATCACAATTCTAACGGGACTGGCCGGACACGATGCGCCGCAGGAAGGCAGCGCCCGCTTACTGCAGCTTGCGCGCCGCCGAAGGCTGATTCAGCCGCTGATAGGCCTTGTTCATCTTCTCGCGGATCGAGGCCATCGTACCGAGATTATGGCCGCAGGCAGCGCAGGTGATGATGTCGGTCTCCCGGATCTCCGGGCGCTCGAACTTCATCTTGGTGCTTTTGCACTTCGGGCACGGTAATTCAACCTGGACTGTCATCGCTCTGCTTCCGTCTGATAAGATATGAGGCGGTTCGAATAAACCTTTGCGTCGGCCATGTCCACCGGGTGGGGTACCTAGAGAAAACACAAGAACAGCCCGAAGATGATGCCCGTAAACACCATGCAGCTGGCATAGAACACCGAAACGCCGTCCTCGATGTCGGCCGCAGTGGCCATATCGCGCCCGGGATTGTTGATCATCGGCTCGGCCACGATGACGCCGCCATAGACCCGAGGCCCGGCGAGTTGGACATTGAGCGCACCGGCCATTGCCGCTTCCGGCCGGCCGGAATTCGGCGAGCGGTGCAGGCCGCCATCGCGCATCGCCACCCGAACCGCTTCTCGGCTGGCACTGGTGCCGCGCTTGATCCAGGCGCCGGCGGCGATCAGCAGGATCGAGAGGCGGGCGGCCGGCCAGTTGGCGATATCGTCGAGCCGGGCCGCCGCCCAGCCGAAATCGATGTATTTTTCCGACCTGTGGCCGATCATCGAATCGGCTGTGTTCAGCATCTTGTAGGCGAGCAGCCCCGGCAGGCCGAAGACGGCATAGCAGAGCGCCGGCGCCACGACGCCATCGGAGAAATTCTCGGCAAGGCTTTCGATCGCCGCGCGGCACACGGCCGGTTCGTCCAAAGTCTCGGGATCGCGCCCGACGATACGTGAGACCGCGGCCCGGCCGCCGGCAAGCCCCTCGCCGCGAAGAGCGGTGGCGACGGCTGCGACATGATCGGCAAGGCTTTTTTGCGCCAAGAAGATCGCCACCAGCCCCGTTTCCAGCAGAATGCCGGCAAGGCCGAACAGCGCGAAGAACCGGTCGAACACGAGGCCTCCGGCCACTGCCAGAAGAAGCAGCGCCAGGATGGCGGCGACGCCGTTCATCCGGCGTTGCGAACCCGTCAGGCTTGATGGGTTGAGCTGCTGGTCGGCATAGGAGATCGCCGCGCCGAAGATGGCGACGGGATGCGGCACCCGCGACCACAGCCATTGCGGATCGCCGGCGATCCGGTCGAGCAGCAGCGCCAGAAGCAGTACGAGAAGGTTTTCGTCGATCGTCATCGCTCAAATCTCTGAAGGGCTTCGCCAAGCCGCCTGTCGGCCGCCGGATCGGGCGTCAGCCCGAAACGCAGCCAATCCGGCGCATAGTCGAACTTGCGGACGAGAATATGATGGCGGCAAAGATGCGTGTAAATGTCGCCGGCTCTCGCATCAGCAACAAGGGTGAAGAGTGCCGTCCCTCCTGAGATCTGCAACCCGGCGCCCTTGAGCACCCCATGCAGGCCGGCGCAGCGTTCATTGATGCGACCGCGAATCGGAGAGACATCTGAGCGCAGCAGCGAACCCGCAATCGAAAGAGCCGGGCCGGAGACCGCCCAGGGACCCAACCAGTCTTCGAAACGCGCGAGAATATCATCTCGCGCAATCGCAAAACCGAGCCGCAGGCCGGCAAGCCCGAAGAACTTGCCGAAAGAACGGAAGATGATGAGGTTCGGAAGCTGCGGCGCACGGGATGTGAGGCTGAGCGCCGGATCGGCATCACCGAAGGCCTCGTCGACGACGAGAAAGCCGTTCGCCGATTTCATTCTGCCATGCAGGGCAATCAGCATTTCGGCCGGCCAGACCCTGCCATCGGGATTGTTCGGATTGACGACGATGGCCAGCCGATGCTCGCTCCCGATCGCGGCAAGATCGTCGACCGTATCGACGGCAAAACCGGCCGAGGCGAAGGCGCGCGCATACTCGCCATAGGTCGGCGATACCACGGCAACCCTACTGTCTGTCACGGCCACCCGTTCGTCCGTCACGGCGATCGTATCGTCCGCCTGAATAAGACGCGGCAGAAGCTGGATCGCCGATTGTGTGCCTGGTACCGGCAGCGGCAGGATCTCACCGCAGCCATAGTGATCGCGCGCCGCACGGCTCGCCTCGTCGACGAAGTGCCTATCCGGCAGGCGATGCCAGGCCCTTGCGGGAATGTCCGGCAGAGCGACGGGGCACGGGTTGATGCCCGTGGAAAGATCGAGCCAATCTTCCGGTCTGCCGCCGAAGGCAACGGCAGCGGCGGTGATGCCGCCGCCATGGGCGATCGGTGCGCTCATGCAGCCGTTGCTCCGGCAAGATCGATCAGATGCATGTAGGAGCCAGCCACCTGGTCGCGCCGGAGACCGGCAGCCCCCAGATCGGTCCCGAGCGCATCCTGCACCTGAAAAAGCCGCTTGCCCTCGCCCTCGAAGACGACGCTGGAATAGTGGAATTCATGGGCCGTCATCATCCGCGCAAAGAAGGCGCCGTCGAGGGGCACAACACGGCGATAGCCGAGATGGCGTTTGCGCTCGGCATAGCTGGTGACGACGGGAAGCAGGCCGAGCATCTGATGGCGCTTGCCCTCCGCATCAATCAACCCGTCACCGAGCACCATGTAGCCGCCGCACTCGCCGTAGATCCTGACGTCGCGCGCCGCCGCGTCAAGCATGCCGGCGCGGAAATTCTGCGCCTCTGCGAGCCGTCCGGCATGCAACTCGGGATAACCGCCAGGCAGATAGATCGCATCGGCATCGCCAGCCGGCGCCTCGTCGGCGAGCGGCGAGAAGAAAGAGATAACAGCACCCCGGCGGCGCCATCCGAGCAGCATATGCTCGTAGGAAAAGGCAAAGGCGACATCGCGCGCCACGGCGATGCGGGCACCCAGCGGCGGCAACCGATCGATATTGGCGGCCGATGGCCGGTTGAGCCCCTGCCTGGCGATGCGCAGCAGAAATTCGAAATTGCATTCCTCGGAAACGGCATCCGCCGCATGGTCAATGAAACCGTCGAGCGTAGCGTGTTCACCAGCTTGGACGAGCCCGAGGTGACGCTCCGGCAGGGAAAGTCCTTTGTCGCTGCCGATGACGGCGATGACGGGCATGCGGATAGAATCCAGCGCCTGTCGCAGCATCGCTTCGTGCCGGTCGCTGCCGACTTTGTTGAGGATGACGCCGGCAACGCGGACATCGGCGCGAAAACCGGCAAAACCGGCAACCAGCGGCGCCACCGACTGTGACATGCGCGAGGCGTCGACGACGAGCACCACGGAAAGGCCGAGCTGGGCGGCAAGATCGGCGGCCGTGCCCTTGCCGTCAGCCGCGCCGTCGAAAAGCCCCATCATCGCCTCGATGACGAGGATGCGGTCGCCGGAGCGGTGCAGGGCAGCATTGGCCGAAATCAGTTCCGGGCGCATCGCCCAGGGATCGAAATTCAGACAGAGCGTGCCGCTTGCCGCCGCATGGAAGGCAGGGTCGATATAGTCAGGGCCGGCCTTGCCGGGCGCGACCGCGATGCCGCGCCGGCGAAGCGCCCTGAGCAGCCCGAGCGTCACCGTCGTCTTGCCGGCGCCGGAGGACGGCGCTGCGATCAGGAGGCCGCTCATGCCCGCACCTTGCCGGATCGGCGGAACGGATCGGGCAGCAAGCGCCGCCCAGCCAGTGCACCGAGCCAATCGAGTGAAGCCCTGAGCCGCACCACCTCGCCGACGACGACAACCGCCGGCGGTTCGAGCCCTGAAGCGGCAACAGCCTCGGTTGCCTCTCCGAGCGTCGTCTCCAGCACCTGCTGCCGGCCGGTGGCGGCATTGCAGACGAAGGCGACGGGCTCGGACGGCAGCCGGCCTGCTGCGATCAGGCGGGCGCTGATCTCGGCAATATGCTTCATCGCCATGTACATGACGATGACGGGCGAGCCTCGGCCGATCGCCTCCCAGTTGATCCTGTCGGGCACGATGCCGGAAGAATCATGGCCGGTCAGGAAGGTCACGGCATGGTTGATGTCGCGATGCGTCACCGGAATGCCGGCATAGGCGAGCCCACCGATCCCGGCGGTGATGCCGGGCACGATGCGGAACGGAATATTGTGCTCGACCAGCGTCAATGCCTCCTCACCGCCGCGCCCGAAGACGAAGGGATCGCCGCCCTTCAGCCGCAGCACCCGCTTGCCGGCGCGCGCCAACTCCACCAGCCGCAGCGAAATATCGCGCTGCTTCGCCGAAGGCTTGCCGCCGCGCTTGCCGGCATACTCCACCAGCGTTCCCGGCCTCGCCAGCGCCAGACATTCCTCATTGACCAGCGCATCGTGGACGATGACGTCGGCCTCGAAAAGCCCCTTGGCGGCGAGCAGCGTCAAAAGCCCGGGATCGCCGGGACCGGCGCCAACCAGCCAGACACTGCCCGGCTCCAGCGCCGGAAGATGGGAGAATGCGGCATCGATCATGTTGCTGATCTAGGCCCCGCAAAGGGCAAGGTCAACGCCGCGCCCGTCACCTCACTGGAAGTTGCTGAGATTGCTATGACTCACTTTGTGAAGAGGCGGATTCGCTTTCGCAACAAACCCACCCAACAATATGAATACATTATAATATCATCACAAAGGCTAGCCGCGGCGCGGCCGGCCTTCCAGTCCGTCAGGCGGCAAGCAGCGTGTTGCGGATGAGGTCGATGACCTTCTGCGATTCGATGCCGGTGCAGACGATCTGGCTCGGCAGGCCGTCCCATTCTCCATCAGGCGGAAAATGCCGGCCGTCCCGCTTGACGATCGTCTGGCCATCGGCGATGCCGCCGCAGACGACACGCACCGCACCCGATATCGACGAGAACAGCTCCGGCGCCACGGCATAGACACAAGCGCAGCTGTCATGCACCATCATGCCGTCTTCGACCGCATGCTTGTAGAAATCGATGTAGGACTGCGAAAGTGCGTCGAGCTGCTTGACCGCCTTGTCACCCCTAGCTGCCATTTCGCCGAGATAGCTGCGGCTCATCGTGGTGATTGCGGTGACGTCCAGGCCGATGACGGCCACCTTCCACGGCGCGGTCATGACGATGTCGGCAGCTTCGGGATCACCGTGGATATTGGCCTCGGCGACCGGCGAAACGTTGCCCGGCACATAGAAATTGCCGCCCATGATGACGACGTCCTTGACCAGCGTCGCAATCTGGGGGTCTTCCTTGAACGCCAGCGCCAGATTGGTCATCCGGCCGACGGCGACAAGGCGTACCTCGCCCGGATTGGCGCGCACCGTATCGATGATGAAGCGATGCGCCGGGCGCGGATCGAGCGGCAGGTCGATCGTCTCGGGCACGTCGATATCACCGAGGCCGTTATCGCCATGCACCATGGCCGGCCATGGCCGCTCCGTGCGCGAGGAATCGATGGTGACGCTGGCGCCTTTGGAAACGGGCGCCGGAATATTCCATTCACGCTTCAGGAAGAGCGCATTGCGCGTCGTCGTCTCGACTGAAGCATTGCCGAAGACGGTGGTGATGCCGAGAAGGTCGATTTCGGGATGACGGTGCAGGAAGAGAAGCGCCATGGCGTCGTCGACGCCAGGGTCCGTGTCATAGATGACCTTATGCATGAGATATCCTCTGAATGTGAACCGCGAAGCTGCCGGACGGCGCCGCGAATTGCCGCCACCATAACGTCCATTAGGCTTTCTGCAACCCGCTGCAGGCAACTGCCACCGTCGCATGTGCAGATTTGATCTTGGCGACGGCAAGATCGGCATCCGGCCCCGCAGCCGCAAGCGCAGCGGCCTCGGCGACCCCATGGCAGCCGACGCGGGCAAAGACGATCGCAGAGGGATTCGCAAGCCGCGGCGTCTCCTGCTCCAGCCGCGGCGCGTCGAAGAACACGGCAGGCACGGAAAAATGCGCGGCAACTGCAAGGATCGCCGGCTCCAGTCTTCGGCTGTCGATCGAGGCAATGGCTGCGAGTTCCGCCGCGCCAATACCGGCTACATCGAGCGCCTCGATCGCAAGCGCCAGCACCTCGGCAGGCGACGTCCCGCGCTCGCAGCCGAGGCCGAGCACGTGGAGCCTCGCCGTATCGAAAGAGATATCGCTCATGGAAACCGTCAAATACGCCCTGCCCATGTCGTTGCAGCCATTGCAGCTTGGGACGGCAAATGCAACAAGGCCGTCCGAAATCCCTCCCCGGAATACCACCTTGCCCGATATCGCCTTCCATCTGCTTCTGCTGCTCTGCGCAGCGGCTTTCTTTGCCGGTTTCATCGATTCTATTGCCGGCGGCGGCGGCCTCATCACCGTTCCCGTCATGCTGATCGCCGGCATTCCGCCGCTCCAGACCCTCGGCACCAACAAGGTGCAGTCCCTCTTCGGCGCCGCCTCGGCCACGATCGCCTACGCCCGCAAGGGTCATGTGCAGCTTACGGAACAATTGCCGATGGCGCTGATGGCCATCATCGGCGGGGCGCTCGGCGCGGCACTCGCCACTATTGTTCCAGGCCAGTTGCTACAGGCCATCATGCCGGTGCTCCTAGTCGCGATCGCCATCTTCTTCGCCGTCAAGCCGAACCTCAACGACCTCGACACGCACCGCCGCGTGACTCCCTTTACCTTCGGCCTGACGCTGGTACCCGTCATTGGCTTCTATGACGGCGTCTTCGGCCCCGGCACGGGCTCCGTCTTCATGCTGGCCTTCGTCACGCTCGCCGGCTTCGGCGTGCTGAAGGCGACGGCCCACACCAAGCTTCTCAATCTCGGCTCGAATTTCGGCGCGCTGATCGTCTTCGCGAGCTTCGGTGCGATACTCTGGAAGATCGGCCTGTTGATGGGTGCCTGCCAGTTCCTCGGCGCGCAGCTGGGCTCGCGGCTTGCCATGCGCATCGGCGCAAAGCTCATCAAGCCGCTGCTCGTGATCGGCTGCGTCGCCCTTGCGGTAAAGCTGCTCGCCGACCCGGCAAATCCGGTGCGTGTCTGGCTCGGCGTCTGACCGCCCCCTCGACCATCTTCCATTACCTCTGACGTAATTGATAAGATGCATCGCCTTCCCGCATGATCGGGCTGCCTGGAATTGACGGGCGATCAAAGGAGATGACCTGATGAACGACGCAAACACCAACGCAGAGCGCTATCTCGCCATCTGGAATGAGTCGGACGCCGCCCGCCGCCGCGCTCTCATCGCTGAGAGCTGGAGCAAAGCCGCGACCTATATCGACCCACTGATGCGCGGCGAAGGCCATGAACAGATCAACTCGCTGGTTGAGGCCGTGCAAAGCCGCTTCCCCGGCTTCCGCTTCGCCCTGATCGGGGAGGCCGACGGCTATGGCGACAACCTGCGCTTCTCCTGGGGCCTCGGCCCGGAAAATGGCGAAGCGCTGATCAAGGGCACGGATTTCGCCGAGCTCGAAGGCGGCAAGTTGAAATCCGTCCGCGGCTTCATAGATTTGCTGCCGGAAGCCGCCTGATGACGCCAACCGCCCGCTCCCTTGGAGACCATCTACGCGAATGGCGCCAGCGCCGCCGCATGAGCCAGCTCGACCTCGCGCTGGAGGCTGAGATCTCGCAGCGGCATCTGAGCTTCATCGAGAGCGGGCGCTCGACACCGAGCCGCGACATGCTGCTGCATCTTGCCGAACGGCTCGACGTGCCCCTTCGCGATCGGAACCCGCTGCTGCTCGCGGCGGGTTTCGCTCCTGTTTTTGCCGAACGCGCGCTCGACGATCCCGCACTGGAACCGGCCCGTCGCGCCATCGACATGGTGCTGAAAGGGCACGAGCCCTTCCCAGCAATTGCCGTCGACCGCCACTGGACACTCATCGCAGCCAATGCGGCCATCGCTCCGCTGCTCTCAGCCGTTGCCGACCAGTCCCTGCTCACGCCGCCCGTCAACGTACTGCGCCTCAGTCTGCATCCACAGGGATTGGCGCCCCATATCAAAAACCTCTCCGAGTGGCGCGCCCACCTTATCGGCAGGCTGCGCCAACAGTTCTCGGCTTCGGGAGATCCAATGCTGGACAAGCTTTTGAAGGAGTTGCTTTCCTATCCAGCGCTCAAAACTGCTGGCGACGTCCATACCGACCATGCCGGCATCGCTGTTCCCCTTCAGCTTTCGACCAAAGCTGGCTTGCTTTCGCTGATCTCGACAACGACGGTCTTCGGCACCCCCGTCGACATCACTTTGTCGGAACTCGCGGTCGAATCCTTCTTCCCGGCAGACGACGAAACGGCCGCCATCCTGCGCAGCCTCGCGCTCAACTGACCGCCTCAGAACTCGACGCCTGGCTGGCCCTTGATGCCGGAGCGGAAGGGATGTTTGATCAGTTCCATCTCGGTGACCAGATCGGCGATCTCGATCAACTCCTCCTTGGCGTTGCGGCCGGTCAGCACGACATGCGTCATGGCGGGCTTTTCGGTCTTTAAGAATTCCACCACCTCGTTGATATCGAGATAGTCGTAGCGTAGCGCGATGTTGATCTCGTCGAGCAGCACCATGGAATTGCGCTCGTCGCGGATCAGCTCCTTGGCCTTTTCCCAGGCGGCCGAGGCTGCGGCGACATCGCGGGCGCGGTCCTGCGTTTCCCAGGTGAAACCCTCGCCCATCGTGTGGAACTGGCAGAGATCGGAGAAATGCTTCTCGATCAGATCGCGCTCGCCGGTCCACATCGCACCCTTGATGAACTGCACGACGGCTGACGGCTTGCCATGGGCGATATGGCGGAAGATCATGCCGAAGGCGGAAGACGACTTGCCCTTGCCTTTGCCGGTATGGACGATGATCAGGCCCTTGCCGTCGGTCTTGGTCGCCATGATCTTGTCGCGCGCGGCCTTCTTCTTCGCCATCTTCTCGGCATGGCGCGCGTCGTCTTTTCCGGTTTCGTTTCCCGGGATCTCGTTCTCTGGTGCTTCGTCGCTCATTGGTTCACCTCATTCTATCGTTTAGCGGCCAGGTCGAACCGGGCCGAATTGCTGCGCGGCGTCCAGAGGCTGCGGTCGATTGCTTCGCTGAGCCGCTCCCTCATCTCGTCGAATGCCGCCGAGTTCTTCTCGATCATGAAGTCACGCACGGCGGGATCGGTGACAAAGGCCTGGTACACGGCCTCGAAATGATGTTCGCCAACCGCACCCGTCGTTGCCGAAAAGGCAAAAAGATAATCGACCGTGGCGGCGATCTCGGCGGCGCCCTTGTAGCCATGGCGCATGACGCCCGCGATCCATTTCGGATTGACGACACGCCCGCGCACCACCCGGCCGATTTCCTCTTCCAGCGAGCGGATCACCGGCCTTTCCGGCCTGGAATGGTCGTTATGATAGATCGACGGGCGCGTCCCGGCGAGTTGCTCGGCCGCCGCCGCCATGCCGCCCTCGAACTGGTAATAGTCATCACTATCGAGCAGATCATGCTCGCGGTTGTCCTGGTTCTGGATCACAGCCTGCACCGAACGCAGCCGCTCCTCGAACAGGCCGCGTTCGGCCTTGCCCTCCTCGCCGGCACCATAGGCATAGCTGCCCCAGACGAGATAGGCTTCGGCGAGATCGGCGCGCCGCTCCCAGCCTTTTTCATCGATCAGCGCCTGCAGGCCGGCGCCATAGGCACCAGGCTTCGAGCCGAAGACGCGATAGCCCGCCCGACGCTTTGCCGAGACTTCGTCCAGGCCGGCAGCCGCAAGCCTTACCGCCTCGCCACGCATGCGCGCCGCGATCGGATTGTCGGCCTCGTCCTCTTCAAGCCCGCCCACGGCACGGATCGCCTTGTCGAACAGCGCGATCTGCTCGGGAAAGGCATCGCGGAAGAAGCCGGAAATGCGGAGCGTCACGTCGACGCGCCGCCGCCCGAGCATCGCCGGCGGAATGATCTCGTAGCCGGTGACACGGCGCGAGCTCATGTCCCAGAGCGGCTTGACGCCGATCAGCGCCAGGGCCTGGGCGATATCATCGCCGCCCGTGCGCATGTTCGACGTGCCCCAGGCCGTCAGCCCGAAGGAGACAGGCCATTCGCCGTGATCCTGCACATAACGGCGCACCAGCAGCTCCGCCGATTTCCTGCCGAGCTCGTAGGCGGCCGGCGTCGGCACCGCACGGCTGTCGACCGAGTAGAAATTGCGCCCGGTCGGCAGTACGTCCGGC
Organism: Rhizobium sophorae; assembly: GCF_013087515.1. Classification (GTDB taxonomy): domain Bacteria; phylum Pseudomonadota; class Alphaproteobacteria; order Rhizobiales; family Rhizobiaceae; genus Rhizobium; species Rhizobium sophorae. The sequence continues at coordinate 74,946 of NZ_JABFCN010000048.1, read as the reverse complement.
CGCCCGCGCGTCGGCGCGCCGGAGGGACCGGGTGCGACGAAGCGGCCGTCGAGGCCGGCGAACAGGCCGGCGATTTCGGCCGGGCCGCAGGCGAGGATGGAGGGCTTAAGACGGGTTTCGATTTCGGAGAGTACCAACCCGGTTTTAGACCAGAGGGCCGGGCACTCTATCTCGCCGGAGACGAACTTTGCAGCGAGCAATTCGATGCGCTCGACGGTGTCGCCATTGGTGCGCCAGGGAGCGCCGAGAACATCCGCGAGGATATCAGGACGTGGGCCGGCCCAGGGAGCGGCCATGTCGGTGTCGAGAGGGTCGAAGGAGGAGACACCCCCCTCTGTCCTGCCGGACATCTCCCCCACAGGGGGGGAGATCGAGGATGAGAGGTCTCGCTCCATCTCCTCGGACAACGGTACAGTATTCTCCAACGATTCTTTTGTGGGAAGCCCTAGCGACTTGCCGATCTCCCCCCTTGTGGGGGAGATGTCCGGCAGGACAGATGGGAGTATCCCCCGCACGCCGCCCGATCCCGCATCCACAGCGATCGCCCGCTGCAAACTTGCATCCCCGCCCTCGCCCAACCCGCGCGGCACCCGCGCCAGCGCCACCGTCAAGTCCGTCAGCAGCCGCCCCTCGGGCGACACACCGAACACATGCAGCCCATCGCGGATCTGCATTTCCTTGAGATCGCAGAGATAGGCGTCGAGCTTCTTCAGCGCCTCACCCTCGCTTTCACCCTTTGCAATGCCCGCATCCCGATCAAGCCCGATATCGGTCACCAGATCGAGGATCTGACGGCTGAGCAGACGGATGCGACGAGGATCGCCGCCCGACGCCTCGTAATATTCATCGACCAGCGCCTCCAGATCCTTCAGCGGCCCGTAGCTTTCGGCCCGGGTCAAGGGCGGCGTCAGGTGGTCGATGATGACGGCCGCGCTGCGGCGCTTGGCCTGCGTACCCTCGCCCGGATCGTTGACGATGAAGGGATAGAGATGCGGCAGCGGCCCGAGGATCGCCTCGGGATAGCAGCTTTCCGACAGCGCCAGCGCCTTGCCTGGCAGCCATTCGAGATTGCCGTGTTTGCCCATATGGATGACCGCATGCGCACCGAACTCGCGCCGCAGGAACGCATAGAAGGCGAGATAACCGTGCGGCGGCACAAGATCCGGCGAATGATAACTTTCCTTCGGATCGATATTGTAGCCCCGCGCCGGCTGGATACCGACGAGCACCTCGCCGAAACGGGCGAACGGCAGAGCGAAAGCGCCCTCGCGAAAATATGGATCGTCCTCGGGATCGCCCCAGCGGGCTCTCATCTCGTCCTGAATCTTTTTCGGAAGAGATTCCAGGAAGCCGTTGTAGCGACTCAGGGAAAGCGTCTCGCGGATGACCCTGCCGTCATGGCCGGAGTTGGTCGGCCCTTCCATCAGATGGCCGATCAGCGCATCGCCGTCGGCCGGGATGTCGGCGACCGGATAACCCGCCGTTTGCATGGCGCGAAGAACCTCGATCGTGCCGGCCGGCGTATCGAGACCGACGCCGTTACCGAGCCGACCGTCGCGGTTTGGATAATTCGCCATGACCAGCGCGATGCGCCGGGCGCCGGCGGAAGTCTTCCGCAGCCGCGCCCAATTGGCGGCGAGCTCCGCCGTATAACGTACCCGGCCAGCATCCGGTTCGCTAGCGACAATATTCGTCTCGACCGCAGCATCGTAACGCGCCGCCGTCTTGAAGGAGATCGCTCCCGCCAGCACCCGGCCGTCGACCTCAGGCAGTGCCACGTTCATGCCGAGATCGCGCGCCGACAAGCCCTGTGAGGAAGCCGCCCATGCCTCCCTCGACGAAGCCGACAAGATCGCCTGCAGCACGATCGCCTCATTCGCCTCCAGCACCGTCGGCTGCCGGTCTGCACCCGGTGCCGAGACGGCAAAGCCGGTCGTGTTGATGACGACATCGGGTTTCAGCGCCGAAAACACGCTCTCGAGAATGCCTGTCGAAATCGGATCCTTGAGGCTGTAAGCAAAGACCGGCAGCGGGCGCAGGCCGAGTGTCGTCAGCGCTCCGATGAGAGCTTCGATCGGCCCGGTCTCGCCGCTTTGGACGAGGGCGCGGTAGAAGCTGATGGCGACGATGGGAGAAGATGTGGGTTCGAATCCCACCTCTTCCGCCGAACTTGAGGTACCCCCCTCTGTCCTGCCGGACATCTCCCCCACAAGGGGGGAGATCGAGGATGAGAGGCCTCTCTCCATCTCTTCGGCGGAAGGTGCGGAATCTTCAAACGGTTCTTTTGTGGGAAGCGCTGGCAACTTGCCGATCTCCCCCCTTGTGGGGGAGATGTCCGGCAGGACAGAGGGGGGTGCCACACGCGAAGATATCTCCGCAGCAACAACCCGCCGCCACTCCTCAACCCCGATCAATCCCCGCCCCGGCCACCAGATGCCGGCCTTCATCAAGGGCGCCGCCGGTGCCGGCTTCTCCGTGCCCGACAGCATCGCCCCGGTATAATCGAGAAAGGCCCGCGCATTGGCGTCGCCGCCCTCGATCAGATAGGCCCAGAGCGCGTTGAGATCGTCCAGATCAACATTGGAAAAAGGAATCAGCCCCGCATCTGGCCTGGCATCGCCCGGCAGCACCGCAATCAGTGTCCCAGCGCGGGACGCTGCCGCATGCAGCGCTTCCAGCGCATAATGGAAATAGCTGGCGCCCCCGAGCGCCCGCACGACAATCAGCTTGGCATGCCGCGCAGTGCGCTCGACATAGGTGTCGACAGACATCGGATGCTTGAGGCTCATCAGGCTGGCGAGCCTGAGCGAATACGGCCCATCGCGCTCGCGATGGGCGGCGGCGATCGCGGCAAGCTCGCTGTCGGCAGCCGACAGGAACAGGATATCGCCCGGCGTCTGCCCGAGGTCGATTGCCTCCTCGCCGTCGCTGATCGTTCCCTGCTGGGCCAGAAGCAGATGCATCGGGTTACGCCAGCGCCTCGATCGCCGCCCTCACCGCGCCCTGGTCCATCTCATGCAGGCCGATGACGACGAGGCGCGTGGCGCGTTTTTCGCCAGGGGTCCAGGCGCGGTCGAAATAGTGATCGATGCGGCTGCCGACGGCCTGGAGCTGCAGGCGCATCGGCTTGCCCGAGACATCGACGAAACCCTTGAGCCGCAGCACATCGTGGGCGGCAATGATGCCCTTCAGCGCTTCGACGAAGCCGGCGGGATCGGCAATGGGTCCGAGCTCGACGACGAAGCTGTCGAATTCGTCATGGTCGTGGGGCGCACCATCCTCGTGCTCCAGCTCGTGATGCGACTTACGATTGGCGACATCGTCCTCCGTGCCGATGCCGAGGCCGAGCAGGATGCCGGCCGACACCTCGCCGTTCTTCGCTTCGATCATCACGGGCTTGCGTAGCGTGCGGGAGGCGACCTCGTCGCGCACCCTGATAAGGCCGGCAGCGTCGATCAGGTCTGTCTTGTTGAGCACGATGAGATCGGCGCAGGTGAGCTGGTCCTCGAACAGCTCCTCAATCGGGCTTTCGTGGTCGAGCGATTCATCCTGGGCCCGTCGCGCGTCGACGGCATCATGATCGTCGGCGAAACGGCCGGCGGCAACGGCGGCGCTGTCGACCACCGTGATGACGCCGTCGACGGTTACCTGGGTGCGGATGTCAGGCCAATTGAAGGCGGCGACCAGCGGTTGCGGCAAGGCAAGGCCAGATGTTTCGATGACGATATGGTCGGGCCGCTGTTCGCGCTCGAGCAGCTTGGTCATCGTCGGAATGAAATCGTCGGCGACGGTGCAGCAGATGCAGCCGTTGGTGAGTTCGATGATGTCGTCCTCGGTGCAGTTGTCTGCACCGCAGCCCTTTAGAACGTCGCCGTCGACGCCGAGATCGCCGAACTCGTTGATAATAAGCGCAATCTTCTTGCCGCCGGCATTGGTGAGCAGGTTGCGGATCATCGTCGTCTTGCCGGCACCGAGGAAGCCGGTGATGACGGTTGCGGGAATTTTCTGCTGGTTCATGGACTTAACCCTTCATTTTCAGCGGCAGGCCTGCCGCGATGAAATAGACCTCAGTGGCTTTCGCCGCGATCGATTGGTGCAGCCGGCCGGCATGATCGCGAAAGTCCCGCGCCATGCGATTATCCGGCACGATGCCGAGACCGACCTCGTTGGAAACGAAAACGAGCCGCGCTTTCGCCTTAGGCAGGAAATCGGCAAGCGCGGCAAATTCCGCCGCCATGTCCCGATCCTCGATCATCAGATTGGTGACCCAGAGCGTCAGGCAATCGATCAGCACGATGCACCCCTCGCCGTCGATGGCGGCGAGTTTACCGACGAGATCGAACGGTTCTTCATGCGTTGTCCAGGACGGACCCCGGTCGGCCTGGTGTTGGGAGATGCGCGCTCGCATCTCCTCGTCCCATGCCCGCCCGGTGGCTACATAGTGACGGTCGAAGCCGGTCGCCGTCACGAGGTCTTCGGCGAACCGGGATTTGCCGGAACGTGCGCCGCCGAGGATGAAGACGATGTTGGAGGGGGCAGCCGTCATGTGAAAGCGCTCTGTTGATGAGATAGGGCACGCCGTGCCGCCGCCCTCATCCGACCCTGCGGGCCACCTTCTCCCCGCTGGGGAGAAGGGAAAGCAAGTCGCGCCGCACCAGGCCGCGCCGAATTCAATCGTTCAGCCAAGACAACCTCCGTGCTGGCAACGGGCATAGCGCCCAGGTGTGGGCTTCTCGCCCGGCACGCATGGCAGGTCTCCTGGCTCGCGGTTATCGGCCTCGATCGGGGCAGACCGGAAACCGGTCGCCCTGATCGTGCCAGCGGATCATCCTCGCCTTCCCGGCTGCATCGGTGAAAAGGTGGACGATTCGTAGACTTGAGAGGCGTCCGACCCCGGTTGATCACCATGCATATCCAGTGGCTTTTCCGGCATGCTGCCCATCCCGCCCGCTTGCATGATTGCAAGCCGCCAGCCGGAAAGGGCCTGATGCCGGATGGAAGACCCTGACCGCTCTACAGTCGCGGGGTCGGCTGTGATGAAGGCGCCCGGCTTGGGTCCGCCCCGTCACATTCCCTTTTGATCCGGAAGGGCGCAACACCGATCCGGAACCATCCGTTATCTCAGGATAGTCAGTCGACCATCCGTTGAGGGATGGTTAGGCAAGCGCAGGGATGAAGTCAACCGGCCTTGGCGTCGCCCGATCGCCGGTTCCGAGATGCACCTACCCAAACACGACTTACCCTACCTAAAATATCGTCATTTATTCAGAGACTTACGTCATCGAAATTTATTCCAACCGCCGGCTTTTCGCCGCAATTGCATCGCAATCGGACTGCGTGACCATCTCTGCCCTTGACCGGGCCTCTCCCCGCCTAGTTGTCTAGCCATGCTTATGAAATTGGATCGGCGCCGTTTCCGCGCGCTGCGTGTTTTCTTCGATCCGGGACGCCTGCGGGCGCTGACCCGCCGTAGCGAGGTCGGCCTGGCGCTGGCGGGCGCCGTCGTCGGCATCATCTCGGGTCTTGCCGTCACCGGCATGAGCTACGTCTCCAACGAGCTGCATCAGCTGGTCTTCGGTATTGCCGACAGCGAAAGGTTGAGCTCGTCCGAGATCGAGAACAAGCTGCTGCTGCTCACCGCCCCCGTCATCGGCGGCGCCCTGCTCGGTCTGCTGCTTTTCGTGCTGGCGAAACGGCGCAAGAAGCCGATGGTCGACCCGATCGAGGCCAATGCGCTGCATGGCGGCCGCCTGTCCCTGACCGACAGCATCATCGTTGCCGTGCAGAACCTGATCTCCAACGGTTTCGGCGCCTCCGTCGGCCTGGAAGCCGGCTATACCCAGCTTGCCGCCGGCCTCGCCTCAAAATTCGGCCTGAAGCTGCAGCTTCGCCGCTCGGACCTGCGCACCCTCGTTGGCTGCGGCGCGGCGGGCGCCATCGCCGCCGCCTTCAACGCGCCGTTGACCGGCGCCTTCTATGCTTTCGAGCTGATCATCGGCACCTATACGATCGTCTCGCTGACCCCGGTCGTCGTCTCCGCCCTTGTCTCCACCCTGATCGCAAGGCTGCTCGCCGGCAGCGATTTCACCATCGATATCGGCAGCTTCGGCTCGGTCGTGCCGGCCGATTATATCCCGGCACTGCTGCTCGGCGCTTTCTGCGCCGGTGTCGGCATCCTGATCATGCAGGGCGTCGCCTTTGTCGAGGAGCTGGCGCGCAAGAGCTCGATCGCCCCACCCTTCCGCCCGGCGCTCGGCGGCATCATCGTCGGGCTATTGGCGATGATCTCGCCTCAGGTGCTCTCGGCCGGCCACGGCGCGCTGCATCTCAACCTTTCCCATGAGGTGGCGATCCCGACGCTGATCGGCCTCTTCCTCTTGAAATCCTTCGCCTCGGCGATCTCGATCGGCTCCGGCTTCAGGGGCGGGCTGTTCTTCGCCTCGCTGTTCATGGGCGCCCTGCTCGGCAAGCTCTTCGCCTATTGCGGCCCCTATTTCGCCGATGCGACGCTGACGCCGGTCATCTATGCCGTGGTCGGCATGAGTTCGCTTGCCGTCGCCGTCATCGGCGGGCCGCTGACCATGACGTTCCTGGCGCTCGAAATCACCGGCGATTTTCCGATCACGGCGCTGGTGCTTGCCGCCGTCATCACCTCCTCGCTCGTCGTACGTTCGACCTTCGGCTACTCCTTCGCCACTTGGCGCTTCCACCTGCGCGGCGAAAGCATCCGCAGCGCCCACGACGTTGGCTGGATCCGCAACCTGACGGTCGACAAGCTGATGCGCGCCGACGTCAAGACGGCAAGGGCGGGCATCTCTCTGGAGGAATTCAAGCAGGCCTTTCCGATCGGCTCGACCCAGCGCGTCATCCTCGTCGAGGAGAGCGACAAATATGCAGGCCTCGTGCTGGTGCCGGAGATCTACGCCAACCCGACCGACGCGCAGGACGAGGGCAAGGCGCTTGCCGATTTCATCCACTACCGCAACGATTTCCTGCAGCCGCAGATGAATGCCAGGCAGGCGGCGGCGATTTTCGACAAGAGCGAAAGCGAAGCGCTCGCCGTCGTCAACAACCTGATCGAACGCAAGGTGATCGGCCAGCTCAGCGAAAGCTATACGCTGCGCCGCTACAGCGAAGAACTCGACCGCCGCCGCCGCGAGGTCTCAGGCGAGATCTGAGCGTCGTCGCGCCGACCGGATCGTCGTTTCAGGATACCGCGTCGGCGAGCTTGAACACGTTTACTGCTTTCGAAACCCCGCGCAATTCGAAAGATCCCAGACAGTCGTTGGCGACAGCACAAGTGACGGCGAAGCTTTCCGACATCAGAAGGTGATGTCCGAGCGTGCCGCAGAGTTTTTCAAGCCGCGAAGCCTCGTTGACGGCGCTGCCGATCACCGTGAAATCAAGCCTGCCGCGTGCGCCGATATTTCCGTAGAAGACCTCGCCGAGATGCAGCACGACATCGACGCCGATGTCAGGACCTCCATCATTCCTCCGCTGACCATTCAGCACCTTGTTGGCTTCTAGAATATTCCTTGCGGAAGCCAGTGCGGCCATGCAGGCCTTTTGCGGCTCTTCGGCATCGGTCGGAAAGATCGCCAGCACGCTATCGCCCATGAACTTGAGAATCTCGCCCGAATTTTCCTCGACATGCCAGCCGATCAGCTCGAAATGTTCATTCAGAAACCCGGCGATTTCGCCGGGCTGATAAACCTCAGTCAGCGCCGTGAAGTTTCTGAGGTCCGCAAGCAGGATCGCAGCATTGATGGCGCCCCCCTTTCCCCTCTGGATATCGCCTGCAAGGATGCGTGCACTTGTCTTGGCGCCTGTATAGACGGCAAGGATATCCGATGCGGTTTTCGATGCCGCAATGCGATAACAAGCCAGCCCCAGCGCTGGGAAGAGCTTCGTGACAATCGCCAGTTGATCATCAGAAAATCCGCCCGGCCTATCACTTGTGAGAGACAGACTGACTCCACGCAGCGCAGCCTCCTTCGGGAATTCCAGCAGGCTGACCAGGTGATCCGTGCCGCCGGCATGCGCGAATTCAGCAAGCTGCGGGTAGTCATCGACACCCTCACCCTTGGCGATATTCCAGCGACCTGACGTTTCGCCACGGCCCAAAAGAAAATAGATCGGGGTCTTCTCGAAATTCAGCACTGCCGCACTGCCATATTCGGCATTCTCGATCGTGGTCGCACCGCCGCGCACGAAATTGGCCGAGACGCCGCCATACATGGGATGAATAGACGGCATGGAGATGCTTCCCCGCCAGATCGGAAAGCCATCCGCGATCAGCCGATCGCACAATCCGGCTATCAGCTCGCCAATATGCTCAGCTGTGATTCCATGTTCTATAAGCCACTGAAAATGATTGTTAATTTCCGAACCTCCAAATGACCGACGCAGATTATGGTCGGAAATCGGGCAAATGGACGGCGATGGATCACCGGGGTTGCCACATCAACCAATAGTCGAGTCAGGCAGATATTTCTAGCCGTGGTCTCCGGCAACGACAATCAGTCATTCGCCTGCCGACGAGGAGCTGTGAGATTGCCGCAGAAATGAAAGATGGTGCCGCAGCGCCTACGGATATCTCACATCCTGACCGTCATGCCGCCGTCCACCGTCAGCACGTGGCCGTTGACGAATGAAGCGGCGTCACTTGCCAGAAACAGCGCCGCGCCGGCAATCTCGTCCGGCCGCCCCCAGCGCTGAACCGGGATGCGCTGACGCACGAAGGGCATCAATTCCTCGTTCGCGGCCATCGCCGCGTTCGTCTCGGTGGCAAACCAGCCGGGTGCAATCGCGTTGCTGGTGATGCCATGCGGGCCGAATTCGACAGCCATGCCGCGCATCAGTCCGGTCAGGCCCTGCTTGGCTGCTGGATAGACGCAGTCGCCAGGCATGACGACATGGCCGCTGATCGAGGTCACCGCGATCAGGCGGCCGTGATTGCGTCGCTTCATCAACACGGCAGCGTCGCGCGAAAGCGTCATCGCCGCCGCCAGGTCGGTGCGCAGCAACTCGATGATGGCATCATCGTCGAATTCGGCCAGAGGCCGCCTGTCGCGGGCGCCGACATTGTTGATCAAAATGTCGAGACGACCGTGGATCTTGTCGATATCGGCCATCGCAGCACGCTGTGCCTCGCGGTCGGCGATATCGAATGCGGCGGCCTCCGCCGTGCCGCCTGCGGCACGGATGGTCCTGACGGCGCCTTCCAGCGTCGCCGCCGTGCGTCCGTTGACGATGACATGCGCGCCGGCCTCGGCAAGAGCGCGCGCCATCTCGAAGCCTAGACCACGCCCGCCGCCGGTCACCAGCGCTACCTGCCCTGCCAGTGAAAATCTATCCAGTACGCTCATGGTTTTCGTCGCTCTCAACCGGGTCCGCCGCGACAATTAATGGACTCAGTCAACTAATTTGGCAATAGCGGAACGACGAGACCGGATGACGCATCCGGCTTAACCGAGCAGCCCGGCCAGCCAGCGCGGATCGAGATGGCGCTCCAGTTCTCCGGCGATCTCGTCGAGTGCCTGCTCAACGCTCTCGCGGTAATTCCTCCGTTCGCCCGACAGCCCAAAGCTTTGAAGCAGCCGCGCGCGGTAAGCGTCGCTGCTGAACAGCCCGTGCAGATAGGTGCCCATGATCCGACCGTCGGCCGATAGCGCCCCGTCGGGCGCGCCGTCGATGATCGCCGAAGGCCGATCGCAATCCGGGCCGCGGGTGATGCCGAGATGGATCTGGTAGCCCGCAAGCGGCGCGTCATATTCGGTGGAGTGGGCCTGGCTGTTGCGCACGGTCTTTTCCGGCGCCATCTCGGTCTCGATGTCGAGCAGCCCAAGCCCCGGCGTCTCGAGCGTCCCGCCCTCGATGCCAAGCGGATCGTGCACCGTCCGGCCGAGCATCTGGTAGCCGCCGCAAATGCCGATCACCCGGCCGCCGCGCCTGACATGCGCCTGGAGATCGCGATCCCAGCCCTGGACCCTGAAGTCGGCGAGATCCGATATCGTCGATTTCGAGCCGGGAAGCACGACGAGGCTCGCATCGGCAGGGATCCGCTCGCCTGATCGCACGAAGACCAGCTCGACATCCGGCTCGGTCCGCAGCGGATCGAGATCGTCGAAATTGGCGATGCGCGGCAGCACCGGCACGGCAATCTTCAGCGCGCGGGCCCTGCCCCTTGCCAACCGTTCGAGCACGACCGAATCCTCGGCCGGCAGGCGCGCCGCACCCGGCAGCCACGGCACGACGCCGAAACACGGCCAGCCGGTAAAGCCCTCGATAGCGCGGATGCCGTCGTCAAACAGCGAGACGTCGCCGCGGAACTTGTTGATGATGTAGCCCGCAATCATCGCCCGGTCGCTATCGTCGAGGATTGCATGCGTGCCGACGAGCGAGGCGATGACGCCGCCGCGGTCGATATCGCCGACGAGCACGACCGGCACACCGGCCCGCGTCGCAAAGCCCATATTGGCGATATCGCCGGCCCTGAGATTGATCTCGGCCGGCGATCCGGCGCCCTCGACGATAACGAGGTCGGCGCCCGCAGCCACTTTTTCGAAACTCTCGAGCACGGCGCCGAGCAGCTCAGGCTTCAGCCGCTGGTAGTCCCGCCCCTTCGCCTGTCCGAACACCTTGCCCTGGACGATGATCTGGCTGCCATTTTCCGATTGCGGCTTGAGCAGGACCGGGTTCATGTGGACCGAGGATGGCGTGCGCGCGGCCAGCGACTGCAGCCACTGCGCCCGGCCGATCTCGCCGCCGTCATCGGCGACCGCCGCATTGTTCGACATGTTCTGCGGCTTGAACGGCCGGACCGTCAGCCCGCGATTGGCCGCCAGCCGGCAGAGCCCCGCGACCAGCACCGTCTTGCCGACATCGGAGCCGGTTCCCTGCAGCATGATCGCTCTTGCCATGGTGGCCCCGCATTCACCTCTCGTTCAGGCGAGGCCTACAATGGGCGGTAATCCCGGGTCAAGACTTGGCCCTGGTCAAGACTTGGCCCTAGGTCAAGACTTGGCCCCAGTCACGCTCCCACACAAACGCGAAAACCGCGCATGGCCTTGGCTCTGCGCGGTCTGCCGAAAACTCTGGCGTCTTCGCCCTTACACGGCGAAGCTCACTTTCTCCGGTACGCACTACCTGAACCGGAGAAGCGGCGGTCATTGCTGCCACGACCCAACTGATAACGGCACATTCTTACCGGAGAGTTATTGAAGGCTTACGCAAATGTTAATTTTGACCTTTTTTGACATTTTGGCCGAGATTTCTGCCGAAGATCGGCCGGCCGGTTGCGAAGAGCGTGCTTTTCGCCCGAGGGCGCCAATTTCGGGATGCTGACATAAATTCTTCGAATTCAATCATTTAGTAACGCAACCATGAGCAGAAGATGGTTGATTTCTGCGAGCGAACGCGTAGTTTCGGTGAAAATGCGCCATTGTTGAATAAGTCCTGCGACGAGTTGCTGGAGCCGCAAGCACGGACGGCGCCCAGGAACCGGAAAGCCTGTTGCGGCATCGCCCCGCAGGCATTTTCCCTTCGGGTGCCGGAGATATTTGTCGGTGATTTTCAGAGCCTGCTGCGCGTCTGCCTAAGAAGAATTCGGGGAATGACGATGAAGACGTTTCTGATTCCGGCCGTCTTTGCCGCGGCTCTTTCTACCGCTGCGCCGGCCGAAGCCGCCGAATGCGGCAGCGTTTCGATCGCCGAAATGAAATGGGCCTCGGCAGGCATTGCCGCAAGCTTCGACAAGATCATTCTGGAAAAGGGATATGGCTGCTCCGTCACCATCGTCGATGGCGACACCCTGCCGACCTTCGCCTCGATGAATGAGAAAGGCATCCCCGACATCGCCTCGGAATACTGGATCAATTCCGTGAGGTCCCTGCTCGATCAGGCTGTCAACAGTGGCCGGCTAGTACAGGGGGCCGAAATCCTGGCCGACGGCGCCGTCGAGGGTTGGTGGATCCCGAAATTCATCGCCGACGCCCACCCCGACATCCGCTCGGTCGAGGACGCGCTGAAACATCCCGAACTCTTTCCCGCTGAAGACGACCCGTCGAAAGGCGCAGTTTACAACTGCCCCGCCGACTGGAGCTGCCAGATATCGACCACCAACCTGTTCAAGGCGCTTGCCGCCGACAAGAAGGGCTTCGAGCTTGTCGAGACCGGCAGCCCCGAACGGCTCGATGCGTCGATTGCCCGCGCCTTCGACAACAAGATCGGTTGGCTCGGTTATTACTGGGCGCCGACCGCCATCCTCGGCAAATACGACATGACGCGCCTGAGCTTCGGCGTGGGCCACAACAAGAATGAATGGGATCGCTGTACCGCGGTTGCCGGCTGCGTCAGGCCCGAGCTTAATTCCTACCCGGTCTCGCGCGCCTTCACCCTGATGACCAGATCCTTTGCCACCCGCGCCGGACCAGTCACGACCTATCTCAAGACCCGCAAATGGGACAATGCGACGATCAACCAGGTGCTCGCCTGGCAGGACGAAAACCGCGAAAGCAACGAGGATGCCGCGATCTATTTCCTTCGCAATTACGAGAGTCTGTGGACGAAATGGCTGCCAGTCGATGTAGCCGAGAAGGTCAAGGCGAGCTTATAACGGCCAAAACACGATCAAGCATGGACGATTCGATGACAGGCAATGTTCCCTTTCCCGACCGCGATACCGTTGCGGAAAAGCTCGCCGCGCTGTCGGAGACCGACAAGTCCTATCTGGCGCTGCTCATGGAAAACGCTGCCCAGGACGACAACCTGCTCGACGGCCTGCGCCGCCATCTCGATCTTGCCGCCGGATCGCGTGTCTTAAACTCTCTGAAGCTCGAAAACCTGGGAATGTGGCTCGGGGGCCAAGCGCCGGATCGGCTGCAGATCCGGCTGATGGAAGCCGCCCGCTCTGGCCAGCATCCGGCCTACCAAGCCTTCCGGACCGGCCTCAGCCGATCCGGTGGCCTCGAAAGGGCTTATCCCCCGGTCATCCGCTAGGATGATCAGGACCGGGCCATCTGATCCCTCGGTCAACACCTTATCAGGCAATCCCCGGAAGGAATCTGAACCGTCACTTCTTCGCGGCGCGGTCGACCGAGCGGCCGGCATCCTGCGTGGCGTTCACGGTGTTTGCCGTATCCTTTCCTATGCCGCGGATCGTGTTGCCGCAGGAGGAAAGGGCAAGAAGAACCATCAAGGCTGCGGCAATTTTGGCCGTTATCGTCATCTCGGATATCCTTGTTTGAAATCAACCCCGAACGGCGACAAATGCCGTCCGCGCCGATAACGCACGACAAACCAAAAGGTTCAGCGCCGAAAGGATACCGCTACAGCCGCGCGTGCAATAGGACGCGCTATCACTTTCGATCGGCGCATAATCCTGTCCGGAATCGGTTCCGATTTTCGGGGTTGTGCGGCTAGGCGGCGACCGCCTTCGCTCTTTCGGCAAAGGCGCCGCGAATGCTGTCGGCCACCGTCTCGATCGACCCCGACACCTGCGAGGCGGTCAGCAGGCGGATATCGAAGGCGCCGAGCTCCGGCAGCCCTTCCTGAGGCCCGAGGATCGCCATGTCCTCGTTGACATAGGACAGCGGCAACGGCGCGATGGCGAGATCGGAAAGCACGGCGGCGCGCTGCGCCATCGTGTGGCCGCTGAGATAGGCTACGCGATAATGCCGCTTGTTTCGTTCGAGCTGGGAGAGTGCCTCCTGGCGCCAGATGCAGCCATCTTCCCAGATCGAGATCGGAAGCGGATCGCGGCGATGCGCCGAACCGCACTTGGCGCCGGCCCAGACCAGCCGCTCGCGGAACACCACCTCACCGCCGGTCGGGAACGGCCGTGTCGCACAGTTGATCAACGCCAGGTCGAGCCGCTGCTCCTCCATGCGCTTCTTCAGCCCGATGCTCATGTCGATCGTCACGTCGACCATGATGCCGGGATAGCTTTCGGCGAAACTCTTCAGGATGCTCGGCAGCAGCCGTTCGCCGATATCCTCCGGCGCGCCGAGCCGCACGACGCCGCTGAGCTCCGGCATGATGAAGCGCGATACCGCCTCGTTCGACAGCGCCAGGATGTTACGGGCATAGGACAGCAACATCTCGCCGTGGCGCGTCAACGATACCGAGCGGGCGTCGCGCAGAAAGAGCGTCGCGCCAAGCTGTTCTTCAAGCTTCTTGATCTGCATCGACACGGCCGACGGCGTGCGGAACACCGCCTCTGCAGCGGTCGAAAAATTGCCGGTCTCTGCGATAGCCACGAAAGTACGCAGCACGTCGTTGTCAAGCAGTGGAATGGGACGGCGAAAGGGAATACTCATCGTCGCATCTTTCAATTTTTCTGATTTATAACCGCATATCATTTTGTTTGATTGAATGTCAATTGACGCTCATATTTCGAGCGTCGGCAGCTAAATGCAGCAAAGGAGGCCCGACATGTCTCAACCAAGCATCTGGAATATCGTACAGGCCTTTTCCGCATTCAAGTCGCAAAGGCGCAGGGATGCCAACCATGAGCATGCGCTCCGGGAACTAAGGCGTTTTCCGCCACATCTGCTGGCAGATTGCCACCGCGAGATGGAGTTGACCGTCCCCCCCTCGGCCGCTGAAGCGAATGATCGACGATCGAACGGCGGTCACAACCCGCCCAGCAGCTTGAACGCTATAATCCACATCGTGAAAGCGACGAGCGTTTCCAGCATGCGCCAGGATGAGGGTTTCGAGAAGATCGGCCGCAGCCGCTTCGCACCATATCCGAGCGAAAAGAAGAACAGAAAGGAACCCGTCACCGCCCCTGCTGCGAAAGAAGCCTGCTCTCCCGGATATCGTGTCGATATCGTCCCGAGCAGCACCACCGTGTCGAGATAGACGTGCGGATTGAGCCAGGTGAGTGCGAGGCAGGTCACCAGTGTCTGCCGAAAGCTCGATGTTTTGGCTTCCCCGGCCGCGAGAGCGGCGGACGACCGCAAGGCGGAATAAAGGCTTTTTGCTCCGTACCAGATCAGGAATGCGGCTCCGCCATAGCGCATGACGGGATCGAGCCAGGGCATGAACCTGGCGATTTGATGGAGGCTGGTCACGCCAAGCACGATCAGCGCCGCATCGGAGACCGCGCATGCGAGGCAGACGGCGAAGACATGTTCGTTGCGCAAGCCCTGGCGGAGGATGAAGGCGTTCTGTGCACCGATGGCGACAATCAGGCTGAGCCCCATCATCAGGCCGGTTATATAGATCGAAAAATTCATCTCTTTGGCCAACGCCCCTCATTTCGGTAAGGTTGCGCTAGCGCGATTATAAGAGTTAGGCTAATTAATCCACCTTACTCCAATTTAGCTAAGCTAATTCATGCTCGACTATCCTGCTCTTCGCGCCGTCGCAACCATTGTCCAGACAGGCAGCTTCGAAAGAGCGGCGGCCGTCCTGAACGTGACCCCTTCAGCCATTTCTCAGCGGGTGAAGCAGCTGGAAGAGCGTCTCGGCGTCGTCCTAGTCGTCAGAGGCACCCCGTGCACGGCGACGGAAAAGGGAGAATGGCTCTGTCGCCATATGGAAAATGTCGGCATGCTCGAAGCCGAACTCTTCGAGCAGTTGCCGGCTCTCGTCGATCCCGACGAGCCCCATCAAAGGGTCACGCTTCAAATCGCCACGAATGCCGACAGCCTCGGGACATGGTTCGTTGAGGCCATGTCGAATTTCGCCAAAAGCTCTTCCTATCTGCTTAACGTTGCCGTCGATGATCAGGATCATACGGCCGAATGGCTGCAGCGCGGGCGGGTGATCGCCGCCGTCACCAGCCTGGAAAAACCGGTTCGCGGATGCCGGCGTTTTGCCCTTGGCGTTCTGCGCTACCACGCCACGGCAACGCCCGACTTCGTCGCGCGCCATTTTCCGCAGGGCGTAACATCAGAGGCGATCCGCAATGCTCCGGCCCTGACCTTCAACCAGAAAGACAGGCTGCAGAGCAGCTGGATACGCAAAACGTTCAGACGCGATCTCGATTATCCCACCCACTGGCTGCCGTCGTCGCAGAGCTTCGTCGAGGCGAGCCTTTCGGGCATGTGCTGGGGAATGAACCCGATCCAGTTGACCCGCGAGCATCTTGCGTCCGGACGGCTGGTCGAACTGGTGCCCGACACACCGCTCGATGTCCCGCTCTACTGGCAGATCAACCGCCTCGCCGCCGACCGCCTGGCGGATTTGACGCGCGAAGTCGTCGCGGTGGCCAAGCGCCGTCTTTGACGCGTCACTCAAGAATACAGCAGGCCCACGTCGCTTTGTCAGACATAAGCCGTGCGGCTGCCGAACTCGCTGGCCTCGTCAAAATTCGTCGTGCCGATACGCTCGCTTTCGCCGGAAAATTCTCCAGGAACTTCATCGGCGGGCTTCGATGCGGCAGATGACTGAGATTGGCTGCTTTCGCTCGCTTCGAGCTTGGCGATCTTCGCTTCCAGCGTATCGATAGATTTTTCGATCGTGGCCTTCTCCTGCTCGTCCTGCCCTTCTGACAGGGCTGCGTTCTTTTCGGCAAGCTGTGCCTCGAGAGAGGCAAGCTGATCCGACGAACTGGAAGATGAGGTTGAAACGGCTGAACTCAAAATGGTGGATGCAGAACTGGAAATTGCGCTGACCATGAGCATGACTTTCGATGGTGGAATGTCATCGTTCTAGCCACGGATGGTAAAGGTTCGATAAATAAAGTACCAATCAGTACCAAAATAATGGGCAAGGCTATACGAATATCCCTGTTCTATGCGATGGTCATGATCTCCAGTTCCTGGCCGCCCGTCTCCACGACATCGCCGACAGCCTTGCCCAGCAGCAACCGCGCCACCGGGGAGACGTAGGAAATCGATCCCGCCTTGGGATCGGCTTCGTCCTCCCCGACGATGCGATAGGTCTGCACGCGCCCGTCGTCGCGACGGAAAGTCACGGTATTGCCGAAGGCGACAGTATCGATTGACGTGTGGTGAGGCATGAGCTGCGCTGTGCGAAGTCTTGCCGCTAAGTAGCGAAGATCACGCAAAGGATTGGCCGTCTGCCGCCGCCGTTCGTTCACGTCTTCGACGGTACTCGCAACATCATAAGCCTCGCGGGCCTGCTGGAATTGCAGCTCCAGGGCCTTCAGCCCGGCCTTCGTAACAAGGTTGGGGTGCGGCGAAACCGGACGATCGGGCAGCAGGGTTTCCGAAGCGGTTTCGAAACTCTCTTCCTTGGTGAAGGCGACGGCCAATCTCAGACTCCGTTTTAGGCGCAGTGCGCTGTTCTAGCTGATGGGCAATTGCCCAAATCTCTGTCGAAACCATACATCGACCGCGCACGAACCGCCAATCCTGCTTCATCGGCAGCCGCTGTCAAGACCATGTAGATTAGAGCGGCGGGAAGGTCAGACACCGCATGACGGTACCCGCATCCCTTTATTTCGACACGTGCTCGGGCTTGCCGTTCCTTTTGGTTGACGCGAACTCCTCGAGTTGTTTTTCGCTCATGGATTCGACCATCTGTTTCGAAGCGCCTTTGAGGTGGCTCTTCGGCGTCTCGCCGCGCTTGGCCGAGAGTGCGGCCCCTGCCGCCTTCTGCTGGGCCTTGGATTTGGCTGGCATATCGATCTCCTCTTGCTCAAACGAGCGACCGCCGGCTCAAAGCTTCCTGAGTTCGTCAGGCTTGTGTGCGGCGCGTTTTTCCGACTTGTCGCTCTCGACGATATATTGCGGTTCGGCCTTCGATGCATTCACGCTGTGGCCTTTGATCTTCGTTGGACCGCTCTGCTTCTTGACTACCCTGCCCTCGGTCTTTCCCTGGCTGGTATTCCAGCTCACCTCATCGCCCATCTTCAATTGCTTCGGCATGGCGGCTCCTGTTTTAAGGAGGCTGCGGCCGGTAAGCCGCAGCCGACCGGCTGTCAGTTGATGGTAGCCCATTGCATCCGGACATCCCTGGCATTCTTCGACAGATGGACGTGAGCATCCACGTGATCGACCCAATCGATCGGGATCAAGTGGTGTTTGCCGTCTTCCGAGTCGAGCTTCGTCAGCTTGATGCGCGTGGGGCCGTCGAGATGATCGACCGTGCCGACATGGGTGCCGTCGGCGGTCCGCACTTCCATATGTTCACGAATCTGATCCGCGGAAATCATCGTTTCCTCCTTTGCATTGTCAGGTACGAAGCGGCAACGACGTGAAGCAGACTTGGTTCCCAACACGCGGGACCCTCGTCAATCAGAAGTCACGTCCCAATTGTCACCCGGGTTGAAGGTCCTGACGCCAGCAGCTATTTTTTCCGTCTCCCGGCCGAGATCGGCCTGGTAGACCGTGCCGTTCGCGTTCACGACGAATGTGTGCACGCCGGTTTCGCCATATCGGATCGGCCAGGCGATAAGGGCGAATCCTGCGATCATGTTGCCGTTGATCACATAGTCGAACTCTCCGCCCGCGATGTTCGGCCCCTGGCTGTCGATGATCCTGTAGCGATAGCCGTAATAGCCCTCGCCGGCCTTGGCCTTATCAAGCGCCGCATTGTCTTCGAGGGCGTTGCCCGCAGGGCTATCACCCTCGCCCAGATCAGGCGACCAGTAGAGACCATCGGTTTTGCCGTCGCTGCTGATCAGTTTCTGGGCATATTCGAGAACGCCGTCGTCGTCGTGGTCAGCGGAAGAATATTCCTTTTGGGCGTCGACATAGGCCTGCATCGTGTCGATGGTCTGCAATTCGTTCTCGCCGACGCGACGATTGATGATCTCCTCGAACCCGGCATAGGTGTCGAAGCTCCATTTGCCATCGTCGCCCTTCACGATCGGAAATGGCAGCGGCCATAATTTGTCGCCGATCTCGATGATCTTGCGGTCATCGACGTCCTTCACGACGATCTTCTTCTTCGTGCCGTCCCGGATCTGTGCGTAGGTGTCCATCACCCCTTCGCCTGCCTTCGCTTTCGCGGCATCAATTCCCAGCAGCGCAGTAAACTTGTCGAAGTCGTCGGCCGCCAAGGTCGCCTTGAAAGCGTCGACGGCCTGTTCCGGCGTCTCAAAGACGGGCGGATCGCTCTGTGAAGCGAAGCCCGAGATGACGGTCGCATCGGATGGCTCTGCTGCAGATGTCGGAACCGAATGGGTGGCGAGCACCGCAAGAGCGAACACCGAACCCAGAAGCATGTTTCTGAATGACTTCGTCATGATTTTCCTCCTTCTTTCGGTCACCGACGACCGCCGCCGCGGCCACCGCCGCCGCGGCCGCCGCCACCGCCGCGCATTGCTCTACCGCCGCCGCGATTGCTCCCGGCCATGGCCTGTCTGCCGCGGCTGGACTGCATCTGCGCGCGCTTGCCGCTGTCGACCTGACCGAGGGCCGATGGCTTTCTGGGCCGGCTGTCGACACGGGCCGCAGGCTTCGGCTTTGCGACCGGGCGTTTGGCGTTGACCCCGGGCCTTGCTTTTTCGGCAACCCTGTTCGGAGTCCTTGCCTCAGGCCTGCGGTTCTGCGCGGCCTGCGCTCCCTTCCCGCCCCCGGAAGCCGCCCTTGTATTGGCTGCCTTATTGCGGGCAGCATTTACCCTGTCCGCATCGATCTTGCTCTTGCGGACATCGTTGACACTGACTTTGCCTGGCTTGTCGCGGATCGTGTTCGCACGGTCGTTGCCTCTTGCTCCGACCCTGTCGCCGGCGTTCGCCTCGATACTGGTCCGGAAGGAGCTGCGGTCGATCTTGTTGAACTGCGCGCTGTCGAACCCGATCTTGCTGCGGTCGACGTTTTTCCAGTCGACGTCGTTGATATTCACCTTGCCGTTGATGTTGTTCAAACAGTTGTTGCAGTCGATGTCGACATTGCCGTTCCAGCGCCCGCCCCATACGCCCCAGCGGTTCCAGTCGACGGCGGCGGCCCACACCGCTCCCGTCACCACGCCCGCGAAAAAGGTGGCGGTCGGATAGTAGTAGTTCGGATACGGCTCGGAATAGTAGCCGATGGGCTCGGCCACATAGTTCGGCTCAT
Organism: Rhizobium sophorae; assembly: GCF_013087515.1. GTDB lineage: Bacteria > Pseudomonadota > Alphaproteobacteria > Rhizobiales > Rhizobiaceae > Rhizobium > Rhizobium sophorae. The sequence goes on along the minus strand of NZ_JABFCN010000048.1, from coordinate 54,967 downwards.
ACAGCATCTCCGGCGCGTATTGCGGAACGTAGATCTTCTCAGGACTGGCGGAGACGATCACGACGTTGTCGTTCTCCTGGCTGACCTTGATCTTGTCGTCGGTCTTGATGATGCCGTCGGCGACCGCTTTGTCGCGCAGTTGCTGTATGGCGATCAGAACGTCCTTCTGCTGGTAGGAAAGCGCCTCTCCGAGAGACTGCGTCCAGTCCAGATCCTCGCTCATCATCGTCACGATCTGAGGATAGTTCAGCAGCGATACGATGCTGCCGTCCCACGTCGTCTTCGGCTTGAGCTGGGGCTGCTTCTTCAAGGTTTCGAGGAACCGGGCTGCTTCCACGACCTGCAGCGGATAGAGCGACGCCGACGTGACGAGCGCAACCAGTTCATCCGGATAAAGCGCGATCCGCGCCACCAGGATTTCGAGTTCGTCCTCGCTCAGAGGCGCCGGCGCGTCGTCTTCCGCCGTGACGGGATTGGAAGCGGCCGGCTCCTGCGCGGCGGCGGTCAGAGTCAGATGTGGCGAAAACGGGAACCCTGCAAAAGGCAGGAACAGGCCCGTGGCGAGTAACAATGCGTGAGGTCTAGCCATCTCAAATCCTCCCTGCGGTCAGACATGGTGTGTAGGCTCGTGCCGCATACTCCTCCGAGTGAAGGAGGATTGATAGCTAAACATCGGCCAAGCCGTCTTTTGCTCCAAATTTATAGCAAAAACAGCGCCAGGCGTAGTCGCAGGACTGGTCTGGCATGTATGTTACAGTAACACGCTTACAAAAGCGGAGTTCAGCGCGCGGGCTAAAATCGACCGCGGCCGCTTGATCACGAGGTCAAGGGCACGGACCACTGCCCTCCTGTGAAAGCGATATGGCACGCCAATTATCATTGACCGCAAGGGCGCGGCTGACGGCTGAAATATATGCCAAGCCGTAGCTTACTAGAACCTACAGTATCATACTGTCTGGTTTGACTTAATCGGTGCTGTAGTTGTCAGTCTTGGCCTTGGACCGCTGGGAGGGAACGTCATGGCTGAAAGTGAAAAGTCAAATCCTCAGATGCTTAGCGCGGAAGAATTGAGACAGAAAGCTCTGGAACTGCAGCTGATAGAAATGCAGCGTGACGACAAAGTCAAAGCGCGTGAAGCAAAAAAACACGCGGAGTTCGTCGATGACTTCTTCCGCAAACACGTCGGCGACAAGGAACGTGACATTATCAGGCGCGTCGTCATGAAGGCAGCCGCCGACGGCAAATCCGAGGCCATGGTCTATAGCTTTCCGTCGAGCTTCTGCACGGATAGCGGCCGCGCGATCAACAGTGCCCGGCCAGAGTGGCCGACGACGCTTCAAGGAAAAGCCAAGGAAATATATGATCTTTTCGTCGAAGTGGCCCGGCCTCACGGCTACAAGCTGAAAGCAATGGTCATCAGTTTTCCGGGCGGCATGCCGGGCGACATCGGCTTCTTCCTGAATTGGGAGGCACCGGTCGGCTAGGCCGCTGTGCAATCATGCGGTTCGTCCGCCATGGGTTCGGCCAGCGCATCAGCGTCCGCGGTCAACCCTTCCGCTGATGCTGCTTTGCAAGACCATCTTCGTCAAAGCCCAATCTGCGCCCAGTCTGGAGCGATCGGAAGCCACCCCACTGGTAGCCTGAATTCGCTTCGGCAGATGAATGAATTTCCGGGGGGAGTGGCATGCTTCAAAGTTTTCATATGCCGATATTCAGGGGCCTGGAGGGATTTCGCGCGGACTGGCTGCGAAGCGATATTCCTGCGGGGCTGTCGATTGCTGCTGTCGGCCTGCCGAGTGCGATCGCTTATCCCGCCATCGCCGGCCTCCCCCCGGAAACCGGGATATATGCGAGCATCGTCGCGCCCGTTGCCTACGCTCTGTTCGGGCCGTCGCGGCTATTGGTGGTCGGGCCGGACGCCGGGACCATGGCGGTTCTCGCGGCGGTCATAGGAACTGTCATCGCCGCGCAACCTGCCGGCACATCAGCCGATCCGGTTGCCATCGCCTCTGCCCTGGCGCTCGGCGTCGGAGCCTTCTATTTTGCAGCACGGCTGCTTCGGCTGGGCGTCCTCGCAAGCTTTCTGTCCCGCCCGATTCTGGTCGGCTTCTTTGCCGGCGTATCCATCTCCATCCTTGTCGGGCAGATCGGCCGCTTTACCGGGGTGCGTATCGAGTCCGACGGTCTCCTGCCGCCGATTGCCGAGATCATTCGCAAGAGTGCCTTGATCCATTGGCCGACATTGCTGTTCGGCCTCGCCATGTTCGCACTGTTGTGGATCGTGAAAGCCACGCGGCTGCCGGTACCGGGACCCGTCGTCGTCGTCGTCGTTTCCGTCATTCTCTCCGCAATCTTCAACTTTGAAGCCGCAGGCATCCGCGTTGTTGGCGATCTCCCCACCGGGCTGCCGTCATTCTCCCTCCATGCATTCTCTCAAATGCCCATGGACAGGATCGTCCTTGGGTCGGCAGCCGTCTTTCTGATCAGTTTTGGCTCGAGTATCGTCGCCGCACGGAGCTTCGGGGGGCGCTCCGGCGAGGAGGTCGACGCCAACCAGGAACTGATCGGGCTGGGCGCGGCGAACATCGCCCCCGGTCTGTTTGGTTCATTTCCCATCGCCGTGTCCGACTCGCGCACAGCGATCAATCTTGCAGTCGGCGGCAGATCGCAGGCAGCCGGTCTCGTTTCCGCCGTGACCCTGATGGCGGCGCTGTTGTTCTTGAACGGCGCCCTGCGCATCCTGCCGATCCCTGCCCTGGCGGCGATCCTGGCGGCAGCCGCAATCAGCCTGATCGACGTCAGCGAGTTGAGAAAGATATGGCACATCAGCCGCGCGGAGTTCGTCTTCGCCCTCATCGCCATGTTCGGAGCTATCAGCTTCGGAGTCCTGAACGGCGTCATCGTCGCGATCGCCGCAACCCTGATCTATCTCCTGCGCAAGACGATGTTCCCGAAAGACACGCTTCTCGGCCGCATTGCCGGACGTGATGGCTTCTACGACATGCAGCGCTTTCCAGACGCCCAGGGCATTCCAGGCATCGCCATATGCCTCGTCCAGGGCAATCTTCTGTTTTACAACGCCGATTATGTCCGCATCCGGCTTCGCGCCATCGCTGACGGCCTACCGGCCGAAACGCGCTGGTTCATCCTCGACGCCAGCGCCATTGCGCATATCGACAGCACCGGAGCCGCAGCACTCGATGCCGTGCAGGCAAATCTCTCCGGGCGAGGCATCGTCTTCGCCGTGGCTCACCTGAACGCCGAGGTCACGGAGCTGCTGGGCCGCGCCGGTGTCGTCGATGGCATCGGAGCCGGAAAGTTCTTTGGCGACACGGAGGACGCGCTGCGCGCCGCGCGCCTGGGGGAAGGAAGCGACCGGCCTTTGGCCGGAGGTCATCAGTAAAAGGTCATGGAGGAAGTGATGAACAAACGGCAGGACGACGACACAGAAGTAGACGAAAAGAAAGGCAAGAAGTCCTGGAACTACGACAAGGAAATCGTAAAGCTGCAGGTCGAGCTCGCGCATCTGCAGTCCTGGGTGAAGAAATCGGGCGCTCGCATCGTGATCGTCTTCGAGGGCCGGGATGCTGCCGGCAAAGGCGGGATGATCAAGCGAATTACCGAGCGCGTCAGTCCACGGGTCTTTCGCGTGATCGCGCTGCCGGCCCCGACCGATCGCGAAAAGACGCAAATGTATATGCAACGCTACATCGCACATATGCCCGCCGCGGGCGAAATCGTCATATTCGATCGCAGTTGGTACAATCGCCCCGGCGTGGACCGGGTGATGGGATTCTGCTCCGAGAAAAAGGCCCGGCGCTTTCTCGAGCTGGCTCCCGGTTTCGAAGCCTCGATCGTCGAAAGCGGCATCACCCTGCTGAAGTACTTCCTGACGGTCGGCGAGAAGGAACAGGATCGGCGCTTCAGGCGGCGGATCGAGGATCCGCTGCGGCAGTGGAAGCTCAGCCCGATGGATGTCGAGTCGTATCAACGGTGGTGGGACTACACGATTGCTTACGACGAGATGATCCGGGCGACGGACCGCCAGCACGCCCCATGGTGGATCGTGCCGTCAGACGACAAGAAGCGCGCGCGCATCAACTGCATCTCGCACATCCTGAAGTCGATTCCGTACGAAACGATGAAGTTCAACGCACCGGACCTTGGGAAACGTCAAAAGCGGCCCGCTGACTATATCGAAGACAAAAGCATCCGGCATTTTGTGCCGGATGTGGTCGCCGAGCAGATGCAATAATCGAAGCCGCGCGGGAACGACACCGCAATTTGAGGAGGAAGGCCCGCGCCCGGAACAGCACCGGCTTTCCGGCGCGGTGGTGTTAACAATCAACAGGAGTGTGTGATGATCCATCCATCGATCCGTGTGCTGTCTGTCGCCATTGCCTGCATTCTTCCATTGGCCGGCATATGCGTTTCGCAAGCTCGGGCGGCCGAGCCGTTCGATCAATTTCCGGTCGCCGTAGCCTGCGAATATAAAGGCCTGTACCAGATCTTCTATCTCACGAGGTTGGAGGCGGATGGCGTGGCCACCTATGTCAATCCGAGCAAGCTTGCCGGAACGATATCTGTCGGGGGGACCGCTAAAGCGTTGGGTGAACCAATCGGCGGAAGTTGTCTCGGTAAAACACTGGAGCAGCTCAAGGCGTCGGGACAGGTCCTCGATCTGAAGCGCTAGCAACCTGCCTTTCCGGATGCCCTGGATCCGGCATGTCGCAATCGACGGCACGATCCAGCGGGAGGCAGGCTGCACCTGCAGACCCAAATTAAGGTCCGGACAGCGGGCGTGGCGGAAAGTCCGTCACGCATCGCCATCCAGCTTCGTCGTGGTTCGGAACGACAAAGGGAGGGCAAGATGACCGCGGAGATTGAGCGAAAATACCTCGTCGTAAACGATAGTTGGCGGGACCACGCTTCCAAAGGCGCCGCGTTCTGCCAAGGCTACCTGCTGGCTAGGAAAAACCGCTTCGTGCGGGTCAGGATCATCGATAAGGCAAGCGCCGTCCTGACCGTTAAACTCCGGACCGGGCGCCTGAGGCGCGAAGAGTTCGAATATGAGATTCCCTACCCCGATGCCCTGGAAATGATCGCCTTTGCAACGAGTGTGGTGGATAAGACCCGCTACGAGGTGAAACATTGTGGCTGCCTTTGGGAGGTGGACGTCTATGGCGGTGTCCACAACGGACTCGTTATCGCAGAAATCGAGCTTGCCGACGAAAGCGACCAACCTCCCTACCCGCCGTGGCTCGGCCCGGAAGTGACCGGAAATGCCGCATTTTCCAATCGTACGCTCGCAATGTTTGCGCGACGTAACGAATACGGCAGTCGGAACATGTCAAAGCCGCAACCTGCTGGGCAGCTTCCCTAAGATCTTGGTCACGGGCGGCAGTTATCCGTGCCGAGTTGAAAGCAAAGACCGACGGTGAGATCATGCCGATGAAATGCGACTAAATTTCTCTCGCCCAACCTTGAATCTGTGATCTTCCTATGGCGATGCCAACGCATCGGCAGTTAGCGCTGCAGGTCGTAGCACTGCGCCCTGCGGCTCCCGGTCTGGCAAGTCGGCGAGAAATGGAGTCGATAACGCCTCTGTTTCATACATTCGCTGAAGCCCTTGGGGTCAGGTGGATCCTTCCATAGATATGCGAGTTCGCAGTGCTTGCGGACATTGAGGAAGTCTTCTGTTCTCTGGGCGGCGTCTACTGAATCCGCCGAAGCGACTAACGCCAAGAACATCGCGGGACTGAAGACAGCCGACTTCTTCAAGGTAAGCTGCTCTCAGAGAACGCCTGAGTCATACCGATATCCTCTTCGTTTCCGCGGCCCGCGGCCACAGGATTGCGGCAAGCAGCAGCGCATAGATCAACGCCGCCGCGACATAGACGATGCGGGTGGCGAAGGATTCTGCGGCGCTGCCCGGCAGGGGTGAGACCCCGAGGCCGAAGAGGATCAGGAATGTCGTCAGGGCGCCGGCAAAAACCGGGGCGTCTTTTGACCGGGCGGCTGCGCGCCCTCCGAGCAGGAGGACGACGACGAGAACGATGAGGAAGATCGAGAGGAGATTGGGGCGCAGCGACAGCGCGGCATAGGCGACGGAGGCGAGCACCCCGCCGAACAGATTGACGAGCACGAGCCCCATCGCCGCCCGCCCGCTCGCGGCAACGTCGAGCTGCCCGAGCAGCGACGCCACGGTTATGGGAATGACTGCCGCAGCCGTCAGGTTGTCGCTGGTCAGGCAGATCACGACGGAGCCCAAGAGGATGACCGTGTTTGCCAGCGCCCGAAGCAAGGCCGGCGGCCGCTCGTCGATCGCCACCGCCTCGACCTCCTGGGAGAACGGCTCGGGAAAGACCGCATGGGCGAGCCACATCAGAACCGCGCCCGACAACACCCCGGCGACCAGGATGGACAGGATGGAATTGGCGAGCTCCTTGTTCAGGATGCCGAGCAGAGGCACGATGATCGAAACGACGAGCACGAGAAAGACGGCCGGTCCTCCCTTTCCCGTCGACTGGGCGGCGAAGCACGCGAAATAGGTTAGCCCCAGGATCAGAAGGAAGGGCGCTGGACGGTCGCCGAGCACGTTGGTCAGAACCATCATCGCCATCCCGGCGATCAGAATGACCATCGCCGCACCTACGGTCTTGCCGAGCGGCATGGGCCGCGAACTTCCGAGCAGAAACTGGGCGGCAAAGAGCGGACCGAGGAACGGCACGATGGCCCCCGCATACACTGCCAGCGTGAAGCCGATGGAGACCGCGAACGCAACACGAAGCCCCTTGCGTTTCTGCTCCTCGACCGCGGCGCTCCTCTCAGCGAACATAGGTCAGCACCGACATGATCCGGATCCAGAGCGATCCCCAGGCATTGGTGACCGGGTTGTCGCCGGTGTAGACGACAACGGTCGCCTGCGAGCCGTAGCGCACACCGCCCTTGGGCCGCTGCGCCTCCTCGATGATGAGCCGTACTGGAAACCGCTGCGGCTCCTGGACCCAACCGCTATCGCTCCGGATCGTCGGCAATCCGGTGTTCGGGTCCGTGCTGCCCTGCGATACGCCGAAACCAACGCTCTCGACTTGCGCCGGAAACAGCCGTCCAGGAAGCGCGTCGAAAAGGACTTCCGCCCGGTTGCCGACTGCCACATTCTCGAGGCTGTTCTCCTTGAAGGCGGCGGTGATCCAGATCGTGCCGGCATCGATGAAGGTCATGGCTGACTGTCCAGCCGACACGACCTTACCGGTTGTAAGTTGGAGGTTGGTCACGACCCCGGCCGAAGGTGCCCGAACGGTGGTCCGCAGCAGATCGAGTCTTGCCTTTTCGAGCGCTGCCAGAGCTGCCCGGAGCTGCGGATTGTCATTTCCGCTCGGCCCGAGCTGCTCCTTGGCCTTGGCCAGCTCGGCCTCAGCACCGGTGACGGCCGCCTCTGACTGATTGAAAGCCGATTTGGTTGAATCGGCCCGCGCTTTGGAATACACGCCCCTCTTTTGCAGCTCTTCGGCGCGCGCAGCTTGTTCGCGAAGATTGTCCCGATCGACCTGGGCCGTGACGAGCTTTGCCTGCGCCGCATCGACAGCAGCCGTTGACGCGCCCATTGACTGGCCGACACTTGCAAGGCTCGCCTCGGCCTCATTGACCGCGAGCTCGTAGCGCTCGGGATCGATACGAAAGAGAACCTGATCGGCCTCGACGCGTGAGTTGTCGGCGACGCCGACTTCCACGACCCGGCCGGTGACTTCGGGCGCGATGCCGACGATATAGGCCTGGACCTGAGCTTGCGAGGTCGATGGCGTGCGCCGCTCCATGAAGATGGACAGGACGAACAGGACGAGCGCCAGCAGGACGACGATAAGGGCTATCCTGCGGAGTGGATTCCGAGGCGCTGGGGAAATGGCAGGCTCGTCCAAGTCTTCGGAAACCACGGCAATATCCTTCGGAAGCGTTTCGTTTCGTGGAAGCGCAAAGTTTCAGCGCGCGAAGTTCAGCGCCGGACGTCTATGGCGATGGTCGTTACCGGGAGATGGAACGCAAGTAGGTAACCGTAACATACGCCTCGCGATGGCGGCCGCCGGGGCCTGGCCGCGCATATTAGCGAGCGATTGGCGGTACCGAGCCTTCAAGCGCGCGCGCTATCTCCTTGGAGAGTTCTGCGATCAGCTCCTGGTATTCGACGACGCGCTCGTCGCGTTTCGGATCGGTTGAGACTTTCCATTTCTGCAGCGCCGATTGGGCGTCGGCAAAGTCCCTGCAGATTTCCCGAAAGTCCTCACTGCGGGCAGAGAGATCGTCGATCGCCTTGATCTTGGCTGGAAACTGCCGACGGACTGCGGTCACGCCTTCGTCCATGGTTTACTCCTCACGGCATTTGGACGCTGCCTCTGCAACGTGTGCCCCGCCCAATCTTCATGGACGACGCAGGGTTCGTGGAGTATGTTACCGTAACATACGGTCTGGCAGTGACGTGACTCAACGGGGGATTGGGGCAGACATGCAGACGTGGATACCAGCAGAGGGGTCTGCAGCACCCATTCCTTTCGGGCCGGCACCTCAAGCCGACGATATCAGGGAGCAACTGGAACGTGTCGTCTCCAGCCCTGAGTTTCCGGGCGTCGGTCGCGCCGCAGCGTTTCTCCGCTATGTTGTCTCGGAAACCCTCGAGGGCCGGGGCAACCGGATCAAAGCCTATTCGATCGCGATAGAGGTGTTCGGCCGGGATGCCGGCTTTACCCAGGACGATCCGGTGGTCAGGATCGAGGCCGGGCGGCTGCGGCGATCGCTTGAGCGCTATTATCTCGTCGCCGGGCAGCATGATCCGGTCAGGATTGACATTCCCAAAGGTGGATATATCCCAACCTTTGCCTGGTCCTGTCCGGCATCAGTAGACGCTGGAGACGACGAAGCTGACGAAACATCGCCCTCGGAGGTCCGCTCCGGACGTTGGTGGCGGTCAAGGCGGGTTCTGTTGCCTGGTGCTGTCGCGCTCGCGGCAGTCGCTATTTCGCTATATTGGGTCGGCACACGATCTCCCGCTCCGTCGCTCGAACGCGTTGTAAGCCTGTCGCCCGATCGTCCGGCCCTCGTGGTGGCCCCGTTTGCCAATCTCGGTGAAGAGCCGGAAGCGCAGCTCTACACTGCCGGCCTGACCGAGGAACTGATGACCATCCTGCCACGGTTCAAGGAGATCAAGGTCTTCGGTCGCGAGACGTCCAAGTCCCTCCCCGCAGATGTGGGCGCATCGGAGATCCGGGCCGAATTCGGCGCACGTTATCTCCTTGCCGGTGGGGTACGCATGTCAGGCAAGCGTCTTCGTGTGACAGCCAGATTGCTCGATACGTCGGACGGCGAGATCCTCTGGTCGGAGAATTATGACAATGATCTCGCATCGGAGGACCTGTTTGCGATCCAGACGGATGTCGCCAGAAAGGTCGCGACCGCCATCGCCCAGCCCTACGGGGTCATGGCACAGGTCGACTCCGCCAGTCCGCCGCCTGAGGATCTCGGTGCATATGAGTGCACGCTGCGCTTCTATGCCTATCGTTCGGAACTGAGCGCCGAAGCGCATGCCCGCGTCCGGGATTGCCTCGAGGCCGCGCTCGCGCGGTTTCCGAACTACGCAACCGCCTGGGCAATGCTATCGATCGTTTATCTCGATGAGGACCGCTACAAGTTCAATCCCGCACCAGACCAGGATTCAGCCATACAGCGTGCGCTCGATGCCGCCAGGCGCGCAACGCAGATCGATCCAAGCAATACGCGCGGACTTCAAGCGCTGATGACCGCGCTGTTCTTCGACAGGCAGCTCGCTGAATCACTTCGTGTGGGCGAACTGGCGCTCGCCACCAACCCCAACGACACCGAACTGATCGGCGAGTTTGGAACGCGGCTTGCGATCGCCGGCCAGTGGCAACGCGGAGCTGCCCTCCTGGATCAGGCCATCGCCCTCAATCCAGGCAGCGGCGGCTTTTATCACGGAACGCGAGCGCTGGCTGCCTACATGCTTCACGACAACGACACCGCCGTGCTGGAGATCAGGCAGGCGAACATGCAGAAGTTTCCTCTCTTCCATGTCGTCGCCGCCATCATCTACGCCGAGGCAGGTCTGATGGACGACGCCCGCCGGGAAGGACAGATCTTCGTCAGCATGCGACCTGACTTCCTGCCGAACGTGGTCACGGAACTCGCGATGCGCAACATGCAGCCTGAAGATCGCGACCGCTTGATCGAAGGACTTCGCAAGGCGGGGATGACGGTGCCTGATCCCGATGCAATTGCGTCGAGCGCCGCCACCTCGGACCTGCAACCCCGCTGATGCGGTCTCCCTGACCGTAACATACCCGATCATACGGGTAAGCCATCTCATCTTCGCATAGTCTCGCCCGGTGCCGACTTCGACCGCCGCGGCGCGCGGCGTCGAGGACTGCCGGAACTTGACGGGGCGATGAGGAACAGCAGTGAGCACAAAATGTCGCAATGGCCGAATTCAACCACGCCCTTCCCAAGGTCTGAAATGGATCTCGGCTCTCCTGCTGCTTTGCGCATTAACCGGATGTGGCGGCCACCCGAAGAACGTGCTCATCCCCGTTGCCGATAGCGCCCCGAACGCCACCAAGGTAGAGATGCTGGTGACCACGACGCGCACCCGCTCCAAGATTGAAGGCGAAATGTTCACCGGCGAGCGCGCCCTCGCCCCGGCCTTTGCCGACATCACGGTGTCCATTCCCCCAGCGAACGTGCGCAAGATCGGCGAAGTCGCCTGGCCGAGGCGGCTTCCCTCCAACCCGGCAACCGACTTCGCAACCTTGAAAGCCGACGAGATCACGCGCGACGACGCCAAGAAATGGCTGAGCGCCTCGGTCAGGAAAAGCCGTGACCGTAGCGTGCTGGTTTTCATCCACGGCTTCAACAACCGTTTCGAAGACTCCGTCTATCGCTTCGCCCAGATCGTCAAGGATTCCGGCGTCCATAGTGCGCCGGTGCTGGTGACATGGCCGTCGCGCGGCAGTCTGCTGGCATACGGATATGACAGGGAGAGCACGAACTACACGCGCAACGCCTTGGAGACGCTCTTCCAGTATCTCGCCAAAGACCCAGAGGTGAAGGAAGTCTCGATCCTGGCGCATTCCATGGGGAACTGGCTGGCGCTGGAGGCGCTTCGCCAGATGGCGATCCGCAATGGCCGCCTTCCTGCCAAGTTCGAGAATGTCATGCTGGCCTCGCCAGACGTGGATGTCGATGTCTTCCGCCAGCAGATCGTCGACATGGGCAAGCAGCATCCGAAGTTCACCCTGTTCGTTTCGCGAGACGATCGCGCGCTCGCGGTATCCCGTAGGGTATGGGGCGACGTCGCCAGACTCGGCGCCATCGATCCCGAGCAGGCCCCCTTCAAGAAGGAACTGGCCGACAGCCAGATCACGGTCATCGACCTCACCAAGGTCAAGGCGGGCGACAAGCTGAACCACGGAAAATTTGCGGAATCGCCCGAGGTCGTTCAATTGATTGGGGCGCGGATTTCCGACGGCCAGACGCTGACCGACAGCAAGGTCGGGCTCGGGGACAAGATCCTTGCCGCGACGACAAGCACAGCCGCTGCGGCAGGCAGCGCGGCCGGCCTGATCCTTGCCGCCCCGGTCGCCGTCGTCGATGCGGATACCAGAGACAATTACGCCGGCCAGGTCAGCGGCCTCACGGGCCCTGTGGGTAGGCAGCCGCGAGCGCCCGACTGCATCGCCGCAGGCCGGTCGAAGGAGTCGTGCAGGCAATGACGGCTTAGGGAACCGGTAGGCGAACAGGTTCATCGAGATCAGGATAAACGATGTTATTACTTTCCAGGATCCGCATGTTTAGATCGTTTTTTACCGGGGCTGCCCTGGTGTCCGTCCTCCTTAGTGCTTCGATTGCCATGGCCCAGAGCGTGACGCCTGCAAGCCCACAGCCGGAAAGTGTCCAGCGCTTTATCGGGATGTTCTCGGATCCCGATGTCCAGCGCTTCCTGCAGCAGCAGTCGCAAGCAGCCAAGGCCGCGGCGGAACCGCCCTTGGAAACCCCGAACGCCGACCCTTCATTCTCGGAATTCGCGATGCGATTCCGTGCCCACGCCTCCGGTCTTCTCGGCGCCATCCAGTCCTTTCCCCTGGAGACGATGCGAGGCGGGGCCGTGCTCGAACGGGACATCCAGGCGAACGGCGGCACACGGCCGATCTTCCTGGTCGCGGCCTTCGTCGCCGTCGGGCTGGCCGCGCAATGGCTGTTCTGGTGGATCAGCGCCGGCTGGCGCTCGTGGATGGCACGCGCGCCCTTTGCCACGGTTCGCGAGAGGGTGATCGCACTGGCCGCGAGGCTTCTGTGGGCGGCATGTTACGTCCTTTCGTTCGGCCTCGGCAGCATAGGCTTCTTCCTGCTGTTCCAATGGCCGCCTGTTGTCAGGGAGATCGTCGTCGGCTACCTCTTCGCGATCGTCGTCTTCCGCCTGGCGAGCGCGCTTTTCGACGTGCTTCTGGCGCCACGGGCGGAGGAAGAGGGTCGGTTCCGTGTCGTCCCGATCACGAAGGATGCCGCCGGCCACTGGGCGAAACGCTTGGGTTATCTCGTTGGCTGGTATGCCTTTGGCTGGGTGACCATCCGCCTGCTCGGCACTCTCGGCTTTTCCGTCCCGGCCCGGCAACTCGTGGCATATTCGCTTGGCCTCGTGCTGCTCGTCATCGGCATCGAAGCCGTTTGGAGACGTCCATCCCGATTGTCGATCGGCCAAGCCAGCCGGGTCGGCCTGCGGGCGCGGAACTGGCTCTGGACGGTCTACTTCGTCGCCGTCTGGCTGCTATGGGTGGTCGGCGCCATGAAGCTGTTCTGGATCGCGGTGGTCTGTGCCGCCCTGCCCGGCGCCATCGCCCTCACCAAGGCGTCGGTCAACAATATCCTGCGCTCTTCCGCCGCCGAAGAGGACGGCCTCCAAAGAAGCACCGTCGTCTCGGTGATCGTCGAGCGCGGCATAAGGGCAGCGCTCATCGTCGGCGCCATCGTTCTGCTTGCGGATGCCCTGGACGTCAGGCTGACGCAGATGACCATGCAGGATTCCCCGCTTCTGCGCCTCGTGCGCGGCCTCCTCAGCGCCGGGATCATTCTGCTGGTCGTCGATCTCGCCTGGAATATCGTGAAAGTGCTGATCGATCGCAAACTCGGCGATACCGAGGCGGTCCTTGAAGCCGGCAGCGAACGGGAGCGGCGGCGCACGCGTCTCAGAACTCTGCTGCCGATCCTTCGCAATTTCCTGATGATCCTCTTCGTCGCCATCGCGATCATGATGGCGCTGTCGTCGCTCGGCGTGGAAATCGGCCCCTTGATCGCAGGTGCCGGCGTGGTCGGCGTCGCCATCGGCTTCGGTGCGCAGACCGTGGTCAAGGACGTCATCAGCGGGATGTTCTACCTGCTCGACGACGCCTTCCGGGTAGGCGAATATATCCAGAGCGGCAGCTACAAGGGCACCGTCGAGTCCTTCAGCTTGCGGTCCATCAAACTCAGGCACCACCGCGGCGCTGTCTACATCGTGCCCTTCAGCGAACTCGGAGCCGTTCAGAACATGAGCCGCGACTGGGTGATCGAGAAGATGACGATCACCATCACCTACGATTCCGACATCGAGAAGGCCCGCAAGATCATCAAGAAGATCGGCCTGGAACTGTTCGAGGATCCGGAGTTCAAACCGACCACGATCGAGCCGTTGAAGATGCAGGGGATCGACAGCCTGGGTGACTCCGGCCTGCTTCTGCGGATGAAGGTCATGACCCTTCCGGGCCAGCAGTTCACGCTGAAGCGGCGGGCTCTGCGGATGATCCATCAGGCGTTCAACGAAAACGGCATCAAGCTCGCCGTGCCGACCGTCCAGGTCTCGGGCGGAAAGGACGACGCTGTTGCAGCCGCTGCCCAGCAGACGCTTGCAGCGCAGAGTGCGGCGACCGCCGCGAACCCGGCCTGAGAGCGGCACTCTTCAGGCCATGAAACCAGACACGAAAGCAATGGGAGGAAATGCGATGAAGATCCTGGACATCCTGTCGCACATGCTCGCAACACTTGCCGTGCTGATGATGATCTGCGCGCCCCTCCTCGTTCCCGCGACGGCCGAAGCCGCGCGTCGCGGCGTGGCGGCCTGCGGCCCGAGAGGCTGCGGCGCTGCGGCCTGCGGACCGCGTGGATGCGCTGCCGTCGGACGCCGAACCGCTCCAGTCGTTCGCCCGCCCGTCCGACGTGGTGTGGTGGTCGTCGCCCCTCGCCGCTACTGGCGTCCGGGTACAGCCATCGCCGCGGGTGCTGCCATCGGCTTTGTCGCCGGAGCAGCCGCCGTTTCACTGGCAGGCACGCCGCCGCAGTCTGGTCAATGCTGGTACTACACCTCGCCCGCCAAGACCACGGGCTTCTGGGACGTATGCCCGCGCTGAGTGGCTCGCAGAAAGGCCGGTGAGTCCGTCTGGTTCTTCGTCACCATCCTCCCCAAAGTGGGAAGGTCCCGATTTTCGCATCACAAATTTTAGAGGGTACGTTCCATGGATTTCACAGTCATCGATGCCGCACTCGTCGGAAAACTTCTGTTGCTGCTTCTGATCGGCATGGGGCCGAAGATCGCGCTGGTGCCGTTTCTGGAAAAGACCCACACCTTCGATACAGCAACAAAGGCGCGCATCGGCCGCCAGATGGTTCTGATCGCCGTCGTCACGGCGCTGATCCTCTTCGCCACCGGCGCTCTGCTGATGCGGCTTCTCCATATCACGGGCGGCGCAGTCGCCGTCGCCGGCGGCATCATCCTCGCGCTGATCGCGATCAAGATGGCATCAGGACCGACAGAGAAGCCGCATGACGACATTGCGGCTCCCGTCGACCCGGACAAGCTGGCCATCTTTCCGCTTGCGGTCCCCTACATGCTCAATCCTGTCGGCATCACGGTCATCATCATCGCCTCCGGCGAAGTCGTCTCGATTGCCAGCGCGATACTCGTTATCGGTCTGATCCTGATCGTCGGCGCGTTCGACTATCTGGTGTTCACCAACATCGACGCGCTCGCCAAGCGCATGAAGCCAGTCACCATGATCGTCTCGGAGGTCGTCTTCGGCATCCTGCTGACCGCAGTCGCAGTCCAGCTGATCGTCGCCGGGCTTGGAAATCTTGGCATCATCACCCCGACTGCCGCGCATTAGATGCGGACGATTTGCGGCCGGGCCAGCCCAAAAATCTGAACCCGGATTTATCAAGAATCGGAGCCGATAGCCGCCAGGTTTTCAGCATCATGCTCAGCTGCGAATTTGCTATCCCCTGCGTGGAAAGCCCGGGGGTATCGTCGGTGGAAAGACTGCAAAACGTGTCATCGACGGCCGCCGGGCACGCAACGATCATTCAATATCCCTGATGTTATCCATAAGTTCTATTCGTTTGAATGATGAGTGCCCGGGGTCCATATTAGGATCATGGACGTGGACGAACCTCCCAACGACGACCATGTCCCCGACCCAAGAAAGGAACCGGAAAATGACCACGCTCACCTATCGGGGTGGTGGCAAGACCCTCACCTCCAGCGAAAGCCGCTTCGATCTGGCACATTATGCCCGCAAGCTCGTGCTCGCCTGGACACGCTGGCAGACCGCCCGCGAAATTGAAGCCATGCCCTTCGATATCCGCAAGGACATCGGCTGGCCGAGCACGGACGACAGCAAACACCGGACCATGTAATGAATGCGACATTCCTCCCAAGATAAGGGCGGCGCCTGCCTCGTGCAACGCCGCCTTTTTCGCGGCCTGACCGTCCTATTCCAAACCCATTTTCAACATTGAGTTTCAGTTGCCTATCATCCTGTCATCTGCCTGCCTGCGGCCATTCCGGCGGTTTGAGCGGCCAAATCGTCAGTGATGTCGCATATTTGCTCTTCCCGGCCGCATTTTTCCATGCCAGTGTCGCTTTCAGGACATCGGCGCGACGCATTCCGCGCAACGAATGTATCATCGCCCTCGAGCATGGATTTCGCTATGAACAGGATGCAGATCAAGAAGCGTTCACTGGTCTTCTTTATGGTACCGCAATTCACCATGCTGCCCTTTTCGGCGGCCGTGGACACGTTGCGCATCGCCAATCGCATGCTCGGCTATCAGGCCTATACCTGGCGGCTGACCTCCGTCGACGGGGAAAAGGTCTATTCGTCTTGCGGCATCGGCGTCGAGGCCAATTCCTCGCTCGCCGAGGAACGCCGCCATCTCGGCGGTGAAAACCGGCCGGGCATGGTGCTCGTCTGTTCCGGTATCGATGTCGAGGAGTTCAACAACAAATCGGTCAATGCCTGGCTGCGTGAATGCTACAATCGCGGCGTTGCCGTCGGCAGCCTCTGTACGGGCGCGCATGTGCTTGCCCAGGCCGGCCTCCTGAACGGCAAGCGCTGCGCCATCCACTGGGAAAACCTGCCGGGCTTTTCGGAAGCCTTCCCACAGGCGGAGGTCTATGCCGATCTCTACGAGATCGACGGCAATCTCTACACCTGCGCCGGCGGTACCGCCTCCCTCGACATGATGCTGAACCTCGTCGGCGAAGATTTCGGCGAAAGCCTTGTCAACCGCATCTGCGAGCAGCACCTGACCGACCGCGTGCGCAACCCCCACGATCGCCAGCGTCTGCCGCTGCGCGCCCGCCTCGGCGTGCAGAACGCCAAGGTGCTGTCGATCATCGAGCTGATGGAAGGCAATCTCGCCGAGCCGCTGTCGCTGATCGAGATCGCCGACGGCGCCGGCCTCTCGCGCCGCCAGATCGAACGGCTGTTCCGCCAGGAGATGGGCCGCTCGCCGGCCCGCTACTATCTGGAAATCCGCCTCGACCGAGCACGCCACCTTCTGGTGCAGTCCTCGATGCCGGTCGTCGAGGTCGCCGTCGCCTGCGGCTTCGTCTCGGCCTCGCATTTCTCCAAGTGTTATCGCGAACTCTACCACCGCTCGCCGCAGCAGGAGCGCGCCGAGCGCAAGATGACCATGGCGACCGCAAGACAGGCGGTTGCGGCTTGAGATAACCACCGCTGGAGGAAAAGAGAGAGGCAGCTCACTCAGCCGCCTTTGAGATTCTGATGAGGGCACTAACCCCTCTTCCATCATGCTCGGGCTTGTCCCGAGCATCTACCGCCGTTTCGTGTTTTGATATGTAGCAGATCCTCGGCAACCAGGCCGAGGATGACGTCAGACGTCAAGCGGCCAGTCCAAACCACGTATCCAAAGATCAGGCAAACTCTACTGCGCCGCCTCTTCCGTCATTCTGGCGTCGGAATAGACTTGGTTGCGGCCCCTGTGTTTGGCCATGTAGAGAAACTGGTCGGCGGCGTTGAGGTAATTCTCGAAGGTTTCATAACCGGCGATTTCGGCGATGCCGATCGAAATCGTGACGCCGAGTTCCTCGTCGTCGGCCGTGACCTTCAGCCGCGAAATGTCCGAGCGGATCTCGTCGCAAAGCTTGGTCGCGGCTGCCGAATCCATCTGCGGGAAGAGGATGGCGAATTCCTCGCCCCCGAGGCGTGAGAGAAGATTGTCGCTGCCTTCGAAGATGGTAAACAGCCTGTTTGCGACAGCTTTCAGCACCTTGTCGCCGATCTCGTGGCCATAGGTATCGTTCAGCCGCTTGAAATGGTCGATATCGAGAATGGCGACGGAGCTCGGCACCTTCAGCCGCAGGCACTCGTTCACCAGCTTCGGGCCGTTGTCGTAAAAATAGCGGCGGTTATAGAGGCCGGTCAGGTAGTCGCAGGCCGCCGCTGCCCTCAGCTGCCGCATCTGCGCCAGCGTTTCGGCATTGTTGGCGATACGGCATTGCAGCTCCTCGGCAACGAAGGGTCGGTAAACGAAATCGCTGGCGCCGGCCTTGAGAAAACTCGCCGAAAGCATGCGGTCGTTGGAGGAGGAAACGCCGATGACACGCAGCCTGTCCGAACCGAAACGATGGCGGATGCGCCGCGTCAGCTCATAGCCGCTCATATCGGGCATGTGGTGATCGGTGACGACGAGTTCGATATCGCTGTAGGCCTCGAGCGCCGCCAGCGCCTCGAGCCCGGAATTTGCCTCGACGACAAGATATTGCTGTGCCTTCAGGAGGTCGACGAGCACCTGGCGCGCCGAGACGACATCGTCGACGACGAGCACCCGCGTCTTGCGGTTGGAGATCGCCCGCCGGACGGTAGCGACCAGATTGTCGAGCGCGAATTCATTGTCCTTCAGCACGTAATCGATGACATTGCGCTCCATGATCTTGTTGCGCGTGTTGAGATCGAATGTCGCGGTGAAGACGATTGCCGGGATATCGTGCTCGATCGTGCAGTCGAGCGCTTCGCCATAGGGCGAATCCGGCAGGTTGAGATCGACGACGGCCATGGTGTAGCCGTGAGCGTCGTCGGCAAGTTCCTTGCGAAGAGCCTTCAGCGACGGGCAGGATTTGACGGCAAGGCCGAGCTCCGTCTGGAACCGGTGACAGAGCACCGCGGAAAACATCCGGGAATCTTCAACCAGAAGTATTTTCAGCCCGCCGGAGCGTAGCCCGATACCGTCCCGCTGGAAATCCGCTTGAAAGGCCACAACCCCTACTCCCCGATGCGTCCGATGGGCTCGACTCGGCCCTCTCCCCGGCGGGGACGATAACCGAGAGGCCTGTGCGCGTGAAGGGGACAAATGACGGCGATATTACCTGTAATTGCAGAAATTCGACGACTGTCCCCGACAGTGATATCCGCCCCCCTGACGATACCGATACTGGAAGGGCCGTCAGGCAACCGCCCGTTCCTTACGCATCGATTGAATTTGCAGCAGCGTATCGAGGTTCTGGTTGACGCGGCAGTAGAACTCCTCGTCGATGAAGGGACGCAGCATGAAATCATTGCCGCCGGCCTTCAGGAATCGTGCCGACAGCAGCCGGTTCGAGGAGGAGGAAACGCCGATGATGCGCAGCTCGTGCGAGCCGATACTGGCGCGGATGCGCCGCGTCAGTTCGAAGCCATCGATGTCGGGCATGTTGTAGTCGGTGATGACAAGGCCGATATCGCGGTTGGCCTTCAGGATCTCCAGCGCCTTGCCGCCACTCTCGGCGACGCTGACACGGAAATTGTAGCGCTTCAGCCGGCTTGACAGCAAAGCGCGCGCAGTCGCGCTATCGTCGACGATCAACACGTGGTGGCGATGATTGGTGAGGAAGCGGCAAATCGATTCCGCCAGAAGGTCGACGGCGAAGATATTGTCCTTGAGGATATAGTCGACGATATCCTTGGCCATCAGCTTGTCGCGCATGTTTTCATGGAAGGTGCCGGTGAAAACGATGGTCGGGATGGAGAGATCGACCAGATATTCGAGCGCTTCGCCGTTTTCGGCGCCGGGCAGGTTGATGTTCGAGATCGCCAGCGTGATCGGATCGGAAGACTTGTCGTAGGAAACCTGCAGATCCTCGAAGCTTCGGCAGATCTCGACATCGATGTCGAACAGCTCCTTGAGGCGTTTGCTGATCATCGAGGTGAATACGTTGGAATCTTCCGCGACAATAATACGCGCACCAGCAAACATTTCCCCGGAATATTGCATCCCCGAAATACCTAGAAACGCCATAGCAAACCTTTGATGTAAAATCTGTCCCCGGGTCAAACTGATACATCAATTGATTTGAATAATTATTAATCGGCGCGCCCTGTTCTAAACGAAGAGGCGGCCCAATGGGCCCGCCTCCGATTTCTTTGCGGATATGATTAAGAAATCAGGCGCGAAGCGCCGCATTCTCGGCATCGAACAGGCTTTCGCCGACAACCGTCGGATTTAGACGATTTCCCGTGGACCTGTCCGGGTGGCACTGCTCAGCCGAAGCGATTATAAACGAGCCATCGACCCCGACCCGCCGACAGGTTCGCCCATGATCCAATCCGACCCAGTGATCGCATGGCTTCTCGACTCCGACCCGTCGATCCGATGGCAGGTGATGCACGACCTGCTCGATGCTCCGGAGCGGGAATGGATGACTGAGCGGGCCAAAGTCGAGACCGAGGGCTGGGGCGCCAGGCTGCTCTCCTGCCAGGATGAGGACGGGCAATGGGCAGGCGGCGCCTTCCTGCCCGCCGGATTCGACGCTGGCGAGTGGAAGCAACGTGGCCAACCGTGGACGGCCACGACCTTTTCGCTGTCGCAATTGCGCGAGTTCGGTCTCGATCCCGCCTGCGGCTGCGCCAGGCGCACCGTCAAACTGGTCGGCGCCAACGCCCGTTGGGAAGAAGGCGGCCAGCCCTATTGGGAAGGCGAAGTCGAGGAGTGCATCAACGGCCGCACCGTTGCCGACGGGGCCTATTTCGGCGTCGACGTCTCGCCCATCGTCGACAGGCTGGCCGGCGAGCGTCTCGACGACGGCGGCTGGAACTGCGAACGGATCAACGGCTCTGTCCGCTCGTCTTTCGCCAGTACCATCAATGTGCTGGAAGGCTTGCTGGAATTCGAGAGATCGACCGGCGGCACGCGTCGGTCTCGAGAGGCCCGCAGGACGGGCGAGGAATTTCTGCTGGCCCGCAACCTCTTCCGCCGCCTCGGCACCGGCGAGCCGGCCGACGTGCGCTTCCTGCGCCTCCTGCATCCGAACCGCTGGCGCTACGATATTTTACGCGCGCTCGATTATTTCCGCGCCAGCGCGATCCTGACCGGCGCCGACCCCGATCCGCGCCTCGGCGAGGCAATCGACCACCTTCGTTCCCGGCGCTTGCAGGACGGCAGCTGGCCGCTCGACAACAGCCCCGCCGGTCGGGTGTGGTTCGAGGTCGATGACGGGCAAGGCAAGCCCTCGCGTTGGCTGACGCTCCGGGCGATGCGGGTGCTCAGATGGTGGGATGCCCAGCCCTCAATCAATGCCTGACGGCAATCCCAGCCCACGTAGGAAATGCCCCTAAAGCGCCCGCAGCAATTCGGCGCGTCTCACCGATGCCGGGCTGGTTGACCACTCCGTGCAGAGCGTTGAACAGAAACACCGCCGTAAAGCCGGGATCAATGAGCGACCAGGCATTCTCGCCAGCACCCGATCTTATGTGTCCTTATGCGCAGCAGCCGCTCGTTGCCGCTTGCGGCCCGCAGCAGGCCGCCGCCTTGCTGTTTTCCTCTGCCAGCCAGCGGTCGCGCGGCTTGCAGCTTGCCGGTCGCGGCGAAAGTGAAACATGGACGGCGCCGGCGCTGAGAATCGGCATCGCCGCGCAATAAAGCTGCATTGGCCGCACCCCGTCACTGACCTCGAAGGTCAGCTTCGCCGAACCATCCACTTGCACGTGATCGGAAACTTTGCGGATGATTGCATGGAACTTGCCGGCCGGCATATGTGTGCGGTCGCGTTCCTCGATATCCCAGAGCTGGATGAATATTTCCGCCCACGCTTCGGGATTGGCGCCGCAATCCAACGCCGAGAATTGGCCCGCCTTGACCTCGGTGACATGATAGCCAGGGTTCACCGCCTTGCCGTCATAATAGAAAATCAGCGGAGAATCCTTGGCGCCGGTAAGCACACTAAGCAGCAGGCCGAGATCGATGTCGTTCTCTTGAATTTTGCTGTTGTCGATGACATTCATTTGCGCTAATCCTCGTTTCAATGATTCAAGGATTATTGAAATATGGATCAACGTCAAGCCCTCATAGCATTCGGCGCGCTCTCGCAGGAAACCCGCCTTCACATCGTCCGCATGCTCGTGGTTTCGGGTCCCGACGGCATGGCGGCAGGCGCGATCGCCGAGAAGGCGGAGGTGTCGCCCTCTAATATCTCCTTCCACCTGAAGGAGCTCGAACGGTCGGGCCTGATCGCGCAGCAGCGTGAATCCCGGTCGATCATTTACACCGCAAACTACGAGGCGCTTGGCGGCTTGGTTCGCTTCCTGATGGAAGATTGTTGTTCAGGGCATCCAGAAATCTGCGCACCTGCCGCGGAGGTTGCGGCCTGCTGTACCCCTAAAATGAAGGAGAAACTGCAATGACCCCTGACCGCGTTTACAATGTGCTCTTTCTCTGCACGGGCAATTCTGCCCGCTCGATCCTGGCGGAATCCATCCTGGAGACCGAAGGCAAGGGTCGATTCAAGGCCTATTCGGCCGGCAGCCAGCCGAAGGGTGAAGTCAATCCCTATGCGCTGAAGGAGCTTGCGGCGCAGGGATACCCAACAGTCGGCTTCCGCTCAAAGAGCTGGGACGAATTCGCCGAGCCGGGCGCTCCGGAGATGGACTTCATCTTTACGGTTTGCGACAGCGCTGCCGGCGAGGCTTGTCCCGTCTGGATCGGTCATCCGATGACCGCCCATTGGGGCGTTGAGGACCCCGCTGTCGTCGAGGGCAGCGAAGTCGACAAGGGCCGCGCTTTCGCGCAGGCCGCCCGCTTCCTCAAGAACCGGATCAGCGCCTTTTTGAGCCTGCCTCTTTCCTCGATCGACAAGCTCGCCCTGGAATCGCACCTGCGCCAGATCGGCACAATGGAAGGCGCCAGCATTAAACAGCCCAAGGCGAGCTGATGGGTTTCGAATTGAACCAGCAGGCCTTGGAAGGGCACGACGACAGACTTCGCGGCGCGCTCGCAGGCGCCGGGCTTCCGGTCGATGACCTCACAGATGCCGGCCGAAGCTTCTATCGGTTTTCACGTGGCGCCGAGACGGTCGGCTTCGGCGGGCTGGAACTCTATGGCGAGACTGTACTCCTGCGTTCCATAGTCGTGCTGTCCGATCAGCAAGGTTTTGGTTTCGGCCATGCGATCACCCTTGGCCTGCTCGATCAGGCCCAAAGGAAAGGCGCAACTGCCGCCTACCTGTTGACAGAAACAGCCGCCCCCTTCTTTCAATCGCTCGGCTTTCGTCCGATCGCCCGCGATGAAGCGCCGACCGAGATCCTGACGACGCGGCAGGCCGCAAGCCTGTGCCCGGCATCGGCCGCCCTGATGGTCCGGAGCCTGCCTGCATGAGAGCGCCGGTGTTCCCCCCGTCTCGACGACTGGTCGCCGAAGCGCTCGGCACGCTGCTGCTCGTAGCGACCGTCGTCGGCTCGGGCATCATGGCGGATAGCCTGACGGACGATACGGCGCTTGCGCTGCTCGGCAATACGCTGGCAACGGGGGCGATGCTCGTCGTCCTGATCACGATCTTGGGCCCGATTTCCGGGGCTCATTTCAATCCGGTCGTGTCGCTGGTGTTTGCGCTCCGACGCGAACTGCCTGCCTCCTCCCTTCCCGCCTATATCGCCGCGCAGATCATTGGCGGCATTGCCGGAACGATGCTCGCTCATGCGATGTTCGCCCTTCCTGTGCTGCAGGCCTCGGAAACCTTGCGCACCGGCGGCGCGCAATGGCTCTCTGAAGTGACGGCAACCTTCGGCCTCGTCTTCGTCATCTTAGCCGGTGTGCGCTTTCGCGCCGATGCCGTGGCATGGTTGGTCGGCCTTTATATCACCGCCGCCTATTGGTTCACCGCCTCCACGTCTTTTGCCAATCCCGCCGTCGCGATTGCTCGATCGCTGACGCACACCTTTTCCGGCATCCGCCCGATCGATCTACCGGGCTTTATAGCCGCTGAAGTCCTCGGCGCCTTGCTGGCGTTGATCCTCGCGGGATGGCTGCTGATGGAAGCCCGCGATCCTGAAACCCTCACCAAGACGGAATCCGCCTCATGACCATAGATGTTACGATCTATCACAACCCCGAATGCGGCACTTCGCGCAACACCCTTGCGATGATCCGGAACGCCGGCATTGAGCCCAACGTTATCGAATATCTGAAAAACCCGCCGTCGCGCGAGCAGCTAATCAAGGTAATTGCGGATGCAGGTTTGAGCGTTCGCGAGGCGATGCGCGAAAAGGGCACGCCCTATGCGGAGCTCGGCCTCGACAACCCTGATCTTACCGACGAGCAATTGCTCGACGCGATGTTGAAAGATCCGATCCTGATCAACCGGCCTTTCGTCGTCACCCCTCTCGGTACGCGCTTGTCGCGGCCGTCGGAACTTGTCCTCGAAATCCTGCCGGAAACGCATCAGGGCGCCTTCACCAAGGAAGACGGCGAGAAGGTGCTCGATGCCGGAGGCAAGCGCATTGTCTGATCTGCCTGCCCTATCGCCGATGCATCTGCGTCAACCGGATACGGACGCGCTCAGGCCGGCGTTCTCGACGCACAAGCCTCGCATCTTGATCCTTTATGGCTCGCTGCGAGCGGTGTCCTACAGCCGCTTCCTCGCACAGGAGGCCGCGTGGCTGCTCGAATATTTCGGCTGCGAAGTGCGCATCTTCAATCCGGAAGGTCTGCCGCTGCCTGATGCAGCGCCGGCGAGCCACCCAAAAGTTCAGGAACTGCGCGAATGGTCGGCATGGTCGGAAGGCCAGGTATGGGTCAGCCCCGAACGTCATGGCGCGATGACCGGCATCATGAAAGCGCAGATCGACTGGATTCCATTGTCGGTCGGCTCGGTCCGGCCCACGCAAGGCAAGACGCTGGCGGTGATGCAGGTCTCCGGCGGCTCCCAGTCCTTCAATGCGATAAGCCAGCTCCGCATTCTTGGCCGTTGGATGCGGATGATCACTATCCCCAATCAGTCCTCGGTCGCCAAGGCTTTCCAGGAATTCGACGCGGACGGCCGTATGAAACCCTCATCCTATTACGACCGCGTCGTCGACGTCTGCGAGGAACTGGTGAAGTTCACCCTGCTGACCCGTGATGCCTCGAACTATCTGACCGACCGCTACAGCGAACGGAAAGAAGAAGCCGAAAAGCTCGAACAGCGCGTGAGCCTCAGATCCCTATGACAATTGTCAGCACCGAACGACCGCCGGTAGCCGCCATCGCCGCGCTCGGGCTCACGCAGATCATCGGCTACGGGACGCTCTATTACAGCTTCAGCATTCTTGCGCCTGATATGGCCAGGAGTTTTGATTGGTCGGCGGAATGGGTCTTCGGTGCGCTTTCCGCCGCCCTTTTGATCGGTGGCCTGGCAGCACCTCTCATGGGCACCTGGATCGATCGCTTCGGTGCCGGCCGCATCATGACGGCAGGTTCGGCCATCGCAGCCGCTGCCCTTGTCGCTTGCGCCTTCGCACCGGGAAAGATCGCCTTCGTCGCGGCACTGATCGCCATCGAGACCGCATCGAACCTCGTGCAATATGGCGCCGCCTTCGCCCTGCTCGTGCAGATCAGGCCGCGGGTCGCCCAGCGCAGCATCACCTACCTGACCCTGATCGCCGGCTTCGCCTCGACCATCTTCTGGCCGATCACCACGGCGTTGCACGAACAAATGTCCTGGCAGAACGTTTATCTGATCTTCGCCGCCCTCAATCTCGCGGTCTGCCTGCCCATTCATGCCTGGCTGTCCCGTGGCGTCAGCGAAACGCGCAAGCGCGAGGCGGGACAAGCCGCAAAGCACGTCGAGCCAGGCCTTCAGCCGTCGATGCGCAGGCCGGCCTTTGTCCTGATGGTGACGGGTTTTGCTTTGGAAAGCTTCGTGAACGCGGCACTCCTGGTTCATATGGTGCCCGTGATGTCGGCGCTCGGCCTCGGCGCCATGGCAGTGGTGGTCGGAACACTCTTCGGCCCGTCGCAGGTGCTGAGCCGCCTCATCAACATGATCTTCGGCGAGAGGTTGTCACAAGTCATGCTGGCGATCATCTGCGCCGTCCTGCTGCCGACAGCCCTTGTCATCCTCATCGCCACCGCACCCTCGGTCCCCGGCGCGCTGGTCTTCGCCGTCGTCTTCGGCCTCGGCTCGGGTCTTAACAGCATCGTCTACGGAACCTTGCCGCTCGCGCTCTTCGGAAGCGATGGCTACGGCCGGCGGCAAGGACAAATCATGTCGGTCCGTCTCGTCGTCTCCTCGATGGCGCCGTTCGCGCTCGCCTTCCTCATGGGCAATCTCGGCGTATCATGGTCGCTGTCGATCGCTGCATCGCTCAGCACCGTCGCCGTTGCCGCATTCTTCGCCATTATGCGGCTGACGAGCCCGGTTGCCCGGCCGGAAACTGTTCCCCATCCCCGGGAAGCTTGAGCGCCGCTACTTGATGACGGCCGAGCCCTTGACGATGTCGATCGTCTCGCCGCCGTCGAGCCCGATGCGGTCGCCGTCGGGCGTTGTCATGAAGCAGCCGGAAGCACAGAGGTTTTCCGAAGCGCCGGCATCGACCACGACCTCGACGCGCTGGCCGCTCTCGGTGATGACGAGCACGACGGCTGCCGGATCGGTGTTGGTGATGGATGCCGCTTCAGCCGCGGTTGCGGCAAGCAGCGGGACAAGCAGAACGGCGGCAAATCTTGCCATCATGTGCGGCGGCGCTGACGCGCCCTCCCCTCGAACGATCGGTGCTGCCCCCGGCAGCGATCCCGATAGTGGAGATCATGCACATATAGCTGTGAATGATGGCTGAATGACCCGTTCAGCCTTTCCGATTGCCGTCTGCCGTCTTGCTGCGCAATTGCCGCACCGGCTGCTCTTCCTCCTGCATTGGCGTGTCCGCCGATTTTTCCTGCTCGTTGGGTTGATCCTTGCCCGCATCGGCAAGCGCGGGACGAGCGTCCCGATGGATGGTAAGATCGGTCTGTGGCAGCGGGATCTCGATGCCCTCGGCCTTGAAGCGCTTGAGGATCTCTATCCTGAGATTGTTGCGCACCGCCATACCGTCGCCCATGTCGGCGAGGAAGAAGCGCAGCTCGAAATCCAGCGAATACGGGCCGAAACGCAGGAATTCGACATGCGGCTCCGGGTTGCGCATGACGAGCGGTATCTTAGCCGTCAGCTCGAGCAGGATGTCCATCACCTGCTGCGGATCGGCGTTGTAGGCGACGGAAACCGGAATTTCCGAGCGGCCGATCTTGTTGCGGTGCGTCCAGTTGCCGACAAGGCCGTTGATCAACTCGGAATTCGGCACGATGATCGACTGCTTGCGGAAGGTCTCAATCTCCGTGGCGCGCACCGAAATGCGTTTGACGATGCCTTCGGCCGTGCCGGAAACCACGTGGTCGCCGACCTTGAACGGCCGTTCGACGAGCAGGATCAGGCCGGAGACGAAGTTGGAGACGATGTTCTGGAGGCCGAAACCGATACCAACCGATAGTGCGGAAGCGACGAGCGCGAAGCTCGACAGGTCGATGCCGGCCGCCGAAACGCCGATGATCGCCGCTATGCCGACGCCGAGATAGCCGATGCCCGTCTTGACCGAATTGCGCACGCCAAGATCGACATGGCTTCTGGCCATCACATTGCCGTCGAGCCAGCGCTGCAGCCAGCGCGTCAGCAGGTAGACGCCGGCAAACAAGAGGATGCCGGTGCAGATGCCGAGCAGCGAGATGCTGATGCCGCCGAGCCTGACCTCGGTGAACAGTCGGTAAGCGATAAGCTGCAGATCCTGCACATGGAAGCCCCAGAGCAGCAGGATCAGCGGGATGCCGACGAGCAGCGCCACCGCGTAGATGGCAAGGCCGACGAGCAGGCCGGCCTGGTCGATCGCCACCGGCCCAAGCTTGAAACGGCGCGTCAGGAAGCTTGCGAAGAAGGTGTCGGCGAAGCTTTCCTGCCGGGATATCGCCTTGCCTGAGAGCAGGCCGACATACATGGTGGCAATGACCGCGCCGGTGATGATGAGCTGCGTGGCGATGAAGCGCGCGAGGCCGACATAACCGGTCAGCGCGGTGAGGATGAGGCCGGCGCCGACGACGCGCAGGATGATCCCCAAGCCGCGCGGCCAATGCCGGCCCGGCGCATCGGGATCGCCGTTCTTCGCCAGCATCGGCTTGCCGAACGAGACCGCGATCAGGATCAGGCCGATGATCAGCGCGGCAATCAGGCTCCTGACCACGGTCAGCACCAGCGGCGAGCCCATCGCCTCGCCGATCGTACCGAACAGATAATCGAGCGCGTTGACGATCGCCATAGCCAGCAGGCAATAGCCGATCGAGCGAGCGCCGAGATTGGAAAGCCTGACGAGCCGCCAGCGGGGTTCGCGCGGCGCGAAGATAGCGTTGACGAAGCGGCCGACGAAATAGACGAGCCCGATCGCTCCGAACAGGGCGCCGATGACAGGTGCGATGTCGGGCCGCAGAACATTGAAGCTGTTGAGGAAGAAGAACGAGGTGACGAGCAGTACCGAGAGTGCCAGGGTGCGGATCAGCGTCGACCAGAAGGCGATCGACAGCCGGCCGATATAGGACGGGTTCTCGATCGCCTCGTCCCGGCGCAGGTACGAGCCGAACAGCCGATAGCTGCCGGATAGCAGGATGAGTGCTGACGCAAGCGACAGGAAGATCGCGGCAAACAGCGGGAACCGCTTGAACTTCCAGACGAAAGAGGCCCAGCTCGACAAAGCCTGCGAGAATTCGCTGACCTCGTGCACGAAGGCGCTCGCGGCATCGTCGAGCACCGAGACTGAGATCTCCGTGCGCCTGAAAAGCGTGTCGGCGAAAAGCCGCCGCCGCATCTCGATGATCTCGTTGAGGAGCTTCGTTACCGCGATCGACAGGTTTTCGGCGTCACCGGTCACCGCGTTGATCTGCGCGCGCTCGGCAGTAAGCGCATTGCGCTCGTCCGCGACAATCTGCGCCTCGGGCGGCTGCCCGTCCTTCGGCGGATCGCCGATCTCGGCAAGCCTGTTCTTGATCTGGTCGAAACGCGGCCTGAGATTGACCGATATGGTAATGACGGCGCGGCTGAGCTCGTCGGCCTTGGTGGCGAGCCCGACCAGGGCATCGTCATTGTCGGCATTCTGCTTGGCGCCGTCCTGCAGTGCCGTCAGCTGGACCTTCGCCTTTTCGATCTCCTTTGTCGCCTGGTCGAGCGGCGTATCGGTAAGCGGTGCCTCCTGCGCGGCAGCGGGTGCCTGCGGCTCCTGCGCGAAGGCCGCAGCACCCTTGAAATGCGCGCCGGCGACCGCCAGCGTCAGCAGAAGAATGGTGCGAAGCAGGATCGGTCTCAGCCGCAAAAGCGCCTCCGGGGAAGGTTGTCGTCGGAATAGAATGCCAGCTTGTCTTAGTAAAGAAAGGCGACAGAAAGGCGGAAGCTCCCTATAAAGGCTCAGAAACCGGCGCCGGGCGTAGAGAGATAGTCGCGCTCTGCCGCCGTCGACTCCCGCCCGAGCATGGCATTGCGGTGCGGAAAACGGCCATAGGCGGCAATGACATCGCGGTGGCGGATCGCATAATCGCGATATTCCTCGTCGCCGAGGGCGGTGAACAATTCCACCGAACGCTCCTGCTCGCTGAGGTTTTCGGCATGTTCGAACGGCATGTAGAAGAAGGTGCGGCATGCGCTCTCGACCGCCCGGTCGGCGCCCACCGCAAGCGCCAGCTTGGCTTCCCGAAGCGCCAGCCCATCGGTGGCAACGGCAAGCGCCGTGCCGCGATAGATGTTGCGGGGAAACTGGTCAAGCACGATGACGGCCGCCAGCCGACTGACAGGGTCGGCCCGCCATTCGTCGCTCACGCCTGCGGCAAGCGCCAGATGCGTATCGCGGAAGCCTTCGCGGATCTCGGCGTCAAGCTCCGGCGGCGCGCGGAACCACAGTTCCCGGCCGCATCTGACGAACCAGAAATCATACACTTCGCGTGGCGTGCGGATGGTCGTCATGTTCCCCCTCCCTAGCGTTAGGCTTGATGATGCAGCTTCGGTAAATTATTGTAGGAAAAGGGATAACACCGTGCCGACAGCACCCTGATCCGGCTGCCGCCACCTTCTCCACACTGGGGAGAAGAGATTCGCGGCAACATCTCCATTCACCTTCTCCCCTCGGGGAGAAGGTGCCCGTAGGGCGGATAAGGGGTCACACGGCACACCCTACGCTGCACGCCCTACTTCCCCTCATGCAGCGAAAACACCAGCGTCGCCTTCGTCCCATCATGCCCGGGGTCATAGGCGAAATCCGATTTCAGGCTGGCTGCCATGGCCGTCAGGATGCGTGTACCAAGGCCGGTTCCCCTGGCCGGGCTCGACGGGTCGAAACCGGCGCCGTCATCCTCGACGATAACGCGCAATGTCTCATCCGTCTGGTCGACGGTGACGCGGATCTCGCCTGGCACGCTGTCCGGATAGGCATATTTGAAGGCATTGGTGACGAGCTCGCTGACGATCAGGCCGAGCGTGATCACCTTGTCGGTCGCCAGATTGACTGGCTGCGCGGTGAGCACGATCCGGTGCGGTCGCTTGTCGTCGCGCATCGAGGTTTCGAGTTCGGTGAGCAGGCTGTTCAGATATTCATCGACCTGCACCGAGCCGACCTGCCGGTTGGTATAGAGCCGGCGGTGCACGCTGGCGATGGCGTTGATGCGCATCTGTGTTTCGTGCAGCGCGTCGATCGCCACCTGATCCGTGGTCATCGAGGATTGCATGCGGATCAGCGCGCCGACGAGGCCGAGGCTGTTGGCGATGCGGTGATTGACTTCGGCAAGCAGCATTTCTGCAAGGTCGCGCTGCTGGCGGATCACCTCCTGTGCCTGCGCCGTCTCGCGGCGAAACCGCGCCCGCTCCAGCGACTGTTCGAGGGCGGCGGCGAGCAAGTCGAAATAATCGGCTGAGATCCCCTTCAGCATGTAATCGTCGGCGCCGGCCTTCAGCGCGGCGACCGCGATGCTGGTATCGTCCGAACCTGTCGCATAGATGACCGGCGGATGATCCGGCATCACCGTGATGCTGGGCAGAATGTCGAGGCCGGTCTCGCCGGCCAGGACATGATCGAGCACGACGGCGTCGATACCACCTTCGCCGAGTCTTGCAAGGCCGGCAGCGCCGCTCTCGGCCCACTCGACCGAAAAGCCGCGCCGACGCAGGTTCTTCTGCATCAGTAGGGCAAGCCCCTCGTCGTCGTCGATATAGAGGATGTGGATCAGGGCATCCGCATCGCCGCTAGAATTGCTCATTCGGTCTCCCGGCGTTCTCTCGCAGCGACAACCGCCCGCAAGCGTCCGAGTCGTCCGCAGGGTAATGTCGTATTGTATTGGCCGCCTGGGGTAAACAGCGGTTATCCCTCGCTCTTGTCGCAGGCGGCGCGGAAGGAGGATGTCGGAAAGCCGGCATTTTCAGAACATGACCCTGACTTGGGAGGATACCTATGGAAGTCGTTGAAGGAGATGGGGAAACGAAAACCTGAAATGAGATGCATGAACGCCGCGCGGCCCGATTGGTTCCGCGGATAAGCTAATTTTTCTGGGATTTCCGATGGCCGGATACTTCGGCGCCTGCCTCTGCCGGCAACTGCAGGAAGCGCAGCGACGAGACGACGCCGATCGCGCCGACCACGATGAAAGCCCAGCGGAAATCGGCAAGAACGGGATTGTCGGCACCCCTGAAAGCCGAGGCGATATTGAGCACGGCCGCCGCCACCGCCACGCCGAGCAGCATCGATACCTGCTGCAGCATGCTCGACAGCGTCGAGGCCGAGCTTCGCTGCGCCGGACCGATATCGGCAAAGGCGAGCGTGTTCAAAGCGGTGAACTCCATCGACCGCGACAGGCCGGCGAGGAAAAGCAGCGCATGGATGAAAAACGGCGGCGTCTCCGGCGAGAGGAAACCGCAGCCGACGATCGAAAGCGCTGCGATCAGCCCGTTGACCCCAAGCACTGTGCGAAAGCCGAAGAAGCGCAGCAGCGGTGTCGTCACCGCCTTCATGCTGAAATTGCCGAGGAAATAGACGAGCAGATAGGTGCCGGCGGCAATCGAGCTCAGGCCGAAGCCGAGCTGAAACAGCAAAGGCAGCAGAAACGGCGTCGCATTGATCGCCACCCTACAGGCCGTGCCCGCCGACAGCGTCGACATCGAGAAGGTCTGGATGCGGAAAGCCGAAAGGTCGAGCAGCGGATTGTCGACGGCGAGGAAATGCCGCGTCGCCATGACCGACAGCACGATTCCGGCTGCCAGCATCGATATGACCGGCAAGAGACCGCCGTGCCATTTGACTGAAAGCTCCAGTGCGGCAAGCAGGAAAGTCAGCCCGGCAGCACTGAGGACGAAGCCGACGAAATCTAGCCGGCCGGGATTGGTCTCGCGCTGCTCCGGCACGAAGCGCAGCACCAACGCGATGCCTAGGATGCCGATCGGAATATTGATGAGGAAGTTCCAATGCCAGCTGGCATAGGTGGTGATGAAGCCGCCGAGCACCGGGCCGAGCACCGGCGCCGTCAGCGCCGGCCAGGTGATCAGTGCGATCGCCTGCACGAGTTCCGACTTGCGGGCGTTTTTCAAGACGATAATGCGCCCGACCGGCGTCATCAGTGCGCTGCCCGCCCCCTGCACGGCGCGCCACAGAACGAACTCCGCAAGGCTGCCGGAGAGCCCGCAGAACAGCGAGGCGCCGGTGAAAACGGCGATCGACATCAGGAAGATACGGCGCGCGCCGAACCGGTCGCCGAGCCAGCCCGACAGCGGAATGAAGGCGGCCATCG
This sequence comes from Rhizobium sophorae, assembly GCF_013087515.1. Taxonomy (GTDB): domain Bacteria; phylum Pseudomonadota; class Alphaproteobacteria; order Rhizobiales; family Rhizobiaceae; genus Rhizobium; species Rhizobium sophorae. The sequence continues at coordinate 22,576 of NZ_JABFCN010000048.1, read as the reverse complement.
TCAGCATGTAGACGGTGATGCCAATGCTCATCGACACCGGCTGCACGCCGAAGCTTGCCGCCATCTGCGGCAGCGAGGTGGCGACGATCGTGCCGTCGAGGATCTGCATGAAGAAGGAAACGGCAACGACCAGTGCCACGATCTTCGCCTGGCGGCCGCTCGCCGCCTCTTGCCCATTCTCGCTCGTCTCTGCCGTGGTCATCGATCTGCCAATGAAAATTCAAGATGACGCGGCAGGCAAACGGGAAGGAAGCCGATCGGAGATCTGCCGCGCGGAGGAGCGCGGACATGGAAAGCCGCGCACTGGCTGAATACGCCCGTTGCATCCGGCCGGAAAGGCCAAATCTCGCACTGCGCGGGAATATTCCCGATGCGGCCCGATACCTAGAGCATGATGCCGAAAAGTGTGAGCGGTTTCCGGACGACATCATGCTCTAACTATACAACGTAGAACAGGATTCAGATTTTAGGCCGACCCGGCCTAAAATCATCCTGGCGGCATCGACCCAAGAAAGGATTCAAGAAAAAGGCCCCACCGAAGCGAGGCCAAGCTTGAACCGCTCCGGGGAAAAACGGGAGCGGCGTGCAGTCCATACCGTGCGATTCATGTCGCAGCGAGGCCAGATGTCGCTGCATCGGTACGCTCGCCAAGAATTTTTCGGGTCCTGCCGCAAAAGATCGGCCCCCAAAACTATCCGCCCATGTGGTGCGACGCCTGTCGCATTGCAGCAACGATTGGCGCTTGCAATGTTTATAAAAATAGATATCACTAAACATATTGCTAAACATGATGATTGAGGAGTTCATGTGAGCATTCTCTGAAGTGGGTGAACATGCGACGCCGGCGGGGAGCCGGCTCTTGGTTCTGGGAGGAACTTATGCAGAAAACATCGAAAGCCCTTTTCGGGCTAGCCACGGCATTCGTCATGTCGTCGGCATTGCCCAATCTCGCCAAAGCCGATGAACTGACGCTGTGCTGGGCCGCATGGGACCCCGCCAATGCGCTCGTCGAGCTGTCGAAGGATTTCACCGCCAAGACCGGCACGCAGATGAAGTTCGAATTCGTTCCCTGGACGAGTTATGCCGACCGCTTCCTCAACGAGCTGAATTCCCATGGCAAGCTCTGCGACCTGATCATCGGCGACAGCCAGTGGATCGGCGGCTCGGCCGAGAATGGCCACTATGTTAAGCTCAACGACTTCTTCGACAAGGAAGGCATCAAGATGGATGACTTCGTGCCGGCGACCGTCGTCGGCTACTCGGAATGGCCGAAGAACACGCCGAACTACTGGGCGCTGCCTGCGATGGGCGACGTCGTCGGCTGGACCTACCGCAAGGACTGGTTCGAGAAGCCGGAACTGCAGAAGGAATTCAAGGAGAAATACGGCCACGATCTCGCAGCGCCGAAGTCCTACGACGAGCTGAAGCAGATCGCCGAGTTCTTCCAGAAGCGTGAGATCGACGGCAAGACCGTCTACGGCGCCTCGATCTATACCGAGCGCGGCTCTGAAGGCATCACCATGGGCGTGACCAACGTGCTCTACGACTGGGGCTTCCAGTACGACAACCCGCAGAAGCCCTATGACATGGAAGGCTTCGTCAACTCGGCCGATGCGGTCAAGGGCCTCGAATTCTACAAGTCCCTCTACGACTGCTGCACCCCGCCCGGCAGCTCCAACGTCTACATGGTCGAATCCGCCGACGCCTTCAAATCCGGCCAGGTCGCCATGCAGATGAACTTCGCTTTCACGTGGCCCGGCCTCTACAAGGACGAGAAGGTCGGCGGCGACAGGATCGGCTTCTTTCCCAATCCGGCTGAGAAGGCGCATTTCGCCCAGCTTGGCGGCCAGGGCATCTCGGTGGTCTCCTACTCCGACAAGCGCGACTCCGCCCTGCAATACATCAAATGGTTCGCACAGCCCGACGTGCAGGCCAAGTGGTGGGAACTTGGCGGTTTTTCCTGCCTGAACTCCGTCGTCAACGCGCCGGACTTTGCCAAGAGCCAGCCTTATGCCCAGGCCTTCCTGGACTCGATGGCGATCGTCAAGGACTTCTGGGCCGAGCCGAGCTACGCCTCGCTGCTGCAGGCCATGCAGAAGCGCGTCCACAACTACGTGGTCGCCGGCAACGGCACCGCCCAGGAGGCACTCGATGGCCTGGTGAAGGACTGGAGCGACGTCTTCAAGGACGACGGCAAGATCTAGTGCCCGACGGGACCGGCGGCATCCCTCTGCGCCATCCTCACCAGGTTGGCGGCCCGGATCGGCAGACGAGCCGGGCCGCCAGATCTCCCATATCCTAAAAGACCAGGTGAAAACTTGACTATTTCCCAATCCTCGATCGTCGAGAAGGCAGCCGATGCGACAGCAAGGGCAACGCCCTCCTCGGTTGCCCGGCGCGTCCGCGGCCTCTCCGACAGGGCAATCGCCTGGCTGTTCATTGCGCCTGCCATCACGCTGCTCTTGGCGATCAACATTTTCCCGCTGCTTTGGGCGGTCTATCTCTCCTTCACAAATTACCGCGCCAACCGGCCGAATGCGCCGGTCCTGGGCGTCGGCTTCGGAAATTACCAGCGCGTTCTCAACGACCCCGACATCTGGCAGGCAATGCAGACTACCGCGCATTTCGTCTTCTGGACGATCGTGCTGCAGACGGTGATCGGCTTCACGCTCGCCTACCTGATCGACCGCAAGTTTCGCGGCCATGCCTTCTGGACGACGATCATCCTGATCCCGATGATGCTGTCGCCCGCCGTCGTCGGCAATTTCTGGCGCTTCCTCTACGAGCCGCAGATCGGCCTCTTCGCCTATGCCGTGTCGCTGGTCACAGGCATTCCGACATCCGATATCCAGATGCTCGGCAACGTTACGCTGGCGCCTTGGGCAATCATCATCGTCGATACCTGGATGTGGACGCCCTATGTGATGCTGATCTGCCTCGCCGGCCTGCGCTCGATCCCCGACTATATCTACGAGGCGGCCGAGGTCGACCGCGCCTCGCCATGGCGGCAATTCTGGTCGATCACCGTGCCGATGGCCCTGCCCTTCATCATGCTTGCCGTGCTCTTCCGCGGCATCGAGAATTTCAAGATGTTCGACATGGTGACGCTTCTCACCGGCGGCGGTCCGGGTTCGGTCACAGAGGTCGCCTCGATCACGCTGAAGCGCGCCGCCTTCGAAAGTTGGGCGACTGGCCGAGCCTCGGCCTTCGCCATCATCCTCTTCGTTGCGGTGTTCGGCCTCGCCAACATCTACGTCAAGGCATTGAACAAGGTGAAGCAACGATGAGCGCCGCCAACTCTGCCCATTCGGTCGTCGAACCGAGCCTGTCCAGCAAGCGCATCGCCGGCACCATCGTCGTCCTCTATGCGCTGATCACCCTCATCCCGCTCGTCTGGATCTTCCTGACCAGCATCAAGTCGCCGCCGGATTCGATCAGCTATCCCCCCAAGATCGTCTTCACCCCATCGCTCGAAGGCTATTGCAACCTGTTCACGACGCGCACCCGGCAGACGCCTGACTATATCGCCTCGCTGCCGGCGCCGGTCGGCACCTGCGATGAGGTGACGCGCAAGCGCAACATGGTGATAGCAGGCCCGTCGAATTTCGTGCCGCGCTTCGTCAATTCGCTGGTGATCGCCTTCGGCTCCACCTTCCTCGCGGTCTTCCTCGGCACGCTCGCCGCTTACGGCTTCTCGCGCTTCAAGGTGCCGCTCGCCGACGACCTGCTGTTCTTCATCCTGTCGACGCGCATGATGCCGCCGATCGCCGTCGCCATCCCGATCTACCTGATGTATCGCGAACTCGGCCTGTCCGACACCGCCTTGGGCATGATCCTGCTCTACACCGCCGTCAACGTCTCGCTCGCCGTCTGGCTGCTGAAGGGCTTCATCGACGAGATCCCGCGCGAATACGAGGAAGCGGCGATGATCGACGGCTATACGAGATTGCAGGCTTTCCGCAAGGTCGTGCTGCCGCAGGCAACGACGGGCATCGCCGCGACCGCGATCTTCTGCCTGATCTTCGCCTGGAACGAATATGCCTTCGCCGCCCTTCTGACCTCGGGCGAGGCCCAGACCGCGCCGCCCTTCATCCCGACGATCATCGGCGAAGGCGGACAGGACTGGCCGGCAGTCGCCGCCGGCACGACAATCTTCCTGATCCCGATCCTCGTCTTCACCATTCTCCTGCGCAAGCAGCTGCTGCGCGGCATCACCTTCGGAGCCGTCCGCAAATGACCCATCTGATAGAAACACGCACCCGCACCCCTGCCCGTCCGAAACGGCCCTTCTTCCTGCGCCGTGGCCCGATGGAAGCCATCGCTACCGTGCTGATCGGGCTCGGTTTCCTGATGCTGTTCCAGCCCTTCCTGCTGGTGCTCTACACCTATTCGCTGGTCACCCTGCTCATAGGCACCGTCATGTTCATCATCGTCTCGAAATTTCCGGAGTGAACCATGGCGGATATCCGGATCGAAAATCTCCGCAAGGAATTCGGCAGCTTCGTCGCTGTCGAGGATTCGAGCTTCACCGTCCATGACGGCGAGTTCCTGGCGCTTCTAGGACCTTCCGGCTGCGGCAAGACGACGACGCTTCGCATGATCGCGGGTCTCGAGCTGCCGTCGAGCGGCAAGATCTATCTCGACGGTGAGGACGTCACCTTCAACCGTGCCAGCGCCCGCGACATCGCCTTCGTCTTCCAGCTCTTCGCGCTCTATCCGCATATGAACGTGCGCAAAAATATCGGCTTCCCGCTGCTGTCGCAGGGCATGCCCAAGGCTGAAATCCGTCAGCGTGTCGAAGAGACTGCGCGTCTGCTGCAGATCGATCATATTCTAAACCGCTCGGTCTCCGGCCTTGCCGGCGGCGACCGGCAGCGCGTGGCGCTCGGCCGCGCCATCGTCCGGCGTCCGAAATGCTTTCTGATGGACGAGCCGCTCGGCACGCTCGACGCCGAGTTCCGCGAGATCATGGTCCATGAGCTACGCGAACTGCACAACCGCATCCACGCCACCACCGTCTACGTCACCCATGACCAGCATGAGGCGATGGCGATGGCCGACAAGATCGCCGTCATGAACCATGGCGTCATCGAGCAGTTCGGCACGCCGCAGGAGATCTATGCCAAGCCGGCGACCATGTATGTTGCCGATTTCATCGGCTCGCCGCCGATGAACTTCATGCGCTTCACCTCCGGCCTGAAAAGCGGCGACCGTTCCATCCTGCTCGACGGCGTCGATGTCGCCGTTCCCGAGATCCACCAGGACATGGCCGAAAGCGAGCTGGCGCTCGGCGTGCGGCCGGAGCATATCCGCTTCAGCGACGCCTCGCGGCTGCGCGGCGCCGTCTATGGCGCCGAATATCTCGGCACCAATCAGGTCGTGGCTGTGGAAACCCCCGGCGGCCTGATCAAGGCCCGCGTTCCCGCCAACCGCAGCTTCCAGATCGGCGAAAGGGTCGGCCTCGAATTCAACCCGGCGAAACTCGCGCTCTTCGACTGCACGTCCGGCCGCGCTGTGCCATCCCAGCTCTATCAGGAGACCCGGCATGGCTGATGTCGTCCTCAGGAACCTCGCCAAGCGCTTCGGCGACACCCAGGCTCTTGCTGATCTCGATCTGTCGATCCGCGACGGCGAATTCGTCGTGCTGCTCGGTCCTACAGGCGCCGGCAAGACCACGACGCTGCGGCTGATCGCCGGCCTCGAAAAGCCCGATAGCGGCGGCATCGAGATCGGCGGTCGCAATGTCGCCGCCGAGGCGCCGGCCGAACGCGACGTCGCCTTCGTCTTCCAGCAATATTCTCTCTATCCGCATATGACGGTTTACGAGAACCTCGCCTTCCCGCTGAAGGCGCCGGTCCGCAAGCTGAGTGCGGTGGAGATCGACCGGCGCGTGCGCGAAGTCGCGCGCATGGTCCGGATCGACCATAAGCTGGAGAACCGCTCGACCAGGCTTTCAGGCGGCGAGATGCAGCGTGTCGCGATCGGCCGGGCGCTGGTGCGCCGGCCGGCGATCTATCTGATGGACGAGCCGCTCTCCTCGCTCGACGCCAAGCTGCGCGCCGAACTGCGCCTGGAACTGAAGCGTATCCAGAAGGAACTCGGCTCGACGCTGCTCTATGTCACTCACGACCAGGTGGAAGCCATGACCATGGCCGACCGCATCGGCATCGTTGCCGAGGGACGGCTGATGCAGGTTGGAACACCGCGCGAAATCTACGGTAATCCCGCCAACCTGCATGTCGCCGCCCGCCTCGGCCAGCCGCATATCAACCTTCTGCCGGCGGACCTGCTTCCCGGCGGCCAGCCGCCAGCCGGCACGAAGACCGTCGGCGCCCGTACCGAACATCTTGATATCGTCTTAGGACCGGATGCCAATGCCGAGATCGACTGGATCGAGCATCTCGGCGACCAGAACCATCTGCACATCAGGGCTGGCAATCACAAGCTCGTCACACTTGCAGATCCATATCTGGCGATCGCGCCGGGCGACCGGATCAGCCTGACGCTGCGTGATCCGCTTTATTTCGATGCGGCTGGACAGCGCCTGTCCTGACCGGCAAACAGACATGACGATGGCATGAAAAACAAACAGACGGGTCTCAATCGATGAAACACTTCTTCAACCGCAGGGAAAACATCGTCACCGAAGCTCTGGACGGTCTGCTTATGACGAGCAGCAACGGTCGTCTTGCCCGCCTCGACAGCTTTCCCGACATCAAGGTGATCCTGCGCGCGGACTGGGACAAGTCGAAGGTGGCGATCATCTCGGGCGGCGGCGCCGGCCATGAGCCCTCGCATGCCGGCTTCGTCGGTAAGGGCATGTTGACGGCTGCCGTATCCGGCGAAATCTTCGCCTCGCCGAGCGTCGATGCGGTGCTGACGGCAATCCGCGCCGTGACCGGCCCGAAAGGCGCCCTGCTGATCGTCAAGAACTACACCGGCGACCGCCTGAATTTCGGCCTCGCCGCCGAGAAGGCGCGCGCCGAGGGCTTCGACGTCGAAATGGTCATCGTCGCCGACGACATCGCCATCCCCGGCATCACCCAGCCGCGTGGCGTCGCTGGCACGCTGTTCGTCCATAAGATCGCTGGATATCACGCCGAAAGGGACGACGATCTGAAAACGGTCGCCACCCATGCCGCAGCCGCCGCCGGCGAAATCGTCTCACTCGGCATGTCGCTCTCCACCTGCAGTGTGCCCGGCCAGGCGCATGAGGATCGTCTCGGCGCAGATGAAGGCGAACTCGGCCTCGGCATCCATGGCGAGCCCGGCGTCGAGCGCATCATCCTGCAGCCGGTCGCCGATATCGTCTCCACCATGGTGACGCGCCTGTCGCCCGCGCTGCGCGAAGGAGCAAGCCACGCCCTCCTCATCAACAATCTCGGCGCCGTGCCGCCGCTCGAAATGACCGTCATTGCCAAAACAGTGCTGTCCTCGCCGCTTGGCCGCCGCGTCCGGCTGATCATCGGCCCGGCGCCGATGATGACCGCGCTCAACATGAATGGCTTCTCGCTGTCGCTGATCCGGCTGGATGCCGCTCGCGATGCGGCGCTAATGGCGGCGGTTGAGCCGCATGCCTGGATGCCGGCCGTCGAACGCCACGAGATCCAGACCATCGCCGCACCGAGGACGGCGGCCGGATTGAACGGCGCGGCCGTGGCCGGGGAGAACACACACAACCGGCGCCTGATCACGGCGCTCTGCGAACATCTGATCTCGCAGGAAAACGAACTCAACCGGCTGGACGGCCGGGTCGGCGACGGCGACACCGGCTCGACGGTTGCGACAGGCGCCCGCAGCGTGCTGGCCCGTCTCGACACGCTGCCGCTCGACCGGCCGGCGGCAACGCTCGCCGCGCTCGGCGATATCCTCGGCACCAGCATGGGCGGATCGAGCGGCGTGCTGTTGTCGATCTTCTTCACTGCGGCGGCAAAGGCCATGGCCGACAAGGCCGATATATCGGCAGCCCTTCTTGCCGGGCTCGACAGGATGACGTTCTATGGCGGAGCCGCAGTCGGCGACCGGACGATGGTCGATGCGCTCTCGCCTGCCCTGCAGGCGCTCGCATCCGGCGACATCGCCGCAGCCGCAAGGGCAGCCGTAGCGGGGGCGGAGTCGACGAAGACGATGACGAAGGCGAGAGCCGGACGCGCCTCCTATGTCGGCGAAAGGGATCTGGCGGGCGTTGCCGATCCCGGTGCGGTCGCGGTTGCCGGCGCGTTCGGCGTGGTGGCAAGCCTCGCCTGACCGGCGTAAAGTTCGAGAGCCGCGCGGGAGACGCGGCGATAGGGAGGATGGCAGTGCAGGCGGAACCGATGCTTGTGGCAGGATTGATCGAGGTGTGCCGCGCGACGATCGCGGAGAACACCGATCACCTCTGCGCACTCGATCGCGCCATCGGCGATGGCGATCACGGAACCAATATGCGGCGCGGCTGCGAGGCGGTGAGCGCCGAGGGCGAAAGCCTGTCCAGCCTGCCCTTTCCCGACGCTGTGGAAAAGATCGGTCTGACACTGGTAATGAATGTCGGGGGTGCTGCCGGCCCGCTCTACGGCACGCTGCTGATGGAGATTGGCCGCGAGCTTCGCAAAAGCCCGGAAAAGGCCGATTTCTCGCAGGTGCTGAAACAGGCGATCGACGCGGTGGCAAGACGCGGGCGCGCCCATGCCGGCGACAAGACGCTTCTTGATGTGCTCTATCCCGTGCACGCCGCACTGGCAAAGCGGTCACCACTCGGCGACATTGCCCGCAAGGCCGAACGCTCCGCCGACAGGACCGCCGCGATGAAGGCGATGCGCGGGCGCGCCGCCTATCTCGGCGACCGCTCGATCGGCCACGTCGATCCCGGCGCCTCGAGCTGCGCGCTGCTGACCACGGCGATCTGCCGCTATCTCGGGGAGCATCGCCCCTAATGAATCCAAGGACGGACATGAATGGAAAGACTGCAAATGTGGGTATCGTGATCGTCTCCCACTCGCCGCTGGTGGCAAGGGGGATCGCCGACATGGTGCGGCAGATGGTCGGCGACTGCGTGCCGCTCGCCTGGTCGGGCGGCAATGCCCATGGCGAACTCGGCACCGATGCCGGCGGCATTCTGAGGGCGATCGAAGCCGCCTGGTCCGATGCCGGCGTCGCCGTCTTCGTCGATCTCGGCGGTGCTGAAACCAACAGCGAGATGGCGATCGAAATGCTGGGCCTTCCCCGCTCAGGCCTCGTCTCCATCTGCAACGCGCCGCTGGTCGAAGGCGCCGTCATCGCCGCCGCCGAGGCGTCGGGGGGCGCGTCGCTTGCCAAGGTCGTCGCCACAGCCGAGGAACTCTCCCCCTGATGACGAGCGGATTGCGTATTGAAAAACAGGAGCCCGATCCATTGCACGTGAATTGCCAGACGGAGGTGGAAGTCAAGCACGGCGTCGGGCTGCATGCCCGCCCCTCCGTGACCTTCACGCGGCTTGCCAAGTCCTTCCCCTGCTCGATCGAGGTCGCCGTCAACGGCAGCGATATCTGGCTGAACGGCAAGAGCATCATCAAGATCATGGGCGCGAGAATCCGCAAAGGATCGATCCTCCGGATCCGCGCCGACGGCATTCTCGCCGAAGAGGCGATCCGCGCCCTTAAGGAACTCATCGAGCGCAACTTCGATGAGGAAAAGAAACATGGCCGAACCGCTTAAGCTGAAAGGAAAGAGCGCATCCCCGGGCATCGCATCCGGCCCGGCCTTTCTCGCGGAGGAGCCGAAGGCTCCTTCCGCTGCCGAACGGCCGGACGCTGCCACAGCACCCGGAACCGTCGGCGGATTCGGCGCGCTGGAAAAGGCGATCGACATCTCGATCAACGAACTCGAGCGCCTTGCCGAAGGAGCCGACGCCGAAAGCCGCGATATCATCGATTTCCAGATCGAGGTGCTGCGCGATCCGACGATCGCGGAAGCGACAGGCGCGCGCATGGAAGGGGACCAGAACGTCGTCTTCGCCTGGGTCGCCACCCTCGACGCCTATATCGGCGAACTCGAAGCGGCCGACGAGGAACAGATGCGGGCCCGCGCCGTCGATATTCTCGACATCAAGAACCGCGTGCTCGGGGCGCTCGCCGGCACCCCGATCGCCGATTTTCCGCCCGGTTCGGTCTTCGTCGGCAAGGACATGGAGCCGAGCCGCTTTCTCGCCCATGACTGGTCAAAGGGCGGCGGCATCGCACTGTTTGCGGGCAGCACCGCCGGCCATGTCGCCCTGCTCGCTCGGGCGAAATCGGTACCGATGGTGGTCGGCACCGGCCGCTTTTCGGTCGCGGAAGGCGATCCTGTCAGCGTCGATGGCGACGCCGGCACGGTCGTCCTGCAGACGGGCGGCATGCTGATCCCGCCGCTTGCACCCCCACAAGCGCCCGCCGGCGACACGCAAACCGAAAGCGGTGAACTGCGCACGGCAGACGGTGTGCCCATCCTCATCTCCATCAACATCAACGATCCCGCCGAGATCGATACGCTCGATCCGGCAACGGCGGGCGTCGGCCTGATGCGCTCGGAATTTTCCGTCACCTCGCTCGCCGATGCCGCCAATGAGGAACGGCAGCTTGCGATCTATCGCCACGTGATGGAACAGGCGGGCGAAAAGCCGGTGACCATAAGAATGCTCGATATCGGCGGCGACAAGCCGCTTGCCGGCCTGGAAGATCTGCCGACTCTGGATTCGGGCTTGCGCGGCATCCGGCTGCTGCTTGCCCGGCCGGAAATCGCCCGCGTCCAGGCCCGTGCCCTGCTGCGCGCCGCCGTCTTCGGCAGACTCTCGGTGATGCTGCCGATGGTGACCTTTCCCGACGAGATCGACAGGATGCGCGAAATATTCCGCGAGGAAGCCGAAAAGCTCGGCCGCCGTTCCCTGCTCCATCGTATGCCGCCGATCGGCATGATGGTGGAGGTGCCGGCAGCCGCATTGATGCTCGACACTTTTGGATCTGCCGCGTTCTTCTCGTTCGGAACCAACGATCTCGCGCAATATCTCGCCGCCTCCGCCCGCGACGACATCGACGCCGATGCCGGCAAGGCAGCACCCGCCGTACTCCGGCTCATTGCCCAGGCTGTTAAGCTGACCTCCGGCAAGCCGGTCAGCATCTGCGGCGACATGGCTGGCAATCCGAGCTATCTACCGGGGTTGCTCGCCGCCGGTCTCCGGCATTTTTCCGTGGCGCCGGCCCGGCGTCCCGCGATAAGATCGGCGATCATCGGCCTCAACGCCGATGGCACAAGGGCAGCCGGAGAATAGGATGGCGCGCGAAGAGACCGAAGACGCCATTATTGCCTACAAGTCCATTCTGGCGCAGATCATCGACAACAGGCCATCGGGCACGCGCCAACGCCTGGCGACGGCGCTTGGAAAACATCGCAGCTTCGTCACCCAGATCACCAGCCCGACCTATGCGACGCCGCTGCCGGCGCGCCATCTCGCGACCATCGTCCGCGTCTGCCATTTCAGCGCCGCTGAACAGGAGCGCTTTCTCGAAGCCTATCAGGCCGCCCATCCCGGCAAGTTGCCGGACCTCGGCCATTCCGAGAAATTGCGGCACCTGTCGCTGATGGTGCCCGATTTCGGCGACGACAGGAAAAACCGCCTGCTGGAAGAGGCGATCTCCGATCTGGTGCAGAAGATCGTCGCCATATCGGGTGCGGAATGACGAGTGAGCTGGTTAACGTAACGTAATGCTTTTGGCCTTGGGAGGGGCTTGATGAAGAAGTTCATGAACGCTGCGGAAACCATGGTCGCCGAAAGCGTCGAAGGCTTCGTGCGCGCCCATGAGGCCTTCGTGGTGTTCGGGCCCGAGCGCAAGTGCATCCGCCGCCGCCATCTTACCCCTGGCAAGGTGGCGCTTATATCAGGCGGCGGCGCCGGTCATGAGCCGATGCATATCGGCTTCGTTGGCCACGGCATGCTGGATGCCGCCTGCGTCGGCCATATCTTCACCTCGCCGACACCGAGCCAGATCATTGCCGCCATCGAAGAAGCCGATACCGGCGCCGGCTGCCTGCTCGTGGTCAAGAATTACGACGGCGACCTGATGAATTTCGAAATGGCGATCGAGATGGCCAGCGACCGCCACAGCCTCGACATGGTCGTCGTCAGCGACGATATCGAAACGTCGAGAACAGGCGAAGGCCGCGGCCGGCGCGGTGTCGCCGGAACGCTGATCGTCGAAAAGATCCTCGGTGCTGCCGCCGAACGCGGCATGCCGCTTGCCGCGTTGAAGCAGCTTGGCGAGGGACTGAACACACGCATCCGCTCCATGGGTGTCGCGCTGAACGGCGTGACAGTGCCGCAGACCGAGCGCACGACGTTTTCGCTCGGACCCGACGAAATGGAAATAGGCGTCGGCATCCATGGCGAGCCCGGCCATGCCAGGCAGCCTTTCGCCGCCTCGGACGCCATCATCGATCATCTCTGCCAGACCATCGCCGGCGACATCGCGATGACGCCGGGCGGCAAGGCACTGCTCTTCGTCAACGGCCTCGGCGGAACCCCGCCCGCCGAACTCTATCTCGCCTATAACAGCGCCCGCCGCTTCATCGAGGAGAAAGCCATCCCGATCGAACGCTCGCTTGTTGGAACCTACGTCACCTCGCTCGACATGCAGGGACTGTCGGTCACCCTTGCCTTGCTGACCGACGAGGAGATCGCGCTCTGGGACGAGCCGGTGGCGACGGCGGCTTTGCGTTGGCCGTGACGGCATCCCGGTGTCAGATGTAAAGCGGCGCCATCTTCCTCCAGGCTCCGGCGCGGTGGGCGCGTCCGTCCCAGACATGTAACTGATGCCCGACATTTTTCTCGCCCAGCAACCGGCTGAGATAACGGTTGTTGTCGAGGAAAGGATCGGCATCGCCGATGGTGAGAACGATGTCGAGCTGACGCAGCCTGTCGAGCCGCCAGTCGTCGCCAAGTCCGGGCAGGAAATGCACCGGCGTGTGGAAATAGATGCTGTCGTCGTAATAGCCGTCGAACAGGTCGCCGAAGGATTCCACCTTCATCGTCAGGTCGTAGCGGCCGGAAAAGGCGACGAGCTTGCGGAAGAGATGCGGATGGCGGAAGACGAGGCTCGCCGCCTGAAAGGCGCCGAGGCTGCATCCGTGCACGATGGTGCAGTCATGCGAGTTCTTCGCCGCCATCAGCGGCAGCACCTCGTTGAGGATATACTCCTCCAGAGCGGCATGCCGACGGATGCGTTCGGCCGGATGGCGATGGAAGCCATAGAGGCTCTCGGCCGCCAGGCCCTCGATGCAATAGAGTTGAAGTTGTCCGGCCTGCAGCTTGTCGGCAAGGCTTCCGACCAAGCCGAGCTGCTCATATTCGAAGAAGCGCCCTTCCCGCGTCGGGAAAACCAAAACCTTGGCGCCGGCATGGCCGAACACCAGCATCTCCATGTCTCGATGCAGCCGCTGACTGTACCAGCGCAGATATTCGCGGTTCATGGCACCCTGAAAAACTGTCCCACCTTGTCGCGGAGAATCGCCTCTTGCTCAGCTCTGTCAGGATAGTCGAAATGCCCTGCATCCAGGATGAAGATTTCATTACATTTTGGTATCGCATTCGCGACAGCAAACTGGCAGGGCGGCGCGACCGAAGGATCGAACAGCGCAACAGCAACCAGCATCGGCACCTTGATCCGCGAAGCGGCCGTTGCCGCATCGTAGAGCCGAAGCGTCTCGAGCACATCTGCGTGTTTCTTATAATACTCCTGCACCGATTGCGCGCTGCCGACTGTCGGCAAGGTCAGCCGCAGCGGCTGATCCCCGAAACTCGGCAGCGTCAGATGACCGCGATCGATGCGCTGTTCGTAAGCGATCGCCATCGCCCCGACACCGCCGCCGAAGCTGATGCCGCTATAACCGATATACCCTGACAGCCAGGGATAGAGCGCAACAAGCGTCGAAACCGCGAGCCAGATATCCTCGACGCAGCCGCCGATGATATAGGATTTCGGCTTGTCGATATCGTGCAGCACATGCCAGGAGGGATTCTGCGAGATCGGCGGACGAGCGCTAAGCGACAGCCCGCGGCAGCAGGGAAAAAGCACTGCCGTTTCCTTGACTGGCAGATCGAATTCAGGCCGATCCCGCCCGCCATAACCATGCCCGACGACGAGGCCGCGCCGCACCTCCCCCTTGCGCGGCAGGATGAGCCAGCCGCCGATCCGGAAAGAGCCGGTCGAGAGATAGACGAGGTCGAGCACGTGCCAGTCGGGATGGGTGATCTTGCTCCGGCGCAGCACCGGCTGCGGATCGACCGCCAGCGCTTTCAGATAGCGCGCCTGCCAGAACGCATCGAAACCCTCAGGCGCCTCCGGCGGCTCGACCGCGAGAAGCTCCGCGAGAGGCATGCCGTAGGTGGGGTCGAAATCGAAGGGATGTGTCTTGGGAATGCTCATCCAAGGCTTTTCTCGTGAAAAGGCCGGCGGCGCAAGGCTCTGCCCGCGCCGACCCGCAAAACGGCGCGGCCGCACAGCCCTCTATTGCCGCGAACCGTCAAAAAGCCCACAGCCGATGGCGCGCGCCGCCATGAGATGAGCGGCCACATCGTCCGGCCCGGCTTCGAGCAGCAGCTCGGATGTCACTACCGGGGGCGCCGCAATAGTTGAAGATGCCGTGATCGACCTGCGTCTTCATGGCGCCGAAATAGCCGTGCCGCGCATAGGTCCCGGCATCGGCGCTGCCAAGCCCGACCAGATGTACCGGCAGACGGCCGAGCAGCTTCGCCACCCTGGTACCCGCCCCGGCCTGCTCGTAGCGCTCTACCGCGAATTCGACGCCCGCCAGACGGCTGTGATGGACGCAGCCCTTGCGGCAAGCCAGCCGTCGCTCGCCGACCGGGCCACAGCCTAGACATCCACTTCATTCACGTCAGCTCGAAACATCCGAATACCCTGCCCGTCATCATCACCCATGGCTGGCCGGGATCGGTATTCGAGAACCTCAAGATCATCGGCCCGCTCACCGATCCGACCGCTCATGGCGGACGCGCCGAAGATGCGTTCGACGTGGTCATTCCGTCGATGCCGGGCTACGGCTTTTCCGGCAAGCCGACCGGCACCGGCTGGGGCCGGACCGCATCGCGCGGGCCTGGGCGGAATTGATGAAGCGCCTCGCTTACAGCAGCTACGTCGCCCAGGGCGGCGACTGGGGCTCGCCGGTCTCCGGCGCGATGGCACGGCTCGCGCCACAAGGTCTGCTCGGCATCCACATCAACCTGCCGGCTGTCGTGCCGCCCGTAGTTGCCGCGGTGCTCGCCGCGGGCGGGCCGGCGCCGCAGCGACTCTCCACCGAGGAACGCGCGGCGTTCAATGCCCTCAGCGCCGCAGCCAAGATGGGGAACAGGTCCTATGCCACGATGATGGGCACGAGGCCGCAGACGATCGGCTACGCCATATCGGATTCCCCGGCCGGCCTTGCGGCGTGGACGCTCGGTCATCCAGGCTTCACGCACTGGACCTACGACAGCAGCGATCCCGAAAAGTCTCCCGACGAGGTGCTCGACGACATCACGCTTTACTGGTTGACCAACAGCGCCGCTTCCTCGGCCCGGATCTACTGGGAATATGGCGGCGGGCGCAGTCCCGTCCTTGCGGCCGGGGAGAAGACCTCCAAGATCGCGCTTCCGGTCGCCATCACCGTCTTTCCTGGGGAGAGCTATCAGGCCCCGGAGACATGGGCCCGTCGCGCCTATCGCAACCTTAGCTAGTTCCACAAGGTCGACAAGGGCGGCCACTTCGCCGCCTGGGAGCAGCCGGAGCTCTTCTCCGCCGAGCTTCGAGCAGCGTTCAGGCCGCTGCGCCGACCGATATGAGAGGAGCGGCGGCCCCTCGCCGCTCAGGGATGCAGCCGCCTGGTATGATTATCCATGATCGGCACGGGGGTCGCCTCCCTCACGGATTCCAGCCGCCGCTGCCATAGGCGCGCGTGATGATTTCAACCAGGTGGCCGTTCGGATCTTCGAAATAGACCCCGCGCCCGTTGTCGTGGTCATTGGTCTCGCTCGGCTTCCGCTGGCCGGGGTCAGCCCAGTAGCGCAGGTTCCGCTCGCGAATTCGATTGAATATCGCCTCGAATTCACCGTCTCCGACCAGGAAGGCGTAGTGTTGGCGGACGATCTCGCCTTCCGTATCCATATAATCGAGATTGGCGTCGTTGTCGGTCGTGACCATGTAGAACGGCCCCCAGCGCCGCGGCGCTGGCAGCCCCAACATATCGGCCAGAAAATCTGCCGAGGTCTTGCTGTCGCGAGCCAAGAGGATGGTATGATTGAAGTGGATGGCCATAGCGGTCTCTCGCAAGCGAGGTGAACTGCAACTTCGATGGAGGCTTAGTTCGGTTAACACCCTCGGCCGCCTCTTGTTCCGAACCTCGGCCAAACTTGACGCGACCGTCGCGGCATCATGGCCCATCACCAAAGCAAGCCGGTGACTAGCCGGCGAACGGCCCTGCCGCTTCCCGGCCTCGGCATCAGTCCGTATTCTGTCCCGCCGCCTCGAGGATCAGCTTTGTGATCTCGTCCGGGTGGGAGATCAGCGACAGATGGCTGGCCTGGATTTCAATGGTCTTCGCGCCCATGCGTTTGGCCATGAAGCGTTCGAGATCGGGATTTATCGTCCGGTCCTCGGTCGAGACGGCATACCAGCTCGGCTTCGAACGCCAGGCGGCCTGTGTCGTCTTGCCGGTCAGCAGCGCCTTTTGGAATGGCTGCTGCACGGCATAGAGAACTTTCGCTTTCGCCTCCGGCAGGTCGCCGGCGAAATCACGCAGGAAGGCTTCCTCGCTCAGCCGACCCTCGTCGCCGTCGAAGACGATGCCGGCAGAAGCCGGCGGCGTTGGGAAGGTTTTGGCGAGAGCGGTATAGTCCTCACCTGCATCCGGCGCCCGCGCCGCCACATAGACGAGCGCCGAAACATCAGGGTGCACGCCGGCCTCGGTGACCATCATGCCGGAAAACGAATGCCCGACCAGAACCGTCGGGCCGTCCTGCCGGTCGAGCACCCGCTTCACGGCAGCGACGGCCTCCGGCAGCGTCGTCAGCGGGTTCTGCACCGCCGTGGCATTGAGCCCGGCCGCCTGCAGGCGCGCGATCACCTCGGTCCAGCAAGAGCCGTCGGCAAACAGCCCGTGCGCCAAAACGACGTTGCGCGCCTTAACCGGAGCGGATGTCGCAGCCATGCCGCGGGTGGCAAGCAGAGAAGCGGCGGCGCCGGCAACAAGGGCAGCCGAGAAAGTCCGTCTGTTCATCATCATGATCTGGTTCCTTGTGCGTCCAGGAATTGAAGGATTGAAAGCATGCGGGTTCGGGACCGAAGAACCGAAGCCAAGTCAAAATCGGTTGGTCTGTGATGCCATGTCGGCACGGTTTGCTTTGCCCGGCGCGAGGCGTTGACCTTCGCCGCGTTGCGGCTCCCGCCTATTCAAATCGGTATTTGAAGCGGCTTCGTGTTTGGAGAAGCCTTGCTTGCTGAGATTTATGTATTCCCATCCGATATAAAGTCAATTATTGAATACGTAACACCTTCGTGATGCCATAAGTGTATACGCTGAGCGGCGCATCAATCGCATTTGCATACACAATCGATCGAGCCGTCGATGTTGAAACAGATCGGAGATAACGGAATGGCGAATGGATTCGAAACCGAGGATGACGGCGATGATCGCGGGTTGCTCTCCGACCGCATTCGCAACGCCCTGACCGACGAGATAGCCACCGGCACGCTGGCGGCGGGCGCAGCATTGGATGAACAGCAGCTTGCCGATCGCTTCGGCGCCTCCCGCACGCCGGTTCGCGAAGCGCTGCGTCAGCTGGCGGCGGGCGGCCTCGTCGAGCTTCGCGCCCGACGCGGCGGTGTCGTCGCCCGCATGACGCCGGAACGCATCATGGAAATGTTCGAAACGGTGGCCGAGATCGAGGCAGTATGCGTCAGGCTCGCCGCCTACCGCATGACGCCGCTGGAGCGCAGCCATCTGATCGAACTGCACGACCTCTCAGAGCCGATCGTCGAAGCCGGAAATTTCGATGCCTACGACAGCCTCAACCGCCAATTCCATGAAGCCATCTATCACGCCACCCACAATAGCTTCCTTGCCGAACAGGCGATCGCCGTGCGTAACCGCCTGAACGCCTTCCGGCGCACGCAGTTGCGCCAGGGCGAACGGCTCCGCCGATCCCGGGACGAACACGAGGCAATCATGCAGGCGATCGCCGAAGGCGACGGTGAGATGGCATCCCGGCGCATGCGCGCCCACATGCTGAACGCCGCCACCTCGCTCAGCCGTTTCATCGAAACCAATAAGCCGGGGGGAGTTTGACGTTCTTACGGCACGGGGCAGCGGTATTTATAGGCGATCAAGGTCGTCATCAGCTCGTCGCCGGTGGCCTCGCGAATGCCGGGATTCTCTTCTAGGAATGTACACAACGTATTGCCGATTGCTTCCGCAGTCGTTCCAACCGGCACACAGACGTTTACCCCAACGGAGTTGGCAAAATACGCCGAATTCACCATTGCTTTGGGCGCAGGAACGACTTCGGTGAAAATACGGCGGGCCAAATACTCGTCCCGGTTCCACTTGTCCAACCAACCCGCGACATATCCGACGACAAACTGCCGTGAGCCGCCGCAATCAGAATAAAGGAGGTCACCGCTGGAAAATCCGGCGGGAATCTTTGCTGAAACCGTTGCCAACAGGGTGGCGATAAGAATGCCCGACATCACATCTCCAAAGCTCGCGATGGCGGAGCTTTGATCGGGAAAGTGTCGGAAATTAGCTTCAAACGTGTCATCTTTTTTTCTGCAACTAAAAACAAAATGGCCGCTGATCTCACCTCCAGCCTCAATCGAACCGACTGACCTCAAGCCCGCTGCCGACCGGCAGCAGCACGCTTGATATCCCGGGCTTGGCACGAACGGCTTGCCCGTAGCGTTTGAGATCATCGCCTCCCGGGCGCAGCATGTTATCGGCAACGATGATCGCGCTCGGATTGAGCTTGGGATAGAAAGCATCGAGGCAGGGAACGTAGAGATCCTTCCAGAGATCCACCAGCACGAAGTCGATGCCGGAGCAGAGCGCGCCGATCATCTGGACCGCATCCCCGACTTTGAATTCCACATACTCCGCGAGCCCCGCCTTGACGGCCATGTCGCGCGCGTGGGCCGATTTGTAGTCGTGCATTTCCATGGTGATCAGCCGGCCGCCGGAGGCGCGCGCGGCTTCCGCCAGCCATATCCCGGAATAACCGAAGGAGGTGCCGAGTTCGAGAATGGTCGGGCTCTTGAGGCTTTTGGCGAGGATATTGATGAATTGTCCGGTCGCAGGCCCGACCGCCCGCAGCCGCTGATCCTGTCCTCCGTCGCGCCCGCCGGGGGGCAGCTTGCGCGGACTGTTATGCTCCGTCTCGATCATCGCGTGATAGATGTCGAGCACGTCCTGGATTCTGCTGTCCATTGTCTTCTCCATGACCGCCTGCGCGTTGATCAGCCGATCATTGCCCGAACGGAACGGCACCAGAAAGTTAAACTTTGGCAATCATCGCCCTTGTTGGTCACCTTGCCGTTGCAGATGCTGCCGCCGTCGGCTACATCACACCGTCAATGGTCGGGTCACCCGGCCACGTAAGCGTTAACGTCACTCAACGCGTATGATCGAACGGCTTTGCGGCTTCGATCTGCGCGACTGTGTCCTGCGGATCGAGCTCAAAAAGCTTCTGAGGACACATGGATAACAATCAACTCAAAGATCAGACTTCACCGGCTCCCGGCATCGAACGGGTCCGCCACGACACGCGACGGCGCACTCTCTCGGTCGAAAGCGTCGTCGACATCACTCCCGGCATGCGCCGCATCACATTGACCGGCGATGATCTCGCCGATTTCATCAGCCTTGCGCCCGACGACCACATCAAGATTTTCGTACCGGCCGCCGATGGCAGCGAAGAACGCCGTGACTACACGCCCTGCCGTTATGACAATATCGAACGGAAATTGATCATCGACTTCGCCTTGCATGAGGCAGGCCCAGTGACCCAATGGGCGATCGACGCACGCCCCGGCGACAGGCTCGAGATCGGCGGACCAAGGGGCTCCGCGGTGGTCTCCCAGACGGTAAAGCGGTGGCTGCTGATCGGCGACGAAACCGCACTGCCGGCGATCGGCCGTCGGATCGAGGAGAGTGGTGCCGGAACCGTCATCACCACAATCGCAGCCGTCACCGGCCCCTTGGAAGAGCAGACCTTCGAGACATCAGCCGAACTGCACCTCCACTGGGCGCACCGGCCTCTTTCTCAGGCAACCGATGCCGCAGCTCTGTTGAAACTCTTGAGCACGGTCGATATCCAGCCGGAAACCTTCATCTGGGTCGCGGCGGAAGCCTCGGTGACACGCGATATCCGCGCCTACCTGCTGGAACGAGGTTGCCCGCTCGGCTGGATCAAGGCGTCCGGCTACTGGGTATTCGGCAAGGCCGATACGACGGAGAAGTTCGGCTAGGCGGCAAGGCGTCGACGGGCCGCCGCTCCTGAAGCTGGGGGCGACGGCCGGACAAGCTGCTCGAAAAGAGTCACCAATTCAGTTGCGATTTAATCGGATACGATGTATATGCAACTCCTACCATTCAGAGCCTGGATAGGATGAAACCATGCCCGT
This sequence comes from Rhizobium sophorae, assembly GCF_013087515.1. GTDB lineage: Bacteria > Pseudomonadota > Alphaproteobacteria > Rhizobiales > Rhizobiaceae > Rhizobium > Rhizobium sophorae. The sequence goes on along the minus strand of NZ_JABFCN010000048.1, from coordinate 1,919 downwards.
ATCTAAAACCGCAAGACAGCCTGGCACGCCTGCGCCCGCCTCCCCGTCAGCAGGCAAGGACGGCCGGAAACTTTCCAACTTTCTGTGCTTCGCGGTCTATTCTGCAAATCTCGCCTTCGGCCGCGCCTACAAGCCGATCCTGGATGAGCTTGGCCTGACCTATACCCAATACATCGCCATGGTGGCCCTCTCCGAAGAGGACGACCAGACCGTTGGAGTGTTGGGGGAAAAGATGTTCCTCGAATCCAACACGCTGACGCCCATCCTCAAGAAGCTGGAGTCGAATGGCTATATCACCCGTCACCGCGATCCCGCCGACGAACGCCAGGTGCGGGTCAGCCTGACGCCGGCAGGGCGCCAACTCGTTGAAACCGATCCCGGCAACGCGCTGCTTGGGGCCACCGGCCTTGGCGACGACTTTCCCGTCGTCCAGAAATCGGTGACGACGCTGCGCGACAACCTCCTGCGGTCAACGCAGCGCGAACCGGGGAAATCGTGATTGCGGCATCAGTCGCCCGATCCCGCCTAGAGCATGTCGCGCAAAAGAAAGCGAATCTGAAAGATCGTGACACGCTTAGGTCTACTGTCGCAGCGGCCGGAACGCAGTCCTGAGCTCGGCAGTGAAAAGCATCGGCTGTTCCCAGGCGGCGAAGTGACCGCCCTTCGGCAACCGGTTGTAATGGATGAGCTTCGGATAGGCCTTCTCCGCCCAGCTCTGCGGCGCCTGGTAGATCTCGTCGGGAAAAGCACTGACCGCCACCGGGATCTTGATGCCCCTGGGATCGAAGAACCCGCCCGACGGATGGTGCGCGTTGTCCCAATAGAGGCGTGCCGAGGAGATTGCTGTGTTCGTCAGCCAGTAGAGCGTGACGTTGTCGAGGATATCGTCCTTGGTCAGCCCCTCGGGCTCTCCATCGAAAACGCGGGCGATCATCCGGTAACTGCGGATGTCGTGATCGAGCATCCACGCCGCAAGCCCGACCGGCGAGTCGACGATCCCGTAGAGCGTCTGCGGCCGGTTGTTCATCTCGATGGCATAGCCCAGCCCATTCTTGTAGAAATCGTCGAGCTGATCGAAGGCGCGCCTTTCGTCCGGCGACAGGTCGGCTGGCGGCATGCCGCCGGCGGCAAGAGCCTTGGCGATGTCAGCAGGAACCGTGGCCGCCATGTTCGTGTGAATGCCGAGCAATCCCGCCGGCTCCTGCACCGCCATCAATTCGGTCACCGCATTGCCCCAGTCGCCACCCTGCGCCACGAACTTCGTGTAGCCGAGACGTTGCATCAGCGTCGCCCAGGCATGCGCGATGCGGGGCGGGTTCCAGTTCCCCGACCCCGTCGGTTTCCCGGAAAAGCCGTAGCCCGGCAAAGACGGGATCACCACGTCAAATGCGTCCTCTTCGCTCCCGCCATGCGCCGTCGGATCGGTGAGCGGTTCGATGATCTTCAGTTGCTCGATAATCGAGCCGGCCCATCCATGTGTGACGATCAGCGGCAGCGCATTTTTATGCTTGGAGCGGACGTGAATGAAGTGGATATCCAGCCCGTCGATCTCGGTGATGAATTGCGGCAAAGCATTGAGCCGCGCCTCCATCTTGCGCCAGTCGTAATCCGTCGCCCAATGTTTCGCGAGTTTCTGGATTGTCGCGAGCTGCACGCCCTGCGTATCATCGGCGACGGTCTCCTTATCAGGCCAACGGGTGGCCGCGACGCGCCGGCGCAGATCGTCAAGCTGATCCTCGGGGAAATTGACGCTGAACGGGCTAAGCCCGTCGCCGTTTGCCTCAGCGCTGCGCGTCCCGGCAAGCATGCCGATGGCCCCGGCGGCGGCCGTGGCCGCAAGCAGCTCGCGCCGCGTGGGCATTGATGTTGGAGTGGACGGCCCCTGAACGGCATCGAAATGTGCCAGAATGAGCTGTTGA